>NZ_JBCFYX010000001.1:0-1160157 GCF_038593535.1 Isoptericola sp. F-RaC21 | reverse complement strand
ACACCACCGTTCTGGCGGGGGACGCGTGCAGAGGCATCGTGGTCGGCGCGGCCTGCGTGGCGGAGGTTCTCGAGCGTCTGGTCCGTTCCTCACCGTGTGGGACGGGTCACCGCCGGCAGCATGCCCCGTGGCTGGGGAGCGAGCTCCGAACTTCGGTGACGGTGCCCGTGCGTGGCCGGGGCGCCGTGGGGACCAGCGGGGACCAGCTGTGACGGCCTGCGTGCTGTCCGCCCCTCTGGTTGCCGGAGACGTCCGGGGCACGATGGACGGAGCACGGCTGACGTGCACGTGGTGCGATGGGCACGAGGGTAGTGAGGTGCCTGCCGTCACATGCACGGCAGCCCGCTGGGTCGCTGGGCGAGCGGGGTGCCGTGGGAGAATACGGCTCGTGTCGGCGTCGGAAAGGAAGACCGTGAACGATTCACCGCGGGACGAGAACAAGGGCGGTGCGGCTGGTCGCGCGCCGTCGTCCCGTGAGGGCGGCTCACGAGGACGGGCGGGCGAGGGCGGGCGCGGATCGCGTGCGTCGAGCGGAGGCGATCGCGCGCCGCGTTCCGGCGGGGCCGGGCGTGGCGACGTCGCCGGGCGCACGACGCGTGGCGGCTCCTCGCGCGACGACGCGCCGAGGTCCGGTGCCCGCGGCCGTGACGACCGCAGAGGTGGCCCGGCGCGCGGCGGCCGCAGCGATGGTCCGCCGCGCGGGGACCGGGCGCGCACCGGCGCGCGGGCGGAGGACGGCCGTGGCTACCCCGCATCCGGCGATCGCGGCCGGGAGACGGCTCGCGGGGATGCCCGTGGCGCGTGGCGCGACGAGCGCTCGGGGCAGGGGCGTGACGGGCGTCGCGATGGGGACGACCGGCGTGGCGACCGCCCGGGCCGGCGTGACGACCGAGACCGCGGGCGCGACGAGCGTCCCCGGTCGGGGCGCCGGCCCGGTGAGCGTGACGGACGAGCCCCCCGGGGCGACGGGAACCGCGCCGACCGGCAGGAATGGCAGGATCGTCGCGGCCGCGACGCGCGTGGCGACGACCGGCGTCCGTCCGGTGAGCGGCGGGAGGACCGGGGCCGACAGGGCTTCCGCGGCGGCTCGGGTCGCGGCAACGACGGTGGACCGGGCCGGGCTGCCGGACAGGGCCGCCCCGGCGGGGCGGGGCGTCCTGCCCGCCCGGCGGCCGGCGCGGAACGACGTCCCCGCGTCGTCGAGCCGGAGATCGCCGAGGACGCGTCGATGGGTCAGCTCAGCCGTGAGGTCCGAGGCCGGCTGCGGGGCCTGACCAAGGAGAACGCCGAGCGCATCGGCCTCCACCTCGTGATGGCCGGGCGGCTGCTGGACTCCGATCCTGAGCGCGCGTACGAGCACGCCCAGGCGGCGGTGCGTCGCGGCGGCCGCGTGGACGTCGTCCGGGAGGCGGCGGGGATCGCGGCGTACCGCACCGGACGGTTCGCCGAGGCGCTGCGGGAGCTGCGCACCGTGCGTCGGCTCAACGGCTCCTCCGAGCACCTGCCGCTGATGGCCGACGCGGAGCGTGGCCTCGGCCGGCCCGAGCGTGCCCTCGCCCTCGCCGCGAGCGAGGAGGCGCGCACGCTCGATGCCGAGGGACGCACCGAGCTCGCGATCGTCGCGAGCGGCGCCCGCAGCGACCTCGGCGAGCACGACGCCGCGCTCGCCGTGCTCGACCGCATCCCGGCAGCCGAGCGACGGGGCGACCCCGGGCTCCGGGTGCTGCAGGCCCGAGCCGCGGCCCTGGAGGCGGCGGGCCGGGCCACGGAGGCCCACGAGCTCCTGGCGGGCGTCGACCCCGCAGAGCTCGAGCGCGTCTCGGGCGTGCCGCAGGAGGAGGACGACGTCGTCGTGTACGACACGTACGACGAGGACGCCGTGGAGGACCCGGACGAGGGCGCGGCGGACGACCTGGACGAGGACGTGGCGGGGGACGTCGACGCGGACGACGCCGAGGACGCGGTCGACGGGCCGCAGGACGAGGGAGCTGCGGCCGATGAGCAGCCGCGCACCACGGACGAGGGGAAGGCGTGACGGCGGCCGTGCCGGCGACGCTGTCGGGCAGCGCCGTCCCGCTGGCCGCCGCGCACGACCTGGCGCTGGTGGACCTGGACGGCGTCGCCTACAAGGGCCACCTGCCCATCCCGCACGCCGCGGACAGCCTCACGGCCGCGCGGAGCGGGGGCCTGCGGCTGGTGTTCGTGACGAACAACGCGTCACGCGAGCCCCAGGAGGTCGCCGACCAGCTCACCGGGCTGGACATCCCCACCGCCGCGGACGAGGTGCTGACCGCCGCCCAGGCGTGCGCGGCGCTGCTGCGGACGCGGCTCGACCCGGGCGCCCGCGTCCTCGTCGTCGGCGGGGCGGGGCTGCGGACCGCCGTCGCCGAGGCGGGCCTGACGGTCGTCGACTCCGCGGACGACGCCCCCGACGCGGTGGCGCAGGGCTACGCCGCCGGCCTGGCGTGGGGTGACCTCGCCGAGGCGGCCTACGCGGTGGCGGGCGGAGCATGGCACGTCGCGAGCAACCTCGACCTCTCGCTGCCGACGGCGCGGGGCTTCGCGCCGGGCAACGGTGCCCTGGTGGGCGCGGTCGTCGCGGCGACGGGCGTCCGGCCGGACAGCGCCGGCAAGCCTTCGCCCGCCATGTATCGCCTGGCCGTCGACCGGGCGGGCGCCGAGCGTCCCCTCGTGATCGGGGACCGGCTCGACACGGACCTCGGGGGCGCGCGCGCCGGCGGGTATCCGGGCCTCCATGTCCTGACCGGGGTGTCCACCGCCCGCGACGCCGTCCTCGCCGAGCCCGGCCTGCGACCGGACTTCCTCGGCCGCGACCTGCGGGCCCTGCTCGAGCCGCACCCCCGCCCGGAGCCGGCCGGGGACGGCTGGTGGACGTGCGAGGGCCGGGGTGCGCGCGTGCTGGACGGCGCTCTCGAGCTCGACCGCGAGGGCCCGGTCGGGATCGACGTCGTGCGCGCGGCGTGCGCGGCGGCCTGGGACGCCGCGGACCAGGGCGTCCCGGTGGACCCGGCCACGGTCCCGGAGCTGTCGGCCTGAGCGCCCGCGGCACTGGTCGCGCAGGACGGGACGCCGGCGGCGCGGGAGGGCGACGCGTCGCGTGCGCGCGACCGACCTGGCCGCGGGCTGTGCGTCGTGCACGGGAGGTCGGCGCCAGCAGGTAGCGTGGACCCGGACCTCGGACGGCGGCCACCCGCGCGACCAGCCGCCCTCGGACCGGCGGTCCGCGCGCACCCGTACGGGTGCCGGCGACGTGACCACGACCGCGAGCGGCAGGGAGGGACCATGACGCAGGATCCGGCGACGCCTGAAGACACGACCTCCGGCCCCGCGGCGCCCGAGCCCGCCGCAGAGCCGACGTCCGAGCCCACGACAGCCCCCTCCGCCGCCCTCGCCGAGCTCGAGGGCCTGGAGGACCTCCCCGTGGGCGCCCACGTCGAGCGCTTCACCCAGGTGCACGACGCGCTGCGCGCGCGGCTCGACGGCGCGCCGGGCGGGGACGGCGGCGGCCCGGACGCGGGGCCGGGGCGTTGACGGCGGGGACACGCACGGACGTGAGGGTGGACGCGGAGCTCGTCCGGCGCGGGCTGGCCCGGTCGCGACGCCACGCGGTGGAGCTCGTCGACGCGGGACGGGTGCGCCTCGACGGCCGCGTCGTCACGAAGCCGTCCGTGCCGGTCTCCGGGGACGCCGCCGTCACGGTGCTCGCCGACCCGGAGGACCCGGGGTACGCGTCGCGGGCGGGCGGCAAGCTGGCCGGTGCCCTCGACGCGCTCGCCACGGACCCGGCCGGACGAGACCTGCTGCGGGCGGTCGAGGACGGATGGTGCCTCGACGTCGGCGCGTCCACCGGTGGCTTCACGGACGTGCTCCTGCGCCGCGGTGCGCGGCACGTCGTCGCGCTCGACGTCGGGCACGACCAGCTCGTGCCGGCCCTGCGGGACGACCCGCGGGTCACGGTCGTGGAGGGGTTCAACCTGCGCGACCTCGCGCCGTCCGATCTCGAGCGGCCCGCCGACGTCGTCGTGGGCGACCTGTCCTTCATCTCCCTGACGCTCGTGCTGGCGCCGATCGCCGCCGTGCTCGGCCCGGACGCGCACGCGCTGCTGCTGGTGAAGCCGCAGTTCGAGGTGGGGCGTGAGCGGCTGGGCAGCGGCGGGGTGGTCCGCGACCCGGCCCTGCACGCCGAGGCGGTGCTCGCCGTCGTGCGCGCCGCGGCCGCTCACGGTCTGCGGGCGTGCGCCGTGGTGCCGAGCCCGCTGCCCGGTCCCAGCGGCAACCGCGAGTACTTCTGCTGGTTCCGGCCCGCCGGCGCGGCCGCGCCGGTCCCCGAGGACCAGGCGGGGGCGGCCGTCGCCGCGGCCGTCGCCTGGCGCCCCGGGGCCTCCGACGCCCGGCCGCCCGTCCCACCCGTCCTGCCGATCGGAGGAGCACTGTGAGTCGCCGAGTCCTCATCGTCACCCACGGCGGCCGCCCGGAGGCCGTGGCGGCGCTCTCGGAGGCCGTGCGCGAGCTCACCGACGCGGGCTTCGAGGTCGCGCTGCACGACGACGACCTGGCCGAGTCGTTCGGCGACCACATGGCGGCCGCCCGCGCCCGCGAGGGCGTCACCGAGTCCGAGGCGGTCATGGTCCTCGGCGGCGACGGCACGATCCTGCGAGCGGCCGAGCTGACGCACGGCACCGGAGTGCCGCTGCTGGGAGTCAACCTCGGGCACGTGGGTTTCCTGGCCGAGTCGGAGCGCGACGACCTGCGGCACGCGGTGCGGCGACTGGCCGCGCGCGACTACGAGGTCGAGGAGCGCGCCGTCGCGGACGTGGCCGTGCACCTGCCCGGCGAGGAGACGCCGCGCACGGGGTGGGCGCTCAACGAGGCCACGGTCGAGAAGGCGCGCCGCGAGCGGATGGTCGAGGTCGGCATCGCCGTCGACGGCCGGCCGCTGTCGTCGTTCGGCTGCGACGGCGTGGTGATGTCGACCGCGACCGGCTCGACGGCGCACGCGTTCTCGGCCGGCGGCCCCGTGATGTGGCCCGAGGTCGACGGCGTGCTGCTGGTGCCGCTGTCCGCGCACGCGCTGTTCGCGCGGCCCCTGGTGATCGGCCCCCGCTCGACGTACACGGTGAAGGTGCTCGAGCGCAGCCCGGTGCCGGCCGTGCTGACCTGCGACGGCCGGCGGCGCATCGACCTGCCCGTGGGGTCGTGGGTGGAGGTGCGGCGCGGCGCGCTGCCGCTGCGGTTCGCGCGGCTGTCGCACTCTCCGTTCACCGACCGCCTGGTGTCGAAGTTCTCGCTGCCGGTCGTCGGCTGGCGGGAGCTGGCCGCGAACCGCCCCGACCACCGGGCCCCGGAGCCCGGGCCCGCCGAGCCCGACAAGGAGGCGTGAGGTGCTCGAGGAGATCGCGATCGAGAACCTGGGCGTGATCCGCGCAGCCCGGGTGCCCCTGGCCGACGGCCTGACCGTCATCACGGGCGAGACCGGCGCCGGCAAGACGATGGTGCTCACCGGGCTGGGCCTGCTCATGGGCGGCAAGGCGGACCCCGCCGCCGTCCGACCCGGCGCGGACGGCGCCGTCGTCGAGGGCCGGCTGCGCGTGGGCGGCCACCCGGCCGTCGCCGCCCGGGTCGACGAGGCGGGCGGCGAGGTCGACGACGACGGGTCCGTCGTGGTGCTGCGGACCGTCGCGGCGGCGGGCCGGTCCCGCGCCCACCTGGGCGGTCGCGGCGTGCCACAGGCCGTGCTGGCGGAGATCGCGGACGAGCTCGTCACCGTGCACGGCCAGGCCGACCAGCTGCGCCTGCGCACCGCGGCCAAGCAGCGCGAGGCCCTGGACTCGTTCGCCGGCCCCGACCACCACGACGACCTCGACACCTACCGGGCGGCGTGGTCGGAGCGGGCCGGGCTGCTGGCGGAGATCGACGACCTCACGACCCGGGCCGCCGAGCGCGCCCGGGAGGCGGAGCTGCTGCGGCTCGGCCTCGCCGAGGTGGAGCGCGTGGACCCGCAGCCGGGGGAGGACGCCGAGCTCACGGCCCTCGTCGCGCGGCTGGGCAACGCCGAGCAACTCCGCGTCGCGGCCCAGGAGGCGCACGACGCCGTGGCGGGCGACGACGTGGAGACCGCCGGCAGCGCGGTCGCGGCGGTCGAGCAGGCGCGGCGCGCGCTCGAGGCCGCGGCGGCCGACGACCCGGCGCTGGGCGGCCACGCGACCCGGCTCGCGGAGGTGGGGTACCTGCTCGCGGACGTCGCGACGGAGCTGTCGTCGTACGTGAACGACCTCCAGGCGGACCCTGCCGGCCTCGAGACGGCGCACGCGCGGCTCGCGGAGCTGACGACGCTCACCCGCAGCTACGGCGAGACCATCGACGACGTGCTCCGTTGGGCGAGCGACGCGGGGCTGCGGCTGCTCGACCTCGACGACGGCGGCGAGCGGCTGGCCGGGATGCGCGAGCGCACGGCGGAGCTGGACGCGGAGCTGGCCGGCGCGGCCGAGCGGCTGACGGCGGGTCGGCGCAAGGCCGCGGAGGCGCTCTCCGACGCGGTGACGCAGGAGCTGTCCGGGCTGGCCATGAAGGGCGCGCGGCTCGTCGTCGACGTCGCTCCGGCCGACGAGCCCGGACCCTGGGGCGCCGACCAGGTCGCCTTCCTGCTGGAGCCGCACCCGGGCGCGCCCGCGCGTCCCCTGGGCAAGGGCGCGTCCGGCGGCGAGCTGTCCCGCGTGATGCTCGCGGTCGAGGTGGCGCTCGCCACGGCGAGGATCGAGGCCGAGGCGGGCTCGGGCCGCCGCACCGTGCCGCTGCCGACGTTCGTCTTCGACGAGGTCGACGCCGGCGTGGGGGGCCGCGCGGCCGTCGAGGTGGGGCGCCGGCTCGCGACGCTCGCCCGCAGCACACAGGTCGTCGTCGTGACGCACCTCGCCCAGGTGGCGGCGTTCGCGGACTCGCACCTCGTCGTGACGAAGTCCACGCCCGACGGCGACGCCGACGCCGCGGCGGGCGTCACGGTGACCGGCGTGCGCGAGGTCACGGACGACGACCGGGTCCGTGAGCTGGCGCGGATGCTCTCGGGGCAGGAGGAGTCCGCGACCGCGCGTCAGCACGCCGTCGAGCTCCTGGCGTCCTCCACCGTGGGACGATAGGGGCGATGAGAATGATCCTGCGCAAGTCCGAGCGTGCGCCCGACGCCGGGGACGACGGCACCGACGCGACCGGACCCGCCCGGGTCGGCACGCGGACGAAGGACCTGACCAAGCGGCTCCACCCCGGCGACGTGGCCGTCATCGACCACGTCGACATCGACCGCGTCGCGGCCGACGCCCTGGTGGCGGTGAGCCCCGCCGCGGTGCTGAACGCGGCCCGCTCGACGTCGGGCCGTTACCCGAACGCAGGGCCCGGCATCCTCGTCGACGCCGGCATCACGCTGGTCGACGACCTGGGCCCGGCCGTGATGGCGCTGCCCGAGGGCGTCTCGGTCCGGATCGACGGCGGCACCGTGGTCGTCGACGGGACCACGGTGGCGGAGGGCGTGCGCCAGACCCCGGAGACGGTGGCGGCCGACATGGTCGCGGCGCGCGAGGGCCTGTCGGAGGAGATCGAGAACTTCGCCGAGAACACGATGACGTACCTGCGCCGCGAGCGGGACCTCCTGCTCGACGGCGTCGGCGTGCCGGACGTGCGGACGAGGTTCGAGGGCCGGCACGTGCTGATCGTCGTGCGCGGCTACCACTACCGCGAGGACCTGGCGATGCTGCGGTCCTACATCACGGAGAACCGGCCGGTGCTCGTCGGCGTCGACGGCGGCGCGGACGCGATCATCGACGCGGGCTGGAAGCCGGACATGATCGTCGGCGACATGGACTCGGTGTCCGACCGGGCGCTGTCCTCGGGCGCGGAGATCGTGGTGCACGCGTACCGCGACGGCAACGCGCCCGGGCTGGACCGCGTCCAGGCGCTCGGTGTCGAGCCCGTGGTGTTCCCCGCGACGGGGACCAGCGAGGACATCGCCATGCTGCTCGCCGACGACAAGGGGGCCGAGCTGATCGTCGCGGTCGGCACGCACGCCACCCTGGTCGAGTTCCTCGACAAGGGCCGGGCAGGCATGGCCAGCACCTTCCTCACGCGGCTGCGCGTGGGCGGCAAGCTCGTCGACGCCAAGGGCGTCTCCCGGCTGTACCGCACCCGGATCTCGAACCTGCAGCTCACCCTGCTGTCGCTGGCGGGCGTCGCCGCCGTCGTCGCGGCGCTCTGGTCGACGGCCGCGGGGCAGACGCTCTTCGGGCTGATCGGTGCCCGGATCGACGACCTCGTCTCCTGGGTGGGTAGCCTCTTCGGCGGGTGACGTCCCCCGACCGGCATCCCGCCCGCCCCGCCCCGACCTGCCCCCCCCGACCTGACAAGGAACCTCTGCCGACCGTGATCGACTTCAGGTATCACCTCGTCTCGCTGATCTCCGTCTTCCTCGCCCTCGCGGTGGGCATCATCCTGGGTGCCGGCCCGCTCCAGGGCGCGCTGGGGGACCAGCTCACCGAGCAGGTCGACGCGCTGCGCACGGAGCGCAACACGCTGCGCGAGGAGCTCGGCACGGCGCAGACGACGGCGCAGGACCAGCGGCGCTTCATCGAGAGCGCGGGCGACCAGCTCGTCGCCGGGTCGCTCGCGGGCAAGAACGTCGCCGTGGTCGAGGTGGACGAGGTCAGCGACGCGAGCCGGCAGGCGGTGCTGGACCAGCTGGAGGCGGCGGACGGGAACGTCGTCGCCCAGGAGCGCCTGGCGGCGTCGTGGACGTCGGCCGACGAGGCGACCATGCGGGAGACGGTCGCCGACGGGCTGCGCGAGAAGCTGCCCGCCGACGTGATCGACGGCGTCGTCGACGAGGACTCCGGCCCGGCCGAGCTGCTCGCGGCGTCGCTCACCGTGGCGCTCACGGACGCCGCGCCCGGGGGTCCGTCCGCGTTCAGCGACGCCGCCCTCGAGCAGCAGCACCTCCTGGAGCAGGTGGGCCTCGTGGAGCAGGTCGCGGAGCCGAGCGCGCCCGCGGACGCCGTCCTGCTCCTGTCGGGCGGGGACACGGGCGCCGACGAGGAGGAGCAGACGCAGGACGCCGACCCGGAGCAGACCGGGATGGGCGCGCTGGCGGCCCTCGCGGGCACGTCCGCCGAGATCGCGGGCACCTCGGTGGTGGCCGGGCCGACGACGCAGGACGGCGACCTCGTGGCCACGGTGCGCGCGGACGACGAGCTGGCCGACAAGGTCAGCACCGTCAGCGGCGTGGAGCAGACGACCGGGCAGATCGTCGTGCCGCTCGCCATCGCGGCCCAGGACGCCGGTGCCGTCGACCAGTACGGCTTCGAGGACGGCGCGTCGGTCCTCCCGCCGGTGGTCGAGCAGGGCGAGACGCAGGGGAACGGCTGATGGCCGGGCTCGGCGGCTTGCTGCGCGGCGCGGCCGCGGCGGCCGCGGGGACGGCGCTCGCGCGGCGGCTGCTGGGCACCGACCCGCCCGGCGGCGCCGCGCGCTGGACGCGGACCAACCACCGCGGGGAGCCGGTGAGCATGCTCGAGGGTCCGGCCGTCGCGGCCGGGCTCGTCGCCGGGACCCTCGCGGCGGGCGGCGGCCGGGAGCGCGCGGGCGCCGCGGTCGCGACCGCGGGCGCGGCGGCGTTCGGGCTCGTGGACGACCTCGCGGAGGACACGAGCACGCGGGTCAAGGGGCTGCGCGGCCACCTCGGCGCGCTCGCCGAGGGCCGGCTCACGACCGGCGGGCTCAAGGTGCTCGGCATCGGCGCGTCGGCGTTGGTCGGTGCCGCGGTCGGGACCCGGCGGACGGGGGGCACGGCGGGCCACCTGGTCGACGTCGCGGTGAACGGCGCGCTCGTCGCGGGCACGGCCAACCTGCTCAACCTGCTGGACCTGCGGCCCGGTCGCGCCCTCAAGGCGTCGGCGGCCCTCAGCCTGCCCGTCGCGGGCGGCGCGGCGGGTGCGGCGACCGGCGTCGTGCTCGGGGCGGCGGCCGTCGCGGCGCCCGGCGACCTCGCGGAGCGCGACATGCTGGGCGACGGCGGCGCGAACGCGCTCGGGGCCCTGGTGGGCGCGCAGTGGGCGTTCGGCGCCCCGCGGGCGGTGCGCCTGGCCGCGCTGGCGTCCGTCGTCGGGCTGACCCTCGCCTCGGAGCGCGTGAGCTTCTCCGCCGTCATCGAGCGGACGCCGTGGCTGCACGCCGCGGACCGTTGGGGGCGCCGCCCGGCGGACGCGCAGGATGCGACGCAGAGCGCAGAGCAGGACCCGGCGCAGGTCCCCGCCGCGGGAGAGTGACCCCGTGACGTCGCGCCCGGGCGGGCTGCGGGCCGCGACCCAGACGCTCGCCGGCGCCGCCGCCATGATCACCGTGGTGACGGTGGCGAGCCGCCTGGTCGGCTTCGCCCGGTCGCTGGTGCTCTCCTTCGCCGTCGGCACGGAGGGCGTCGGCTCGGCGTACGCCGCGGCCAACCAGCTCCCGAACGTCCTGTTCGAGGTGGCCGCGGGCGGGGCGCTCGCGGGCGCCGTCGTGCCGCTGCTGGCCGGCCCGATCGCGCGCCGCTCGGCGCGGGAGACCTCCGGCGTGGCCTCCGCCCTGCTGGGCTGGACCCTCGCCGTGCTCGTGCCGCTCGGCGCCCTGCTCGCGATCCTGGCCGGGCCGATCGCGACGCTGCTCATGGGCGGCAAGCACCCCGAGCTCGTGGACGTCACCGCCACGTTCGTGCGCACGTTCGCGCTCCAGGTGCCGCTGTACGGGCTCGCGGTGGTGCTCGGCGGCATCCTGCAGGCCCACAAGCGGTTCTTCTGGCAGGCCTTCGCGCCGCTGCTGTCCAGCCTGGCCGTCATCGTCGTCTACCTCGTGTTCGTCGGCCTGGCGGACGGGAACCAGGGCGACGTCGAGGCGCTCACGACGTCGGCGATCGGCTGGCTGGGCTGGGGCACGACGGCGGGGGTCGCGCTCCTCGCGCTGCCGCTCGTGCTGCCGGTGCGTCGGACCGGGACGCGGCTGCGCCCCACGCTGCGTTTCCCCGGCGGGGAGGGCGCCCGCGCGCGCAACCTCGCGCTCGCGGGCGTCGGCGCCCTCGTGGCGCAGCAGCTCTCGGTGCTCGCGGTGATGGGGGCGGCGTTCCAGTTCGGGCCGCAGCAGACCTTCCCCACCTACACGTTCGCCCAGCAGGTCTACCTCCTGCCGTACGCCGTGCTGGCGTTCCCGCTCGCCACGAGCGCGTTCCCGCGCCTCGCCGAGCACGTGGCGCAGGGACGCACCGACCGGTTCCGCGGTCTGCTCGCCACGACCACCCGGACGCTGCTCGTGGTGTCCGGGCTGGGCGTGGGGGCGCTCGTCGCCGCGTCGGAGGCCGTCGAGGCGGTTTTCGCCCGCATCGCCAACGGGTCGGTGGCGGGCCTCGGGGAGGCGGTCGCCTGGATGGCGCCGGGGATCGTCGGCTTCGCGCTGATCCTGCACCTGTCGCGGGCGCTCTACGCCATCGACCATCAGCGGGTGGCGGTCGTCGTGACGGCGGCCGGGTGGCTGGTCGTGGCCGTGGCCGCGTTCGCGCTTCCCGCCCTGACCGGGGTTCGCGACCAGGTCGGCGTGCTCACCCAGCTCGGCCTGGCCACGGCGCTGGGCATGACGGTGGCCGGCGGGGGCCTCCTCGCGGCGGTGGGCCGGTACGCCGGGCGTGACGCGCTGCGGGGCGTCCCGCGGACCCTGGTCGTGCTCGTCGTCGCGACCGCGCTCGGCGCCTGGTCAGGGTCGCTGGTGTCGGGCGCGCTGCTCCCGGCGGACTCGGCGATCCTCCCCGCGCTGGGCGTCGGCGTGCTCGCCGCGCTCGTCGCGGGGGCCGTCGTCGTGGGCGGCTTCCTGCTCGCCGACCGGTCCGCGGTGACCGGCATCGTCCGGCGCGGCCGCCCGGCGCCCGCCGCCGAGCCCGGCGAGCACGCCGACCGACCCGCGGAGTGACCAGGCGCACCGCGCGGCCCGCGTGCCAGGGGGCCACCCGCTGTTAGCATGGAGTTCCGTGGCCGACACCAATCGACTCCAGCCCCGTTCCTCCAGCCGCACGGGTGCCACGCACCAGACGCGGCACATCTTCGTGACGGGCGGTGTGGCTTCCTCGCTCGGGAAGGGGCTCACGGCCTCCTCGCTCGGACGCCTCCTGCGCTCGCGTGGCCTGCGCGTCACCATGCAGAAGCTCGACCCCTACCTCAACGTCGACCCGGGCACGATGAACCCGTTCCAGCACGGCGAGGTCTTCGTCACCGAGGACGGCGCCGAGACCGACCTCGACATCGGCCACTACGAGCGGTTCCTCGACATCGAGCTGCCGGCCTCGTCCAACGTCACCACCGGCCAGGTGTACTCCCGTGTGATCACGAAGGAGCGCCGCGGCGAGTACCTCGGCGACACCGTCCAGGTGATCCCGCACATCACGGACGAGATCAAGTCGCGCATGCGCGACCAGGCGGGCCCCGACGTCGACGTGATCATCACCGAGATCGGCGGCACGGTCGGCGACATCGAGTCCCAGCCCTTCCTCGAGGCCGCCCGCCAGGTGCGGCACGAGCTGGGCCGCGACGACTGCTTCTTCCTGCACGTCTCGCTCGTGCCCTACATCGGCCCGTCCGGCGAGCTCAAGACCAAGCCCACCCAGCACTCGGTGGCCGCGCTGCGCTCCATCGGCATCCAGCCCGACGCGATCGTGCTGCGCTCGGACCGCATCGTGCCCGACGGCATCAAGCGCAAGATCGCGCTCATGTGCGACGTCGACAACGAGGCCGTGGTCAACTGCGCCGACGCGCCGAGCATCTACGACATCCCGCGGGTCATCCACGCCGAGGGCCTCGACGCCTATGTCGTGCGGCGCCTCGACCTGCCGTTCCACGACGTCGACTGGGACGGGTGGAGCCAGCTCCTGGAGCGCGTGCACGAGCCGGAGCACAACGTCGAGATCGCGCTCGTCGGCAAGTACATCGACCTGCCCGACGCGTACCTGTCGGTGACCGAGGCGCTGCGCGCGGGCGGCTTCGACAACGACGCCAAGGTCGGCATCCGGTGGGTCGCCGCCGACGACTGCCAGACGCCGGAGGGTGCGCAGGAGGCGCTCGAGGGCGTCGACGCGGTGCTCGTGCCGGGCGGCTTCGGCGTCCGCGGCATCGACGGCAAGGTCGGCGCGCTGCGCTGGGCGCGGGAGAACCTCGTGCCGACGCTCGGCATCTGCCTGGGCCTGCAGTCGATGGTCATCGAGTACGCGCGCAACGTGCTCGGTCTCGAGGACGCGTCGTCCACGGAGTTCGACCCGAACAGCACACACCCGGTGATCGCGACGATGGCCGAGCAGCTCGCGATCGTCGGCGGCGAGGGCGACCTGGGCGGCACGATGCGCCTGGGCGCCTACGACGCCCACCTGGGCGCCGGCTCCGTCGTCGCCAAGGCGTACGGCAGCGAGCGCGTCTCGGAGCGCCACCGCCACCGGTACGAGGTCAACAACGCCTACCGCGCGCAGCTCGAGGAGGCGGGCCTGGTCTTCTCCGGCACGTCGCCGGACGCCAAGCTGGTGGAGTTCGTCGAGCTGCCGGCCGACGTGCACCCGTACTACGTGAGCACCCAGGCGCACCCGGAGTTCAAGTCGCGCCCGACCCGTTCGCACCCGCTGTTCTCGGGCCTCGTCGCGGCGGCGCTCCAGCAGCAGGGCAACCAGGCGTGACCACGCCCGGCGCGGCCCCCGGGGCAGCCTCCGGTGCCGTGGGCGCGCCGCTTGCCGACGAGGTGGACCCGCGGCCCGTGCTGCGGCACGAGGTGCTGCTGCGGGGGCGGATCATCGACGTCGTGCGCGACGACGTCGACCTCGGCGAGGCGGGCGTCGTGACCCGCGAGTACGTCGACCACCCGGGCGCGGTGGCGATCGTCGCGCTCGACGAGCAGGACCGGGTGCTCCTGCTGCGGCAGTACCGGCACCCGGTGGGCTCGTTCCTGTGGGAGGTGCCGGCCGGCCTGCTCGACGTCGACGGCGAGGCCGCGGTCGCCGCGGCCGCGCGCGAGCTCGGCGAGGAGGCGGACCTCACGGCCGAGCGCTGGTCCGTGCTCACGGACTACGCGACGACGCCCGGCAGCAGCAACGAAGCCGTGCGGGTCTTCCTGGCCCGCGGTCTCGCTGCGGTGGCCGAGGGCGACCGGCACGTGCGGACCGGCGAGGAGGCGGGCATGGAGCTGCGCTGGGTGCCGCTGGACGAGGCCGTGGCCCGGGCGCTGGACGGCAGCCTGCACAACCCGTCGACGGTGGTGGGGATCCTTGCCGCCGCGGCGAGCCGTGCGGGGGGCTGGAGCTCGCTGCGGCCTGTGGACGCCCCGTGGCCGTCCCGGCCGGGGGCCTGAACGGCCGGTAGGCTCCACAGGCGTGCGTGACGCCTCCGACCCCGCCGTCGGTCCTGCGGCCGGCCCTGCTGCCGGTCATGTCGACCGGCAGGACGACCTCCCCCTCCCGTCGGGAGGCCCCGCGGTGCGCGTGCTCGGCCCGGTCCGTGTCGCCGGCACGGACGGCCGGGCGCGCGCCCCTCGAGGTGCCCGCGCGTCCGCCCTCGTGGCGCTGCTCGCCCTCGGCGGCGCGCACGGGATCTCGTCGGCGACGCTGGTCGACCGGCTCTGGCAGGAGTCGCTGCCCGCCGACCCGCGGGCCGCGCTGCAGAACCTCGTCTCCCGCCTGCGGGCCGTGGCCGGGCGCGGCGTCGTGCGGGCCACCGAGACGGGGTACGCCCTGGGCGTGACCTCCGACCTCGAGCTCGCGCGCGACGGGTTGGCCACGGCCCGCCGGGAGCTGGTGGCGGGGGACCCGTCCGCGGCGGCCGCGGCGGCGGAGCGCGCCCTCGGCCTGTGGGAGGGCGCACCCGGAGGCGACCTCGACGGCGGCGAGTTCGCCGCCGTCGCGCGCGAGCTGGCGTCCGCCGCCGAGCGCTGCCGCGACGAGCTGCGGGAGGTGCGGCGCGACGCCGCGGAGGCCGGCGGGCAGCACGCCGTCGTGGCCGAGCTCGCGGGGGCGGACGTCGCCGCGGACCCGACCGACGAGGACGCGGCCCGGGCGCTCATGGGCGCGCTCGCCGGGCTCGGCCGGCCGGCCGAGGCGCTGCGGGTGTACACCCGGCTGCGGTCCGTGCTGGTCCGCGAGCTGGGCAGCGACCCGGGGCCGGCCACGGTCGCCCTCGCCGAGCGCCTCGCCCGCGACGCGTCCGGGCGCCCGCCGGTCGGGCCCGTCGAGAACGGCACGTCGCAGGGCTCGCCCGGCGGGGGCGCGGTGCCCGGGGCGGCGCCGGTGAACCGGCCGGCCGCCGGCGCGGCGCGTGGGCTGCGGAGCTACCCGACCCCGCTCGTCGGCCGCGAGGACGACGTCGCGGCCGTGCGCGACGCGCTCGCGCGGTCCCGGCTGGTGACGGTCCTCGGCCCGGGCGGCCTGGGCAAGACCCGGCTCGCCCAGGAGGTCGCGCGGCGGGCGGTCCCGGGCACCGGGCTGGTCGTCGTGGTGGAGCTGGTCGGCGTGCGGTCGGACGACGACGTCGTCCTCGCCGTCGCGGACGCGCTCGGCGTGGCGCCCGGCGCGGGCTCCCTGCGGCTGGCGGACCGGCTCCAGGCACGCGACCTGGTGGGCGAGGTCACCGCCCGGCTGCGCGACCTCGACGCGCTGGTGGTGCTCGACAACTGCGAGCACGTCGTCGAGGGGGCCGCCCGGTGGGCCGGCCTCCTGCTGGACGTGTCGCCGCGGCTGCGGGTGCTCGCGACCAGCCGTACCCCGCTGCTGCTCGAGGAGGAGGCCGCGTACGAGCCCGCGCCGCTCGGCGCCGACCCCGCCGACGCGGACGGCGGCCCGGCCGTGCGCCTGTTCGTCGAGCGCGCCCGCGCCGTGCGGCCCGACGCCCTCCTGGACCGGGAGGCCGTCGCGCGCCTCTGCGCGCGGCTGGACGGTCTGCCGCTGGCGATCGAGCTCGCCGCGGCCCGCGTCCGCACCCTGAGCGTCGCGGAGGTGGAGGAGCGGCTCGACGAGCGGTTCGCCCTGCTGCGCGTGCGCGACCGGTCCGTGCCCGACCGGCACCGCACGCTCGAGGCCGTGCTGGACTGGAGCTGGAACCTGCTGACCGCCGGGCAGCAGACGCTCTGGCGGCGGGCCGCCGTCCTGCCCGACGGGTTCTCGGCGGAGGCGGCCCGGGCGCTGCTGCCCGACGCCCCGGGCTGGCGGGTGGACGACGACGTCGACGCCCTGGTGCTGCAGTCGCTGGTGCGGGTCGAGGAGGCGGACGGCGCGACCCGCTACCGCATGGTCGAGACGGGGCGGGAGTTCGGGCTGCTGCGGCTCGCCGACGCGCACGAGGACCGGGCCGCGGACGACGCGGTCCTCGCCTGGGCCCTGCGGGTGGCCCGCCGATGCACGTCGCGCATGCTCTCCCCGCGCCAGCGCGAGGCCGTCGCGGAGCTCGGCCGCGAGCAGGAGAACCTGCTCTTCGCGGTGCGGCGCGGGATGGACCTGGGCCGCCCGGAGGTCGTGGTGCACGGCTTCGTCGCCCTGCTGGGCAGCTGGGCGGTGCGTGGTGCGGAGGAGCGCGTGACGGGTCTCGTGCCCGGCGTGCTCCGGGCCCTCGAAGGCTGGCCCGTGCCCGAGGAGCACGCGGACGCCACCGCGATCGCGCTCGAGGCGATCGCGGCCTCGTCCGCGTTCGGGGTCACCGGGCAGCCGGCGCGCCCGCTCGGGCGCCTGCGCCGGCTGCTGCGCACGAGCCGTGCGGTGGGCCGGCGCACCCGCGACCTCTCCGAGCTCGTCCTGGCCCGCACGCCCGAGGAGTCCATGGCGGTGCTCGCCCGGCTGCAGCGGTCCGACGACGGGTACACGGCGCTGCTCGGGCACATGTTCGAGGCCCAGCAGCGCGAGAACGACGGCGAGATCGCCCGCGCGGTCGAGCTCGCGCGCGCGGCGCACGACGTGGCGCGCGGCATCGACGACGCGGCGGCGTCCGCGATGACCGCGATGGTCCTGGCGTCGTTCCTGGCGGAGCGGGGCGAGTCCGGCGAGGCGGCCCGCTGGGTCGCGGCCGCGAAGCACGGCGTCGCCGCGATCGGGGCCGAGGAGATGCAGTGGCAGGTGATGTGGATCGAGCTGGGCTCCGCCCTCGCCCTCGGGGACCTCGAGACGGCGGACTCCCTCGTGGCCACGATGGCGGACACCGTCGACGGCGCGCTCGACGGCCGGGAGGTCCAGGCGCGCGGCGTCGTCGAGCTCGGCCGCGGCGAGCTCGCGTGGGCCCGCGGCGACCGTGCCGCGGCGCTGGACCACCTCGGTCAGGCGCTGGAGACGTTCGGTGCGGGCCAGCCGCAGGGGGACGCGGCCCCGTGGTTCCTCCTGCTGGCGTCGGCGACCCTCGTCCGGCGGGTGCAGGCCGGTGCCGACGACGGCGGCCTGGTGCGCCGCATCGTCGACGTGGGGCGGAGGGTGCGCGGCGGCGGCAGCGGCTTCGTCGACCGGCCGGTGCTCGCGACGTCGTCGGTCGGCGTCGCGTACTGGGCCTGCCTCGTCCCCGTGGGGTCGGGTGACCTGGACCCCGGGCGGGTGACGGAGGGTGTCGAGCTGCTCGCGCTCGCGGGCCGGCTGGGGGCGCGGCAGGACCTGCCCGCCCTGCGTCTGGACGCGCTCACGGCCGACGTCGCCGGCGCGCTCGGCGTGCACGGCGCGGAGGTCGTCCGCGGGGGCGCGCAGCGGGCCGACACCCTCGACCGCGACGGGCTGGTGCCGCGCGCGGAGGAGCTCCTGGTCCGCCTCGCGAGGGAGGCGGGCCAGGAGCTCGGTCCGGGAGGGCCGGCTCAGGCCTTCTTCATGTAGCTCCGCACCGCGAGCGGGGCGAAGATCGCCACGACGACGGCGCAGCTCGCCAGGGCGATGCCGACCTGGCCCGTCATGCTGCCCGTGCTCGCGAGGTCGCGCACGGCCGTCACCAGGTGCGACACCGGGTTGACGTTGACGAAGCCCTGCAGCCAGCCGGGCATCGTGTCGACCGGCACGAGTGCGTTCGACACCATGGTGAGAGGGAAGAGCACCAGGAACGAGATGCCCTGCACGGACGAGGCCGACCGCGCAATCACCCCGAAGAACGCGAAGATCCAGCTGAGCGACCAGGCGCAGACGATGACGAGCAGGCCGGCGAGCAGCACGCCGCCGACGCCGCCGCCCGGGCGCCAGCCCAGCAGCAGCCCCATGACGATCGTCAGGGTCGTGGCGATGAGGTAGCGGACTGTGTCCGCGACGAGCGCTCCGGCGAGCGGGGCGACGCGGGCGATGGGCAGCGACCGGAACCGGTCGAACACGCCCTTGTCCATGTCCTCGCGCAGCTGGGTACCGGTCACGGCAGACGTCGTGATGACGGTCTGCACGAGGATGCCGGGAATGATGACCGGCAGATAGCTCTGGATGTCACCGGAGACGGCTCCGCCGAAGATGAATGTGAACATCAGCGTGAAGATGATCGGCTGCGCGGTGACGTCGATGAGCTGCTCGGGCGTGCGGCGGATCTTGATGAGCCCGCGGCGCGCCATGGCCAGGGAGTCGGACACGGCCTGGCCGACGGTGACACGGTTGCGCAGCGTGCGCTCCGCGCCGGGGACGATGCGCCCGGCTGTGCCCGGAGCGGTGGCGGTGGCGGTGGTGAGCATGGTCATGCGGAGACCTCCTCGAGGTCGGGAGAGTCGGCTCGGTCCGGCGCGGCCTGGTCGGCCGCGTCGTGGCCGGTCAGGGTCAGGAACACCTCGTCGAGGGTCGGCTTGTCCATCGACAGCCCGTCGAGGTCGATGCCGGCCGTGCGCAGGTGGACGAGCAGCTCGGTGACGCGGGCCGGGTCGGCGACGGGCACGGTGAGGCGCCGCGCCTCGGGCGACACGGTGGCCGTGACGCCGAGCACGCCCTGCACGGTGTCGGCAGCGGCGGTCGCGTCCTCGGGGCGCATGAGGGTGAGCTGCAGCGACTGCTGGCCCACGGACGACTTGAGGTCGTCGCCCGTGCCCTCCGCGACCACACGGCCGCGGTCGATGACGGCGATGCGGTCGGCGAGCTGGTCGGCCTCGTCGAGGTACTGCGTGGTGAGCAGCACGGTGGAGCCCGTGGCGACGAGGCGGCGGATGGTGTCCCACATCTGCGCGCGGGTGCGCGGGTCGAGGCCCGTGGTGGGCTCGTCCAGGAAGAGCAGCGGCGGCTGAGCGATGAGGCTGGCGGCCAGGTCGAGCCGGCGGCGCATGCCGCCGGAGAAGTTCTTCAGCGGCCGCGACGCGGCATCGGTGAGGCTGAACTCCTCGAGCAGGTCGCGGGTGCGGCGTGTCGCAGAGGCGCCCTTGAGCCCGTTGAGGCGGCAGAAGAGCATGAGGTTCTCGGTGGCGCTCAGCGTCTCGTCCACGGAGGCGTACTGGCCGGTGACACCGATGAGCTGGCGCACGACGAACGGCTCGCGCACGACGTCGTGGCCGAAAATCGTGGCCGTGCCGGTGTCGGGGCGCAGCAGCGTCGCGAGCATGCTGATCGTGGTGGTCTTGCCGGCGCCGTTGGGGCCGAGGACACCGTAGACGGAGCCGGTGGCGACGGACAGGTCGACACCGTCCACGGCGCGGTTGTCGCCGAAGGTCTTGACGAGGCCCTCGGCCTCGATCGCGGTGGTGGTCATGGCACCACAGTGCGTGCCAGCGCTCGCACCGCACTGTCACGGTGCTGTCACGAGCCAAAGGCACTCTGCGGCCACCGGCGCGTTGTCGGACGAATTCGACCGACCGCTGCCGGTGCTCTGCCTTGAGCACCGGCAGCGGTCGCGGCGGTCGGTGTGGGACGCGGCCGGGACCCTGGGTTTTGCGATTAGGGAGCTGAGCAGTACTTGGTCACGTGCCCAACCCACGCGACAGGACCGCCCCAGTAGCTGACGAGGCCGACGTCGTACTGGTGAACCCACTTTCCGAACGACGGGTACGACGCTGTGAACTTGTAGAAGTAGATGTAGTCGCCATGAACTTCACCGAAGGTGCCGTGTGCGCAGGAGTTGGGAGCGGGAGCCTTCGACGCTGCCTCCGCCGGGGCCGAAAGTGCGGTCAAGCCAACAACGGTGGCAACGGCAATTGCGGTCGCTCGGAACTTTCTCGTAGTCCTCATGGGTCCTGATACTGGCACCGGGACAGTGCCCGTCTCGCGTGACACGCGAGTGCGGGTTTTGCAATCGCTGCAATCTGCTTGGAACTTTGGGTTCGTTGAGAGCCCTTGAAGCCGAGCACGTGTTGGTCTGTCGGTCGGGTGCCGAGCGGTTCGACGTGTGCCCGATGGCAGTGGATGACGCTATTTTGGAAGCCGACAAGGCGACCGCCGTCCAGGGGCATTTTGTGTTTAGAGCCCGACCCAGGGCAGCGCGGCCAACCGGCGCCTGATCGCCTCCACCCCTGCCGTCGCGTCCGGCAGCTCCACGCCGTCGACGGACGTGACGGCGACGATGCCGATCGAGTTGACGAGGAACGCCCCGGCGCAGCGCCGCAGGTCGTCGAGGTGGACGGGGCCGTAGCGGGACGGCGTCGTCTGCTCGACCAGGGCGAGGCCGGTGCCGCGCAGGTGCGGGGCGTCGGGCCACAGGACCTCGCCTGTCGGCCCGAGGACGCCGACGTTCGCGACGGTCGACTCCGCGACGGCGCCGTCGGGGCCGACGAGCAGCGCGTCGTCGTACCCGGCGCGCCCGACCTGGCGGGCCCACTGGGCCTGCGCGAAGCCGCCGAGGTGCTTGAGGTGCGCGAACGGCCGCAGGTACGGCACCGAGCGCAGGCGTTGCGGGTGCGCGGGCGGACGGCGCGGATCGCCCACCTGGACGGCGACGTGCTCCGGGTCGCGCAGCACGACCCGCACCGAGGCGTCGGCCCGCCCCGCCAGCGCGTGGCGCACGAGGCGGCGGACCCGGTCGCCCTCGAGCGGAAGACCGAAGATCTCGCGGTGGGCGCCGTCCAGGCGGCTCAGGTGGTGCTCCAGGCCCTGCACCCCGCCGCCGCGCACCTGCATGGCGGTGAAGTGCCCGTCGGTGGACGCGACCTGCTCGGCCGTCGCGGGGCGGCCGTCGACCTCGATGTGCACGCCTGCACGGTAGCGCGGCGAGCCCGGGGCGCGCGGCGCGACTGCGGGCGGGGTCAGGCGCGGGTGCGCAGCCGCAGCACGGCGTTCGCCGCGGCCCACGTGAGGCAGCCGGCGCCCACGAGGTGGAAGCCGACGAGGAGCTCGGGAAGCCCGGTGAAGTACTGCACGTAGCCGATGAGGCCCTGCGCCAGGGTCACCGCGAGCAGCAGCCAGGCGGCCTTGCGGGCCGTCGCGACGCGCGGGCCGGCGGGAGCCCGGTGCAGCAGCACCAGCAGCACGACGAGCGTGATGACGAACAGCCACACGGACCCGGAGTGCGCCCGCGTCATCGTCAGCGGGTCGAGCGCGAGGCGGTAGCCGACCTCGGTGTCGCCGGAGTGCGGGCCGGCGCCCGTGACGAGCACGCCGAGCGTGACGACGGGGACCAGGAGCAGCCCGAGGAGGGCGCCCACGGTCGCGACGCCGCGCCCCGCGATCCGCCGCGGGGGCGCGTCGCCCTCGCCGTGCCGGTGCAGCAGGTAGGCGCTGAACCACACGAGCGCGGCCGAGACGCCGAAGTGCAGGGAGACCCAGCCCGGGCTCAGGTGCAGCAGCACCACGACGCCGCCGATGACCGCCTGCGCGAGCACGCCCGCCAGGGGCACGATGCCGAGCGCCCGGTACGACGACGACCGGCGCCGGTCGGTCCAGACCAGCAGCAGCACCATGACGCCGATGACGCTGAGCACGCCGGTCATGGTGCGGTTCCCGAACTCGACGTACGGGTGGATCGTCGACGCCTCGTGGAAGGCGGGGGTGAAGTGACCGGGCTCGCACATCGGCCAGGTGGAGCAGCCGAGCCCCGAGTCGGTGAGGCGGACCGCGCCACCGGTGCCGATGATGAGGATCTGCCCGATGACGTTCGCCAGGAGCACGCCACGGGTCCACGGGCGGAACCGGGCGAGGCGGTCGGGGCGGTCGGTCGGGTCGGGCGAGGTGCCCGCGCCCGCCTCGGGGGCAGGCACGGCGGGGCTCGGCGAGGTCACGGGTCCACGCTATCGCCCGGCCCGGGCCCGGCGAACGGCTCCGGGCGCGCCGCGGTGTGACGTTGGCCCGGTCGGGTCGGGGCCGGTCACTGCCAGCGGAAGAAGCGCGCGGCGGCCCACGCCAGCAGGGCGGTCCAGGCGGCGAGCACCACGAGGGCGAGCGCCGGGACGCCGGTGCCCAGCAGCGCGCCGCGCATCGCCTCGCCGAGTGCGCCGGAGGGCAGGAAGGTCGCGACGTGCTCGAGCGGCCCGGGCAGCTGCCCGGGCGGCACGAGCAGGCCGCCGCCCACGACGAGCAGCACGAGGACGAGGTTGGCCAGCGCCAGCACGCCCTCCGCGCGCAGCGTGCCCGCCAGCAGGAGCGCGAGCGCGGTGAAGCACGCCGTGCCGAGCAGCCCGACGCCGACGGCCGCGAGGATCCCGCCCGCCGCGGGCTGCCAGCCCAGCGCGAGCGCGACCGCGCCGACGACGACGACCTGCACCACCTCGACGGCCAGGACGCCGAGCAGCTTGCCGGCCAGCAGGCCGCCCCGCCCGAGCGGCGTCGTCGCCAGGAGGCGCAGCACGCCGTTGCGGCGGTCGAACGCGGTGGCGATCGCCTGCGACGTGAACGCGGTGGAGACGCAGGCGAGCGCGAGCACCCCCGGCGTCACGAAGTCGATGCGGTCCCAGCCGCCCGTGTCGATCTCCACGACGCTGGTGCGCGTCAGGCCGAGGAGCACCATGACCGGCAGCACGATCGTGACGAGCAGCTGCTCGCCGTTGCGCAGCACGGCGCGCGTCTCGAACCCGGTCTGCGCGAGCACGCGGCGCCACGCGGGCGCGGCGCCGCTCGCCGGGCCCGGGGTCCGGGGGGTCGTCGTGGTCATCGCAGGTGCCGTCCCGTCAGGTCGAGGAAGACGTCCTCCAGCGTGCGCCGCCCCACGGTCAGGCGGCTCGCGAGGACGTCGTGGTCGGCGAGCCACGCGGTGAGCGCGGCCAGCGCGCGCGGGCCGGCCGGGCCGGCGACGACGTACGAGCCGGGCTGCGGCTCGGTCACGACCCACGCACCGGGGCCGCCCGGCGTCGCGGCGTCGAGCGCGGCGGCCACGGCCGCGACGTCGAGGCCGGCGGCGGCGTCGAAGCGCAGCGTGCGGTCGTCCTGCGCGTCGGGGGAGAGGAGCTCGGGGACGCTGCCGCTGGCGATGACGCGGCCGTGGTCGACGACGTGCACCCGGTCGGCGAGGTCCTCCGCCTCGTCCATGAGGTGGGTGGTGAGGACGACGGCGGTGCCCTCGTCCCGCAGCTCGCGCACCAGGTCCCAGACGGCGTGCCGGCTCTGCGGGTCCATGCCCGCGCTCGGCTCGTCGAGGAAGACCACCTCGGGGCGGCCGACCACCGCGGCCGCGAGCGACAGACGCTGGCGCTGGCCGCCCGACAGGCGGCGCACCGTCGTCCGCGCGAACGAGCCGAGGCCGAGGCGTTCCCCGAGCTCGCCCACGTCCCGCGGGTCCGCGTACATCGACGCGACGTGCCGCAGCACCTCGCCGGCGCGGGCGCCGGTGGGCAGCCCGCCGTCCTGCAGCATGACGCCGACGCGCGGGCGCAGGGCGCGGGCGTCGGCCACGGGGTCGAGGCCGAGGACGCGCACGCTGCCGCCGTCGGGGGAGCGCAGGCCCTCGCAGCACTCGACCGTGGTGGTCTTGCCGGCGCCGTTGGGGCCGAGGACGGCGGTCACCGCCCCGGCGTCGGCCACGAGGTCCAGGCCTGCGACGACGTCGCGGCCGTCGTAGCGTTTGACCAGGCCCCGCACGTGGACGGCGGCCCCGGGTGCGGCCGCCCCCGACGAGGGGCCGACCGATCCGGAGCGCGGGTCCTCGGCGGGGCGGGCGGGCGGCGTGGCGCCGTCCGCGCCCGATGGCGCGATCGAGGTGGGCACCGGAAGATTCTACGGACGTCGCCCGGCCGGGCGGCGCACGCTGCGCACGACCCGAGGAGCACGACGGACATGACCTTCTACGCGTTCACGCCGCCGCAGGACGTCGCCGCCCTGGCGCGGCGGCTCTGGTACTGGCCCGTGGTGCGAGGCGTGCTCGCGCTGCTGTTCGGGCTGCTGGCGATCTTCCTGCCGGACAAGACGCCGACGGTGCTCGTCCAGGTCTTCGGCGTGTTCGTGCTGGTCGACGGCCTGGTGAGCATCGTCGACGGGCTCCGACGGCGCGGCACCTCGGCGGGGTCGGTGAACACGGGCGTCGGGATCGTCGCGCTGGTCTTCGGTGCCCTGCTGCTGCTCCTGCCGAAGGTGTTCCTCGGCGTCGTGCTGATCCTCGTGGCCATCTGGGCGCTGATCTTCGGCCTGCTGCAGCTGTTCGTGGTCCCGGCGATGCGTCGTCGCGGCGGTGCGTCGTGGGTGTGGAACCTGCTCGCGGGCCTGCTGCTGGTGGCGCTCGCGGTGGTGTGCTTCGTCAACCCGTCGAACGCGATCGTGGGCCTGTCCATCGTGATCGGCGTGTTCGCGGTGATCATCGGGATCGTGATGATCGCGCTCGGGCTCAAGCTGCGGCAGCTCGGCCAGCAGCCGGGCGGCGGATCGGGCAACGGACCGGGCAACCGCCCGGGCGAGGTCATCGAGGGGCGCATCGTCACCGACGAGTGACGTTCGCGACATCTGCCCGACCTCTGCTCGACGACGCCGCGCGGAGCGGCCCCGGTGAGGGTTGCCTTGCTTGACATCCTGGATTACGCAACAAGGATGTTCTCTATATCGACGTCGTCGCCGGGGGTGCAGGCTGCCCTCGGCGGAACACGAGCCGCACGGGGGTGAGCGCATGCCGACGAGCACGACCGACCGCACGCCCGCGCGCACCACCTCCGTCGCTCCCGTCGTCGCCCCGGTCCTCGACGGCACGACCGAGGCCGACGGCACCACCCGCCGCCGCGTCCTCGAGCTGGTCGCCGGCGAAGGGCCAGTGACCGCCGGCGAGCTCGCCGACCGGCTCGGCCTCACGTCCGCCGCCGTCCGCCGGCACCTCGCCTGCCTCGAGGAGGACGGCACGATCGCGGTGCACGAGGCGGGCCCGTCGTCCGGCCGTCGCGGCCGACCCGCCCGCCGGTACGTCGTCAGCGCCCGCGGGCAGTCCGACCTCGCCGGCGGGTACTCCGAGCTGGCGGCGCAGGTCATGCGCTACCTGCGCGAGAGCGGCGGCGGCGACGCCGTGGCGCGGTTCGCCGCCGACCGGTACGACGCCGTCGTCGCGCGCTACGCACCGCGCCTCACGGCCACCGACCCGCAGGAGCGCGCGGAGCAGCTCGCCGGCCTGCTCTCGGCCGACGGCTACGCCGCCTCGGTGCGGCCCGTGGCCGGCCCGCTGCTGCCCACCGTCCAGCTGTGCCAGGGCCACTGCCCGGTGCAGCACGTCGCCGAGGAGTTCGGCGAGCTGTGCGAGGCGGAGGCCCGCGCCTTCTCCGAGCTGCTCGGCACCCACGTCCAGCGACTGGCCACGATCGCGGGCGGCGCGCACGCCTGCGTCACGAACGTCCCGATCGTCTCCACCCAGACGCCCCCGCAGAACCTCCCCACCCCGCCCCACCGCACCCGCGGCACGCAGGAAGGAACACGATGAGCGCTCCCACCCAGGACGCCGCCCAGGCGGCAGCGGAGAGCACCGAGAAGCGGTCCGATGACGAGATCATCGCCTCGATCGGCGCGTACCAGTTCGGCTGGCGCGACAGCGACGCCGCCGGCGAGTCCGCGAAGCGCGGCCTCAACGAGGACGTCGTCAAGAACATCTCGGAGCTGAAGGACGAGCCCGAGTGGATGCGCAAGGCGCGCCTCAAGGCGCTGCGCCTGTTCGACAAGAAGCCCATGCCGAACTGGGGCGCCGATCTCACCGGCATCGACTTCGACCGGATCAAGTACTTCGTGCGCTCCACGGAGAAGCAGGCCGCCAGCTGGGAGGACCTGCCCGAGGACATCCGCGCCACCTACGACAAGCTCGGCATCCCGGAGGCGGAGAAGCAGCGCCTCGTGGCCGGCGTCGCCGCGCAGTACGAGTCCGAGGTGGTCTACCACCAGATCCGCGAGGACCTCGAGGCCCAGGGCGTCATCTTCGTGGACACCGACACGGGCCTGCGCGACTACCCGGAGCTGTTCCAGGAGTACTTCGGCACGGTCATCCCCGCGGGCGACAACAAGTTCGCCGCGCTGAACTCGGCCGTGTGGTCGGGCGGCTCGTTCGTCTACGTGCCGCCGGGCGTGCACGTGGAGATCCCGCTGCAGGCCTACTTCCGGATCAACACCGAGAACATGGGCCAGTTCGAGCGGACGCTGATCATCGCGGACGAGGGCTCCTACGTGCACTACGTCGAGGGCTGCACCGCGCCGATCTACTCGAGCGACTCGCTGCACTCCGCGGTCGTCGAGATCGTCGTGAAGAAGAACGCCCGCGTGCGCTACACGACCATCCAGAACTGGTCGAACAACGTGTACAACCTGGTGACCAAGCGCGCCACGGCCGCCGAGGGCGCCACCATGGAGTGGGTCGACGGCAACATCGGCTCCAAGGTGACGATGAAGTACCCGGCGATCTACCTGCTGGGCGAGCACGCCCGCGGCGAGACGCTGTCCATCGCCTTCGCGGGCGAGGGCCAGCACCAGGACGCCGGCTGCAAGATGGTGCACGCCGCGCCGCGCACGTCGTCGTCCATCGTGTCGAAGTCGGTGGCCCGCGGCGGCGGTCGCACGTCGTACCGCGGCCTGGTGCAGGTGCTCGAGGGCGCCAAGCACTCGGCGTCGACCGTGCTGTGCGACGCGCTGCTCGTCGACCAGATCTCCCGGTCCGACACCTACCCGTACGTCGACGTCCGCGAGGACGACGTGTCCATGGGGCACGAGGCGACGGTCTCGCGGGTGAGCGAGGACCAGCTGTTCTACCTCATGTCCCGAGGCATGGAGGAGACCGAGGCGATGGCCATGATCGTGCGCGGGTTCGTCGAGCCCATCGCGCGCGAGCTGCCCATGGAGTACGCGCTCGAGCTCAACCGCCTCATCGAGCTGCAGATGGAAGGGTCCGTCGGCTGAAATGACTGCAACTACTGATCTGTCCACGGATCACTCGCGCGCCGTGGCCGACGGCGCCCACTCCCACGGGGTCGTCCCGGCGGGCTCGCGCGCCGAGCGCAAGACGTCGTTCGACCTCGCCGACATCCCCGTGCCCACCGGGCGCGAGGAGGAGTGGCGGTTCTCGCCCGTCGCGCGGCTCCAGCCGCTGTTCGGCGAGGAGCAGGGCGCGGGCGGCGTGCTGACCACCGTCGTCGAGGCCCCGGAGGCCAAGGTCGAGATCGTCGGCAAGGACGACCCGCGCCTGGGCACCACCGGCAAGCCGGGCGATCGCACCGCCGTCACGGCGTGGAACGCGGCCGCCGAGGCGACCGTCGTCACGCTGCCGGCCGAGGCCGTCGCCAGCGACGTCACCTCGGTGCGCGTCGAGGGCGTCGCCAAGGACCTCACCGCGCAGCACCTGCTGGTGCACGCGGAGCACCACGCCGAGGGCGTCGTCGTCATCGACCACCGCGGTGACGCGACGCTCAACCAGACGGTCGAGATCGTCGTCGACGAGGGCGCGCACCTCACGGTCGTGTCCGTGCAGGACTGGGCCGACGGCGCCGTGCACGCCTCCAGCCACCGTGCCCGCATCGGCCGCGACGCCAAGCTCAAGCACGTCGTCGTGACGTTCGGCGGCGACGTCGTGCGCCTCACGCCCGACGCGACGTTCACGGGCGAGGGCGGCGAGGTCGAGATGGTCGGCCTGTACTTCGCCGACGCGGACCAGCACCAGGAGCACCGCCTGTTCGTGGACCACGCCGTGCCGCGCTGCAAGTCGCGCGTCACCTACAAGGGCGCCCTGCAGGGCGCCGGCGCTCACGTGGTGTGGGTCGGCGACGTGCTCATCCAGGCCGAGGCCGAGGGCACCGACACGTACGAGCTCAACCGCAACCTGGTCCTCACCGACGGCGCCCGCGCCGACTCGGTGCCGAACCTGGAGATCGAGACGGGCGAGATCGAGGGCGCGGGGCACGCGTCGGCGACCGGCCGGTTCGACGACGAGCAGCTCTTCTACCTCATGGCCCGCGGCATCCCTGAGGTCGACGCCCGTCGTCTCGTGGTCCGCGGTTTCTTCGCCGAGCTCATCGAGCAGATCGGCGTCGAGTCGGTCGAGGACCGCCTGCTCGCCTCGATCGAGGCCGAGCTGGAGAAGTCGATGAGCGTCATCACCGGCGTCGCGGCGCCCGCACCGGCGGAGTGACCCGGCGATGACCTCCCAGCTGGCCTGCATGGCCGACGACCTCGCCCCCGAGGAAGCCATGCTCGTGGAGCTCGACGGCGCGGACGGGGCCCCGGTCCCGGTCGCCGTCGTGCGT
Organism: Isoptericola sp. F-RaC21; assembly: GCF_038593535.1. Taxonomy (NCBI): domain Bacteria; kingdom Bacillati; phylum Actinomycetota; class Actinomycetes; order Micrococcales; family Promicromonosporaceae; genus Isoptericola; species Isoptericola sp. F-RaC21. The sequence continues at coordinate 1,131,591 of NZ_JBCFYX010000001.1, read as the reverse complement.
GACGCCGACGGCGGCTGGCACGCCCTGTCCGACATCTGCTCGCACGGACAGGTCTCCCTGTCCGACGGGGAGGTCGAGGGCTGCCTGGTCGAGTGCTGGCTGCACGGGTCGCAGTTCGACCTGCGCACCGGCAAGCCGGTCCAGCTCCCCGCGACGCAGCCCGTGCCGGTGTACCCGGTGACCGTGGACGGCGACCGCATCCTCGTGGACGTCGACGAGCGGCTCGCCGTCGCGTCCTGACCTTGATCCCGCTGGTCGAGCCTGTCGAGACCACGAAACTGACCTGGAGAAACTGAGAATGCCCACCCTGGAGATCCGCGACCTGCACGTCAGCGTCGAGACCAAGGAAGGCGCCAAGCCGATCCTGCGCGGCGTCGACCTGACCATCAAGTCCGGCGAGACGCACGCCATCATGGGGCCGAACGGCTCCGGCAAGTCGACCCTCGCCTCGGCCCTCGCCGGCCACCCGAAGTACACCGTGACCTCGGGCACCGTCACGCTCGACGGCGAGGACCTCCTCGCGATGACCGTCGACGAGCGGGCCCGCGCCGGCCTCTTCCTCGCCATGCAGTACCCGGTCGAGGTGCCCGGCGTGTCCGTGGCGAACTTCCTGCGCACCGCCAAGACCGCCATCGACGGCGAGGCACCCGCCCTGCGCACGTGGGGCAAGGAGGTCAAGGGTGCGATGGAGAACCTCCGCATCGACTCGACCTTCGCCGAGCGCTCGGTCAACGAGGGCTTCTCGGGCGGTGAGAAGAAGCGCCACGAGATCCTGCAGATGGAGCTCTTCAAGCCGCACTTCGCGATCCTCGACGAGACCGACTCCGGCCTCGACGTCGACGCGCTGCGCGTCGTGTCGGAGGGCGTGAACCGCGCCAAGTCGAACACCGACGTCGGCGTGCTGCTCATCACGCACTACACGCGCATCCTGCGCTACATCAAGCCGGACTTCGTGCACGTGTTCGTCGACGGCAAGATCGCCGAGGAGGGCGGCCCCGAGCTCGCCGAGCAGCTCGAGGAGAACGGCTACGACAAGTACGTCGGCACCGGCGCGACGATGGCCTGAGCTCCTCGTCCGAGGAGCCGTCACCAGGAGGACAGCATGACCACCACCGACACCGTGCGCCCGCCGCTCACCGCGGCGGAGCTCGCCGCCGTGCGGGCGGACTTCCCGCTGCTCGGGCGCACGGTGCGGGGCGGTCGGCCGCTCGTCTACCTGGACTCGGCCGCGACCTCGCAGAAGCCGAACGTGGTGCTCGAGGCCGAGGTCGACTTCTACGAGCAGCGCAACGCCGCCGTCCACCGCGGCGCGCACCAGCTCGCGGAGGAGGCGACCGAGGCGTTCGAGGACGCCCGGGCCGCCGTGGCGCGCTTCGTGGGCGCGGACGAGGGCGAGATCGTCTGGACGCCGGGCGCGACCGCGGCGCTCAACCTCGTCGCCTACGCGTTCTCCAACGCGACCGCCGGGCGCGGGGGAGCGGCGGCGGAGCGGTTCCGCCTCGCCCCGGGCGACGAGATCGTCGTCACCGAGGCGGAGCACCACGCCAACCTCGTGCCGTGGCAGGAGCTGTGCGCCCGCACCGGCGCCGTCCTGCGCTGGTTCGGGGTCGACGACGACGGGCGGATCGACCTGTCCGACGTCGCGAGCGTGATCACGGACCGCACCCGCGTGGTGGCGTTCGGCCACGTGTCGAACGTGACCGGCGCGATCGCCCCCGTGGCCGAGCTGGTCGAGGCGGCGCGACGGGTCGGGGCGCTCACCGTGCTCGACGCGTGCCAGTCGGTGCCGCACCTGCCGGTCGACCTGCACGACCTCGGCGTGGACTTCGCGGCCTTCAGCGCGCACAAGATGCTCGGCCCGACCGGCGTCGGCGCCCTGTACGGGCGGCGCGAGCTGCTCGAGGCGATGCCGCCGGTGACCACCGGCGGGTCGATGGTCGAGGTCGTGACCATGGCCGAGACCACCTACGCCCCGCCGCCCCAACGGTTCGAGGCGGGGACGCAGATGGTCGCCCAGGCCGTGGGCATGGGCGTGGCGGCGCAGTGGCTCGGGGAGCTCGGCATGGACCGGGTCGCCGCGCACGAGCGCGAGCTCGCGGCCGAGCTGGTCCGTATCCAGGAGATCCCGGGGGTGCGGGTCGTCGGGCCGGCCGACGCACGCGACCGGCTCGCCGTCGTGTCGTTCGTCGTCGACGGCGTGCACGCGCACGACGTGGGGCAGGTGCTCGACGACAAGGGCATCGCCGTCCGCGTGGGGCACCACTGCGCGCAGCCGCTGCACCGCCGGTTCGGCGTGGCCGCGACGGCCCGCGCGTCGGCCTCCGTGTACACCACGACCGAGGAGATCACCGAGTTCCGGGAAGCATTGACGGGCGTGCGCGCGTTCTTCGGTGTGGACTGACGTCGGCGGAGAGGACAGCAGTGAGCTCGCTCGAGCAGATGTACCAGCAGGTGATCCTGGACCACGCGAAGCGCCCGCACGGCCGGGGGCTCGTGGAGGTGCCGGTCGACCCTGCGCCCGACCGCCGGTCGGGCGAGTCGCACCAGGTCAACCCGACCTGCGGCGACGAGATCACGCTGCGGGTGGACGTCCAGGGCGACGGAGCCGGCGCCACCGTCGCGGGCGTCTCGTGGGAGGGGCAGGGATGCTCCATCTCGCAGGCCTCCGCCTCGGTGATGACCGAGCTCGTCACCGGGCACGACCTGGCGGACGTCGCCCACCTGGACGCGGTCTTCCACGACCTCATGGCCTCGCGGGGCAAGGGGCTGGACGACGACGAGGCGCTCGACGCCCTCGGCGACGCGAGCGCGTTCACCGGCGTCTCGCAGTACCCCGCCCGTATCAAGTGCGCGCTGCTCGGCTGGGCGGCGCTCAAGGACTCGCTGGCGCGCAGCGGCGCGCTGAGCTGAAGCCGACCTGAACCTGAGAGGACACGATGACCGAGAACACGACCGACGAGGCCGCCCCGCCCGTCGCCGCGCCGTCGCCCACGACGGCCGCCGACGTCGAGGAGGCGCTGCGCGACGTCATCGACCCCGAGCTGGGCATCAACGTCGTCGACCTGGGCCTCGTCTACGGCATCCAGGTGGACCAGAACAACATGTCCACGATCGACATGACGCTCACGTCGGCGGCGTGCCCGCTCACGGACGTCATCGAGGACCAGGCGGGCACCGCGCTCGAGGGGCTGGTCGACGGTTTCCGCATCAACTGGGTCTGGATGCCGCCGTGGGGCCCGGAGAAGATCACCGACGAGGGCCGCGAGCAGCTGCGGATGCTGGGCTTCAACGTCTGACCGTGGCGTCGTGACGACGTCCCGCGAAGGTCCCGAACTCCTCGGAGGTCGGGACCTTCGTCGTGTCTGACGTCGGGGCCTCGACGGGGTGACGGCCGGTCGGACTCCGACGCCCGACTGCCGCCGAATCCTTGCTGCTCCCGCGGATCTGCTTCTATCGGGCGGGGGGCTCCCCGCCCTAGCGTTGCGGCCATCTCGGACGGCGACCGACGGAACGGCCCGTCGGCTGCCCGGGACGAGGTCCTCGAAGGAGAGTGAACGCGATGGCGCGTACCCCGAAGCAGACGGCGAGCGAGGCCGACGGCGTGACGTACCGCCGGGCCCGTACCTGGGAGATCGCCTTCTCCCAGATGAACAACGGCTCGGCGATGATCTTCTACACCCTGGTCGGCCTCATGAGCTACCTGCAGAACGCCGGCTACGGCATCGCGGTGGCCGTGGCGGGGGTGATCCTGACCGTGACGCGTGTGTTCGACGGCGTGATCGACCCGGTGCTGGCGCTGATCATCGACAAGGTGACCTTCCCGTTCGGCAAGCTGCGGTTCTTCATGCTGGGTGGCTGGCTGGTCCGGTCGCTCGCGATCCTCCTGCTGTTCGTCTGGGCGTCGGACACCGGGCTCGGTGCCGGCTTCTTCGTCGCGGTGTACGTCGTCTACATCGTCGGGTCCTCGATGAACGACATCGCCGGGCAGATGTCCGGGCCCGTGCTGACCAACGACCCGCGGCAGCGGCCCACCGTGCAGGTGTGGGCGACCGTCTACTCCTACTTCGTGCCCGCGATCTTCTCGATCGTCTCCACGGTGGTCTTCCTGCCGCGCCACGGCAACCAGTTCACGGTGGAGATGCTCAGCGAGACCGCGGTCACGTACGTGGCCTGCTCCTTCGTGTTCCAGGTCCTCGCCTGCGTCGGCGTGTCCCGGATCGACCGGCCGGAGAACTTCGCGCACCTCTCGGACGAGCGGGCCAAGGCCGACGTCTCCGTGCGCGACATGTGGAACCTGCTCGCCCACAACGGACCCTTCCAGCGCTACCTGATCAGCGGCGCCTCCGACAAGCTCGCCCAGGTGGTGCGGTCGCAGGCCGTGATCGCCACGCTCATGTGGGGCATCCTGCTGGGCAACATGCAGCTCGGCTCGGTCCTCAGCATGGTCGCGATCCTGCCCGGCATCGTCTTCGCCATCTTCGGGGCCCGCTACAACGGCAAGCACGGCTCGAAGGCCGCGACCGTCACCTGGACCTGGATCTGCCTGGTCCTGGCGGCGCTGCTCACCATGTTCTGCCTGATGGTGGACATGGGATCCATCCTCGGCAGCCTGCCGCTCGCCATCGTCTTCTTCGCGGTCTACCTGCTGCTGAACGGTGCGTCGATGGTGGTCACCGTGGCCTCGGGCGCCATGCGGGCCGACATCATCGACTACGAGCTGGACCGGTCCGGCAAGTACCTCCCGGCCACCGTCACCGCGACGTACAACGTCGTCGACCAGGTCATCTCCTCGCTCGGCGCCACGCTCGCGCTGGGGGCGGTGGCGCTGATCGGGTTCACGTCCGTGATGCCGCAGCCCACGGACGCGCCGACCACCCCGATCCTGCTGATGACGCTGCTGCTGTTCTTCGGCCTCCCGATCCTCGGCTGGGTCTGCACCCTGCTGGCGATGCGCGGCTACCGGCTCACCCGCACCGAGATGATCGAGGTGCAGAGGCGGGTAGCGGACCGGAAGGCGGCGCTGCAGGCGGCCGAGCCGGCCACCGCCACGCCGTAGCCCGGAGCCCGAGCCCGACCCACCCCTCCTGGACCGATCGGAGCACCGCATGCCCTTCCCCTTCGCCGACGTCTCCACCGCCCCGTTGACCGAGCTGCTCTCCCTGCGCGGCCGCCGCGCCGTCGTGACCGGCGGCGCTCGCGGACTGGGTCGGGCGGTCGCCGCTCGACTGGCCGAGGCCGGGGCCGACGTCCTGCTCGCCGACCTCGAGCTCGCGCTCGCCGAGCAGGCGGCCGCGGAGCTGAGCGCCGCCCACGGCACCCGCGTGCTCGCCGCACCCGTCGACGTCGCCGACCCGGCCTCCGTGGACGACGCCGCGGCCCTCGCCGTGCGGGGGCTCGGCGGCCTCGACATCTGGGTGAACAACGCGGGTGTGTTCCCCGCGTTCGGCGTCCTGCAGGCGAGCGACGAGCAGTGGCGGCGCGTGCACGCGGTCAACCTCGACGGCACCTTCCACGGGGCCCGTGCCGCCGCCCGGCACTTCGCCACGTCGGACGGCGGGGTGATCGTCAACATCGTCTCGACCGCCGGGTTCCGGGCGCCGGCGCCGGGGCTCGCGGCGTACGTCGTCAGCAAGCACGCGGTGCGCGGCCTCACGAAGGAGCTCGCCCTGGAGCTGGCACCGCTCGGCGTGCGGGTGCTCGGCGTCGCCCCCACCTACGTGCCCACCGAGGGCAACCTCGCCGCCGCGGAGGCCGGGCGTGCCCAGGCCGAGGCCGCCGGCGTCGACCACGAGCAGGCGGGCATGGACGTCATGACCCACAGCCTCATCGGGCGCCTCGGCACCCCGGACGACATCGCCCGGGTGGTGCTGTTCGCCGTGAGCGACCTGTCGCTGATCATGACCGGCAGCACGCTGCTGGCCGACGCCGGGGAGACCCTCTGATGGCCGGCCCCGGTGCCGCCACCGAGCCGACCGAGCACGTCCGGTTCACGACCGCCGAGCTCGGCCGCATCGACGTCGACACCGTCCCGCTGCCGCCGGACGCGCTCGACACCTACGCCACCTACACGCCGTCGGGCAGGATGCTCCTGCTCTACCGTCGCGCGGAGGACCCCGTCGAACGGCGGATCTTTCACGTGGCGACGATCGAGGACGACGGCAGTGGACACCACCACGTCTTCTCCGGGCCTGTCGCGCAGCATCCTCGCGCCAACGGCATCCGGGCCATGGTGTTCCCGGACAACCGCCGGGTCCTGCTCGGTGACGACGTGCTCGAGTGCGCCCCTGATCTGGACACCGCGACCGAGGCGCGCCTCGTCGACGTGCGCTACCCGTGGCGGCAGGAGGAGGACCCCGGGACCACGCACCACTGGTCGGAGATCATCGTCGCCCCGGACGGCGAGCACGTCGCCTGGACCATCCTGCGTGCCGACATGGGGGCCGCGGCCGGGCTCGGCCGGCTGCGGCGCGCCGGCGACGCCTACGAGGTCGTCGACGCTCAGCTCATCAGCACGGTCGAGCCGTTCCGCCCGGACCCGGAGCATCCCGGCTGCATGCTCCCGCAGCCCTCCCGCGGCGGCGAGGTCAAGCAGTTCGTGCGCGGCGGCCGCGCGATCTCCGCCGTCGGGGGAGTGGGCGGGTTCCTGCCGGACTCCGTGGTGCAGGTCCTGGACTCCGAGGAGCTCAGCGCCGTCACCCGCGGTCCGGGCTACGACGAGACCACCATCTTCTCGCCGGACGAGCGGCTCGGGCTCGTGATGACCACGCGCGCCTCGCGGACCACCGACCTGAGCGTGCTCGGGCTGCTGCCGCGCCCCCGGTCCGGAGACGCGCTGTCCGCCATCGCCTGGAGCGCCTACAGCTACAGCGTCACGGGGGTGCGGAACCACCGGCCCGGCAACGTCGGCCCCGTGCTCGTCGACCTGGCCCGGTCGCGGTCCGACCCCGCCTATCAGGGCGTCGCCCTGCACGACCCGGCCCAGGAGTGGGTCTACGTGTCCCCCATGTCCTGGCACCCGGACGGCGACCGGTGCGCCTGGCTCGAGACCCCTCGCGGCTCCGAGCTCTCCCAGCCCGTGCGGGACATCCGGGTCCGGCGGGCACGGCTGCTCGACGTCGTGCCCGGGGAGCCGGTGCCGCCGGCCACCGTCCCCGACGAGGTCCCGTACGCGCTGCGTGGCGAGGCCGCGGAGAGAGCGCTGTGGGACCCGCCGGAGCCGGTGACCTCCGCCCGGGTCGCCGGGCGCCACGGCGGGTACCTCGAGATCGAACGCACCCCGCCGGATCTCGCCCGCGGCACCGCCGGGACGGGCCAGGTGCGCTACGTCGGCTACAGCGACGACGGTGCGTCCGTGTGGCACGGCGTCGAGCGCGTGACCAGCTCCTTCACCACCGACACCGTGTACGAGGCGGACGTCGAGCTGGTCGGCCCCGTGCCGGGGGAGATGCACCTGCGGGTCACGTGGACTCCCCTCGCCGGCCCCGTGCCCACGCGGCTCCGCTTCGAGCAAGCCGCCGACGGGAAGCCGGCCAGCTTCGGGTACGCGCGCCACGGCGACGAGCGTCGGGACGTCTCGGCGCTCGTGCCGTGAGCACGGCGGTGCCTCACCCCGCGTGAGCGGCGCGGTACGCCGTGGGCGTCATCCCGTACGCGGCGCGGAACACCTTGACGAAGTAGTTCGCGTCCTCGTAGCCCACGACCAGGGCGACGTCGTGCACGGGCCGCACGGTGGTGGCGAGCAGCCGCGCCGCACGCTCGGAGCGCTGCCGGGCGACGTAGGCGGCGACGGTCGCTCCCGTCTCGGCCTTGAAGCGTCGCGCGAGCGTGGACGGGGAGACCCCGAGCCGCTCGGCGAGCTCCCGGGTCGAGACCTGGTGGCTCAGGTGCAGGTCGATCTCGTCGGTCACCTGCCGTACCAGCGTCGTGTACCCGCGCTGGTGGTGCCGGCGCACGGCGCGGCAGAAGTCCGCGACCATCTGTGCGGTGAAGGCGGCCGTCCTCCGCGCGTCGGCGGTGTGGCCGATGCGGTGCAGGCGCTGCGCGTACTCCTGCGAGATCGCGTCGATCGTCACCGGGGGGAGCCCGCCGCGCTGGGCCGCCACGCGCGCCATGATCCGCAGGATGGTCGTGCCGAGGAACGGGGTGCTGAGGTAGTTCATGGTCTGCGGCATGCCCGCCAGCCGCTGGAGCGCGGCCAGCGCCCGCTCGGCCGTGCCCTCGGCGACCGCGTCCATGAACTCCCGCTCCAGGCGGTACCGCTCCTCGATCACCGCGAAGGAGGCCGAGTGCGGCGCCTCCCCGCGGCCCGGCGCCATCGTGCCGCCCTCCGCCTTGACCTGACGCAGGCTGCCGTGCAGGTCCTCGCTGCCCGCGGCGCGCAGGAGCGCCGCGGCGCTGCGGTGCACGTACTCGGCGTCCACGATCGGGTACCGGGTGCGGTAGAGCTTGTAGAGCCGCAGGTACGACGTCGCGATGCCGAGCCGGCTCATCACCTCTTCGGCGACGCCGGGGTGCATCGGCTCGTGCGTGTACGGGCCGACGAGGAGCAGCCGGTCGTCCCAGCGCACCAGGGCCACCGCCATCCCGAGCGGTTCGAGGATCTCGTGGACGACCTGGGGTTCCATCTCGCGCACGAATGCGCGGAGCGCAGCGGCGGTGAAGGCGGGCTGGAGGTGCGGGTCGAGGCAGTGCGCGGCCTCGAAGTCGGCGAGGGCCGACGGGACCTGTGCCGTCAGGACCACCGGGCAGCTCAGCACCTGGGCGAGGACGGCGCAGACCTGGTCGAGGTCGGTGGGCGCGGTGGCCGACGTCGTCATCGTGGGCCCTCCTTCGGGCGGCTCAGCCGTTGCCGGATCAGTACTGATCGTGCGCGGCCAGTTCTATCACTCGGACGACGGCCGTTCGTACCGTGGCGCATGTCGCGGCACACGCCGACGCGCTCTCGTCGAAGGAGACCTCTATGACGCCGACTCCCGCCAGCCCGAGGCAGGTCACACCGATCCCGGACGGCTGGGCGTTCGCGCCCGTCGAGCTGCCTGCCGCGCTCTGGGAGGACGTCGCTGCGGCGGGGGAGCGGGTCACGGTCCCGCACACCTGGAACGCGGTCGACGGGCAGGCCGGCGGCGAGTACCGCCGTGGCCGGTCCACCTACGCGCGGCTCGTCGAGGCCGACGGGACGGGGGCGGAGACCTGGGTCGAGTTCGAGGGCGTGAGCTCCTCCGCCGAGGTGTACCTGGACGGCGAGCTCCTCGCCCGGCACGACGGCGGCTACTCGACCTTCCGGGTGGACCTCACGGACCGCCTCGGCGAGGGCGCCGGGACCCTGGTGGTCGTCGTGGACAACGCCGCGAACGACCACGTCTACCCGCAGCAGGCGGACTTCACCTTCTACGGCGGCATCTACCGCGACGTCCGGCTCGTCACCGTGGGGCCGACGCACTTCGCGCTCGACGAGCACGGGGGCCCGGGGCTGACCGTGACCCCGGCGCTCGACGGCGACCGGGCGGACGTGGCCCTGAGCGCGCGCGTCGTCGACGCGGACGCTCGCGCCACCGCCGTGCGCTTCACCGTCGACGGGGAGGCCACGGTGACGGTGCCCGTCGCCGACGGCGAGGCGGCGGCGACGCTCGCCATCGAGCGGGTGCGCCGCTGGCACGGGCTGCGCGACCCCCACCTGTACACCGCACGGGCCGAGCTCCTCGCCGGCGAGGCCGTGCTCGACGTGGTCGCCCTGCGCTTCGGCTGCCGTGAGTTCGCCGTCGACCCGCAGCGGGGCTTCCTGCTGAACGGCGAGGAGTACCCGCTGCGCGGCGTGTCCCGGCACCAGGACCACGAGGGGGTCGGCAACGCGATCACGGAGGCGATGAAGCAGAAGGACCTCGCGCTGCTGAAGGAGCTGGGCGCGACCACCGTGCGGCTCGCCCACTACCAGCACGACCAGAGCTTCTACGACCTGTGCGACGAGGCAGGGATCGTGGTGTGGGCGGAGATCCCGCAGATCACGGTGTTCCTGCCCGGCGCCACGGACAACGCGCGCGCCCAGCTGGTCGAGCTGATCGTCCAGAACCGCCACCACGCGAGCATCGTCACCTGGGGGCTCTCCAACGAGATCACCCTCGCCGGGGCGGGCGAGGACGTGCTCGCCGCCCACCGCGAGCTGAACGAGCTCGCCCACGAGCTCGACCCCACCCGCCTGACCGCGATGGCGCACCTGTTCCTGCTGGAGACGGAACACCCGCTGGTCACCGTGCCGGACGTCATGTCCTACAACCTCTACTTCGGCTGGTACGTGGGGGAGGCCGCGGACAACGACACCTGGCTCGACGACTTCCACGCCGCCCGCCCCGACGTCGCGATCGGCCTGTCCGAGTACGGGGCCGACGCGAACCCGCGGTTCCAGTCCGCCGAGCCCGCCAAGGGCGACTACACCGAGGGCTACCAGGCCCTCTACCACGAGCACATGCTGACGATGATCGAGCAGCGGCCCTGGCTGTGGGCCACCCACGTGTGGAACCTCGCCGACTTCGGTTCCGCCGGCCGCGACGAGGGCGGGGTCGCGGGCCGCAACCAGAAGGGCCTGGTCTCCTTCGACCGCACCCTGAAGAAGGACGCCTTCTACCTGTACAAGGCCGCGTGGTCGCGCGAGCCGTTCGTCCACGTGGCGGGCCGCCGCCGGGCCGAGCGGGTGGAGGACGTGACCGAGGTGGTCGTCTACTCCAACCAGTCGAGCGTCTCCCTCCTGGTCGACGGCGTGGAGCACGCGACGGTCGAGGGACGCCGGGCCTTCCGCTTCCAGGTGCCCCTGACCGGCGAGCACCAGGTCACCGCGCGCTCCGGAGGACTCGTCGACACCGTCGTCCTGCACAAGGTGGACGAGATCCCCGAGGCGATGGTCATGCCCACCACGACCATCGCCAACTGGTTCGACGACGTCGAGCCGACCGAGCGCGACGGCTTCTTCTCGATCCGCGACACCCTCGGGGACATCAAGCAGTCCGAGGACGGCGCCCGCCTGATCGCGACCGTCCTCGAGGCCCTCTCGACCACCCGCGGCGAAGTCGGCAGGGGCGTCGAGATCCCGCCGGCCATGCAGGCGATCGTCGACCGGATGAGCGTCGAGAAGCTCCTCCAGCAGGCCGGGGGCGTGCCTGCCGAGCAGGTCGAGACGTTGAACGCCCAGCTGAACACCATCGCCAAGTGACACCGAAGGGCCGGGACACCGACATCATGACCGACATCGCTGCGACCACGTTCCCGTCCACGTTCCTCTGGGGTGCGTCCACCGCCCCGCACCAGATCGAGGGGGGCAACGTGGGCTCCGACTTCTGGGCGAACGAGGGGCGTGTGCCCGGGATGGAGCGCAGCGGCGACGCCTGCGACTCCTACCACCGCTACGCCGAGGACATGCAGCTGCTCGCCGGTGCCGGCTGCACCGCCTACCGCTTCGGGATCGAGTGGGCCCGGATCGAGCCGGAGGAGGGCCTCTTCTCGAACGCGGAGCTCGCGCACTACCGGCGCATGATCGACACCGCGCTCGAGCTGGGCCTCACCCCGGTGGTGACCCTGCACCACTTCACCAACCCGCGCTGGTTCGCCGAGCGCGGCGGCTGGCTCGCCGACGACGCCGTCGACCTGTTCACCCGGTACGTCGAGAGGGTGACCCGCATCCTCGACGGCGTCGAGTGGGTCGTCACCATGAACGAGCCCAACATGCTCTCGATGATGACCGCCATGGGGCGCGACATGGCGGTACGGGCACAGGCTGCCTCGTCCGCGGAGCAGGACGGCGGCGAGTGGACCAGCCCCACCGTCGACAACGGCCCGCGTCCCGTGCAGCTGCCCACCCCGGACCCGGAGATCGGGCAGGTCTTCGTGCGCGCCCACCACGCCGCCCGCGAGGTGCTGCGCGCGCGGACGACGGCGAAGGTCGGCTGGAGCGTCGCGAACCGTGCGTACCAGGCGCGGCCCGGCGGCGAGGAGAAGATGCGGGAGCTCTCGTGGGCGTGGGAGGACCTGTACCTCGCCGGCTCCGCGGGGGACGACTTCGTGGGCGTGCAGTCCTACTCGGTCCAGTACGTCACCGCGGACGGGATCGAGCCCTACCCGGACCACCCCGACAACACCCTGGTGGGTACCGCGTACCGGCCGGACGCGTTGGGGGTCGCGGTGCGGCACACCCACGAGGTGACCGGCCTGCCGATCCTCGTCACGGAGAACGGCATCGCCACCGGCGACGACTCCCGCCGCATCGCCTACACCACCGGGGCGCTCGAGGGGCTCGCCGCCGCCATGGCCGACGGCGTCACCGTGCACGGCTACCTGCACTGGAGCCTGCTGGACAACTACGAGTGGGGTCACTGGGCGCCCACCTTCGGGCTCGTCGCCGTGGACCGCGAGACCTTCGTGCGCACCCCCAAGCCGAGCCTCGCCTGGCTCGGCGGTGTCGCGAAGCGAGGGCAGCTGTGAGCCTGGAGCTCCAGGTCGACTCCGGCGGCGACCAGTTCCCCGTCACCGGACCGGCGCCCCGGCTGTCGTGGACCCTGCCGACGTCGGTCGGCGCCGTGGACGGGGCGCTGCTCGAGGCCGAGGTGGACGGCGCGGGGCTGCCGCCGTGCGACGTCGGGCCCGAGCACCGGTTCGTGCCCTGGCCGTGGGAGCCGCTGCCCAGCCGCGCCGCGGTGCGCTGGCGGGTGTCGGTGCGCGGCGGCGACAGTGAGGGCAGGGCCGGCGAGGTCGTCTCCGGCTGGTCGGCCTTCGAGGTCGGGCTCGCGGACGCCGACTGGCGGGCACGGTGGATCAGCCCGGTCGAGGGCACGGACCCCGGCTACGGCGAGCGCCCCGCGCACCTCCTCACCGCGGGCTTCGCCGTCGAGGGCGAGGTGGTGCGGGCCCGCCTGTACGCCACCGCGCTGGGTGTCTACGAGGCGTTCGTGAACGGTGAGCGGGCCGGGACGGCGGTGCTGAACCCGGGCAGCACCTCGTACGAGGACACGCTGTACGCCCAGGTCAGCGACGTCACGCAGGCCGTGCGGGCGGGGGAGAACCGGCTCGAGGTGGTGCTCAGCGACGGCTGGTTCCGCGGGCAGGTCGGGGCGTTCCGGATGCCCGCCGGCTGGGGCGCCACCCTCGCCGCCCGGGTCGAGCTGCACCTGGAGCTGGCCGACGGGACCAGCCAGGTGGTGCACAGCGACGCCACCTGGACCTCGGCCCGTTCGAGCATCGCCCGCGCCGACCTCATGGCCGGGCAGACCACGGACCACGGCCTCGCGGTCCCCGACCCGCGGCCCGTCCTCGTCGACCAGGTCACGCCGCCGCCGATCACGTTCTCGCCGGCCCCGCCGGTACGGGTGGTCGAGACCCGCACCCCGGTGCGGTCCTGGCAGACGGCCGACGACACGTGGGTGCTCGACTTCGGGCAGAACGCGTCGGGATGGTTGCGGGTCGAGGGGCTCGGGCCGGCGGGCACGCGCACCGTGATCGACCACGGCGAGCACGTCGGCCCGGACGGCGACCTCGACACCTCGCACCTCGACTCCTCCGGGGACGGCGGCGGCGTCGTCTTCTCGCAGCGCGACGAGGTCGTCTCCGACGGCGTGACGAGCGTGTTCGAGCCCCGTCACACGGTGCACGGCTTCCAGTACGCGCGCCTCCACCGGCGGGGAGCCCCGCTGGACCCGGTCGGCGTGACGATGCAGGTCGTGCACACCGACCTGCGCCGCACCGGTACGTTCGCCAGCAGCTCACCCGAGCTGAACCGGCTGCACGAGATCGCCGAGTGGAGCTTCCGCGGCAACGCCGTCGACGTCCCCACCGACTGCCCCACCCGGGAGCGGCTCGCCTGGACCGGGGACTACCAGGTCTTCGTGCGCACGGCGACGCGGCTCTACGACGTGCTCGGCTTCAGCCGCAAGTGGCTGCAGTCCGTGCGCGACGACCAGCTGGACGACGGCCGCATCCCGAACTTCGCCCCCGACGGCCGGCGCATCAAGCACCACCTCGACGACCGGCTCGCCATGATGACCGGCTCGGCGGGCTGGGGGGACGCGATCGTCGCGGTGCCGTGGGAGCTGTACCGGGCCTACGGCGACGCACAGGTGCTCGCCGAGAACTGGGCGTCGATGGTCCGCTGGGTCGACTGGCAGCTGACGTCGGCCCGGACCACGCGTCACCACTCCCGGAAGCAGCGCTCCGAGAGCCCCGCCCTGCACGAGGAGTACCTCTGGGACGGCTCGTTCCACTGGGGCGAGTGGACCGAGCCGGTGCCAAAGGGGCCCGACGGCACCCGCCGGGACCCGATCAAGGTGAACCCCGCCGCCTGGTTCATGGCCGACAAGGGCGAGGTGGGCACCGCCTACCTCTACCGCAGCGCCACCACGCTCGCTCGGATCGCCACGATCCTCGGGCACGACGACGCCGGCGAGCGGTACGCGACGGCCGCGCGGAAGGTGCTCGAGGCGTGGAGGACCGAGTACCTGCTCGCCGACGGCCGCACGGTCGCCGACACCCAGGCCGCGTACGTCCGGGCGCTGAGCTTCGGCCTCGTCCCCGCCGAGCTGCGGGCGGCCGCCGCCGAGCGGCTCGTCGAGCTCGTCGCCGCGGCCGGCGGCCACCTGACCACCGGGTTCCTCTCCACCGGTGACCTGCTGCCGGTGCTCGTCGAGACGGGGCACGTCGACGTGGCCTACGACCTGCTGTTCCAGACGACCCCGCCCTCCTGGCTGTCCATGGTCGAGCAGGGCGCGACCACCATCTGGGAGGACTGGGAGGGCATCGACGCCGCGGGCGAGGCGCACGAGTCGTTGAACCACTACAGCAAGGGGGCGGTGGTCCGCTTCCTGCACACGCATGTCCTGGGGCTGCGCCAGGACGCCGGGTCGATCGCGTGGGAGTCGTTCACCGTCGCCCCCGCGCCGGGCCGTCGGCTGACCTGGGCCGAAGGCACCCACGAGTCCCCCCAGGGCACGATCGCCGTGCGCTGGGACCGGGACGACGAAGCCCTGCGCGTGCAGGTGACGGTGCCGCCGGGGTCCGCCTGCACCCTGCGCCTGCCGGGTGCGCGGCCCGAGGTGGTCGTGGGGCCGGCGTCGGTGGTGCGCGCGTCGTCGCCCGATGCGGGCGACGTCAGGGAGGGCTCGTCGGAGGGCGCCCGGGCGGCGTGGTGAACAGGCCGCGATGCAGGATCTCCTGCGCCTCGTGGCCGAGCGCGTCGCGGTCGTCCCGCCGCTCGACGGCGAACGCGGACATCGCCATGGGCAGGGCGAGCATCAGGTGGCGGGTGGTGACCCCCGGGTGCACGACGCCGGCCGCGCGACCTCGGGCGAGGAGCGGCTCGAACGCCGCGGCCGTGCGCCGGGCGAGCTCGCCGAGCGCGGGGGAGTCGCTGAGCGTGACGAGCGCGAACGACGGCAGGGCGGCCTGGACGTCGAGCGTGTGGTGGAACAGCACGACCGCGCCGTCGTCGGTGTCGGCCAGGGCGGCGGCGCGCGCCTCGAGGTCGGCGACGTTCTCCTCCAGCACGGCGGACGCGAGGGCCTCGCGGCTGGCGAAGTGCCGGTGCAGCGTGGTGCGGCTGACGCCGGCGTCGGCGGCGACCTTCTCCAGCGGCGCGTCGGGCCCGTCGGACGCGAAGACGCGCCGCGCCGCCTCGACGAGTCGGGCGCGGTTGCGTGCGGCGTCGCGGCGGGTCGGGGCGGCCATGGTGCCGAGGCTATCCGCCCGGCGGGACACGCAACCGGCAAGCGCGGGTGAAAACGTACGTTGATGTACGTTTCTCTCGGCTCACGCCCCGACGAGAGGAACCGCCATGCCCGACAGCACCACGACCGACGCTCGCGACGAGGTCGACGCCCTGGGGTTCGACCCGGACGCCCTGCGTCAGAGGTACCGGCGGGAGCGCGACCGTCGGGTCCGGCCGGACGGGCTGGGGCAGTACCGGCGTGCGGCGGGGGAGTTCGGGTACTACGCGAAGGACCCGTACACCGAGCGCACCGAGCGTGAGCCGCTCACCGACCGGGTGGAGGTGCTCGTGGTGGGCGGCGGCTTCGGCGGGCTGCTCACGGGGGCGCGGCTGCGCGAGGCGGGGTTCGGGTCGATCCGGATGATGGACGAGGCGGGCGACTTCGGGGGCACCTGGTACTGGAACCGCTACCCGGGGATACACTGCGACATCGAGTCGTACGTGTACATGCCGTTGCTGGAGGAGACCGGGTACGTCCCGACGATGCGGTACGCGCCCGGCGAGGAGATCCGCCGGCACGCGATGCGGATCGCCGAGCACTACGGCCTGTACCGCGACGCCGTGTTCCACACGCGGGTCACGGAGCTCACCTGGGACGAGGACGCCGCCGAGTGGCTGGTGCGCACGGACCGCCAGGATGCGATGCGCGCCCGGTACGTCGTCGTGTCCTCGGGCACGCTGACCCAACCGAAGCTGCCCGGCATCCCGGGGATCGAGGACTTCCGCGGGCACACGTTTCACACCAGCCGGTGGGACTACGGCTACACGGGCGGCACCGCCGACGGCGGGATGACCGGGCTGGCGGACAAGCGGGTCGCCGTCGTCGGCACCGGTGCGACCGGGCTGCAGGTGATCCCGCACGTGGCGCGCGACGCGGCGCACCTGTACGTCATGCAGCGCACGCCGTCGTCGGTGGACGTGCGCGACAACCGGCCCACCGATCCAGCGTGGGCGGCCTCGCTCAAGCCCGGCTGGCAGCGGGAGCGGATGGAGAACTTCCTGGCCATCCTGTCCGGGGAGGACGTCGAGGAGGACCTGACGCGGGACGGGTGGACGTCGACCGCGCGGTTGCAGCGCAAGATGATCACCGGCGCCGTGGACACCTCGCTCGACCCGGCCGAGCGGGAGCGG
This sequence comes from Isoptericola sp. F-RaC21, assembly GCF_038593535.1. Taxonomy (NCBI): domain Bacteria; kingdom Bacillati; phylum Actinomycetota; class Actinomycetes; order Micrococcales; family Promicromonosporaceae; genus Isoptericola; species Isoptericola sp. F-RaC21. The sequence continues at coordinate 1,114,724 of NZ_JBCFYX010000001.1, read as the reverse complement.
CTGGACGAGCTGGCCGACTTCGCGAAGATGAACCGGATCCGCGCCCGGGTGGACGAGGTCGTGCAGGACCCGGCCACGGCCGAGGCGCTCAAGCCCTGGTACCGGTACATGTGCAAGCGCCCGGGGTTCAGCGACCAGTACCTGCAGGCGTTCAACCGCCAGAACGTCACCCTGGTGGACACCGCCGACCACGGCGGGATCACGCGCATGACCGAGACCGGCGTCGTGGTGGGGGACACCGAGTACGAGGTCGACTGCGTCGTCTTCGCCACCGGGTTCGAGGTCGGCGTCTCCGGGGTCGTCTCGGGCACGATGCCGGTGCACGGCCGGGGCGGCACCACGCTGCTCGAGGCCTGGGCACGAGGCCCGCGCACCCTGCACGGCTTCTGCTCCCACGGCTTCCCCAACCTGTTCCACCTCGGGGCGATGCAGAACGCGAACTCGGTGAACTTCGTGCACATCCTCACCGAGCAGGCCGACCACATCGCGGCGATGCTCGCGCAGGCGGCGAAGGTCGGCGCCCGGTACGTCGAGCCGACGCCGGAGGCGGAGCAGGCCTGGTGCGACACCATCGTGGACGTCGCCGTCGACAACTCCGCCTTCCTGGCCGAGTGCACCCCCGGCTACTACAACGGCGAGGGCACGCGGCGTGCGACGCCGACGTCGTACAGCCCTGGCCCGGTCGCGTTCCACCGCCTGCTGGCGCAGTGGCGCGAGGACGGCGGCATGGCGGACGTGCTCGTCGGAGCCGGAGCCGGAGCCGGGGCCGCCGGCCAGCGCGCCTGACCGGCCTCCCCGAGAACGCGTTCAGCGACGATCGGTGTCCGAGATCGCCCGCCCCGACAGCAGGAGGATGCGTCCGAGCGCGCTGGTCGCCGGTCCGGGCTGTTCCGGGACCTCCGCGAAGGCCCTGCCGGGGCCGCGCGCGGAGCCGGGCACGGCCTCCATGCGGCGCAGCACGGTCCGGGCGACCTGCGGCTCGGGTGCGTACGGGAGGCCGGTCGCGTGTGCGAGGTCCCAGGTGTGGATCACGGTGTCGCACAGCTGCATCTCGTAGAGGTCCTGGACGGTGCGCGGTCCCGGGACCCCGGGCACCTGACGGGTCTGCGTGGCGTCGGCGACGGTGGCGAAGGCGTGCTCCATGAACGCCGCCGTGCGCCGGTACTCCTCGTCGAGCCCGTGCGACGGCGCGCCCGTGAGGTCGGAGCCGCCGACCGCCCGGCCGAAGTGGACGTTCTCCTCGAGCATGTGGCGGTGGAGGTCGCCGACGTCCCATCCTTCGCAGGGCGTGGCGAAGGAGAGGTCGCCGGGCACCAGCTCCGACAGGTACGAGGCGAAGGTCTCCGTGACGGCGTGCAGTGCGGACGTGTCCATGAGTCAACCTCTCTCGGTGCTCGACGTCGGCGCGGCGAGGACCTGCTCGAGCAGGTCCTGCAGGGACTCTCGGGTGCGGCCCGGCAGGTGGGCCAGCATGGCGTCCTCGGCCGTCCAGATCGCCGCGCGGACCTCCGCGGCCGTCTCCCGCCCGGCGGGCGTGACGTGGATGTGGTGGCGTCTGCGGTCGGATCCGGTACGCCGCTCGACTAGCCCTCGCTCCTGCAGCAGGTCGAGGTCGCCGATGATGCGGTTCCGGCTGTACCCGAGACGGTCGGCGACCTCGGTCTGGCTGAGGCCCTCCTGCCGCGACGCGGCGGAGAGGACGGCGTACTGCCACATGGACAGCCCCGCCGCCCGGGCGCTGCGCTCCTCGATGCGTCGAAGTCCGCGGGCCAGCGGCCCCACGAGCTCGAGGAGGTCGCGCCGCTCTCGCCGTGTCATCCCCTCACATTATCACCGACCGGTGATCATCACTAGGTAGTGATGAATAGCGGACTCGTCCTGTGAGCACGGCCGACGCGGCGGGGGAGCCAGGTCGTCCCTCGCGCGGCGACGGCGGGCCGCGCGTACGGTACGAGCGAGGCGGGAGCCGGGAGGGGGAGGGCCGTTGTCCGACGACCGATTCCGGGCGCTCGTGCTCGAGGACGACCCTGACTCGGCGGAGTTCGTCCGCATCGCGCTGGCACGGTACGGCGGGATGCATGTCGACCTCGCCGGGGATGCCGAGGAGGCGCTGGCGGCGCTGCGCCGGTCGACCTACGACGTCCTCGTGAGCGACATCCAGCTCCCGGGGCGGTCCGGCCTGCAGATCCTGCCCGAGGTGCGGGCGATCGACCCGACGCTGCCGATCATGATCGTCACCGCGTTCCCCACCATGAACAACGCGGTCACGGCGCTGCGCGAGGCCGCCGACGACTTCCTCGTCAAGCCCGTCGCGGCGTCCACCGTCGTGGAGCGCGCGACCGAGCTCGCCCAGCGCGCCCGCACGGAGCGAGAGACGTCACGCCTGCGGATCCTTGCGGTCGGCGCCCACCCGGACGACGTGGAGATCGGGGTGGGCGCGACCCTGGCGGCGCACGCCGCCGCGGCGGACGAGCTCGTGATCCTCACGCTCTCGGGCGGCTCGGTGGGCGGCCTGGCCGAGGCGCGGCACGAGGAGTCGCTCGCGGCCGCCGCGGTCGTCGGGGCGCGGCTCGTGCACCTCGACTTCCCGGACACCCACCTCGACCCTGCGGCGGGCGTGATCGGGGCGATCGAGGAGGTCGTCGCCGAGGTGGCACCGCACCGGGTCTACACCCACAGCGCGCACGATCGGCACCAGGACCATCGAGCCGTGAACGGTGCGGTGCAGATCGCGGCCCGCCAGGTGCCGAGCCTGCTGTGCTTCCAGAGCCCGTCGTCCACCGTGGAGTTCGCGCCGAACCGATTCGTCGACGTCGACGGCTTCATCGACACGAAGCTGCGGATGCTCGCGGAGTACGTGTCACAGGCGCACCGGGACTACATGCAGCCCGACGTGGTGCGCGCCACGGCCCGGTACTGGGCTCGGTTCAGCCCTGCCCAGGACGTCGAGCCGCTCGAGACGGTGCGGGACAGCGAGACCGTGGCACGGACGTCCGCGGTGCGGGCCGTGCCCGCCGTCGACGGGCAGGGCTCCGATGCGCCCGTCCGGCTCCCCGACACGGCCGTGAGGATCCCCGAGGAAGCCGTGCGCGAGGCGAACGGCTGATGCCCGACGACGCCCGGCGCCTCCAGGAGGTCTACGGGCGCGTCATGTCGGCGTGGTTCGCGGACGACGCCGTGGGCCTTCGACAGCTGCCCGGCACGGTGTCCCTCGCGGTCGTGCTTGCGTACCTGTCCGTCGATCGCGTCGAGGGGACCCCGGCACTGCTGGCGGTCGCGGGGCTGGTGGTGGCGGCGGTCCAGCTCGTGGGCAGCCTCGGCCGGTGGGGGCGCTGGCCACGGGGCTGGCGGTACGTGCTCCCGCTCGCGCAGATGCTCGCCGTCGGGCTGCTCGGGGTCGGCTCGGGGACGCCGGTGGGGACCTTCGACGTGCTGCTCTTCCTGCCCGTGGTGAGCCTCGCGCTGCAGCCCGGGGTCCGCGGGCTCCTCGTCGCCCTGCTGGGCTCGGTCCTCGTGCTGTTCGTCCCGTCGCTCCTGCCCGGCGCCGTGATCGACAGGGAGCACCCGACGCTGCACGCGGCGGTGGGCCTGCTCGTCGTCGGGTTCGTGGCCGTGGGGGCGCACGGGATCGTCGGCGTCGCGCGCCGTCAGGCCTCCGAGCTCGCGCGGGTGCGCGACGAGCTCGCCGCCGGCGCGCGGAACCTGCGCGACTCGCGGGACACGCTGCGCGGCATCCTCGACGCCGCGACGGAGCAGGGCTTCGTTGCCACGGACGAACGCGGCCGCATCGTGCTGGCCAACCCGGGGGCCGCGCGGATCCTCGGCCGCCCGGTCCAGGAGCTGGTGGGCCACGACGTGGCGGTGCTCGTCTCCGCGGCCGCTCTGGCGGCCCGGCTCGCCGAGCCCGGGGCACCCCGCGCCGTCGACGCGGCGAACCGCGTCGTCCTGGGCCGCGCCGTCGCGGGTGAGACCCACGTGGAGGACTGGGTCGTCGTCCTGCCCGACGGGACCCCGCGGCACGTCGAGCTCACGGTGACCGAGCGTCCGCCGTTGTCGGGCCGGGAGCCGGAGCTCCCGGCGGGATACCTCGTCGTCCTCACCGACGTCACCGCCCGGTACGAGGAGCAGCGGACGCAGGACGATTTCATCGGCCTGGTGAGCCACGAGCTGCGCACGCCGCTCGCGTCCGTCCTCGGCTACCTCGACCTGCTGCAGATGGAGGGAGACCGGCTCGACGCCGAGCAGCGGGAGTACCTGGCCGTCATCGCGCGCAACGCCCGGCGGCTCCGCACGCTGGTCGACGACCTGCTGACGAGCGTGCAGATCGTCTCGGGCACCTATGTGCTCGCCGCCGAGGACGTGGACGTGGTCGCGGTGGTGCGGGAGGCGATCGTGAGCGAGCTCCCCGCGGCCGAGTCGGCGGGGATCGAGATCCTGGTGGACGGCGACGCGCAGGTCCCGCTGGTCTCGGACGCCGGCCGGCTGGGGCAGGTGGTCGACAACCTGCTCAGCAACGCGGTCAAGTACAGCCGGCGCGGCGGTCGGGTCCGGGTCACCGTCACGGCCGGCGCGACGACGACGGGCGCCCGCCTCGCGCGCCTGAGCGTCGCCGACGAGGGCATCGGGATCTCCGCGGACGAGCTCGGTCGTGTCACCGAGCGCTTCTACCGCTCCCGCGACACCCGGCGCCGCCACGTGCGGGGCGTCGGCCTGGGGCTGACCCTCGTGAACCAGATCGTCCGCGACCACGGTGGCGAGATGACCATCCGCAGCCGGCCGGGCCAGGGCACGGAGGTGGAGGTCACGCTGCCCGACCTCCAGCGGTCGCGCGCAGCGGGTGACCGGTCCTCAGGGTGACGCCGACGGCGCGGGCGCCTCGCCCCAGGCCGACCGGAGCGCGGACCAGTGGCCCGCCGTCAGGTGCGAGTACGGCGTGACGTTGACGTCCTCGACGCCGTGCGTCCCGGCCGCCCGGACCGTCTCGGCCATGAGCGCCGGAGGGATCGCCTGGGGCGGGTCGGCATCGGCCGAACCGGCCCACAGCCCGACCGACATCGTGAAGCGGGACATGCCGAACCCGGCCGCCTCGAGCGCGGCGGTGAGCCGCTCCACGTCCGCGGGCGACCGGTCCTGCGGGCCCACGTACGCCCAGACCACCAGGCGGTCGGCGGCACGCAGGAGGATCTGGTAGTCGTGCCCGCTCGACGCGGCCCCGGCCGCAGGGTCGTCCCAGTCGACACGGACGTCCATCGCGAGCTGGATCTGCTCGCCGTCGCCTCCCCGCACGGCGTCGAGCGCCGTCCGCATCCGGCCGAGGAGGCCCGCCAGCACCTGAGAGCGCCACGCCCCGAGCTCGGGGGCGTCCTCGTCGATCGCGCCGCCGGCGTCGCGCGGCCAGTCGTCGGCACCCGTCATCTCGCGGTAGAGGTCGAGGTCGTCGTCGCCGAAGCTGTACCGGTTGAGGAACAGCTCCGTGACGGCGATCTGGCTCGGGTCGTACCGCTCGCCCAGCGCGGCCACGTACTCCACGAGCCGGTCACCCACGGCGCCGTGGTCGAGCTGTGAGGCCGACGCCTGGTACTTCGCGGTCGTGCCGTCGGCGGAGACGCCGGCGACCGACGGGTCCGCGGCGATCCACGCGGGGACGTACGCGTCGACGATCAGGCCGACCTGCCGCGTCGTGCCGTCGGCGGCCTCGTGCAGGGCGCGGGCCGCCCGGGCGAGATGGTCGGCACCCGGCTCGGCGGCCGCCTCGGGGTGGGCCGGCCAGTCGAAGGCGGTGAACTCGACGCGGCCGGCGTTGAGGTCCACGCCGTTCGCCCCCGCGGCGTCGAGGTGCCGGTCGACCGCGGCCCAGTCCGTCGCAGGGTCGGTCACGACACCGAAGTCCACGCTGACGGACCGCTCCTCCTCCGGCGGCTCGGCGGGGCGCATCGCGGGCGGGACGTCCTGCCACGGTCGGGCGACCAGGACGGCCGCGGCGACCGCGGCGAGGAGCGCCACGGCCACCGTCAGGAGCCAGGGCCATCGTCGTCGACGAGGCCGCTGACCGACACCGTCCCGCTGCGGTCGAGCTTGTTCCATCGGTTCTCCGCGTTCCCTGCCTCGAGCCGCGCGGCGTCGAGCAGCACGAACGTCATCATCGTCGAGTAGACGGGCCACAGCGGCAGCGTCCACAGCTGCCGCAGGTCGCCGGGCGCGCGGTCGAGGAGCACCGCCAGCAGCAGCAGGGCGAGCGAGAGGGGCACGCCGATCAGGAGGATCCAGGCCCACCACGACGACGGCACCCACGCCGCTCCGTCGACGAGCACCAGGGCGACCAGGGCCACCATGGCGAGCACCTGGACGAAGGGCGCCACGATCTGCGCGAGGGTGTTGTAGAGCAGGTACGGCCCGAACGCGCCGTACCGCGGGTTGCCGACCATCGACCGGTGCAGCGCCGTCACCTGGAGCAGGCCACGCGCCCACCGGACCCGCTGGCGCCAGAGCCCGCGCACCGTGGACGGCGACTCCGCGTACACGAGAGCGTCGGGCGCGAACGTCACCCGGTAGCCCTCGCGGTGCACCCGCCACGTCAGCTCCAGGTCCTCGCCCAGCGTGTCGGTGTGCAGCGGGCCGACGCGCTCGAGCACGTCCCGACGGAACGCGCCGATGTTGCCCGACACGACGGGCAGGCACCCCAGCACGTCGAGGGCCCGCCGCATGAGCCCGGTGCCGACGTGACTGATGAGGGACAGCAGCCTGGTCTGCACCCGGTCGAGGTTGACCGGCCGGTCGTTGCCGCACACCGCCCCGACGCGCTCGTCGCGGAACCCGCGCAGCAGACGGGTGACGGTGTCCGGACGGAACAGACCGTCCGCGTCGACGAGCACGAGCACCTCGCCCCGAGCGGCGGCGATCCCGGTGTTGAGCGCGGCGCCCTTTCCGGCGTTCTCCTGGCGCAGCGCCCGCACCTGCGGGTGCGCGTCGGCGAGCCGCTGCATCCGCTCGAAGGTGTCGTCCGACGAGCCGTCGTCCACGCACACCACCTCAAGCGCGGGGTGCTCGCTGCGCAGCACCGACCGCACGCAGTTCTCGATCACCACGGACTCCTCGTACGCGGGCACCACGACGCTCACGGCCGGGGCCTTCGCGAACATCGGGCCGCAGCCGGCCGATCCGGGGTCGTCGCGGCGGCGCCGGGCCTCGAAGACGAGCGCTGCCGGCACGAACGCGAGGCGGACCACGCCGACGACGAGCAACGACAGGCTCAGCACCAGGACGAGGGCGGCGACGACGGACGTCATGTCCGGCCCGGCCAGTCGTCGAGGACCGCGTCCAGCAGCTCCGGGGCCCCGGCGGACACGGCGCCGAACCGGGCGTTGACCTCGAGGACCACGGGGGTCCCGTCGGTGAGGCGCCGTACGTCCATGTCCAGCGGCCCGACCAGGTCGAGCGCCTCGGCCGTCCGGGCCGCGAGCTTCGCGACGTCGTCCGCGGCGCCGTCGGGAAGGCGTTCCACCGCGGTCGCGTTCCCGACGCGCCCCTCCTTGCGACCGGTCTTCTCGAGCACCACGACGACGCAGCGGCCGTCGGCGGGGGAGCGGTACACCTGGGGGCTGTACTCCGTTCCGGGGGCGAAGGTCTGCACCACCCAGGAGGCGTCGGTGCCGGCCCAGACCGGGTCCCGAGGGTCCTCGACGACGTGCACCCCGCGCCCGCCGCGGGCGACGCGGGGCTTGACGACGACAGGGCCGTCGGCCCACTCGAGGGCCTCGGCGGCCGATCCCAGCGCGTCGGCGGGCAGGTGCCGCGGGACGGTGACGCCCTGGCGCTCGAGGGCCCACATCGTGAGGAGCTTGTCGGCCGCGACGGCGGTGGGTCCCGGGGCCGACAGCACCACGGCGTCCCGGAGCCCGGCGGCCGCGGCGAGCACCGCGAGCCGGGGCAGCTCGTCGGACACGGTCGGCACGACCAGGCGTGGCCGGTGGCGCCGGAACAGGTCGAGGGTCGCGGCGTCGTAGGCGGGGTCGGCGGCGGCGGGCACGGCCTCGACGGCGTCGTAGCCGGCCCCGGGGGACGGCGCGAGGTCGACCCCCACGACGCGCCTGCCGGCGGCGTCCGCGCGCCGGGCGAGCTGCGGGCCGAGGGCCCTGCCGGCCGGGCCGGCCGAGCCGGTCACCACGATCGTGTGCTGCCCCGGCGCGTCACCCATGCTCGGATCGTAGGGGCCGGCCTGCACGGATGCAGCCGGGGCCGGCCTCAGAGCGTCCTCGCGGACAGGGCGTCGCAGTCGTCCAGCGTGCCGCCCTCGTACCCGATGGTGAACCAGCGCACCCGCTGCTCGGACGATCCGTGCGTGAAGCTCTCGGGGCTGATGCGGCCCGTCGCCTGCTGCTGGATGTGGTCGTCGCCGACGGCGGCCGCCGCGTCGAGGGCCTGGCGCAGCTCGGCCGGGGAGACCGGGTCGAGGAAGGTCACGCCGGTGTCCGGGTCGACCTCCGTCGCCGCCGACCCCGCCCACATGCCCGCGAGGCAGTCGGCCATGAGCTCGATGCGCACGGAGTCGGACTCGGGCCCGGTGCCGCCCCGGTCGGCGGCGTCCATGGCGCCGATGAGCTGCTCGACGTGGTGGCCCACCTCGTGCGCGACGACGTACTCCTCGGCCAGCGGCCCGCCCTCGGCGCCGAACTGGGAGGTGAGCTGGTCGAAGAACGACACGTCGACGTAGACGGTCCGGTCGGGCGGGCAGTAGAACGGTCCCGTCGCGCTGGTGGCGGCGCCGCAGCCCGTCGTCGTCGACCCCGAGAAGCTCTCGACCGGCGGCAGCGAGTACTCCACGCCGGCCTGCTCGGGCAACACGCGACCCCAGTAGGCGTCCAGCGACTGCACGGTCGCGGAGAGCCGGCACTCGCGGTCGCTGTTCGCCTGCTCGGCCGTGCAGGCGTCGACGTACTGCTCCTGGCCGTCGCCTGCGGGGGCTGCGGCGTCCTGGACCGCGCCGCCCAGCGCGCCGGTCAGCTGGCCCAGGTCGCCGCCGCCGAGGAAGACGGCCAGGAGCGCGACGACGATCGCGCCGATGCCGCCGCCGACGACCGCGCCGCGCCGTCCGCCCCCGCCCTTGCGGACCCGGCCGCCCTCGAACTCGCCGCCCTCGTTGAACGTCACCCGCTCACGGTAGGTCGGCGGTGCGGCCGCCGCGCGCGAAAGGACGGGACCCCGGGACGCCGCCGCCGTAGGGTGCGGCCATGCTCGCAACGGTGACCGGTACGGTGCTCGCCCTCGGTGGCGGCGGCTTCTCCCAGTCCGACGACGGGACGTCGGCGATCGACGACCACCTGCTCGATCTCACGGGCAAGGGCACGCCGAAGGTGTGCTTCGTGCCGACGGCGAGCGGGGACGACGCGGGCTACGCGCGCCGCTTCTCGGAGGCGTTCGCCGGGCGCGCCGAGGCGTCGGTGCTGTCGCTGTTCTGCCGCGAGCCGTGGGGCTACGCCGACCCGCAGGTGCTGCTCGAGCAGGACGTCGTGTACGTCGGGGGCGGCTCGACGGCGAACCTGCTGGTGGTCTGGCGCCGGCACGGGCTGCCCGGCATCCTCGCCGAGGCCGCCGCGAACGGCACGGTCCTCGCGGGCATCAGCGCCGGGATGAACTGCTGGTTCGAGTCCTCCTCGACCGACTCGTTCGGCCCGCTCGCCCCCCTCGACGACGGGCTCGGCTTCCTGCCCGGCAGCGCCTGCCCGCACTACCTGGGAGAGGCCGACCGGCGCAACGCCTACCTCGGCTGGGTGGCCGCCGGGACGCTTCCGGACGGGTACGCCGTCGACGAGCACGCCGCGCTGCGCTTCGTCGACGGGGTGCCCGTCGAGGCCGTGAGCGAGCGTCCGGACCGCCCCGTGCTGCGGGTCGAGCGGGACGGCGACGGCGCGCGGGAGGTCCCCCTCGACGTCCGGCGGCTCGCCGGGGCCTGACGCCGCCCGCCGGCGCCTGCTCAGTACTCCGTCGGCGTCTCGACCGACTGCCAGTGCCACGGCTCCGGCAGCCGCCCGTCGGGCTCCGCCCAGCCGGGGTGGGTCCAGCCGTGCTCCTCGGCGTGCTCCTTGAGCCAGGCGTACCGCGCGCCGTCGAACCCCTCGGGGCCCATGGAGATGTCGACGGCGGTGCCCAGGCCGTGGTTGGAGCAGCCGGGCGGCGCGGCCAGCGGGTTCGGGTCGTCCGGGTTGTACACCGCGACCTGCTGGTCGTAGCTGCGGTAGGCGGAGTTCACGGTGAGGTGCTGCCCGAACTCGGCCCGGTACGCGGCGTCGAGCGCCACCAGCCCGTCGAGCACGTCCGCACGGACGGAGTACCGCGGCGCCCACGGGATCGGCGCGAGCTTCGTCGCGGCGATCTTCCCGGCCTGCGGGAACCACACCTGGTCGGGCTCCGGGCAGACGGCGGCGTCCTGCGCCGTCATCAGGGCGGTGGTGGCGTCGTCCAGCGTGGCGCGCTGCGCGGCCAGGTCGGCGGCCACCGCCTCGGCCTGCGCCAGGTCCGCGTCCCCGAGCCGCTCGTGGGCGCTCGCGGCGACGAGGTCGTCGGCGGTGCCGAGGGCCTCCCGCGCCGCCGCCCGGGCCTCCTTGCCCGCTCCCCGGCCGTCCGCCGCGAGCTCGTCGGTCGCGGCCAGCACCTGCTCCGCGCGCCGCGTCAGCGGGCCGAGCGCGTCGCGGGACTCGCCCGCCTGCGCACGGGCGAAGGCCAGGCGCGCGGACTGCACGGCCGCGACGTCGTCGTCGAGCCGCGTGCCGAGCGCCGGGGCGTCGCCGGGCAGCCGGTCGAGGACCGGCGTCGCGTCGAGCAGGGCGTGGGCGTCGTCGATCGTCGCGGCGAGGTCGGCGCGGACGTCCGGGTCGGCCACGCGGTCGGCGGAGCCGTCCAGGGCGTCCTGGGCGACGACGAGCCGGGCGGACAGGTCCTGCGTCTCGGAGCGCAGCACCCAGGCCAGCGCGCCGCCGGCCCCGACGAGCACGACCACGAGCCCGACGGGCACCGCGACCCGCGCGCCGCGCCGCCGCGGCCCGGCCGCGGCGCGCACGTGCCGCAGGGAGAGGTCGACGCCGCGGGCCCGCGGCCGGACCGCGGCGAGCAGCAGGGCGCCGAGCACGGCCCCCGCCGCGTACCAGGCCAGGTCGCCGGGGGTGAACGCCGTGCCGAGCACGTACCGAGCGGCCGGGAACCGCTCGACCACCTGCGCCGGGAGGTCCGTCAGCCAGGCCGCCTCGACCGCGCCGCACACGACGAGCCCGACGACGCCGGCCACGAGGGGACGGGTGCGCGGGGCGAGGAGCGCGACGAGGAGGACGACGAGCGTCGCGTACAGGGCGTCCCCGAGCGGGCCGCCGACCGCGGGCGGGAGCAGGGCGCGGCCGCCGAGGCCGGCCAGGACCACGAGGACGGCGAGGGCGGCCGTCGTCGGGCGGGGGGCACGGGTCACGCGGGAACCTTACCGATCCGGGGGTACCGACCGGGGGTAGTGGTCGGGGTGTGACCTATGTCCTCGTGGGATCGCGCCCGGAGCACTAGACTCGCCGAGGCCTCCCACCCCCTTTGTCGAAGGACACCCCTGCCTTGATCACCGCCCACGGCGTCGAGCTGCGCTTCGGCGCCCGCACCCTCCTGCACGAGGCGACGTTCCGCATCGCCCCGGGCGACCGCATCGGGCTCGTCGGCCGCAACGGCGCGGGCAAGACGACGCTCACCAAGACGCTCGCGGGGGAGACGCTGCCCGCCGCCGGGCAGATCACGCGGGGCACCGACATCGGCTACCTGCCGCAGGACCCGCGCACGGGCGACCTCGACGTCGTCGCGATGGACCGGGTGCTCAGCGCGCGCGGGCTGGACCACATCGTCGCGCAGATGCGCGAGACCGAGGGGCTCATGGCCTCGGCCGACGCCGACACGCAGGCCGCCGCGCTCGAGCGGTACCCGAAGCTCGAGGCGCGCTTCGTCGCCGCCGGCGGGTACGCCGCCGAGTCCGAGGCGCACCGGATCACCAGCAACCTCGGCCTCGACGACCGGGTGCTGGCCCAGCCCCTCCACACCCTCTCGGGCGGCCAGCGCCGCCGTATCGAGCTGGCGCGGATCCTGTTCTCCGGCGTCGACACCCTGCTGCTCGACGAGCCGACCAACCACCTGGACGCCGACTCGATCGTCTGGCTGCGCGACTACCTCAAGTCGTACAGCGGCGGGTTCGTCGTGATCAGCCACGACGTCGACCTGCTGCGCGCCACGGTGAACAAGGTGTTCCACCTGGACGCGAACCGCGGCGAGCTGGACCAGTACAACCTGGGCTGGGACGCCTACCTGGCGCAGCGCGAGCAGGACGAGCGCCGCCGCCGGCGCGAGCGGGCGAACGCGGAGAAGAAGGCCGGCGTCCTGCTGGCCCAGGCGGACAAGATGCGCGCCAAGGCGACGAAGGCGACGGCCGCCCAGAACATGATGAAGCGCGCGGAGCGCATGCTGTCCGGGCTGGAGGGGGAGCGGCGCGCGGACAAGGTGGCGCACCTGCGCTTTCCGAAGCCGGCCCCCTGCGGGCGCACGCCGCTCACCGCCGAGGAGCTGTCGAAGAGCTACGGGTCGCAGGAGGTCTTCGCCGGCGTCGACCTCGCGATCGACCGCGGGTCCCGCGTGGTCATCCTCGGTCTCAACGGCGCGGGCAAGACGACGCTGCTGCGCATCCTCGGCGGCGTGGAGCAGCCCGACACGGGCCGCGTCGTGCCGGGGCACGGGCTGAAGATCGGCTACTACGCCCAGGAGCACGACACCCTGGACATGGACGCCACCGTCGTCGAGAACCTGCGGCACTCTGCCCCGGACCTCACGGACACGCAGGTGCGCTCGGTCCTCGGCTCGTTCCTCTTCAGCGGGGACGACGCGGACAAGCCGGCGAACGTGCTGTCCGGCGGCGAGAAGACCCGCCTGGCGCTCGCGACCCTCGTCGTGTCCAGCGCGAACGTGCTGCTGCTCGACGAGCCGACGAACAACCTCGACCCGGCGTCGCGCGCCGAGATCCTGGGGGCGCTCGACACCTACGAGGGCGCGGTCGTGATGGTCACCCACGACGACGGCGCGGTCGAGGCGCTCAACCCGGAGCGGGTGCTGCTGCTGCCCGACGGCGACGAGGACCTCTGGTCGGCGGACTACGCCGAGCTGGTGTCGCTGGCCTGAGGCCGGTCCGCGGCGCCCGCCCGCGGCCGCTCGGCGGCGTCGAGGAGCGCGTCCTCGAAGTCCTCGTCCACCCGCTGCCGGCGGGGGCGCTGCGGACGCACGGCGGCGCCCGGCCGCCCGGTCCCGTCGAGGGGGTCCGGGCCCTCGCCGGCGGCGAGGAGGTCGCCCGCCGTCACGTGCACGGGTCGGGTCTCGCGCCGCCACAGCACGACGTAGCCGCCCAGCGCGCCGAGCGCGAAGATGCACCACTGCACCGTGTAGCTGAGGTGGGACCCGGGATCGGTGTCCGGCTCGGGCAGGGCCCCGGGGGTGACCGCCGCGGCCGGGTCCTCGGTGCGCAGCTGCCCGTACCCGCCCACGGTGGCGCCGTCGGCCCACGCCGCGCCGTCCGCCCCCGCCGCGAGCACCTGGTCGGTGTGGATCGCCTGCACCTGCCCGGCGGGGGTGCCGCGCGACGAGCTGGGCTCGTCGGGCCGCATCGTCATCGTCACCTCGACCTCGCCCGTCGGCGGGTCCGGCACCGAGGACGGGCTGCTGGCGTCCTCGCCCAGCGGCACGAACCCGCGGTCGACGACGATGACCATCGGCTGCCCGTCGGCCCCGGTGGTCTCGAACGGGACCAGCACGTGGAAGCCGGGCTGGCCGCCGACGGGCCGGTTGCGCAGCAGCACCGTGTCCTGCGGCCGGTACGTGCCGGTGGCCACCGCGGGGCGCCACTCGTCGTCGGCGGGCAGGACGGCGCCGGGCTCGGGCAGCAGGTCGTCCAGGGCGACCGGCTCCGCCGCGTAGTTGGACTCCACCAGGTCGATCTGCGCCTCGCGCCAGGTGTAGCGGTGCCACTGCCACACGGCGGCCAGGACGCACAGGGCGGCCAGGAGCACGGCGCCCAGGCCGAGCGTGATCCACTGCCGGCGCGTGCGCGGCGGGGCCGACGCGTCGTCGGGGACGACCGGCCCGGTGGCGGGGCGGGTCGAGGCGGGGTCGGCCGTCACGCGCGATCGAGCTCCGCGACGGGGACCGTCCGCTTCCAGAACGAGCGCGCGCCGAGGAACTGCTCGAGGTGCTCGCGGTGGTCGTCGCACGCGAGCCACACCTTGCGCCGCTCCGGGGTGTGCAGCCGCGGGTTGTTCCACAGCAGGCCCCAGGCCGCCTCGGCGCGGCAGCCCTTGGCGGAGCAGATCAGCTCGCCGGCCACCGGGTCGGCGCCCGTCCCGAGCACGTCCATCAGCGGTCTCCTCCAGGCTCTTCGGTGGGCTTCTCGTCGGTGGGCTTCTTCTCGTCCGGCACGTGGCCGGCGTCGTCCTCGTGCTCGACGACGCGATGCCCGTCCCCGCCGAAGGGCTCCGGTCGCGCGGGGTCGGCGGCGGGCAGCTCGGCGGGCGGGACGTCGACCATGGGCGACGTGTCGTAGGAGACCCGGTCGCGGCCAGCGTTGGCGAACAGCACCGCCGAGTACGGCAGCACGACGGCGGCGGCCACGAGCACCAGCCGGATCCAGAGGACGTCCACGAGGACGGCGCCCACGAAGCAGACGATGCGGATCCCCATCTGGATGAGGTAGCGCCGCGTCCGGCGCGCCTGGTCCTCCTCCAGCGGCTCGGGGGCGCTGGTGATCGAGGGGACCTCGGGGACCGGGTCCGCACCGTGGCGGCGGCCTCCGGACGGGCGCGGACCGGGAGAGGTCGCGCGGGCGTTGCTCACCCGGCCAGTCTACGGCGGCCCGCGGTGGCCCCGGACCCGGTCGTCGCGGCTCGCGCCTTGTAGGGATCCGACAAACCGCCGCGGCGACGTGTGACGCGCCGCGACCCTGCGGGGCCGCCGCGTCGGGGTACCGTCACCAGGGCGTCGGCCTCGCCGGAGCGCCTGCACCACCGCCGTCGGCGCGCCATGATGACGACGACCGCGCGGCGACCGCACCCGCCGACGCCGACCCCGCCCACGACCGCCGAGGAGAATCCGTGACCGACGCCACCGCCCCCCAGCCCGCCGCACCCACCGGCCGGGTCGTCGTCGTGACCGGCGCGGCGCGCGGCATCGGCCGCACCATCGCCGAGCGCTTCGTCGCCGCGGGAGACACGGTCGCCACGCTCTACCGGGGCGGCGACCTGCCGGCCGGGGTGCACGGCTACGTCGCCGACGTCACCGACAGCGCCGCCGTCGACGCCGCCTTCGCGGGCATCGAGTCCGACCTCGGCCCGGTCGAGGTGCTCGTCGCCAACGCCGGCGTCACGCGCGACCAGCTGCTCATGCGCATGTCCGACGACGAGTTCGAGACCGTGCTCGACGTCAACCTCACGGGCACGTTCCGCTGCGTGCGCCGCGCGTCCAAGGGCATGATCCGCGCGCGCAAGGGGCGCATCGTGCTCGTCGGCTCGGTCGTGGGCCTCTACGGCGGCCCCGGCCAGGTGAACTACTCCTCGTCCAAGGCGGCGCTCGTGGGCATGGCCCGGTCGATCACCCGCGAGCTCGGCGGGCGGGGCATCACCGCGAACGTCGTGGCCCCGGGGTTCGTCGAGACCGACATGACCGCGGCCCTGCCGGAGGCCACCCAGAAGCAGTACAAGGCGTCGATCCCCGCGGGCCGCTTCGCGGCCACCGACGAGGTCGCGGGCGTGGTCGAGTTCCTGGCCTCCGACGCGGCCGCCTACGTCTCCGGCGCCGTCATCCCGGTCGACGGCGGCCTCGGCATGGGCCACTGAGCCACCCGCCTGGTCGCCCCTCCGCCGCCACCCTCGCTACGCCCACCCTCAGCACAACCGGAAGGTCATCATGGCTCTGCTCGACGGCAAGAAGCTCCTCATCACCGGCGTCCTCACGGACAGCTCGATCGCGTTCCACGCCGCCCGCCTCGCCCAGGAGGAGGGCGCCGAGGTCATCCTCAGCTCCTTCGGGCGCCAGATGAAGCTCACCCAGGCGTTCGCCAAGCGCCTGCCCCGCACCGCCCCGGTCGTCGAGCTCGACGTGACGAGCGAGGAGGACCTCGCCGCCCTCGCGGACCGCGTGAAGGAGCACGCCGACGGCCTCGACGGCGTCGTGCACTCCATCGGCTTCGCGCCGCAGTCCGTCATGGGCGGGAACTTCCTGTCGGCCGAGTGGGGCGACGTCGCCACCGCGCTGCAGATCTCGACCTACTCCTACAAGTCGCTCATCGAGGCGGCCCGCCCGCTGATGTCCGGCGGCGCCTACGTCGGCCTCACGTTCGACGCCACGTTCGCCTGGCCGGTCTACGACTGGATGGGCGTCGCGAAGGCCGGGCTGGAGTCCGCCAACCGCTACCTGGCCCGTGACCTCGGGCCGCACGGCATCCGGTGTAACCTCGTCTCCGCCGGGCCCATCCGCACCACGGCCGCGAAGTCCATCCCGGGGTTCGCGACCATGGAGGACGCCTGGCCGCAGCGGGCCCCGCTGGGCTGGGACCAGACGACGGCGGAGCCGGCTGCGCGCGCCGTCGTGGCCCTTCTCTCCGACTGGTTCCCCGCCACGACCGGGGAGATCGTCCACGTCGACGGCGGTGTGCACGCGATGGGTCAGTGACGGGTCGGGGCCCGGAGCGGCCCCTGGAACGACCTGTGAGACGGAGCCCATGAGAGCGTTGACGCAGGCCGAGGACGAGGCGCCGACCTGGCGCCTCGTGCTGTTGCGCCATGCCAAGGCGGAGCCCGGCAAGGGCGTGATCCCCGACGACCGTCGCCCGCTGGCCCTGAACGGGCGCAAGCAGGCGAGCCGCGTCGGCATGGCCCTCACGGCAGCCGGCCTGCGGCCGCAGGTCGCGCTCGTGTCCTCCGCGCTGCGCACGCGGCAGACGTGGGACCTGGCGTCCGCGCACCTCGACGGCTCCGCGGACACGACGCTCGAGGTGCGCGACGAGCTCTACGAGGCGAGCGTGCGCGACGTCCTCGGCCTCCTGCGGGAGGTCGAGGCGCCGGCGCGGACCGTCCTCGTGGTCGGGCACGAGCCGACCATGGCGGCGACGGCGGCCTACCTCGCGGGCGAGGGGTCCGACGCCGCGGCCGTCGCCCAGGTGCGCGTCGGCGTCCCGACGGCCACCTACTCGGTGCTCGAGTCCGTGGAGCCGTGGGCCGAGTGGGGCCGGGACGGCGCCCGCCTCGTGCACGTCGGGCGACCCTCCTGACCGTCAGCCCCTGTCGGACGTCTCGGCGAGCACCGCGTCCACCGTGGTGATCTCCACCAGCGGGGCGTAGAGCCGCATCGCGTCGAGCGCCCGCGCGTGGTCGGCGGCGCTCGCGCCGGCGCACGCGTCGGCCACCACCCGCACCCGCCGACCGGCGTCCGCCGCCGGGAGCACGGTGGACAGCACGCAGCAGTCCGTGGAGACGCCGGCCACCACCAGCTCGTCGGCGTGCCCCGCCGCCGCGTCGAGCTCGGGGCCCCACTTGCCGAACGTCGCCGCGGTGACGACCGGGTCGCCCGCCGGGTCGAGCCCGTCCGCGAAGGCGTACAGCGGGTCGTCGGGCGGCACCAGGGCGAACGGCCACGCGTCGAAGTACTCCCGCCAGGCGCCGGCGGGGGCCGCGGGCGCCACGTAGCGGGTCCACACCGTGCGCCCCGCGAAGGCGGGGAGCAGGCGGCGCACGGCGTCGGCGGCGGCGTCGAAGCCGGGGGAGGCCCACGGGCTGCCCGGCCGGCCGAAGACCACCTGCATGTCGACGACGACGAGCGCGGAGGTCATGCCGGCTCCCGGGCCGTCTGCGGGGCCGACTCCTGGCGCCGCACCGCCCGCGCGGACAGCGCGAACGTGCCGAGCAGCCCCAGCGCGAGGGCCACGAGCACGCCGAGGTTCGCGCCCGCCCACTGCCCGTCGCGCCCGCCCAGGCCGAGCGGCCCCAGCAGGTAGCCCTGCCACGACAGCCAGCCGGCGTACGTGTTGGTCACGAGCCCCCAGCCGATCGCGGTGCCCGCCACGACGAGCAGCACCGCCGGCCAGCGCACGCTGCCGTACCGGCCGCGGCGGTCCGCGAGCTCGGCGTCCGCATAGTCCCGGCGGCGCAGCGCGATGTCGGCGAGCAGCACCCCGCACCAGGCGGCGATCGGCACGCCGAGCGTGATGAGGAACCCCTGGAACGGGCCGAAGAAGTCGTCGGCGACGAAGACCACGTAGACGGCCCCGAGCACCATGAGGACGCCGTCGATCGCCGCCGCCACCCAGCGGGGCGCGGGCAGGCCGAGGGACAGCAGCGCGAGGCCGGAGGAGTAGATGTCGAGGGCCGCCCCGCCGATCAGCCCGGCCAGGGCCACCACCATGAAGGGGATCAGGAACCACTCGGGCAGGAGCACCGCCAGCGCGCCGATCGGGTCGGCGCCGATCGCGTCGGCGAGCGCGGGGTCGGAGCCCGCGAGCAGCAGCCCCGCGACCAGCAGGAGCACCGGCGGCAGCGAGGCTCCGAACGTGGTCCAGCCGACGACGCCGGGACCCGAGGCCGTGCGCGGCAGATAGCGGGAGTAGTCGGCCGCCATGTTCACCCAGCCGAGGCCGAAGCCGGTCATCATGAAGACCAGCCCGCCGATCACCTGCGGCGCCTGGCCGGGCGGGATCGCCGCCACGGTCGCCCAGTCGACGTGCCCCGCGACGAGGATCACGTAGACCACCGTGAGCACGGCGGTCAGGACGGTGATGACCTGCTGCAGCCGCATCACGAGCTGGAACCCGAAGATCCCGGCGGCCACCACGACCAGCGCCACCACGGCGAGCGTCACGACCTGCGTCACGGTGCCGCCGCCCCACCCGAGGGTGCCGAGCACGGTGGCGGTGGCGAGCGTCGCGAGGGCGACGAGCACCGTCTCCCAGCCGACGGTGAGGATCCAGGACAGCAGCGACGGCAGCCGGTTGCCGTCCACGCCGAACGCGGCCCGGCTGAGCACCATCGTGGGCGCGGAGCCGCGCCGTCCCGCGAGCGAGATGAACCCGCAGGCGAGGAACGACGCCACGATGCCGATCCCGCCCACGAGGACGGCCTGCCAGAACGAGACCCCGAACGCCAGCAGGTAGGCGCCGTAGCCGAGGCCGAGCACGGAGACGTTGGCCGCGAACCAGGGCCAGAACAGGTCCCGCGGCTTCCCGTGCCGCTCGGACTCGTCGATGGTGTTGAGCGCGTTGGTCTCGACCGTCGTCGCCATGGTCCGATCCTGGCCCCTGCCAGGGGTTTCGCGCTACGGCTGCGGGGATCGGGGCTGCAGGCTCAGCGCTGAGCGGTGCCGGGGGCGCGGCCCGCGGCGGCGTCCACGGCGTCGATGACGCCGAGCACGTCGTCGAGCCGCGGCCCGTCCACGCTGAACGGGGCCTGCGCCCGCACGAGCGGCTTGGCCGCGAACGCGATGCCGATGCCGGCGGCGTCGATCATGTCGAGGTCGTTCGCGCCGTCCCCGACGGCGACCGTGTCGACCATCTCGAGGCCGCACTCGGCGGCCCACCGGCGCAGGGTGGCGGCCTTGTCGGCGCGGTCGACGACCGGGCCGACGGTGCGGCCGGTGAGCACGCCGTCGGCCACCTCGAGGCGGTTGGCGCGCCAGCGCCCGATGCCGAGCGCGGCCGCGATCGGGCCGAGGATCTCGGCGAACCCGCCCGACACGAGCCCGAACTCCCAGCCGCGGCGGTGCACCTCGCTCACGAGGTCGGCGGCGCCCGGCGTGAGGACGACGGCCTCGCGCACCGCGGTGAGGGCCTCGACGGGCACGCCGCGCAGGGTGGCGACGCGCTCGCGCAGCGAGCCGGCGAAGTCGAGCTCGCCGCGCATCGCGCGCTCGGTCACCTCGGCGACCTGCGCGCGGGTGCCCGCGTGGTCGGCGAGCAGCTCGATCACCTCGGCGGTGATGAACGTGGAGTCGACGTCGGTGACGACGAGACGACGGCGGCAAGGCTCCGCGGCCTCGACGACGACGCCGGGGTCGGGGACGGTGCTGGCGGCGGGTTCAAGCAACGACGGTGCCCTTCGGGACGACGGTGATCCCCGACTCGGAGACGGTGAACCCGCGGGCCCGGTCCTCCTCGTGGTCGACGCCGACCCGGGCCCGCTCGCTCACCACCACGTTCTTGTCGAGGATGGCGCGGTGGACCTGGGCGTGCCGCTCCACCTGGACGTTGTCCATCAGGACGGCGTCCGTGACGGTGGCCCAGGAGTGCAGGTGCGCGCCCGGGGACAGGATGGACCCTGCGACGGTCGCGCCGGAGATGAGGACACCAGGCGAGACGATCGAGTCGGCCGCGTGGCCCAGGCGCCCCGGCCCGGCGTGCACGAACTTGGCCGGCGGCAGCCCGGTGTACCCGGTGAACATCGGCCAGTCCTCGTTGTACAGGTTGAAGACGGGGTGCACGGCGATGAGGTCGGTGTTGGCCTCGAAGTAGGCGTCGATGGTGCCCACGTCGCGCCAGTAGTCCCGGTCGCGGTCCGTGGCGCCCGGCACGTGGTTGTGGATGAAGTCGTAGACCCCGGCCGTGCCGTCGGCCACGAACGCCGGGATGATGTCGCCGCCCATGTCGTGCCGTGAGTCCGGGTCGGCCGAGTCCTTGGTGACCGCCTCGACGAGGGCGTCGGCGTCGAACACGTAGTTGCCCATGGACGCCAGGACCTCGGTGGGGGAGTCCGGCAGCCCCACCGGGCTCTCGGGCTTCTCGAGGAAGTCGCGGATCCGCGTGGGGTCCTCGCGGTCCACCTCGATGACGCCGAACTGGTCGGCCATCGCGATCGGCTGCCGGATGGCGGCCACGGTGGCGCGGGCTCCGGACGAGACGTGCGCCTCGACCATCTGGGAGAAGTCCATCCGGTACACGTGGTCGGCGCCGACCACGACGACGATGTCGGGCCGCTCGTCGTCGATGATGTTGAGGCACTGGTAGATCGCGTCCGCCGAGCCCAGGTACCAGTGCTTGCCCACCCGCTGCTGCGCGGGCACGGAGGAGACGTAGTTGCCGAGCAGCGACGACATGCGCCACGTCTTGGAGATGTGCCGGTCCAGCGAGTGCGACTTGTACTGGGTGAGCACGATGACGTGCAGGTAGTGCGAGTTGATGATGTTCGACAGCGCGAAGTCGACGAGCCGGTAGATGCCCCCGAACGGGACCGCCGGCTTGGCGCGGTGCGCGGTGAGCGGCATGAGGCGCTTGCCCTCGCCGCCGGCGAGGACGATCGCGAGCACGCGGGGCTGGGTCGACGCCATGACCACGACCCTAGGGCGTCGCGGCCCCCCGCGCCCGCGACCCGCCGACCCCGCTAGGTTGGCCGGGTGAGCACGCGTATCAGCAGCCCGTCCAGCAGCCCGGCGAGCGGTCCGTTCCGGGTCGACCTGCTGACCCGCGAGTACCCGCCGCACGTCTACGGGGGCGCCGGGGTGCACGTGGCCGAGCTGTCCTCCGTGCTGCGCCGCCACGTCGACGTGCGGGTGCGCTGCTTCGACGGGCCGCGCACCGGCGACGCCGCCGAGGCGGGCGTCACCGGGTACGGCGTGCCGGCCGAGCTGGCGGGCGCGAACGCGGCGCTCGGCACGTTCGGCGTGGACCTCGCGATGGCGCAGGACGTCGCCGGAGCCGACGTGCTGCACTCGCACACCTGGTACGCCAACCTCGCCGGCCACGTCGGCGGGCTGCTGCACGGCGTGCCGCACGTCGTGACGGCCCACTCGCTCGAGCCGCTGCGGCCCTGGAAGGCGGAGCAGCTCGGCGGCGGGTACGCCCTGTCGTCGTGGGCCGAGCGCACGGCGTACCTCGGCGCCGCGGGCGTGATCGCGGTGTCGGCGGGGATGCGCGCCGACATCCTGCGCGTCTACCCCGAGCTGGACCCCGAGCGCGTGCACGTCGTGCACAACGGGATCGACCTCGCCGGCTGGCGGCGCCCGGCGGCCGGCGACGCGGCGGCCGAGCGCACGGTGCGCGAGCTCGGCATCGACCCCGAGCGCCCGGCCGTCGTGTTCGTCGGCCGGATCACGCGGCAGAAGGGGCTGCCCTACCTGCTGCGCGCCGCGGCCCGCCTGCCGCGCGAGGTGCAGCTCGTGCTGTGCGCGGGCGCGCCCGACACCGACGAGCTGCTGGCCGAGGTGCGCGGCCTCGTCGCCGAGCTGCGCCGCGCGCGGGGCGGCACCGGGGACGCGGGCCCCGGCGGCACCGGCGCCGAGGCGGGGGTGGTGTGGATCGAGCAGATGCTGCCGCGCCCGGACCTGGTGGCCGTGCTCGCGGCGAGCACCGTCTTCGTGTGCCCGTCCGTGTACGAGCCGCTCGGGATCGTCAACCTCGAGGCGATGGCGGTCGGCCTGCCGGTGGTCGGCACCGCGACCGGGGGCATCCCCGAGGTGGTCGACGACGGCGTCACGGGCGCCCTGGTGCCGATCGAGCAGGCCGACGACGGCACCGGCACGCCCCTGGACCCGGAGCGCTTCGTCGCGGACCTCGCGGCCGCCCTCGGTCGGGTGCTCGACGACCCGGCGCGCGCCGCCGCGATGGGCGAGGCGGGCCGGCGCCGGGCCGAGGACCTGTTCTCTTGGGAGGCGGTCGCCGAGCGCACGCTGGACGTCTACCGCGGCGTCGTCGCCGGGTGAGCCGGTCGCCCGGCGGCCGTCAGCCGGGCACCGAGCCGTAGGTCGCCGCGCTGAGCGCGCGCCGAGCCGTGCGCTCGACCTCGCGCAGCGCGGTGGCGCGCTGGTCGGACTGCCAGACGTTGACGGCGCCGCCCTCGTCGACCGTCGCCAGGTCGACGATCGCCAGCAGCCGGGTCGCGAGCTGCAGCACGCGGGCCCGGCGACCGTCCAGCGTGGGCACGGGCCAGCCGTCGGTGCTGCCGCTGCGCAGGCGCTCGATCGCGTCGGCGGCGTCGTCGCGCCACCGGGCGACGTCGAGGGCGTCCAGCGCGTCGGTCGCGGTGACCAGGCTCGTGCGCAGGTCCCGCTCGGCGTCGGCGAGCGAGCCCAGCGCGCCCGCCACGTGGGTCGACCACGCGGGCACGGGACGCACCTGCCAGGCCACGAGGTGCCCGGGCTCGAGGGCGCTGCCGAAGGTCGTGACCTCCGGCACCGCGGCCCACGACCCCGTCGGGGTGGCGACCATCACGCACTCCCCGGCGTCGGTCGCGTCCGCGCTGACCGCGGCGGGGGTGCCGGCGAGGTCGCCCGGCGCGGGCAGCAGGGCGCACACCTCGCGCGGCCCGGCGAGCCATGCGGTGACGAGGTCCCGCAGGCTCGCGTCGGCTGCGTCGGCTGCGTCGTCGTGGCCGGGCAGCCCGCTGACGCCGTGCGGCTCGTCGTCGCCCTGCACGCTGCGCACCACCACGCCGGGGGCGGCGCCGACGGTCGCGAGCCAGAGCGCCAGCACGACGCTGCGGGGCAGCGCGGTCGGGTCGGTCTCCACGGGCCTCAGGGTAGACGTCCCTGACCCGTCGTCGCAGGCCGTCGCGGGCTCGGGCGCGGGCTCGGGCACGGGCCGGTGACGACGTCGGGCTCGGGTAGGGTCGGGCCTCATGAGCGCGGTTCTCGACCTGCAGGGCGTCACCGTACGACGCGGTAGCACCACCATCCTCGACGGCGTGGACTGGCAGGTGAACGAGGGCGAGCGCTGGGTGGTCCTGGGCCCCAACGGGGCCGGGAAGACCACCATGCTGCAGATCCTGGCCGCGCGCTCGCACCCGACCGGGGGCACGGCCGAGCTCCTGGGGGAGCGGCTGGGCCGGGTCGACGTCTTCGAGCTGCGCCCCCGGATCGGCTTCGCCTCCGCGGCCCTCGCCGACCGCATCCCGGGCCACGAGACGGTGCGCGACGTGGTGCTCACCGCCGCCTACGGGGTCACGGGCCGCTGGCAGGAGGCGTACGAGGAGTTCGACGAGCAGCGCGCCAAGGACCTGCTCGCGGCGTTCGACGTCGCCGACCTCGCGGACCGGCACTACGGCACGCTGTCGGAGGGGGAGCGCAAGCGCGTGCAGATCGCCCGCGCCCTCATGACCGACCCGGAGATCCTGCTGCTGGACGAGCCGGCGGCGGGCCTCGACCTGGCCGGTCGCGAGGAGCTGGTGGGCGCGCTGTCCGAGCTCGCGGCGGACCCGGCGTCGCCCGTCCTGATCCTCGTGACGCACCACGTCGAGGAGATCCCGCCCGGCTTCACGCACCTGATGCTCATGAAGCGCGGCGGCATCCAGGCCGCCGGCCCGATCCACGAGGTGCTCACCGCGGACAACCTCTCCCAGGCCTTCGGGACGCCCCTGATGGTGGCCCACGGCGGGGGCCGGTGGCTGGCCCGCGCGGCGCGACCTGCCGGTCGCTGAAACGGCTTCCCGCGTCGGCTCAGGCTTGGTAAAGTCTGTGCAAAACCTGGTGGCGGGGGAGTCGTTCCTCTGAGGGATCTCCCGGCACCGCACGCTCCCGCGAGGGACGACGAGGGGAGAGGTCCATGGACTCCTGGCTGTGGTGGGTCGGAGGCGCGCTGCTGCTCGCCGCGATCGAGATGCTCTCGTTGGACCTCGTGCTGATCATGCTCGCCGGCGGCGCCCTCGGCGGCGCCGTCACGGCCGCGGCCGGCGGCGAGCTCTGGCTGCAGATCGTCGTCGCGTGCGTCGTCTCCGCGCTCCTGCTCTTCACGCTGCGCCCGTGGCTGCTGCGCCACCTGCGCCAGCGCGTCCCGCTCGTCGAGACCAACGCGGCGGCCCAGGTGGGCCGCACGGCGGTCGTCCTGGCGGAGGTCACCGAGACCGGCGGCCGCGTCAAGCTGCAGGGCGAGGTCTGGAGCGCGCGCCTGGAGGACGACGGCATCCCGAACTCCACCCCCCGGGTGCCGGTGGGCACCGAGGTGCGCGTCGTCCGGATCGACGGGGCCACCGCCGTGGTGGCTCCCGTCGCGACCACGCACGAGCAGCCCGAGCGCTCCGCCTGACGTCCCCCGGGCGCCGGCGGTCCGTCCGCTCGGCCCGGGGTCTGCACGACCCGCCGGGACGACCGGCGGAACCGTCCGATGTCGACGACGTCGACAGTGTCGACAGAAGGGACCGACGTGTCCGATACCGAACCCGGCACCATCGTGCTCTACGTGGTGCTCATCATCCTGGCGATCGTGCTGATCGTCGCGCTCGTCAAGGCCGTGCGCATCGTGCCGCAGGCGACGGCGCTGATCGTCGAGCGGCTCGGTCGCTACAACAAGACGTTCGAGCCCGGGCTGCACCTGCTGGTGCCGTTCGTCGACCGCATCCGCGCCGGCGTGGACCTGCGCGAGCAGGTCGTGTCCTTCCCGCCGCAGCCCGTGATCACGAGCGACAACCTCGTGGTGAGCATCGACACCGTCATCTACTTCCAGGTGACGGAGCCGAAGTCCGCGGTCTACGAGATCGCGAACTACATCACCGGTATCGAGCAGCTCACGGTGACCACGCTGCGCAACGTCGTCGGCTCGATGGACCTCGAGCAGACGCTGACCAGCCGTGACCAGATCAACGGCCAGCTGCGCGGCGTGCTCGACGAGGCGACCGGCCGCTGGGGCGTGCGCGTCAACCGCGTCGAGCTGAAGTCGATCGAGCCGCCGGCCTCCGTGCAGGGCGCGATGGAGCAGCAGATGCGCGCCGAGCGCGACCGCCGCGCCACGATCCTCACGGCGGAGGGTGTCAAGCAGTCGCAGATCCTCACCGCCGAGGGTGAGAAGCAGTCCCAGATCCTGCGGGCCGAGGGTGACGCCCAGGCGAAGATCCTCCAGGCCGAGGGTGAGGCGCGCGCCATCCTCCAGGTGTTCGGCGCGATCCACGAGGGCGACGCGGACCCCAAGCTGCTCGCCTACCAGTACCTGCAGATGCTCCCGGAGATCGCGAACGGCAACGCCTCGAAGCTGTGGGTCGTGCCCACGGAGTTCACGGCGGCGCTGGGCTCGATCGCCAAGGGCTTCGGCGGCACCCCCGGCACCCCCGGCATCCCGACCCCGCCGTCCGACGACGAGGGTCCGGCCGGTCCCCGGCCGCGGCCCTCGACGCTGGGCGCGTCGGCCCTCGAGGACGCGGGCGAGGCGCTCGCGGAGGCGCGGCGCCAGGCCGAGGCCGCCACGGCGGACGCCACGAGCGCGGGCACGCGGTCGGGCGCGCCGTTCGACCCGTCGGCCGAGCGCGGCCAGCGGCCGTCCGGCGGTCCGACGGCGCCGCCGTCGCCGGGGGCGCAGCCGCGGCCTCTCGGCGGTGAGCCGGAGAGCCCGGAGGAGCCGCAGCAGCAGTAGCCGCAGTGCCGCCGCGCCGCCACGGCGCGACGGAGCAGTTCGGCCGGAGGGCCGTCACCCCGCGGGGTGGCGGCCCTCTCGTCGTGCCCGGTCGATCGCGCGCCGGGGGCGGCGCGCAGATTGCGGAGTGAGTGCTCACTCATTTATCGTGTGCGGGTGATCGCCTCCTCGGGCACGAACCGTCGTGCCGCTCCGCTCGCGCCGGACGACCGCCGCTCGGCGATCGTCGACGCCGTCCTCCCGCTCGTCGGAGAGTTCGGCCTCGAGGTGACGAGCCGGGAGCTCGCCGACGCGGCAGGCATCGCCGAGGGCACACTGTTCCGGGCGTTCGGCGACAAGCTCACCCTGATCGGCGCGGTCGCGGTGGAAGGGCTGCACCGCGCGTCCGGCCCGGTCGAGACCCGCGCGGAGCTCGCGGCGATCGACCGTGAGGCGCCCCTCGAGGAGCGGCTCGAGCGGGTCATCGAGCTCGGCCGCCGCCGGATGACCGACGTCATGCGCTGGATGGGCGTGCTGCGCGCGCTGCACCACCGCACCGGCGCGCGCGACCAGGTCGAGCCCGAGCACGTGCAGGACTTCCGCGCCCAGCTGGCGAAGCAGCGCGAGCAGCAGCGGGAGGCCACCGTCGCGGGGCTGATCGGCGTGCTGCAGCCCGACGAGCACCGGCTCCGCATGCCGATCGAGGTCGCGGTGGCCCTGGTCGAGGCGAGCATCGCCGGCACCCACGCCCGGGTCGACCACCTGCTGCCGGCCCCCTCGCCCCGGGTCGTCGCCGATGCGCTCGTGCACGGCATCGCGGACGATCGAGGAGAAAAACCCGTGCCCGAGCCCACCGCGGCGAAGAACACTGCGTCCGAGAATTCCCCCGGGACGGCGACGCCCCGAACCTCCCACCCCCAGGAGCCCTGATGCTCGTCTCCCTGGCGCGGAGCTATCTGCGCCCGTACGCCGGCGCCGTCGGCCTGCTGCTGGTGCTCCAGCTGCTCGCCACGCTCGCCTCCCTCTACCTGCCGTCCCTCAACGCCGACATCGTCGACAACGGCGTGACCACCGGCGACACGGCCTACATCATGCGCGTGGGCGGCTGGATGCTCGTGGTGAGCCTCGTCCAGGTCGCGTGCGCGATCGGTGCGGTGTTCCTGGGGGCCCGGGCCGCGACCTCGCTGGGCCGCGACGTGCGTCGCGACCTGTTCGACTCGGTGCAGGGCTTCTCCGCCCGCGAGCTCGGCCAGTTCGGGGCGCCCTCGCTCATCACCCGCACGACCAACGACGTGCAGCAGGTGATGATGGTCGTGCTCATGACCTTCACCATCATGGTGATGGCGCCGATCATGCTGGTCGGCGGCGTGATCATGGCGCTCCAGGAGGACGTCGAGCTCTCCGGGCTGCTGCTGGTCGTGGTGCCGGTGCTCGGCATCGCCATGGGCCTGCTGATGTGGCGGATGGTGCCGTACTTCAAGGCGATGCAGAAGCGGATCGACGCGATCAACGGCGTGCTGCGCGAGCAGATCACCGGCCTGCGGGTGGTGCGGGCGTTCGTGCGCGAGAACCGCGAGCTCGAGCGGTTCGGGGTGACGAACGAGGCGCTGTACGACACGTCGCTGAACGCCGGCAAGCTCATGGCGCTGGCGTTCCCGATGGTCATGCTGATCATGAACGCCTCCAGCGTCGCCGTGCTGTGGTTCGGCGCGCAGCGCATCGACAACGGCCAGATGGAGGTGGGGGCGCTGATGGCGTTCCTCAGCTACATCATGTACATCCTTATGGCCGTCATGATGTCGACGATGATGGTGATGATGGTGCCGCGCGCCTCCGTCGCCGCGGGCCGCATCACCGACGTCCTGCAGACCGAGACCTCGGTCACGGAGCCCGCGGCCCCCGTGTCCCTCACCTCGCTCGCCGACGGCGAGGGCCCGCGCGGCGAGGTCACGTTCGAGGGCGTCGAGTTCCGGTACCCCGGCGCCGACGAGCCCGTGCTGCACGACCTGACCTTCACCGCCTCGCCCGGCCGGGTGACCGCGATCATCGGCTCGACCGGTGCGGGCAAGACGACGCTGCTCAACCTCGTGCCGCGGCTCTTCGACGTCACCGACGGGCGCGTGCTCCTGGACGGCGTCGACGTGCGCGACCTGACGACCGCGGACCTCGGCTCGCAGCTCGGCCTGGTGCCGCAGAAGGCGTTCCTGTTCAGCGGCACGATCGCGGACAACCTGCGCTACGGCAAGGCCGACGCCACCGAGGACGAGATGTGGGCCGCGCTGGAGATCGCGCAGGCGCGCGACTTCGTCGAGGCGCTCCCCGAGGGGCTCGAGGCGCCGGTGGCGCAGGGCGGCACCACGTTCTCGGGCGGGCAGCGCCAGCGGCTCGCCATCGCGCGCGCCGTGGTCCGGCGGCCGCGGGTGTACCTGTTCGACGACTCGTTCTCGGCTCTCGACTACAGCACGGACGCGCGGCTGCGCGCCGCGCTGCGGCCGCGCACGCAGGACGCCACCGTCCTGGTCGTCGCCCAGCGGGTCGCGACCATCCGCGACGCGGACCAGATCCTCGTGCTGGACCACGGCCGCATCGTCGGGCGCGGCACGCACGCCGAGCTGCTGGCCGACAACGAGACCTACCAGGAGATCGTCTCCTCCCAGATGTCCCTCGAGGAGGCGGCATGAGCACGGAACGGAAGGCTCCGGCGGCACCGGCCGGCGGAGGGCGTCGGGGCGGCGGCGGGCACGGCCCGATGGGCGGGATGGCCCCGGGCGCGAAGCCGATGGACTTCACCGGCTCGCTCAAGCGGTTCGCGGGGGTGATGCGCCCGGAACGGGCGCGCGTCGTCCTGCTCACGCTGTGCGGCGTCGTCTCGGTGGCGCTCACCGTCGCCGGGCCGAAGATCCTCGGCGAGGCGACCAACGTCATCTTCGCCGGCGTGGTCGGCAAGACCCTGGGCGCGTCGGTGCCCGTGGGGACCCCGGTGGACCAGGTGGTCGCGGGGCTGCGGGCCTCCGGGGACACCACCCAGGCCGACATGCTCGCGTCGATGCAGGGCGTCGTCGTGGGGCAGGGCGTCGACTTCAGCCGGCTGTCCGAGATCCTCATGTGGGTGGTCGTCGTCTACCTGGGCGCGTTCCTCTTCGGGTGGCTGCAGGCGCGCATCATGACGATCGCCGTGCAGAACACGATGCGGCGCCTGCGCGACGATGTCGAGGCCAAGCTGCACCGCATCCCGCTGAGCTACGTCGACAAGCAGGCGAAGGGCGAGATCCTCTCGCGCGTCACCAACGACATCGACAACGTGGCGCAGTCCACCACCCAGACGCTCGCGCAGCTGGTCACCTCCGTGCTCACCGTCATCGGCGTGCTCGGGATGATGTTCTGGATCTCGTGGGTGCTGGCGCTCGTGGCCCTGGTGACGGTGCCGCTGTCGGTGGTCCTCACGATGCAGATCGCGAAGCGTTCGCAGCCGCAGTTCGTGGCGCAGTGGGCGGCCACCGGGCGGCTCAACGCGCACGTCGAGGAGATGTTCACCGGCCACTCGCTGGTCAAGGTGTACGGGCGCCAGGAGGCCGCCGCGGCGAAGTTCGGCACGGAGAACGAGGCGCTGTACGAGGCGTCCCGCAAGTCGCAGTTCATCTCCGGCACGATGCAGCCCTCGATGGGCTTCCTCGCGAACCTCAACTACGTCATCGTGGCCGTGATCGGCGGGCTGCGGGTCGCCTCGGGGCAGCTGTCGCTGGGCGACGTGCAGGCGTTCATCCAGTACTCGCGGCAGTTCACGCAGCCGCTCACGCAGATCGCGTCGATGATGAACCTGCTGCAGTCCGGCGTCGCGTCGGCCGAGCGCGTGTTCGAGCTGCTGGACGCCCCGGAGCAGGACCCGGACCCGGCGGACCCGCGCCGCCTGGAGCACGTGCGGGGCCGCGTCGCGTTCGAGGACGTCTCGTTCTCCTACGACCCCGAGACGCCGCTCATCGAGCATCTCGACCTCGTGGCGGAGCCGGGCCAGACGATCGCGATCGTCGGGCCGACGGGCGCCGGCAAGACGACGCTGGTCAACCTGCTCATGCGGTTCTACGAGGTGAACGAGGGGCGGATCACCCTCGACGGCGTGGACACCCGCGCGATGACCCGCGACGACCTGCGCTCCCGGATCGGCATGGTGCTGCAGGACACGTGGCTGTTCAAGGGCACCATCGAGGAGAACCTCCGGTACGGGGTGCGCGACGGCGCCACGGTGGGCGAGGCGGAGTTCCTCGCCGCCACCGAGGCCACGCACGTGGACCCGTTCGTCCGCACGCTGCCCGACGGGTACGCGACGGTGCTGGACGATGAGGCCACCGCCCTGTCGGCGGGGGAGAAGCAGCTGCTGACCATCGCCCGTGCGTTCCTCGCCGACCCGGAGATCCTCGTGCTCGACGAGGCGACGAGCTCGGTCGACACCCGCACCGAGGTGCTGGTGCAGCAGGCCATGAACGCGCTGCGCGCGAACCGCACGTCGTTCGTCATCGCGCACCGCCTGTCGACCATCCGTGACGCCGACGCCATCGTCGTCATGGAGCACGGACAGATCGTGGAGCAGGGCAACCACGACACGCTGCTCGCCGCCGGCGGGGCGTACGCGCGGCTCTACGAGTCGCAGTTCACCGCCCCGGCGGTGAACGAGGAGGACGTGGTCGCCGGGCCCGCCGGCGTCTGATCCGACACCGCCGCGCCGGCGTGCTCCCGCGGTCCGCGGAGCACGCCGGCACGCTCGTTCCCGGGGTGCTCCCGCGTCAGGGGAGCACGAGCATCCGGGCCGGCGGCGCCCCCTCGCGCTGCCAGTGGAACCGCGCCTCGCCGACGACCCGCCACCCGCGGTGCAGGTAGACCGCGTGGGCCACGCCGTCGCGGTCGTCGACGTCGAGCACGGGGGTGCGGTCCTGCGCGCGCAGGTGCGCCACCGCGACGTCGAGCAGCGCGCCGCCGATGCCGTGGCCCTGCGCCGCCGGCCCGACGAAGAGCACGGACACGCAGCCCAGCTCGGCGACGGGCCGGCCGGCGCCGGCGGACCAGATGGCCCCGTACCGGTCGTCGGGGACCGTCGTGACGCTGACGTGCCCGACGACCGCGCCGTCGACCTCGGCCACCCACGCGCGCTCCTCGTCGGGGCGGACCAGGAACTCCTCGACCGGGAACGGCAGCGGCCACCGGTGCGGGTAGCCGGAGGCCGGCTGCTGGGCGGCGAGGACGTCGGCGAGGGCGGGCAGGTCGTCGGCCGTGCGGTCGCGCAGGACGACGGTCGGCGCGGCGGTCCGGTCGTGGGTCACCCGGCGATCCTGGCACGCGGCCCCGACAGCCTGCTGTCGGGGCCGCAGGCTGGCGGCGCTCGCGGGCCTGCGTCGTCACGTCACGCGGAGACGCTGAGCGTGGCACCGACGGTCGCGGGGTCGGCGAGCGCGGCGGCGTGCACTCGGGCGAGCTGGGCGCGGGAGACCTTCAGACCGCGCCGGGTGCCGTCGGTGGTGACGTGCGCGGGCGCGTCGTCGGGGGCGTCGGTGAGCGAGACGGGACGCACGAGGGTCCAGTCGAGCCCGCTGGCGCGCGCCACCTCCTCCTGGCGCCCCGAGTCGGTGAACTGGCGGCCGATGACGAACCGGAACACCAGCTTCCAGGTGAGGTCGAGGTGGGCCCACGAGTCCCCGAGGCCGTAGGTGCTCTGCACGAGCAGCCGGCGGACGCCGGTCTCGCGCATCGCCGCCGCGACGTGCGCCGTGCCGCGCGAGCGGACGTCCGGGGCGGTGCTCGACCGGCGCAGCCACTGCACGGCGAGCGGGTTGTCCGAGATGCCGAGCGTGACGACGACGGCGTCCTGCCCCGCGACGGCCTTGGCCACCGCCTCGGGGTCGAGGGCGTCGCCGTCGACGGGCCGTACGCTTCCCGGCTGTCCGTCGAGACCCGGGTCGGGCGCGGCGAACGCGGCGCTCGCCGTCCGGCCGAACGCGGTCACGCGGTGGCCCGCGGCCACGAGCTCGCGGGTGACGGCGAGGCCGCTGCCCCGCGTCGCTCCGATCACCAGCACGTCCATGAGAGTCCTCCTCGTCGTGCCGGGGCCCGTGCGGTCCCGGCGTCTGGCTCCAGACTTCCGGCTGCCGATCGGACGAACCATGAGGGTCCGTCCGGAGATCTTGACCGTTCGTCCGGGTGGCCGGAGGATGGCGGGATGAGCGACGTCGCGACCGTCCTGCCCGTCCCCGGCGCCGGGCGACCCCAGGAAGATCCCTGGGCCGAGGTGCTGGGTGGGCTCGAGATGGACGCCGTCTTCTGCTCCACGGGGCGGTTCTCCGAGCCGTGGGGCATCGAGATGCCGGCGCTGCCGGGCGTCCTGATGTTCCACCTGCTGCTCGACGGCCGGGCCGTCGTCGAGGTCGAGGGCGGGCGGCACGACCTCGGGCCGGGCGACCTCGTGCTGGTGCCGCACGGTGCCGGGCACCGCATCACAGGGGCCGGCGACGACCCGGCCACGGGGTTGTGGGACGTCGACCGCACGGTCGTCGCCGACCGGTACGAGCGGCTGCGGATCGACGGCGGCGGGCGACCCGCCACCCTGGTGTGCGGGGCGGTCGGGTTCACGGACCCCGGCGTCGGCCGCCTCCTGGCGAGCCTGCCGGCCGTGCTGCGCGCGCCGGATGCCGTTGAGTCTGACGAGGACGGCGGCGCCGGGCCCGACGGCGGCTGGCTGCGCGCCGTCGTCGCCGCGATCGACCACGAGGTGCGACACCCGCGGCCGGGCACGGACGTCGTCACGGCCCGGCTGGCCGACGTGCTCCTCGTGCACGTGGTGCGCCGCTGGCTGGAGGCCGAGGAGCCGGCGTCGGGGTGGATCGCCGCCCTGCGTGATCCGGCGCTCGGGCCCGTGCTGCGCGCCGTGCACGCGGAACCGCGGCGTCCCTGGACGCTGGCGTCGCTCGCCGCCGTCGCGCGGCTGTCGCGGTCGGCGTTCGCCGAGCGGTTCGCCTGCACCGTCGGGGAGCCGCCCATGACGTACGTGGCCGGGGACGACGCGGCACGGCTGCTGCGCGAGCCCGACGCGAGCGTGGAGCGCGTGGCGCGGCAGGTCGGCTACGACTCCGTGCCCGGGTTCCACCGGGCGTTCGTGCGGCGGCACGGCGTGACGCCGGGGGCGTGGCGCGCCGCCGGCCCGGCGCGCACGCTGGCGGAGGTCCTCGAGCGCTGAGGCCGCCGGCCGCCGGGAAGGAGGCACGGGCGAGGCGGGGGAGAATGCTCCGGTGAGCATCCCCGAGCCCGGTGGCGTCGTCGACGGCGCCCGCGTCACCCGCGTCACCGATCCCGCCGACCGGCGCCTGCACGACTACACCGACCTCAAGGACGTGAAGCTGCGCGCCGTGCGCGAGCCCGCCGAGGGGCTGTACATGGCCGAGTCGTCGTCGGTGATCCGGCGCGCGCTCGAGGCGGGGCACACGCCCCGGTCGTTCCTCATGGCAGACAAGTGGCTCGACTCCATGGCCGACGTGCTCGCCGCCCACCCCGAGGCGCCGGTGTACGTGGGCGCGGACGACGTGGTGCAGCGCATCACCGGCTTCCACCTGCACCGCGGGGCGCTCGCGGCGATGCACCGGCCCGCGCTGCCCTCCGTGCGCGACCTGCTCGCCGGGGCCCGCGGTGGCGCGGGGGCGCGTCGCGTCGCCGTGCTGGAGGACATCGTCGACCACACGAACGTCGGCGCGATCTTCCGCAGCGCCGCGGCCCTCGGCGTCGACGCCGTGCTCGTCTCGCCGCGCTGCGCGGACCCGCTCTACCGCCGCTCGGTGCGCGTCTCGATGGGCACCGTCTTCCAGGTGCCGTGGACGCGGCTGGACTCGTGGCCGGGCGGCCTGCACGCGCTGCAGAACGACGGCTTCGCCGTCGCGGCGCTGGCCCTCTCCGACGACTCGGTCTCCCTCGACGAGCTGGTGGCCGACCCGCCCGAGCGGCTCGCGATGGTGCTGGGCACGGAGGGCGACGGGCTCTCGCGCGGTGCGGTCGCGGCGGCCGACGTCGTCGTGCGGATCCCGATGGCCGGGGGAGTGGACTCGCTCAACGTCGCCGCGGCGTCGGCCGTGGCGTTCTGGGCGACGCGCGCGTGAGGCCGTGACCCGAGTCACACGAGGAAATATGAAACACGGGGATGACGAAAAGCGCTGGTGAAGGTTAGCCTCACCTACGTGAGCCAGACCCTGGCGCCCGCGGCGCCCCCCGAGGTCGAGTCCCGTCCCGCCGTCGCGATGGCCGGGCGCGGCCTGCGCCTCTCGTACGACAAGCGCACGGTCGTCGACGGCGCGCAGATCGAGCTGCGCCCCGGCGCGGTGACGGCGCTGCTCGGGCCCAACGGCTCCGGGAAGTCGACGCTCCTGCGCTCGCTCGCGCGGCTGCACCGCCCCGACGCGGGGGCCGTCACGCTCGACGACGCGGCCGGTGGCGAGGGCGAGACCGACGCGCTCGCGCTGCACCCCAAGGACTTCGCCCGCCGCGTCACCCTGCTCTCCCAGAGCCACCCGACGCCCAGCGGAGTGACCGTCCGCGACGTCGTCGCCTACGGCCGGCACCCGTACCGCGGGCGCTTCCGCTCGGCGGACGCCGACGGGCCGCGCGCGATCGCCCACGCCATGGACGTCACCGGCGTGGCGGAGATGGCCGAGCGCGGCGTCGACGAGCTCTCCGGCGGCGAGCTGCAGCGCGTGTGGCTCGCGACCTGCCTCGCGCAGGACACGGGGGTGCTGCTCCTCGACGAGCCCACGACCTACCTCGACCTGCGCTACCAGGTGGAGCTGCTCGACCTGGTGCGCGACCTCGCCACCGAGCACGGCGTCGCCGTCGGCGTCGTCCTGCACGACCTCAACCAGGCCGCCGCCGTCGCGGACCACGTCGTGGTGCTGCACCGCGGCGAGGTACGGGCGTCCGGTCCCGCCGCCCGGGTGCTGACCAGCGAGCTGCTCACCGAGGTGTACGGCATCCGCGTCGACGTCACCACGCACCCGGACACCGGCCGCACCCGCTGCGACGCCGTCGGCAGGCACGACGCCCGCGCCTGACGCCCCGAACCCACCCTCTCGCCGGCGCGCCCGCCGCCCGGCTCCGTCGCGTCCGCCCCCGGGCGGCGCCCCGAACCGAAGGACACCCAGACCCATGCGCACCCCCACCCGCCCGCTGCTCGCCGGCGCCACCGCTGCCGTGGCCGCGCTCGCCCTCGCCGCGTGCGGCACCACCGAGGACCCGGCAGCCGAGGCGGCCCCTGAGACGGCGGCCGCGGGCGGCCCGGTCACGTACACCGACGAGCGCGGCGAGCACACGCTCGACGCCCCGGCCACCGAGGTCGTCTCGCTGGAGTGGGGGCTGACCGAGAACCTCGTGGCGCTCGGGGTGGAGCCGGTGGGGCAGGCCGAGGTCGAGGCGTACAACGCCTGGGACACGGTGGCGCCGATCGACGCTGGCACCCCCGACGTCGGGAGCCGGCAGGAGCCGAGCGTCGACGCGATCTCCGCCCTCGAGCCCGACCTGATCGTGACGACCACCGACGTCCCCGAGAACGTCATCGCCCAGTACGAGGAGATCGCGCCCGTGGTGGCGCTGCGTGGGTCCGACGGGTCGGACCCGCTCGGCTACATGCGCGACACCGTGACGACCCTCGGCGAGGTCACCGGCAAGCAGGACGAGGCCGCGCAGGCGCTGGCCGACTTCGACGCCAAGGTCACCGAGGCGACGGGCGCGATCGAGGACGCAGGGCTCGCCGGCGCCGAGTTCGTCATGGCGGACGGCCACGTCGGCGACGGCACCGTGTCGATTCGCATGTACGCGCCCGGCTCGTTCTTCGGCGCGCTCGGCGAGGAGATCGGCCTCAAGGACGCCTGGACCGAGGGCGGCGACCCCGACTACGGCCTCGCGACCACCGACGTCGAGGGCCTGACGAACCTCGGCGACGTCGAGTTCGTCTACGCCTCCAACAGCGCGCAGGCCGACCCGTTCGCGGAGGGCCTGAAGGGCAACAAGGTCTGGGAGCAGCTGCCGTTCGTGCAGGCCGGCGACGTGCACCGCATCCCTGACGGCATCTGGATGTTCGGCGGGCCCCTGTCGGGCGCGGCGTACATCGACGCGCTCGTCGACGCCCTCGCCTGACCGCACCCCGCATGTCGCTGACCGCCTCCCCGCCGTCCGCCGCCCCCGCCGCCTCGGGGCGGCGGGCGGCGCCCGCGCGCGTCGTCGGGGCCTTCGTCCTCGCCGCCGTCGCCGTCCTCGTCCTGTCGGCGGTGCACGTCACCCAGGGGACGGCGGACGTCGGACCCATGGACGTGCTGCGCGCCGCCGTCGGCGCCGACACCGACCAGACGGTCGCCGTCCTCGTCTCCTCCCGGCTGCCGCGCCTGCTCGCGGGGATCCTCGTGGGGGTGGCGCTCGGCGTCGCCGGCGCCGTCCTGCAGTCGGTCGCGCGCAACCCGCTCGCGTCCCCCGACACGCTCGCGGTCAACGCGGGCGCGTACGTGACGGTCGTCGCGGCGGCCGCGTTCGGCCTGACGGTGCCGTTCTACCTGCAGGGCGGGCTGGCATTCGTCGGCGGCCTGGCCGCGGCGGCGCTCGTGCTCGCCCTCGCCCGGGGCGGTGCGGACGGGCCCACCCGGCTCGTGCTGGCCGGCTCGGCGATCATGCTCGCGCTGCACTCGCTGACGATGGTGCTGCTCGTGCTCTTCGAGCAGGAGACGACCGGGCTGTTCGCGTGGGGCAGCGGCAGCACCGTGCAGTCGGGCACGCGGGCGGTGAGCCTCGCGACGCCGGTCGTGGTGGTGGGCGTCGCCGGCGCCCTGCTGCTCGCGCGGCGCCTGGACCTGCTGGGCCTCGGCGACGACGCGGCCCGCGTGCTCGGCATCGACGTGCGCCGCACCCGCGTGCTGTCCGTGCTGGTGGCGGTGCTGCTCGCGGCGATCGCCGTGACGGTGGCCGGGCCGATCGGCTTCGTCGGTCTGTCGGCCCCGGTGATCGCGCGGCTCGTCGGACGTCGCGTCCCGGGGCTGGGGCGCCACGCGCTGCTCCTGCCGTTCTCGGCGCTCGTGGGCGTGGTCGTCGTGCTCGGCTCCGACGTGCTGCTGCGGGCGGTCCTGCCCGGCCAGGCCTCGATCGCCGTCCCGACGGGCATCGTCACCTCGGTCCTCGGTGCCGTCATCCTCGTGTGGATGGCGCGCCGGCTGCGTGACGCCGGGGCCGCGGCCGGCGGTGCCCGGGGGAATCTCGGTCGCCCGCGGTCGCGTGCGCGCTTCGTCACGGTCGTCGTGCTCCTCGGGGCCGCGCTCGTGGCCGCCCTGGTCGCGGGGCTGCTGCTGGGCGACCGGATCGTGCTGCTGGGCGACGTGTCGAACTGGGCCCAGGGCCAGGCCGGCCGCCAGGTGAGCTTCGTGCTCGACCAGCGCGTGCCGCGCGTGCTCGCCGCCGTGCTCGCGGGGGCGGCGCTGGCCCTCGCGGGCACGATCGTGCAGGCGGTGTGCCGCAACCCGCTGGCCGAGCCCAGCCTGCTCGGCGTGACGTCGGGCGCGGGCCTCGGCGCGGTGCTCATGATCCTGCTCGTCCCCGGGGTGGGCATCTGGCCGATGTCGGCGGCGGCGGGCGCGTGCGCGCTCGGCGTCTTCGCCCTCGTGTACCTGCTGTCGTCGCGCGGCGGGCTCGCGTCCGAGCGCCTCGTGCTGGTGGGCATCGGCGCGCAGGCGGGCACGACGGCGCTCATCACCCTCGTCGTCCTCGTCATCGCCCCGTGGGACGTCAACCTCGCCCTGACGTGGCTGTCGGGGTCGACGTACGGGCGCAGCCTGGAGCAGCTCCTGCCCGTCGCCCTCGCGCTGCTCGTCATGGTGCCGCTGGCCGCGACCTACCGCCGCGAGCTCGACGTGCTGTCGCTCGACGAGGACACCCCGCGCGTGCTGGGCCTGCCCGTCGACCGCTCGCGGCTGGTGCTGCTGGGCGCGGCCGCGCTCACGACGGCCGCCGCTGTGTGCGCCGTCGGCGTCATCGGCTTCGTCGGGCTCGTCGCCCCGCACGCCGCCCGCGCGCTGGTCGGCGCCCGGCACGCGCGCGTGCTGCCGGTGGCGATCCTCGTCGGTGCCGTGCTGGTGTCCGCGGCCGACACGCTCGGCCGCGTCGTCATCGCGCCGGGCCAGATCCCCGCGGGGCTCGGCACGGCCCTGCTGGGGGCGCCGTACTTCGTGTACCTGCTGTGGCGCTCGCGGGGTCGCGGGACCGCCTGACGCCCGCCGCCTTTCGAGCGGCGCCGCGGCGAGGGACGATGACGGGATGGACGAGCACAGGGCCGCCCCGGTGGTGGTCGGCTACGACGCGTCGGAGCCTGCCGACGTCGCCCTCGCCTGGGCGGCGCGGGAGGCGCGCACGCGCGGCGCCGTGCTGCGCGTCGTCTACGTGCGCGATGCGCACGACACGGGCGTGGCCGCCCGACCGCACGGGGACGACCTGGGGGAGCGGGGCGACGGCGGCGCGTGGCCCGTCGTGGAGGAGGCTGCCGCCCGCGCCCGCGACGTCGCCCCCGGCGTCGACGTCGAGACGTACGTCGAGTACGCCTCGCCGTCCGCGGCGCTCGTCGGGGTGTCCGCGGACGCCGGCGCCCTCGTGCTCGGCGCCACGCGGCACGGCGGCCTGTACGAGGCGATCCGCGGCACCGTGGTGCTGCAGGTGACCGCGCACGCCCACTGCCCGGTGGTCGTCGTGCCCGCCGAGGGACCGCGCCAGGACCTGCCGCCCGACGCCCCGGTCGTCGTGGGGTACGACGGCTCCGAGCAGGCCGGGGTGGCCCTGGACGCCGCCGTCGACGCCGCGTGGGAGCTGGGCCGCGCGCTCCGGGTCGTGGTGGTGTGGCGCCCCGGTGTCGCCGAGTGGGTCTCCTCGCGCGGCCCCACCGAGCACGAGGCCCACGACGTGACGGAGGCCGACGCCGGTCCGGTGCTGCAGAAGGGCCTGGACCGGGTGGAGGAGCGGCTGCGCGGGCGCGGCGCGTCGGAGGGGGCGCTCGAGGTGGTCGGCCAGACGCGCGAGGGGCACGTGGTGCGGGTGCTCCACCGGGAGGCGGAGGGCGCCGAGCGACTGCTGCTGGGCACCCGCGGCCGCGGCGGGTTCGCGTCCATGCTGCTGGGGTCGGCGACGCACACCCTGGTGCGGACGGCGGCCTGCCCGGTCGTCGTGGTGCGCGCGCCCGGGGCGGTCGAGGCGACGGCGTGAGGGTGCGGAGCCCCGTGTGACGACGGTCACCCGGGGTTGCGGACCCGGGGCGAGGTGAGGTTAGGCTTACCACCGTGACCGAGACCGTCGAGGCGACCGAGCGCGCCGACCAGAACGCCGCGCAGGACGTCGCCCCCGCGCAGCCGTACCGCATGTTCGACGTCGTCGTCTCCCGGGTCACGCGGCTGTGTCCGTCGTTCATCCGCATCACGTTCACCGGCGACGACCTCGACCAGTTCGCCGACAACGGCAAGGACCAGCGGATCAAGTTCCTGCTCCCCGCGCCCTGCGGCGGCTGGGAGTACCTCGACCGGCAGAACCCCGACTGGTTCAGCACCTGGCGCGCGCTGCCCGAGGAGCGTCGTAACCCGCTGCGCACCTACACCGTGCGTGCCGTGCGGCAGGACCTGCGCGAGGTGGACGTCGACATCGTGCTGCACGGCGACACGGGCCCCGCGTCGCGCTGGGCCAACGGCGCGAAGCCGGGCGCCCCGCTCGTCATCATGGGCCCCAACGCGCAGTACACCGACGGGCCGCACGGCGGGCTCGAGTTCAACCCGCCCGCCCGGAGCCACGCCCTGCTGCTCGCCGGGGACGAGACCGCGGTCCCGGCGATCGCCGCGATCTGCGAGTCGCTGCCCGACGACGCCGTCGGCGAGGTCTTCCTCGAGGTGCCGCACCCCGAGGACCGCTGGACCCTCGCCGCGCCGGCCGGCGTGCGGATCTCCTGGCTGCCGCGCGAGGACCGCGAGCACGGCGAGGTGCTGGTGCCGGCCGTGAAGGACGCCGCGGACCGGCTGCTCGCCATGGGCGTGCGCCCGTCGGCCGACACCCCGGCGGCGCCCGAGCTGCTCGCCGCGGAGGCCGACCCCGCGGCGCTCACCGCCGCGGGCGTCGACCTGGAGGGCGAGCTGCCCGACGTCGACATCGACGCGGAGATCCTCTGGGAGGTCCCCGTCGACGCGGCCGGGCAGCCGCTCGCGCAGGACACCGTGCTCTACGCCTGGCTCGCCGGCGAGGCCGGCTCGATCAAGACGCTGCGCCGCTACCTCGTCTCGGAGAAGGGCGTGGACCGCAAGGCGGTCGCATTCATGGGCTACTGGCGCCGCGGCCGCGCGGAGTGCTGATCCGGAACCGGCCGGTCGCTCTCCTGTACGCCTGACCTCGCCCGTTCGTCCCGCCCGACGGCCGAGATCCGCATTGTCGATCGTGAATGTACGGATCGGCGTGCGCGGGTTCGTGCCGTGCGACGCGCAGACGCGCGGGAACGGTCCTTCTCCGGGGTCGATTCCGGCCAGGGCTCAGCATGTGGCTCGGGATGTGGCTCGGCATCTGGCTCGGTATCGCCGACCTGATCCTGATCGACCGCTCTGCCGTTTCCGATCCACCTTCCGGCGGGATGTCCGATAAGCGTTGAATTCTCAGTCCGCGAGACGTGAGATCTTGTCTCGCGAAGCGGACGATGTGCCGGGTCAATTGCGCGGCCGTGATATTTAGTGGGTGCGTTTCGGCTGTCATGCTCAAGGCCGAGCCGATGACCTCACAGAACTCCTCACGGCGGCGATCCGTCGCCGCCGACGAGCACGCCGTGCTCTGACCTGCAGCGAGAGGCCCTCACCACATGACGACGACCACGCCTGCCCCGGAGAACACCCGGGCGCGCAGCCAGGGGACCGCGGACCCCTCCGGCGCGGCCGCGGGACAGATCGCCCCGCCGCCCAAGATGCGGCGTCGCCCCGCGCTCATCGCGCTCTCCGTCGTGCTGGTGTGCGTGGGGGCGCTGGTGAGCGCCTTCGCGTTCCAGTCGATGTCGAACAGCCAGGAGGTGCTCACCGTCCGCGAGACTATCCACCGCGGGCAGGTCGTCGACGCCGACGACCTCGTCACCGTGCGGATCGGGGTGGACCCGGCGCTGCACGCGGTGCCGGCGAGCGACGCGGAGGCCGTCGTGGGCAAGTACGCCGCGCTCGACATCGCCGCCGGCGGCGTCCTCACCGCCGAGCAGGTGACCGACGCGGCCGTCCCGTCCGAGGGGAACTCCGTGGTGGGCGTGAGCGTCACCGCCGCGATGCTCCCCGCCGGCCAGGTGCGGTCGGGAGACGACGTGCGGATCGTGTCCACGGCCGTGGGCGGCGGGGATCCCGCGGACACCGAGGCCGTCGAGGGCGTCGTGGTCGGCGTCTCGACCGACACGGTCACCGGCAACACGCTGATCAACGTGCAGGTCGCCGCGAGCGACGCGCCGCAGGTCGCGGCGGCGTCGGCCGAGGGCAGCGCCGCGATCGTCGTCGACAGCCAGGAGTGACGGTCCGATGGCACTGATCGTCCTGACGTCCGCCAACGGGTCGCCGGGAGTGACCACCAGCGCGCTGGCGCTGGCGCTCTCCTGGCCCCGCCCCGTCGTCCTCGTGGACGCCGACCCCACCGGCGCGCGCGCCGTGCCCGCCGGCTACTTCGGCGGCGCCCAGATGCCCACCGACGCGACCGTCGTGGACCTGGCCGTCTCGCACCGGCACGGCACGCTCGCCGAGGACCTGCCGCGCGCGCTGATGAGCTTCCCCGACAGCCAGGTGCAGTACCTCGCCGGCGCCATGAACCACCAGCAGGCGCGCGCCCTCGACGAGCTGTGGGAGCCGCTGTCGGCGGTCTTCCGGTCGCTGGAGAACAACGGCCAGGACGTGATCGTCGACGCCGGCCGGCTGGGGCTCGTCGGTTCCCCGACCAAGCTCCTCACGCAGGCGGACCTGGCCCTGCTCACGACGCACAGCTCGCTGCCGGCGCTCGTCGCGGCGAGCTCGTGGGCGCAGAGCCTGCGCGACGCGTTCACCGGCGTGGGCGCGATCGAGAGCCTGGGCGCGCTCGTCGTCGGGCCGGGCAAGCCGTACGGCGCGGGCGAGGTCGCGAAGGTGCTGCAGGTGCCGGTCGTCGCGGGCCTCGCCTGGGACCCGCCGTCCGCCGAGGTGTACTCGCTGGGGGCCAAGCGCCCCAAGAAGTTCTCGTCCTCGGCCCTGAACAAGTCCGTGCGCGCCGCCGTGCAGAGCATCAGCTCGAGCGTGGCCCGCTCGCGCCAGCAGCTCGCCGTCGGCGCAGAGAGGGGTGCCCTGTGAGCACGCAGCCGCCCGACCCCAGCTCGCTGCCCATCTTCACCGCGTACGCGGCGACCGACGACGCCGAGCAGACCCGGGTGCGCCGGCCCGCGCACACCCTGGCCGGCCCGGTCGACGAGGCGACGACCCCGCGCGCGCCCGGCGCGGCCCCCGCCACCGCCGTGCACCACCCGCCGACCGTGCCCGTCGCGGCGGTGGCGCGGCGGGCCGCGCCCGCGGCGCCGCCGGCCTCGGTCCCGCCCCAGCGGCCGGCCGCGACGCCCGGTCACCCGGCGCCCTACGCGCCCCAGCGCGCGATGCCGCCGAGCGGCACGGGGCCCGCTCAGGTGCCGGCCCAGACGCCGACCCAGGTGACGGCCCCCGCGGCAGGGCGCGCCGACTTCCTCGACCAGCCCAAGGGCGTCGACTGGAAGCAGGTCGCGGAGTTCCGCGGCCTGGCCTCGACCCGGCTGGCCGAGCGCCTCGGCGAGGACCGCGGCAAGGACCTCGAGGCGGAGCGCGAGCTCGGCCGCGCGATCATCCAGGAGATCCTGGACGACGCGGCCGCGGACCTCCTGCACGACGGGCGTGCGGCGTGGAGCATCGAGCACCAGCGCGTGCTCGCGAGGGCGATCCACGACTCGCTGTTCGGCCTCGGCCGCCTCCAGCCCCTGGTCGACGCCGACGACGTCGAGAACATCATCATCAGCCCGCACGACAACGCCTGGGTCGAGAAGACCACGGGCGAGCTCGTGAAGGTGGACCCGGTCGCGGACTCCGACCAGGAGCTGCGCGAGAACCTCGCGTTCATCGCGACGCGCTCCGACTCGAACGCCCGCAGCTTCTCCCCGGCGAGCCCGCACCTGCACATGCGGCTCGACGACGGCTCCCGTCTGGCGGCCGCGTCGTGGGTCACGGCGA
Organism: Isoptericola sp. F-RaC21; assembly: GCF_038593535.1. Lineage (NCBI taxonomy): Bacteria > Bacillati > Actinomycetota > Actinomycetes > Micrococcales > Promicromonosporaceae > Isoptericola > Isoptericola sp. F-RaC21. The sequence goes on along the minus strand of NZ_JBCFYX010000001.1, from coordinate 1,071,128 downwards.
ACACGTCCGTCGTCATCCGTCGGCACCGGATGCGCAAGGTCGAGCTCGACCGGCTGGTCGAGCTGGGGATGATGTCGCCCGTGCAGGCCTCGTTCCTGCGCGCCGCGGTCCGGGCGAAGAAGTCCATCGTCGTCGCGGGGCCGCAGGGCGCCGGCAAGACGACGATCGTGCGCGCGCTGTGCGCGGAGATCCCGCGCTACGAGCAGATCGGCACGTTCGAGACGGAGTTCGAGCTCCACCTGCACGAGCTGCCCGAGGTGCACGACGTGGTCCACGCCTGGGAGGCGCGTCCCGGCTCCGGCGAGATCGGTGCGGACGGCCGGCAGGCGGGCGAGTTCACGCTCGACGAGGCCATCTACAACTCGTTCCGGTTCAACCTGTCGCGGCAGATCGTCGGTGAGGTCCGCGGCAAGGAGGTCTGGGCGATGATCAAGGCCATGGAGTCGGGCGCCGGCTCCATCTCCACGACCCACGCCGCGAACGGCTCGGGCGCGATCCGCAAGCTCGTCACCTGTGCCATGGAGGCCGGGCCGCACGTCACGCGCGAGCTCGCGACGTCGAAGCTCGCCGAGACCGTCGACCTCGTCGTCCAGGTCGGGCTGCAGACCCGCCCCCTCGACGCGACGGGGACCCGGTGGCAGCGCGACCGCTGGGTGTCGGAGATCGTGCACATCGCCCCGGGCGAGGAGGCCGTCGGGTACGCCACGACGCACGTCTTCACGCCGAACCCGCAGGGCGGTCCCGCAGTGCCGGGCACCCTGCCGGAGGAGCTGCGCGACCTGGAGCGCTTCGGCTTCGACCTGACGTCCTACCTGGTCGAGGGCGCCCAGCAGGGGCAGGGGGACCTGCGATGACCGCCCTGCTGCCCGCCCTCGGCGGCGCGCTCCTCGTGGCGGGCGTGATCGGCTTCGTCGTGGGCTGGCGCCGGGTGCCGGTCGACGACGCGGTCCCGCGCCGGCGCCGGCTGGCCGCCAGGCTCGCCACCGTGGACCGGCAGACGAAGATCCTCGCGGCGGTCGGGCTGGTCGGCGGCATCGTGGTCTACGCGATCACGAACTGGGTCGTGGCCATCGTGCTCGGCCCGATCGCGGGCGTCGGGCTGCCGGTGCTGCTCAGCGCCGGCAACTCGGGCCAGATCATCCGCAAGCTCGAGGCGCTCGAGGAGTGGACCCGTAGCCTCGCGGGCGTGCTCACCGTGGGCGTCGGCCTGGAGGAGGCCATCCGCATGTCGCTGCGGTCGGCCCCCGACGAGATCCGACCCGAGGTGACCAACCTCGTGGCCCGGCTGCGCGCCCGGTGGGGCACCGTCGCGGCGCTGCGGGCCTTCGGCGACGAGCTCGACGACGCGACGGGCGACGTCGTGGCGGCCACGCTCATCCTCGGCGCGAGCCGCCGCGGGGCCGGGCTGGCGTCCGTCCTGGAGTCGCTGGCGCAGTCGGTGGCCGACGACGTGCGCGCGCGCCGCGAGATCGAGGCGGAGCGGGCCAAGCCCCGCGCCACCGCGCGCTGGGTCACGATCATCACCGCGGGTGTGCTCCTCGTGCTGGCATTCACCGGCGACTACATCGCCCCGTACTCCACGCCGATCGGGCAGCTCCTCATCACGGCCTACCTCGCCGCGTACGTCGGCCTGCTCGTGATGATGCGGCAGATGTCCAAGGGCGAGGCGCTGCCGCGGTTCATGGGCGAGCGCGCCCGCGAGGGGGCACGGTCATGACGACAGGGCTGCAGATCGCGCTGCTCGGCGGCGCGCTGGTGGGCCTCGGCATCGGGCTGCTCGTGTGGCGCCTGGCCCCGAGCCGCCCGGACGTCACCGACGTCGTGCGGCGCTACTCGCAGGAGGCGGCGAAGGAGCGCGCCACCATGCAGGCGGACCTCGTGGCGGGCGACCGCTACGAGCGCGTCGGCGTGTGGGCGATCAAGCGGTTCCCCGCGGCGGCCTGGGGCAGGACGCCGACCAAGGAGCTCGCGCTGCTGCGGATCCCGGTGCACCGGTACTACGGCAAGAAGGTGCTGTACGGCGTCGTCGGGCTGGTCATCCCGCCCGTGCTGACGCTGCTGCTGGCGGTCGCCGGCGGGCCCGCCCTGCCGTTCACGATCCCCACGGTCGCGTCGCTGGGGCTCGCCGTCGTGCTGTTCGTGTCGCCCGACATCGACGTGCGGACCGAGGCGAAGCACGCCCGCATCGACTTCGCACGCGCCCTGAGCGCCTACATCGACCTGGTCGCGCTCGAGCGGCTCTCCGGCGCCGGCTCCCGGCAGTCGATGGAGAGCGCCGCCGAGATCGGCGACTCCTGGGTGTTCCGACGCATCGGCGAGGAGCTGCAGCGCTCGCGCTGGAACGGCGTCGCCCCCTGGGACGCCCTGCAGCACCTGGCCGACGAGCTCGGCCTGCCGGAGCTGGACGACCTGGCCGACGTGATGCGCATGAGCGGCGAGGGCTCGCAGGTGTACGACAACCTGCGCGCCCGATCCGCGGCCATGCGCGCGGCCATGCTCAACGCGGAGCGGGGCAAGGCGAACGCCATGAGCGAGCGGATCAACATGCCCATGTCCCTGCTGGGCGTGGTGTTCATGGTCATCCTCGTGACGCCGGCCCTCCTCAACGTGATGGGAGGCATCTGACGCCCTCCTCCTCCACGTACCATCGACCACTCCCGTCCCGAAAAGGAACACCCATGCTTCAGCTCATCGCCACCCTGCACACCTTCGGCCTGAACGTCGCCGACCGCGCCCGCACCAAGCTCACCTCCGAGCCCGAGACCGGCTCCGAGACCATCGAGAAGGTGCTCTGGGCCGTCGCGGTCATCGCCATCGTCGGCATCGTGACGCTCGCCGTCACCAACTTCGTCCGCGACAAGGCCGGCGAGATCAAGTGATGCGCGGGCCCAGGCACGCGCGAGGACCTCGCGGGCTCGGCGCCCGCGGGGCGCGCGAGCGTGGGTCCTCGAGCATCGAGATGGTCTTCCTCCTGCCCGCCCTGTTCACGCTGATGTTCGCGGGGGTGCAGGCGGGGCTGTGGTACCAGGCCCGCACGGTCGCGTACGCGGCCGCGCAGGAGGGCGCGCGCGCGGCGGCCGCCGAGAACGGCACCGCCGGCGCGGGCGAGGTGGCCGCCACGGGCTACCTGGCGGACGTCGACAGCGGGGTGACCGGTGTGGGGGCCACCGGCTGGCGGTCGCCCACGCAGGCCAGCATCACCGTCCGGGTGCGCGCCCAGTCGATCGTGCCGCTGTGGAACCCGCAGATCTCGCAGACCGCGAGGCTGCCCGTCGAGAGGCTCACCGGATGAGCCGCCTGGTCCGTGCCCTGCGCCGCCGGTGCGAGGGCGAGCGGGGATCCGCGTCCATCGAGGCCGCGGTCGGCGTCCCCGCCTTCCTGCTGATCATGGGCCTGGTGTTCGCGGGCGGGCGCGTGGCGATCGCCGGGCAGTCCGTCGAGGCGGCGGCCACCGAGGCCGCGCGGTCCGCGTCGATCGCCCGGACCACCGGCGAGGCGCAGGGCGACGCCCTTGCGGCCGCGCGGCGCAGCCTCGACGAGAAGGGGCTCCAGTGCGCCCCGCGCGTCGACGTGGACACGAGCGACTTCGGGAGCGCCGTCGGCGTCACGTCGAGCGTCGCCGCGACGGTGACCTGCGACGTCGCCGTCGGCGACCTCGCCGTCCCCGGGCTGCCGGGAACGATCCGGATCACGAAGACGATGGAAAGCCCGATCGACACCTACCGGGAGCGCTGAGCCATGCCCGCCAGGACCGCTGTCAGGCCCCCCGCCAGGACCGTCCCCCGGCACCGCCGAGCGCGCCGCCCGGGCCGCGCCGCCGAGCGCGGCTCGGTCTCCATCTGGCTCGCGCTCGGCGCGTTCGTCATGATCGTCGTCGTCGGGATGGCGGTCGACCTGTCCGGCCAGGTGCTCGCCCAGCAGCACGCGCGCGACGTCGCGCAGCAGGCGGCGCGCGCCGGCGGGCAGCAGCTCGTGGCGCCGGACGCGCTGCGCGGCACCGACGTCGCGATCAACGCGGCGGCGGCCCAGGCCGCCGCCCAGGAGTACCTCCGCACCACCGGCGTGACCGGCCAGGCCCAGGTGGTGGGCGGCGGCACGCGGGTGGTGGTGACCACCGAGGACGACTACCACCCCAAGTTCCTGGGGATCATCGGGATCCGCGCGATGTCCGTGTCCGGCAGGGGCGAGGCGCGCGTGGTGCGGGCCTTCGAGGGCGTGGAGCGCTGATGCGCCGCCTCAAGGGGTTCCTCGCGCTGCTGCTCCTGATCGGCGTCACGGTCGGCGTGCCGTACCTGCTCGTCGCGGTGGGGGCGAACCCGCTCGAGGACGGCCTGCTCTCGCCGGACACGCTCCTGGCGATGCTCACCTCGCCGGACGACGGCTCCCTGCTGATGCTCCTGCTGCAGGCGGCGGCCTGGGTGGCGTGGGCGTTCCTGGCGCTGAGCATCGTCGTGGAGCTCGTGGCGCAGCTGCGCGGGGTGCGCGCCCCGCGGCTCGTGGGCCTGCGGCTGCCGCAGAACGCGGCCCGGGGCCTGGTGGCGGCCACCCTCCTGCTGTTCACCACCGTGCCCGTGGCGACGACGGCGACGGCCCTCGAGGGAGGCTCCGCCGAGGCGCAGCAGAGCGTCGCGGCCGTCTCCGTGCAGCAGGCCGTCCCGGGCCAGAGCGCCGGGGTGGGGGAGCTGGCCCTCGACGCCGCGCTGGCGTCGCAGTCCGCCGGTCAGGGCGTGGGTGCAGCCCCGATCTCGTCCGACCTGATCCGCGAGGCGCGGGCCCAGGCCGCCGCCGAGCAGGCCGCGCACCACGAGCGGGCCGAGCAGGCCGCCCACCACGAGCAGGCCGCGCGGACCGTCCAGCACACCGTCGAGCACGGCGACTCGCTGTGGTCCTTGGCCGAGCACTATCTGGGCGACGGGCAGCGGTTCCGCGAGATCGTCGCCCTCAACGCCGACACGCTGGCCGACCGCCCCGACTTCCTCACCCCCGGCTGGGTGCTGACCGTCCCCGCGCCGGCGGCGCAGGAGCGCGACGGTGCGGCGCAGGACACGACGGCGGGGACCGTGGTCGTCGAGGCGGGCGACAACCTCTCGCAGATCGCCGAGCAGGAGCTGGGCGACGCGGACCGGTACCCCGAGATCTTCGAGGCGTCGCGCGACGTCGCCCAGCCGGGGGGCGCGCACCTGACGGACCCCGACCTCATCCTGCCGGGCTGGACGCTGCAGGTGCCGGGCGCCGAAGGCGGTGCCGACGAGCAGGCCGAGCGCGCCGTGCGGCAGGACGCGCCCGCGCCCGCGGCCGCGGCGGCCTCCGCCTCCGCCGCCGACGCCGCGCCCGGGACCGCCACGGACGCGACCCCCGAGGCGGGCGCGCAGCACGACGCGGCAGGCTCTGCCCGGGCCGAGGTGCAGGCAGACTCCCGGGCCGATTCCCTGCACGCGGGCGACGACGCCGGGCTGAGCGACCGGGCACCGTGGCGGGTCGCGGGTGGGTGGGGGCTGGGTGCCCTCCTCGCCGCCGGCGTCGTGGGGCTGGTCGCGCGCCGTCGCCGGGACCAGCAGCGTCGGCGGCTGCCCGGGCAGTCGGTGCCGCTGCCGTCGGGCGAGGAGGCGGCGTTCGAGCACGAGGCGCGGTCGCTCGCCGATCCGCTGTCGGTCGAGCGGGTCGACGTCGCGCTGCGGGCTCTGGCGCGGCAGTGCGCGGACGCCCGGCGCCCGTTGCCTGTGCTGCGCGCCGTCCGGCTCGGGGAGGCGACCGTCGAGCTGTACCTCGCCGCCCCCGCCGAGCTCGCCGCCCCCTGGGGCGCGTCCGACCCGACGGGCACCGTCTGGTCCCTCGACCGGGCGGGCGTGCGCCGGCTCGAGGAGACGTACGGCGCCGGCCTCGCCCAGGTCGCCGCGCCGTTCCCCGCGCTGGTGACGGTCGGTCACGACGAGGGGCCGTGCCACGTGCTGCTCAACCTCGAGACCGTGGGCACCCTGACGGTGGCGGGCGACGCGCGGGACGCCGGCGAGGTCGTGGCGGCGCTCGTCGTCGAGCTGGCGACCTCCGCCTGGGCCGACGACCTCCAGGTGAACGTGGTCGGCGGTCCCGGCGACGACCTCCCCGACGGCGTCGCCGACGTCGAGGGCGCGCTGCGCACCGGCCGCGTCCGCCGGCACGCCACGGTGGGCGCCCTCCTGCAGGAGCTGGGCAGGTGCGCGGAGGCGGACCGCCGGGCCCTGGCGCAGGCTGGGGCGACGAGCGTCGGCGCCGCGCGGGCGGCCGGGGTCGCGCCCGACGCCTGGAGCCCGGAGATCGTCGTGCTCGGCGTGCCGATGTCCGAGGACGAGCGTGCCCGGCTGACCGCCCTCGTGGACGAGGCTCCCCGCATCGCCCTCGCGAGCATCGTGCACGGCGCCGCGCCGTCCGCCCTGGGCGGCGAGCCCGGCTGGGCGCTCCAGGTCGCGCCCGGCGCGGCACGCGCGCAGCTCGCGCCCGCCGGGATGGCGCTCCGGCCGCAGCGCCTCCCCGTCGGCCGGCTCGGGCCGCTCCTGCGGCTGGTCGAGCTGTCCGGAGCCGACGTCGTCGGGGACGAGACGCACCTGCGGGAGCCGTCGCTCGCGGAGGTGGAGTCCGTCCCGCCGGCGGCCGACGGCGACGCCACGCTGGACGGCGACCTGGATGCCACGGACGGCGACCTGACGCACGTGGCGCCGGCCCGGTCGGCGGCCGTGGCGCCCCGGGTGTGCGTGCTCGGCGCCGTCTCGCTGGACGACGCGGCCGGGCCGGTGGACCCGGCCGAGCGGTCGCGACTCCTGGAGCTTGCCGCCCACCTCGCCCTGCACCCGGGCACCACCAGCGCGGAGGTCGGCGCCGCACTCTGGCCCGAGCGGACGGAGGAGGCGCGCGCCGCGGCGCTCTCGACCGCCGTGGCGCGGCTGCGGCGGTGGCTCGGTCCGGCGTCCGACGGCCGGGACCGCCTGCCGCGGCACGCGGCGGACGACCGCCTCGCGCTGCACGACGTGGGCTCGGACGTCCGGGCATGGGCGGCGCTCGTGGGCGACGACGCGTCGGCCGCGGCGACCGAGGACCTCGAGCGGGCGCTCGACCTGGTGCGCGGCGCCCCGTTCGCGGGCAGCCGGCCGCGTCGGTACGCCTGGGCAGAGGCGGACCGCCTGGGGCTGTCGGCGCGTGTCGTGGACGTCGCCTGCGAGGTGGCCCGCCGGCGGGTGCTCGAGGGGCGCTGGCGCGCCGCGGAGCGGGCCGTCGCCGTCGGGCTGCGGGTGGAACCGGCGCACGAGGCGCTCTGGCGCCTGCGCGTGCTCGCCGCCCACGAGAGCCGCGACCCGGCCTCCGAGACCGCGGCGGTGCACGGCCTGCTGACGGCGACCGAGTCCCTCGGGGGCGACCTGACCCCGCGGACGGCGCAGCTCCTCGCGGCGCTGCAGCACCCCGGTTCCGAGTTCGACGGCCTCATGGCCGGCGCGCTCTGAGCCGCCGGTGGACACCACGCGGCTGACGGCGGTCCTCGTGGGGGCCGCCGTCGGCCTGCTCGCCGGCGTCGTGCTGTGGCGGTGGCTGCGCACGGGGGCGTACCGCTACGCCACCGACGAGCCGCGGTCCCGCCTCGAGCGTTCCTGGGCGGTGGTGCCGCTGGCGGTCGCGGGGGGCGCGGTCGCCGGTCTCGAGCCGTGGTCCCTGACCGCGGCGGCCGGCGTCTACCTCGTCGGCGGCGCGGCGCTCGTGTGGATCGACCTGGACACCCACCGCATCCCCGATGCCGTGACGCGCGTGTGGGGCCCCCTGGTCGCGCTGGCGCTCGTCGTGCCCGCGGTGGTCACGCGCGACTGGGCGGTGCTCGGCCGGGCCGCGGTGGGCGTGCTCGCGCTCGGGCTCCTGTTCGCCGTGCTGGCGTTCTTCAGCATGGGCGTGGGCGACGTCAAGCTGGCCCTCGTCACCGGGCTGGTGGTCGGCCCGCTCGGGGTGACAGGGGTGGTGACGACGCTGGTCGCGACCTGCCTGGTGGCGGCGCTGATGGCCGTGGCGCTGCTGCTGCGGGGGGCGGGGCGCGAGGCGCACCTCGCGTACGGCCCGGCGCTGGTCGCGGGTGTCGCGGTGGCGCTCCTGGTCCCGGCCTGAGCGGACGCCGCCGCCCCTCGGCCTGGGCGGGCGCTCACCTCAGCCGGTCGAAGCTCGCCTTGTAGCCGCCGCCGTGCTGGGTCAGGGTGGCGTCGTCGCAGACGTACTTCACGTCGGCGCCGGGCACGGACACGGGGTGGCTGGTCTGCGTGGTGCCGGCGACCTCGTCCCGCACGGTGACCTCGGAGTAGTCGACGTCGTCCACGTGCAGGACCCCGTCGCCGGTCGTCACGCGGAACGTCGCGGTGCCGCTCCAGGTCTGGACGATCTCGCCCAGGGTCGAGTGCGTGCCGCGCAGCGGGTCGGCGTCGTCGAACCGGGCGATCTCCGTGCCGTCCTCGCGGAACTCCAGCACCCTCCCGTCCCAGCCGGTGACGTCGACGGGCTCGCCGAGCTCGGGCTGGTTCCAGGTGTCGGACATCGACGTCTGCTCCCACCGCCCGACGAGGCAGGGGTCGATCGCCGTGCCGGCCGCCGTGCCGGGGGACTGCGGAGACGTCGGGGCGTCGTCGTCCCGCAGGAGGAGGGCGGCGCCCGTGGCGGCGCCGGCCAGCACGACGGCGACGACGACGGCGATCACGAGGCCGCGCCGTCGGGCGGGGGCCGCTGCGGGCGGATCCTCCGGCGTCGGCGGCGTGGCGGCGCCGGGCACGTAGGTGTCCGCCGCGCTCGACCACTCGTCGTCGAGCGGGGCGGGGGCGGCCAGGGGCACGTCACTGACGGCCGGCTCGGGGGCCGGCGACTCGGGCGCGACGACCTCGACCGGTGCGGCGGGCTCGGCCGGCGTCACCGGCCCGGCGAGCCCGACGGGGACGGCCGGCGCGTCGGGCTCCGCGATCGCCGCGCCCGCACCGGTGGCGTCCGTGGCCGCCGGCGAGGTCGGGGGCCCGGGCAGCTCGGGCTGGGCGTCGAGGATCGCCCGCACGCCGGGACGGGCGGCCGGGTCCTTGTCGAGGCAGGCCCGGACGAAGGGCAGCAGCTCCTCGGGGCACCCCTCCAGCTGCGGGTCCTCGTGCACGACCCGGTAGTACATGAGGTCCGGCCGGCCCTGCCCGAAGGGGCGGTTCCCGGTGGCGGCGAAGTAGGCCACCCCACCCAGCGCCCACACGTCGGTCGCGGCGGAGACGTCGTCGCCGCGCGCCTGCTCGGGCGCCATGAAGACCGGGGTGCCCAGCGGCGAACCGGCGCGCGTCAGCACCGTCGCGTCGGCCGCCTGGGCGATCCCGAGGTCGATGACGCACGGGCCGTCGGGGCCGAGGAGGACGTTGTCCGGCTTGATGTCGCGGTGCACCAGCCCCGCGCGGTGCACGGCGTGCAGCGCCTCGGCCACGTGGCCCACGAGCGCGTGCACCTCGGCGGGCGGCAGCGGCCCTCGTTGCGCCACGCGGTGGGCGAGCGTCGGCCCCGGGACGTACTCGGTGGCGAGCCAGGGGGTCGCGGACTCGAGGTCGGCGTCGATGAGCGCCGCGAGGAACGGGCCGCGCACCCGGAGGGCCGCCGTGATCTCGCGCTCGAAGCGGGCGCGGAACTCGGCGTCCTCGGCGTACTCGGCGCGGATCACCTTGATCGCCAGTCGGCGGCCGCTGCGCATCGTGGCGAGGTACACCATGCCCATGCCGCCGCGGCCGATCCGCCCCAGGATGCGGTGGCCGCCCAGCTCCCGGGGGTCGTCCGCCGTCAGCGGGGCGACGCCGTCAGGCAGGGCCGCGTCGTCCGTCCGGTGCTGGGACAAGGAAGCTCTCCAGGAGTGGTCGTGGGGGCGTCCCGGTGCGGCCCGGGGCAGCTGGCGATCCTACCAACGGGGCGCACGCCGCACCGGGATCTGAGACGGGGGGCGGCCCGGTCAGCGGGCGGTCGCCGTCACCGTGCGACGCCGAGCCCGTCGACCACCTCGACGCCCGGCATCGCGCAGAGGAGCTCGCCGGGCATCAGCAGCTTGGACCGCCGCACGCCGGAGCCCATGAGCGCGAGCGCGCCCGGCGCGGCGAAGCGTGAGTCCACCAGCACCCGCCACCCGGCGGGCAGGCCCACCGGGGTGATGCCCCCGTACTCCATGCCCGACTCGCTCGTCGCGCGGTCCATGGCCAGGAACGACGCCTTGCGGGCGTCGAGCAGCTTGCGCACGCGCGTGTTGACGTCGGCGAACGTGGCCGCGGTGACGACGCACGCCGCCACGCGCTCGACGTCGCCGCGCCGACCCGCGACGACGACGCAGTTGGCGGAGGCCTCGGGCGGCAGGCCGTGCCGCTCGTTGAGCGTGGCCGTGTCCGCGTGGTCGGGGTCGATCTCGGTGACGGCGACGAGCCCGCGGACCCGGTCGTCCCCGTCGGCCCAGGCGTGCAGCGCGTCGGCGACGGACGGCGCGAGCAGGTCGGGCCGGTCGAGCGCGGGCGCCCAGGTGAGGTCGCCGAGCGTGGGCAGGCCCGGCGTCGTCGCGCCGCTCACCGGCGGTACGTCGCCGTGAGCGTGGCGCGCGCCAGCACGTGGAAGTACACGTTGAAGGCGACGTGCACCGGGCTGTTGGCCTCGGACAGCCCGAGCGACGGGACGTCGAGGGCGTGCACCGCGAAGACGTAGCGGTGCGGGTGGTCCCCGGGCGGCGGGCCGGCGCCCTCGAAGCCGAGGCGGCCGCCGTCGCTCGGCACGTGGAACGCCCCGGCCGGGAGCCCCGCCCCGCCCACGGCGCCCGCGCCGCGCTCCAGCGAGGTCACGTCCGCGGGCAGGTCGACGACGGTCCAGTGCCAGTAGCCGGACGGCGTCGGGGCGTCCGGGTCGAAGCAGCTCACCACGAACGACCGCGTCGCCTCGGGCGCGCCCGACCACGCGAGGTGCGGCGAGACGTCGGCGCCGTCGACGCTGAAGTCGACGGCGAGCTCCGCGCCCTCGGCGACGTCCGCGCTGGTGAGCGAGAAGGTCGCGGGGACGGGGAGCAGCGAGTACGGGTCCGGGGGGAGCGGTCGCTCGAAGTCGGTGCCTGTTTCCGTGCCAGTCATGGGGTCATGCTGCCCGACCGTCGCGGGTGCTGGCCAGGGCACGACGCGCGCGTGTCGTGGTACGGTGCTCGCGCAAACCGACCGGACGGTACGTTCGCGTCGGGCAGGACGTCGCGAGGAGGCGATGATGGGGACCGCGGGCAGTGTCCAGGGCGGCGTCGAGCGCGAGGCCGGAGGCAGGTTCGTCGGCAGGGTCGCGCTGATCACCGGCGGGAGCCGGGGCATCGGGCTCGCCGTCGCGCGGCGGCTGGTGGACGAGGGGTGCACGGTCGTCGTCACCGGGCGCAAGCAGGAGGCGCTCGACGACGCCGTCGCCGCCCTGGGCCCGGACCGCGCGTCGGGCGTGGCCGGCCGGGTGGACGACCCGGACCACCGCGCCGCGGTCCTGGCCCACGTCGCCGCGCGGCACGGGCGGCTGGACCACCTCGTCAACAACGCCGGCATCAACCCGGCCTGGGGCCCGGCCCTCGACGTCGACCCGGGCGTGGCGCGCAAGATCCTCGAGGTCAACGTCGTGTCCGCGCTCGAGTGGACCCGCGACGCCGTCGCCGGCGGGCTGAGCCGGTCCATCGTCAACGTCGCGTCGATCTCCGGGACGTCGTCCAGCCCCAACATCGCGTTCTACGGCGCGTCGAAGGCCGCGCTGATCAACCTCACGCAGCAGCTCGCCCAGGAGCTGGCGCCCGCCCTGCGCGTCAACGCCGTGGCGCCGGCCGTGGTGAAGACACGGTTCTCCCGCGCCCTCTACGAGGGGCACGAGGACGAGGCGGTGGCGCGCTACCCGCTCGCGCGGCTCGGCGTGCCCGTCGACGTCGCCGGGCCGGTCGCGTTCCTGCTCTCCGACGACGCGGCCTGGGTGACGGGTCAGACGCTCCGGATCGACGGCGGCGCGAGCATCGCGCCGGTCGGGTGAAGGATGGGGGCCATGAAGAGCACGAACGTCGCCGAGCGCGTCACCGCGGCCGCCCTGGACCTGTTCGCCACGCAGGGGTACGCCACCACGAGCGTGCAGCAGATCGTCGAGGCCGCGGGCGTCACCAAGGGCGCCATGTACCACTACTTCCAGTCCAAGGACGACCTGCTGTTCGCCATCTACGACCGGATGCTGGCGCTGCAGAAGTCGCACCTGGACGAGATCGTCGCGCGGGGCGGGGCCGTGGAGGACGTCGTGCGGGCCGTGTGCGTCGACGTCGTCGAGACGTCGATCGACTTCCTGCCCGAGGGCACCGTCTTCTTCCGCAGCATGCACATGCTCACCGAGCCGCGGCTCAAGGAGGTCACGCAGCGGCGGCGCGAGTACCACGACGAGTTCGCGGCCCTGCTGCGGCGCGGGCAGGACGAGGGCGTGTTCCGCACGGACGTGCCGCGGCCGCTGCTCGTCGCCCACTTCTTCAGCGACGTGCACTACCTGTCGCACTGGTACTCGCCCGAGGGCCCCGAGACCAAGTCCGAGGTGGCCCAGCAGCTCGCCGAGCTGTTCCTGCGCGGCATCCGCGCCACCACGACCTGACCACCACGACCTACCAGCACGCACGAGACGAGAGCGACGATGACGACGCTGCCCGACCCCACCGCTGCCCGCACGCCGACCGCCACGACCGACGCGACGGCCACGAGCGACGCCGCCGCGACGATGCGCGCGTGGCGCGTGACCGGCCCCGGCGAGCCGGCCGACGTGCTGCGCCTCGACGAGGTGCCGACCCCCGTGCCGGGACCAGGGGAGGTGCTGGTGCGGGTGCGCGCCGTGGCAGTGAACTTCCCCGACGTGCTGCTGGCGCGCGGCGAGTACCAGGTGCGGCCCGAGCCGCCGTTCGTGCCGGGCATCGAGCTGTGCGGCGACGTCGTGGCGCTCGGCGAGGGCGTCCCGGCGGGGGAGCGGGGGATCGCGCCGGGGGCGCGGGTCGTCGGGTCCGCCGTCGGCGTGCTGTCCGAGCTGGCGGTGCTGCCCGCCGCCGCCGTGCGGGCCGCGCCGGCCGGCCTCGCCGACGCCGAGGCGGCCGCGCTGACGATCGCGTACCAGACGGCGTGGTTCGCGCTGCACCGCAAGGCCCGGGTGCGGCCGGGGGAGACCGTGCTGGTGCACGCCGCCGCCGGCGGCGTCGGGACCGCCGCGGTGCAGCTCGCCGTCGCCGCGGGCGCCCGGGTGATCGGTGTGGTGGGCAGCGAGGCGAAGGCGGAGGTGGCCCGCGACGCGGGAGCGGAGCACGTGCTCGTGCGCGGCGACGACCTCGCCGCCCGGGTCAAGGGGCTCACCGGCGGCGCGGGCGCCGACGTGGTCGTCGATCCCGTGGGCGGCTCGTCGTTCGAGCAGTCGACGCGCTGCATCGCCTTCGAGGGCCGGATCGTCGTCGTCGGCTTCGCGAGCGGCGAGATCCCGCCGGTGCGCGCCAACCACGCCCTCGTGAAGAACTACGACGTGCTCGGCCTGCACTGGGCTCTTTACCAGCAGCGCCGCCCCGACCTGGTCGACGCCGCGCACGCCGAGCTGTCGCGGCTCGCCGCCGAGGGCGCCGTGCGACCCGTCGTCGCCGACGTCGTGCCGTTCGAGGACGCGCCCGCCGCCGTGCAGCGCCTCGCCGGCGGCACCACGACGGGCCGCCTCGTCGTGCGGGTCGCCGACTGACGCCCCGCGCCGGCCCGCTCGCTCGCACCTGACCCGGAGGAACCTCATGCCTGCTCGTCCCGTCCTGGCCGACCCTGCCCGCCCGCTCGAGGGGCGGGTCGCGCTCGTCACGGGCGGCGCCCGCGGACTGGGTGCGGCGTACGTCCGCGCCCTGCACGCGGCGGGCGCGGCCGTCGTCGTCGCGGACGTGCTCGACGACGAGGGGGCGGCGCTCGTGGCGGACCTCGGCGACCGGGCGCTGCCCGTGCGGCTCGACGTGACCGACGAGGCGGGGTGGGCCGACGCGGTGGACGCCGCGGTCGACGCGTTCGGCGGGGTGGACGTGCTGGTGAACAACGCGGGGATCGCCAACTCCGCACCCATCGAGCACTACACCACGGCCAAGTGGGACGCCGTGATCGCGGTGAACCTCACCGGCACGTTCCTGGGCTGCCGCGCCGTCGTGCCGGTGATGAAGGCGGCCGGCGGCGGGTCGATCGTCAACGTGTCGTCCGTCGAGGGGCTGCGGGGCGGGGAGCGGCTGCACGGGTACGTGGCGTCCAAGTTCGGCGTGCGGGGGCTCACCAAGTCGCTGGCGGTGGAGCTGGGCCGCGACGGCATCCGGGTGAACTCCGTGCACCCCGGCCTGGTGAAGACGGAGATGACGACGCGCATCGACGCGGACGCGGTGCCGATCCCGGTCGGGCGCCCCGCGCTGCCGGGCGACGTCACGGGCGCGGTGCTGTTCCTGGCGAGCGACGCGTCCGCCTACCTCACGGGCACGGAGCTCGTGGTCGACGGCGGCCTCACCGCCGGCATCTGACGCCCGCAGGGCGCCGCCGACGTCACGGCACTGCAACATTCTGAAGAATGTCTCGGCAGGGCATACCGGCCAGTCGGTTTTTCCGCTAGCGTGGCCCGCACCCGACACGAAGAGGTGCCGATGTCCCGCCGTATCCCCGCGGTCCCCGCGACTTCAGCGACCGCCACGACCCCCGCCACCGGGCCCCGGCTCGAGGTGTCCGGCCTCACCGTGACGTTCGGCGGCCTGACGGCCCTCGACGGCGTCGACCTGACGGTGGGCGACGCCGCCGGCGGCGCCGAGACGGTCGCCCTCATCGGCCCGAACGGGGCCGGCAAGACCACCGTCTTCAACGCGGCGTGCGGCCTCGTGCGGCCCGCCGCGGGCCGCGTCCTCCTCGACGGGCGACCCGCGCCGGCCGCCCCGACCCGCCTGCTCGAGCGCGGGCTCGCACGCACGCTCCAGGGCCTCGGCCTCTTCACGGAGCTCACGGTGCGCGAGAACGTGCTCGTGCCGGTGGCGGGAGCGCCCGACGCCGCCGAGGTCGTCGCGGCCGTGCTGGCGCGGCTCGACCTGGCCGCCGACGCCGGCACGCCCGTCGACGCCCTGCCGTACCCCGTGCGCAAGCGGGTGGCGCTCGCCCGCGCGCTCGTGGCGCGCCCGCGGCTCCTCCTGCTCGACGAGCCGGCGGGCGGCCTCGGCGCCGGCGACATCGACGACCTCGCGGACGTCGTGCGCGCCGTCGTCGCCGACGGGTGCGCGGTGCTGCTGGTCGAGCACCACGTCGACTTCGTCATGGCCGTGGCCGACCGCGTCGTCGTGCTCGACTTCGGCAGGGTCGTCGCGAGCGGCACGCCCGACGAGGTGCGCGCCGACCCCGCCGTCGAGGCGGCCTACCTCGGGCTGGAGGCGGCATGACCCCCGCCCTCGCGGTCGAGGGGCTGACCGTCGGCTACGCCGGGGCGCCGGTGCTCGACGAGCTCGCGCTCACCGTCGCCCCGGGCGAGATCGTCGCCCTGCTCGGGGCGAACGGGGCCGGCAAGACCACGCTGCTGCGCGCGCTGTCCGGGCTCACGGCGCCTCGCGCCGGCCGGGTGCTGCTGGACGGCGCCGACCTCACCGCCGTGAGCGTCGAAGACCGCGCCCGCCGGGGGCTGGCGCAGGTCCCCGAGGGCCGCAGCGTCGTGACCGAGCTGACCGTGGACGGGAACCTGCACCTGGGCGCGCTGTGGCGCCACCCGGGCCGCGCCGCGCGCCGGGCCGCCGTGGCCCGGACCTACGAGCTGTTCGAGCCGCTCGGGCGCCGCCGGGCGAGCCTCGGCCACCAGCTCTCCGGCGGCGAGCGCCAGATGCTCGCGCTCGGGCGCGCCCTGCTCGCCCGGCCGCGCGTGCTGCTCCTCGACGAGCCGTCGCTCGGGCTCGCGCCGCGCGTCGTCGCCCAGCTGCTGGGCGTGCTGCGCGCCGCGGCACGGGACACCGGCCTCACGGTCCTGCTCGCGGAGCAGAACGTCACCAGCGCCCTGTCCGTCGCCGACCGCGGCGTCGTGCTGAGCCTCGGGGTGGTGGTGGCCGACGCCCCCGCCGCCGAGCTCGCCGGCGACCCCGCCCTCCGCCACGCCTACCTGGGCTTCTGACCGGCCACCGGACAGCTCCCGCACAGGTCCCGACCCGCGTCCCCGAGAGAGGCTCCCCATGGACCGACTCGTCTTCCTGACCGCCACCGGGCTCGCCCGAGGGCTCGTCGTCGCGCTCTTCGCGCTGTCGCTCGTGATCGTCTGGCGCGCCGCCCGCCTGGTGAACTTCGCCCAGGCGGCCGTCGCCACCGTCGCCGTCTTCGCGGCGTTCGCCGTCACCGGCGCCACCGGGTCGTTCTGGGCCGGCCTCGGCGCCGCGCTGCTCGCCGGGGCCGCGCTCAACGCCGCCGTGGAGCGCGGCCTCATGCGGCGCGTGCCGTCCGGCAGCCCGCTGCCCGGGATGATCGTCGCCATCGGCCTCGTCATGGTGCTGCAGTCCGCCCTGGGGATCGCCTTCGGCCCGCGGCACCGGCCGATGGCCGCGGCGTTCGACGAACGGCCGCTCGTCGTGGGCGGCGTGCCCCTGCTGTCGCCGTACGACCTGTTCGTGCTGGTCGTCGCGCTCGTCGTGGTCGGGCTGCTCGCGTGGCTCTTCAACGGCACCTCGCTGGGCCTGCAGCTGCGGGCCTCGGCGGCGGCCCCCGAGGTGTCGCGGCTGCTCGGGGTGCGGGTGCCGCGCATGGTCACGCTCGGGTGGGCGCTCTCGGGCGCCGTCGCGGCGCTCGCCGCCCTGCTCCTCGTCCCGACCGAGCTGGGCCTCAACGCCCACTCCGCCGACCTGCTGTTCGTGCACGCGTTCACCGTCGCGGTGCTGGGCGGGCTGGACTCGCCCGCGGGCGCGCTCGTCGGCGGCGTCGCCGTGGGCCTGCTGGTCAGCCTCGTCACGGGGTACCTCGGCGCCGGCGTGGCACCGCTCGCCGTGCTGGCGCTGCTGACGCTCGTGCTGCTGGTTCGCCCGGGCGGGATCTTCGCGGTCGGCGAGGTGCGGGCAGCATGACGACCACGACCTCGACGACGCCCGCCCGCCCCGCCGCCCGCCGTCCCGAGCCCCGCGCCCGCGGCCGTCTCACCCCCACGCAGCGGATCCTGCTGCGGGCGGTGCTCCTGACGCTGCTGGCGGTCGCCGCCACGTTCGTCCTCGACCCGTACCGCAACTACCAGCTCGCCGTCGTCGCCGCGACGTTCTGCGCGACGGCGGGCCTCACGCTGCTCGTCGGCCTCACGGGCCAGCTGTCCCTCGGGCATGCCGTGCTCATGGCGGCGGGCGGGTACGGCTACGCCCTGGCCGCGAACGCGGCCGCCGGCGCCGGGCTCGACGGCGACGGCCCCGCCGGCGTGGCGCGCGTCGTCCTCGGCCTGGGCGGGGCGCTCGTCGCCTCCGGCGCGGTGGGCGGGCTGCTCGGCCTGGCCGGCGCGCGCCTGCGCGGCCCGTACCTGGCCGGGCTGACGCTCGCGATGGTCGTCGCGCTGCCCGCGCTCACGACGCAGGTCCCGGCGCTCGGGGGCGACCAGGGGCTGGCCGTCCCCTTCGAGGGCGTGCCGCAGGCGCTGTCCCGGCTGATCGTCGTGGAGCAGTGGCACGCCTGGCTCGCGATCGCGGTGGCCGCGCTGGCCGTCACCCCGCTGGCCCTGCTGCGCTCCGGCCGCGCGGGCCTGCGCATGCGCGCCGTGCACGGCGACGAGACGGCCGCGCGGCTCGCCGGGGTGTCGCCCGGGCGGGTCAAGGTCGGTGCGTTCGTCGCGAGCTCCCTCGCCGCCGGCCTCGGCGGCGCGGTCCTGTGCCTCGTCACCCAGTCGATCGGCCCCGGTCGGTACGACCTCGCGTTCTCGCTGCTGCTCGTCGTGGCCGCCGTCGTCGGCGGGCTCGGCAGCCTCGGGGGCGCGGCCGCCGGCGCGGCGCTCGTCGTGCTGCTGCCGTGGCTCGTCGACACCGTCACCGCCGCCGTCGGCGTCCCCGCCGACCTCGAGCAGCGCCTGTCCGGCAACCTCGCCGTCCTCGTCTTCGGCGCCCTGCTGATCGTCGTCACCCTGGCCTGGCCGGGCGGGCTCGCCCGCGCCGTGGCCCGCCGCCCCCGCCCCCGCCCCCGACCCCAGCCCCGTGGCCGCACCGACGCGCCCGCGACCCCGCCACAACCCTCAGAGAGGTGATCTCATGAGCCACCCCCGCCCCGTCACCGCACGGCCCGCCGCCGCGGCGACCGGCGCCGTCGCGGCGTCCGCCGCCGCCTGCCTGGCGCTCGCCGGCTGCAGCACGCCGGCCGCCGCGAGCCCCGGCATCAGCGACGACACCGTCACCGTCGGCACCCACCAGCCGCTGACCGGCCCGGCCGCCGCCGGGTACGCGTCGATCTCCGCGGCCACGAAGGCCTACTTCGACTACGTCAACGACCACGGCGGCGTCCACGGCCGCTCGATCGAGTACGTGGTCAAGGACGACGGCTACAACCCCGCGAACACCCAGACCGTGGTGCGCGAGCTCGTCCAGGAGGACAAGGTGTTCGCCCTGCTGGGCGGCCTCGGCACACCGACGCACTCGTCCGTGCTGGACTACCTCGACCAGAACGGCGTGCCCGACCTCTTCGTCGCGTCCGGCAGCACCCTGTGGGACGACCCGGAGGGGCACCCGAACACGTTCGGCTTCAACGCCGACTACGTCGTGGAGGGCGCGGCGCTCGCGCAGTACGCCGCCGACCAGCACGCCGGGCAGAAGCTCTGCGTGCTCGGGCAGGACGACGACTTCGGGCAGGAGTTCCTCGAGGGCGTCGAGCTCGCGGTCGGCAAGGACGGCGTCGCCGCCCACGAGACGTACTCGACGTCGAACCAGGACGTCACCGCGCAGATCGGGGCCCTGCAGGCCGCCGGGTGCGAGAGCGTCCTGCTCGCGACGGTCAACGGGTTCACGGCGCTCGCGGTCGGCACCGCGGCGAAGATGGGCTGGAGCCCCCGCTGGCTGGCGTCGTCGTCGGGCGGCGACTACCCGACCCTCGTCGACCTGCTGGGCGAGGACGTGGCGCCCGCCCTGCTGGAGGGCTTCGTCAGCGCGAACTACCTGCCCTTCGGCCCCGACGGCGAGTGGGTCGAGCTGTTCCGGCAGATCAACGACGAGCACAACGACGGGGCGCGGTTCGACGGCAACACCGTGTACGGCATGAGCCTCGGCTACCTGTTCGCGGAGGCGCTGGCCCGCGCCGGCGAGGACCCGACGCGCGAGAGCCTGGTCGAGGCCGTCGAGTCGGGCGACCTCGAGGGCAACGGCATCCTGCCGCTCATGTTCGGTCCCGACGACCACTCCGCCTTCGACGGCGTCGGCATCACGGCCGTGACCGACGGCGTCCAGGACTACGTGGGCGCGACCTACGCCGTCGGCGGCGGGAAGGTCACCGAGGTCGAGCCGCAGCCCGTGCCGCTGCGCGGCGAGGGCGTCCCGACGTCCTGACCGCCCCGGCGGTCGAGCCTGTCGAGACCAGGTCCCGACAGGCTCGACCGCGGGAGGCGTCCGCTCAGGGGACGGGGGCGAAGCGGCCGGGCAGCTCGCGCTTGAGGATCTTCCCGCTCGGGCCGAGCGGGAGCTCGTCCACCACGTGCACGACGCGCGGGTACTTGAACGCGGCGACGCGCTCGCGGACCCAGGCGACGAGGGCGTCGGCGTCGAGCGTGCGCCCGCCGGCCGGGACGACGGCGGCGTGGATCTCCTGCCCGTGCACCGGATCGGCGACGCCGAAGACGGCGGCCAGCGCCACGTCGGGGTGGGAGACCAGCGTCGCCTCCACCTCGGTGGGATACACGTTGTACCCGTTGCGGATGATCATGTCCTTCTTGCGGTCGACGATCGCGAGGATCCCGTCGGCGTCGAGGGTGCCGAGGTCGCCGGTGCGGAACCAGCCGTCGACGACGGCGGCCGCGTCCGCGTCGGGGCGCCCCAGGTAGCCCTTCATCACGTTGTGCCCGCGCACCACGACCTCGCCGAGCGCGCCCGGCTCGGGCAGCAGGTGCACCTCGTGGTCGATGACCGCGTCGGCGACGGCCACGTCCACGCCCCACATCGGCCGGCCCACGGTGCCGGGGCGGATCGGCTCGAAGACGGTGTTGAACGAGACGCTCGGGGACGTCTCCGTGAGGCCGTACCCTTCGTGCACCTCGGCCCCGTAGGCGGCCGCGAACTCCTCGAGCACGCTCACCGGCAGCGCCGCCCCGCCCGAGACGGCGTACCGCAGCGGCGGCCGGGCGTCGCTGCGCCGGGCCGCCTCGAGCATCCCGACGAACATCGTCGGCACGGCCGTGAACACCGTGGCGCGGTGCGCGACGAGGAGCTCGAGCGCCTGGTCCGGGTCGAACCGCGGCAGGAGCACCACCGACGCGCCCACCCGGAACGCGCAGTTCATCACCGCCATCTGGCCGAAGGCGTGGAACAGCGGCAGCCCACCGAAGACGACGTCGTCGTGCCGCAGGTCGAAGGAGTCGATCAGCGAGCAGTGCACCTGCTCGACGGCGGCGAGGTGCGAGCCGACGGCGCCCTTGGGCAGCCCGGTGGTGCCGCTGGTGTAGAGGATCGTCGCGGCGGCGGTCGGGTGCACCGGCGTGTGCCGCTCCACCGGCGTCGCGGCGGCCGCCTCGTCCTCGAGGCGGGGGAGGGCAGGACCGCCCTGTGCGCCGTGGTCGGCGGGGGCGAGCACCATCACGACGGGGACGCCCGCGCGCTCGGCGGCGGGCGCGGCCTCCGCGAGCAGCGGGGCGGCCGCGACCACGACGTCGGCCCGGCTGTCGCGCAGCACGAACTCGATCTCGCCCGAGCGGAACAGCAGGTGGATGGGCACGACGACGGCGCCCAGCGTGAGCGCGGCGTAGTACACGCGGGCGAAGTCGGGCACGTTGGGCACGATCATGGCGACGCGCGAGCCGCGGGTGATGCCCCGTGCGGCCAGGGCGCCGGCGTACGCGCGGGTCTGGTCCCAGAGCTCCCCGTACGTCGTCGTGGTGCCGGCGAAGTGCAGCGCGGGGTACTCGGGGTGGCGGCGCGCCGTCTCCGCGAGCAGCGACGCCGCCGAGAGCGTGCCGAAGCCCGGGCCGTCGACGACGTCGTCGGCGGTATGGGTGGCGGTGCGGTCGGCGGTGCGGTCGGGTGCGGGGCCGGGGGAGCCCGCGGTGGGTTCGGGGGTCGGTGTCATGTCCGGTCCTTTCGTCGTCGTCGAGCGGGGACGGAGGGGAGTTCCGGCCGGGCCGCGCGTCAGGCGCGCAGCTCGGCCCTGCCGAGGGAGCTGAGGTGCACCTCGTCGGGGCCGTCGGCGAGCCGCAGGGCGCGGGCCGCGGCGAACATCTCGGCGAGCGGCTGGTCGCCGGACAGCCCGGCGGCGCCGAAGAGCTGCATCGCGCGGTCGAGGACCGCCTGGACGGCACGCGGCACGGCGATCTTGATGGCCTGGATCTCCCGCATGGCGCGCCGGTTGCCCACGGTGTCCATGAGCCAGGCGGTCTTGAGCACCAGCAGGCGCAGCGCCTCGATCTCCACCCGGGAGGTCGCGACCCACTCGCGCACCACGCCCTGCTCGGCGAGCGCGCGGCCGAACGTGGAGCGCTCCCGCGCCCGCTGACCGGCGAGCGCCAGCGCCCGCTCGGCCATGCCGAGGGCCCGCATGCAGTGGTGGATGCGGCCCGGCCCGAGCCGCGCCTGCGCCATCGCGAAGCCGTCGCCCTCGCCGCCCAGCAGGTTCGCGACGGGCACACGGACGTCGTCGAAGGCGATCTCGGCGTGCCCGCCGTGGTCGCGGTCGTCGTAGCCGAACACGGTCAGGGGCCGCACGACCGTCACGCCCGGGGCGTCGCGCGGCACGAGCACCATCGACTGCTGCCGGCGGGGCGGCGCGTCCGGGTCGGTCTTGCCCATGACGACGAGCAGCGCGGCGCCGGGGTTCATCGCGCCGGTGGACCACCACTTGCGGCCGGTGATCACGAGCTCGTCGCCGTCGCGCCGGATGCGGGTGCCGATCTGCGACGCGTCGCTCGAGGCCACGCCGGGCTCGGTCATGCAGAACGCGGACCGGATGCGCGCGTCGAGCAGCGGGTCGAGCCACTCGCGCTGCTGGTCCGGGGTGCCGAAGTGGGCGAGCAGCTCCATGTTGCCGGTGTCGGGCGCGGCGCAGTTGAACGCCGCGGGCGCGAGCCGCGGGCTCCAGCCGGTGAGCTCGGCGAGCGGCGCGTACTGCAGGTTCGTGAGGCCGGCGCCGCGCTCGCCGGGCAGGAAAAGGTTCCACAGGCCCTGCTCGCGCGCGGCGGCCTGCAGGTCGCGCACGACAGGGCGCGGGGACCAGTCGTCCGGGGCCGCGGCGAGCTGCGCGTCGAGCACGGGCTCCGCCGGCAGCACGCGCTCGTCGAGGAACGCGCGGACCCGGTCGGTGAGCTCGGTCGTGCGGTCGTCGGGGGCGAAGTCCATGGTCAGGCCCTCCCGGCGGGCGTCGTGGGCGGCGTGCGCGAGGGCAGGTGCGCGAGGCCGTCCTCGGCCAGCGGGGCGACCAGGGCGCCGATGCGGTCGAAGCCCTCGCCGACCGTCTCGCCCGCCCGGTAGCGGTAGTGGATCCCCTCGAGGATCACCGCGAGCTTGTAGGCAGCGAACGCGCGGTACCACGCCAGGTCGGGCGGGGCGGCGCCCGCCCGCTCGGCGTACGCGGCGACGAGCTCCGCGAACTCCGGGTAGCCCGCCCCGGGCACCACGGCGCTCAGCGCGCCGTCGTCGGCCCCGTCGCCCCCGGTGAGGCCGCGGATGTCCCAGTAGAGGCCGAGCATGCCGAGGTCGACGAGGGGGTCGCCGAGCGTGGCCATCTCCCAGTCGAGGACCGCGGCGACGTGGGGCGCGTCGGGCGGCCCGGCGACGATCGCGTTGTCGAGGCGGTAGTCGCCGTGCACGATGCCGGCCCGCCCGCCCGAGTCGGGGAGGCTCGCGGCGAGCCTGTCCTGCAGGGCGTCCAGCCGCGGCTGGGGGCGGCTGCGGGACGCGTCGTACTGGCGCCGCCAGGTGGCGAGCTGGCGGCCGAGGTAGCCGTCGGGGCGGCCGAAGTCCGCGAGACCGACGGCGGCCGGGTCCACGGCGTGCAGGTCGGCGAGCACCCGGGCGAGCTCGAGGCCGAGGGCGTGCAGGCCGCCCGCCGTGAAGGCGGAGTTCTGCCCCGGACGGGACAGCACCGTGCCGGCCACGTGCTCCATGACGAAGAAGACCGTGCCGGTGACCTCGCCCCGGTCGGTGTCGTCGACGACGTCCACGGTGCGCGGCACCGGGACGGGGCTGCCCGCGAGCGCGGTGACGACGCGGTGCTCGCGACGCATGTCGTGCGCGGTGGACAGCACGTGGCCCAGCGGTGGCCGCCGCACGACGAGCGGCAGGCGCGCCCCGTCGACGCGGTACGTGAGGTTGCTGCGGCCGCCGGCGATCACGCTCGCTTCGAGCTCCCCGCCCCGGCCGGTGACGGTGAGCTCGGGGTGCTCCCGCTCCAGCCACGCCCGCAGCCCTGCGGTGTCCAGTCCGGGCACGTCGGTCATCGATGACCACCTTCCGTCGACCCGGATCGTCCCGGGGCTCGGACGAGCATACCGCGCAGTCGGTATGTGGGGCGACCAGGCCGCCCGGGGCGTGCGCGGTCGGCGCGGGTCGGGTGTCGGTCAGTCCTGCAGCGTGGCGACCGCCCGGCGGACGCCGTCCGGCACGGGCACGGGCCGCCGGGTCGGCTCGTCGACGAACACGTGGGTGAACCGCCCGACCGCGATCGGGTCGTCGCCGCCCGCGCGCAGCACGTGCAGGTCCCAGGTGAGGCTGGTGCGCCCCAGGCGCTCCACGCCGATCCCGACCTCGAGCTCCTCGGGGTACGACGCCGGCGCGCGGAACTCGCACGACGACGCGACGCACAGGCCGATCACGTCCCCGCGCGGGTCCAGCCCGCCGTGGGCGATCATCCACGCGTTCACCGCGGTGTCCATCGCGGCGTAGTACACGGTGTTGTTGACGTGGCCGTACTGGTCGTTGTCGTTCCAGCGCAGGGGGAACGGGTGGCGGGCGCGGGGCATCGGTGCTCCTGTCTCGGGCCTGGGGTCTCTGGCCTGGGTCTCGGGCGTGGTCTGGCGAAGGTCGGCGGGCAGGGATCAGGCGGAGGTCGACGGCACCCGCAGCAGGTGCCGGAACGCCACGGCGGCGCGGTCGGCCTCGGGCGTCTCGCCCGTGATGAGGTCGGCGTACGTGAACGACTCGGACACGCGCACCAGGAGGTAGGCGAGGGACGCCGGGTCGATGCCGCTGCCGGTGCCGCTGTCGACGCCGTCGGCGAACGGGGTGTCGCCGAGATGCGTGCGCACCAGCCACTCGCAGGTCGCGAGGAAGCGGTGCTGGATGGGGCTGGCCTTGGTGGTGAGCAGCCGCAGGGCCCGCGCCGGCTCGCGGGCGAGGAACTCTCGGAAATAGGGGGCGGCGATGAGGTCGCCGGCGAAGTGCGTGAGGAGGTCGGCGACCCGCTCCGCCCCGTGCTCGGCCGCCGTCGCGCGATCGGCCTGGACCAGCGTCGGGACGGCGAGCGACCACAGCACCTCGGTGAGCAGGGCGTCGCGGTTGCCGACCCAGCGGAACACGGACGTCCGGTCGACGCCGAGGCTCGTGGCCAGCGGGCCCATGTCGAGGCGCCGGCCCGCGACGAACGTCTCGCGCGCGGCGTCGAACGCCCGGCGCGCGTCGGCGTGGGCGCCGGGCAGCAGGCGCAGCGACAGCGGCGTGGGCGCGGCCTCGAGGCCGACGGACGCGATCGGTGCGTCGTCGTGCGGCGGGTCGCCGTGCGTGGCGGTCGGGGTGCTCGTGGCGCTGTCCGGCATGCCCGCAGCCTAGTGTCGCGGGACGAGTCTCGTGCAACATCTTGGAAAATGATGCATCGGGGTGCACACTGGTCGCGTTCGACGACGATCGGAGCAACGATGACGTTCACCTCCCCGGCCACCGCGAGCGCCGGAACCGACACCGACACGGGCGCCGACGCCGGCCCCGCGCCCACCGTCCTGGACGCCGACTTCTACGGCTTCCAGGACCTGCTGACGGCCGACGAGCAGGAGCGGATCCTCGCCGTCCGCGAGTTCATGGAGCGCGAGGTGCGGCCCATCGCGGACGACTACTGGGAGCGGTCGGACTGCCCGGTGCACCTGTTCAAGCCGTTCGCCGAGCTCGGCTCGGTGGGCGCCGCCTGGCCGGAGACCGCGCAGTTCGAGAGCTCGGCGGTGTTCCGCGGCTGGGTCGGGATGGAGCTCGCCCGGGTGGACTCCTCGTTCTGCACGTTCATCGGCGTCTCGTCCGGGCTCGCGATGAGCGCCATCGGCCTGGGCGGCTCGCCCGAGCAGCGGGCGCAGTGGCTTCCCCCGATGGCGCGCGGGGATCTCATCGGCGCGTTCGGGCTCACGGAGCCGCTGTCCGGCTCGGACACCGCCAAGGGGTTGCGCACCACCGCGACCCGGCACGGCGACACCTGGGTGCTGGACGGCGCCAAGCGGTGGATCGGCAACGCGACGTTCGCCGACGTCGTCGTCATCTGGGCCAAGGACACCGCGGACCAGCAGATGAAGGGCTTCCTCGTCCGCCAGGGGACGCCCGGTTTCACCGCCACGAAGATCGAGCGCAAGCAGTCGCTGCGCATCGTGCAGAACGCCGACATCGTGCTCGACGGCGTCGAGGTCGCCGAGGCCGACCGCCTGCAGCGCATCGACAGCTTCAAGGACGTCGCGAAGGTGCTGCGGGTGACGAGGGACGGCGTCGCCTGGCAGTCGCTGGGCACGATGATCGGCGCCTACGAGGCCGCGGTGACCTACACGAAGCAGCGCGAGCAGTTCGGCCACGCGATCGCGAGCTACCAGCTGATCCAGGACAAGCTCGCCACCTGCCTGGCCAACATCACCGCGAGCCTCGCGGTGTGCGTGCGCGTGTCCCAGCTGCAGGACTCCGGAACGCAGACCGACGCCCAGGCCGCGCTGGCGAAGGCGTTCGTCACCACCCGGATGCGCGAGACCGTCGCGCTGTGCCGCGAGTCGCTCGGCGGCAACGGCATCCAGCTCGACCACGGCGTGGCCCGCTACTTCGCCGACGCCGAGGCCGTGTACACGTTCGAGGGCACCCGGGACATGAACAACCTCATCGTCGGCCGCGAGATCACCGGCCACGCGGCGTTCGTCTGAGCGCGCGCCGCACCTCGCCCCACCGCGCCGCACCGAGCCGCACCGACCACTAGGAGACACGACATGACCGAGGCGTACATCGTCGCCACCGCCCGCTCGCCGATCGGCCGCGCGCACAAGGGCTCGCTCGCCGGCGTCCGCGCCGACGACCTCGCCGCACGGATGGTCGAGGCCGCCGTCGCGCAGGTGCCCGGGCTCGACCCGGCGCGCATCGACGACCTCCTGCTGGGCTGCGGGCTGCCCGGCGGCAGGCAGGGCATGAACATGGCCCGCGTCGTGGCCGTGCTGAACGGCTGGGACTCCGTGCCCGGCACCACCGTGACCCGCTACTGCTCCTCCAGCCTGCAGACCACGCGCATGGCGTTCCACGCCATCAAGGCGGGGGAGGGTGACGTCTTCGTGTCCGCCGGCGCCGAGTCGGTGAGCGGCATGGCCGTCGGGTCGAGCGACGAGATCCCCGGCGTCGACCTCACCAACCCGCGCTTCGCCGAGGCCCAGGAGCGCACCGCGAAGCGCGCCGTCGGCGGCGCCGGGGGATGGACCGACCCGCGCGCGGACGGCGCCCTGCCGGACGTGTACGTCGCCATGGGGCAGACGGCCGAGAACGTCGCGGATCTGCGCGGCATCTCGCGCCGCGACCAGGACGAGTTCGCCGCGCGCAGCCAGCAGCGCGCCGAGGCCGCGATCGCCGACGGCTTCTGGGCGCGGGACATCACCCCCGTCACCCTCGACGACGGCACCGTGGTGTCCGCGGACGACGGGCCGCGCCCCGGCACCACCGTGGAGAAGCTGGCGACCCTCGACCCGGTGTTCCGGCCGGACGGCACGGTCACCGCGGGCAACGCGTGCCCGCTCAACGACGGCGCCGCCGCCGTCGTCGTGGTCTCCGACCGCGTCGTCGACGAGCTCGGCCTGACCCCGCTCGCGCGCATCGTGTCCACCGGGGTGACGGGCCTGTCGCCCGAGATCATGGGCCTGGGCCCGGTGGAGGCCAGCCGGCAGGCGCTCGCCCGCGCGGGCCTCGGCATCGACGACATGGACCTCGTCGAGATCAACGAGGCGTTCGCCGCCCAGGTCATCGCGTCCGCCCTCGAGCTCGGCATCGAGGACGAGCGGCTGAACGTGCACGGCGGCGCCATCGCCGTCGGGCACCCGTTCGGCATGACCGGCGCCCGCATCACGTCCACGCTGATCAACGGCCTCGAGATGGCGGGCGGCCGGTACGGGCTGGAGACCATGTGCGTCGGCGGCGGGCAGGGGATGGCGATGGTGCTCGAACGCGTCTGAGGCGGGGTGGCCGGGCCGCTCACCGACCGTCGGGATCCCGCATCCGCGCGCGGAGCACGTCGAGCTCGCACCCCGGTGCGTCGGGGTCGAAGCCGTGCTCGATCAGCCAGCGCGACGCCACCAGGCTGCGCAGCGACCACCAGGCGCGGACCACGTCCCGGTCCGCGCCGGGGCCGTAGCCCGCGAGCAGGTCGTCCAGGCGTTCCTCGTGCCCGAGCGTGAGGATGGCCAGGTCGTACATGGCGTCGCCGGGGGCGGCCTCCGACCAGTCGATGACGCCGGTGACCTCGTCGCCGTCGACGAACACGTGCGTGAGCTGCAAGTCGCCGTGGACGAACACCGGGTCCCACGGCCGGAGCACCGCCTCGGCGATCTCGCGGTTCCTCCGGACCACCTCGGCGGGCACGACGTCGTGGGCGAGCAGCCACGCGCACTCGCGGTCGAGCTCCGCCGCCACGTCGTCGAGCCGGCGTCCCGGCCACGGCGGCAGCGGCGCGTCGTGCAGCCTGCGGACCGCCGCACCCGCCGCGGCCCACGCGGCGGGCGACGCGTCCGACGGCTCGCCGAGGACGCCGAGCGCCCGGCCGGGCACGGCGGCGAGCGCGAGCACGGGCGGCTCGCGCCAGAGGACCGCCGGGGTCGGCACCGGCGCCAGGGCCATCGCCCGCGCCTCGCGCTCGGCGTGCGCCGGGTCGCCGTCGACCTTGAGGAACGTGTCGCCCACGCGCAACGTCGCGCGCTGGCTGTGGGCGACGACGACCTCGACGGCGTCCGTGCCGTCCGTCGTGTTCATCCCGTCATCCTGACGAGGACCGCCGCCGATGTCGCCGGAATTCTCGGGCGCTGTCGGGCACTGTCAGAGCCACTCTCCGTCGCGCATGAGGGTGCGGCCGGCGATCTCGTCCACCTCGCGCCACGCCTGCACGCGCCGGGGGTGCAGCACGAGGTAGACGTCGTGCTCGCCGCCCGGCCGCGGGTCCCAGTCCGCCTGGGCGGCGTAGCCCTCGGCGAGCTCCGGCGGCGCCTCGGCGACCCGGACCGACCGCTCGAGGACGGCGTCGATCATGACGACGTCGCGCGTGCCCCCGAGCGAGAGTCGCGCGGTGCCGGTGGCCAGCACGTTGCGGCCCGTGCGCGACGTCGCGTCGAGCGCGAGCACGACCCGGTCGTCGAGCCACGCCAGAGACAGCGGCACCAGGTACGGGACGGCGGTGCCGTCGTCGGCCACCGAGGCGGTGGCGACCCACACGTCGCGCACGGGGGAGCGCAACATCGCCAGCGTGTCGGCCTGGCGCTGCTCGCGCGTGCGGGGAACGGGGGCGACCTGCGGGTTCGTCGTCATGGCGCCATCCTGCCTGACCCGGGCAGGTGCGCAGGCCCGCCCCGGTCAGCGTGGCTGGGTGTGTGCTCCGAGCCAGGCGGCCATCGTGTCGAGCGTGAGGTGGGTGTCGGCGATCGTGAGGACGAAGTCGGCCATCTCGATCTGCTCGCCGGCGAGCCGGCGCCCGTTCATGGCGTAGAAGACGTGCACGAGGATGAGCGACAGGCGCTTGTTCCCGTCGTGCAGCGGGTGCAGGCGGTTGGCCGAGTCCATGAGTGCCGCGGCCTTGAGGTCGAGTCCTTCGTAGAGCTCGACGTCGTACATGCGCGACCTCGGCCTCTGGCACACGGAGTCCAAGAGGCCGAGGTCGCGCACCTGCCAGTCGTTGCGGTCGACGACGGCGAGGGCATCGGTCAGGGCGACGTACCTCGTCACGCGAGCCGCTCGAGGGCCTCGCCCCAGGAGTCCATGGCGTCCGTGATGTAGGCCTGGATGTTCTCGTCGCCCGCCTCGTCGAGAAGACGCTCGAGCGCCTCGCCCTGCGTCAGGTGCTGCGCCTCCGCGCGCGCCTTGAGCCGGTCGCGCACCGAGGTCGGCACCTTGATCGTCGTCATCTCCGCCGGCGTGGTCATACCGTGAGTATACCCGCGTCTATCCCTCGGGGACGTAGAGCGCGAGGGACTGGGCGACGAGCGCGGGCTTGTCGCCGCCCTCGATCTCGACCGTCACGGTCGAGGCCGCTCGCACGCCCTGGGCGACGGTCTCGGCGCCCGTGAGCTCCGTCGTCGCGCGCACGCGAGAACCGACGGGCACGGGGGCGAGGAACCGCACCTTGTCCAGGCCGTAGTTCATCGCCATCGCGACGCCGCCCACCTCCACCAGCGACGACGCCAGCCGGGGCAGCAGGGACAGGGTGAGGAACCCGTGCGCGATCGTCGTGCCGAACGGGCCGGACGCGGCGCGCTGCGGGTCCACGTGGATCCACTGGTGGTCGGCGGTGGCGTCGGCGAACGCGTCGATGCGCTCCTGGTCGATCGTGAACCACTCCCCGGTGGCCTTCTGTCCGACGGCGTCGGCCAGCGCGGCGGGGGAGGAGACGGTGATGGTGGTCGTCATGCCTTGCTCCTTGCGCACGATCGCTGCGGTGCCTCGCTCCGGCACACCTCGTTCCTCGGCGTCCCTCCGCGGGGGCTCCTCGCCCTCATGCCTTCGGCCCGCCCGCCACGTAGAGCACCTGGCCCGAGACGAACGAGGCCTCCTCGGAGCAGAAGAACGACACGGCGGCGGCGATGTCCTCGGGCTGCCCGACCCGCCCGACGGGTACGTCCTTGGCAGCCTCGGCGTGGAACTGCTCGGGCGTCAGGCCGATGCGCTCGGCCGTCGCCGCGATCATGTCGGTCGCGATGACGCCCGGCGCCACGGCGTTGGCGGTGACGCCGAACTTGCCCAGCTCGATCGCGAGCGTCTTGGTGAAGCCCTGCATGCCCGCCTTCGCGGCGGAGTAGTTCGCCTGGCCGCGGTTGCCGAGCGCGGACGTGCTGGACAGGTTGACGACGCGGCCCCAGCCGGCGGAGACCATGTGCGCCTGGACGGCCCGGGTCACGACGAACGCGCCGCGCAGGTGCACGCGCAGCACCGCGTCCCAGTCGTCCTCGGACATCTTGAACAGCAGGTTGTCGCGCAGGATCCCGGCGTTGTTCACGCAGATCGTCGGCGCGCCGAGCTCGTCCGTCACGCGCGCGACGGCGGCCTCGACCGCCGCGGCGTCGGCGACGTCGACCCCGAGGCCGAGCGCCCGACCGCCCCCGGCGACGATGTCGGCGGCGGTCGCGGCGGCCTGCTCCTCCAGGAGGTCGAGGACGGCGACGGCGTGGCCGTCGGCGGCCAGCCGGCGGGCGGTCGCGGCGCCGATGCCGCGGGCGGCCCCGGTGACGACGGCGACCCTGGGGGTGTCGAGGTGGGAGGCGGTGGTCATGCGGTGATCCTCTCGTCGAAGGTGATGAGCTGGCGCAGCTCGGCGCCGGCGGCGAGCCGGTCCAGGGCGGCCGGCAGGTCCTCGAGCCCGATGCGGGCCGAGACGAGCGACTCGAGCGGCAGGCGTCCGGCCCGCCAGAGGTCGACGTACCGCGGGATGTCGCGGCTCGGCACGGACGACCCGAGGTAGGAGCCCACGACGGTGCGGGCCTCCGCCGTCAGGGTCAGCGGCGCGACGGACGCGCGGGCGTCGGGCCCGGGAAGCCCGGCCGTCACGGTGGTGCCGCCCGGCGCGGTGAGCGCCAGCGCGGTCTCGAACGCGCGCGCCGACCCGGCGGCCTCGACGACGACGGGCGCCCGCTCGCCGGTGCCCAGCGCGGCGTCGAGCGCCTCGGCGGGGGTGGCGGCCGTGGCGCCGAGGCCGCGCGCCAGGTCGAGCTTGGCGGGCACCGGGTCGACGCCGAGCACCTCGTGCCCCAGGGCGCGGGCGACGAGCAGCGCGGCCATCCCGACCCCGCCCAGCCCGACGACGGTCACGCGGTCGCCGGCGGCAGGGCGGCCGGCGTTGATCACGGCGCCGCCGCCCGTGAGGACCGCGCAGCCGAGCAGGGCGGCGACGTCGGCGGGCACGTCGTCGTCCACCGGGACCACGGAGGTGCGGTGCACGACGGCGTGGGTGGCGAAGGCGCTGACGCCCAGGTGGTGCCGGACGGGGGCGCCGTCGCGGTGCAGCCGGACCGCGCCGCCGACGAGGGTGCCCGCGGCGTTGGCCGCGCTGCCGACGGTGCAGGGCAGCCGGCCGTCGGTGGCGCAGGCCGCGCAGGTGCCGCAGCGCGGCAGGAACGTCAGGACGACGCGGCGGCCCGGGGCGATGCCGTCTGGGCCGCCGACACCGCCGTCCGTGTCCTCGCCCGTGCCGTCGCCGACCGCCTCCACGACCCCGGCCGCCTCGTGGCCGAGGAGCATCGGCGTCGGCCGGTCGCGGCTGCCGTCCACGACGCTCAGGTCGGAGTGGCACAGCCCCGCGGCCTCGATGCGGACCAGGAGCTCGCCCGGACCCGGCGGGTCGAGGTCGAGCGTGCTGGTGCGCAGCGCCCCGGAGACGGCGTACGGCGGGGGTGCCCCGGTGCGGTCCAGCACGGCGCCCACGATCTGCACGGTCGACCTCCTCGTCGTCGAGGGTCCCCAGTCTGCTCCGGGAACCTGACCGGACAGACATACCGACTGCGCGGTATGTCGAGTGCAGCGTACACGAGTGGCCGGCTCGCGCGGCCCACCTGCGCGGTTGACAGCGGTCGGCGCCGCGGCGTCTACTGACAGTGTTCGAACAGGCGTTCGAATCGGTTTTTCGGGCCGGCCGGTGCTGTCGTGCTGGTCGTCGATGGTCGTCGATGGTCGTGGTCCGCCGGGTGCTCGCCCGTCGCCGGGCTCGGGGGGAGGTCGCGTGACGGTCGTCGCCCCTCCGCGCACCGCGGCCCGTCCGGCCGCCGCGGCGGCGCCGGACCGGGTCGCCGCCGCCCGCGCGGCGCTGCGCGCGGCGGAGCAGCGCACCGGCCGGCACACCGGGCCGCGCACCGGTCATGGCCGCGGGTCGGAGCCGGCCGCTCGCCTGCTGCCCGTGCACCCGGGGCTGGCGGGCCTGCTGCCCGACGGCGGCCTGGCCGCGGGCACGGTGCTCGCCGTGCGCGGGTCGACGACGCTCCTGCTCGCGCTGCTGGCGGAGGCGTCGCGGTCCGGCGCGTGGGTCGCCCTCGTCGGCGCGCCGACCGTCGGGATGCTGGCCGCCGCGGACGCCGGGATCGCGCTCGGGCGGACGGTGCTCGTGCCCGCCCCCGGCCCGGACGCGCCGGCGGCCCTCGCCGCGCTGCTCGACGGGATGGACGTGGTGGTCGTCGGCACGGGCGCCGCCCTGCTGGACGGCGACCGGCGCCGCCTGGCCGCCCGCGCCCGGGAGCGGGGCGCGGTGCTGGTGACGCAGGCGGCGTGGCCCGGCGCGCACGTCACCCTCGACGCGCGCGGCGGCACCTGGTCGGGCGTGGACCACGGGGCGGGCTGGCTGCGCCGCCGCACCCTGCGCGTGCGGCGCACCGGGCGCGGGGCCGCCGCCCGGCCCGTCGAGCTCGAGGTGGACGTGCCGCTGCAGGTGGAGCGCGTGGTCGGCGGCCCCGTCGCGGCGGGCGGCGTCCCGGGTACGGACCGGCACACCGCCGAGCACGTCACCGCCGAGCACGTCACCGCCGAGACCGCCGAGCCCGACCGGCGGGCCGCCCGGCTGCGGGTGGCGTGATGACGAGCGGGAAGGGCGGGAAGGGCCCGGCCGGAAGGGCCGTGGTCGGTGCGGCCTCGAGGACGGCCGTGCTGTGGGTCCCGGACTGGCCGGTGGTCGCGGCGCTGACGGCGGCCGGCCTGGACGCGCACGTCCCCGCCGCGGTGCTCGGCGCGCGCTCGGGCGGCGGGGCGGGCGCGGGGCACACCGTCGTGGCGGTCTCCGCCGTCGCCCGCGCGCAGGGGGTGCGGCGCGGGATGCGCCGCCGCCAGGCGCAGGAGCGGTGTCCCGAGGTGGCGCTGCTGCCCGCCGACGACGCCCGCGACGCGCGGGAGTTCGAGCCCGTGGCGCTCGCCGCCGAGACGGTGGTGGCGGGCCTCGAGGTGGCCCGCCCGGGCCTGCTCCTGCTGCCGGCGGGTGGCGCCGCGCGGTATCACGGCTCCGAGCTCGCGCTGGCGCAGGCCCTGGTGGGCGCCGTCGCCGCGCGCACCGGCCACGAGAGCCAGGTGGGCGTGGCGGACGGGCTGCTCGCGGCGGTGCTCGCCGCCCGCGAGGACGCCGTCGTGCCCCCGGGCGGGTCCGCCGCGTTCCTCGCCGACCGCCCCGTGGGGGAGCTGGTGCACGCCGTCTGCGACCCGGCCGGGGTGGCCGCCGTGCGGGAGGCGGCGGGGCTGTGGTGGCGGCTCGGCCTGCGCACCCTCGGCGACCTGGCCGCCCTGCCCGGCGCGAGCGTGCAGGCGCGCTTCGGCGACCTCGGCGCCTGGGCGCAGCGGCTGGCGCGCGGCGAGGACCTGCGCCCGCCGGCGCGGCGCCGCGTCGAGGAGGACCTGGCGGTCGCGGAGGAGCTCGACCCGCCCGCCCTGAGGGTCGACGTCGCGACCTTCGCCGCCCGCCGCCTGGCCACCGCGCTGCACGACCTGCTCGCGTCGCGGGGGCTGGCCTGCGGGCGGCTGCGGATCACGGCGCGCACGGCGGGGGTCGACCTGGGCGGGGACGACGTCGGCGGCGCCGAGGGCGCCGTGCTGGAGCGCGTGTGGCGCACCGACGACGCCGCGGCCGGCGGGATGAGCGCGGCACGGATCACGGACCGGGTGCGCTGGCAGCTCGAGGGGTGGCTCACCGCGGCGTCCGCCCGGCGCGGGCCAGGGGCGGGCGGCGAGGGCGACCCCGTCGTCGCACCGATCGCCCACCTCGCGCTGGCGGCGGAGGACGTCGTCCCCGCGACCACGCACCAGCCCGGCCTGTGGGGCGCCGACGCGGGCGAGGGGGAGCGGGCCCGGCGTGCGCTCGGCCGGGTGCAGGGGCTGCTCGGCGGGCACGCCGTGCTCACGGTGGAGCTGCAGGGCGGCCGCGGCCCGCGCGACCGGGTGCGGCTCGTCCCCTTCGGCTCGGACGGCGGTGCGGGCCGCGACCCCGGGCTGCCCTGGCCGGGGGCCCTGCCCAGCCCTGCGCCCGCCGGTCTGCCGGACGAGCCGGTGCCCGCCCGCGTGCTCGACGCGACGGGGCGCGACGTCGTCGTGGACGCCCGGCTCGCGATGAGCGGCGAGCCCGCCGCCGTCGCGTGCGCTCGTGACGGCGGCGGCCCCCGGGGCGGGGGCGTCGTGCAGGACGTCGCGACGGTGACGGGCTGGGCCGGGCCGTGGCCGCTCGCCGAGCGCTGGTGGTCCGCCGACGGCGGAGCCCGCCGCGTCTACCTGCAGGCGGTGCTCGACGACGGCCGGGCGCTGCTGCTGGCACAGACCGGCGGGCTGTGGCAGGTGGAGGCGTTCTATGACTAGCGGGTACGCCGAGCTGCACGCGCACTCGGCGTTCAGCTTCCTCGACGGCGCGTCCCACCCGGAGGAGCTGGCGGCCGAGGGCGCGCGCCTGGGCCTCGACGCGCTGGCGCTGACCGACCACGACGGCCTGTACGGGGTGGTCCGGTTCGCGGAGGCCGCCCGGGCGGTGGAGCTGCCCACCGTGTTCGGCGCCGAGCTGCACCTGCCCGCCCCCGTGACGCCGGGGGCGGCGCCGGGCACCGCCGGGAGCCGCCCGGTGCTCGACCCGCCCACCGGGGTCCCCGACCCGCGGGCCACGCACCTGCTGGTGCTGGCGCGCGGCGACCAGGGCTACCGGAACCTGTCCCGCGCCATCGCGACCGCCCACCTGGACGCCGGGGTCAAGGGCAAGGCCCGGTACGACCTCGAGCACCTCGGCGCCGAGGCAGGCGGCGAGTGGCTCGTGCTCACCGGGTGCCGCAAGGGCGCCGTCCGGCGCGCGCTCACCGCGCCCGGGCCGGGCGGGGGCGTCGCCGCGGCGCGGCGCGAGCTGGACCTCCTGGTCGACACCTTCGGCCGCGACAACGTGGCCGTCGAGCTCACCGCGACCGGCGACCCCCGGGACGCCGTCCTGCACGACGCGCTCGCCGCCCTGGCCCGCGCCGCGCGCCTGCCGGTCGTCGCCACGACGGACGCGCACTACGCCCGCCCGCGCGACGCCGACCTGGCGGGGGCGCTCGCCGCCGTGCGGGCGCGCTCCTCGCTGGACGGCCTCGACGGCTGGCTGCCCGGTGCCCCGACCGCGCACCTGCGCTCCGCCGCCGAGATGCGGTCGCTGCACCGGAGGCACCCGCGGGCCGTCGCCGCCGCGTCGGCGCTCGCGGCCGAGTGCGCCTTCGACCTGCGCCTGGTGGCGCCGAACCTGCCGCCCTACCCCGTCCCGGACGGGCACGACGAGGCCAGCTGGCTGCGCGAGCTGGTGCGTCGGGGCGCCACCGACCGGTACGGCCCGCGCCCCGCGCCCGGGCGTCCCGGCGACGAGCGGGCCTGGGCGCAGATCGACCACGAGCTGCGGGTCATCGAGCAGCTGACCTTCCCCGGCTACTTCCTCGTCGTCTACGACCTCGTGGAGTTCTGCCGCACCGAGGGCATCCTGTGCCAGGGGCGCGGCAGCGCCGCCAACTCGGCGGTCTGCTACGCGCTGGGCATCACCGCCGTCGACGCCGTGAAGCACGGCCTGCTGTTCGAGCGCTTCCTCGCGCCCGAGCGCGACGGGCCGCCGGACATCGACATCGACATCGAGTCCGGGCGCCGCGAGGAGGTCATCCAGCACGTCTATGCGACGTTCGGGCGCACGCACGCGGCGCAGGTCGCGAACGTCATCTCCTACCGGCCGCGCTCCGCGGTGCGCGACGCCGCCCGGGCCCTCGGGTACGACGTCGGGCAGCAGGACGCGTGGAGCAAGTCCATCGAGCGCTGGGGTTCGCTGCGCGGCCCGGACCCGGTCAGCCCGGCCGCCGACGCCGCGGCCGGGGCCGCGCGGGCGACGGGCGGCGCACCGCCCAGCCGGCGCGCCGCCAAGGAGGCGCACGTCGCGGCGCTGTGGGGGAACCGTCCCGCGGGCGTCGTCGACCCGCTCGCCACGGACGAGGGCGAGGTGCGCCGCGCTGACGACGCCCACGACGTCGTGCCCGCGCAGCGCCCGCCGTCCGCCGCGGAGGAGGGGCAGATCCCCGGCCCGGTGCTCGACCTGGCCGACCGCATGCTGCGGCTGCCCCGGCACCTGGGCATCCACTCCGGCGGGATGGTCATGTGCGACCGCCCGGTGATCGAGGTCTGCCCTGTGGAGTGGGCGCGGATGGAGGGGCGCACGGTGCTGCAGTGGGACAAGGAGGACTGCGCCGACGCGGGGCTGGTGAAGTTCGACCTGCTCGGCCTGGGCATGCTCACCGCCATCCGGTACGCGTTCGACTCGATCGCCGAGCACACGGGGGAGCGGCTCACGCTGCACGGCCTGCCCGACGACGACCCGGCGGTCTACGACCTGCTGTGCGCGGCCGACACGGTCGGGGTGTTCCAGGTGGAGTCGCGCGCGCAGATGGCGACGCTGCCGCGGCTGCGGCCGCGGAAGTTCTACGACATCGTCATCGAGGTCGCGCTCATCCGGCCCGGCCCCATCCAGGGCGGGTCCGTGCACCCGTACATCGAGCGGGCGCGGGGGCGGGAGAAGGTGACGTTCCTGCACCCGCTGCTGGAGAGCTCCCTCGGCAAGACCAAGGGGGTGCCGCTGTTCCAGGAGCAGCTCATGCAGATGGCGATCGACGTCGCGGGCTTCACCGCCGCCGAGTCCGACCAGCTCCGCCGGGCGATGGGCTCCAAGCGGTCGGTCGAGCGGATGGAGGCCCTGCGCGGCCGGCTCATGGACGGGATGCGGGCGAAGGGGGTCGACGACCCGGCCGTGCGCGAGGAGATCTACGACAAGCTCAAGGCGTTCGCCGACTTCGGCTTCCCCGAGTCGCACGCCTACTCGTTCGCCTACCTCGTGTACGCGAGCTCGTGGCTCAAGGTGCACCACCCCGCCGCGTTCTACGCGGGGCTGCTGGCCGCGCAGCCCATGGGGTTCTACTCGCCGCAGTCGCTGGCCGCCGACGCGCGCCGCCACGGGGTGCAGGTGCTGCGCCCGGACGTCAACGCCTCGCGGGCGCTCGCGGGCGTCGAGCGGACGTCCTCGCCGGTCGAGCCTGTCGAGGCCCAGGTGTCGACAGGCTCGACCGGCGGGGGCTTCGGGCCGCCGCCCGACCCGGCGCTCGCGGTGCGGCTGGGGCTGTCCGCGGTGCGCGGCATCGGCGACGACCTGGCCGAGCTGATGGTCGCGGAGCGGGAGGAGAACGGGCCGTTCCGCGACCTGCGCGACCTCGCCCGCCGGGTCGGGCTCAGCACCGCCCAGCTGGAGGCGCTCGCGACGGCGGGTGCCACGGAGGGGCTGGGCGCAGGACGCCGCGAGGCGCTGTGGGCGGCGGGGGCGCTCGGCCAGGAAGGGCCGGGCACCCTGCCGGGCGTGTCCGTCGGGGTGGACGCCCCGACCCTGCCGGGCATGACGCCGGTCGAGACGGACGTCGCCGACGCCTGGGCCACCGGCATCACGCCCGGCTCGACGTCGCCGCTGGAGCACGTGCGCGAGGGCCTGGAGAAGGCGGGGGTGCTCACCGTCGCGGGGGTGTGCGCCACGGAGCCGGGCCGGCGGGTGGCCGTGGGCGGTGTGGTGACGCACCGGCAACGCCCGGGCACGGCGGGCGGCGTGACGTTCCTGTCGCTCGAGGACGAGACGGGGCTGCTCAACGTCATCTGCACCGCCGGGCTGTGGCGCCGCTTCCGGACCGTGGCGCGCGGCGCCCCGGCGATGGTGGTCCGCGGCCGGGTCGAGAAGGCCGACGGCGCGGTCAACCTGCTCGCGGAGCACCTCGCGCCGCTGCGGCTGCCCGTGGCCACCCGGTCCCGGGACTTCCGCTGAGGTGCCCGCGGAGTGCGGCGGTGTGCTGTCGCGGTCAGCCGGCGGCGCTCGCCGCGTCGCCCGGCCCGGCGGGCAGGGCATCCGAGCCGGTCCCGCGGCGCCGCGCGCGACGGCCGCGGGAGACCTCGGTCCCCAGGGCGTCGAGCGGCTGGGCGAACGGGTCCGCGAAGCGCGCCAGCCACAGCCGGACGACGTCGAGCCCGGCGTCGTCGACCGCGTACAGGCGGCGGGCCCCCTCGGCGCGCACGGTGACGAGCCGGGCGTCGCGGAGCACGCGCAGGTGCTGCGAGACCGCGGGCTGCGAGATGGCGGCCTCCACGCGCAGCGCGTCGGCCAGCGCGCCCGCGGGGCGCTCGCCGGCGGCGAGCAGCTCGAGCAGGCGCCGGCGGACGGGGTCGCCCAGGGCCTCGAAGACCCCACGCCGGGGACCCGGCGCCTCGGCGGCCGTGCCGCGCGGCATCAGGCCTCCGGGACGGTCGTGTAGAAGGCGACGGTGCGCTCGGACGCGGCGCGGGCGGCGCCCGGGTCGTCGCCGGCGGCGACCGCGGCGTCCGCCCAGCCCGCGGCGGCGAGGCGCGCGAACGCGACGCCGTCGGGGGACAGCGTCCACTCCTGGGCCTCCGCCGGGTTCACGGCCGAGCGCGGGTGCGCGACGTGCAGCCCGAGGCCCATGAGCCCCAGGTCCCAGCCGACGCCGGTGGCGCCGGGGCCGTACTGGTCCCAGAGCTCCTGCGGGACGACGGCCTCGTGCACCAGCTCGAGGACGGTGCCGTCGCCCGACTCCGTCAGGGAGACGGTCAACCACGAGACGGAGCCGGCGAACTCCCAGGTGACGTCGAAGGACTCGGGGGCGTCGCAGCGCTCGACGGTGCCCCCGGCGTTCCCCTCGAGCTGGTAGCGCCCGCCGACGGTCAGGTCGCCGCTGACGGGCAGGAACCAGCGGGGGATGCGTTCCGCGGAGGTGACGGCGTCCCACAGGTCGGCGCGGTCCGTGGGGTAGGCGCGGCGGGCGACGGCGATCTTCGTGGGCGTCCCGTCCCGCTCGCCGGTGCGGATCTCCCGCGCCACGAGCCCCGCGGTGGCGACCGGGTCGATGGTGATGGTCATGACGACTCCTTGATATAAGCGAACGCTTATATGTAACCACGTGCCGGCGCTCGGAGGGAAGGGGGACCAGTCCAGGGGAGCTCAGTCCAGGGGAGCGACGACGCAGACCTCGAAGGTCCCGCGGCCGCGCCGCAGGAGGTAGCGGCAGCGCTCGCTGGCGATCTCGGCGGCGAGCTCGTCCCGGTAGGACCAGCGGACCTCGACCCAGAGCAACGCCCAGCCGACCTCCTCGAGGGCGATCAGCTCGGGCAGCACCGCGACGGCCTCGCGCGCTCGCGGTGCCGCCGGTCGCTGCCTCGACAGGTCGAGCACGTCCTCGGGGGACGCGAGGACGGTCGAGCCCTCCTGGCCCACGAGCAGGGCGGGCAGGTCGTAGCGGTCGGTGACGGCCTCGAGGTCCTCCGCGCCGAGCACCAGGCCCAGGTCCGCGAGGAAGGAGGACAGCGCCTCGCCGTCGTACGAGCCCGTCGGATTCGCCATCCGATCACGGTAGCGCCGTGGCATGATCAGCGCTCATGAGCCGCCGTCGCTCGCATGGCCTCGTGCCCGCCGTCGCCCTCCTGCTGGCCGTGAGCCTGTCCGCGAGCGCGTGCGCCGGGCTGCTCGGGGGCGCGGCGCCGTCCGCGTCCTCCGAGGCCCCTGCTTCCTCCGACGCCCCCGCGACCGAGGGGCAGATCGCCGAGGCGGCCGAGGGGTGGGGCGCCGCCCCGCAGTACGTGCTGACGACGTCGGCCGCGGGGTTCGAGGCGGTGCCGATCGCCGCAGGGGTCTTCGGCCCCGACGGATTCTCGCTCCAGTTCAGCGGCACGTCCGGTCGCACGTTCATGCTCTCGGCCGTCGAGGGCTCGATGACCGCGGACGACTGCGCCGCGGTCCCGGTGCTGGACGTCGGCGGGGCCGAGGCCGGCGGGCCGGTGACGTGCGGCCAGGAGGACGGGGCGTTCCGACGGACGGCCGCCGAGGTGGAGGAGTACGTCGTCCTGCATGACGACGCCCTCGTCCGGATCTCGGGGAGCACCGCCGACCACGACGCGCTGCGCGAGGCGGCCGCGAACGTCCGGGTGCCGACGAGCGGCGAGCTGGCCGCGCTCGTCGCCGGCACCCCGCGGGACCCGGGCCCGCCGGCCGAGCGTGGCGACCTGCCGCCCGGCGACGGGGCGCCGGACAACTCCGTCGGCCTGGGCGGCTGACGGGCGCCCTCACCAGGCCTGCGCGAAGACGTCGGCGAACAGCTCGTCCGCATCGACGTCGAGGCCGCGCGACGCGAACCAGGTGCACACGTTGCGGCAGTCGCGGTGCAGCAGGTCCGCGCCGAAGGGGTTGGCCACGAGGTCCACGACCTGGGGCAGGTCGATGATGACGAGGCGGCTGCCGTCGTCGGGCGTGCCTTCCTCGCCGACGCCGTCGACGAGGATGTTGTACGGCGACAGGTCGCCGTGCGCCCAGCCGAGCCGCGCGATGACGCCCATCGCGTGCCGCAGCTGCTCGAACCAGTCCGCGAGGACCGCCGCGTCAGGGCGGGTGCGGGCGAGCCGCGGCGCGGCCTCGACCGTGCCGTCCGCCGACTCCCGGCCGACGAACTCGAGCAGCAGCTCGGTGCCGTCGATCTGCACGGGGTACGGCACGGGGGCCCCGGCGTCCCACAGGCGGGAGAGGGCGAGGAACTCGGCGTCGGCCCACTGGGTGGCGGCGACGGCCTTGCCCCACGAGGACTTGCGGTCCTCGATGGCGCGCTGGTCGCGGGTGCGGCGCACACGCCGCCCGTCGGTGTACTCGCCGTCGCGGTGGAACTGGCGGTGGTCGCGGCCCCGGTACCGCTTGGCGGCCAGCAGGCTGCGACGGGTCGGGTCGTCGGGCACGGCGCGCTCGACGAGGAAGACGTCCGCCTCCTTGCCGGTCTTGAGCACGCCGAGCTCGGTGTCGAGCGCGGCGTCGGCGGTCACGACCCAGTCGGGCCGGGGCTCGGGGCCGCGCTGGCCCTTGGTGACGGAGGTCCAGGTGGACCACCGCTGGTCGGGGCCGGGCTCCGCGGGGAGCGCGGCGCCGAGGTCTGCCTCGAAGGACGCGGGGGAGAAGGGGATGGACGAGGGGGTGTGCTGGTGCACGCGAGACTCCTGCTCAGGTCGAGGAGCTCGGTCACGGCCCCTCAGGATCGGGTGGTGTCCGCCCGCCGGAGGGTCTCCGGGAGGGCGCGCATGACGACGTCGTCCATCGGTCTGCCCTCCTTCGCGTGCGGGCCCGCGCCGTCCGCGTGCCGCCTGCCGGGAGCATGGCAGGGGCGGGCCGGGGCGGTCCACGTCTTTTTCTCGGTGTCGCACCTCGGGCGTCGGTTCTTCGGTCCGTAGGGTGCCCGCATGGGGTTCGCGCCGGTCGTGCAGGGGGTCCCGGGCGTGGAGGACGTGCTGGTCCGCACCGCCCGACGGCTGCGCACGACGTCCACCCTGGTGCTCGCCCCCGAGAACGGCTCCGGCGACGGCGGCCGCCCTGCGCTCCTGGTCGACCCGGCGTGGGAGCCCGGCGAGCTGGTGGCGATCGCCGAGGAGACGAGGTCCCGGGGCGGGCGGCTCGCCGCGGGGTTCGCGACCCACGCGCACCACGACCACCTCCTGTGGCACCCGCGGCTCGGCCTCGACGTCCCGCGCTGGGCGACGGCGCGCGCGGCGTCGGTGGCGCGG
Source organism: Isoptericola sp. F-RaC21 (assembly GCF_038593535.1). Classification (NCBI taxonomy): domain Bacteria; kingdom Bacillati; phylum Actinomycetota; class Actinomycetes; order Micrococcales; family Promicromonosporaceae; genus Isoptericola; species Isoptericola sp. F-RaC21. Next base: position 1,028,956 of record NZ_JBCFYX010000001.1, on the reverse strand, counting down.
CGGCGGCGTCGGCGGCTGCTCGAGGAGGCCCGACTCGACGCGGAGCGCTACGGGGGAGCCGACCATGCGCCGGAGGTGCTCGACCTCCTCGGCCGGGTCGCCCCGATCCCCGCGGGCGAGCGCGGCGTCCCCGACCCGGGCGGCGTCCTGCCGCCCACCGAGGTGGTGACGCACGACGGCCACGCCCCCGGGCACGGCGCGCTCTGGCTGCCGCGCAGCCGCGTGCTGGTGGCGGGGGACGTGCTAAGCGACGTCGAGCTGCCGCTGCCGACCGACGAGATCACCGACGAGATCACCGACGGGAGCACGGAGCCGGACGAGCGGCGTGCGGCGCGGGGCGTGGAGGCCTACCTCGCCGGGCTGGACCGGCTCGCGCCGTACGCGGCCGCATGCGCCGTCGTCGTGCCGGGGCACGGGACGCCCACGACCCGGGCCGTGACCCGCCTCGACGCCGACCGGCGGTACCTCGACGCCGTGCTGGCAGGGCGCTCCGTCGACGACCCGCGACTGGCCCTGCCCGGAGCCGCGGAGGACGACCGCCGGCTCCGCGCCGTGCTGGCGCGCTGACGGCCCCGGGCGGAGGCGCTCAGCCGCCGAGCGCGCCGGCCCAGGCCGTGACCTGCTCCCACACCGGCTGGGTGTCGAAGCCCATCTGGCCCAGGGCGGCCCAGGCCACGCCGACGACCGCGTAGAGGCTGACCGGCGTCATGACGAGCCACTCCCGCCACGACCCGGCGTCGCCGAGGATCGGCAGCGAGAGGTTGCCGCCGTCGCGCCACACGTCGTCGAAGGGAAGCACCCGGTAGCGCCGCACCCAGTAGGGGGAGCGGAACTTCAGCGGCCACAGCAGGGGGACACCGGCCGTCGTGACGAGGTCGCCGAGCACGTGCACCGTGCAGCCGAGGGCGACGGCCAACGGCATCCAGTTCCACTCCTCGGGCGCGAAGACGGCCACGCACGCGGCGAGGAGCAGCGACAGCGTCCAGGTCCACCAGCGCCTGCCGCCGGTGACCTTCCAGGCGCGCAGGGCGAACGCGATGAGCAGCACGGCCATGACGCCGGGGCCGACCAGCACCTCGCCGAACGCCTCCGTGCTGATCGAGACCATGCCCATCACCCAGGCGATCGCGGTGAAGACGGCGATGCCGAGGATCGAGTGGGTGCCGTTGCGGTGCCCGCCGGACACCGTCGCGACGAGCTTGGAGACACCCTCGGACACCGGGGGCAGCGAGTGCGCGATGGTGCCGCTGTGGTGGTCGGCGTCGGGCAGCAGCGCGGCGCCCGCGCAGACCAGCGCGCCGGTCATCACCCCGACCTCGGAGACCGGGTGCCAGCCGAACGCGAACGGTGCCGTCGACGTGACCGCGACCCAGGCGGCCGCTCCCGACGCGGCGTGGTGCCCACCCATCATGACCTGCGGCGCTCCCGTCCTCGGCGGCCGTTTCGCCGCCGCTCGTCCCGTTCCTCACCCTTGACCGGTTGGTCCGGGCCGGGCAGGACGCTACACGTCGCCGCCGACGGTCCGCCGGGCTGCTCAGGAGGCCGCCCTCGCCACCAGGGGAGGAGCGTCGCGGTTTGCGAGACACCGCCCCGCCCGTGCTATGTTTTTCCCCGCACCGAGACGGCGCCGAGGCGCTGTCGAGGTCCACTCGTCCGGGTGGCGGAATGGCAGACGCGCTAGCTTGAGGTGCTAGTGCCCTTTATCGGGCGTGGGGGTTCAAGTCCCCCTCCGGACACCACAGATCACGAAGGGCCCCTCACCGCGGGTGAGGGGCCCTTCGTGCGTCCGCGGCCGGCGCGCCGGCGTCAGCCCCACGCCGTCGTGAGGGCCGCCCACACGACGGGGGAGTACGCCGGGTCGCCGGTGCGCTCCCACGCGTCGGCCTGCTCGCGCTGCCAGGCACCCAGGGCCGCGACGGGGTCGTCGGCCTCGTGCGCGGCGTCCACGGCGACGATCGCGCGGGCGAGGTTCTCGTAGGGCGCGGAGCTCTCCGTCGAGGCGGGGCCCAGAGACGAGGCCGCGAGCATCTCGATGCCGACGTCGGTGGGCAGCGTCCACCGCGCCGCCGTGACGTGCTCGGCGCCGCGGGACGCGAAGGCCGCCACCAGGCCCGTCGGGTCCGCGTAGCCGGCGTCGCCGCCCGACGCGCAGGCGACCAGCGCGACGCGCGACGGCACCACCCAGCCGTCGAGCGCCACGTCGGAGGCCAGCAGGGGCCGGTGCGTGCCGCCCACCAGCGTCGCCCGGCCGTGCGCCTCCGGCCCGTCGGTGAGGTGCAGGCTCGTCCCGAGCGCGTGGGCGCCCTGGGTGACGTGCCCCACATAGAGGAACCGCCCCGCGTCGGCCAGCAGCGTGCGGAGCTGGTCGCGGTTCACGAGCGAGCGCACCGGCGCCTCGGGGGTCGTGACCCGCAGCCGGTCCCCGAGGCCGGCCAGCATCCGCTCGACGAGCGGCTCGGACCGGCGGGTCACCGGCCCGAACCCGTCGATGGCGCCCGGCACCACGGGGTTGACCGTCGCGACCACGGGGCCCGCCGGGCGCGGCGGTGTCACGGCGCGGGTCGGGGCGTTGCGGACCGATGCCGGGAGCAGCATCGACACGTCGGCGAGGTGCACGACGCGCTCGCCCTCGTCGACGCGCAGCGCCTCCCACGGGACGGTGGCGAGGGCGGCCGACGCCTGGATGCGCAGGTGCGGGCGCAGGCTCCGCTCGAGGAAGTGGTTGAGCTCCGCGCCCAGCGGCTGCGGGAGGAGCGCGCCGGCCAGCGCCCACGCCACCTCCTTCTCCCGGTCGAGGTCGCCCAGCACGCGCCACGAGCGCAGCATCGCGTCGCGCAGGGACTCGCCCGCCGCCGGGTCGGGCACCGCCGGCCGGAACGCGGCGAGCGCGCCCGCGACCTGGGCCGGCTGGATGCCCCAGAGGCGTGGCCGGTCCAGCGCGTGCTCCCAGCGCCACGTGACCCAGAGCCCGCCGGAGTTGGTGTCCACGTACTTGACCTGGACGGTCGGGCGCGTGCCGGCGTGCTCGGCGACGTCCTGCACGCCCGGGACCGTCAGGCTCACCACGCGTCCACCACCTCCGGCGAGCGGGCCTCGAAGCCGTACCGCTCCCTGACCGCACGCGCCGCCCACTCCAGCGGGCTGTCGCCGTCCGGCATCGACCGCACGCGCGGCGGGGTGGCGAGCAGATCGAGGCCGACGACGTCCTGGGACGTGCGTGGGTCGGCGCGGAGCGGCTCGAGCGCGGCGCTCGCGGCGACGTGCTCCAGCAGGTCGAGGATCTCGTCGGCGCGGCCGGCGGCCGTGAGCATCCGCAGCGCGGAGTCGACCACCGGGCGCGCCGCCTCGGCCGTCCACGACTCGCGGAAGTCGCCGGCGGGCATGCCGAAGCGGATCGCGTCGGCCGCCAGCGCGCACGGGACGGCGATGTCGATGGCTCGATCCAGCGCCGCGGCCGGCTCGTCGTCGCTGCTGGAGCCGTCGTCGGTGCCGCCAGTGCCGCCAGAACGGAGCGCGTTCGCGCGGCGCACGAAGGCGTTGTACGCGGCCACCGCGCGGCGGACGTCGACGCGCACCAGCTCGACCGGCTCCGTCACGAGGGCCCGGGCGCGGTCGTGCGCCGCGAGGGCGTCCTCGGACCGTCCGGCGTCGTCGAGCGCGAGGCCCAGCACCGTGCACGCCTCCGTCTCGCCGACCGGCTCGCCCCAGGTACGGCACCGTTCCGCGGCGCGGCGGGCCTCGCGGATCGCGCCGTCGGTGTCGCCGCGCAGGCGCAGCACCTCGGCACGCGCGGCGGCGACGCCGGCGGCCTGACGCTGGTTGCCCACCTCGAGGAACTGCCGCTCCGCCTCGTCGAGGTGGCGCTCGGCGGCGTCGGCGTCGCCCTGCTCCAGGGCGAGCGACGCCGCGTGGCGGGCGCGCTCGCCACGGCGGGCCGCGTCGAGGGGCTGGGTGGCGGCGACCGCCTCGGCGGCCCGGACGTGGTGCACCGCGGCGTCGGTCGCGCCGGCCAGGCGGCGGATCATCGCGAGCCGGTCCAGGCACAGCGACACCAGCCGCGGCTCGTGCTCCGAGGCGAGGTCGAGGGCCGCGCGGACGTCGGCCTCGGCCAGGTCCAGCTCACCGGAGCGCTGCCGCGCCCAGCCGCGCCCGAGCCGCAGGTGGACCTGGGCCTCGGCCCACATCGGGTGGCCCAGCGGATCGTCGACGTCCAGGGCGGCGTCGTAGTCGGCGGCCGCTGCCGCACGGTCGCCGGCGGACAGATGCAGATCGGCGCGCGCCATCAGCAGCATGACGAGCTCGAACGCGGCCCGGCCGTCGCGCAGCCGGCCCGCGGCGGTCGCCGCCTTCAGGCCGTCGGCGACGTGCCGGCGGGCGGCGTCGTGGTCGCCCCGGTCGGTCGCGGCCTGGGACAGCGCGTGCCGGACGTGGGCGCGCAGGTACAGCGCGTCGGGGTGGCTGCGCAGGTACCAGCGGTCGACCTTCGCGAGGATCCGCTCGGCGTACGGCTCGGCGGCCGCGTAGCCGCCGCGCTCGTACACCTCCGTCATCCGCGCGGCCAGCGCGTTCACGTCACCGTCGAGGTCCACGGCACCGCTCACGGGCCCACCTCGCGCGCGATCTCGACCAGCTGCGCCGCGTCCACGCCCGCGACGGGGGTGAAGCCGGGTACCCGCAACGTCAGCCGCGGACGCCGCGTCAGCGCCGCCGGGCCGACGGCGGCCTCCCCGCGCCAGACGTCGCCGCGGCGTTGGAGCGGCACCGCGAGGGCGCCGGTCGCGCCGTCGTCCGGTGCGTCGTCGACCGCCACCGGCGCGACGGGGGGAGGCGCCCCGACCGTCGGCGCCGCGGGCACCGTGACCTCGAGGGTCATCGTCAGCCGGACCCGCCACGCGAGCCGTCCCAGCGGGTCCACCACCCCCTGGGGGACGGATCCCGGGTCCACCGAGTCGCTGCCCTCCAGGAGCGTGGTGCCGTCGGCGGCCCCGCCGCGCGCGGCGAGCGCGTAGTCCTCCTGCTGCGGGGCCGGCGCGGGGGCCGGCGCGTCGAGGACGACGCCGTGGTCGTCGGCCAGCTCACGCACCTCGTCGCCGAGCACGGCCGGGTCCTCCGGGGTGCCGGCAGGCCGCGACACGCGCTCCAGCGGGCCGAGGCGGCCGACGTGCGCCGCCAGCTCCCGGAGCGCGCGCTCGACGGCCCTGTCGTCGTCGGTGATCCCGTCGAGCGCGGCGAGCGCCGTCGCCCGGCGGGCCGCGAGCATCCGGGGGTCCAGGGGCGGGACGTCCGCGACCCGCGAGGCCGGCCACCACGCCTCGCGCCACGCGTCGAGCGCGAGACGGCGCAGCGCCTCGCGAGGCATCGCGTCGAGCCACCCCGCCGCGCGCGGCGCGTCCCACACGTCGACGCCGCTCGCGCCCGTGCCGAGGTCCCACCACAGGGTGGCGCCGGCCCCCTCGAAGACGGCGGTGCGCCAGGGGGCGGTCACGCCACGCCGCCCGTGGTCGCGCCGGTTCGTGCGAGGCCCGCCTTCACGCGGTCGCGGCGGTCGAGCACCACGGAGCGCATGGCGCCGTCGAGCAGGTCCCAGACGCCGTCGGACGACAGGGGCGTCCCGCGCAGCTCGCGACCCTGCAGGCGCACCCACAGCCGGCGGAGGAACGCCTCGCGGGCGCCGTCGGCCGGGCCGGAGCCGTCGGGCAGCCGCAGCGCCTGGCGGACGAACGCCTCACGACGCCAGCGGCCCTCGAGGCGGCGGGCGGCGTCGGTGCCGCCGTCGAGGTGCCCCGCCGTGGCGCCGGCCGTCATCACCACGCGGTCCGCCTCGTCGGACAGCTGCCACGGCTCGCCGCTGCGCCGCGCCTCGGCCGTCACGACGTCGTGCAGGCCCTCGCTGCCGTCCACCTCGAGCCCCGAGATCGCGCCGAACAGGCGCTCGAGGACCGATCGGTCGAACGGCGCGGGCAGCGCGGACTTCGACGCGTGCGCGCCCACCTCGGGCGGGCCCGGCACCTCGAGCTCCGTCATGCCGGCGGCCCGGGCGGCACCCGGCGCGCGCAGCGCCGCACCGGCGGCCGTGCCGTCGCTGGCCGCGACCATGGCGGCGAGCTCGGCGCGCCCGTCCGCGGCGCACCGGTCGAGCAGCGCCGTGACCCGGCCGTCCGCGCCAGGCTCGGTGTCGTGCCCGGTGCCGTGCTCCGCCGCTCTCGCGCGCACCTGCCGCTCCCACGCCTCGTCGATCGCGCGCCGCACCGCGTCGGCCACGGACGGCGTCGTCAGGTAGTCCCTCAGCCCGGCGGCCGTCACCCGGCCGTCGTCGTGCACGTCGTCGACCTCCCTGCCGGCCACTGCGGCGGACACCGCCGCGTCGTCCTGGGACGGGTGCCCGTGCCCGTGCGCCAGCTCGTACGCCCGCTGGAAGTACAGGTCCTGCGCGTTGCCCGCCGTGATGCCGCGGGCCCGCCGCTCGCGCTTCATCAGCACGTACCAGGCGGCCGCGGCCCGCAGGTCGTCGCCGGCGGCCAGGAGCAGCTCCCGCAGCTCCCGGGCGGCGGCCGGGTCGAGCAGCGCCCGCCCCAGGTGGGGGCGCTGCACCGGGCGCACGACCAGCGGGTCCAGGATCAGCTTCGTCGTGCGCGCCAGCGGCAGGCCCGCCGCGTTGCTCAGCGGCGCGACGCCGTCCCCGAGCTCGCGCCAGGCCGCGCCGAGCACGCCCGCCCGGGGTGCAGTCTCCGCCGTCACACGGAAACCCTAACGGCGCCGTCCGGGCACGGGCGGGGCGCGGCCGGCGCCGGGAGGGGGCCGTCAGGACGCCGGGCCCCCGTAGAGGAGGGCGCCGTCGACCGGGTTGCGCATGACGTGCACGGTGTCCCCGGCCCGCGGGATCTGCAGGCGCGACACCATGGTGCGCAGCGTGACCGCCTGACCCTCGAGGTCGAGCTCCAGCTGCACGATCGGGTTCCCGTTGACCGACTGCCCGGTGTCGGCGATCGCGGTGACCGCCGCCGTGCGGACGTCCGTCCCCGCCGGCGCACCGGCCATCCCCGCCATCCCGGCCTGGCCCGCGCGGGCGGCCTGCATCGCGTCGCGGACCTTGTCGGTGTTCTCGCTGCCCATGACGAGCCGCGCGAGCCCGCCCGTGAGCCCGCGTCCCTGGCCGATCTTCTCGGCCGTCCGCATCGCGTCCTCGACGCGCTCCTCGTCGCTCTTCTTCCTGCCGAACAGGCCCATGACCGGTGTCCTCTCCTCGGTTCGTCCTCGTCGACGGCGACCCTAGGATCGGGCCGGAGGCCTCCCGGTCACAGGAATCACGGAGCGTCGAGGGCGTCGCCGGACAGCAAGACGCCCCGCCGTGTGGAGCGACGGGGCGTCTCGATCCGCTGTCTCATTCGGATCCCGCCGGCGCTCTCGCGCCGGAAGTCTGCGGGCCATGCTACCCGGACCTCCGCGGCGTCGGCCGACACGCGGCGTCCACCGGCGTCGTGGCAGGTCGGTGCGGCACACTGGGGTGCACGCCGGCGAGAGGAGCCCACGGGTGGCGAAACGTGCGACCGAGAACGTGCCGGCCTGGCTGCGGACGTCGGCGGGCTGGTCGTGGCGGCTCATCGCCCTGACGGCGGCGGTCGCGCTGGTGTTCTGGGCGACGGTGCAGGTGCAGCTCGTCTTCGTGGCCGTGTTCCTCGGGCTGGTGTTCGCGTCGGTGCTCAACCCCGTCGCCGACCTCTACGCCAAGGTCATGCCGCGCCCGCTGGCCACGGCGCTCGCGATCCTCAGCGCGTTCCTCGTGCTCGGCGGCCTCATCACGTACGTCGTCGCGTCCGTGGCGGGGCAGTGGGAGCAGCTCGCCGGCCAGTTCGACACCGGCATCCAGCAGATCCTGGCGTACCTCGAGAGCGGCCCGTTCGGGCTGTCGGTCACCCTCGACCAGATCAACCAGTGGATCGACCAGGGCCGGCAGTGGCTCACGGACAACGCCGACTCCCTCGTCAGCCAGGCCGCGCAGAGCGCCGGCTCGGTGGCGGAGGGGTTCGCGGTCTTCGCCCTGGCCATCTTCTGCACCGTCTTCTTCGTCGCGTCGGGCGGCAAGATGTGGCGCTGGTTCCTCGACCAGATCCCGGCGCAGCACCGCACGCGGTGGCAGGCCGCCGCCGGGGCCGGCTGGTACAGCTTCTCCGGCTACGCGCGCGGCACCGTGATCATCGCCTTCACCGACGGCGTGCTGGCGTTCATCCTGCTGACCATCCTGGGCGTGCCGCTCGCCGCCCCGCTGGCCGTGCTGGTCTTCATCGGCGCCTTCATCCCCCTCATCGGCGCGCCCCTGGCGATGATCATCGCCGCGGTCGTCGCGCTGGCCGCCAACGGCATCGTCACGGCCCTCATCGTCACGATCGGCATCGCGCTCATCGGGCAGCTCGAGGGCCACGTGCTGCAGCCGCTCATCATGGGCAAGCAGGTGGCCCTGCACCCGCTGATCATCGGCATCGGCGTCACCGCCGGCACCGTCCTGGCCGGGATCCTCGGCGCGATCATCGCCGTCCCGCTCATGGCCGTCGCGTGGACGGTCTTCTCCACGCTGCGGGGCGACCGGCCGCACCCCGAGCTCGAGGAGGAGCCGTCCGGCCTCAGGGACGGGCCGCTCGCGGTCGCGCCGTTGGTGGACCGGCCGGCGGAGGCCGCGCCGGGCGGGCCCGGGGCCGCCGACCCGTCGGAGGAGGGCCCGGACACCTCGCGGGACAAATAGCGTGTAGCCAGGCCGGGCGGCGTGCCACGATGCCCGGATGGAGCCGTTCGTCCTCGCCACCGACCGCGTCCGACTGTCCGTCCCGACCTCTGCCGACGTCGACCGCATCGCGGGGATCTGCACCGACCCCGAGATCGCGCGGTGGACCACGGTGCCCTCGCCGTACACGCGGGACGACGCGGTGGGGTTCGTCACCGGCATGGTGGCCGACGGCTGGGCCCAGGAGACGAGCTTCACGTGGGCGGTCCGGGACCCCGGGGACGCCGACGGGCCGGTGCGGGGCATGGTCGGCATGACCTGCGAAGGCGTGCCGGGGACAGACCGGATGGGGGAGTTGGGGTACTGGAGCGCCCCGGACGCCCGAGGCCGCGGCCTGACGACGGAGGCGGCGCGCCTCGTCGTCGACTGGGCCCTCGACCCCGAGGGTCTCGGCCTCGCGCGGGCGCACTGGCTGGCGTACGTGGGCAACTGGCCGTCGCGCCGGGTCGCCTGGAAGCTCGGGTTCCGGTACGAGGGCACCCTGCGGCGGTTCGGACTGCAGCGGGGTGTCCGGCACGACTCGTGGGTCGGATCGCTACTGCCGCAGGACCCGCGAGAGCCGAGCGAGCCCTGGCCGGCGGAGGCTCCGACGGCCTGACGGCAGGGCTTGCCGCCCGTGTCCGTCGCGACGTGTCCGGTTTCGGGTTGCCCGACTCCACGGTGGCATGGCATGGTCGACGCCGTCCCCGCGGCCTCCGCCGCGCGTGAGAGGGGACGGCTCCAGGACGAGAGGCGCACCACAGCGATGACGGGCATCCGGACGACCGCCTAGCGCGTCGACCCCGAGGCTCCCCGCCGGTCGTACCGGCCGGGGGAGCGGCGTCGACGCACCCGCCGTCCGCCCTCCCTGCACCGCTGGAGTCCTCCGTGCCTGCCACCCACCCCTCCGTCGTCCTGCACGACGTCACCTTCTCCTGGCCCGACGGGGCCACCCCGATCGCCGGCGTGTCCGGCGCGTTCTCCCGCGGCCGCACCGGCCTCGTGGGCCTCAACGGCGCGGGGAAGTCCACCCTGCTGCGGCTCGTCGCGGGCCTCCTGCGGCCGACGTCGGGGTCGATCAGCGTCTCCGGCGTCGCGGACTACCTGCCGCAGCGCCTCACCCTCGACGTCGGCGCCACGGTGGCCGACCTGCTGGGCGTGCGGGACGTCGTCGACGCCGTGCGTGTCATCACCGACGGCACCGCGCCCGAGCACGAGCTCGCCACGCTGTTCGACGTCGTCGGCGACGGCTGGGACCTCGAGGAGCGGGCCCGGGCCGAGCTCGCGAGCGCCGGGCTCCCGGCCGACGACGGCGTGCTCGACCGCCCGGTCGGGACGCTCTCGGGCGGCGAGGCGATGCTCGTCGCCGTCACCGGCGTGCGCCTGCGCGGCGCGGACGTCGCGCTGCTCGACGAGCCCACGAACAACCTCGACGGCGACGCCCGCGAGCGGCTGCACGAGCTCGTGCGGACGTGGCGCGGCGCGCTCGTCGTCGTCTCCCACGACCGGGAGCTGCTCGAGCTCGTCGACGAGACCGCCGAGCTGCGCACGGGTTCGCTCACCACCTACGGCGGCACGTACGCGCAGTACGAGGAGCACCTGGCCGCGCAGCAGGAGGCGGCGCGCGCCGCCCTGCGCGACGCCGAGCAGATCCTCCGGCGCGAGAAGCGCGAGCGGATCAAGGCCGAGGAGCGCATCGCGCACTCGGAGCGCCGGGGGCGTCAGGACGTCGTGGAGCGCCGGTACGTCAAGGCGCAGATCAACGACCGGCGCAACTCCGCCGAGAAGTCCCAGGCCGCCCGCCGCGGCCAGGCCGCGGGGAAGGAGGCGGAGGCGCGGGCGGCGGTCGAGGCCGCGGAGCGGTCGGTGCGCGACGACGACCGCATCGTCGTCGACCTGCCCGACCCGGGCGTCCCCGCGGGCCGGCGGCTCGCCGTCCTGCGCGGCACGGACGGGCGCGAGGTCGTGCTGGCCGGGCCGGAGCGCGTGGCGCTGACCGGCCCCAACGGCGTCGGCAAGACGACGCTGCTGGAGCGGCTCGTCGGGGCGGCGCCGGAGTCCGCCGACGTCGGGACGGGCGCGCGTGCCGAGGCGCTCACCGACCGCGTCGGCTACCTGCCGCAGCGGCTCGACGTGCTCGACGACGACCAGACGGTGCTCGACGCCGTGCGAGCCGCGGCCCCGCACGTGGCGCCGGGGGAGCTGCGCAACCGGCTGGCGCGCTTCCTCGTGCGCGGCGACCAGGTCGGGCGACCCGTGGCGACGCTGTCGGGGGGCGAGCGGTTCCGTGTCGCCCTGGCGCGCCTGCTGCTGTCCGACCCGCCCGCCCAGCTGCTGGTGCTGGACGAGCCCACCAACAACCTCGACATCGCCAGCACCGACCAGCTGGTGCAGGCGCTGGCGGCGTACCGGGGCGCGCTCCTGGTCGTGAGCCACGACCGGGCGTTCCTCGACCGGCTCGGCCTCGACGCCGAGCTGGTGCTGGCGGCGGACGGGACGCTCGCCGAGCGGCGGTCGTAGCCGCTCGGCGAGCGCCCCGTGGTCTCTCCCGCGCGCTCGTCCACTGGCGTCAGGAGCACGCCGACGCGCCGGTGCGCGTCGCGGTGCACGCCCCGGCGGCCGCTGCGTTGTCGGCGGTCGTCGTGGTGGTCGTCGTGGTGAACGAGGCCGGAGCGGTGGGGTCGGAGACCGCGCCGGTGTGGTCGTTGCGGGACCGGACCGTCACCTCGTAGGTGGACCCGGGGTCGAGCCCGGTGAGGTCGACCATGGGCGAGCCGTCCGTCGCCGCGAGGACGTCGCCCGTGGCGGCGTCGAGCACGTCGTAGCCCGTCACGCAGCCGGACTGCGACACGCCCCACATGACGTGCGCCTGCGTGGCCCGCACGTCGTGCGCCGTCACGTCTCCGGGCGCGCCCGGGGCCTCGTCCGGGCACGCGGCCGGCGGCTCGGCGGTCCCGGCGTCGTCGCCGATCCCGGTGACCTCACCGTCGCCGCCGTCGAACACCACGTCGGAGCAGCTGTAGAAGTTCTCGGTGCTGTCCGAGCGCACCCAGTGCGTGAAGACGACGTGGCGCCCGGTGCGGTCGGCGGGCAGCGTGACGTCCCAGTAGTAGTAGTTGTCGCCGCCCGGGCCGCCGGTGTCCGGCGGGTCGGTCACGGAGCCGACCAGCTCGAGGTCGGCCCAGCCGAGCGGCTCGGTCGGGTCGAAGCCCTCCTTCGTCACGTAGACGTCGAAGCGGCCGGGGTGCTCGGCCCAGTTGTTGTGCTGGAACTCGTAGGTCGCGCCCGCGGTGAGGTGGGTCGTGGGCCAGTCGGTGCGCGGCGCGTTGAACGCGGAGAAGTCGTACGGGCCGCGGTCGCCGCCGGAGCAGATGGTCCCGTCCGGGATGTACCCCTCGGTGCGGCCGGCCCCGTTCGAGTCCAGGTTGCCGAACCAGTTGTAGTAGGCGTTCGGGCCGCTCTCGGCGAGCGCGTCGGCGCACGCCGGGTTGGCGGGGTCGAGCTGCCCGGTCGCGGTCTGGGCGTCCTCCCAGCACAGGTACTGCCGGGAGCCGGGGAACACCTCGGCGCCGTGGGCGGCGGCGGGCTGGCCGACGACGGCGACGGCGCCGACGGCGGCCAGCACCGCGGTGGCCAGGGATGCGGCGAGTCTTCGCATGATGGTCCTCCTCGTCGAGGTTCGTGCTCGGGGTTCGTGCTCGGGTTCGTGGCTGAGGGCCGTCCGCACGACGGTGGTCCACGTGGTGGACGCCGTCATCCCCGCTAAACGTTTCGCGCACACGCGCCGGTACGGTGGCCGGGTGACGTCACAGCCCCTCGCCCCGCGCCCGAGCACCCCCGCCGTTCCGACGACGGCCGACCAGACGACGGCCGAGCAGGAGGTCGTGGACATCTGCCGCGACCTGCTGCGGATCGACACGTCCAACTACGGCAACGGCGAGGGCCCGGGGGAGCGGCGGGCGGCGGAGCTCGTCGCGGGCCTGCTCACCGACGTCGGCCTGGAGGTGGAGCTCTTCGAGTCGGCGCCCGGGCGCGCGTCGGTCGTGACGCGGCTCGAGGGCGCCGACCCCACGCGGCCCGCGCTCGTGCTGCACGGGCACACGGACGTGGTGCCCGCCGCGGCGGACGACTGGTCCGTGGACCCGTTCGCGGGCGAGGAGATCGACGGGATGCTCTGGGGCCGCGGCGCCGTCGACATGAAGGACATGGACGCGATGATCCTGTCCGTCGTGCGGCAGATGGCCCGCGAGGGGCGACGCCCGGCGCGCGACGTCGTCGTGGCGTTCTTCGCGGACGAGGAGGCCGGCGGCCCGCTGGGGGCCCAGTGGGCGGTGCGGCACCGCCCGGAGCTCTTCGAGGGCGCCACCGAGGCGATCAGCGAGGTGGGCGGCTTCTCGGTGGAGGTCGGCGGGCGGCGGGCGTACCTGCTGCAGACGGCGGAGAAGGGCCTCGCGTGGCTGCGGCTCGTGGCCGACGGGCGCGCCGGCCACGGCTCCCAGGTCAACACCGAGAACGCGGTGACCGAGCTGGCGGCGGCCGTCGCCCGGATCGGGCAGCACCCGTGGCCATACACCCTGACCCCGACCGTGGAGAAGCTGCTGCGCGGGGTGTCCGACCTCACGGGCCTGCCGTTCGAGGGCGAGGACCCCGCGGCGGTGGACGCGCTCGTCGCCGCGCTGGGGCCGGCGGCGAAGTTCGTGGGCGCCACGGTGCGGCACACGTCCAACCCGACCCAGCTCGACGCGGGCTACAAGGCGAACGTCATCCCGGGGCGCGCCGAGGCGACCGTGGACGTGCGCCTCCTGCCCGGCCACGAGGAGGAGGGGATGGCGACGCTGCGCGAGCTGGCCGGCCCCGCCGTGCGCGTCGAGCCGATCCACCAGGACACCGCGCTCGAGGTGCCGTTCTCCGGCGACCTCGTGGACTCCATGGTCGCGTCCCTCCTGGCGGAGGACCCGGGGGCCGCGGTGCTGCCGTACACGCTGTCGGGCGGCACCGACAACAAGTCGCTATCGCGGCTCGGGATCACCGGGTACGGGTTCGCGCCGCTGCGCCTGCCCGCCGACCTCGACTTCTCGGGCATGTTCCACGGGGTGGACGAGCGGGTGCCGGTCGAGTCGCTGCGCTTCGGCACGCGCGTGCTGGACCGCCTGCTGCGCGACTGCTGACGGGTCAGCCGCCCAGCCGGGCGAGCAGCCCGCGCGTCTGCTCGACGTACCCGCCGCCGAACAGCACCGCGTGCACGGCGAGCGGGTAGAGCTGGTGCAGCGCGAGCCGGTCGCGCCAGCCCGGGGCGAGGGGCCGCTCGGCCTCGTAGCCCGCGACGATCTCCTCCAGGTGCGGTGCGCCGAACAGCGCCAGCATGGCGAGGTCCGCCTCGCGGTGCCCGCCGTGGGCCGCGGGGTCGATCAGCACCGCCTCGGCGGACCCGGCCGGGCCCGGCGACCACAGCACGTTCCCCGACCAGAGGTCGCCGTGCACCCGGGCGGGTGCCTCGCGGGCCGCGGGGCCCGCGAGGGCGCCCAGGCGGCCGCAGACGCGCTCGACGGCGGCCGCGTCCTGCCCGGTCAGCACGCCCCGCTCGCGTCCCTGCGCGGCGACGGGCCGCAGGCGGGCGTGGGCGTAGAACGCCGGCCAGTCGCCCCACGTCCCCGCGACCAGCGGCAGGGGGTCGTCGAGCGGGCCGAACCACCCGCTCGCGGCCCCGGGCGGCAGCACGCCGAACCCGTCCGCCCCGGCGCCGTGCAGCACGGCCAGCCGGCGGCCGAGGTCGCGCGCGGCGTCGGCCGTGGGGCGCGCCGCGGCGACGCGCCCCAGGTCGAGGTGGTCCGGGCCGACGTCGAGCACCCGGGCGACGCGCGGGCCGCCCGGCACGGCGAGCCAGCGCAGCCCGGCGGCCTCGGTGGTGAAGAACCCGAGCGGCGCGTCCGGCCGGGACTTGCGGAAGGTGTCGACCATGTCTTCTGCGGTCTGTCTGCGGTCTGTCTCGCGGGTCTGCTCGGCGGTGGTGCCTGCGGCCGTGCCGCACGGGTCAGAAGGTGGCGCTGACCTTGATGATCTTGCGCCGCAGCCACACCCGGCGTTCGCCGCCCAGGTAGAGGCGCGTGCGCGCCAGCTCCCACCGGCCGTACTCGGCCTCGTCGGTGAGCATCTTGCGTGCGTCCGGGACGCTGGTGCCCCGGTCGATCGTCACCACGCGGTACTCGTACTGTCCGTGCTTGCGCCAGGCCGACGGTGCGCCGGAGCGCGCTCCTGCCTGGGTCGTCGACGGGATCGAAGCCATCCGCTGTCCTCCCGAAGTGCTGGCGGGCGGTTTTCGTCTGCCCATTGTGCCCCGTGGGGCGCTACGGTCAGAGCATGACCGCAGACCCGCGTGCCGCGCTGGATCGCTTCGTCGCCGCGCTCGAGGCGCACTACCACGCGGTGTCGACCCGCCGGGGGGACGACGACCCCGCGGTCGACGACGCCTACGAGGTCCTGGCCGACGCGTTCGAGGTCTACGAGGACGCCCTCGCCCAGGTGTACTCCGAGGTGACGCCGTTCTTCCTCGACGAGGGCGACGACGAGGACGACGAGGACGGCGACGAGGACGGTGACGACGAGGACGACCTCGACGCCGAGCTCGACACCGATCTCGAGGCCCCCGACCTGGCCGACGTGTCGGCCGAGCGTTCGGCCGACGCCGAACCCCCGGGGCAGGCCTACCAGCGCTCGGGGTAGCCGATCTCCGGGGCGGAGACGTCGTCGAGCGCGGCGTGCACCTCGCCCGGGAGCTCGAGGTCGACCGCCGCGAGCGACGCGCGGAGCTGGGCCGGCGTCCGTGCCCCGACGATCGCGCTCGCGACCCCGTCGCGGGCCAGCAACCAGGACAGCGCCACCTCGAGCGGGGCGCGGCCGAGCCCGTCGGCCGCGGTGGCCACGGCCTCCACGACGGACGACGCGGCGGCGTCCAGGTACGGGTCGACGAACGCCGCGAGGTGCGCCGACGCCGCGCGGGAGTCCGCCGGGATGGCGCGCCGGTACTTGCCCGTGAGCACCCCGCGGCCCAGCGGCGACCAGGCCAGCAGGCCGAGCCCGAGGGCGTCCGCGGCGGGGGCGACGTCGCGCTCGACACCGCGCTGCAGCAGCGAGTACTCCAGCTCGAGGGCGCTGAGCCCCGTCCCGTCGGCCTCGAGGAGCGTCGCCGCCCGGGCGGACGCCCAGCCGGGATGGTTGGAGAGGCCGACGTAGCGTGCCCGGCCGGAGGTCACCGCGTGGCGCAGCGCCGACACCGTCTCGGCGAGCGGCGTCGCCGGGTCGGGGCAGGCGACGAGGAAGAGGTCCACGTGGTCGGTGCCGAGGCGGGCCAGGGACGCGTCGAGGTCGGCGAGCAGGCCCGCCCGCGAGGCGTCCACGCGAGCCCCGGACCGCCCGGCGCGCACGCCGCCCTTGGTGCACAGCACCACGTCGTCGCGCGAGACCTTGCCCTGCAGGAGGGAGCCGATGACGCGCTCCGCGTCGCCGTCGCCGTACGTCGCGGCCGTGTCGACGAGGGTGCCACCGGCGTCGACGAAGTCGCGCAGCTGCTCCGCGGCGTCCAGGTCGTCGGTGTCCCGCCCCCAGGTCATGGTCCCCAGGCCGAGCTCGGACACGCGCAGGCCGGTACGGCCCATCTGACGACGCTCCATGGCGGGCCAGGCTACCGGGAAAGGTCGCCGGTCCGGGTAGTGTGACCGCCCGTGAATGCCTGGGAAGCGATCCTGCTCGGCCTGGTCCAGGGCCTGACCGAGTTCCTGCCGATCTCCTCGAGCGCGCACCTGCGCATCGTGGGCGAGCTGCTCGGCGGGACCGATCCCGGGGCCGCGTTCACCGCGATCACCCAGATCGGCACCGAGGCGGCAGTGCTGCTCTACTACCGCCGCACGATCCGGGACGTCTGCGTCGGGTGGTGGACGTCGCTCGTCGGCAGGCACGGTCGTGACTGGCGCTCCCGCATGGGCGCCCACGACGAGCAGGCGCGCATGGCCTGGTACATCGCGCTCGGCTCGATCCCGATCGGCGTCCTCGGCCTGCTGTTCCAGGACCAGATCGAGACGTACCTGCGCAACCTCTGGATCACGGTGACGACGCTCGTCGTCTTCGGACTCCTGCTGGGGTGGGCGGACAGGGTCGGCCGCCGCCAGCGCAAGCTCGACGAGCTCACCCCGAAGCGGGCGATCGGGTTCGGGTTCGCGCAGGCGCTCGCCCTCATCCCGGGCGTGTCGCGCTCCGGCGGCACGATCACCGCGGGGCTGTTCATGGGCTTCACCCGCAAGGCCGCCGCCGACTACTCGTTCCTGCTGGCCGTGCCCGCCGTGCTGCTGTCGGGCTTCTACCAGCTCGCCAAGTCGGTCGGGGACGACCCCGCCCCCGGGTCGCCGGGCGCGGGCGCGACCCTCATCGCCACGCTCGTGGCGTTCGTCGTCGGCTACGTCGTCATCATCGGCTTCCTCAAGCTCATCACCTCGCACTCGTTCATGCCGTTCGTCTGGTACCGCCTCGGCCTGGCCGCCGTGGTCGTCGTGCTGCTGCTGACCGGCGTGCTCACGGCGAACGGCGGCATCGTCGTCTGACCAGGACCCGGTCGCGGAACTGACCGGGCGGGAGGGCCGGTAGCCTGGGCGCGTGCGTTCCTGGCCCGCCCCGCAGATCCCCGAGCTCCCCGAACCGGCCGACGGCCGCCGCACCCCCGTCCGGGTGCACGACAGCACCACCGGACGGCTCGTGGACCCGGCCCCGGGGGGCACCGCCCGCTACTACGTCTGCGGGATCACCCCCTACGACGCGACCCACCTCGGGCACGCCAGCACGTACCTGGCGTTCGACCTGCTGCACCGGGCGTGGCTCGACGCCGGCAAGGACGTGACGTTCGTCTCGAACGTCACCGACGTGGACGACCCGCTGCTCGAGCGGGCCACGGCGACCGGCGTCGACTGGCGCGAGCTGGCCGCCGAGCAGGTCGCGCTCTTCCGCGAGGACATGACCGCGCTCGGCATGGTGCCGCCCGCCACGTGGACCGGGGCCGTCGAGTCGGTGCCTGCGGTCGTCGCCGCCGTCGAGCGGCTGCTGGACGAGGGGGCGGCCTACCGCGTGCCGATCGAGCCGGGTGCCGGCGGGGACGACGCGGGCCTCGGCGACGTGTACGCCGACCTCACGGCGGACCCCGACTTCGGCCAGGTGGCGCGCCTCGACCCGCAGGCGATGGCCGAGCTCTTCGCCGAGCGCGGCGGGGACCCACAGCGCGAGGGCAAGAAGAACCCGCTCGACCCGCTGCTGTGGCGCCGCGAGCGCCCGGGCGAGCCCGCCTGGGACGGCGCGACCCTCGGCACCGGCCGTCCGGGCTGGCACATCGAGTGTGCGGTCATCGCCCGCGACGGGCTCGGCCTGCCCTTCGACCTGCAGGGCGGGGGAGCGGACCTGCTCTTCCCGCACCACGAGATGTCGACCTCGCACGACCGCCTGCTGGGCGGCGGCGGGGCGGGCGTGCACGTGCACGCCGGGCTGGTCGCCTACCAGGGCGAGAAGATGAGCAAGTCGCGCGGCAACCTCGTGTTCGTCTCGGCGCTGCGCCACGCGGGCGTCGACCCGATGGCGATCCGCCTGGCGCTGCTGGCCCACCACTACCGCACCGAGTGGGAGTGGACCGACGCCGACCTCGAGGCCGGGGCCGCGCGTCTGGAGCGCTGGCGTGCCGCCGTCTCCGGCAACGGGGGCCCGGACGCGACCGCGACCCTGGCGGCCCTGCGCGCCGCGCTCGCGGACGACCTCGACGGACCCGCCGCGCTCGCGGCCGTGGACGCGTGGGCCGACGTCGCGCTGGAGCCCGGCCGCGACACGGCCGACGACCACGAGGGCGCGCCCGGCGTCCTGGCCCGCGCCGTCAACGCGCTGCTGGGCGTCCGGCTCTAGTCCACCCTCGTCGCGCCGAGGTGCTGCACGCGCCGACGGCCGCCCTCGCCGCGCGGGCCTCCCGCTCTGAGGGCGCTCAGCCCTTGTCGGGCCCCTTCTCCCCGCCCTTGTCCGTGCCCTTGTCGCCGCCGACGTCGCGGCGGCGCAGGTAGCGCTCGAACTCCCGCGCGATGGCCTCGCCGGTCGCCTCCGGCAGGTCGGCGGTGTCCTTCGCCTCCTCGAGCTGCTGCACGTACTCGGCGATCTCGGCGTCGTCCGACGCGAGCTCGTCGACGCCGTGCTGCCACGCCTCGGCGTCCTCCGGCAGGTCGCCGAGGGGGACCGGCGCCGCGATGAGCTCCTCGACGCGGGTGAGGATCGCGAGCGTGGCCTTCGGCGACGGCGGGTTGGCCACGTAGTGCGGCACGGCCGCCCACAGGGACACGGACTGGAACCCGCGCCGGTCGGCCTCGTGCTGCAGCACGCCGACGATGCCGGTGGGTCCCTCGTACGTGCTGGGCTCGACGTCGAGCACCGCCTGCAGGCCCGAGCTCTCGGTCGTGGCCGTCATGGGGATGGGGCGGGTGTGCGGCACGTCGGCCAGCAGGGCGCCAAGGGTCACGACCGTGCGGACGCCGAGCTCGGCGGCGAGGTCCAGCAGCTCGGCGCAGTAGGAGCGCCAGCGGAACGACGGCTCGATGCCGTGCACCAGCACCACCGTGCGGTCGGGCAGCTCGGCGACCGACACCGTGGTCGTGGGCCAGGTGATCGTGCGCTCCCCCTCCGGGGAGGTCTCCATCACGGGCCGGTTCACCTGGAAGTCGTGGTAGTCCTCGGGGTCGAGCTCGCGTACCTGGCGGGCGTCCCAGACGTGGGCGAGATGGGTGAGCGCGGCGGTGGCGGCGCTGCCGGCGTCGTTCCACCCCTCGAACGCGGCGATCATCACGGTCTGCCGTGCGGCGTGGCGCCCGGTGGTCTCCGGCTCGGTCGTCATTCGTCCAGCGTATACAGCGTGGGCCCGTGCGTCGGGAGGCGCCGTGCCCCATCTCACGGGGTCCCGCGCGCCGGCCGCACCGGGCCGGTCCGTACGATGGACGGGTGCCCGAGACTCTCGCCCCCGCCCCGCAGACCCCCACGCCGACGCTGCCCGCCGCCGTCCTGTGGGACATGGACGGCACCCTCGTGGACACCGAGCCGTACTGGATCCGTGCCGAACAGGAGCTCGTCGCGGAGCACGGGGGCACGTGGACGCACGAGCAGGCCATGCAGATGGTCGGCAACGCCCTGACCGTCTCCGCCGCGATCCTGCGCGACCAGGGCGGCGTGGACCTGCCGCTCGACGCGATCGTCGAGCGCCTGCTCGGGCGGGTCGTCGAGCAGGTGCGGCGGCAGGTGCCGTGGCAGCCGGGGGCGCTCGAGCTCCTGAGCGGTCTGGCGGAGGCCGGCGTGCCGTGCGCGCTCGTCACGATGAGCTACACGGCGCTGGCCCAGGAGGTCGTGTCGCGGGCACCCGCGGGGGCGTTCGCGACCGTCGTCACGGGGGACCAGGTGTCGCGCGGCAAGCCCGACCCCGAGCCCTACCTGACCGCCGCGGAGCGGCTCGGCGTCGACGTCGCGACCTGCGTGGCGATCGAGGACTCGCCCACGGGCATCGCGTCGGCCCGCGCCGCCGGGATCGCGACCCTCGGTGTCGAGGCGGTCGTGCCCGTGCCGCACCTCGACGGGCTCAGCCGCGCCGGGTCGCTGGAGAAGGTCGACGTCGCGACGCTCGCGCGAATCGGCGCCGGCGAGGTCGTGGACCTCACGCTCTGACCGGCTGCTCCTCGAGGTCCACCCCCAGCCGCTGGCGCAGCGCGCCGGGCGGGATCGCGGGCGGCGTGCCGCCGAACTCGGGGCACAGCGCCTGGTGGGCGCACCACCCGCACAGCCGGCTGCGGCGAGGGCGCCAGTCGCCCGACCGGGCGGCGTCCTGGATCGCCGACCACAGCGCCCGCACCTTGGTCTCCGTGGCCTCGAGCTCCCGCTCGCCCGGCTCGGCGCGCAGCACCTGGCCGTCGCCGAGGTACAGCAGCTGCAGCATGCGCGGTAGCTCGCCCCGCTGCCGCCACAGGACCAGGCCGTAGAACCGCATCTGGAACAGGGCGGAGCCCTCGAAGCCCGGCCCGGGCGCGCGGCCCGTCTTGTAGTCGACCACCCGCAGCGCGCCGTCGGGCGCGACGTCGAGCCGGTCCACGATCCCGCGCAGCACCGGCCCGTCGTCGAGCGACGTCTCGACGCGCAGCTCGCGCGACTCCGGCTCGAGGCGGTTCGGGTCCTCCAGCGTGAAGTACGTGCCCACGAGCCGGCGCGCACGGCCGAGCCACTGGGCGGGCGTGGTGCCCGCGGCGTCGCCGCCCGCCTCGAACAGCGTGGCGTACCGCGGCTCCGCCTCGACGAGCCGCTCCCACTCGACCGGCAGCAGGGCGGCCGCCGCCTCCGGCGTGCGCTCGCCGCGCGGGGCGTCGTAGAGACGCTCGAGCACCGCGTGCACCAGGGTGCCGCGCGCGGCCGCCGACGCCGGCGGTTCCGGCAGGCGGTCGACCACGCGGAAGCGGAACAGCAGCGGGCAGCGCATGAAGTCGCTCGCGCGCGACGGCGAGAGGGCCGGGGGCCGGACGGCGGACGCCGGGGGCAGGTCGGGCGCGGCGGTCGTCGTCATGCGCGCCACCCTACGGGCGGGCGGGGACAGGCCGGCGGGGCGGGCGGACCGGCCGCGCTGCCAGGCCGGATAGCCTGACCGGGTGACCTCTCGCTCCCGGGGATGGGTGGTCGGCCGCATCGCGGGCGCGCCCGTCCTCGTCACCCCGTCCTGGTTCCTCGGGGCCGTCGTGCTCACCCTCGTGTTCGCGCCGACGGTCCGGACGTGGTTCGCGCCGCAGCTGGGGACGACGGCGGTGCTCGTCGTCGCGGCCGCGTTCGTGCTGCTGCTGTTCGCGTCGGTCTTCCTGCACGAGGTGGCCCACGCCCTCGTCGCGCGCTCCCGCGGCCACCGGGTCACCGAGCTGGCCCTGACCCTCTGGGGCGGGCACACCGCCTACACGGGGTCGGGCGGGCGCCCGCTCGACGGCGCCCTCGTCGCGGTGGTCGGCCCGCTGACCAACCTCGCGCTCGCGGCCGCGTTCTGGGTCGTGTACCAGCTGCAGCCGGTGTCGTCCGTCGCGACGGCGCTGCTCCTCGCCGGGGCCTTCTCGAACGCCTTCGTCGGGTTCTTCAACCTGGTCCCCGGGCTGCCGCTGGACGGGGGGCAGATCCTCGAGTCCGTCGTCTGGGGGGTGACCGGCTCGCGCTCGCGGGGCACGCTCGCCGCGGGCAGGGTCGGCCGCGTGGTGGCCGTCGGCGTGCTGGTCGTGGCCCTGCTGTGGCCCCTGCTCGAGGGGCGGACGCCGTCGTGGGTCACCGTGGCCTGGGCGGCGATCATCGGCGCGTTCCTCTGGTCCGGCGCGGGCGAGGCCATCAAGAACGCGCAGGCCCGGGAGCGGGTCGCGGGGCTGTCCGCGCGGAGCCTGGCCGTGCCGGCGGTCGTGATCCCGGTCGCCACCACGGTCGCGGGCGTCTCCGACGCGGCGACGCGCCACCCGGGCGCGGTCGTGGCGGTGGTCGGGCCCGCCGGCGAGCCCGTGGGCTGGGTGGACCCCGCGGCGGTCGCGAGCGTGCCGGCCGACCAGGCGCCGGCGACGCCGGTGGAGGCCGTCGTCGTCCCGTTCCCGCCCGGCTCGGCCGTGAGCCCGGACCTCGAGGGGGACGAGCTGCTCGACCGCCTGGCCCGCGGCTCCTCCGGGGCGCGCGTGGTGCCGGTCGTCGACGGCGCCCGCCTGGTCGCGGTCCTCGACGTCGCGCGGGTCGCGGCCGCCCTGCGCCGCTGAGGGGCCGGGAGGCTGGCCGGTAGACTCGCCCGTCGTGACCTCCGCCGACGCCACCGCGCCCGAGAACCGCCCGACCACAGAGCCGGACCCCACGCCGGACCAGGGGCCGGACCAGGGGCCGACCGGCGGCGCCACCGGCGCCGACCTGCGCCGCGGCCCGCTGCGCGAGGGCGACCGGGTGCAGCTGACGGACCCCAAGGGGCGCCTGCACACCATCACGCTCAAGCCCGGCGGCACCTTCCACACGCACAAGGGCTACTTCCGCCACGAGGACCTCATCGGGCGCCCCGAGGGATGGGTCGTGACCAACACGGCGGGCATCGAGTACCTGGCCCTGCGGCCGCTGCTGAGCGACTACGTGCTGTCCATGCCGCGCGGCGCCGCCGTCGTCTACCCCAAGGACGCCGGCCAGATCGTGCAGATGGCCGACATCTTCCCGGGCGCGCGCGTCGTCGAGGCCGGCGTCGGCTCCGGCGCCCTGACCATGTCGCTGCTGCGCGCCGTCGGGGACGCGGGCGAGCTGCACTCGATCGAGCGGCGCGAGGACTTCGCCGCGATCGCCCGGGGCAACGTCGAGTCGTTCTTCGGCGGCGAGCACCCGGCGTGGCGGCTGTCCGTCGGCGACCTCGCTGACGTGCTGCCCACCGTCGCGGAGCCCGGCAGCGTGGACCGCGTCGTGCTCGACATGCTGGCGCCCTGGGAGAACGTCGACCCCGTGGCCCGCGCGCTCGTGCCCGGCGGCGTGCTGATCTGCTACGTCGCGACCGCCACGCAGCTGTCGCGGACGGCCGAGGACCTGCGCGCCGACGGCCGCTTCGCGGAGCCGCAGGCGTGGGAGTCGATGGTGCGCGGCTGGCACCTCGAGGGGCTCGCGGTGCGCCCGCAGCACCGCATGATCGGGCACACCGGTTTCCTGATCACCGCGCGGCGGCTCGCGGACGGCGTCACGCCGCCCGAGCGCACCCGCCGGCCCGCCAAGGGCTCGTACCCGGCGCCCGACGCCGACTGGTCGGAGGAGGAGCTCGGGGAGCGCGCGGTGTCGGACAAGAAGATCCGCCGCGTGCGCCGCGACCTCGGCGTCGCGCCGGAGGAGACGCAGGGCTGAGACGCGCCCGCGCCGGGTGTCGCCCGCGCCCGCCGATACCCGCGGGGTGCTCGCGGGGGTGCACGGCAGGTCACCGTGAGGTCTCGGTCGTGTGAACCTCGCGACCGCTCCGTGAAATGAACCCCCGCACGCCCGTGTTGATGTCTAGGGTGCTGTACTCCGGGGACGTCTTCCCGTCCGGGGAGGTGGTCACCCGGGCCGCACGAGAGGGGATGCGATGTCCGACAACCCTGTCCGCCCGGAGCCTCGACCGGAGCAGCCGGCGCTGCCCACCGGACCGAGCCACGACGCACAGCTCGCCCTCCTCGCCGCCAAGAACGAGCGGCTCGCCGAGGCGCTCCGCGCCGCCCGCGACCAGATCGTCGAGCTCAAGGGCCAGATCGACGAGCTCGCCAAGCCGCCGGGGACGTACGCGACGTTCCTCGCCGCGCACGACGACGGCTCCGTCGACATCTCGTCGGCGGGCCGCAAGATGCACGTGCAGGCGAGCCCCGGCCTGGACGTCGGCGAGCTGCGCCCCGGCCAGGAGGTCAAGCTCAACGAGGCCATGACGGTGGTCGAGGTCGGTGGCTACGAGCGCACCGGCGAGCTGGTGACCGTCAAGGAGGTGCTCGACGCGGAGCGCGTGCTCGTCGTCGGGCGCGCCGACGAGGAGCGCGTCGTGCGGCTCGCGGGGTCGGTCGCGGACGCCGTCCTGCGGGTCGGGGACGCGCTCACGGTCGACGTGCGCAGCGGGTTCGTCTACGAGGTGGTGCCGAAGTCGGAGGTCGAGGAGCTCGTCCTCGAGGAGGTCCCCGACATCGCGTACGAGGACATCGGCGGCCTGGGGCCGCAGATCGAGCAGATCCGCGACGCCGTCGAGCTGCCGTTCTCGCACCCGGACCTGTTCCGCGAGCACGGGCTGCGGCCCCCCAAGGGCGTGCTGCTGTACGGCCCTCCCGGCTGCGGCAAGACGCTCATCGCCAAGGCCGTGGCGAGCTCGCTCGCGGGGATGGTCGCGTCCAAGCGCGGCGGGGACCCGACGGCGAAGAGCTACTTCCTCAACGTCAAGGGCCCGGAGCTGCTCAACAAGTACGTCGGCGAGACGGAGCGGCACATCCGGCTGATCTTCGCCCGTGCGCGGGAGAAGGCGACGCAGGGTGCGCCCGTCGTCGTGTTCTTCGACGAGATGGAGTCGCTGTTCCGCACCCGCGGCACCGGCCTCTCCTCCGACGTGGAGACGACGATCGTGCCGCAGCTGCTCGCGGAGATCGACGGCGTCGAGCGGCTGGACAACGTCATCGTCATCGGCGCCTCGAACCGCGAGGACATGATCGACCCGGCGATCCTGCGCCCCGGCCGGCTGGACGTGAAGATCAAGATCGAGCGCCCGGACGCCGAGGGCGCCACGGAGATCTTCGGCAAGTACCTCACGCCGGCCCTGCCCATCCACCCCGACGACCTCGCCGAGCACGGCGGCAGCAAGACCGAGGCGATCGGCGCGATGATCGGCAGCGTCGTCGAGCGGATGTACTCCGAGGACGAGGAGAACCAGTTCCTCGAGGTGACCTACGCGTCCGGGGACAAGGAGACCCTGTACTTCAAGGACTTCAACTCCGGCGCGATGATCCAGAACGTCGTGGACCGCGCGAAGAAGTCCGCGATCAAGGACTTCCTCGCCACCGGGCAGCGCGGCATCCGGGTGGAGCACCTCCTGAGCGCGTGCGTCGACGAGTTCAAGGAGAACGAGGACCTGCCCAACACCACCAACCCCGACGACTGGGCGCGCATCAGCGGCAAGAAGGGCGAGCGCATCGTCTTCATCCGCACGATCGTCCAGAAGAAGGGCGGCGACGGCGCGCCGCGCACCATCGACACCGTGACCAGCACGGGGCAGTACCTGTAGGCGGACGCCCCTCGCAGGACGAGGCACCCGCCCCGGGCCGACCCGCCGTGGCCGACTTCGGGACGGGTGCCTCGTTCTCGTTCCGGGACACCTAGGGTGGTGGCGTGAGCGTTCGTCGCGTGATGGGGATCGAGACCGAGTACGGCGTGCTGGCACCGGGGCGGCCGATGGCCAACCCGATGCTCATGAGCTCGCAGGTGGTCATGACGTACCGCGCCCTCGTGGCGCAGGCGGGAGCGCGCCCGCCGGCCCGCTGGGACTACGACGACGAGGACCCGCTGCAGGACGCGCGCGGGTTCCACCTCCAGCGGGCATCGGCCCACCCGTCGCTGCTCACCGACGACCCGTCGCGCCCCGCGCCGTCCGGGCCGACGGCGCCCGGCCCGGCTGCCGGCAGCACGCCGGCGTCGGCCCAGGTGGCCTCCGCGGCCGGCGCCCCGGGCGGGACGGCGCGCGGGCGGGCGCGCGCGGCGCGGCAGGAGCCGGAGGAGGTCGAGCGGCCCTCGGTGGAGGACTACGACGACCCGAGCGCCGCGAACTGCATCCTCACCAACGGCGCGCGGCTGTACGTGGACCACGCGCACCCCGAGTACTCGTCGCCCGAGGTCACCGGGCCCCGCGACGGCGTCCTGTGGGACGTCGCGGGCGAGCGGGTCATGCTCGCGTCCGTCCGGGCGCTCGCCGAGGTGCCGGGCGGCGAGGTGGTGCTCTACAAGAACAACGTCGACGGCAAAGGCGCCAGCTACGGCACGCACGAGAACTACCTCGTCGACCGCGCGCTGCCGTTCGGCACGCTCGTCGACCTGCTGACGCCGTTCCTCGTCACGCGGCAGGTGTTCGCCGGTTCCGGCCGGGTGGGTCTCGGGCCGACGGGTGCGGAGGCCGGGTTCCAGCTCTCCCAGCGCGCCGACTACATCGAGGCCGAGGTGGGGCTCGAGACCACCCTGCGCCGCCCCATCGTGAACACGCGCGACGAGCCGCACGCGGACCGCACCCGCTGGCGGCGGCTGCACCTCATCATCGGCGACGCCAACCTGTTCGAGGTCGCGACCTTCCTCAAGCTCGGCACCACCTCCCTGGTGCTGTGGCTGCTGGAGCACCTCGACGAGCTGGCCGACGCCGGCGTTCCCGCCCGCTCGGAGCTCGCCGCGCTGCGTCTCGCGGACCCCGTCGCGGACGTGCAGCGGGTGTCGCGCGACCTGAGCCTCACCACCCGCCTCGAGCTCGCCGACGGCCGCCGCCTCACGGCGCTGGAGATCCAGGAGGCGTACG
Organism: Isoptericola sp. F-RaC21; assembly: GCF_038593535.1. Classification (NCBI taxonomy): domain Bacteria; kingdom Bacillati; phylum Actinomycetota; class Actinomycetes; order Micrococcales; family Promicromonosporaceae; genus Isoptericola; species Isoptericola sp. F-RaC21. Next base: position 1,002,131 of record NZ_JBCFYX010000001.1, on the reverse strand, counting down.
CCGACGTCGCGGCCCGGTCCGTGGCGGCGCTCGGTGCGGGCCATGTCGGTGGGGGAGTCGGTGCGGACGGCGCGTCGGGCGACGACGAGACCGCGCAGGTGCTGGACCGCTGGCGGTCGGTGCTCGGCCGGCTGGCGACGGACCCGGCGACGTGCGCCCGCGAGGTCGAGTGGGTGGCGAAGCGGCGTCTGCTCGAGCGCATGCGGTCGCGGGACGGCCTCGCCTGGGACCACCCCCGGCTGCACACCCTGGACCTGCAGTGGACGGACGTCCGGCCGGAGCGCGGCGTCTACCACCGCCTCGTCGCGTCGGGCGCGGTCGAGCGACTGGTGGACGAGGAGCACGTGGCGGACGCGGTGCACCACGCGCCGGCGGACACGCGGGCGTGGTTCCGCGGCGAGGTGATGGCGCGGTACGCCGACCAGGTGTCCGCGGCGAGCTGGGACTCGGTGATCTTCGACGTCCCGGGGGCGGCCGCCCTGCAGCGGGTGCCGATGCTCGACCCGTCGCGCGGCACGCGCGCGCACATCGGCGCCCTCCTGGACGCCAGCCCGGACGCGGCCGCGCTGCTCAAGGGCCTGCGCGGCGAGGGCTGAGCGCGCGCTGACCCGGCGCTGACCGGCGACGACGTCCCGGCCGGGCGCCGGAGGGGCCGCGCGCGGGTGGAGTCGTTCAGCCCTGGGCGCAACCGGCGTGGACGTCGCCGCGCGGTGTCGGCCGCAGCGCATAGGCTGGCGTCGCGAGACTCTCCCGGAGCTCCTTCTCGGGGGCCCGCAGCAGCGAAGGAGGCGGACCATGGCCGGTCAGGAACGGATCAACCCGCAGCACGAGGACCGCACGCCCGACGACGACGCGGACGCCCCCGCCCCGGTGGCCCCGGCGGCGACGGACCGGGACGCCGAGGTGGACTCCCTGCTGGAGGAGATCGACGAGGTGCTCGAGTCGAACGCCGAGTCGTTCGTCCGGGGCTTCGTGCAGAAGGGCGGTCAGTGAGCGCCCATGACCCACGCTGACACCTCGGGACGGCTGCCGGACGCGTTCCTGCGCCCCGGCTCGTCCTCGTTCGTGGACTTCCTCGCCGGGCACGCGCCCGACCTGCTGCCCGGGCGTCGCGACGTCGGCGGCGCCGGCGCGCCCGCCGACGGCCTCGCGCCGCACGCGACCACCATCGTCGCGCTGACGTTCGGCACCGACGACGGCGGACGCGGCGTGATCATGGCCGGCGACCGGCGGGCCACCGCGGGCAACCTCATCGCCAGCCGCGAGATGGAGAAGGTCTTCGCGGCCGACGCCTACTCCGTGGTCGGCATCGCCGGCTCCGCCGGCGTGGCGATCGAGATGGTCCGGCTCTTCCAGCTGGAGCTGGAGCACTACGAGAAGATCGAGGGCTCCCTGCTCTCGCTCGACGGCAAGGCGAACCGCCTGTCGACGATGATCCGCGGCAACCTGCCGCTCGCCCTGCAGGGCCTGGCCGTGGTGCCGCTGTTCGCCGGCTACGACCTCGACCGCGGGTACGGGCGGCTGTTCAGCTACGACGTCACCGGCGGCCGGTACGAGGAGCACGACCACCACACGGTCGGGTCGGGCTCCGTGTTCGCCCGCGGCGCGTTGAAGAAGCTGTGGCGCCCGGGGCTCGACGCGGCCGCCGCGGTCGGCGTCGCGGTCGAGGCGCTCTACGACGCGGCCGACGACGACAGCGCGACCGGGGGACCGGACACCGTGCGGCAGATCTGGCCCGTCGTGACGGTCGTGACCGCCGACGGGGTGCGTCGGGTGGCCGACGAGGAGCTGGCGGCGACGGTCGAGCGGATCGTCGCCGAGCGAGGAGCGGCCCACCGGGCCGCCCACGGGGACCGTCCCGCCGGCGGGACGCAGGGGGGTGCGCGCGCATGACGATGCCGTTCTACGTCTCGCCCGAGCAGCTGATGAAGGACCGGGCGGACTTCGCCCGCAAGGGCATCGCCCGCGGCCGGTCCGTCGTCGTGCTCGCCTATGCCGGCGGCATCGCGTTCGCCACGGAGAACCCCTCGCGGGCGCTGCACAAGATCTCGGAGATCTACGACCGCATCGCGTTCGCCGCGGTCGGCAAGTACAACGAGTTCGAGAACCTGCGAGTGGCCGGCGTGCGCTACGCCGACCTGCGGGGCTACTCCTACGACCGCACCGACGTCACCGCCCGCGGGCTCGCCAACGCCTACGCGCAGACGCTCGGCACGGTGTTCACCACCGAGTCCAAGCCGCTCGAGGTCGAGCTCGTCGTCGCGGAGGTCGGGTCCACCCCGGCCGCCGACCAGATCTACCGGCTGTCCTACGACGGCTCCGTCGCGGACGAGCACGGGCACGTCGTCATGGGCGGCCAGGCCGAGCAACTGGGCGCGCGGGTCGCCGACGCCTGGCACGAGGGGATGACGCTGCCCGAGGTGCTCGCGCTGGCGGTGCGCACCCTCGGGGCCGTGGCGTCGGACGGGTCGGTCGTCGCCGAGGGCCAGGAGCGCGAGATCGCGCCCACCGGGCTCGAGGTGGCGGTGCTGGAGCGCGAGGGCCGGCGGCGGGCGTTCCGCCGCCTGCAGGGCGCGACGCTGGCCGGGCTGCTCGAGCAGACCGGCGACTGACGCGAGCAGGTCGGGCAGCAGGGCGACAGCAGGGCCGAACGAGGGGAGACGTCGTGGACCGCAGGATCTTCGGTCTGGAGACTGAGTACGGGGTGACGTGCGCGGCGGACGACGGGCGCGGCCTGTCCGCCGACGAGGTGGCGCGCTACCTGTTCCGCAAGGTCGTGGCCTGGGGGCGGTCCTCGAACGTCTTCCTCCGCAACGGATCGCGCCTCTACCTCGACGTCGGGTCGCACCCCGAGTACGCGACGGCGGAGTGCGACGACGTGCACCAGCTCGTGGCGTACGACCGGGGCGGCGAGCGCATCCTCGAGGGACTGGTCGCCGACGCCCAGCAGCGGCTGGAGCACGAGGGCCTGTCCGGCAAGGTGCACCTGTTCAAGAACAACACCGACTCCGCGGGCAACTCCTACGGCTGCCACGAGAACTACCTCGTGCGGCGGCAGGGCGACTTCTCCCGCCTGTCCGAGGTGCTGGTGCCGTTCCTCATCACGCGCCAGGTGCTCACCGGGGCGGGCAAGGTCCTGGCCACCCCGCGCGGCGCCGTCTACTGCCTGTCCCAGCGCGCCGACCACATCTGGGAGGCCGTCTCCAGCGCCACCACGCGGTCGCGGCCCATCATCAACACCCGCGACGAGCCGCACGCGGACGCCGAGAGCTACCGCCGGCTGCACGTCATCGTCGGCGACTCCTCGATGGCCGAGCCGACGACGATGCTCAAGGTCGGCGCCACCGACCTCGTGCTGCGCCTCGTCGAGGCCGGGGTGCCGATGCGGGACCTCACGCTCGAGAACCCCATCCGCGCCATCCGCGAGATCAGCCACGACCGCACGGGCCTGCACCCCGTGCAGCTCGCCAACGGGCGCACCGCCACCGCCGTCGACATCCAGTGGGAGTACTTTCACCGCGTGCGCGAGCACGTCGACTCCCACGCGGGCGCGACGCCCGTCGTCAAGCAGGTCCTCGACCTGTGGGAGCGCGGGCTGCGCGCCCTCGAGTCCGGCGACCTGACCCTCGTGGACCGCGAGCTCGACTGGGTCATCAAGCTCAAGCTCATCGAGCGCTACCAGGCCAAGCACGACCTGCCGCTCGACGACCCCCGCATCGCCCGCCTCGACCTCGCCTACCACGACATCTCCCGCACCGAGGGGCTCTACAACCTGCTCGCCGCGCGCGGCATGGTGGAGCGGGTGGTCACCGACCTGGAGGTCTTCGAGTCGACGGCGGTGCCGCCGCCCACCACCCGTGCCAAGCTCCGCGGGGACTTCGTGCGCGCCGCCCAGGAGGCGCGGCGGGACTACACCGTGGACTGGGTGCACCTGAAGCTCAACGACCAGGCGCAGCGCACCGTGCTGTGCAAGGACCCGTTCCGGAGCGTCGACGAGCGCGTCGATCGGTTGATCGAGTCCATGTAGCTCCGCCGACGGCCGCTCGGTCGAGGCACCGCACCCGGCTGATTCCTTCGCGCGGACGCGTTCACGGGCGCCAGGGCGCCCTCCACTTCGGGAGAGATACGTCCGCGCGAAGGAATCAGCCGGGTACGGCGCGTTCTCGGCTCGCGGCGGGCGGCAGGTCTCGATGAGGAAGTGCTTCGGCTGCGGACGGGTGCGTCGGTCGTCTGGCGGGCGTGGCAGGATGACGCGGTGCTCCGCCGTCTGACCCTCCTGATCTCGCTGCTGCTCGGTGGCGCGCTCGTGCTCGGCGGGTGCGGGTCGTCGCTGCTGGCCGACCTGGGCAAGGGCCCGTCCTCGGCGCCGTCGGCGGCGCCCGTGCAGGTGTCGGGGGCGGTGGGCGAGCCGCCGTCGCTCGAGTACGAGCAGCCCTACGACGTGGTGCGGGCGGGCGCGCGGACCGTGTGGCCCGGGACCGGCGACCCCGTGGTGGACGGGGAGCCCGTCCTGCTGAACATGTACGCCGAGGACGGCCGCGACGGCACGGTCATCTCCAGCACGTACATCGACGCGCCGGCGTGGTACACGATGTCGCCGGAGTCGCTCGGGTCCAATCTCTACGACACGCTGCGCGGGCAGAAGGTGGGCGCGCGCACCCTGCTCCTCGAGCAGGACGGCGACGTGCCCGTGCTCCTCGTCGTCGACGTGCTGCCGACCCACGCGTCGGGCGAGGAGGTCCCCCCGGCGAAGGGGGCGCCCACCGTCGAGCGCGACGCGGACGGCGCGCCGACCGTGACGGTGCCGACGAAGACCGACCCGCCCGCCGACCTGCAGGTGCAGCCGCTGGTGCGCGGCACGGGGCCGCAGGTGCAGGTGGGCCAGGTGGTCACGATGCGCTTCACGGCGGTGCGGTGGAGCGACGGCACGCAGTTCGACACCACGTGGTCCGACGGCACGCGACCGCAGTCCGCGACCGTCGGCATCGGCCAGCTGGTCGACGGCCTGGACCAGGGGCTGATCGAGCAGACCGTCGGGTCGCAGGTGCTGCTCGTGGTCCCCCCGAGCCTCGGCTACGGTGGCACCAGCAGCGACCTCGCCGACGAGACCCTGGTCTACGTCGTGGACATCCTGGACGCGCACTTCCAGGTCACCGAGGACGAGTCGACCGGCCAGGGCAAGGGCGACGACGGAGGCGACCCGGAGAAGGACCCGGGGAAGGACGCCCCCGAGAAGACGTCCGGCGACTAGCCGCCCGCAACGACCAGAGCAGCGACGACAGCAGAAGGAAGGGTGAGCCCCGCATGTCCGTGGCCGTCCGCGTCATCCCGTGCCTCGACGTCGACGACGGCCGCGTCGTCAAGGGGGTCAACTTCACGAACCTGCGCGACGCGGGCGACCCCGTGGAGCTCGCCTCCCGCTACGACCGCGAGGGCGCCGACGAGGTGACGTTCCTCGACGTGTCGGCCTCCTCGGGCGACCGCGCCACGATGGTCGACGTGGTGCGCCGCACCGCCGACCAGGTCTTCGTCCCCCTCACGGTGGGCGGAGGGGTCCGCTCGACCGACGACGTCGACCGCCTGCTGCGGGCCGGCGCGGACAAGGTCGGCGTCAACACCGCCGCCATCGCCCGGCCGGAGCTCGTCGCGGAGATCGCGGCGCGGTTCGGTCGCCAGGTGCTCACGCTGTCGGTGGACGCCCGCCGCGTCTCCGGCGAGACCGTCACGTCCTCGGGCTACGAGGTCACGACGCACGGCGGCCGCCGCGGCACCGGGATCGACGCCGTCGAGTGGGCCGCGCGCGTCGCGCACCTCGGTGCGGGCGAGATCCTGCTCAACTCGATGGACGCCGACGGCACCACGTCGGGCTTCGACCTCGAGATGCTCGCCGCCGTGCGGGAGAGGGTCGACGTGCCGCTCGTGGCGTCGGGCGGCGCCGGGGTCCCGGAGCACTTCGTCGCCGCCGCGCGCGCGGGAGCCGACGCCGTCCTTGCCGCGAGCGTCTTCCACTTCGGCACGCTGTCGATCGGCCAGGTCAAGGCGGCGCTCGCCGAGGCCGGCATCGAGGTGCGGAGGTGAGCGCGGGGCCGGTCGGGCGACACCCTCGCCGACGGTGAGCGGAACCCGCACGACCGCGCTCACCGGGTCGAGGCTGCGCCGCTCGGCGACGCTCGTGTGGCGCGGCATGCGCTCCGAGCCCCGCCTGTACGTGCTGGCGGTGGGTGCGTCGGCCGTGTTCGGCGCCGCCACGGTCGCGGTGAGCCGCGCCGTCGGCTGGGCCACCGACGCGGTCGTGGTCCCCGCGATCGCGGGCGACGCGGACGCGCGCTCGCGCATCTGGGTCGCCGGCCTCGTGCTCGCCGCCGTGGCGCTCACCCTCGCCCTCGGCGTGGCCGGGCGGCGCGTCTGGGCGGGCTACGGGTTCGCGGCGATCCAGGCGCACCACCGGCGCGGGCTGACCGGGCAGTACCTGCGGCTGCCGGTCTCGTGGCACCGCGCGCACCCGGCGGGCCGGCTGCTGTCCGCGGCGAGCGCCGACGTCGAGGCCGCGACCGGCGTGTTCAACCCGCTGCCCTTCGCGCTCGGGGTCGTGGTGATGATCGTGGTCGCGGCCGGGATGCTGCTGGCCGTGGACGTGTGGCTGGCGGTCGCGGCCCTGCTGGTCGTGCCCGCCGCGATCGCGGCGAACGTCGTCTTCCAGCGGCACATGACGCCGGCCGTCACGCGCGCGCAGCAGCTGCGCGCCGAGGTGGCGGACGTCGCGCACGAGTCGTTCGAGGGCGCGCTGCTCGTCACCTCGCTGGGCACCGCCGGCCGCGAGGAGCGGCGGTTCGCCGAGCGCACCGATGCGCTGCGGGCCGCGAACGTGCGCGTCGGCACCGTCCGGGCCGTGTTCGACCCGGTGATCGAGCTGCTGCCCTCCCTCGGCACGCTGGCCGTGCTCGGCGTGGGCACCTGGCGGGCGTCCACCGGAGCGGTCGACGCCGGCGACGTCGTGACGGCCGCCTACCTGCTGACGGTCATGGCGGTGCCGGTGCGCGCGTTCGGCTGGGTGCTCGGCGAGCTGCCGCGCGCCCTGGTCGGCTACGACCGGATCGCGACGATCCTCGACGCCCCGTCGACGCTGGCGCCCGGCACGCGGACGCTGCCGCGCGCGGCCGGCGGCCTGGCGGTCCGGCTCGAGGGCGTCGGGGTCGACGTGCCCGCGGCGGGCACGACGGCCACCCTGCTCGACCGCGTCGACCTCGACGTCGCGCCGGGGGCCACCGTGGCGGTCGTCGGCAGCACCGGCGCCGGCAAGACGACCCTCGTGTCGCTGCTCGCGCGCCTCAGCGACCCGAGCCGCGGCCGGGTCCTGCTCGACGGCGCGGACGTGCGCGACCTGGCACCCGGCGAGATCCCCGCGCAGGTGGCGCTCGTGACGCAGCAGACGTTCGTCTTCGAGGACACGGTCCGCGCCAACGTCACGCTCGCCGACCCCGGCGACGACGGCGCGCCCGACGACGCCGAGGTCTGGGAGGCGCTGCGCGTCGCCCGGGTCGACGACGTCGTGCGCGCGCTGCCCGGCGGGCTCGACGCGCCCCTGGGGGAGCGCGGCGCGAACCTCTCGGGCGGGCAGCGGCAGCGGCTCGCCGTCGCGCGGGCGCTCGTGCGCCGGCCGCGGCTGCTCGTCCTCGACGACGCGACGTCGGCGGTCGACCCGCGCGTGGAGGGGGAGATCCTCGGTTCCCTCTCCGCGGCCCGCGGCGACGGGGCGCGCGGCACGACCGTCGTCATGGTCGCCTACCGCATGTCCTCGGTGGCGCTCGCGGACGTCGTCGTGCACCTCGAGGGCGGCCGCGTCGTCGACGTCGGGCCGCACGCCGACCTGCTGGCCCGGGACCCCGGGTACCGCGCGCTCGCCACCGCCTACGAGCGGGAGACGGAGCGCCGGGCGCGCGAGCGCGCCGACGAGGCCGCCGCGGGGGAGAGGCCGCAGGGAGCCGAGCAGCACGAGAGGACGCCGTGAGCGCGACGCGCATCGCCGCCGCCAGCGAGCTGGGCGTCCTCGCCACGCTGCGCCGCGGCGTGCAGATCTCCCCGCAGATCGTCGACGGGCTGTGGGTCACGCTCGCGCTCGCGGTGCTGGCGGCGGCCGGCCGCGTCGTCGTGCCCGTCGCCGTGCAGCGGACCATCGACGACGGCATCCTCGCCGGCGGCGGCCCGGACGGAGGGCGGGTGGCGCTGCTGACCGGGCTCGCCGCGGGCGCCGTCGTCGTCGCGGGCCTGTGCACGTCCGTGGTCAACGTCCGGCTGTTCCGCCGCACCGAGGCGGGGCTCGCGGCCCTGCGCGTCCAGGCGTTCCGGCACGTGCACGACCTGTCCACCCTGGCGCAGGGCACCGAGCGCCGCGGCGCGCTCGTGTCCCGCGTGACCTCCGACGTCGACACGATCTCGCTGTTCGTGCAGTGGGGCGGCATCCAGCTGCTCGTGTCCAGCCTGCAGGTGCTCGTGGCCACGGCCCTCATGGCGGTGTACTCGTGGCAGCTCACCCTCGTGGTCTGGGCCTGCTTCGTGCCGCTGTTCCTCGTGCTGCGTCGGGCGCAGGGCGTGGTGAACCGCGCGTACGCGGCGGTGCGGCAGGCCGTCGGCGCGATGCTCGGCGCGATCTCCGAGGCCGTGGTGGGCGCCGAGACGGTGCGCGCCTACGGCGTCGCCGCGCGGACCGGCCGCCGGGTCGACGCGGCCGTCGAGCGCACGCGCGCCACGCAGGCCCGCGCCCAGCTCCTCGTCTCGTCGGTGTTCTCGAGCGGCGTCCTGGTGGCCAACCTGGTGCTCGCCGTCGTCGTGGTGGTGGGCACGCTGCTCGGCGTCGGCGGCGGCCTGACGGCGGGTCAGGTGGTCGCGTTCCTGTTCCTCGTGCAGCTCTTCACGGGACCGGTCCAGCAGGCCACGGAGATCCTCAACGAGCTGCAGAACGCCGTCGCGGGCTGGCGTCGCGTGCTCGCGGTGCTGGAGACGCCGGTGGACGTGGCCGACGCGGACGACGCCGTACCGAGCCCGCGCGGCCCGGCCGCGGTCGAGCTGCGGGGCGTGCGGTTCGCCTACCCCGACGGGCCCGAGGTGCTGCACGGGGTGGACCTGGAGCTGCCCGCCCGCCGCAAGGTCGCCGTCGTCGGGCGCACGGGTTCGGGCAAGACCACCGTCGCCAAGCTGGTCGCCCGCCTCATGGACCCCACGGCGGGCCAGGTGCTGCTCGACGGCGTCGACCTGCGCCGCCTGAGCCTCGCCTCCCTACGAGAGCGGGTCGTCCTCGTGCCGCAGGAGGGCTTCCTCTTCGACGGCACGGTCGAGCAGAACGTGGCGTACGGGCTGCGGCCGGAGCCGCCGTCCGACGCCGGCGCGACCCGGGCGCGCGTCACCGAGGCCGTGGACGCGCTCGGCCTCGCCGACTGGGTGGCCGGGCTGCCGCAGGGCCTCGACACGCCGGTCGGTCAGCGCGGCGAGGCGCTGAGCGCGGGGGAGCGGCAGCTTGTCGCCATCGCGCGCGCCTATCTGGCGGCCCCCGACCTGCTGGTGCTGGACGAGGCGACCTCGGCCGTCGACCCCGCGGCCGAGGTGCGGATCGCGCGGGCGCTGGACTCGCTCACCTCCGGCCGGTCGACGATCACCATCGCCCACCGGCTCTCGACGGCCGAGGCCAGCGACCTCGTGGTCGTCGTCGACGACGGGCGCGTGGTCGAGGTCGGCGGGCACGCCGAGCTGGCGGCCGCCGGCGGCGTGTACGCGCGGATGCACGCGAGCTGGGTCGCACAGACCCGCTGACGGCCCGGCCCGCGTGATCGACCGCGCCCTCGACGGCGAGGTGGACGGCGCGCCCCGCACCCCGGCGGGGCGTGGGAAGATGCACGGGTGCCCGATCTGACCGATGCCTCCGTGCCCGGGTCCGCGCCCGACGTGGTGCTCGACCCTGTCCTCGACCCCGCGATCGCCGAGCGACTCAAGCGGGACGAGCACGGCCTCGTCGCGGCGATCGTGCAGCAGCACGACACGGGCGAGGTCCTCATGCTCGGCTGGATGGACGACGAGGCCCTGCGCCGCACCCTGACCGAGGGCCGCGTGACGTTCTGGAGCCGGTCGCGCGAGGAGTACTGGCGCAAGGGGGACACCTCCGGGCACGTCCAGCTCGTCCGGTCCGTCGCCCTGGACTGCGACGGCGACGCGCTGCTCGTGCGCGTCCACCAGGTGGGCGCCGCCTGCCACACCGGCACCCGCACCTGCTTCGAGGCGGGCGGCGACCTGGGTGCCGTCGTCGGCCCGGACGCCCCGGCCGCGCGCCCCTGACGACCCGACCTCAACCGACCTGAACCTGACCACGTACGCACCCCACGATCCCCAGGAGGACCGGTGACCACCCCCGCCGTCACGCCCCCCGACACCGCCGCCCCCGCGGCGACCTCGCGCCCCCTCGCGGGCCCGACGACGGAGGACCTGGCGTGGGGCGCGACGTGGCCGGGCCTCGGCACCTTCCGCGCCCTGGCGGTCGACCGCCGCGTGATCCCGGTGGTCCGTCGCGTGCTGGCGGACGACGTCACCCCGGTGGGCCTGTACCGCACCCTGGCCCAGGACCGCCCGGGCACCTTCGTGCTGGAGTCCGCGGAGTCGTCCGGCGGCTGGTCGCGCTGGTCGTTCGTGGGCGTCGACTCGCGGGCCACCCTCACGGCGCGCGACGGACGCGCCGTGTGGCACGGCGACGTGCCGGCCGGCATCCCGCGCGAGGGCGACGTCGTCGACGTGCTCGGCGCGGCCCTCGAGGCGCTGCGCACGCCGCCGATCGACGGGCTGCCACCCCTGACCGGGGGGCTCACGGGCGCGCTCGGCTGGGACGTCGTGCGGCACTGGGAGCCGACGCTGCCCGCGAACGCCCCCGACGAGCTCGGCGTGCCGGAGGTGGCGCTGAGCCTGGCGACGGATCTCGTGGCGGTGGACCACCACACGGGCACCGCCTGGCTCATCGCCAACGCCATCAACGGCGACGGCACGGACGATCGGGTGGACGAGGCGCACGCCGACGCCGTCGCCCGGCTCGACGCGATGCAGGCGCGCCTCGCGTCGCCCGCGCCGGCCGAGCCCACCGTGCTGCGCGGGCCCGAGGAGGTGCCGGAGCCGGCGCTGGAGTTCCGCTCCACCCGCGAGGAGTTCGAGTCCGCCGTGCGCGCCGGCCAGGAGGCGATCCGCGACGGCGAGGTCTTCCAGGTCGTGCTGTCCCAGCGGCTCGGCCTGGACTGCCCGGCCGCGCCGCTGGACGTGTACCGCGCGCTGCGCACCATCAACCCGAGCCCCTACATGTACTACTTCCGGCTCACCGGACCGGACGGGCGCGACTTCTCCGTGGTCGGGTCCAGCCCCGAGACGCTGGTGAAGGTGACCGACGGCCACGTCACGACCTACCCCATCGCCGGCTCCCGCCCGCGCGGCGCGACGGTCGAGGAGGACGTGACGTTCGGCGAGGAGCTCCTCGCCGACCCCAAGGAGCGCGCCGAGCACCTCATGCTCGTCGACCTGTCGCGCAACGACCTCGTCAAGGTCTGCGAGCCGACCTCGGTCGAGGTGGTCGAGTTCATGGCCACCCGCCGGTTCAGCCACATCATGCACCTGTGCTCCACCGTCGTCGGTCGGCTGCGGGCGGGCGCGACGGCGCTCGACACCCTGCGTGCGACGTTCCCCGCGGGCACCCTGTCAGGGGCGCCCAAGCCGCGCGCCGTCGCGCTGATCGACGAGCTCGAGCCGGCGTCGCGCGGGATCTACGGCGGCACGGTGGGCTACTTCGACTTCGGCGGCAACATGGACATGGCGATCGCGATCCGCACCGCGTGCATCCGTGACGGCCGGGCGTGGGTGCAGGCCGGCGGCGGCATCGTCGCCGACTCGGTGCCCGCGCTGGAGTACGAGGAGTCGCGCAACAAGGCGGCCGCGGCGGTGCGCGCCGTGCAGCTGGCCGCGCGGTTCCGGGCGCTGTGAACCGTGCGCACGAGTGACGGGCAGGACGGACCGATGGACGACGAGGCAGCAGGCACCCCGAGCGGGATCCGCACCCCGGGCCACGGGCCGCTGCGCGCGCGGGCGCGCGCGGTGTGGTCGGTGGTGCTCGTCGGCGGGCTCACGCTCGCGACGGCGTCGCCCACCTGGGTGAGCACGACGGTGTCGACGGCCCTCGAGCCCACCGTCGACGTCGCGGTGACGGGCACCACCGCGGCCCCGGCGGTCGGCGCCGCGGCCCTGGTGGTCGTGGCGGGCGGCGTCGCCCTCGCCATCGCGGGCCGCGTCGCGCGATGGGTCGCGCTGGTCGTGGTCGCCCTCGCCGGCGCCCTCGCCTCGGCCTCGGCCGCGGCCGTGCTGCTCGACCCGCTTCCCGCCGCGACCTCGGGCGCCTCGACCACCGCGGGCGTGACGGACCTCACGTCGCCCGTCGCCGTCGCCGTCTGGCCCTGGCTGACGGTGGCCCTCGGGGCGGTGGCGGTGCTCGTCGCCGCGCTCGCCGCGGCGGGCGCGCCCGCCTGGGGGGCCACGTCCGGGCGGCACGAGCGCGCGGACGCGACCGGCGACGCCGCCGACGGTGCGGGCACGGCGGCCGCGCCCGCCGAGGGTGCCGCCCCCGACGCGCCTGGTCAGCACGATCCCCACGACGCGTGGGACGCGCTCTCCCGGGGAACGGACCCGTCCGCGGACCGCTAGGCTGGACCGCGCACCACGTCACGAAAGGGCATCACATTCCCATGACCGAGAACCGCAACGCCGAGGTGGCCTACCTGCCGCCGGCCGTCCCGCCCACGAACCACGGCCACACGACCGCCGCGTGGTCGGCGATGATCGGCATCATGCTGGGCGTGGCCGTCGGCGCCGTCGGGATGCTGCCCCAGGTCCCGGACGTGCTGGTCTGGATCGGCGCCGTGATCGTGGCCGCCTCCCTCGTGCTCGGCCTGGTGCTGCGCAACCTGGGCTTCGGCCAGCCCAAGGACGGCGTCACGCCGCGCCGGACGTCGTCCGGTCACTGACCCGGGCCGAGCCGGTCCTGGCGAACCAGGACCGTATCGAGCCCGCACGACGGCGCGCCCCCACCGAGGGGGGCGCGCCGTCGTCGTGTCCGGCCCCGGCGCGATGCCTGCCGCGCGTCTCACGCTCGGAGACGCGTCCTGGCCGGCTCGCGGGCGGGCCTACGATGGCTGGCAGGCGTCGGTGCGGCGTCTGGGGACGGGGAGGCAGACCATGACGGTCCTGGAGGACATCGTCGCGGGGGTCCGTGAGGACCTCGCGGTACGCCAGGCGCGGACGTCGCTCGACGAGCTCAAGGAGCGCGCGGCCCGCGTGCCGGGCGCGCTCGAGTGCTGCGGCCGCCTGCTCTCGGAGGATCGCGTCGCCGTGATCGCGGAGGTCAAGCGGTCCAGCCCCAGCAAGGGCGACCTGGCGCCGATCTCGGACCCTGCGGCGCTGGCCGAGGAGTACGCCAGCGGCGGCGCCAGCGCGATCTCGGTGCTCACGGAGCAGCGGCGGTTCGGCGGGTCGCTGGCCGACCTGGACGCGGTGCGCGCCCGGGTGGACGTGCCGGTGCTGCGCAAGGACTTCGTCGTCACGCCGTACCAGGTGTGGGAGGCGCGCGCCCACGGCGCGGACCTCGTGCTGCTCATCGTCGCGGCCCTGGAGCAGACGGTGCTGACGTCCCTGATCGAGCGGGTGCACTCGCTCGGTATGACTGCCCTGGTCGAGGCCCACACCGAGGACGAGGTGCGCCGGGCGCTCGACGCGGGGGCGCGCGTCGTCGGCGTCAACGCCCGCGACCTCAAGACCCTCGAGGTGGACCGCACGACGTTCGCGCGGCTCGCCCCGCTCATCCCCGACGACGTGGTGCGCGTCGCGGAGTCCGGCGTCCGCGGCCCCCACGACGTGCTCGACTACGCCCGGTCCGGCGCGCACGCCGTGCTCGTGGGCGAGGCGCTCGTGACCGACGGCGCGCCGCGCCGGTCGGTGGCGGACCTCGTCGCCGCCGGGCAGCACCCGGCCCTGTGGTCCGTCCGTCCGGCGGCCCAGCCGTAACCCCCTCCCGGGCGGCCTCCTGGCCGTCCCGGTGACCACAGCACACCGCACAGCACATCACCAGACGGCACACCCCACCGCGTCCTGGACGGCGGGCGGCCGAGGTCCCGACGACCGGTACCCTCGGACGACCTCTCGTGCAGTCCGCCGAGCGGTGCCGACGAGAGACGGAGGACCCGTGCCCGACCAGCCCGTACGGGAGGCGCTCACCGAGACCCTGGCGCACCAGGTCCTCGGGCGGCTCGCGGACGTCGAGGGCCCGTACTTCGGGCAGTTCGGCGGACGCTTCGTGCCCGAGGCCCTCATCGCCGCTCTCGACGAGCTCGAGACCGAGTACCGCAAGGCCCTCGGGGACCCGGCGTTCACGGACGAGCTGGCGCGCCTGCACCGCGAGTACACGGGCCGTCCCTCGCCCCTCACCGAGGTGCCGCGGTTCGCGGAGCACTGCGGCGGCGCGGAGGCGGGTCACCGGGTGTTCCTCAAGCGCGAGGACCTCAACCACACCGGGTCGCACAAGATCAACAACGTGCTCGGCCAGGCGCTGCTGGTCAAGCGCATGGGCAAGACGCGCGTGATCGCCGAGACCGGCGCGGGGCAGCACGGCGTGGCCACGGCCACCGCCGCGGCCCTGCTCGACCTCGAGTGCGTCGTGTACATGGGCGAGGAGGACACGCGGCGCCAGGCGCTGAACGTGGCCCGGATGCGCCTGCTGGGCGCCGAGGTCGTGCCCGTGACCATCGGGTCGCGCACCCTCAAGGACGCGATCAACGAGGCCCTGCGCGACTGGGTCGCGAACGTCGAGAGCACGCACTACCTGCTCGGCACGGTCACCGGACCGCACCCGTTCCCGGAGATGGTGCGCGAGTTCCACCGCATCATCGGCGAGGAGGCGCGCGAGCAGATCCTCGAGCGCACCGGCCGCCTGCCCGACGCCGTCGCGGCGTGCGTGGGCGGCGGCTCCAACGCGCTCGGCATCTTCAACGCGTTCCTCGACGACGAGGGCGTCTCCCTGCACGGCTTCGAGGCCGGCGGAGAGGGCGTCGAGTCCGGTCGGCACGCGGCCCGCTTCTCCGGCGGGGCCCCGGGGGTGCTGCACGGCGCCCGCTCCTACCTGCTGCAGGACGACGACGGGCAGACGCTGCCGAGCCACTCCGTCTCGGCCGGCCTGGACTACCCGAGCGTCGGGCCCGCGCACTCCTGGCTGCACGACCTGGGCCGCGCCACGTACGAGCCCGTGACCGACGACGAGGCCATGGAGGCCTTCCGGCTCCTGTGCCGCACCGAGGGGATCATCCCGGCGATCGAGTCCGCGCACGCCCTCGCCGGCGCCATGCGCCTGGGGCGTGAGGCCGCCGAGGCCGGGCGCACCGGCCAGGTGATCCTCGTGAACCTCTCGGGGCGCGGTGACAAGGACGTGGCCACGGCCGCGCGCTGGTTCGGGCTCCTCGACGAGCAGACGGCGGCCGACGCCACGCCGGAGGGAGACCAGTGAGCACGACGACCGACACCCCGCCCGCGGCGACACCGTCCGCGGGGTCGACCACCGGCGCACGCCTGGACGCGCTGCGCGCCGAGGGCCGCGCCGCCCTGGTCGGCTACCTGCCGGTCGGCTTCCCCGACGTGGAGCGCTCGATCGAGGCCGTGCTGGCCATGGTCGACGCCGGCGTGGACGTCGTGGAGATCGGCGTCCCGTACACGGACCCCGTGATGGACGGCCCCGTCATCCAGCGGGCGGCCGAGGCCGCGCTGGCCGGCGGCGCCCGGGTGCGCGACGTGCTGCGCGTCGTGGAGGCCGTGGCCGAGCACTCCGGCGGGCGGGTGCCCGCCCTGGTGATGACGTACTGGAACCCGGTGCTGCGGTACGGGGTGGACGCGTTCGCGCGCGACCTGGCCGCCGCCGGCGGGGCGGGGCTCATCACCCCCGACCTCATCCCGGACGAGGGCGCCGACTGGATCGCGGCCTCGCAGGAGCACGGCCTCGACCGCGTGTTCCTCGTCGCGCCGAGCTCCACGCCCGAGCGCCTGGCGCTCACGGCGCGCGCGTCGCGCGGCTTCGTCTACGCGGCGTCGACGATGGGCGTCACCGGCACCCGCGACCAGGTGGGCGACCGGGCCGAGCAGCTCGTCGCCGACACCCGGGCGGCCGGGGCCGACCACGTGTGCGTGGGGCTCGGCGTGTCGTCCGGCGACCAGGCCGCCGAGGTGGGCCGTTTCGCCGACGGCGTGATCGTCGGCTCCGCGCTGGTGCGGCCCCTGCTGGCCGACCGCCCGTGGGAGGAACGGCTCGAGGCGCTGCGGGCGACCGTGGCGGACCTGGCCGACGGCGTGCGCCGCGCCCGTGGGGGGCCGGGGGAGGGCGCGTGAGCGCGACCCTCCTGGCGTCCGCCGCGTCGGTGCAGGCGGCGATCCCGAGCCCGTCGCAGCACACCTGGTACCTCGGCCCCGTGCCGCTGCGCGCCTACGCGTTCGCCATCCTCGCGGGCATCGCCGTCGCGATCTGGATCACGACCAAGCGCTGGGTCGCCCGCGGGGGCGTGGCCGACGACGTGCTGGACATCGCGTTCTGGGCCGTGCCGTTCGGCATCGTCGGCGGCCGGCTCTACCACGTGGTCAGCACGCCCGAGCCGTACTGGGGAGCCGGTGGCGACCCCGTGCGCGCCCTGTACGTCTGGGAGGGCGGCCTCGGGATCTGGGGCGCGGTGGCGCTCGGTGCCGTCGGCGCCTGGATCGGCTGCCGCCGCAAGGGCGTGCGCCTGAGCTCCTTCGCCGACGCGCTGGCCCCCGGCCTGCTCGTCGCGCAGGCGGTGGGGAGGCTCGGCAACTGGTTCAACCAGGAGCTGTTCGGGGCGCCGACCACGCTCCCGTGGGGCCTCGAGGTCTCGCCGGAGGTCATCGAGCGCCTCAACGCCCAGACCGGCACGTCGTTCGCGGCCGGGACGCTGTTCCACCCCACGTTCCTGTACGAGCTGCTCTGGAACCTCGGGGCGGCCGCGCTTCTCGTCTGGCTCGACCGCCGGTACAGGCTCGGTCATGGGCGGGTATTCTGGGCCTACGTCGCGCTCTACACTCTGGGCAGGGTGTGGATCGAGATGCTCCGCATCGACACCGCCGAGCACGTGCTCGGGCTGCGTCTGAACGTGTGGACGTCGATCGTCGTGGGCCTCGGTGCCCTCGTCGCCTTCGTCGTCATCGGCAGGCGTCACCCGGACCGTGAGGACGGGGTGGAGCTGCCCGGCCGCAGCCGCGACGGGCAGGGGGAGGACCGTCGGTCCGGGGACGACCTCGTGCCCGGCACCGAGCCCGACACTGAGCCTGACATTGAGCCAGGCACTGAGCTTGACACCACGAGCACCGCGCACGCCGGGGCCGCCGCAGGCGCTCCCGGCCGGGACGACCGTCGCGACAGCGGCGGCGGACCGCACCGTGCGGACGCGGACGCCGCCGGGCCCGACCCGGGGCCGGCGGACCGCGCCTGAGGCGGTTCCGGCCCGGGGTACCACCCGGGCGGTGCCGCCTATGTTTCCGACGGGCCGACGACGTCCCGACCACCTTTGAGCATGACGCGCCCGCGTGCGGGCGTGCAGGAGGACGGTGTTGATGACCACGCCGCAGCATCGGGTCGCGGGGCCCTCGGCCCAGGGCCTCTACGACCCCGCGTCCGAGCACGACGCGTGCGGTGTCGCGTTCGTCGCGACCCTGCGCGGGACGCCCGGCCGCGACATCGTGGACGCGGGCCTGACCGCCCTGCTGAACCTCGACCACCGCGGTGCGGTGGGTGCCGAGGAGAACAGCGGTGACGGGGCCGGGATCCTCACGCAGATCCCGGACGCCTTCGTCCGTGACGTGGTGGCCGCGGAGCTCCCGCCCGCCGGCCACTACGCGATCGGCATGGCGTTCCTGCCCCAGGACGTCGCGGAGGCCGACGCGCTCGCGCGCCGGTTCGAGGCGATCGCCGCGGAGGAGAAGCTCGACGTGCTTGCCTGGCGCGACGTGCCGGTCACGGCCGACCTGGTCGGCCCGACGGCGCGCGCGTCGATGCCCCTGTTCCGGCAGGTCGTCGTGGCGGACCCGTCGCGCGAGCTGTCGGGCCTGGAGCTCGACCGGCGCACGTACCGCCTGCGCAAGCGGGCCCAGAACGAGCTGGACCTCTTCCTCGCGTCGCTGTCGAGCCGCACCCTCACCTACAAGGGCATGCTCACCACGGCGCAGCTCGAGCCGTTCTTCCCCGACCTGAGCGACCCGCGCTACGCGTCGGAGATCGCCCTGGTCCACTCCCGCTTCTCGACGAACACGTTCCCGTCGTGGCCGCTGGCGCAGCCGTTCCGGCTCGTGGCGCACAACGGCGAGATCAACACCGTGCGCGGCAACCGCAACTGGATGGCCGCCCGCGAGAGCACCATGGCCAGCGAGGTGCTCGGCGACCTGTCGCCGCTGCTGCCGGTGTGCACGGAGGGCTCGAGCGACTCGGCGAGCTTCGACGAGGTGCTGGAGCTGCTGCACCTGTCGGGCCGGTCGCTGCCCCACGCCGTGCTGATGATGATCCCGGAGGCGTGGGAGAACCACGCCGAGATGGACGCGGCGCGGCGGGCGTTCTACCAGTACCACGCGAACCTCATGGAGCCGTGGGACGGGCCCGCCTGCCTCACGTTCACCGACGGCACCCTGATCGGCGCCGTCCTGGACCGCAACGGCCTGCGGCCGGGGCGCTACTGGGTGACCGAGGACGGCCTCGTCGTGCTCGCGTCGGAGGCCGGCGTGCTGGACCTCGACCCCGCGACGATCGTGCGCAAGGGCCGGCTCGAGCCGGGCCGCATGTTCCTGGTCGACACGGAGCAGGGGCGCATCGTGGAGGACGACGAGCTCAAGTCGCAGCTCGCCGCCCAGCGCCCGTACGGCGAGTGGATCGCCGGCAACACCATCACGCTGGACTCGCTGCCGGAGCGCGAGCACGTGGCGCACTCGCCCGCGTCCGTCCAGCGCCGGCAGCGCGCCTTCGGGTACACCACCGAGGAGCTGAAGATCCTCCTGACGCCGATGGCGGACACCGGCGCGGAGGCGCTCGGGGCCATGGGTTCGGACACCCCGATCGCGGTGCTGTCGAGCCGGCCGCGGCTGCTCTTCGACTACTTCACCCAGATGTTCGCCCAGGTGACCAACCCGCCGCTGGACTCGATCCGCGAGCAGCTCGTCACGGCGATCGACAGCACGATCGGCCCGGAGCCGAACCTCCTCGAGGAGGTCGCGAGCCACGCCCGCAAGCTCGACCTGCCGTTCCCGGTGCTCGACAACGACGAGCTCGCCAAGATCGTGCGCATCGACCGCGACCCGCGCCTGGAGGGCGAGTTCCGCGCCGGCATCGTGCGCGGCCTCTACGAGGTGTCCGGCGGCGGCAAGGCGCTGCAGGCCCGGCTCGAGGAGATCTTCGCCCAGGTCGACGCGGACATCGCCGACGGCGTGACGCACGTCGTGCTGTCCGACCGCGACTCCGACTCGGAGCTCGCGCCGATCCCGTCGCTGCTCCTGACCAGCGCCGTGCACCACCACCTGCTGCGCCAGGGCACGCGCACCCGGATCTCGCTCGTGGTCGAGGCGGGCGACGTGCGCGAGGTGCACCACGTGGCGCTCCTCATCGGGTACGGCGCGGCCGCGGTGAACCCGTACCTCGCGATGGAGACGGTGGAGGACCTCGCACTGCGCGGCTACCTCGACGTCACGCCGGAGAAGGCCGTCGCCAACCTCATCACCGCGCTCGGCAAGGGCGTGCTCAAGGTGATGAGCAAGATGGGCATCTCGACGATCATGTCGTACCGCGGCGCCCAGATCTTCGAGGCCGTCGGGCTCTCGCACGAGCTGGTCGACGACTACTTCACCGGCACCACGAGCCGCCTGGCCGGCATCGGCCTGGACGTCATCGCGGCCGAGGTCGCGGCGCGGCACGCGGAGGCCTACCCCGCGTCCGGGAACCACGCGCCGCACCAGCGCCTCACCAGCGGCGGCGAGTACCAGTGGCGCCGGGACGGCGAGGAGCACCTCTTCGACCCCGAGACCGTCTTCCGGCTGCAGCACGCGACCCGCACGGGCCGGATGGACATCTTCCGGCAGTACACGCGGCGCGTGGACGAGCAGTCCCGCCGGCTCATGACGCTGCGCGGCCTGCTGCGGTTCACCCCGGACCGTGAGCCGGTGCCGATCGACGAGGTCGAGCCGGTCTCCGAGATCGTCAAGCGGTTCAACACCGGCGCGATGTCGTACGGCTCGATCTCCGCGGAGGCGCACGAGACCCTCGCGATCGCCATGAACCGCCTGGGCGGCCGGTCCAACACCGGCGAGGGCGGCGAGGACCCGGAGCGGCTGTACGACCCCGAGCGCCGCTCGCGGGTCAAGCAGATCGCGTCGGGCCGGTTCGGCGTGACGAGCGAGTACCTCACGAACGCCGACGACATCCAGATCAAGCTCGCCCAGGGCGCCAAGCCGGGCGAGGGCGGCCAGCTGCCCGGGCCCAAGGTGTACCCGTGGGTCGCGAAGACCCGGCACTCCACGCCGGGCGTGGGCCTCATCTCGCCGCCCCCGCACCACGACATCTACTCGATCGAGGACCTGGCACAGCTGATCCACGACGCCAAGAACGCCAACCCGGCGGCGCGCGTGCACGTCAAGCTCGTCTCCGAGTTCGGCGTCGGCACCGTGGCGACGGGCGTGTCCAAGGCGCACGCGGACGTCGTGCTCATCTCGGGCCACGACGGCGGCACGGGCGCCAGCCCGCTGACGTCGCTCAAGCACGCGGGCACGCCGTGGGAGATCGGCCTGGCCGAGACCCAGCAGACCCTCGTGCTCAACAACCTGCGCGACCGCATCGTCGTGCAGGTCGACGGCCAGATGAAGACCGGGCGCGACGTCGTCGTGGCCGCGCTGCTCGGAGCCGAGGAGTTCGGCTTCGCCACCGCGCCGATGGTGGTCTCGGGCTGCGTCATGATGCGCGTGTGCCACCTGGACACCTGCCCGGTGGGCGTCGCGACGCAGAACCCGGAGCTGCGCAAGCGGTTCACCGGCAAGCCGGAATTCGTCGTGAACTTCTTCGAGTTCATCGCGCAGGAGGTGCGCGAGCACCTGGCGTCGCTCGGCTTCCGCTCGATCGAGGAGGCGGTCGGCCGGGTCGAGGCGCTCGACACGCGCAAGGCCGTCGACCACTGGAAGGCGCAGGGGCTCGACCTGGCCCCCGTGCTCGCCGCGCCGGAGCCCGTGCCGGGCACGACGCTGCACCAGGTGGCCACGCAGGACCACGGCCTGGCCAAGGCGCTGGACAATCAGCTGATCGAGCAGGCGCGGCCCGCGCTCGAGGACGCGCTGCCGGTGCGGATCGAGCTGCCGGTGCGCAACGTCAACCGCACCGTCGGCACGATGCTCGGCCACGAGGTGACCAAGCGGTACCGCGGCGAGGGGCTGCCCGACGACACGATCGACGTGACCCTCACGGGCTCCGCCGGCCAGTCGCTCGGGGCTTTCCTGCCGCGCGGCGTGACGCTGCGCCTGTTCGGCGACGCCAACGACTACGTCGGCAAGGGCCTGTCGGGCGGCCGGATCGTCGTGCGGCCGGACCGGTCCGCGGTGCTCGAGGGCGCCGCGAACGTGGTGGCCGGCAACGTCATCGGCTACGGCGCGACGGCGGGCGAGGTGCTGCTGCGCGGCCGGGTGGGCGAGCGCTTCGGCGTCCGCAACTCCGGCGCGACGCTGGTCGTGGAAGGCGTGGGCGACCACGGCTGCGAGTACATGACGGGCGGCACCGTGCTGGTGCTCGGCCCGACCGGCCGCAACTTCGGCGCGGGGATGTCGGGCGGCGTGGCGTACGTGCTCAACCTGCGCGACGTCGCGATGAACACCCAGGCGGTGACGAGCGGCGAGCTCGAGGTGGGCGCGCTGGACGACGCCGACTGGGACCGCGTGCGCGGCCTGCTGGAACGGCACCTGGCGGAGACCGGCTCGCCCGTGGCGGCCGAGCTCCTGGAGGACGACGGCGCCCGCGCACGGTTCTCGCGCGTCCTGCCCGCGGGCTGGGCCCGCGTGCGTGCCGCGCTGGCCGACGCCGAGGCCGCAGGCAAGACGCTGGGCGAGGGCGACGACTTCGACCCGGCGATGTGGGAGCAGATCATGGAGGTGGCGCGTGGCTGACCCCCGCGGATTCCTGAAGGTGCGGGAGCGCGAGCTCCCGCCGAACCGTCCGGTCGAGGTGCGGCTGCGTGACTGGAAGGACACGCACGCCCACCGCGAGGACGGCCAGCCGTTCCTCAAGGAGCAGGCGGGCCGCTGTATGGACTGCGGCATCCCGTTCTGCCACCAGGGGTGCCCGCTGGGCAACCTCATCCCCGAGTGGAACGACCTGGTCTGGCGCGACCAGTGGGCCGACGCGATCGAGCGCCTGCACGCGACCAACAACTTCCCGGAGTTCACCGGGCGCGTGTGCCCGGCGCCGTGCGAGACGAGCTGCGTGCTCGGCATCAACCAGCCCGCCGTCACGATCAAGAACGTCGAGGTCTCGATCATCGACGAGGCGTTCGAGCGCGGGCTGGTGACGCCGCAGGTGCCCCAGCGCCTCACGGGCTCCACCGTGGCCGTCGTCGGCTCGGGCCCGGCCGGCCTGGCCGCCGCGCAGCAGCTCACGCGCGCCGGCCACACGGTCGTCGTGTACGAGCGGGACGACGCGATCGGCGGGCTGCTGCGCTACGGCATCCCCGACTTCAAGCTCGAGAAGTCGCACATCGACCGTCGCCTCGAGCAGATGGAGGCCGAGGGCACCCGGTTCCGCCCGGGCGTCGCCATCGGCCGCGACATCACGTGGGACGCGCTGCGCCGGCGGTTCGACGCCGTCGTGGTCGCCACGGGCGCGACCGTGCCCCGTGAGCTCGCGCTGCCCGGGCGCGAGCTCGGCGGCGTGCACTTCGCGATGGACTTCCTCACCCCGGCCAACAAGGCCGCTGCCGGCGCCCCCGTCGACGGCGCGCCGTCGGCCGCGGGCAAGCACGTCGTGATCATCGGCGGCGGCGACACCGGGTCGGACTGCCTGGGGACCTCCCTGCGGCAGGGCGCGGCCAGCGTCACGACGCTGGCGATCGGCAAGAAGCCGCCGCTCGAGCGATCGGCGAGCCAGCCGTGGCCCACCGACCCGATCGTGTTCGAGGTCTCGACGTCCCACGAGGAGGGCGGGGAGCGCAGCTACCTGGCCTCGACGGTAGAGTTCGTGGGGGGCGAGGACGGCAACGTCCGCGCCCTCAAGGTCGCGGAGACCGAGTACCTGCCGGACGGCCGGCGGGTGCCCAAGGAGGGCACCGAGCGGGAGATCCCGGCGGACCTGGTCCTCATCGCCATGGGGTTCACCGGTCCGGAGACCGACGAACTGGTGACCCAGACCGGCGCGGAGCTCACCACCCGCGGGCTGGTCCGGCGCGGCGACGACTACGCCACGAGCGTGCCCGGCGTCTACGCGACCGGCGACGCGGGTCGTGGGCAGTCGCTGATCGTCTGGGCGATCGCCGAGGGCCGCGCGACCGCGGCCGCCGTCGACGCCTACCTGCAGGGCAGCTCCGAGCTGCCCGCGCCGGTGGGCCCGCGGACGGTCGCGCTGCGAGGATAAGAATGAAACACCCGGGTGCCGGAAGGGCACCCGGTGCCCGCCCCGGCTCGCGCCGGGGCGGATCGACGACGAGGCTGGAGACATGCGCAGAGCGAAGATCGTGTGCACCATCGGACCCGCGACGGCGTCCCCGACCAAGCTCCGTGAGCTGGTCGACGCGGGCATGGACGTGGCCCGGATCAACCGGAGCCACGGGGAGCAGGCGGAGCACGAGGCCGTCTACCACGGTGTACGAGAGGCGGCGAAGGAGTCCGGCCGCAACGTCGCAGTCCTCGTCGACCTGCAGGGCCCGAAGATCCGGCTCGGCCGGTTCGCGGGCGACCAGAAGCACTTCCTCAACGAGGGTGACACGTTCACCATCACCACCGAGGACGTGGAGGGCACCAAGGAGCTCGTCTCGACGACCCACAAGGGTCTGCCGAACGACGCCCGCGTCGGCGACCCGATCCTCATCGACGACGGCAAGGTGCGCGTGCGCGTCACCGCCGTCGAGGGCCCGCGCGTCACGACGACCGTCGAGGTCGCCGGCCCGGTCTCGAACAACAAGGGCCTGAACCTGCCCGGCGTCGCGGTCTCCGTGCCCGCGCTGTCGGATAAGGACACGGACGACCTGCGGTGGGCGCTGCGCCTCGGCGCGGACATCATCGCGCTGTCGTTCGTCCGGTCCGCGAAGGACTACGACGACGTCGCGGCGATCATGGCGGAGGAGGGCCGCACGGTCCCCGTCGTCGCCAAGATCGAGAAGCCGCAGGCGGTGGAGAACCTGGAGGAGGTCGTCGCGGCCTTCGACGGCTTCATGGTGGCGCGCGGCGACCTCGCCGTGGAGATGCCGCTGGAGCAGGTCCCGCTCGTGCAGAAGCGCATCGTCGAGCTGGCGCGCCGCAACGCGAAGCCGGTCATCGTCGCCACGCAGGTGCTGGAGTCGATGACCACCAGCCCGACGCCGACGCGCGCCGAGGCGTCCGACTGCGCCAACGCGGTCCTCGACGGCGCGGACGCGGTCATGCTGTCCGGCGAGACCAGCGTGGGCGACTACCCGATCATCACGGTCCAGACGATGGCCCGGATCATCGAGGCGACCGAGGAGATGGGCCGTGAGCGCATCGCGCCGCTGGGCTCGTCCCCGCACACCCGCGGCGGCGTCATCACCCGCGCGGCCGCGGAGATCGGCGACTCGCTCGGCGTGAAGTACCTCGTGACGTTCACGCAGTCGGGCGACTCGGCCAAGCGCATGTCGCGCCTGCGCTCGGGGATCCCGCTGCTCGCCTTCACCCCGGAGGAGAGCGTGCGCAACGTCCTGGCCCTCACCTGGGGCACCACGACCTACCAGGTGCCGAAGGTCGAGAGCGTCGACGCGATGGTCGGTCAGGTCGACTCGACGCTGCGCGCGAACGGCCTCGCCGAGCCCGGCGACCGCGTCGTGATCGTCTCCGGCGCCCCGGTGGGCGTGCCGGGCACGACGAACTCGATCCTCGTGCACCAGGTCGGCAGCCACTCGGACGTCTGACGGACGACGTCCCGCGCGCGTCGAACGAATCCACGGCCCGCACCCGCTCCGGCGGGTGCGGGCCGTCGCCGTCGCAGCGGGATCCGGCCGGGGACGAGACGGTTGGGTGCCTGACCTGCGCGTGTGGTTCGATGTACCGCGCGCCCCGGTAGCCCAACCGGCAGAGGCAATCGGCTCAAACCCGATCCAGTGTGGGTTCGAATCCCACCCGGGGCACCACCCGCACGTCGCGGGACACCTCCGACGGCGGACCGCAGGCGACATCCGTCGCACGCGTCACACCGGGCACGGGACGCGGCGCCCCCTCACGGCCACTAGGATGGACGGGTGACCGACGAGACCAACGACGCGAAGCCCGAGGCGACGGTGCCGCTCGACCTGCCGCCCCTGATCGACCAGGAGCCCGAGGCCCCGAAGACGCCCGAGCGACCCGCGCGTCGCGCGGTCGTCGTCGAGGACGAGGCCCTCATCCGGATGGACGTCGTCGAGACGCTCCGCGAGGCGGGCTTCGACGTCGTCGGCGAGGCCGGCGACGGCGAGACCGCCGTGCGGCTCGCGACCGAGCTGAAGCCCGACGTCGTGGTGATGGACGTCAAGATGCCCGAGCTCGACGGCATCTCGGCGGCCGAGCGGATCGGCAAGGCGCACGCCGCCCCCGTCGTCCTCCTCACCGCGTTCTCCCAGACGGAGCTCGTCGAGCGGGCGCGCGATGCCGGTGCGATGGCCTACGTGGTGAAGCCGTTCACGCCGGCGGACCTGCTGCCGGCGGTGGAGATCGCGATCTCCCGCTACCAGCAGATCGGGGCGCTCGAGGCCGAGGTCGCCGACCTCACCGAGCGGTTCGAGACCCGCAAGCGGGTGGACCGCGCGAAGGGCCTGCTCATGACCAAGATGGGCCTGAGCGAGCCGGAGTCCTTCCGCTGGATCCAGAAGACGTCGATGGACCGCCGCCTCACGATGCGCGAGGTCGCGGACGCCGTCATCGAGCAGGTCGGCGGAGCCTGATCCGCACCACCGGTGGCCCGGTCGCAGGAGGACTCCTGCGGCCGGGCCACCGCCCGTTGTGCGACGACGGCGAGGTCGCTATCGTCGCCTGGGGTGTCGTAACCGATCTGTGATATTCATGCTTCAACGACCGTGACCCGGATCTGCCGGGCGGTCCCGTGCGGACGGGTGGGAAGGCTCCCACCGCGCCGGGACGGGGCGGTCTTTCGTCGAGGAGGTGCCGATGCGTGCAGCGGTCGAGGTCCGTCCGGCCGAGCAGGACGACATGGTCGACGTCGCGCACCTGGCGGAGCGCGCCGTCGAGGAGTCGCCGACGTCCGTGCAGGGGACCCCGGCGGACGCCTCGCGCCTCCTGGAGCACCTGAGCGTCCTGGTGGGTGCGGGCGGGCAGGTGCTCGTCGCGACCCACGAGGGCCGGACGTGCGGGTTCGCGGTGCTGCGCGTCATCGACCCGATGCTGTTCGCCACCACGACGAGCCTGTACGTCGACGCCGTGTTCGTCAGCCCGTCCGCCCGACGCCGCGGTGTCGGCCACGCGCTGCTGGCGGCGGCAGCCGCCGTCGCGGGGGAGCGGGGCGCCGAGAACGTCTACTGCGCGCCCGCCCCGGGAGCCCGCGGCATGCACCGCTTCCTCGCCCGTCTCGGCTTCGCCCCCACGTCGGGGCACCGGGTGGTGGCCACGGCCACGCTGCAGCGCCGGCTGGTGCAGGAGAACCCGCGTGCGTCGCGCACGGTGGCGCGTGCGGGGCGCCGGGAGGCGACCCGGGCCGCGATCGAGGACCTCGTCGCCCGCCGTCGCCGGGCTCGCGCCGCGGGCCTGCCCACCGGGCCGGTCGACCTGCGCGCCTTCCAGGCCGAGCGCGACGCCGCGCTGCGCGTGGCCGCCGACCGGGCGGCCGACCGGGTCGAGCCCGTCGACGACGTCGCCGACGGCACGGGCGCGGTCACGTCGCTGGGCACCCTGCCGCGTCGCGACGCGGCCAGCGAGTCCGTCCCGTCCTGAGCACCCGTCCTGAGCGGGCCGGGGGTGCGGCGCCGTCCCGGCGACCGCACCCGGCTCAGCGGGCGTCGAGGATCATGCAGGTCAGCCGCGCCGTGCAGACGCGGCGGTCCGCGTCGTCGGTGACGACGATCTCGTAGGCGGCCGTCGACCGCCCCAGGTGCAGCGCCCGGGCCTCGCCGTGCACCGTCCCCGACCGCACGCCGCGGTGGTGGGTCGCGTTGAGCTCCAGCCCGACCGCGGCGCGCCCGGGTCCCGCGTGCTGCTGGGCGGCGACCGAGGCGAGCGTCTCCGCGAGCGACGCCGTCGCGCCGCCGTGCAGCAGGCCCGCGGGCTGCGTGTTGCCGGCCACCGGCATGGTGCCCGTGGTGAGGTCGGCGGCGACGCCGGTGAGCTCGATGCCGAGGCGCTCGATGAGGGTGCCGCGGCCGGCGGCCTTCCACTGGTCCAGCGTGCTGGGGAACCCGGACGTGCCGGTGGAGGTGTCGGTCATGGGCGATAGGTTGGCACCCGTGACGACCTCCGCGCGAACCGGGACCCGCCCACGCCTCCTGCTGATCGACGGCCACTCCATGGCGTACCGCGCGTTCTTCGCGCTGCCGGACACGCTCGTGACCTCGAGCGGCCAGGTGACGAACGCCGTCTACGGCTTCACCTCGATGCTGACCAACCTGCTGCGCGACGAGCAGCCGACGCACGCGGCCGTCGCGTTCGACGCCGGCCGGGTGACGTTCCGCACCGAGCGGTTCCCCGAGTACAAGGGCAACCGCGACGCGACGCCCGAGGTGTTCCGCGGCCAGGTCCCGCTCATCAAGGAGGTGCTCGAGGCGCTGCGCATCCCCGCGCTGCAGCGCGAGGGCATCGAGGCGGACGACATCCTGGCCACGCTCGCGCGCGAGGGCCGCGAGGCGGGCTTCGACGTCCTGGTCTGCTCCGGCGACCGCGACTCGCTGCAGCTCGTCACGGACGAGGTCACCGTGCTGTACCCGAAGCGTGGCGTGTCGGAGCTGGCGCGCATGACCCCGGCGGCCGTCGCCGAGAAGTACGGCGTCCCCCCGGAGCAGTACCCGGACCTCGCGGCGCTCGTGGGCGAGTCGAGCGACAACCTGCCGGGCGTGCCGGGGGTCGGCCCCAAGACGGCGGCCAAGTGGGTCACGACCTACGGCGGCCTCGAGCCGCTGCTCGAGAGCGTCGACGAGCTGAAGGGCAAGGCGGCGGGGAACCTGCGGGAGGTCGTCGAGCAGGTGCGCCTCAACCGCGAGCTCAACCGGCTGCTCGACCAGGTGGAGCTGCCGCTGACCGTGGACCAGCTGAGCCTCGCCGGCTTCGACCGGGAGGCCGTGCACCGCGTGTCGGACACCCTGCAGTTCGGCGCGCTGCGCGACCGCCTGCTCGCCGCGGACCCGTCCGCGGAGCCCGCCGAGGCGGCGGAGGTGGCGGGCGTGCAGGTCGCGCTCGCGGCGCTCGAGCCGGGCGGGCTGGGTGCCTGGCTGGCCGCGCGTTCCGGCCGCGCCCTCGGGCTCGAGGTCACCGGGACGCCGACGCCGGGGGCCGGGGACGCGTGGGAGGTCGCGCTCGCCGACGCCCACGACGGCGAGAACGCCGCGGCGGTCGTCGACCTCGCCGACGTGACGCCCGAGGACGAGCGCGCGCTCGCGACGTGGCTCGCCGACCCGGCGGCGCCGAAGGTCGTGCACGGGGCCAAGGCGGCCTGGCACGAGCTCGCGGGCCGCGGCCTCGACCTGCGGGGCGTGACCTTCGACACCCAGCTCGCGGCGTACCTCTGCTACCCCGACCAGCGGGGTTACGACCTCGCGGACCTGACCGTGCGCCTGCTCGGCCGGGAGCTGTCCGCGGGCGAGGCGCCCGACGCCGCGGGCCAGGGCGCCCTCGACCTCGCGCTCGACGCGGGGGACGAGGACCCGCGGGCGCGGCAGGCGGCCGTGCGGGCGGCGGCCGTGGTCGACCTGGCCGACGCGCTGTCCGGGCAGCTCGAGGACCGGGGCGCCGCGGGGTTGCTGACCGACCTCGAGCTCCCGCTGACGGTCGTGCTGGGGCGGATGGAGGCCACGGGCATCGCCGCGGACGTCGAGTACCTCACGGAGCTCGAGCGCCAGTTCGCGTCGATGGTGGCGGACGCCGCGGCGGACGCGTACGACGTGATCGGTCGTAGGGTGAACCTCGGCAGCCCGAAGCAGCTGCAGGAGGTGCTGTTCGACCAGCTCGGCATGCCCAAGACGAAGAAGATCAAGACGGGCTACACCACCGACGCCGCGTCGCTGCAGGACCTCTACGTCAAGACGGAGCACCCGTTCCTCGAGCACCTGCTGGCGCACCGCGACGCCACGCGGCTGCGCTCGACGGTCGAGGGGCTGCTGAAGTCCGTGGCGCCCGACGGCCGGATCCACACCACGTTCCAGCAGACGATCGCGGCCACGGGCCGGCTGAGCTCCACGGACCCGAACCTGCAGAACATCCCGATCCGCACCGAGGAGGGGCGGCGCATCCGCCGCGCCTTCCGGGTCGGCGAGGGCTACGAGACGCTGCTCACCGCCGACTACAGCCA
Organism: Isoptericola sp. F-RaC21; assembly: GCF_038593535.1. Classification (NCBI taxonomy): domain Bacteria; kingdom Bacillati; phylum Actinomycetota; class Actinomycetes; order Micrococcales; family Promicromonosporaceae; genus Isoptericola; species Isoptericola sp. F-RaC21. The sequence continues at coordinate 972,358 of NZ_JBCFYX010000001.1, read as the reverse complement.
GATCGAGATGCGCATCATGGCGCACCTGTCCGGCGACGAGGGCCTGATCGAGGCCTTCCGCTCGGGGGAGGACCTGCACCGGTACGTGGGCTCCCGGGTGTTCGAGGTGGCCCCCGAGGACGTCACGCCCGAGATGCGTTCGAAGATCAAGGCGATGAGCTACGGCCTGGCGTACGGGCTGAGCGCCTTCGGTCTGTCGCAGCAGCTCACCATCCCGACCGGCGAGGCGCAGTCGCTGATGGACGACTACTTCACCCGGTTCGGCGGGGTGCGCGACTACCTCACCGGAGTCGTCGAGGAGGCGCGGGCCACGGGGTACACCGCGACGATCCTGGGGCGGCGGCGCTACCTGCCCGACCTCACGAGCGACAACCGCCAGCGGCGGCAGATGGCCGAGCGGATGGCGCTCAACGCGCCGATCCAGGGCAGCGCCGCCGACATCATCAAGGTGGCGATGCTCGGCGTGCAGCGCGAGCTGGACGAGCGCGGGCTCGCGTCGCGGCTGCTGCTGCAGGTGCACGACGAGCTCGTCGTGGAGGTGGCGCCGGGGGAGCGCGCGGCCGCGGAGGACGTGCTGCGCTCGCAGATGGGCTCCGCGGTGGAGCTGGACGTGCCGCTGGACGTGTCCGTCGGCGCGGGGCCGACCTGGCACGACGCCGGGCACTGACGGCGGGACGAGGCGGCGGGCGGGTCAGGTCCCGCCTGAGCGGGGCGGCCCGCAGGTCAGTCCTTGGTCGCGACGAAGACGGCGGTGCCGGGCAGCACGGCGCCGCGCTCCGGGCTCCAGCCGCCCCAGGTCGCGGTGTTCCAGCCCGGCCACTCGGGCTCGACGACGTCGCGCAGCCGGAGGCCGGCCGCGGCGACGTCGCGCACGTGGTCGCCGACGGTGCGGTGGTACTCGGCGTAGCGCACCTCGCCGAGGTCGTCGGTCTCGACGTACGGGCGGCGGTCGAAGTAGGACCGGTGCACGGTGAGCCCGCGGGCGCTCGGGTCGTCGGGGAACGCCCAGCGCACGGGGTGCGTCACGGAGAACACCCACCGGCCGCCGGGCCGGAGCACGCGCGCGGCCTCGGCGTGCACCCGCGCCGCGTCCGCCACGAACGGGATCGCCCCGTACGAGGTGAACACGACGTCCGCGCCGGCCGACGCGAGCGGGAGGGCTCGGGCGTCGGCCTGGACCAGAGGGACGGCGACGCCGGAGGCGGCGTTGAGCCGCGCCGCGCCGGCCAGCATGCGCGCCGACACGTCGGTCGCCAGGACGCGGGCCCCGCGTCCGACCAGCCAGCGCGAGCAGTGGGCCGCGCCGGCGCCGACCTCGACCACCCGCGCGCCGTCGACCTCGCCCAGCAGGCCGGCCTCGGCCTCGGTGAGCCCCTCCGGGCCCCAGCGGAAGCCCGCGTCGCCCAGGAACGCGCCGTGCTCGGCGAGGTACTCGTCGGCGTTCTCGTCCCACCACCCGCGGGCGGCCGCGTTGCCCGCGTCGTCGGGGACGTCGTCGTACCCCGCGTGCGTGACGGGCCGGGGCGCGGGAGGATGGTGGCTCACCCGGCCATCGTGGCACGGGGGCCGCGTTGACCCCTCGCCGCACCGTCGATAGGATTGTCGGCGGTGCAGTGCGCCTGAGGACGTCCTGGAGTGGATCCGCCGTCGTGCGGATCGATCCCCGTGTCGATGCCCGGGAGCTCGCACCGCAGACCCTGTCCGCACTACGTCCTGTCCGCATCGGAGCATCTACTCAATGACCATCTCCACCACGAAGTCCGCCCCGCAGGTTGCCGTCAACGACATCGGCACCGAAGAGGACTTCCTTGCCGCCGTCGACGCCACCATCAAGTACTTCAACGATGGTGACATCGTGGAAGGCACGATCGTCAAGGTCGACCGCGACGAGGTCCTCCTCGACATCGGTTACAAGACGGAGGGCGTGATCCCGTCCCGGGAGCTCTCCATCAAGCACGACGTGGACCCGGGCGAGGTCGTCGCCGTGGGCGACGCCGTCGAGGCTCTCGTCCTCCAGAAGGAGGACAAGGAGGGTCGCCTGATCCTGTCCAAGAAGCGCGCCCAGTACGAGCGCGCCTGGGGCACGATCGAGAAGATCAAGGAGGAGGACGGCGTCGTCACCGGCACCGTCATCGAGGTCGTCAAGGGCGGCCTCATCCTCGACATCGGTCTTCGCGGCTTCCTCCCCGCCTCCCTCGTGGAGATGCGTCGCGTCCGCGACCTCGCGCCGTACGTCGGCAAGGAGATCGAGGCCAAGATCATCGAGCTCGACAAGAACCGCAACAACGTGGTCCTGTCGCGCCGTGCCTGGCTCGAGCAGACGCAGTCCGAGGTCCGCTCCACCTTCCTGCAGACGCTGCAGAAGGGCCAGGTGCGCCCCGGTGTCGTCTCCTCGATCGTCAACTTCGGTGCGTTCGTGGACCTCGGCGGCGTCGACGGTCTGGTGCACGTCTCGGAGCTGTCCTGGAAGCACATCGACCACCCGTCCGAGGTCGTCGAGGTGGGCCAGGAGGTCACCGTCGAGGTGCTCGACGTCGACCACGACCGCGAGCGCGTCTCCCTGTCGCTGAAGGCGACGCAGGAGGACCCGTGGCAGACCTTCGCCCGCACGCACGCCATCGGCCAGGTCGTGCCCGGCAAGGTCACGAAGCTCGTGCCGTTCGGTGCGTTCGTCCGCGTCGAGGACGGCATCGAGGGCCTGGTGCACATCTCCGAGCTGGCCGTGCGCCACGTCGAGCTGCCCGAGCAGGTCGTCAGCGTCGGTGCCGAGGTGTTCGTCAAGGTCATCGACATCGACCTCGAGCGTCGCCGCATCTCGCTGTCGCTCAAGCAGGCCAACGAGGGCATGGACCCGGAGTCCGAGGACTTCGACCCCGCGCTCTACGGCATGGCCGCCGAGTACGACGAGAACGGCGAGTACAAGTACCCCGAGGGCTTCGACCCGGAGACCAACGAGTGGCTCGAGGGCTTCGAGACGCAGCGCGAGGCCTGGGAGGCGGAGTACGCCAAGGCGCACGCGCGCTGGGAGTCGCACCGCGAGCAGGTCCGTGCGGCCATCGCGGCGGACGCCGACGCGGCCGTGAACGACGCGGTCCCCGGTGGCAGCAGCTCCAGCAGCTCGTCCTCCTCGTCCTACTCGTCGGCACCCCCGGCGCAGGAGGCCGGGGGCACGCTCGCCTCGGACGAGGCGCTCGCCGCACTCCGCGAGAAGCTCACGGGCAACTGATCGGCGACTGACGCCGCCGGGTCGTGCGCGACCCGGCAGCAGCCCACGGCGGCCCGCCACCCCTCGGGGTGGCGGGCCGCCGTCGTGCGTGGGGGAGCGCGAGGAGACCGGCTACCGGGCCGCCGGCCGCTCGCCCGGCGTCGTCCCGGCGTCGGCGAACTGCGTCGCGTAGAGCTCGGCGTACAGGCCGCCGGCGGCGAGCAGCTCGGCGTGCGTGCCGGTCTCCACCACGCGACCCTCGGCCAGCACGACGATCGCGTCCGCGGCGCGGACCGTCGACAGCCGGTGCGCGATGACGAGCGACGTGCGCCCGGCCAGCGCCTGGTCGAGGGCGGCCTGGACGGCAGCCTCCGACTCCGAGTCCAGGTGGGCCGTGGCCTCGTCGAGGACCACGACGTCGGGCGCCTTGAGCAGCAGCCGGGCGATCGCGAGCCGCTGCCGCTCGCCTCCGGAGAGGCGGTAGCCACGGTCGCCGACCACGGTGTCGACGCCCTCGGGGAGCCGGGCCACCAGGTCCCAGATGCGCGCCTGGCGCAGGGCACGCTCGAGGTCCTCGTCCGACGCGTCGGGGCGGGCGAAGCGGAGGTTCGCGGCGACGGTGTCGTGGAAGAGGTGCGCCTCCTGGGAGACCACGCCGACGGTGCCGCGCAGGGACGCCGCCGTGACGTCGCGGAGGTCCTGGCCGGCGATCCGGACGGCGCCCGCCGTCGGGTCGTACAGGCGCGAGACCAGCTGGGAGACGGTGGTCTTGCCGGCGCCGGAGGGCCCCACGAGCGCGACCATCGCCCCGGCGGGCACGGAGAAGGACACGTCGCGCAGCGTGTCCTCGGTGGGGTCGGAGCGCAGCGTCGCGACCGACTCGAGGGAGGCGAGGGAGACCTCGTCCGCCCGCGGGTAGCGGAAGGTCACGTGGTCGAGCTCGAGCGACGCGCCGCGCGCGGCCACGGCCGTGCGCAGGTCGGCGGCGCCGGGCTTCTCCGCGAGGGCCGGCTGGAGGTCGAGGACCTCGAGCACCCGCTCGAAGCTGACGAGGGCGGTCATCACGTCGACCTGCACGTTCGACATCGCGGTGAGCGGACCGTAGAGGCGCCCGAGGTAGGCCGTGAGCGCGACGACGGTGCCGACCGTGAGCGAGCCGGAGATGGCCTGCACCCCGCCCAGCCCGTAGACGACGGCGATCGCGAGGGACGCGAGCGTCGTCAGCCCGACGCGGAACCAGGTGCCGAGGAGCGCCGTCCGGACGCCGAGGTCCCGCAGCCGGCCCACCTGCGCCGCGTACCGGGCGCTCTCCGCCTCCGGGTCGCCGAACACCTTGACGAGGTGGGCGCCGGCCACGTTGAACCGCTCGTTCATCATCTGCCCGGCGTCGGCGTTGAGGTCGTACCCGGTGCGCGCCAGCGCGGCGAGGCGCCGCCCGAACCACCGGGCGGGGAAGACGAACGCGGGGACGAGCACCACGGAGACCAGGGTGAGCTGCCACGACATCGCGACCATCGCGGCGAGGGTGAACACGATCGTCAGCCCGTTGGAGACGACGGTCTGCAGCGTGGAGGTGAACGCCTGCTGCGCCCCGAGCACGTCGCCGTTGAGCCGCTGCACCAGGGCGCCCGTGCGTGCCCGCGCGAAGAAGGCGAGCGGCATCCGCTGGACGTGGTCGAACACCGCGGTGCGCAGGTCGAGGATCAGCCCCTCGCCCACCCTCGAGGACAGCCACCGTTCCGCCACCGCGAGGGCCGCGGAGACGAGCGCGATGCCCGCTGCGGCCGCCGCGAGGGCCAGGACGAGGCGGCGGTCGCCGGTCGCGATGCCGTCGTCGATGAGGCGCCGGAACAGCAGCGGCGTCACGGCGCCCGCGGCCGCGCTGAGCATCAGCAGGCCGACGAACGCCGCGAGCTGACCCCGGTACGGCCGGGCGAAGCCGAGGATGCGACGCAGCGTCGAGCCCGCCAGCCGGCGGTCCTTCACCGTCGCGTCGTTCAGGTACGAACGCATCATCGGTCCGCCCGCCATGCCACCTCCCGGCACGCCCCGGCCCGGTGCCGCTGGGCGCTCATGGCGGGAAGCCTACGCCGGGGGCAGGATGGGCCCATGCTTCGCATCGGCCTCACGGGCGGCATCGCCGCAGGCAAGTCCGTCGTCGCGCGTCGGCTCGCCGAGTTGGGCGCCGTGGTGATCGACCACGACGTCCTCGCCCGCGAGGTGGTGGCGCCCGGCACGGTGGGGCTAGAGGAGGTCGTCGCGGCGTTCGGCGACGGCGTGCTCGCGGACGACGGCTCCCTCGACCGGCCGTCGCTCGGGCGCCTGGTGTTCGACGACGCCGCCGCGCGGGAGCGCCTCGAGGGGATCCTGCACCCGGAGATCCGGCGCATCGCCGCCGAGCGGGAGGCCCTCGCCGGCGCGTCGGACGACCGGGCCGTCGTGGTCCACGACATCCCGCTGCTGGTGGAGACCGGCCAGGCCGACCGGTTCCACCTGCTCGTCGTCGTGGACGCCCCGGCGGAGCAGCGGGTCGCGCGGCTCGTCGGCGGGCGCGGCCTCGAGGAGGGGGCGGCGAGGGCGCGGGTCGCGGCGCAGGCCACGGACGAGGAGCGGACCGCCGTCGCGGACGTGGTGCTGGACGGCACGGGCACGGAGGAGGGGCTCCGCACCCAGGTCGACGCGCTGTGGCGCCGGCTGTGCGCGGAGGTGGACCAGGAGTCCGAGGGCGACAGCGCGCGCCTCTGAGGCGGACGTCGGTCGGGGTGTCGGGGGCCCGACGTACCGTGGTGCCATGCGACCCGTGACCGACCTGCAGCGTGCGGTGGCCCCCTTCGAGGTGGTGTCCGAGTACGAGCCCTCCGGAGACCAGCCCACCGCCATCGCGGACCTCACGTCCCGCGTGCAGGCGGGGGAGAAGGACGTCGTGCTGCTCGGCGCGACCGGCACCGGCAAGAGCGCGACGACGGCGTGGCTCATCGAGAAGCTGCAGCGCCCGACGCTCGTCATGGCCCCCAACAAGACGCTGGCGGCGCAGCTGGCCACGGAGTTCCGCGAGCTGCTGCCGAACAACGCCGTCGAGTACTTCGTCTCGTACTACGACTACTACCAGCCCGAGGCGTACATCGCGCAGACGGACACCTACATCGAGAAGGACTCGTCGATCAACGACGAGGTGGAGCGCCTGCGGCACTCCGCGACGTCGTCCCTGCTGACCCGGCGCGACGTCGTCGTCGTGGCGTCGGTGTCGTGCATCTACGGCCTGGGCACCCCGCAGGAGTACGTGGACCGGATGGTGCGGCTCGACGTCGGGGACGTGGTCGACCGCGACGACATGCTGCGTCGCTTCGTGCAGATGCAGTACACGCGCAACGACGTGGCGTTCACGCGCGGGACGTTCCGGGTGCGCGGCGACACGGTGGAGATCATCCCCGTGTACGAGGAGCTCGCCGTGCGCATCGAGATGTTCGGCGACGAGATCGAGTCGATCCAGACGCTGCACCCGCTGACGGGTGAGGTGATCCGCAACGAGCAGAGCGTCTACCTCTTCCCGGCCACGCACTACGTCGCGGGGCCGGAGCGGATGGAGCGGGCGATCGGCGGCATCGAGGCCGAGCTCGCGGACCGGCTGGCGGACCTCGAGCGGCAGAACAAGCTGCTGGAGGCCCAGCGGCTGCGCATGCGCACCACGTACGACATCGAGATGATGCGCCAGATCGGCACGTGCAGCGGCATCGAGAACTACTCGCGGCACATCGACGGCCGCGAGCAGGGCTCGCCCCCGAACACCCTGCTCGACTACTTCCCCGAGGACTTCCTGCTCGTCATCGACGAGTCGCACCAGACCGTGCCCCAGATCGGCGCGATGTTCGAGGGCGACATGTCCCGCAAGCGGTCCCTCGTCGAGCACGGGTTCCGCCTGCCGAGCGCCATGGACAACCGGCCGCTGCGGTGGGAGGAGTTCGTCGAGCGGATCGGGCAGACGGTCTACCTGTCCGCCACGCCGGGCGACTACGAGCTGTCCATGTCCGACGGCGTGGTGGAGCAGGTCATCCGGCCCACCGGCCTGGTGGACCCGCAGGTGATCGTCAAGCCGACCACCGGCCAGATCGACGACCTGCTGCACGAGATCCGCGAGCGCGTCGAGAAGGACGAACGCGTGCTCGTCACGACCCTCACCAAGAAGATGGCCGAGGACCTCACGGACTACTTCCTCGAGAAGGACGTGCGGGTGCGGTACCTGCACTCGGAGGTCGACACCCTGCGCCGCGTGGAGCTGCTGCGCGAGCTGCGGCTGGGGGAGTACGACGTGCTGGTGGGCATCAACCTGCTGCGCGAGGGCCTGGACCTGCCCGAGGTCTCGCTCGTGGCGATCCTCGACGCCGACAAGGAGGGCTTCCTGCGCTCCGAGCGGTCGCTCATCCAGACGATCGGGCGCGCGGCGCGCAACGTCACCGGCCAGGTGCACATGTACGCGGACAAGATCACCCCGGCCATGCGGTACGCGCTCGACGAGACCGACCGCCGACGCGCGAAGCAGGTGGCGTACAACACCGAGCACGGGATCGACCCCCAGCCGCTGCGCAAGAAGATCGCCGACGTCACCGACATGCTCGCCCGCGAGGACATCGACACGCAGGAGCTGTTGTCCGGCGGGTACCGCAAGGCCCCGTCGTCTGCGCAGGGCAAGGGCCGCGCGCCCGTGCCAGGGTCGCCGAAGGAGGGAGCCACCACCGGCAACCGGCTCGCCGGCGCCGCCGCCGGCGAGCTCGCGGAGCTCATCCAGGAGCTCAGCGACCAGATGCACGCCGCAGCGGCCGAGCTGCAGTTCGAGGTCGCGGCGCGCCTGCGCGACGAGATCGGCGGGCTGAAGAAGGAGCTGCGGCAGATGCAGGCCGCGACGGCCTGAGCGGGTGCGCGACCCGTCGCGACATGCGCGGTCGGCGGGTCTGGGGTCTCATGTAGGGTGTCCGAGTTGGAGGGGAGTACCCCGCCCACGGTGAGGTCGTCATCACGTCCGGCACAGATGCCGGTCCGGCCTCGTCGGCCCGGACGCCAGGCTCGTAGCAGCTCCGGGTGGGGAAGACCTCCGGTGCTCAGTGCTACGTACCGGAGGAGTTTCCATGGATGTGCCCGTCTGGGTCTGGGTCGTCACCGTCGGCGTGATCCTCGTCATGCTCGCGGTCGACTACGTCGGCCACGTGCGCACCCCGCACGCCCCCACGCTGCGCGAGTCGGCCATGTGGTCGCTGGCGTACGTCGCGGTCGCGGTCGTGTTCGGCGTGATCGTGTGGATCGTGTGGGGCGGGACGTACGGCGGCGAGTACTTCGCCGGCTACATCACCGAGAAGTCGCTCAGCGTCGACAACCTGTTCGTCTTCGTCCTGATCATGACGAGCTTCCGGGTGCCGCGGGAGTTCCAGCAGCGCGTGCTCCTCATCGGCATCACGATCGCGCTGGTGCTGCGCACGGTGTTCATCGTCGCGGGCGCCGCGATCATCGCGAACTTCGCCTGGGTGTTCTACGTCTTCGGCGCGTTCCTCATCTGGACGGCGATCGCCCAGGCCCGCTCGGGCACGGGGCACGACGAGGAGTGGAACGAGAACGGCGTGCTGCGCCTGACGCGCCGGATCTTCCCCACGACCGACACCTACGTCGGCGACAAGATGACGACGAAGATCGACGGCAAGCGGTACATCACGCCGATGCTCATCGTCATGGTGGCCATCGGCAGCGCCGACCTGCTCTTCGCCGTCGACTCGATCCCCGCGATCTTCGGGCTGACCCAGGAGACGTACCTCGTCTTCGCGGCCAACGCGTTCTCGCTGCTGGGCCTGCGCCAGCTCTACTTCCTGGTCGACGGGCTGCTGGACCGTCTCGTGTACCTCAACTACGGTCTTGCCGCGATCCTCGGCTTCATCGGCATCAAGCTCGTGATCCACGCCCTGCACACGAACGAGCTCCCGTTCATCAACGGCGGGCAGCACATCGAGGCGATCCCCGAGATCCCGACCAGCCTGTCCCTGTCGTTCATCGTGGTGGTGCTCGCCGTCACGACCGTCGCCTCCCTGGCCAAGGACCGCCGTGACCGACGGGTCGCTGCGGGCGCGACATCGTCCTCCGAAGGAGATGCATGATCCACGAGCTGCCGGTCTGGTTCGAGTGGGCGTCGCTCGCGGCGCTGATCGTCCTGCTCGCCGTCGACCTCGCCATCGTGGGCCGACGCCCGCACGTGCCGAGCATGAAGGAGAGCGGCCTGTGGGTCGCGTTCTACGTGGCTCTGGCGCTCGTGTTCGGGTTGATCATGCTTGCGGTGGGCGGCGTCGCTCCCGCCGGTGAGTTCTACGCCGGCTGGCTCACGGAGTACTCCCTGAGCGTGGACAACCTGTTCGTCTTCGTCATCATCATGTCGCGGTTCGCCGTGCCCAAGAAGCACCAGCAGATGGTGCTGATGGTCGGCATCATCATCGCGCTGGTGCTGCGCGGGGCCTTCATCCTCGCGGGGGCGGCGATCCTCGAGCAGTTCGTGTGGGTGTTCTACCTGTTCGGGGCGTTCCTCATCTACACGGCCGTGAAGCTGGTGGCGGGCGACGACGACGAGGAGGAGTTCAAGGAGAACGTCGCGATCAGGCTGCTGCGCCGCGTGCTGCCGGTGAGCAAGGAGTACGACGGCGCGAAGGTGCGCACGGTCGTGGACGGCAAGAAGCTGTTCACCCCGATGCTCGTGGTGTTCGTCGCGATCGGCTCGACAGACCTGCTGTTCGCGCTCGACTCGATCCCGGCGATCTTCGGCCTGACGAAGGATCCGTTCATCGTGTTCACCGCGAACATCTTCGCGCTGATGGGCCTGCGCCAGCTCTACTTCCTGCTGGGCGGCCTGCTCGAGCGGCTCGTGTACCTGCCGATCGCCCTGGCCGTCATCCTCGGCTTCATCGGCGTGAAGCTCATCCTCGAGGCCCTGCACACCAACACGCTCCCGTTCATCAACGGGGGCGAGCACGTCGCGTGGGCGCCGGAGATCCCGATCTGGCTGTCGCTGGCGGTGATCCTCGGGTCCATCGCCGTCGCGACGGTCGCCAGCCTGGCGAAGACCCGGCGCACCGCCGCGGTGGCCGCGCAGGAGGGGGCGGACTCCGCGGCCGGGCCGACGCCGTCGACGCCGTCGACGACGGCCGAGCCCACCACGCAGGACGCGGCCTCGGAGTCGGCCACCCCGGGCCGGGACGGCTCGGGCCGCTGACGCCGACGAGCGAGGGCCCCGGGCGCAGAGGCGTCCGGGGCCCTTCGCGCGCCGGTCGCCGTCAGGCCGCGAAGCCGCCGATCACGGGCACGAACTCGCGTGCCGCGCGATGCGCGACCAGGCCCTCGCGGCGCATGGGGTCGGCCGACAGCAGCTCGAGCGCCTCGGTCGCGTCGTCGGCCTCCACGAGCAGCAGCGCGCCGCCGGGCTCGCCGTCGGGCGTGGCGGGGAGCGGCCCCGACACGCGCAGGGTGCCGGTCGCGTGCAGGCCGCGGAGGAACTCGCGGTGCTCGGGACGGACCGTGGCCAGGCGGTCGGGGTCGGAGACGTACACGTAGGTGACGGCGTAGACGGACATGGCGGTATCCAAGCACCACCGCGCGACGCGGTGGCGCCGGCGTCCATGCCCCGAGTGCCGGCCGTCGGGTGTGACCGGTCAGGCACCCTGAGAGGCATAGAACGCCTGTACGAATGTCGGATCGCCGACGTAGGATGCCCGGGTGAGCAACCGCCTCGTCATCTCCGGCGCCCGCGAGCACAACCTCCGCAACGTCGAGCTCGACCTCCCGCGTGACGAGCTCATCGTCTTCACCGGTCTGTCGGGCTCCGGCAAGTCCTCGCTGGCGTTCGACACGATCTTCGCCGAGGGGCAGCGCCGCTACGTGGAGTCGCTGTCCGCGTATGCGCGCCAGTTCCTGGGGCAGATGGACAAGCCCGACGTCGACTTCATCGAGGGCCTGTCGCCCGCCGTGTCGATCGACCAGAAGTCCACCAACCGCAACCCGCGCTCCACCGTGGGCACGATCACCGAGGTCTACGACTACCTGCGGCTGCTGTTCGCGCGCGCGGGCACGCAGCACTGCCCGGTGTGCGGGGAGCCGGTGCGCTCGCAGACGCCCCAGCAGATCGTGGACAAGCTGCTCGAGCTGCCGGAGGGCACCCGCTACCAGGTCCTCGCGCCCGTGGTGCGCGGCCGCAAGGGGGAGTACGCCGACCTGTTCGCCGAGCTGCAGACGCAGGGCTTCGCCCGCGCGCGGGTGGACGGCGAGGTGGTGCAGCTGACCAGCCCGCCCGCCCTCGAGAAGAAGCTCAAGCACGACATCGAGGTCGTCGTCGACCGGCTCGTCTCGCGCGACGGCGTGCAGCGACGGCTCACCGACTCGGTGGAGACCGCGCTGCGCCTCGCCGGCGGGCTCGTCATGGTCGAGCTCGTCGACGCCGACATCGACGACCTGGAGCGGGTGCGCAAGTTCTCGGAGAAGCGGGCGTGCCCCAACGACCACCCGCTCGCGCTCGACGAGATCGAGCCGCGCACGTTCTCCTTCAACGCCCCGTACGGCGCGTGCCCGGAGTGCACCGGCATCGGCTTCCGCCTCGAGGTCGACGCGGACCTCGTCGTGCCCGACGAGGAGAAGACCCTGCGCGACGGCGCGGTGGTGCCGTGGGCGCAGACGTCGTCGGAGTACTTCGAGCGGGTGCTCACGGCCCTGGCCGACGAGATGAGCTTCTCCATGGACGTGCCGTGGCGCGCGCTGCCGCAGCGCGCCCGCGACGCGATCCTGTACGGGCGCAACCACCAGGTGCACGTGCGCTACAAGAACCGGTGGGGCCGCGAGCGGCAGTACTCCACGGGCTTCGAGGGCGCGGTGACATTCCTCGAGCGCCGGCACCGGGAGACCGAGTCCGACTGGTCGAAGGAGAAGTACGAGGCCTACATGCGCGAGGTCCCGTGCCCGGTGTGCTCGGGGGCGCGGCTCAAGCCCGAGGTCCTCGCGGTCACCGTCGGCGGCAAGTCGATCTGGGACGTGTGCCGGCTGCCGATCGACCAGGCCAAGCAGTTCCTCGACGGGCTCGAGCTGGGCGAGCGCGAGCGCGCCATCGCGGCCGAGGTGCTCAAGGAGATCCACGCCCGGCTCGGCTTCCTCGTCGACGTCGGTCTGCACTACCTGTCGCTGGAGCGCCCGGCCGGCACCCTGTCCGGCGGTGAGGCGCAGCGCATCCGGCTGGCGACGCAGATCGGCTCCGGCCTGGTCGGCGTGCTGTACGTGCTCGACGAGCCGTCGATCGGCCTGCACCAGCGCGACAACCGTCGCCTGATCGAGACCCTCACGCGACTGCGCGACCTCGGCAACACGCTGATCGTCGTCGAGCACGACGAGGACACGATCCGCGCGGCCGACTGGATCGTCGACGTCGGCCCGGGGGCGGGCGAGCACGGCGGCCGCGTCGTGCACTCCGGCGACTACGCCGGGCTGCTCGAGGCCGAGGGATCGATGACGGGCGCATATCTCTCCGGGCGGCGGAGCGTCGCGCTGCCCGCCGAGCGTCGCGCGACCGACCCGGAGCGCAGGGTGACGGTCGTGGGCGCGCGCGAGAACAACCTGCGCGGCATCGACGTGTCCTTCCCGCTGGGCGTGCTCACGGCGGTCACCGGGGTCTCCGGCTCGGGCAAGTCGACGCTCGTCAACTCGATCCTGCACACCGTGCTCGCGAACGAGCTCAACGGCGCGCGTCAGGTGGCGGGCCGGCACACCCGGGTCACCGGCATGGACCTGCTCGACAAGGTGGTGCACGTCGACCAGGGGCCGATCGGGCGCACGCCGCGCTCGAACCCCGCCACCTACACGGGCGTCTGGGACCGGATCCGCAAGATCTTCGCGGAGACGGAGGAGGCGAAGGTCCGCGGCTACGGCCCGGGTCGGTTCTCCTTCAACGTCAAGGGCGGGCGCTGCGAGGCGTGCGCGGGCGACGGCACGCTGAAGATCGAGATGAACTTCCTTCCCGACGTCTACGTGCCGTGCGAGGTGTGCCACGGCGCGCGGTACAACCGCGAGACCCTCGAGGTGCACTTCAAGGGCAAGACCGTCGCGGACGTCCTGGACATGCCGATCGAGGAGGCCGCGGAGTTCTTCGCCGCGTTCCCGGCGATCTCCCGCTACCTCACCACGCTGGTCGAGGTCGGGCTCGGCTACGTGCGCCTGGGGCAGCCGGCGCCGACCCTCTCCGGCGGCGAGGCGCAGCGGGTGAAGCTCGCGAGCGAGCTGCAGAAGCGCTCGACGGGCCGCACCATCTACGTCCTGGACGAGCCGACCACGGGCCTGCACTTCGAGGACATCCGTAAGCTGCTCGGGGTGCTGCAGTCGCTCGTCGAGAAGGGCAACACCGTGCTGGTGATCGAGCACAACCTCGACGTCATCAAGAGCGCGGACTGGATCGTCGACATGGGGCCCGAGGGCGGTTCCGGCGGCGGCACGGTCGTGGCGGAGGGCACCCCCGAGGAGGTGGCGCAGGTCGAGGCGAGCCACACCGGTCGCTTCCTCGCGCCGATCCTCCGAGAGCACCCGCCCGTGCCGACGGCCGCCCCGGCAGGCCGGGCCCGCTCCGCGGCCGCGACGTCGACCTCGTCGGCGCCGCGTGCACGAAGCTCTGCGAAGGGCTCGACGAAGGGCGGCGGCACGGCGGCGAAGGGGAAGGGCGACGCCAAGCCCAAGCGCTCCGGAAAGCGCAGCGCCGCCTGACGTCCTAGCGTGTGGGCCATGGGAGCGCACCACAACTACGCCGTCACCGTCGCCTGGCCGGACGCCGCTGAGACCGGCGGCGGGCAGGGGACCACGTCGTACACGGCGTACTCCCGGGACCACACGGTGCTCGTGGCGGGCAAGGCGCCGCTGGCCGGCAGCGCAGACCCGGCGTTCCGGGGCGACCCGGCCCGGCACAACCCGGAGGAGCTGTTCGTCGCGAGCATCGCGCAGTGCCACATGCTGTGGTTCCTCCACCTGGCCGCCGAGAGCGGGCTCGTGGTCCGCGAGTACGTGGACGACACGACCGGCACGATGCGCGTGGAGTCCCGCGGCGAGGGGCAGTTCACCGACGTCACCCTCCGGCCGAGGGTGACGGTCGACGCCGGCCCGCAGGCGACGGACGCGGCCGTGGCGGAGCTCCACCACCGTGCCCACGCCCTGTGCTTCATCGCCCGGTCGGTCAACTTCTCGATCCTCGTGGAGCCCGCGCCGGTGCGGCTCGCGGCGTCCGCCTCGTAAGGGGCCACCCGCACGCGAGCGGGTGAACTGTTCCAGTCCGGTCACACTGTCGTGTCGACTGTTGACGTGGCGACCCCGTGTGAATATTTTCCACTCCATCCCCTTGGTGGATGGGAGATATTTCCGTGAGCGATGCGGAACCCGCCGCAACGGCTCACCGCGGCGCGAGACGAGGAGGTCGGCGCACGGCCCCGAGCGGGCAGAGCAGCAGGGTTGACGGGGCGTCCACCGACGCACCCTGACACGAAGGGCATCAACGACGATGACCAGCAACTTCACCACTGACCAGAGCAAGATCCCCTCCGAGCCCTCCCGCCGATCGGTCCTCCGCGCCGTGATGTACACGGCCGCCGCCGTGCCGTTCGGCCTCCCGCTCGCGGCGTGCGCCACGGGCGGGGGCGGGGGCGAGGAGACCGCCAGCGCGTCGCCGGGCGGCACCGTCGACGCGAAGAACCCGTTCGGCATGGCCGAGAACACGACCGTCGACGCGGTGATCTTCGACGGCGGCTACGGCGTCGACTACGTCGAGTTCGCCGGCAAGGTCCTCGCCGGGCTGCACGCCGGCTCGTCCGTCAAGGTCTCGCCCTCGACGCAGATCGCCACGGAGCTGCAGCCGCGGTTCGTCGGAGGCAACCCGCCGGACCTCGTGGACAACTCCGGCGCGCAGTCGATGGGGTTCAACACGATCCTCGAGCAGCTCGAGGACCTCACCGACATCATCGACGCGCCCAACGTCGAGGGCACGATCATCCGGGACACCCTCTACGAGGGGGTGCTCGCCCCGGGGACCTACGGCGACAAGTTCGCGGCCCTCAACTACGTGCTCACCGTCTACGGCGTCTGGTACTCGGGCAGCCTGTTCGAGAAGAACGGCTGGACGCCCCCGGCGACGTGGGAGGAGGCCAAGGCCCTCGGCGCGGAGGCGAAGAAGGCCGGGAAGTACCTGTTCCTGTGGGGCACCGAGGCCGCGACCTACTACCAGACCCTTGCTATCGAGTCGGCCATCAAGCAGGGCGGCGACGAGGTCCGGCTGGCGCTCGAGAACCTCGAGCCGGACTGCTGGTCCAACGAGTCGCTCCAGGCCACCTTCGCGATCATGAAGGAGATCATCGACCTCGGGTACTTCAAGCCCGGCGGGTCGGGCACCCAGTTCACCGCCGCGCAGGCGCAGTGGAGCAACAAGGAGGAGGCGCTGCTCTACCCGTCCGGGTCGTGGATCGAGAACGAGATGAAGGACCAGACGGCGCCCGACTTCCAGATGAAGGGCGTGCCGAGCTTCTCGGTGACGGCGAGCCCCGCGATGCCGGCCACGGCGCTCCACTCGACCGCGGGCGAGCCGTTCATCGTGCCGTCGCAGGCGAAGAGCGTCGCCGGCGGCAAGGAGCTCCTGCGGGTCATGCTCTCGAAGGAGTCGGCGACGAATTTCTCCAAGACGAAGCTCGCCCCGACGATCGTCAAGGACATCGTGCCCGCGGACGGGTTCGGGTCGACGGCGCTGGTGTCCCAGACCGAGATGCTCAGCGCGGCCGGGACGGACATCTTCACGTTCAACTTCGTCAACACGTACGGCATGAACCCGGAGCAGTTGCCGATCTGGAACTCCTTCCTCGACGGGAAGAAGTCGGTGGCCGACCTGACCAAGGAGCTGCAGGCGATCACCGACCGCATCGCGAACGACGACACGATCGACAAGATCGAGGTGTCATGACCGCGATCCCCGGCGCGGGGCAGGTCCTGCCCACCGGCGAGGGAGCTCCTGCGGGGCCCGGGCGCGGGCCCCGCAGGAGGCTGGGCGGGTGGTCGTTCGACACCGTGAGCTTCTTCGTCGTCTTCCTCGGCCTGCCGCTCGCGCTGTTCCTGGTCTTCGTGATCTGGCCGTTCGTGCAGGCGGTGTTCTACGCGCTCACCAACTGGTCGGGCTTCTCCGCGGAGTTCGACGTCGTCGGGCTGGCCAACTTCACGGCGCTGGTGCAGGACCCGCGGTTCCTCAACGCTGTCGGCAACAGCGTGATGTTCGGCCTGTTCATCCCGCTGATCACGATCGCTATCGCCCTGACCTTCGCGATCCTCATCACGGTCGGCGGGTCGGGCAAGGGGCAGGTGCGCGGCGTGCGCGGCGCCGGCTTCTACCGGGTGGTCTCCCTGTTCCCGTACGTGATCCCGGCGATCGCGGTCGGCATCATGTGGCGCCTGATCCTCGACCCGAGCAACGGCCTCGTCAACGGCATCCTCACCGGTCTGGGCCTCGACCGCTTCCAGTCGTTCGCCTGGCTCGGGAACGTGGGCACCGCGATGCCGGTCACCATGTTCGTCGTCGTGTGGGGCTTCGTCGGGTTCTACATGCTGCTGTTCATCGCGGCGATCAAGGGCGTCCCGTCGGAGATCTACGAGGCCTCGCGGATCGACGGCGCCGGCCGCTGGCGGACGTCGTGGTCCATCACCCTCCCGCTCATCCGGGACAACGTGCAGACCGCCTACATCTACCTCGGGATCATCGCGCTCGACCTGTTCGTGTACGTCCAGGCGCTCAACCCCCAGGGCGGCCCGGACAACTCGACGCTCGTGATGTCGCAGCAGCTGTTCCGCACGGCGTTCACGGAGGGCAAGTTCGGCTACGCCAGCGCCATGGGCGTGGCGATGGCGATCGTCACCCTGGTGTTCGCCGCCCTGGTGTTCACCGTGAACCGCCTGGCCGGCGGCCGCAGCGAGAGGGGACGGGGATGACCGCCCACGCCCAGGCGATGCCTCGCGCGTCCCGCGCCGCGTCGCGCGACCGGACCGCCCGCGCGGCCGGCCGTGGCGACCGTCTCGCCGCGGGAGTCTCCCACACCGTCCTCGTGATCTGGTGCATCCTCGTCATCGGTCCGATGATCTGGGTGCTCATCGGGTCCTTCAAGACGAGCTCCGAGATCTTCGCCTCACCCTTCTCCCTGCCGGAGCACTGGTCGTTCACGAACTACGTGAACGCGTGGGTCGACGCCCAGATCGGCCAGGCCTTCCTGAACACGATCATCGTGGTGGGCAGCGCGCTGGTGCTCGTCATGCTCCTGGGGGCGATGTGCGCCTACGTGCTCGCGCGCTTCGAGTTCCCCGGGCGGCGGGCGATCTACTACCTCATGCTGGCCGGGCTGACGTTCCCGGTCTTCCTGGCGATCGTGCCGTTGTTCTTCGTGCTCCAGAACGCCGGGCTCCTGGGCACCCTCCCGGGCCTGATCGTCGTCTACGTGGCGTTCGCGCTCCCGTTCACGGTGTTCTTCCTGTACGCGTTCTTCCAGGGGCTGCCGGACGACATCGCCGAGGCGGCGGCGATCGACGGCGCCGGCAACTGGCGGACGTTCTTCCAGGTGATGATGCCGATGGCGCGGCCCGGCCTGGCGTCGGTGGCGATCTTCAACTTCCTGGGCCTGTGGAACCAGTTCATCCTGCCGATCGCGCTGAACCCGGATCAGCAGAACTACGTGCTGTCCCAGCGGCTGGCCGCGTTCGTGTCGTCGGCCGGGTACGCGGTGGACTTCGGGGCGATGTTCGCGGCCGTCGTCGTGACGATCGTGCCCGTGCTGATCGCCTACGTGATCTTCCAGCGCCAGCTCCAGGGGTCGGTCACGGCGGGCACCATGAAGTAGGCGCCGGCGGCGTCGGTGGCCTGACCTAGGCTGACGGCATGGCCGACCCAGCGACCTACCGTCCGAAGCCGGGGGAGATCCCCACGTCGCCCGGCGTCTACCGGTTCCGCGACGCGCACGGCCGCGTGATCTACGTGGGCAAGGCGAAGAACCTGCGGGCGCGGCTGTCGAACTACTTCCAGGACGTCGCCCACCTGCACCACCGCACGCAGAGCATGGTCACCACGGCGGCGTCCGTGGAGTGGACGGTGGTCGGCACCGAGGTCGAGGCGCTGGCGCTCGAGTACTCGTGGATCAAGGAGTACGACCCGCGGTTCAACGTGAAGTACCGCGACGACAAGTCGTACCCGTACCTCGCGGTGACGATGGCGGAGGAGGTGCCGCGCGCCCAGGTGATGCGCGGCGCCAAGCGGCCCGGCACCCGGTACTTCGGGCCGTACGGTCACGCCTGGGCGATCCGCGAGACCCTCGACCTCCTGCTGCGCGTCTTCCCGATCCGTACCTGCTCCGCGGGCGTGTACCGCCGGGCGCACCAGACCGGCCGCCCGTGCCTGCTGGGGTACATCGACAAGTGCTCCGCGCCCTGCGTCGGGCGCATCGGCGTCGACGAGCACAAGCAGCTGGCGCAGGACTTCTGCGACTTCATGGCGGGCGACACGCAGCGCTTCGAGCGGCGGCTGACGGCGCGGATGAACGAGGCGGCCGCGTCCATGGAGTACGAGCAGGCCGCGCGCCTGCGCGACGACATCCAGGCGCTGCGCCGGGCCACCGAGAAGAACGCCGTGGTGCTCCCGGATGCCACCGACGCCGACGTCTTCGCCCTGGCGGGCGACGAGCTCGAGGCCGCCGTCCAGGTCTTCCACGTGCGCGGCGGCCGCATCCGCGGCCAGCGCGGCTGGGTCGTGGAGAAGGTCGAGGACGTCACCGACGCCGAGCTCGTGGAGCACCTGCTGCAGCAGGTGTACGGCGCGGTCGAGGACGCCCGGACCGCGGCAGAGGACGCCGGGCTCGACGCCGAGGGCCGCACGGCGGCGCGGCGGGAGGCGCGGGGCGCCGTGCCGCGCGAGGTGCTGGTCCCCGTGCTGCCGCCGGACCCGGAGCAGATGTCCGCCTGGCTGACCGGCCTGCGCGGCGCCCGGGTCGAGCTGCGCGTGCCGCAGCGCGGCGACAAGCGAGAGCTCGCCGCCACCGTGAAGGCGAACGCCGAGCACGCCCTCAACCTGCACCGCACCCGCCGGGCGGGCGACCTCACGACACGCAGCCAGGCGCTGCGCGAGATCCAGGAGGCCCTGGGGCTGGAGTCGGCGCCGCTGCGGATCGAGTGCTACGACATCTCGCACACGCAGGGGACCTACCAGTCCGCGTCGATGGTCGTGTTCGAGGACGGGCTGCCGCGCAAGAGCGAGTACCGCACCTTCTCGGTGCGCGGGCCCGAGGGCGACGGGGCGCGCGACGACACCGCGGCCATGCACGAGGTGATCACCCGCCGTTTCCGGCGGTACCTCGCGGACCGGCTGGCGGCCGGGGACGTCGAGCTGGACGACAGCGACGACGACCGCGCGGGCGCGGGCACCGCCCGGCCACGGTCCGGCGAGGTGCCGGCCGAGGAGCCGGGGGAGCGCAAGCGGTTCGCGTACCCGCCGAACCTCGTGGTGGTCGACGGCGGCCCGCCCCAGGTGGCGGCGGCGCAGCGGGCCCTCGACGAGCTCGGCGTCACCGACGTCGCGCTGTGCGGGCTGGCGAAGCGGCTGGAGGAGGTGTGGCTGCCGGGCGAGGACTACCCGGTGATCCTGCAGCGCTCCTCGGAGGGCCTGTACCTGCTGCAGCGGGTGCGCGACGAGGCGCACCGGTTCGCCATCACGCAGCACCGGCGGCGCCGGAGCAAGGGCATGACGGCGTCCGCCCTGGACGACGTGCCGGGCCTCGGGCCGACGCGCCGCAAGGCGCTGCTGAGCACCTTCGGGTCGGTCAAGCGGCTGCGCGCGGCGAGCGTGGACGAGATCGCTCAGGTGCGCGGCATGGGCCGCCGCACCGCCGAGGCGGTCGTGGCGGCGCTGGGCGGTACTGCCGGCGCTGCCGGTGCGGCCCCGGACGGCGAGGTCGCGGACGGCACGGCGGGCGCGGGCCCTGACGGCGCGCCCGGGTCCGGGACGTCCGACGCGGGCAGCGCGGCGACCGACCGGGACGCCGTCGGCCCTGGCATGCTGGGCGCATGAGCGAGCCGGACCCCATCACCGTCCCGCAGGGCATCCCCGAGATCGAGGCGACGACGCCCGCGCCGGAGCAGTCGGAGCCGGAGGTGCTCATCATCACCGGCATGTCGGGAGCGGGCCGGTCGCGGGCCGCTGGCGTGCTGGAGGACCTCGACTGGTTCGTGGTCGACAACCTGCCGCCGATGATGATCGTGCCGCTGGTCGACCTCATGACGCGCGCGGGCTCGTCGGTGGAGCGGCTCGCGGTCGTCGTCGACGTGCGCGGGCGGGAGTACTTCGCCGAGCTCACCCGGGTGCTGCAGCATCTGCGCGACGCCGGCGTGAACTACCGGATCCTGTTCCTCGACGCGCGCGACGAGACGCTGGTGCGGCGCTACGAGAGCGTCCGGCGCCCGCACCCGCTGCAGGGCGAGGGCAGGATCCTCGACGGCATCGGCGAGGAGCGCCGCGCGCTGGCGTCGATCGCGGAGCGGGCGGACGTCGTCATCGACACGTCGGAGCTGTCGGTGCACGACCTGGCGCGCGAGGTGCGGGCGGCCGTCGCGGACGGCGCCCCCGACGCCCTGCGCGTGAACGTGCTCGCCTTCGGCTTCAAGTACGGCATCCCGCTCGACGCCGACCACGTGGTGGACGTGCGCTTCCTCGCGAACCCGTACTGGATCACCGAGCTGCGCCACCTCACCGGACGCGACGCCCCGGTGCGGGAGTACGTCCTGGCCCGGCCCGGCGCGCTGGAGTTCGTGGACCGGTACGTCGCGGCGCTCGAGCCCGTCCTCGCGGGCTACCTGGCCGAGGAGAAGCGGTACGTGACGATCGCCGTCGGGTGCACCGGGGGCAAGCACCGCTCGGTCGCCATCGCGGGGGAGATCGCCCAGCGGCTGCGCGACGCGGGCCAGCGGGTCTCCCTCACGGCGCGCGACCTGGGGAAGGAGTGACGACGCCGGTCGCGAGCCCGGGGGCGCCGGCGGTGACGGCGCTCGGCGGCGGGCACGGGCTGTTCGCGAGCCTGTCGGCGCTGCGGCTGATGTCCGACCGGCTCACCGCCGTCGTGACGGTGGCGGACGACGGCGGGTCGTCCGGGCGCCTGCGCGACGAGCTCGACGTCCTGCCCCCCGGCGACCTGCGCATGGCGCTCGCGGCGCTGTGCGACGACTCGGAGTGGGGGCGCACGTGGAGCGACCTCCTGCAGCACCGGTTCGTCTCCGGCGGCAGCCTGGACAAGCACGCGATGGGCAACCTCCTGATCGTCGCGCTGTGGGAGCTGCTCGGCGACACGGTGACGGGGCTCGACTGGGTCGGCCGGCTGCTGGGCGCGCGCGGGCGGGTGCTCCCCATGGCGTCGGTGCCGCTGGTGGTCGAGGCGGACGTGCGCCGTGACGGCGCCGCGGCGCTCGACACGGTCGTCGGGCAGAGCCGGGTCGCGGTCACCGGCGGTCGCATCGAGCAGCTGCGGCTGGTGCCCGCGGACCCGCCGGCGTGCCCCGAGGCCGTGGAGGCCGTCCGCGCCGCCGACTGGGTCGTGCTCGGGCCGGGCTCCTGGTACTCGTCGGTGCTGGTGCACCTGCTGGTCCCGGAGCTGGCCAGGGCGCTGCACGAGACCGATGCGCGGGTGTGCGTGACGCTCAACCTGGCGGCGGAGCGCGGCGAGACGCAGGGCCTCACGGCCACCGATCATCTCGAGGCGCTGTCCCGGCACGCGCCCGGGCTGCGCGTGGACGCGGTCCTGGCCGACCCGTCCGCCGTCGAGGACGTGGACGAGCTCGCCGCCGCGGCCGAGGCGGTGGGCGCGCGCCTGCTGATGCGGCAGGTCCGGCGCGGCGACGGGACGGCCCGGCACGACCCGCTGCGCCTGGCGGCCGCCTACCGCGACGTGTTCGAGGGCGTCTACGGCGACGTGTGAGGGGACCCTGCCGGCACTCTGCCGGCGCTCTGCCGGCAGGCGGGGACGCCTCCGGCGGGGCGCGAGGGTGCTTGCCCCGCGTGGCAGGATGACGCCATGGCGCTGACGGCAGACGTGAAGGACGAGCTCGCGCGGATCAAGGTGACCCGGACGTCGTGCCGCAAGGCGGAGGTCTCGGCGACGCTGCGGTTCTCCGGCGGGCTGCACATCATCTCGGGCCGCGTGGTGATCGAGGCGGAGCTGGACGACGAGGCGGCCGCGGCGCGGCTGCGGCAGGCGATCACGGAGCTCTACGGGCACACCAGCGACCTGATCGTGGTGCAGGCCGGGGGCCTGCGCAAGAACAACCGGTACGTGGTGCGCGTGGTGCGCGACGGCGAGTCGCTCGCCCGCCAGACCGGCCTGCTGGACTCGCGCGGGAGGCCGGTGCGCGGCCTCGCCCCGGAGGTCGTGTCGGCGGGCGTCGCGGAGGCGGAGGCGGTGTGGCGCGGGGCGTTCCTCGCGCACGGGTCGCTCACGGAGCCGGGGCGCTCGATGGCGCTGGAGGTCACGTGCCCCGGGCCCGAGGCGGCGCTCGCGCTGGTCGGTGCCGCGCGGCGCCTGGGCGTGCAGGCGAAGTCGCGGGAGGTGCGTGGCGTCGACCGCGTCGTGGTCCGTGACGGGGAGGCCATCGGCGAGATCCTGCGGCGGATGGGCGCGGTGCGCACCCGCGAGGTGTGGGAGGAGCGGCGCGCCCGGCGCGAGGTACGCGGCACGGCCAACCGGCTCGCGAACTTCGACGACGCGAACCTGCGGCGGTCGGCGCGGGCCGCCGTGGCGGCCGGCGCCCGCGTGCAGCGCGCCTTCGAGATCCTCGGGGAGGACGTGCCGGAGCACCTGCGCCAGGCGGGGGAGCTGCGGCTGGCGCACAAGCAGGCGTCGCTGGAGGAGCTCGGGCAGCTGGCCGACCCGCCGCTGTCGAAGGACGCCGTCGCCGGCCGGATCCGGCGGCTGCTGTCGACGGCCGACAAGCGGGCCCTCGAGGTCGGCCTCCCCGACACCGAGTCGGGCCTGAGCCCGGAGCTCCTCGACCTCTGACCTCCCTCCGTCCATATGGTCGGACCACACGTCTCACGGGGCCGCCCCAGGTCAGCGGCACGGTCGTTTCGGGTATAGGCTCATTCCGTCAGGTGACGACGACGTGACCCAAGGCTGACCGCCCGGTGGAAGACGTCGGGTGGTCCCGGGGTCGCGACGTGAATCATCAGCGCGCCCTGCGTGGCGCGCGGAAGTCGGCATCAACCGTGTGCGTCGGGATCTCACCGGCGCGCCCTGAGGAGGGCAATCGTGACCATCCGCGTCGGGATCAACGGCTTCGGTCGGATCGGACGGAACTTCTACCGCGCTCTCGTGGAGTCGGGTGCGGACATCGAGGTCGTCGGCGTCAACGACCTGACCGACAACAAGACTCTGGCCCACCTGCTCAAGTACGACACGGTGCTGGGCCGCTTCCCCAAGTCCGTGGAGTTCGACGACGAGAACATCATCGTCGACGGCCAGAAGATCCGGGCGCTCGCCGAGCGCGACCCCGCGAACCTCCCCTGGGGCGAGCTGGGCGCGGACATCGTCATCGAGTCCACCGGCTTCTTCACCGACGCGACGAAGGCCAAGGCGCACATCGACGCCGGCGCCAAGAAGGTCATCATCTCCGCCCCGGCGAAGAACGAGGACGCGACGTTCGTCATGGGCGTGAACAACGACCAGTACGACCCGGCCGCGCACCACATCATCTCGAACGCGTCCTGCACGACGAACTGCCTCGCGCCGCTCGCCAAGGCCCTCAACGACTCGATCGGCATCGAGCGCGGCCTCATGACGACGATCCACGCGTACACGGGTGACCAGAACCTGCAGGACGGCCCGCACAAGGACCTCCGCCGCGCCCGCGCCGCCGCGCAGAACATCGTGCCGACCACGACCGGCGCCGCCAAGGCCGTCGCCCTGGTGCTGCCGGAGCTGAAGGGCAAGCTGGACGGCTACGCCCTGCGCGTGCCGGTCATCACCGGCTCGGCCACGGACCTCACCTTCGAGGCCCCGAAGGAGGTCACGGTCGAGGAGGTCAACGCCGCGGTCAAGGCCGCCGCCGAGGGCCCGCTCAAGGGCACGCTGGAGTACGTGGACGACGAGATCGTGTCGTCGGACATCGTCACCAACCCGCACACGAGCATCTTCGACTCGAAGCTGACCAAGGTGATCGGCAACCAGGTCAAGGTCGTCTCGTGGTACGACAACGAGTGGGGCTACTCCAACTCCCTCGTCGCGCTGACCGTCCACGTCGGCGAGAAGCTCTGACGACTCCGGCGCCCGACACCGCTCGAGCGTGAGTCACGACGTCCGCGTGCGCGCCGAACTTCGGCTGCGCACGCGGACGTCGTCATGTACGGACCAGATCACCCCGGCCCAGGGCGTGCGGACCCCTGAAGGGCGCGCCGCACGCACCGGGCCCTGACGGACAGGTGTGCCCCATGAAGACCATCGACACCCTGGGCGAGCTGCGCGGCAAGCGCGTCCTCGTCCGCTCGGACTTCAACGTGCCGCTCGACGGCACCACCATCACGGACGACGGCCGGATCAAGGCCGCGCTGCCCACGCTGCAGCGCCTTCTCGAGGCCGGCGCGCGCGTGGTCGTGACGGCTCACCTCGGCCGTCCCAAGGGCGAGCCGAACCCCGCCTACTCCCTGGCGCCCGTGGCCGCGCGCCTCGGCGAGCTGATCGGCCAGGACGTCGCGCTCGCCGCCGACGTGACGGGCCCGTCGGCGCAGCAGACCGTCGCCGGCCTGGGCGACGGGCAGCTGGCCCTGCTGGAGAACGTCCGGTTCGACGCCCGCGAGACCTCGAAGGTCGACGCCGAGCGCGAGGAGCTGGCCGGCGAGCTGGCCGCCCTGGCCGACGCGTTCGCCTCCGACGGCTTCGGCGTCGTGCACCGCAAGCAGGCGTCGGTCTACGACGTCGCGAAGCTGCTCCCGGCCGCGGCCGGCGACCTCGTCCTCAAGGAGGTCGAGGCCCTCTCGCGTGCCACCACCGACCCGCAGCGGCCGTACGCCGTCGTGCTGGGCGGCTCGAAGGTCTCTGACAAGCTCGGGGTCATCGAGAACCTCCTGACGAAGGCCGACCGCCTCCTCATCGGCGGCGGCATGGTCTTCACCTTCCTGGCCGCGCAGGGCCACTCCGTGGGCTCGTCGCTGCTCGAGTCGGACCAGGTCGACACGGTGAAGGGCTACCTCGCGCAGGCCGCCGAGTCGGGCGTCGAGATCGTCCTGCCCACGGACGTCGTCGCCGCCGACTCGTTCGCCGCCGACGCGCCGCACCGCACCGTGCCGGCCGACCAGATCCCCGACGGGACGATGGGGCTCGACATCGGCCCGGAGGCCGGCGCGCTGTTCGCGGCGCGGCTCGCGGACGCCAAGACCGTCGTGTGGAACGGCCCGATGGGCGTGTTCGAGTTCGACGCGTTCGCCGCGGGCACCCGCGCCGTCGCGCAGGGCATCGTCGACGCCACCGCGGCCGGCGCGTTCTCGATCGTGGGCGGGGGCGACTCGGCCGCGGCCGTGCGTGCGCTCGGCTTCGACGAGGCGGGCTTCAGCCACATCTCCACGGGCGGCGGCGCGAGCCTGGAGCTGCTCGAGGGCAAGGACCTCCCGGGCCTCGCCGTCCTCGCGGACTGACAGCCGACCGATCCTTCCCACCCCAGCACGAGAGAACGAGGAGCCCATCGTGGCCACCACCCGCACGCCCCTGATGGCGGGCAACTGGAAGATGAACCTGGACCACACCGAGGCGATCGCCGCGGTCCAGAAGCTCGCGTGGACGCTCAAGGACGCGAAGCACGACTACGAGGCCGTGGAGGTCGCCGTCCTGGCGCCGTTCACCGACCTGCGGTCGGTGCAGACGCTCGTCGACGGCGACAAGCTCGACGTGCGCTACGGCGCCCAGGACCTGTCGACGCACGCGTCGGGCGCCTACACCGGCGAGGTCTCGGGCCCGATGCTGTCCCGCCTGGGCTGCACCTACGTGGCGGTCGGGCACTCCGAGCGCCGCGAGTACCACGCCGAGGACGACGCGCTGGTCAACGCCAAGGTGCGCGCCGCCTTCGAGCACGGCCTGGTGCCGATCCTGTGCGTCGGGGAGGGCCTGGACGTCCGCAAGGCGGGCGAGCAGGTCTCGTACACCCTCGCGCAGGTCGACGCGGCGCTGGCCGAGGTGCCCGCGGAGCAGGCCGCGCAGGTCGTCATCGCCTACGAGCCCGTCTGGGCGATCGGCACGGGCGAGGTCGCGACGCCGGAGGACGCGCAGGAGGTCTGCGGCGCGATCCGCGGCCGCCTCGCCGAGCTGTACGGCGAGGAGCTCGCCGCGGGCGTGCGCGTGCTGTACGGCGGCTCGGTGAAGTCGGGCAACGTCGCGCAGATCATGGCGCAGCCCGACGTCGACGGCGCCCTGGTCGGCGGCGCGAGCCTCGACCCGGTCGAGTTCGCGAAGATCGCGCGCTACCAGTCGCACGTCGCCTGACGCGACGCGCGCACCGCGGGCCCCGGGCCCGCACGACGGACGCCTCCCGGATCGTCACCCGATGGAAACATCGGTGTTCGCTTCGAGAGGCGTCCGTCACTTACTCTTGACCCGGCCGGGACGACGTCCTGGCCCGGGACGCACACCAGCCCGCCCCGCGGGGCGGGCGACGAACGAGGACAGCCGAGGACACCGTGGACGTTTTGCAGATCATCCTTCAGGTTCTCCTGGTGATCACCAGCGCCTTCCTGACCCTGCTCATCCTGATGCACAAGGGCAAGGGCGGCGGTCTGTCCGACATGTTCGGCGGGGGCATCTCGAGCGCCGCCGGCAGCTCCGGCGTCGCCGAGCGCAACCTCAACCGGATCACGGTGAGCTTCGCGCTCGTCTGGTTCGTCGTGATCGTGCTGCTGGGCCTCATCACCAAGGTGAGCTGAGCCGGCACGAGCGCGACAGTCGCCGGCCGGGCTCGGACCCGACCGGCGCGGGGGCACCAGGGCCGGGCACGAGCCCGGCCCGACGGTTCACGAAGATCGTCCGTGGGCGTACGCCCACTGAGTCGAAGGTGAGGACGACAGCACGTGGCTACAGCCGGTCATGCGATCCGGGGCTCGCGCGTGGGCGCGGGTCCGCTGGGAGAGTCCGAGCGCGGCGAGGCGGCACCCCGGGTGCGGGTCTCGTACTGGTGCGCGAACGGGCACGAGACGACGCCGAGCTTCTCGGCGAACGAGGACGTCGAGCCTCCGGAGTTCTGGGACTGTCCGCGTTGCGGCTTCCCCGCCGGGCTCGACGCGGCCAACCCGCCGGAGCCGGCGCGGAACGAGCCGTACAAGACGCACCTGGCGTACGTGAAGGAGCGCCGGTCCGAGGAAGACGGTGCGGCCCTGCTCGAGGAGGCGCTCGCGACGCTGCGGGCGCGCCGGACCGGGTTGCGCCGGGCGAGCTGACGCCGCCGGAGGGAGTCGCAGGGCGGGCCGCCGTCCACCTGTCGAGACGGTGGTGCCGGGCGTAGTCTGGCCGCATGTTCGAGGAAGGCCAGCTCTACGCCCCCGTCACCGAGGACGAGCACGGCGTCACGGTGCACCTCACGGACGACCATCCCGGCGCGAACGACCCGGAGTACCGGCGCCGGCGCGAGGTCATCGCCGGCCCCGCGCTGCGCTGGTCGCCGGGTGACCCGGTGCCGCGCGTCGAGTACACGGACGCGGAGAACGCCATCTGGCGCACGGTGTGCGCCGAGCTCGCCCCGAAGCACGAGCGGCTCGCGATCCGCGGGTACCTGGAGGGCAAGGAGGCCCTGGGCCTGCCCACCGACCGGGTGCCGCAGCTCGACGAGGTGAGCGCGGGCCTGGAGCCGCTCAGCGGCTTCCGGCTGCACCCGGCTGCCGGCCTGGTGCCGCTGGACCAGTTCTACGGGTCGCTCGCCGACGGCGTCTTCCACTCCACGCAGTACCTGCGGCACGGTTCGCAGCCGCTGTACACCCCGGAGCCGGAC
The DNA here is from genome assembly GCF_038593535.1 of Isoptericola sp. F-RaC21. Taxonomy (NCBI): domain Bacteria; kingdom Bacillati; phylum Actinomycetota; class Actinomycetes; order Micrococcales; family Promicromonosporaceae; genus Isoptericola; species Isoptericola sp. F-RaC21. The sequence goes on along the minus strand of NZ_JBCFYX010000001.1, from coordinate 944,100 downwards.
ATCATCCACGAGGTGGTCGGGCACGGGAACCTCCTCGCGAACCCTGCGATCGCCGAGGTGAAGCGACGCGCGGGCGAGGCGGCGCGGCGGTGCGAGACCGCCGAGGGCCTGCAGTTCGTGGCGGACGTCTTCTGGTTCACCATCGAGTTCGGCGTGATGTACGAGGACGGGGAGCTGCGCGCGTACGGCGCGGGCCTGCTGTCCTCGTACGGCGAGATCGAGGAGTTCCGCGGGGCGACGATCCTCCCGCTCGACTTCTACTCGATGGGCACCGTCGAGTACGACATCTCGCACTACCAGCCCACGCTGTTCGCGTGCGACGGGATGAGCGAGCTCACCGAGCGCGTGGGGGAGTTCTTCGCCGAGTTCGACGACGAGACGCCCGCCCGCCTGCTCGCCGACCGGCGGCGGGCGCTTCGCTGATCGAGCCTGTCGAGATCCAGGGACCGGGTTTCGACAGGCTCAACCAGCGGGTGTGGTCTCGACGAGCTCGACCAGCGAGGCGCCGGCAGGATCAACCGGCCGCGGCCGCGTCCAGCAGCCACAGCGTGCGCTCGGTGCCGCGCGCCCCCGCGGCCGGGACGTCCACGACGGGGCCGCCGGCGAGGGCCGCGGCGGCCTGGGCCGCCTTCTCGGCGCCGGCCGCGACGACCCACACCTCGCGGGCGCGGCGCAGGGCGTCGAACGTCAACGAGACGCGCTCCGGCGGCGGCTTCGGGGAGCCGTGCACCCCGACGGTCGCGCCGCGCGCGGTGAGCCCGTCGTGCCCGGGGAAGAGCGACGCGACGTGGCCGTCCGGGCCCATCCCCAGCAGCAGGACGTCGAACGCCGGCACCGCCGCCGGGGAGTCGCCGGAGGGTCCGCCGGCCTCGGCGAAGGCCGCCAGCTCGGCGGCGTAGGCCGCGGCGGACTGCTCCGGGGTCTCGACGGTGACGCCGCCGACCACGGCGCCGCGCGCCGGCATCGCGTGCACGTGGTCCTCGGGCAGGCCGGAGTCCGCGATGAGCGCGTCCACGAGAGCGGCGCGGGCCTGGCTCTCGTTGCGGTCCGGGTCGCCGTCGGGCAGGAAACGCTCGTCGCCCCACCACAGGTGCACGCCGGACCAGTCCACGGCGCCGCGCAGCGGGCTCGCCGCGACCGCCTCGAGCGTCTTGATGCCGACGGTGCCGCCCGTGAGCACGGCGTGCACCGGCGTGCGGACCGACTGGGCGTCGAGGAGGCGGGTGAGCAGGCGGGCCGCGGCGGCCTCGGCGAGGACCGTCGCGTCCGGGTGGACGACGGCGAGCGGCGCGGCGCCGGGCGCGCCGGCGCTCACTTGCCCGCCTTCACGGTCTCCACCCTCGTCAGGCCCTTGGTCAGGACCTCGCCGTAGAGCTCGTCGGGGTCGAGGCGGCGCAGCTCCTCGATGAGCGCCTCGCTCAGCGCGCGGATGGGCAGCGCCATGCGGCGCTCCGGCTTCTCGGGCTGCGTGATCGACACGACGCGGCCGTCCGGACGGTCGAGGACGATCGGGCCGCTCTTGCGCTCCAGCGTGACGCGGGTGATGGCGTCGTCGCTGTCGGTGCGCACCACCGTGGCGGGGCAACGCAGCCGCTGGCCGAGCCACGCCGCGAGGAGGTCGAGGGAGGTGTGCTGCTCCTGCCCCTCCACGCTCACGGCGGTGACGGGCTCGAAGGGCGGCTGCTCCACCGCCGCGGCGATGAGGCCGCGCCAGAGGGTGACGCGCGCCCACGCCAGGTCGGTGTCGCCCGGGCTGAACGTGCCCGCCAGGCGGTGCAGCATCGCGACCGGGTCGGCCGCCGTGGTCGAGTCCGTGATGCGACGCTGGGCCATGGCGCCCATGGGGTCCGCCGACGGGTCGTCGGGCCCGCCCGTGGGCCACCACACCACGATCGGCGCGTCCGGCAGCAGCAGGGGCATGACGAGCGTGTCCGGGTGGTCGAGCATCGGGCCGCCCGCGCGCAGGACGACGACCTCCGAGGCGCCCGCGTCGCCGCCGACGCGGATCTCGGCGTCGAGCCGCGGCACGGAGCCGTCACGCTGGGCGAGCGGGGCGACCACGACGACCCGGCACGGGTGCTCGTGGCTCGCCTGGTTGGCGGCGCGCACGGAGCCCTCGATGTCGGCCTCCTCGGCGACGACGACGAGCGTGAGCACCCGGCCCAGCGCCACGGCACCGCCCTCGTCGCGCAGGTGCGCCAGCCGCTTGCCGACCGCGTTCGTGGTCGTGTCCGGCATGTCGATGATCATCGGGGCTCTCCTCGGTGGATCCGGCACAGGTGGCGGCGGCTCGCCGCGGCGCGTGGGGCGTCGTCAGGGATGGCGGCGCGTCTCACGGGCGCCGCCACGAGCGGCCGTCGCGGGCCATCATCTTGTCGGCGGCCTCCGGGCCCCAGGTGCCCGAGGCGTACTGCTCCGGCTTGCCGCGGCCGGCCCAGTACGAGGTGATCGGGTCGAGGATCTTCCAGGAGAGCTCGACCTCCTCGCGGGTCGGGAAGAGGGGCGGGTCGCCGAGCAGCACGTCGAGGATGAGGCGCTCGTAGGCCTCGGGCGACGACTCGGTGAAGGAGTGGCCGTACCCGAAGTCCATCGTGACGTCGCGGACCTCCATCGCGGTGCCGGGCACCTTGGCGCCGAACCGAAGGGTGACGCCCTCGTCGGGCTGCACCCGGATGACCAGCGCGTTGTTGCCCAGGTCGGAGGTGAGCGACGACTCGAACGGCAGGTGCGGCGCCTTCTTGAAGACGACGGCGACCTCGGTGACGCGCCGGCCCAGGCGCTTGCCGGTGCGCAGGTAGAACGGCACGCCCGCCCAGCGGCGGTTGTCGATCTCGAGCTTGACGGCGGCGAACGTCTCCGTCGTGGAGTCGGGGTTGAAGCCCTCCTCCTCGAGGAAGCCGACGACCTTCTCGCCGCCCTGCCAGCCGGAGGCGTACTGCCCGCGGGCGGTGTGGCGCCCGAGGTCGCGGGGGAGCCGCACCGAGGACAGCGCCTTGATCTTCTCGGTGCGCAGGGCCTCGGCGTCGAAGTTGACGGGCTCCTCCATCGCGACGAGGGCCAGCAGCTGGAGCAGGTGGTTCTGGATGACGTCGCGGGCGGCGCCGATGCCGTCGTAGTAGCTCGCGCGCCCGCCGATGCCGATGTCCTCGGCCATGGTGATCTGCACGTGGTCGACGTAGTTGCTGTTCCACAGCGGCTCGAACATCTGGTTCGCGAACCGCAGCGCGAGGAGGTTCTGGACCGTCTCCTTGCCGAGGTAGTGGTCGATGCGGAACACGGACTCGGGGTCGAAGACCTGGGAGACGACGGCGTCCAGCTCCTGGGCGCTCTTCAGGTCGTGGCCGAACGGCTTCTCGATGACGACGCGGCGCCACGCCTCCGGGGACGACTTCGACAGCCCCGACTCCGACAGCTGCCGGCAGACCAGCGGGAACGCGCTCGGCGGGACGGACAGGTAGAACGCGTGGTTGCCGCCGGTGCCGCGCTCGGCGTCGAGCTGCTCCACAGTCTGGCGCAGCCGCTCGAACGCGGCGTCGTCGTCGAACGACCCCTGCACGAACCGGATGCCCTCGGCGAGCTGGCGCCAGGTGGCCTCGCGGAACGGCGTGCGCGCGTGCTCCTTGACGGCGTCGTGCACGACCTGGGCGAAGTCCTCGTCCTCCCAGTCGCGGCGGGCGAAGCCCGTCAGCGCGAACCCGGGCGGCAGCAGGCCGCGGTTCGCCAGGTCGTAGACGGCGGGCATGAGCTTCTTGCGCGACAGGTCGCCCGTGACCCCGAAGATCACCAGGCCGCTGGGGCCGGCGATGCGGGGGAGCCGCAGGTCGAGGGGGTCGCGCAGCGGGTTGTGCTCGGCGGTGATCTTGGCCGGTCTCACGAGGTGGGCACCGTTCTTCGTCGTGCGGGCGGGAGGTGGTGCGGGCCCGGGGGCGCCAGGGCGCCCCCGGGGGAAGGGTCAGGAGCCCTGGGCCTTCAGCCCGGCGGACGCGGTGTCCAGGAGCTCGGTCCAGGAGTCCTCGAACTTGCGGACGCCGTCGGTCTCGAGGTGGTCGGTGACCTCGGAGAGCGAGACGCCGAGGGACTCGATGGTCTCGATCGTGCGGCGCGCCGCGCCCGCGGTCCCGCGGACGGTGTCTCCGGTGACGACGCCGTGGTCGGCGAACGCCTGCAGGGTCGGCTCGGGCATCGTGTTCACGACGCCGTCCGTCACCAGCTCGGAGACGTACAGGGTGTCGGGGTACTCCGGGTTCTTCACGCCGGTCGACGCCCACAGCGGCCGCTGCGGGTGCGCGCCCGACGCCGCGAGGGAACGCCACTGGTCCGTGCCGAGGAACTGCTCGTAGGCCTCGAACGCGAGGCGGGCGTTGGCGACGGCGGCCTGCCCGCGCAGGTCGAGGGCCTCGGGGGTGCCGATCTTCTCGAGGGCGGCGTCCACGGACGAGTCGACCCGGGAGACGAAGAACGACGCGACGGACCCGATGGGGGCGAGGTCGATGCCGTCGGCGCGGGCCTGCTCGAGGCCGATCGCGAAGGCCTCCATGACCGAGCGGTAGCGCTCGATCGAGAAGATCAGGGTGACGTTGACACTGATGCCCTGGGCGAGGGTCCGCGAGATCGCGTCCAGGCCCGGCACCGTCGCGGGGATCTTGATGAAGACGTTCGGGCGGTCGACGATGCGCCACAGGCGCTCCGCCACGACCACCGTCTTGTCGGCGTCGTACGCGAGCCGCGGGTCGACCTCGATGGACACGCGCCCGTCCACCCCGTCGGTGGCGTCGTAGACCGGGCGCAGCAGGTCCGCGGCGGCACGCACGTCGTCGGTGGTGATCGTCTCGACGGCGGCGTCGACGTCGGAGCCGGCGAGCTCGGTCAGCTGCACGTCGTAGGCGTCACCGCTGGACAGGGCCTTGGCGAAGATCGTCGGGTTGGTCGTCACGCCGACGACGCCCCGCTCGGCCACGAGGGCCGCCAGGTTGCCGCTGCGCAGGCGCTCCCGCGACAGGTCGTCGAGCCAGATGGACACCCCGGCGCCGGTCAGGTCGGTGATCGGTGCGGGGACGGTGCTCTGCGTCATCGGACGTCCTTCCAGGTCGGAAGCCCCTGCGCGGGAGGTCTCGACAGGGGTCGGGTGGGGCGCCGCGGGGGCGACGCCCCACCCTGGGAATCTACGAGCGCTCAGGCGGCGTCGCCAGCGCCGCGCACGGCGGCGAGCGACTCCTTGGCGGCGGCCGCGACGGCCTCCGCCGTGATGCCGAACTCCCGGTACAGCGTCTGGTAGTCGGCCGAGGCGCCGTAGTGCTCGAGCGAGACGCTGCGGCCGGCGTCGCCGACCACGTCGCGCCAGCCCTGCGCGACGCCCGCCTCGACGGACACGCGCGCCTTGACCGCGGACGGCAGCACCGACTCGCGGTACGCGGCGTCCTGCTTGTCGAACCACTCGCGGCTCGGCATCGACACGACGCGGGCGGCGATCCCCTCGGCGGCGAGCTGCTCGCGCGCCTGCACGGCGAGCTGCACCTCGGAGCCGGTACCGACCAGCACGACGTCGGGCGCACCCGTCTCGTCGTTCGTGGCGTCGATCAGGGTGTAGCCGCCCTTGAGCGTGCCCTCGGCGCCGGCGAAGCCGTCGGTGCCGCGCGGGAACGTCGGGACGTTCTGGCGGGTCAGGACGATGCCGGCCGGGTTGGCGGTGTTCTCGAGGATGCCGCGCCAGGCCCACGCGGTCTCGTTCGCGTCCGCGGGGCGGACGACGTCGAGGCCGGGGATGGCGCGCAGCGCCGCGAGGTGCTCGACGGGCTGGTGCGTGGGGCCGTCCTCGCCGAGGCCGATGGAGTCGTGCGTCCACACGAACGTCGTCGGGATCTCCATGAGCGCCGCGAGGCGGACCGAGGCCCGCATGTAGTCGGCGAACTGGAGGAACGTGCCGCCGTAGGGGCGGGTGAGGCCGTGCAGCACGATGCCGTTGAGGATCGCGCCCATGCCGTGCTCGCGGATGCCGAAGTGCAGGGTGCGCCCGAAGGGGTTGCCCGGGAACTTCTTGGTCGCGTGCTCGACGGGGATGAACGACGGCTCGCCGTCCATCGTGGTGTTGTTCGAGCCGGCGAGGTCGGCGGAGCCGCCCCACAGCTCGGGCAGCACGTCCTTGAGCGCGGTGAGGACCTTGCCGGACGCCGCGCGGGTGGCGACGCCCTTCTCGGAGGCCTCGAAGACGGGGAGCTCGTCGGTCCAGCCGGCGGGCAGCTCGTGCGCGGCGAGCCGGTCGAGGAGGGCGGCGCGCTCCGGGGCGGCGGTGCGCCACGCGGCGTACGACTTCTCCCAGGCGGCGCGCTGGTCGGCCTGGCGCTCGGCGACGGAGCGCGTGTAGGAGAGCACCTCGTCGTCGACGGCGAAGCTCGCCTCGGGGTCCAGGCCGAGCGCGACCTTGAGGCCCGCGACCTCGTCGGCGCCCATGGCGGAGCCGTGGATCCCGCCGGTGTTCTGCTTGGTGGGCGAGGGCCAGCCGATGATCGTGCGCAGCGCGATGAACGACGGGCGGTCGGTCTCGGCCTTCGCGGCATCGATGGCCGCGGCGAGCGCGTCGACGTCCTCCGCGTAGCCCGTGCCGCCCTGCGTCCAGTCCACGCGCTGCGTGTGCCAGCCGTACGCGGCGTAGCGCGCGAGCGTGTCCTCGGTGAACGCGATGTCGGTGTCGTCCTCGATGGAGATCTTGTTGTCGTCCCAGATCACCACGAGGTTGCCGAGCTTCTGCGTGCCGGCCAGCGACGAGGCCTCGGAGGTGACGCCCTCCTGCAGGTCGCCGTCGGAGGCGATCACGTACACGTGGTGGTCGAACGGCGACTCGCCGGGCGCGGCGTCGGGGTCGAGCAGGCCCCGCTCGCGGCGGGCGGCGAACGCCATGCCGACGGCGGACGCGAGGCCCTGGCCGAGCGGGCCCGTGGTGATCTCGACGCCCGGGGTGTGCCGGTACTCGGGGTGGCCCGGGGTCTGCGAGCCCCAGGTGCGCAGCGCCTCGAGGTCGGAGATCTCCATGCCGTAGCCGGCGAGGAACAGCTGGAGGTACAGCGTGAGGGAGGAGTGACCCGCGGACAGGACGAACCGGTCGCGCCCGACCCAGTGCGGATCGGAGGGGTCGTGCCGCAGCGTCTTCTGGAACAGGAGGTACGCGGCGGGGGCGAGCGAGATCGCCGTGCCGGGGTGGCCGTTGCCGACCTTCTCGACGGCGTCGGCCGCCAGCGCCTTGATGGTCTTCACCGCGCGGTCGTCGAGCGCGCTCCACTCGAGCGGGGCGACGACGGGGTCGAACGCGTTCACAGATGTGCCTCTTTCCTGCCCGGAGCGAGGCCCCGGGTGATTGCTGCTGCTCTGCCGGTACGGGGCGCCGTCGTGTCGGACGCCGCACGGGGTCCTGGGTCGACGGCGGGGCACGGTGGCGTGGGGCCGACCGGGACGGACGGCCCGCTGTTCACCGTTGTGCAGCACCACCCTAGCGCCGAGCATTCCCACCACGCCCGTCCCGACACCGTTCGTCCCATCAGGTGAGCGGGGCGTCACGCCGGCCGGAGGATGTCCGGGGAGATGACGCCTGCGCGGGCATTTCTCACAGCCACGCCGCCACCGCCCGGGCCGCCGGGTCGCTGACCTCGGCGTACGATGAGGCGGCGGCCGAACCACCGTCGCCCGAGCTCCCCGGACCCCCAGCCGAGAACGGACAAGCACGCGCGTGAGCACCACGAGCACCACGACGTCCCACCCCCAGTCGCCGACCCGCGCGGCCGTGCGGGCCGAGCGGGAGCGTGCCGATGCGGACCGGGCGGACCGCCGCGGAGCGAACGCGGACCAGGGCGGGGGGACGGGCACGCCGGGCAAGAGCTGGCGCGACCGCCTCGGCGCGTACGTCGCGCTGACCAAGCCGCGCATCATCGAGCTGCTGCTCGTCACGACGCTGCCGACGATGATCCTCGCGCAGGACGGGCTGCCCAGCCTGTGGCTCGTCGTGCTCACCCTCGTGGGCGGCACCCTGGCCGCGGCGTCGGCGAACGTCTTCAACTGCTACCTCGACCGCGACATCGACCAGGTGATGAACCGCACCAAGCGGCGCCCGCTGGCGACGGGGGAGATCACGCCGCGCGCCGCGCTCGTCTTCGCCACCGTGCTGGGGGCCGTGTCGCTGCTGTGGTTCGCGCTGCTGGTCAACCCCGCCTCGGCGTGGCTGACCTTCGCCGCGATCGCGATCTACGTCGTCGGCTACACGATGATCCTCAAGCGCCGCACGCCGCAGAACATCGTGTGGGGCGGCATCGCCGGGTGCATGCCCGTCTTCATCGGCTGGGCCGCGGTCACGGGGTCGCTGAGCTGGGCCGCGGTCGCGCTCTTCGGGGTCATCTTCTTCTGGACGCCCCCGCACTACTGGCCGCTGTCGGTGAAGTTCAAGAAGGACTACGCCAACGCCGGCGTGCCGATGCTGCCGGTGGTCGCCACCGACCGCCGCGTGGCGGTCGAGATGGTCGCGCACACGGTCGCCATGATCGCGTGCTCGCTCGCCCTCGTGCCGCTCGCCGGGATGTCGTGGTTCTACACGGCCGCGGCGGTCGCGTCGGGCGGCTGGTTCCTCTACCTCGTCATCGCGATGCTGCGCCGCGCCGGGCACCCCGAGCGCGGCAAGCTCGGCGCGATGAAGGTCTTCCACGGCTCGATCACGTACCTCACGGTGCTGTTCATCGCGGTCGCCGTGGACGTCTTCCTGCCGTTCTGAGCCCGGCGGGTCGCCGGCGCGGGGCATGATGTCCCGGTGCCCGACTCGTCGTCCGCCCCGCCCCTCCCGCCCCCGCTGACGGCCGCGCTGCAGGACTACCTGGCGCACCTCGGCGTCGAGCGCGGGCTGTCGGCCAACACCGTCGCCGCCTACCGTCGCGACCTGGGTCGGTACGCCCGCCACCTGGCCGCCACCGGGCGGTCCGGGCTCGCCGACGTGGGGGAGCGCGACGTCGAGGACTACGTGCTCGTGCTGCGGCAGGGGTCGGACGGCGGAGCACCGCTGTCGCCCTCGTCGACCGCCCGCGCGCTGGCCGCCGTGCGCGGCTGGCACCGGTTCGCGCACGCCGAGGGCACCACCAGCGCGGACCCGGCCTCCCAGGTGCACGCCCCCAGCGCGCTGCGCCGCCTGCCGCACGCCCTGTCGATCGACGACGTCGCCCGCCTGCTCGAGGCCGCGGGCGCCGGGGAGGGCGCGGTGCCGCTGCGCGACCGGGCCCTCCTGGAGGTGCTCTACTCGACCGGCGGGCGCATCAGCGAGGTGGTGGGCCTCGACGTCGACGACGTCGACGGGCTGCTGGACGACACCGCCGGCGACGCTGCCGACGACGACGGTGCGAGCGGCGGGGCGCCCCGCGCGGGGTCCGTCCGCCTGCGCGGCAAGGGCGACAAGGAGCGCGTGGTGCCGGTGGGCTCGTACGCGCGGACGGCGCTGGAGGCGTACCTGGTCCGCGCGCGGGCACCGCTCGCCGCGGCGGGCCGCGGCACCCCGGCGCTGTTCCTCAACACGCGCGGCGCGCGGCTGTCGAGGCAGAGCGCGTGGTCGGTGCTGCAGTCGGCGGCCGAGCGGGCGGGCCTGACGCAGCACGTGTCGCCGCACACGCTGCGGCACTCGTTCGCCACCCACCTGCTCGCCGGCGGCGCCGACGTGCGCGTGGTGCAGGAGCTGCTCGGCCACGCCTCGGTGACGACCACGCAGATCTACACGATGATCACGCGCGACGCGCTGCGCGAGGTGTACGCCGCGGCCCACCCCCGGGCGCTGGGCTGACGCGCGGCCGGACGCCGCCGGCGCGTGATGGGCGGCGCGCCCGGCGTGCCGCCCGGACCCCGTGAGGCCCTGGGGTAGCGTGACGCAGGTGAGCGAGGGACTCGGGAGCGACACCATGACGCAGACGACCACGAGCGACGCCTCACCGGCCGCGGCCACCGCGACCAGTCCCGCCCCGGGCAGTCCGGCGGGCGGGCCCGAGGAGCCGCGCACCGACGTCGTCGGGCGGCCGCTGCCCGACTTCCGCGACCCGGCGCCGCTGGCGTCCCACGGGCCGGCGCGCATCGTCGCGATGTGCAACCAGAAGGGCGGCGTCGGCAAGACCACCACGACGATCAACCTGGGCGCCGCGCTGGCCGAGTACGGCCGCCGTGTCCTGCTCGTCGACTTCGACCCCCAGGGCGCCGCGTCGGTCGGCGTGGGCGTCAGCCCGCACGACCTCGACCTGAGCGTCTACAACCTCCTGATGGAGCGCGACGTCAGCTTCACCGACGTCCTGCAGCCCACCAACATCGAGGGGCTGGACGTGCTGCCGGCCAACATCGACCTGTCGGCGGCGGAGGTCCAGCTCGTCGGCGAGGTGGCCCGCGAGTCGGTGCTCGCCCGCGCGCTGCGGCCGGCGCTGGACGACTACGACGTCATCCTCGTGGACTGCCAGCCGTCGCTCGGCCTCCTCACCGTCAACGCCCTCACCGCTGCGCACGGCGTGCTCATCCCGCTGGAGTGCGAGTTCTTCGCCCTGCGCGGCGTGGCCCTGCTCGTCGAGACGATCGAGAAGGTGCGCGACCGGCTCAACCCGGCGCTCGAGATCGACGGCATCCTGCCGACCATGTACGACTCGCGCACCCTCCACTCGCGCGAGGTCGTGGCGCGCGTGCACGAGGCGTTCGGCGACACGCTGCTGCACACCGTCATCGGGCGCACGGTGAAGTTCCCGGACGCGTCCGTCGCGGCCGAGCCGATCACCAACTACGCCCCCACCCACGCCGGCGCCGCCGCGTACCGGCAGCTCGCGCGCGAGCTCGTCGCCCGTGGTGACGCTGCCTGACGTCGCCCCGGAGCAGGGGACGGCCGTCGGCGCGGCGGACGACGTCGATGCCGCCGGCGCCCGGCCGGGGTTCGAGGTGCACCTCGACAACTTCACCGGCCCGTTCGACCTGCTGCTGTCGCTGATCGCCAAGCACGAGCTGGACGTCACCGAGGTGGCGCTCGCGGAGGTGACGGACGAGTTCGTCGCGCACATCCGCGAGGCCGAGGCCGAGGCGCGCGCGGCGGAGTCGCGCGGCGAGGAGCACCCGTCGTGGGACCTCGGCACGGCGAGCGAGTTCCTCGTGGTCGCGGCGACCCTGCTGGACCTCAAGGCGGCGCGGCTGCTGCCGGGCGTCGTCGAGGAGGACGCCGAGGACCTGGAGCTCCTCGAGGCGCGCGACCTGCTCTTCGCCCGGCTGCTGCAGTACCGCGCGTACAAGGAAGTCTCGGGGATCCTCGCCGAGCGGCTCGAGACCGAGGGACGTCGTGTACCGCGGTCCGTGCCGCTGGAGCCGCACCTCACCGCGCTGCTGCCCGAGCTGGTGTGGACCCTCGACGGGGCGCGGCTCGCGGAGCTCGCCGCGAAGGCCCTGGAACCGAAGGCGCCGCCCGTCGTCGGGCTCGACCACCTGCACGCCTCCGCCGTGAGCGTGCGCGAGCAGGCCGGCGTGGTGGCGCGCAGGCTGCGGCGCGAGCACGTCGCGACGTTCCGCGCGCTGGTGGCGGGGGAGGAGCGGCTGGTGGCGGTGGCGCGCTTCCTCGCCCTCCTGGAGCTCTTCCGGTTGGGCCGTGTCGCATTCGAGCAGGCGACGGCGCTGGGGGAGCTCACCGTGCGATGGACGGCGGGCGGCGACGGCGACGATCAGGACGACGACGCGCTCGCGGGCGGCTTCGAGGAGTTCGACGGCACGCCCGGGCAGGACGAGGGGTCGGGGGCGCCCGCGCTGGGCGGCCCCGACGTGACGGAGGTCGTGGCATGACGCAGCAGACGGACGGGCGCGCGGAGGCGGCCGAGCCGCCGGTCGAGCCGCCGGTCGAGCCGACGGTCGAGATCGAGGTGGACGTCGACGACCTGCCGGGCGGGCTGGCGGCGGCGCTCGAGGCGGTGCTCATGGTCGCGGAGTCGCCGGTGCCGGTCGAGCGGCTCGCGGCGGGCGTCGCCCGTCCCGTCCCGGAGGTCGCCGGCGTGCTCGAGGAGCTGGCCGCGGAGTACCGGGGCGAGACGGGCGGCCGCCCGCGCGGGTTCGAGCTGCGCGAGGGCGCCGAGGGGTGGCGCGTCTACTCGGCGCGGGCGCAGGCCGACGTCGTGGGGGCGTTCGTGCTCGAGGGGCAGTCCTCCCGGCTCAGCCAGGCCGCGCTCGAGACGCTCGCGGTGATCGCGTACCGGCAGCCCGTGACGCGCGGGCAGGTCTCGGCGGTGCGCGGCGTCAGCGTGGACGGCGTCGTGCGCACCCTGCTCGCCCGCGGGCTGATCGCCGAGACGGGCCAGGACCCGATGACCGGCGCGGTGCTCTTCGGCACGACCGGCGAGTTCTTGGACCGGATGGGCTGGTCGTCGCTCGAGGCGCTGCCGCCGCTGGCGCCGCACCTCCCGGACGTGGGGGAGGCGATCGCCCTGGACCCGTCCTCGGCCCTCCGCAGCGGGCTGACGGAGGACGGGCCCAGGGCCTGAGGCCTCGCCCCAGCCGCTCTCCCCGAGAACCTCAGGCCACGGTCGCGTCGACCGTGACGTCGACGTTCCCGCGCGTGGCGTTGGAGTACGGGCAGACCTGGTGCGCGGCGGCGACGAGGCCGTCGGCCGTCGCCTGGTCGACGCCGCCGAGCTCGGCGTGCAGCGCCACGGCGAGGCCGAAGCCGCCCTCGGGCGTCGGGTGCAGCGAGACCTCCGCCACGACGGCGGAGTCGCTCAGCGGAGCCTTCTCGCGCCGCGCGACGAGCTTGAGCGCGGAGTGGAAGCAGGCGGCGTACCCCGCGGCGAACAGCTGCTCGGGGTTGGTGGCCCCGCCGGCGCCGCCCATCTCCTTCGGGATCGCGAGGTCGACGTCGAGGAGCCCGTCGTCGGTCCGGGACCGCCCGTCCCGTCCGTCGCCGGTCGCGGTGGCGACGGCCGTGTAGATCGCACCCATGGTGGTTCCCTTCGGTAGGGTTACTAGTTCGTCTACTAGACCACGCGGCGACCGTCGCCGCAAGCACGGGGCCCGGCGGCGCGCCGGGCGTGAGAGGTTGGGCAGATGGAGACCAGCAAGCCGACGGCGACGGCGCCCGGCCCCGCGCGGGGCGGGCGCGGGCAGGTGCGCGCACGGATCCTCGAGGCGGGCAGCCGGCTCTTCTACGCCGAGGGCGTGCGCGCCGTGAGCGCGGACAAGGTGATCGCGGCGGCCGGCGTGTCGAAGGTCACCTTCTACCGGCACTTCCCGACGAAGGACGACCTGGCCGTCGCCTACCTGAGCGGGCTCGCGGCCGCGGAGCGGGAGCAGCTGGACGACATCCGGGAGCAGCACGCCGGCGACGCCGGCGCCACCCTGGCGGCGCTCGCCGCGGCCCTCGGCGACGTGGCGCGCACCGACGTGTTCCGCGGCTGCGCGTTCGTCAACGCCGGGGCCGAGTTCGCCGACCCGGCCCACCCCGTGCGCCGCGCGGTGGCCGACCACCGCGCGTGGTACGCCCGCTTCCTCGCCGACGTCGCGCGCGACGGCGGCGCCGACGACCCCGCGGCCGCGGCGGCCGAGCTGATGATGCTGCGCGACGGGGCGATGGTGTGCGGGGACGTCGACGACGCGGACGCCGTGGCGCCGCGCCTCGCCGCCGGCTTCGCGGCGGTCCTGGCCGCGCACCAGGGCTGACGACCGCGGCGCCCTGCCGCCTGCCGTCGAGCGGGACCCGGGCGACCTGAGACAATCGGGCACCATGAGCACCGAACGCCGCGGCGGGAGCCGCCGCACCCACCGCCCGCAGGGCCCCGCCGCCCCCCGAGCACAGCGCTCGCGCGGGGCCGCGCCCCGTCGTCCCGCACCGCGCTCCGCCGAGCCGGACCGCGACGTGCACGTCGCCGACGGCGTGCGCCTGCAGAAGGTGCTCGCCCAGGCGGGACTGGGCTCGCGCCGCAAGTGCGAGGAGCTGATCGCCGAGGGCCGCGTCGAGGTCGACGGCGTCCTCGTGACCGAGCTCGGGGTGCGCGTGGACCCGGCGAAGGCCGTCGTGCACGTGGACGGCATGCGCGTGCAGCTCGACACGTCGAAGATCACGATCGCGCTGAACAAGCCGCTCGGCGTCGTGTCCACGATGAGCGACCCCGAGGGGCGGCCCACGCTCGCCGACCTGGTCAAGGACCGGCCCGAGCGGCTCTTCCACGTCGGCCGGCTGGACGCCGACAGCGAGGGGCTGCTGCTGCTCACCAACGACGGCGAGCTGGCCAACCGGCTCGCGCACCCGCGGTACGAGATCCGCAAGACCTACCTGGTCACGGTCGCCGGCGGGGAGTTCTACCCCCGGCACGGCAAGCAGCTCACGGACGGCGTCGAGCTCGAGGACGGCCCCGCCCGCGCGGACAAGGTGCGCGTGGTCGACGCCGTCCCGGGCGCCACGATGCTCGAGGTGGTGCTGCACGAGGGCCGCAACCGCATCGTGCGCCGCATGCTGGAGGCCGTCGGCTTCCCCGTGACGCGCCTGGTGCGCACCCGGATCGGCCCGATCGCCCTGGGCGACCTGCGCGTCGGGCGCTCGCGGGTGCTCGGGCGCACCGAGCTCGGCACCCTCATGCGCGACGTCGACATGTGACGTCGGCGGCGCCTCCCGTCCCTCCGTCCGCAGTTCCGAAGTCCCCGCGCGGCAGCCCCGCGCGACAACAGAAGGTGAGCTCACACGTGGTCGTCATCGCCGTCGACGGTCCCTCCGGGTCCGGCAAGTCCAGCGTCTCGAAGGCGGTGGCGGCCCGGCTGGGGCTCGCCTACCTCGACACGGGCGCGATGTACCGGGCCGCGACGCTGTGGTGCGTCGACGGCGGCACGGACCTCGCCGACCAGGCGGCGGTGGCCGACTCCGTGCGCGCCATGCCACTGGAGATGGGGGTCGACCCCGCCGCCCCGACCGTGCACCTGGGCGGCCGGGACGTCGCCGCCGCGATCCGCACCACCGAGGTCTCCACGGCGGTCTCGCAGGTGGCGACCAACCTCGAGGTCCGCGCCGAGCTGCGGCGCCGGCAGCGCGCCGTGATCGAGACCGAGAGCGCCCCCGGCGGCTTCTCAGGCGGCAAGGGCATCGTCGCGGAGGGCCGCGACATCACGACCGTCGTCGCCCCCGACGCCGACGCCCGCGTGCTGCTCACCGCGAGCGAGGAGGCTCGCCTGCGTCGCCGCTCCCTCGAGGTGCACGGCGCCGCGGACGAGTCGGCCGTCGAGGCGACGCGCGACCAGGTGCTGCGCCGCGACCGCGACGACGCGACCGTGAGCCAGTTCCAGGTGGCCGCCGACGGCGTCGCCACCGTCGACTCCTCCGAGCTCGACTTCGACCAGACGGTCGACGCCGTCCTCGCGGTGGTCGCCCAGGTCACGGCCTGACGCCCGGAGGCGGCGCCCTCCGGGGCGCGTCCGTCGCACGAGACCGTCGTCACCGCGGGGTGACGGCGGTCTCGTTCGTGACACGCGTCCGGTGCTGGGAGAATGGTCACCATGACCTCTCCCGCCGACGGCTCCGTGCCCGCTGCCGAGCCCACCGACGACCCCACCGCAGCCCCCGGCGCCGAGCCCGCCGAGGAGCGTGCGGGCGAGACCGCGCGGGACGCCGTGGCGGAGGTCCTCGGGTCCGACGGCGACGACGAGGCGCGCGAGCGCGCGCTGCGGGCCGGGCTGGAGGACTTCGAGCTCGACGAGGCCGACCGGGCCCTGCTGGACGCCGAGTGGGACGAGGAGGGGTTCGGCCCGGGCGAGGCGCCGCTGCCGGTGCTCGCCGTCGTCGGCCGCCCCAACGTCGGCAAGTCGACCCTCGTGAACCGTATCCTCGGGCGCCGCGAGGCCGTCGTCGAGGACACGCCGGGCGTCACCCGCGACCGCGTGAGCTACCCCGGCGAGTGGGCCGGACGGGAGTTCACGCTGGTGGACACCGGCGGCTGGGAGGTCGACGTCGCCGGCATCGAGTCGAAGGTCGCCGAGCAGGCGGAGGTCGCGGTCGAGCTCGCCGACGCCGTGATCTTCGTCGTCGACTCCACGGTGGGCGCGACGTCGACCGACGAGCGCGTCGTGGAGCTGCTGCGCCGCTCCGGCAAGCCGGTCGTGCTGTGCGCCAACAAGGTGGACGGCCCGTCCGGCGAGGCCGACGCCGCGTACCTCTGGTCGCTCGGCCTGGGCGAGCCGCACCCCGTGTCCGCGCTGCACGGCCGCGGCACGGGCGACCTGCTCGACGCCGCGATGAAGGTGCTCCCCGAGGTCTCCGAGCACGGGGAGCTGCGGCCGGCCGGCCCGCGGCGGGTGGCCCTCGTGGGGCGTCCGAACGTCGGCAAGTCGTCGCTGCTGAACAAGATCGCGGGTGCCCAGCGCGTCGTCGTCGACGAGACCGCGGGCACCACCCGCGACCCGGTCGACGAGCTCGTCGAGATCAAGGGCGTGCCCTACTGGTTCGTCGACACGGCCGGCATCCGCCGCCGCGTGCACCAGACGCGTGGCGCGGACTTCTACGCCTCGCTGCGCACGCAGGCGGCGATCGAGAAGGCCGAGGTCGCCGTCGTGCTCGTCGACGCCTCGCAGCCGATGACCGAGCAGGACACGCGCGTCATCTCGCAGGCCGTCGACGCCGGGCGTGCGCTCGTCATCGCGTACAACAAGTGGGACCTCATGGACGACGACCGTCGCCCGTACCTCGAGCGCGAGATCGAGAAGGACCTGGTGCAGGTGCAGTGGGCGCCGCGCGTCAACGTCTCGGCCCGCACCGGCTGGCACACCGACAAGCTGACGCGCGCGCTCGAGACGTCGCTGGAGTCGTGGGATACCCGCATCCCGACCGGCCGCCTCAACGCGTTCCTCGGCGAGCTGGTGGCCGCGCACCCGCACCCGCTGCGCGGCGGCAAGCAGCCGCGCATCCTGTTCGGCACGCAGGCCTCGACCCGGCCGCCCCGGTTCGTGATCTTCGCGACCGGCTTCCTCGAGGCCGGGTACCGCCGGTTCATCGAGCGCCGCCTGCGCGAGACGTTCGGCTTCGAGGGGTCGCCCATCGAGATCAGCGTCCGCGTGCGGGAGAAGCGGCGGCGCTGAGCGGCCCGTGACCGGATGAGGAGCCGCCGATGAGCACCGCCCCGCTCGCGCGCCGTGGCCGCCTGCTGCGCCTCGGCGCGGCCCGCGACACGTCCGCCGTGCGCCACCTGGTGACGTTCCTCGTCGTGACCGTGGCGACGGTGCTGGTGACGCGGTTCCTCCTCGCCGCCTCCGGGTACCCGCAGGTGGGCGGGGGCGGGCTGCACGTGGCGCACGTCCTGTGGGGCGGGCTCGGCATGGCGCTCGCGGTGGTGGTGCTGCTGTCGTTCGTCGGCCCCGCCCCGCGGTCGCTGGGCGCGGTGCTCGGCGGGGTGGGCTTCGGGCTCTTCGTCGACGAGATCGGCAAGTTCGTCACGTCCGACAACGACTACTTCTACGCGCCGACGGCGGCGCTCATCTACGCCGTCGTGGTGGTGCTCGTGCTGCTCGTCGAGGCCCTGCACGGCCGACGGGCGCACCATCCCGCGGAGTACCTCGCGGTCGCGACGGACCGCGCGGTGGCCGGGGTGGCGGGCGGCTTCACCGACGCGGAGCGCGAGGAGGCGCGGACGCTGGCGCAGCGCGGACGCGGCGAGCCCGCCGCCGGTGAGGTGGCCGCGCTGGTCGAGGCGGTCCCGCGGGACGACGTGAGCGTGCCGGACCCCGTGCGCGCCCTCGTGCGCCGGGCCTCGGCGTGGTTCGCCGGCGCGATGGAGCACCGCTGGGCGGCCGCCGTCGTGACGGTCGCCGTGCTCGGGACCGCGGCCGGCTCGCTGGTCGTCGGCGTGCGTGTGCTGACCGGTGGCGTGGACGTGCCGACGTGGGTCGGGGCGGGCATCGTCGTGGCCGTCGCGGTCACGGTGGCCTGCGTGGTGACGGGCGTCGTGGTCGGGCGCGGCGATCACCGCGCCGGGGCCGTGTGGGTGCGCCGCGGCGTCCTCGTCAGCCTGCTGGTGACGCAGCTGCTCGCGTTCCGGGCCGTGCAGTGGGTGGCGGTCGCCGGACTGGTCGTGGACCTGCTCGTGCTGGCCGCGCTGGGGGTGGCGCTCGGCCGTGACGACGAGCGCCGCACCGCCCGCTCGCTCGCACGATGACCGCCGTCGCGACGGCGCGTGGGCGGGCCTAGGGTCGGTGGCGTGATCACGCGCGACGAGCTGGACCGGCGCTCGGGCGCCGCCGGCGGTGGCGACGACCGGAACCTCCCGCTCCTCACCCTGGCCGAGTTCTTCGACGGCAACGACGACGAGGAGTCCCTCGCCCCGAACCAGTGGGGCGAGGGCCGGCCGCCGCTCGCGGACGTCCGGAGGCGGCTGGAGCACCTCGCTGCGCACGACGGGGTCGCCTGGGTGCGGGTCGAGCTGCACGAGGAGTCCGTCGAGGACGGAGTCGACTGGATCGCGGCGGAGGCGGTCGCCGTCTGCACGACGCTGGTGCCGGAGGAGGTCGAGGACCTCGTCGGCGCGGACGAGCTGCAGGCCGACGGCGTGGTCGCGGGCTACGTCTACCCGGAGGACTGGTTCAGCGAGGTCCCCGAGGTGCCCGAGGGGCACCGGGTGCTGTCCCTCGTCTGGGACTGACCTGCCGTCGCGCGGCATGCGGTGAGGTGTGCGGTGAGACGTGCGCCACTCGGGCTTGCCAGGATCGGGCGTCGCGTGTCACGGTCGGCGGTGACGAGCGAGAAGCTCGCGTGCTCTGGGGTCGGTGAAATTCCGAGCCGGCGGTGAAAGTCCGCGACCCGGTCACAGCCTGTGACCGGTTGACCAGGTGGAACTCCTGGACCGACGGTCAAAGTCCGGATGGGAAGCGCACGCGACGGCTCCCCGTCCGGTTCGTTCCCGACCCTCGTGGGCCGGGCCCACCCGCCGTGGTGGTCGACGGCCGGCCGGCGCGAGCACGTCCGACCCCGCCTTCCTGCCCCGGGGTCCGCGACCGGACGGACAGGGGCAGGACGGATGAGTGCCACGACGGCGGAGCGCGCCGCGATGCGGCGCGCGCTCGAGCTGGCCGCGCAGGTCCCGGCGAGAGGACCGAACCCGCGCGTCGGGTGCGTGCTCCTCGACGCCGACGGCACGACGGTCGCCGAGGGCTTCCATCGCGGCGCCGGCACGCCCCACGCCGAGGTCGAGGCGCTACGACGCGCCGTCGAGGCACGCGGACCGGGTGCCTCGCGCGGGGCCACCGCCGTCGTCACGCTCGAGCCCTGCAACCACCACGGCCGCACCGGGCCCTGCGTCGACGCCCTGCTGGCCGCCGGCGTCGCGCGCGTCGTGCACGCCCAGCACGACCCCAACCCCGCCGCGTCGGGCGGCGCCGCGCGCCTGCGCGCCGCGGGCGTCGAGGTGGTCGGCGGCGTCCTGGCCGACGACGCGCGCGCCCTCAACGCCACCTGGACCCGCGCGCTGGAGCTCGGCCGTCCCGTCGTCACCTGGAAGCTCGCGAGCACGCTCGACGGGCGCTCGGCGGCGGCGGACGGCACGTCGCGGTGGATCAGCGGGCGGGCCGCTCGCCACGACGTGCACCGCCTGCGCGCCGGGGTGGACGCCGTCGTGGTCGGCACCGGCACGGCGCTCGCGGACGACCCCGACCTCACCGTGCGGCACGCGCCGCTGACCGGCCCGCAGCCCGACCGGGTCGTCGTCGGCCTGCGCGACCTGCCCGCGTCGTCCCGGCTCGCGCGGGCCGCGGCCGCCGGCGAGGCCGTGCTGCACCTGCGCACCCACGACCCGCACGAGGTGCTGGACCTGCTCTGGTACCGCGAGCACCGGCACGTGCTGCTCGAGGGCGGGCCCGCCCTCGCCGCCGCCTTCTGGCGCGCCGGGCTCGTCGACGACGTCGTCGCCTACGTCGCCCCGGTGCTGCTCGGCGTCGGCGCCTCCGCTGTCGCCGACCTCGGGATCGGCACCATCGCGGACGCCGCGCGCCTCGACCTCCTCGACGTCGCCGTCCTGCCCCGGGACCCCGACGACACCACCGACACCCCCACCGTGCGGCTGACCTTGCGGCCGCGGAAGGAGCACTGAGCCATGTTCACCGGAATCGTGGAGGAGCTCGGCACCGTCCTCGACGTGCGCGAGCACGCCGACGGCGCCCGCGTCACCGTCGCGGCCGAGCAGGTGCTCGACGGCGTCCGGCTCGGCGACTCGATCGCCGTCGACGGCTGCTGCCTGACCGTCGCGGGGACGGGCGAGTACGAGGGCAGGCCCACGTGGACCGCCGACCTCATGGCGGAGACGCTGGCACGCACCAGCCTCGGCGGGCGGCGCCCCGGCGACCCGGTCAACCTCGAGCGGGCGCTCGCGGCCGACGGGCGGTTCGGCGGGCACGTCGTGCAGGGGCACGTCGACGGTGTCGGGACGGTGCTCGCCCGCACGCCGGGCACGCAGTGGGAGGTCGTCGACGTCGCGCTGCCGCCTGAGCTGGCACGGTACGTCGTGGCGCAGGGCTCGATCGCGGTCGACGGCGTGAGCCTCACCGTGGTGAGCGCCGGTGAGGAGTCGTTCACCGTGAGCCTCATCCCCGAGACGCGCACCCGCACGACGCTCGGGTCCCGTGCCGTGGGGGAGCGGGTCAACCTCGAGGTCGACGTGCTGAGCAAGTACGTGGAGCGGCACCTGGCGTCCGGCACCGTGCACGGCCAGGTGGCGGCAGGGGCGACGCGGTGAGCGCCGTGGGACGGGTCGAGCGGGTGATCGCGGACGTCGCGGCCGGCCGCCCGGTCGTCGTCGCGGACGACGCCGACCGGGAGAACGAGGGCGACCTCATCCTGGCCGCCGACGCCGCGACCCCCGAGCTCATGGGCTTCCTGGTACGGCACACCAGCGGCCTCGTGTGCGTGGGCGTGGCGGGAGAGCAGCTCGACCGGCTGGGGCTGCCCCTCATGGTCGACGCGAACCAGGACGCCTACCGCACGGCCTACACGGTGACGGTCGACGCCGCCACGGGGGTGTCCACCGGCATCTCCGGCGCCGACCGGGCCCGCACCGCGCGCCTGCTCGCCGACCCTGCGACCGGGCCGGCGGACCTCACCCGGCCCGGGCACGTGCTGCCGTTGCGGGCGCGCCCCGGCGGCGTCCTGGAGCGGCGTGGACACACCGAGGCCGCCGTCGACCTGGCACGCCTTGCGGGGCGGGGCGAGGCCGGCGTGCTCGCGGAGCTGGTGCACGACGACGGCACGATGATGCGGCTGCCCGCGCTGACCGAGTTCGCCGCGGAGCACGAGCTCACCCTCATCAGCGTGGCCGACCTCGTCGCCTACCGGCGTGCCACGGAGATCCTGGTCGAGCGTGTCGCCGTCACGACGCTGCCGACGCGCCACGGCGACCTGACCGCCGTCGCCTACCGCGACACGCGTTCCGGCGACGAGCACGTGGCCCTGGTGGCCGGGGACCTGGAGGCGCTCGCGGACCCGGAGCGCGGGCCGGTGCTCGCGCGCGTGCACTCCGAGTGCCTCACCGGCGACGCGTTCGGCAGCCTGCGCTGCGACTGCGGGCCGCAGCTCGACGAGTCGCTGCGACGGGTCACCGAGGCAGGCCGCGGCGTGGTCGTCTACCTGCGCGGGCACGAGGGGAGGGGGATCGGCCTGGCCGCCAAGCTCGCCGCCTACGCGCTGCAGGACGACGGGCGCGACACGGTCGACGCGAACCTCGACCAGGGGCTGCCCGCGGACGCCCGCGACTACACGGCCGCCGCGCACGTGCTGCGCGACCTCGGCGTTCCGGGCGTCCGGCTCCTCACGAACAACCCGGCCAAGGTCGAGGGCCTCGCCGCCGGGGGAGCGGACGTCGTCGAGCGGCTGCCCCTCGCTCTGCCCGCCCACCCGCGCACCCTCGGCTACCTGCGCACCAAGCGCGACCGCATGGGCCACGACCTGCCGCACCTCACCGGCACCGATCCCGGTGTCGCCGACAGCCACGAGCCCACCGACCCGCACGACGACGGAGGAACGATGACGCACCACCCGCTGACCACGACCGCAGGAGCCGTCCGATGAGCGGCGCCGGCGCGCCTGCCGCCGAGCCCGTCGACTGCTCCGACCTGCGCGTCGCCGTCGTCGCCGCGAGCTGGCACAAGATCGTCATGGACGGGCTGCTCGACGGCGCGCTGCGGGCCTGCGCGGACCACGCCGTCGCCGACCCGAGGGTCGTGCGGGTGCCCGGCTCGTTCGAGCTGCCCGTCGCGGCCCAGGCGCTCGCGGCCGCGGGGTATGACGCCGTCGTGGCGCTGGGCGTCGTGATCCGCGGCGGCACGCCGCACTTCGACTACGTGTGCGCCGCCGCGACCGACGGCCTGAACCGCGTGGCCCTCGACCACACCGTCCCCGTGGGCTTCGGCCTTCTGACGTGCGACGACGAGCAGCAGGCCCTCGACCGCGCCGGGCTGGACGGCTCGCACGAGGACAAGGGCTACGAGGCCGCCGCCGCCGCGCTGGCCACCGCGCGCGTGCTCGGTGCCGTCCGGGCGACGACTGTCGGCGGTGCCCGCGCCGATGCAGGAGCAGTGTCCGACCTGGGGTAGTATTTCGGTCGGCCCTGCGGGGTGGCACCACGGTGCCACGTGCGGGGTCGACGGGCTGTGGCGCAGCTTGGTAGCGCACCTGACTGGGGGTCAGGGGGTCGCAGGTTCAAATCCTGTCAGCCCGACCACGTGATGTCTCAGGACATCGGAAGGGCCCGGATCTACGAAAGTAGGTCCGGGCCTTTCGTTTGCCCGAGGTCGGGCCGGATGGTCGATCGGTAGGCCTGTCGGAGGCGTGTTCTACGGTGCGCCGCATGCCTCGAGAGCGCCGCTACACCGATGAGCAGCTCGCGAACGCGATCGCGAGCGCGCGCTCGTGGCGCGGGACCCTCAGTCGCCTCGGACTGGCGGGAACGTCGGCGGGAGCGATGCGGTCGGTCCGCGCACGTGCCGACCTGCTCGGTATCGGCTACGGACACTTCACGGGCCAACGCGGCTGGACCGAGAGCGACCTTCGGTCGGCGGTGGCCGGTGCGGATACGTGGGCGGTCGCCGCCGAGCGGCTGGGGCTTCGCGGCGGTTCCGGTATCGCGACGGTGAAGGGTCATGCGGCGCGACTGGGCCTGGATACCTCGCATCTGACGATGTCGACCGCGGGGCGGGACCCGGCGACTGACGCACGGCGGCCGGATGTCAGCCGCCTCGATCGCGCAGGCTCGCTCCTCGCTGCCGCGTGGTTCACCCTCTGTGGTGACGACGTCGCCTGGCCCCTGGAACCTGCCAGATACGACTTGCTGGTGACGACAGGCGCCGGAGTGCGCCGGGTCCAGGTGAAGACGACGACGACCCGTGCCGGTGAGACCTGGAAGGTCTACCTGTCGACCACCAGCCGGGGGCGTCGGCCGTACGACCTGGACGAGATCGACGACTTCTTCGTCATCGACGGTGACCTGACGCAGTATCTGATTCCTGCGGTCGTCGTCGGGGGCCTGCATGCGATCCACGTCGGCGCGTACGAGCGCTACCGGGTGTCTTCCCTGTCCGCGCCGAGCCGCCCGGCGTCGACCGGAAGATGAGACGAATCGCCCTTTCGGTGGCTGGGCCGTGGTGTCGAATGGAGCGTTGCGCGGGCATCGTGCGGGGACATCTCGTGGTCGGTCTGTTTCGCCGGGATGAATCATCGGCGCTTGGTCGTAACGTTTCGATTTCCAGCGGCCGTCGGGCTGTGGCCGGGGCTTAGCGTCCAGGTCATGACACCCATCCCGCCGACGACTGCGTCGGACACCACAACCAGCACGTCGACGGCGGCCGGGTTCTCGCGGCGCTCCTTCCTCGGCGGCGGCGCCACGGCCGTCGCGCTTGCCGGAGCGGCCGCGGTGGCCACGGCCGAACCCGCCGCCGCCGACGTGTCCGCCGAGGTGGCCGCCGACGCCGGCCGCGGGGGCGGAGCGGACGTGCTCGCCGACCTGCCGCGGGCCAACAAGATCCCGCGGCGTCGCCGGGTGGTCGACTACGAGCTCGCCGAGATGATCGTGCTCCTGCGCGCGGGGCGGCTCACCTCGACCGAGATCACGCGGGCGTACCTCGAGCGGATCGACGCCCTCAACGGCCCCTTCGAGGTGTACGACGACAACGGCGGGTACAACGCCTTCGTCCGCATCGACCGGGAGGGGGCGCTGGCCGCCGCGTCCGAGGCCGACGACCGGTTCCGTCGTGCGCGGTCCAAGCACGACCGGGACGCGCTGCCGATCTTGCTCGGGATCCCGTTCGGCATCAAGGACTCGATCGGCGTGCAGGGGCTGGAGGCGAGGAACGGCACCCACGCCTACGACGGGAACGTCGCCCTGAGGGACTCCACGATCGTCGCGAAGCTGCGCGCGGCGGGCGCGGTCATCCTCGGGCAGACGATCGCCTCCGCCTTCTCCGGCAGCATCGCGGGGACGTTCGCCGGGAACGCGTGGGACCCCGAGCGTGTCCCGGGCGGCTCGAGCCAGGGCTCCGGCGTCGCGCCCGTCGCCCGGCTCGCGGCGGCCGCGATCGGGGAGGAGACCGGCGGGTCGATCATCATGCCGTCGTCGGCTAACGGCGCCTCCGGGATCAAGCCGTCGCTGGGCCTGTCGTCCACCGCGGGCGTCATGCCGCTGTCCCCGGGGTACGACGTCGTCGGGCCGATCGCGCGCAGCGTGCGCGACGCCGCGATCATCCTGTCGGTCATGCACGGCCCGGACCCGGCGAACGACCCGCTCACGCTCGCGGCACCGGTCCCGTTCGACGCGATCCCCGTGGCGCCGCGGCGGGGCCGGCGGCCCCTGGCGGGGCTTCGCATCGGGGTGCCGCAGACGGACTGGATGTCCGGGGGCGGGACGGGCGTGGCGCCCGCCGACACGTACGACGCCGACTACGGCGCCGCGTTCGAGCGGTTCAAGAACCAGCTGCGCGCGCTCGGCGCGCAGGTGGTCGACTTCGACGGCCTGGACGTGACCGTCGCCGAGAACGACCCCTACTTCCGCACCGCGGAGCGCCTCCCGCTGCCGGACGGCACCGTGGTCTCGCCGGCGTCCGCGGTGCTCTCGCCGAACCGATACGAGATCGGGTACTGGGAGGCCGTCAAGCGGTTCGCCGCGGACCACCCCGAGCAGGAGGCCACCCTGCGCCGCCAGTTCGGCGACTTCGACGCCCAGACCGCAGCCGCGGGGAGCGTCACCGCGGCGGTCCGCGCGGAGGGCGAACGACGGCGTCGGACCCTGCAGGCGAACTTCGCGGCCGCGCTGGACGCCGCGGGCATCGACTTCATGCTCGTGCTGCCCATCGGCGCGCACGTCGGCCCGCGGTTCGGCGGCTCGCAGCTGCCGAACTACCGCAGCTTCTACCAGCTCCCGAACGCGTTGACGTGGCCGATGGTGACCTTCCCGATCGGCTACGGCTCCTCGGTGCGCCTGCCCGTCAACGCGGCGTTCTGGGGCCGGCGGTTCAGCGAGCCGGGGCTGATCCAGGCCGCGCTCGACTTCCAGGCGGCCTACCCCGAGTACCACGAGGCGGCACCGCCGGACCCGACGTTCGCCGCGCCGCGCGCGCGGCGCAAGGCGGCGGACGAGCCGGTCGCCCCCGAGCTCTCGAACGACCCGCTGGTCGCCGAGCAGGCCTGGGCGTGATCGCATGAGCGACCAGTTCCTCACCGTGGGCTACACGCCCCTGCTCAGCGCCGGCTTCCCACTGCACGATGCCCCGGGCCAGAGGGACACCTTCCTGACCGTGGGCTACACCCCGAAGCTGGGGACGTCCTTCTACCCCTACCCGGACGAGGAGGAGGACTGACCGCGGCCGCCCGGTGACCGGAGAGCTCTCGCGAGGCGGCGGCCCGGTGGCGGCCGCCTCGCGGGGAATGGGCTACGGGCATCAGGCATGATGGTCGGATGCTCGACGACGCCCGCGGCGGCCTGCGCGTGACGTCAGGTCTCGTCCTCCCGGAGTCGGAGCTGTCCTGGCGGTTCTCTCGCTCCTCGGGGCCGGGGGGCCAGGGCGTGAACACCACTGACTCGCGCGTCGAGCTGTCGTGGGACGTCGAGGCTTCGCGGGTCCTCACCGAGACGCAGCGGGCCCGGATCCTCGAGCGGCTCGGAGGGCGCGCACCCCACGGCGCGGTGACCGTGGCGGCGTCCGAGCATCGCGCCCAGCTGCGCAACCGGGAGGTCGCGCGGGCCCGGCTGGCGGCGCTCGTGGCCGACGCGCTCGCGCCGCCCGGGCCGCGGCGCCGGCCGACTCGCCGGACCCGCGGTTCGGTGCAGCGGCGCATCGAGGCGAAGAAGCGACGGGCGGGCGTCAAGCGGATGCGGCGCCCGCCGCAGGACTGAACCTCGGCGCGTGTCAGGCGCCGCGTTCCGGCGCCGCCATGTCGCCGGTGGCGGGCACGCCGTCGGCGAGGCCGTAGTGG
The DNA here is from genome assembly GCF_038593535.1 of Isoptericola sp. F-RaC21. Taxonomy (NCBI): domain Bacteria; kingdom Bacillati; phylum Actinomycetota; class Actinomycetes; order Micrococcales; family Promicromonosporaceae; genus Isoptericola; species Isoptericola sp. F-RaC21. Next base: position 917,666 of record NZ_JBCFYX010000001.1, on the reverse strand, counting down.
AGGTACACCGTGCCGCTGGGGCCGGCGGCGGGCGGCTCGAGCAACCGGAGGTTGGTGGGGACCTCCCCGCCGTCGAAAACCTTCTTCCCGACACCCAGGACGATGGGGTGCACCCAGAGGTCGATGCGGTCGAAGAGCTTCTCGTGCAGGAGCGTCTGCACGAGGTTCAGGCTGCCGACGACGCGGAGGTGCTCGTGCCGGTCGCGGAGCTCCCGCACGGCGGCGGGCAGGTCCGGGCCGAGCTGCGTGGATCCCGCCCACGAGAGGTCGGGGGTGCCGCGGGAGGCGACGTACTTCGGGATGCTGTTGAAGAGCTTCGCGATGGCGCCGTCCGGGCCCTCGCCGCTCTGGTGCGGCCAGAAGCCGGCGAAGATGTCGTAGGTCCGCCGGCCCAGCAGGAGAGCGTCCGTGCCCTCGGCGTAGGCGGCGTCGATCTGCTCGCCGGCGACCTCGTCGATGAGCGGCGCCTGCCAGCCGCCGAACGGGAAGCCCTCCGGGTCCTCGTCGGGGCCGCCCGGCGCCTGGGCGACCAGGTCGAGGGTGGCGAAGAGCTCGAGGTGGATGAGTCCCATGGTTCCTCCTGAGGGTCGTCCAGCCCCGGGTCGGTCGGCCGGCTCACCGTTGAGACCCGGGGCGGTACGGGAACTCATCGACGCAGAAACCTTCCACTGTGAGGTTTTGGGGGTAGGCTCGTCCCCGGCTTCCGGCGCAGTGCGGCGTACTTCTGTGCGGGCATCGACGGAAGTCGGACCGCAGAACATGCCGAAGGAGCCCCAGATGCCCACCACGTCCGTGCAGCTGTACTCGCTGCGGGATGCCATCGCCGCCGACCTGGACGCCGCCGTCGCGCGCGTCCGCGAGATCGGCTACGAGCACGTCGAGCCCTACGCGTTCGTCGAGCGCGTCGCCGACTTCGAGCGTGCGTTCGCCGCCACCGGCCTTGCCGCGCCGTCCGGCCACGCCGCCGTCATCGACGTCGCCGAGCCCGACGTTGTCTTCGACGCCGCCGCCCGCCTCGGCATCGGGATCGTCATCGACCCGTTCGTCCCGACCGAGCGCTGGCAGACCGCGGACGACGCGAAGAAGCTCGCCGACCGCGTCAACGAGCTGACGGTCAAGGCCGCGGGCCACGGCCTCCGGTTCGGGTACCACAACCACCAGTGGGAGTTCACGAACAAGGTCGACGGCCGCCCGGTCTTCGAGATCTTCGCCGAGCACCTCGCCCCCGAGGCGGTGCTCGAGGTCGACACCTTCTGGGCCACCGTCGGCGGCGCCGACGCGCCCGCGGTGCTGAAGACGCTCGGCGACCGCGTCGTCGCCATCCACGTCAAGGACGGCGCGGTCTCCGGCGACATCGCGACCGTGCTGCCGTCGTCCGAGAGCGCGCTCGACGTGCCGCCCGCGCTCAAGGCCGCCTACGAGAACCAGGTGCCCGCCGGCCAGGGGGACGTCGACGTGCCGGCCATCCTCGCCGCCGCGCCGCAGGCCATCCGCGTCGTGGAGTTCGACTCCTACGCGGGCGACGTCTTCGAGGGCGTCGCGGCGTCCCTCGCCTGGCTGCAGGAGAACGACAAGTGAGCCGCGTGGGCGTCGGCATCATCGGTGCCGGGAACATCTCCACGCAGTACCTCGAGAACCTCACGCAGTTCGCCGACGTCGAGGTCCGCATGGTCGCCGACGTGCTGCTCGACCGCGCGCAGGCCCAGGCCGAGAAGTACGGGGTCGCGTCGTCCGGCACCGTCGAGGAGCTGCTGGCGCGCGACGACATCGAGATCGTCGTCAACCTCACGATCCCGGCCGTGCACGCCGAGGTCGGCCAGCAGATCGTGGCGGCCGGCAAGCACGTGTGGAGCGAGAAGCCGATCGCGACCGACCACGCGTCGGCCGCCGCGCTGCTCGCCGCCGCCGAGGCGAAGGGGCTGCGCGTCGCGTGCGCCCCGGACACCGTGCTCGGCGCGGGCATCCAGTCCGCGCTGCGCGCCATCGCCCGCGGGGACATCGGCGAGCCGCTGACGGCGACGACGATGTTCCACGTGCCCGGCCCGGAGGCCTGGCACCCGGACCCCGACTTCCTGTACGCGACGGGGGCCGGGCCGCTGTTCGACATGGGGCCGTACTACGTCACGACCCTCGTGCACGCCCTGGGCGCGGCGTCCCGCGTGCAGGCGGTGTCGTCGAAGTCGCTCGAGAAGCGGACGATCGCGTCCGGGCCGCGGGCCGGCGCGACGTTCCCGGTCGAGGTGCCGACGCACCACGCGGCGCTGATCCAGTTCCGTGGCGGCCAGTCGGCGCAGTCGACGTTCTCGTTCCAGCACGCCCTGCCGCGCGCCGGGTTCGTCGAGATCAACGGCACGACGGGCACGATCGTGCTGCCCGACCCGAACGTGTTCGACGGCGACTCCACCCTGTGGCGCTACGGGCAGGACGAGCCCGAGACGATCCCCGCGACCGGCTCCACCTGGGGCCGTGGTGCCGGCGTCGTCGAGCTGGCTCGCGCGATCCGCGAGGGCCGGCCCGAGCGGGCGTCCGGCGCCGTGGCCCTGCACGTGCTCGACGTGCTCCTCGCGATCCGTGACGCCGCGGAGTCGGGGGCGGCGGTCGACGTCGCGTCCACCGTCGACGCGCCGCCGCCGCTGGCGGAGGACTTCGACCCGGCGGCGTCGACCTTCTGACGCCGCGACCGGCCTTCCAGCAAGTGATCCCTCGCGCCGTCGGACCGGATGGCGCGGGGGATCGCCTGCTGGAGGGCCTGGGCGCGGGTCAGGCTCCGGCGGGGTCCTCAGACGAGGGAGCCGGGGGCGCAGGCACCAGCCGCTCGAGCAGCTCGAGCACCCGCGCGCCGTCCACGGCGTCGGGGTCGAGCAGCCACTGCACCTGGATGCCGTCCGACGCGGCGATCGCCAGCGCGGCGAGGTCGCCGGCGTCGACGGCCGGGTCGATGCGGCCCGCCTCCTGGTCGGCACGCACCTGTGCGGACAGGTCGGTCCGCAGGCGGGCGAACCGCTCGCGGAAGAACTCACGCGTCACCGGGTGGCCCTCGCCCGCGGCGTCACCGGCGAGGGTCGTGTAGAGCTGGACGAGGCCGGGCACCTCGCGGTTGAGGACCGCGCTCTCGCGCATCCCGCCGACCGCCGACGACGGCGGGCCCCCGGCGTCGCCCCGCTGGACCTCGTGCTCGTGGTAGACGGCCACGAGCAGGTCGTCGCGCGAGGGGAAGTAGTGCCGCAGCGTGGCGTGCGAGACGCCGACGGCGTCGGCGACGGACCGGAGCGAGGACGCGTCGACCCCGTGCTCCGCGACCATCCGGAGCACCTGGTCCAGGATCTGCGCGCGGCGCGCCGCGCCCTTCGCGTAGCCGCGCCGCGGCGCCGCGTCGTCTGCCCCGTCCGGTTCGCCCACGCCGCCAACCTACCGGGCGTGGGCAGAGTGCCCTCGGGCGGCGGTCAGAAGTCGAAGTCGTCGATGTTGTCCTTGTTGAAGCGGTAGGGGTCGCCGAGCAGCACGGTCGCGTCCGCCCCGATGGTGAAGTCGCCGAGCTTGCCCGCGGTGAACGAGTCGCCCTCCGCCCCGGTGATGGTGCCCTCGACCATGGCGTCCGCCGCGAACGCGGCGAGGTAGCCGAGGTCCTCCGGGTTCCACAGCGCGAACTCGGTGACGGTCCCGTCCTTGACGTACTCGCGCATCTGGTTCGGCGTGCCGAGGCCCGTGACGGCGACCTTGCCCTTGGCGTCCGACGTCGAGAGGTACCGGGCCGCCGCCGCGATGCCCACGGTGGTGGGCGAGACGATGCCCTTGAGGTCCGGGTGCGACTGCAGCAGCGCCGCCGTCTTGTCGAACGAGGTCTGGTCGTCGTCGTTGCCGTAGACGGTGTCCACCAGGGTGATGTCGGGGTGGTTGTCGGCCAGGTCCTTCTTCATGAGCTCGATCCACGCGTTCTGGTTCGTGGCGTTGGCGCTCGCCGACAGGATGGCGATCTCGCCGGAGTCGCCGATCTGCTCGGCGATCATGTCGACCTGCACCTTGGCGATGCCCTCGGCGGAGGCCTGGTTGACGAACAGGTCGCGGCACGACGGGTCGGTGTCGGAGTCGAAGGTCACGACCTTCGTGCCGGCCTGCCGGGCCTCGTCCAGCGCGTCGCAGATCGCCTTCGGGTCGTTGGCCGACACGATGAGCGCCTTGGTGCCCTGCTGCGCGGCCGTGTTGATGAAGGGCACCTGCGCGTCGGGCGTCGCGGTGTCCGGCCCGACCTCGGAGAACGTGCCGCCGAACTCCTCGGTGGCGGCCTTCGCGCCCTTCGTGCTGGTGTCGAAGTAGGGGTTGCCGAGGTTCTTCGGCAGCATGACGACCGAGACGTCGCCGCCGCCACCGCCGCTCTCACCCCCACCGCCGTCGTCGCCGCCGGACGAGCAACCCGCGAGGGCCAGTGCTGCGGTCATCGCGAGGGCCGCGAGGGCGGCCGACCGCTGGGTCGTGAACTTCATCGTTCTTCCTTTCCGACGGGCCGCGCGATGGCCGGGCGTCGACGCCGGGCGAACCAGCCGACGACGCTCGGGGAGATCACCGACAGCACGAGGAGCGCGCCGATGATGATGTTGATGACGTTGACGGTGACGCTCTCCAGCCGCAGGGCGCTCGAGATGACGCCGATGAGCAGCACGCCGGCGAGCACCCCGTGCAGCGCGCCGCGGCCGCCGAAGATCGACACGCCGCCGAGCAGGACGGCGGCGATCACCTGCAGCTCCATGCCCGTCGCGTTGTCGCCGCGGGCGCTGCCGTAGCGGAGCGTGAAGAACACCCCGGCGAAGGCGGCCACCGTGCCGGTGAGCACGAAGAGCACGAGCTTGGTCCGGGCCACGCCCACGCCGCTGAAGCGTGCGGTGTCGGCGCTGAGGCCGATGTCGTAGACGCCGCGGCCGAACGGCGTGAAGTGCAGCAGCACGACGAACACGGCGGCCAGCACGACGATCGGCAGGAGGACGGTCGGGAGCTGGGTGTCCCCGAGCCGGGCGGTCGCGAGGTCCGTCCAGCGCTCGGGGAAGTCCGTGACGGCCTTGGTGCCCAGCAGCCCCACCGCGACGCCGCGGTACAGGGCGAGGGTGCCGATCGTCACGGCGAGGGACGGCAGCCCGACGTACGCGACGAGGAAGCCGTTGAGGGCGCCGCACACCACGCCCACGAGGAGCGCGGCGCCGGCGGCCGCGGGCACCGCCCAGCCCGCCTCGACCAGGAGGCCGACGGTCACGCTGGAGAGCCCCACGACCGACGCGACCGACAGGTCGATCTCCCCGGTGATGATCACGAGGGTCATCGGCAGGGCGATGAGCAGGATCGGTGCGGTGTCGAGCACGAGGTAGGGGAGCGTCAGCGGGCTGCGGAAGTTGTCCACGTACTGCAGCGAGAGCACGACGACGACCAGGAGCAGCGCGATGATCCCCGTCTCGCGGGTGAGCAGGGAACGCTGCCACCAGGGGCGCGCGTGGGCGGCGTACGCGCGCTCGGTCCGCTCCGGGCGTTCCGTGGTCGTCATCGGGCATCCCTCGCTCGGACGAGGCGGCGGGCCGTGCGGTTCGCGAGCAGCCGGTCGAGCACGATCGCCCCGATGATGAGGACGCCGACCACGGCCTGCTGCCAGAAGTCGGGGATGCCGAGGATCGGCAGGGCACGGTTGATCGTCACGAGCAGGACGGCGCCCAGCGCGGCGCCCCAGACGGTGCCGCTGCCGCCGAAGATGGCGACCCCGCCGATGACGGCGGCGGCGACGGCCTGCAGCTCGGTGCCGAGGCCGGCGCCGGAGCTGATCGTGCCGTAGCGGGCGGCGAACATGATCCCGGCGAGCCCGGCCAGCCCGCCCGAGAGCACGAACGCGCCGATCACCCGGCGGCGCACGGGCAGCCCGTACAGGACGGCCGCGTCGGGCTCGGACCCGATCGCGTACAGCTCGCGACCGCCGCGGGCCGTGTGCAGGTGGTAGCCCACGGCGGCGAGCACGACCAGGGCGACCACCGCCAGGACGGGCACCGTCAGCACGGTGCGCGTCCCGAGGGCGAGGAAGGTGCCGGGCAGGTCGGACGCGTTGACCCGGTCGCTGCCGGCCCAGGTGAGCACGACGCCCCGGTAGACGTAGAGCGTGCCGAGGGTGATCACGAGGGCCGGCACGCGGCCCAGGCCCACGAGGAGGCCGTTGACGAGCCCGAGGGCCGCGCCCGCCAGCATCGCGACGAGGAACACCACCGGGACGGGCAGGTCCGGGTTCGCGATGAACAGCCGCCCGCTGAGGTAGGCGGTGAGCGCCAGGATCGAGCCCACCGACAGGTCGACGTTGCGGGTGATGATCACGACCGCCTGGCCGACCGCGAGCACCACCAGCACCGACGGCGTCAGGAGCAGGTCGCGCCAGCTGTTCGGGCTGAGCAGGAAGCTGTCGTTCGCGGCGGTCGCAGCGGCGATGACGGCGAGCAGCACCACCCCGATGGCGAGCTCGCGGGAGCGGCGCACCGTGCGCCAGGCGCGGCGGGCGGGGGAGAGGCGGCTGGGCTCGACGAGCTGCTCGGTCACCTGCCCGGTCACGGCTGGTACTCCAGGGTCGCGGTGGCGGCGTGCATCACGGACTCGGGCGTGGCGTCCGCGCGCGGCAGGTCGGCGGTGATGCGACCCTCGGCGACCACGAGGACGCGGTCGGCCATGCCGAGCACCTCCGGCAGCTCGGAGGAGATCATGAGGATCGCCATGCCCTGCCCCGCGAGCTCGGACAGCAGGCGGTGCACCTCGGCCTTGGTGCCGACGTCGATCCCGCGGGTGGGCTCGTCGATGATGAGCAGGGTCGGGGTGGTCGCCAGCCACTTGGCGATGACGACCTTCTGCTGGTTCCCGCCGCTCATCGTGCTGCCGTGCATGTCCAGCGCGTTCGTCTTCACCTCGAGCCGCGACGCCCAGGGCGCGGCGGCGTCGCTCTCGCGCCGCGAGGTGAGCATCCCGAGCCGGGCGATCCGCGCCCGGACGACGGCGGTGACGTTCCGCGCGACCGTGGAGTCCGTGACGAGGCCCTGCTGGCGACGGTCCTCGGGGACCAGGGCTATCCCGGCCCGGACGGCTGCGCGCGGGCTGCGCGGCGGCACGGGGCGCCCGTCGAGACGCACGCTGCCCGCGTCGTAGGGGTCGACGCCGAAGACGGCCCGCGCGATCTCGCTGCGGCCCGCGCCGACGAGCCCGGCGAGGGCGACGATCTCCCCGGCGCGGACGTCGAACGACACGTCGTGGAACACCCCGGCGCGGCGCAGCCCCCGCACCTCCAGCCGGACGTCGCCGACCGGGGCGGGGACCTTGGGGAACAGGTCGTCGACGGTGCGCCCCACCATGTGCGTGACGACCTCGCCGACGGAGGTGTCGGCGACCGCCGCCGTGGCGACGTACTCCCCGTCGCGCAGGACGGTGACGGCGTCGCACAGGTCGAACACCTCGTCGAGCCGGTGGGAGATGAACACGAGGGCCCGGCCCTCGTCGCGCAGGCTCCGGGCGACCTGGAACAGCCGGCGCACCTCGAGCGCGGACAGCGCCGCGGTGGGCTCGTCCATCACGAGCACGCTCGCGTCGAGCGAGATGGCCTTGGCGATCTCGATGATCTGCTGGTCCGCGATCGACAACCCCTCGGCGGGCCGCAGGGGGTCGAGCGTGACGCCGAGCCGGGCGAACAGGGCGGTGGTCCGGTCGCGCATGGCCCGGCGGTCGACGCGCCGGCCGGTCCGCAGCGGGTGGCGGCCCATGAAGATGTTCTCCATGACGCTCAGGTCCGGGAACAGGGTGGGCTCCTGGTAGATCACCGCGACGCCCGCGGCCCTCGCCTCGGCGGTGGTGGTGAAGTCGACGTCGCGCCCGTGCAGGCGGAACGTGCCCGCGTCGCGCCGGTACAGACCGGACAGGATCTTCACCAGCGTCGACTTGCCCGCGCCGTTCTCGCCCACGAGGGCGTGGATCGACCCGCCGTCGACGCTCAGCGTCCCGGACCGCAGCGCGGCGACCGGGCCGAACGCCTTGCGCACTCCCCGTAGCTCGAGCACGGGCCCCGCGGGTGGGCTCGCCATGGGCCACTCCCTCCGACGTCGTTGTCGCGAGCGATGCCTAAAAACGATTCAAGAAGCCTGCCCCAGCACGCTATGCGGCGCTGGTGCGCAGCGTCAACGCGCCGGTCCGGATCGTGTCGATGTCGTGACACCGCGTCGGGCGTGCGTCGCGCACGGGCCGCCAGGCCCCGCGCCGGGGCTCACCGTACGGGTGGACCTCGCGCTCGGGGGCGCGGGGGCGCCGACGAACCCCGGGTGCGGAGGCGCCACGTCGGGTCCTCAGCCCAGCTCAGCCCAACGCGACGGACGTCCGGAACGGCGTGTCCTCCACCCCCGAGAGCCCCTGCAGGCGGTCGTACCGGGCCGTGCGCATCCCGATGTGGTCGTCGTCGGCGGTCCCGGCGACGCCGTCCGGGCCGGTGGCGTAGAAGTGCAGCAGGTTGCCCGTGTTCATGACGCTGGTGCCGTCGTCGTGGTCGTCGGTGTGGAAGCTCCCGAGGAAGTGGCCGGCCTCGTGGGCCGCCACGTTGCCGAGCGACTGCCCGACCGCCCGGACGCGGTCGCTGTCCTCGGTGAGGAACGGCAGGAGCGAGATCGGGTGGTCACCGGCCATGAGCTCGGGCATGACGATCGCCGTCTCCTCGCGGGCGAAGTTCCCCGGGTCCACCGACTCGGACAGGCCCAGCGCGGGCATGAGGCCGGCCTCCGCCACGGTGCCGCCGACGATGACCCGGCTGACCCCGGGCTCGCCGAACAGGTCGGGGTCCGCCAGGTCGTTCGTGACCCGCACCTGCGAGCCGGGGATCTCGTCGCGGAGCATCTCCCGGACGTGCCGCGTCGTGGCCTCGACGACGGCGCGCTCGTCGGAGGCCTCGAGCCCCCACCGGGGCAGGAAGTCGCGCATCGGGCTGACGTCGCGGACCCCAGGGTCGAGGGCCGACGCACCGAAGACGCGGTTGTCGAACGACGGCCCGCTGAAGTCGAGCAGGACGGTCTGCGCGCGCTCGCCCTGCGTCGAGGGGGCGCGGTGCGCGCCGACGGTGAGGGAGTAGTCGCCCGCCCCGTCGCCGACCGACACGAGGTAGAGCCCGGTGCGCTCGACGACGTGGTGGGCGGTGGCGTTGCCGCCGCGGGCCAGGGGCGAGCCGTCGGGGTAGATGAGCCCCGTGTCGGCCGCGGAGGACTGCACGAGGTCGCCGTCCAGCTCGTGCACCGCGACCTGCCGGGCCGAGCCGGAGACGGTGGTGCCCAGCACGTCGCCCCGGCGCAGCGGGACGGCGTACACGTCGGTGTCGGCCTCGCCGGCCGCGTGGAGCGTGACGTCCAGGTCGTAGGGTCCCTCGGCGATGACGCCCGGGCCCGAGGCCGCGTCGAACGGGTCGCCCGGGTAGTGGTTGCCCACCGCGACGTAGTAGGTGCCGCGCTGCTCGATCCGCTGGGAGAGGTGCGCGACGCCCGCCCCCGTCATGTCCTGGGCGCCGACCACGAGGGTGCCGTCGGCGTCGTACAGGAGCGCGTTCGCCGCGAGGTCGCCGTCGGGAGCGACGTCGACCGTGAGGGTCTCGCCCCGCGCGGCGTCGACGCGGTAGAAGTCGTAGTCGCCGGTGCCGGACCCCTCCGAGCCGTGGGGCCCGTCGCCGACCACGCCGGTGGTCGAGACCCCGCGGCGGTCGGCGTCGAGGCCGAGGTCGCGCGCGAGCGGGATGGCGCCGTCGTCCTCGTCGTTCGGGTCGACGGGCTCCGTGGCGACCGGCTCCGTGTCCAGGTCGCCGTCCACCCGCAGCTCCCAGCCGGTGACCGACCGGGGCGCGGGCAGGCGCTGGGCGCCGTCGCCCCCGTCGTCGCCGGCGTCGCCGGCGTTCTTCTCCTGCACGCGGGGGGCGTCCTCGGAAGCACGGAGCCCCGGTACCTCTTTGTCCGAGGTCTCGTGCCGCAGACGCTCCCGCATCGCCGCGCCGTCGATGCCGCCGGTGCCGCCGGTGCCGTCGGCGACGTCGGGCCGGCCGTCGTCGGACGCACCGGCGAGCTGCGTCGGGGGCGCGAGGCCCGAGGCGGTGCGGGTCTCCGCCCCGTTCGCCGCGGTCGCCGCCAGGGCGAGGGGAGCGGCGAGCGCGGCGACGCCGAGCAGGTGCGCCGCGCGCGGGGTTCGCGGGTGGGCGGTCGGTCGTCTGTTCCCGTGAGCAACCATGTGAACGAACGTACAAGCCGTCGCCGGGGCCCGCAGGACGCCGTGCTGCCACCGTGCTGCCACCGCGCTGCGCGCATCGGGGACCCCGGGTAGAACCGGATCATGTCCTCCACCGGGAGCGCGGCGACGTCGCTGCGCACGATCACCACCGACATCCCCGCCCGTCTGGACCGGCTGCCCTGGGCCCGCTGGCACTGGCTGATCGTCGTCGGGCTGGGCACGGTCTGGATCCTCGACGGCCTCGAGGTGACGATCGTCGGCAACCTGTCCGACGCGCTGAAGGGCGAGACCGGGCTCGGCCTGACGAGCGCGGACATCGGCCTCGCGGGCGCGGTCTACGTGACCGGTTCCTGCCTGGGCGCGCTGGTCTTCGGGCAGCTCACGGACCGGTTCGGCCGCAAGCGGCTCTTCATCATCACGCTGCTGGTGTACCTCACGGGCACGGTGCTGACGGCGTTCTCGATGAACCCGCTGTACTACTTCGCGATGCGGTTCGTCACGGGCCTCGGGATCGGCGGCGAGTACGCGGCCGTGAACTCCGCCATCGACGAGCTCATCCCGGCGAGGTACCGCGGCCGGATCGACATCGCGATCAACGGCTCGTACTGGGTCGGCGCGGCGGGCGGCGCGCTGCTGACGATCCCGCTGCTCAACCCGGAGCTGATCCCCGCATGGCTGGGCTGGCGGCTCTGCTTCGCCCTCGGCGCCGTGCTCGGCCTGTGCGTGCTGTTCGTGCGGCGCAACGTGCCGGAGAGCCCCCGGTGGCTGTTCATCCACGGCCGCGAGAAGGACAGCGAGCGGATCGTCGCCGGCATCGAGCGGCGGGTGGCGCAGGAGGACGGCGTCGAGCTGCCCGAGCCCGAGGGCACCCTGACCGTGAAGCAGCGGCGCACCGTGAGCCTCGCCCGGATCGCCCGCACGGTGTTCGCCGACTACCCGCGGCGCACGGTGCTGTGCCTCGCGCTCTTCGTCGGGCAGGCCTTCCTCTACAACGCCTTCTTCTTCACGTTCGGCGACACCCTGCAGACGTTCCTCGGGGTGGGCCAGACCGGGGCCTACATCGCCCTCTTCGCGGTGAGCAACTTCCTGGGCGCGCTCGCGCTCGGGCCGCTGTTCGACAAGGTGGGGCGGGTGCGGATGATCTCTGGCACCTACATCGTCTCGGGCGTGCTGCTCGCGGTCGCGGGGCTCGTCCTCGGCGGGCTGACGGCGTGGACGCTCACGTTCTTCGGGATGGCGATCTTCTTCATCGCGTCCGCGGGGGCCAGCTCCGCCTACCTCACCGCGAGCGAGGTCTTCCCGATGGAGACGCGCGCGCTGTGCATCGCGTTCTTCTACGCGATCGGGACGGCCGTCGGCGGTATCACCGGGCCGCTGCTGTTCGGCCGGCTGATCGAGTCGGCGAGCGCGTCCCACGACATCACCGGGATCGCCGTCGGCTACTACATCGGGGCCGCGCTGATGGTCGGCGGGGGAGTGGTGGCGATGTTCCTCGGCGTCGGCGCCGAGCGCAGGTCGCTCGAGGACGTCGCGACGCCGCTGTCGGCGCGGGACGCCGAGGACGGGTCGGGCCCCGACGGCGCCTGAGGTCGGTCCGCACGCCGCGGCGGCGGATGTCGAGAACCTGCGGCCGGCTCCGTCCCAGGAGCGTCGGCGGTGACAGGCACCGCCCGCGACGACAGGATGGAACCATGGCCAAGTACCTGCTGCTGAAGCACTACCGCGGGAACCCGGAGCCGGTGCCCGGCACGGACGTGCCGATGGACCGGTGGACGCCCGACGAGGTCACCGCGCACATGGCCTTCATGGGCCGGGTCATCGACGACCTCGAGCAGCGCGGCGAGTTCGTCGACGCGCAGGCCCTCTCGCCGCGCGGGGACTTCGTCCGGTACGACGGCGAGGGGCGGCCGCCCGTGACCGACGGGCCGTTCGCCGAGACCAAGGACCTCGTCGCCGGGTGGATCGTGATCGACGTCGACTCCCGGGAGCGGGCGCACGAGGCGGCGGCGTACCTGTCGTCGGCCCCGGGCCCGGGCGGGCGCCCGCTGCACGAGTGGATCGAGGTGCGCCCGTTCCTCAGCGACTCCTCCGAGGTCACGGGGTGAGCGAGCCCCCGCGTCCGGACCGGTCGCGGGACGAGGCGCTGAGGGACCTGGGCCCCCAGGTCCTCGGCGTCCTCGTCCGCCGGGGTGCCGACTTCGCGACGGCCGAGGACGCCGTCCAGGAGGCGCTCCTGGAGGCCGTGCGCCGCTGGGACGCCCCGGGCGCCGGGCCGCCGTCCGACCCCAAGGGGTGGCTGGTCACCGTCGCGTGGCGCAAGTTCGTCGACATGCGCCGGTCGGCCTCCTCCCGGGCGCAGCGGGAGATCCGCGTGACGCTCGAGCCCCCGCCCGGACCCACGGAGCAGTCCGACGACACGCTCCTGCTGCTGAGCCGGTGCTGCCACCCGTCGCTCACGCCCGGCTCGTCGGTCGCCCTCACACTGCGCGCGGTCGGCGGGCTGACCACGGCGCAGATCGCCCGGGCGTTCCTCGTGCCGGAGCCGACGATGGCGCAGCGCATCTCCCGCGCCAAGAAGACGGTGGCGGGGGAGCGGTTCGGGCAGCCCGGCGACGCGCGGGCGGTGCTGCGCGTGCTGTACCTCATCTTCAACGAGGGCTTCACCGGCGCGCCGGCTGGAGGCCGACCGGACGGCGTCGACCTCGCGGCGGAGGCGATCCGGCTGACCCGCCAGCTCGTCGCCGCCGTGCCCGACGACGCCGAGGCGACGGGGCTGCTCGCCCTCATGCTGCTGCACCACGCGCGCCGCGCCGCCCGCACCACGGCGACCGGGGAGCTCGTGCCGCTCGACCGGCAGGACCGCGCGCTGTGGGACACCGCGGCGGTCGCCGAGGGCGTGGCGCTCCTGCAGGGCGCACTCGCGCGGGACCGGCTCGGGCCCTACCAGGCACAGGCCGCGATCGCGGCCCTGCACGACGACGCCGCGCGCGCGGACGAGACGGACTGGCCGCAGATCCTCGAGTGGTACGACGAGCTGGCGCGCCTCGAGCCCCGCAACCAGGTGGTCGCGCTCAACCGGGCGGTCGCCGTCGGGCACGTGGACGGCCCGCTGGCCGGCCTCCGGCTCCTGGAGGGCCTGCCGGACGACCTGCCGCGCCGCGACGCCACGGCGGCGTACCTGCACGAGCAGGCGGGCGACCTCGGCGTCGCCGCCCGCCTCTACGCGGAGGCCGCGGGCGTCGCGACCAGCACCGCCGAGCGGGCCCACCTCACCCGGCAGGCGGCGCGGGTGCGGCAGCTCGGCGGCTAGGTCGAGGGCTTGTCGACCCCGAGCCGGTACCACCGGGGCGCCGTGCGGTTCATGGGGAAGCCCAGGCCCGCGGTGTCCGCGTCGCGCACGTCGAGCAGCTCCCAGCCGGAGAACGCCGTCACGATGTCGCTCTCGGCGGCTCCCTCCACCAGCCGCCGCCACCTCGACGCCCCGAACGCGAGCATGAGCAGCGTGGCGCCGGGGTTCGCCAGCGCCGTCACCCCGCGGGCCTCGGCCACGCGCTGCGCCGGGTCGAGGCCCTGGAAGCAGCCGACGTCGAGGAACAGGTCGAAGGTGCCCAGTCCCGCGCCCGGCAGGTCGGTGACGTCGGCGACCTCGTAGCGGACGCCCGGGGCCCGGCGCCGGGCCTCCTCGATCGCGCGGGGCACGACGTCGACCCCGACCGCGTCCCAGCCGCGGCGCGCGAGCTCGGGGGTGTACTGCCCGCGCCCGCACCCGAGGTCGAGCGCCCGCCCGAGCGGACGGTCTCGGCCGACCTCCTCGCGGTCCAGCACCGCGGCGACGCTCGGCGCGGCGGCCTGCGCGTAGCCCTCCCACGGCGTCATGCCGAGCCGGTACATGCGCGCGTACTTGCGCGCGTTCGCACCGGGGGAGGAGCGGGTGGGCATGCGGCCGGGCATGGAGGCCTTCCGTGGGCGTCCGGGGTTCCGGTCCAGCATGCCTCGGCCGGGCCGCCCACGCCGCCTCAGCGGCCGGCGGTCAGCCGCACTCGTCGCAGATGCCGGTGGCCGGCAGCGCGGTGTAGCAGGTGGGGCAGATCGCGAGCTCGGGCTCCGGCGCGGCGGGCTTGCGGGCCGGGGCGCTCGCGGCCTTGCGGCGCGGGGCGGCCTGCTTGCGCGCGGGGGCCGGCGCCACGGCCGCGGCCGCGGGCGCGATGACGTCGAAGCCGTGCTTGCGCAGGATCGCGGCGTCGTCGCACTTGGCGTCGACCAGGTCCTCGGGGCGGGCGGGGCTGCCGGTCGCGAACTTGTGCGCCACCCCGAGCACGGCCTTGGAGTCGTACGCGCGGTCCTCGTGGACGAAGGTGTGACCCGGGTTGCGGGTGAAGCCGTACACGCCGATGAACGCATCGGTACCACGGTCGTCGTGCTCCTCGATCGCCCGGAGGATGTGCTGGCGCGTCACGCTCGAGAAGGTAGCCACGGCCTCAGGTTAGTCGCGTCCCGGGCCCGCCCCGACCGTCCCGGCCCGACTGTGGCCCGCGTCATGGCCGCGGGGCCTGCCCCGACGAGCCGCGCAGCACCAGCCCGGTGGGCAGCCGCACCTGCTCGCCGGAGTCGCGGGCCCGACCCGCGAGCTGGTCGATGAGCATCTCGACCGCGAGCCGGCCGGCGTGCGCGCCGGGCCCGCCGAGCGTGGTGAGGGAGGGATGGACGAACTCGGCCGCGAAGATGTCGTCGAAGCCGACGACGCTGACGTCGTCGGGCACCCGGATCCCGCGCTGCGCGAGCCGCCGCACCAGCCCGATCGCCAGGAGGTCGTTGTGCGCGACGAACGCCGTGGCGTCGGTGCGCAGCGCGCCGTCCGCGGCCGCCCCGCCGCTCGCGACGTTCGGGGTGTAGGGGCCGACGCGGTGCGCCGTGAGGCCGTGCTCCTCGGCGCCCGCGCTGAGCGCGGCCCACCGCGCGGCGCCCATCCAGGAGGCGGGCGGCCCCGCGCAGTAGGCGAAGCTGCGGTGCCCGAGCGAGGCCAGGTGCTGGAGGATCTGCCGGCATCCCGACGTGGTGTCGAGGGCCACGGAGCTCAACCCTGCGACCTCGCGGTTGAGGAGGACGACGCGGTGGCGGCGGGCCAGGTCGCGCAGGGCGTCGTCGTCGAGGCGGCTGGAGGCCAGGACGAAGCCGTCGACGCTGCTCGCGAGGTCCGCGACCTGGCTCTGCTCGATGCGCTCCGACTCCTCCGCGTTGACGATCACCAGCGTCGCGTCCGCGGCCTTCACCCGTTGCTCGGCCCCGCGGATGAGCTCGAAGAAGTGCGGGTTGGTGATGTCCGAGAGCACCATCGCGATCGTCAGGTGCCGCTCGCCCGCCACCGCCCGGTTCTGCGGGGTGTGGCGGTACCCGAGCTCCGCCGCCGCGGCCAGCACCCGGTCCCGGGTCGCGGCGTTCACGCGTCCCGGCCGGGTGTACGTCCGCGAGACCGTCGACGGCGCCAACCCGGCGGCGCGCGCGACGTCGTAGATCGTCGGCCCCATGCCCGCCATTGACGCACCGGGTGGCAACTTTGGCAATCCCTTGTCCGGGTTGCCGGTCAGTTTCTAGGGTTGTCGACGTGACGACGGCCGCGCGACGGTGCACGGCCGACCGACGGAGGGGAGCGTCACGATGGGCGTGAGGCGATCGTGAGCCGGGTCGTCCGGATCCTCACGGGCCTCGAGCTGGGGGTCGCCTGTCTCGCCGCGGCCACCATCTTCGTCCTGATCCTCTACCAGGCGCTGCAGCGCTACCTGCCCGTGCCGAACGTGCTCTGGACGGGGGAGCTCTCGGAGTTCGCGCTCATCTGGCTCACCTTCGGCGCCGCGGGCGTGCTGGTGACGCGCGACGGCCACATCGCCCTGCAGCTGGTCGACAACGTGCCGAGCGCGACGTTCGTGCGGACCGTGCACGCCGTCGCGATGCTTCTCGTCGCACTGATCGCGGCGGCGTTCGCCTGGGCGTGCTGGGAGCTCGTCGACAGCGCGGGCTTCCTCACCTCGCCGGCGCTCGGCGTCCCGATGTCCTGGGTGTACGCGATCACGTTGGTGGGACTCGTCAGCACGACCGTGCGCGCCCTCGCACGCGCGGTGCAGATCGTGCGCTACGGCGTCACGCCCGCCGAGCGCACCGGCGTCGCGGTGGCGGGCGCGTCGGTGGACGACCCGCCCGTCGACGAGAACGACCAGGGCGCGGCGCGGCCATGACCGTCCTCGCGCTCCTCGTCGCCATCCTGCTCCTCCTGGCGCTGCGCGTGCCCGTGGCCTTCGCCTTCCTCGGGCCCGGCCTCGTGTACCTCGTGCTCGACGGCGAGTCCCTCGGCCTGCCGATGCGGCTCGTGGCCAACGCGGCCGGCAGCTTCGTGCTGCTCGCCGTGCCGCTCTTCGTCCTGCTCGGCGTGATCGCGAACCGTGCGGGCATCGCCGACCGGCTGTTCGACTTCGCGCTCGCCCTCTTCGGCCGGGTGCGCGGCGGGCTCGGCTACGTCAGCGTCGGCGTCAGCCTCGGGTTCTCGTGGATGAGCGGCTCGGCCGTGGCCGACGCCGCCGCCCTGAGCAAGGTCGAGATCCCCCCGATGCTGCGCGCGGGCTACTCGCGCCGCTTCGGCCTGGGGGTCGTGGGCGCGTCGGCGCTCATCGCGCCCGTCATGCCGCCGAGCATCCCGGCGGTGATCTTCGCGGGGCAGGCCTCCGTCTCGACCGGCGCGCTGTTCGCGGGATCGGTGCTGCCCGCGCTGCTCATGGCGCTCGGGCTGTGCGTCGTGGTGTTCGTGCTCGTGCGCCGCCAGGAGGGCATCGTCCACCTCGGCTTCTCGCGCGCCCGGCTCGCCGCGGCGGCCCGCCGCGTGGCGCTGCCGATCCTGGCGCCCGTCGTGATCCTGGGCGGCATCCTCGGCGGGCTGTTCACGCCGACGGAGGCCGCCGCCGTCGGGGCCGCGTACATGCTCGTGCTCGGCTTCGGGTACGGGACCCTCAAGGTGCGCGACCTGCCACGGATCCTCGTGGAGACAGTCACCACCACCGCAGCGATCATGCTGATCGTCGCGTCCGCGGCGCTGCTCGGCTACGTGCTCGCCAAGGAGCGCGTGCCGCAGGCCCTGGCCGACCTCGTCCTCGGGTTCACCGACGACGGGACCGTGTTCCTCCTGCTGGTCGTCGCCCTCATGCTGCTGCTCGGCACCGTGGTGGACGCCACCGCGACCCTCGTGCTCGTCGTGCCGATCCTCATGCCCGTCGCGACCCGCCTCGGGGTGGACCCCGTCGTGCTCGGGGTGGCGATGATCCTCGCCCTCATGATCGGCCTGCTCACCCCGCCGGTCGGCACCGTCCTGTACGTGCTCAGCTCCACGCAGCGGGTGCGGGTCGGGGAGGTGTTCCGCGGCGTCCTGCCGTTCCTCGTCCCGCTGCTCGTGTGCTGCCTGCTCGTCGTGTTCGTCCCCGGCCTCGTGACGTGGCTCCCCGCCACGCTCGGGCTCTGAGCGCCCGCTCCGACCGTCCTGCCGACGACGGCGTCGGCAGCAACCGAAAGGACTGCACCATGAAGCGCATCCACCGCACGGCCGCCGCTGCCGCGGTCGTGCTGCCCCTCGGGGTCCTCGCGGCGTGCGACAGCGGTGGCGGCGAGGAGCCGTCCGGCGGCGACGTCGAGCTCACGCTGGCGCACAGCTACACCGAGGACCAGCCGCAGCACACCTGCGGCGCCGAGGTGATCAAGCAGGAGGCGGAGGCCGCCGACGTGGGCCTCACGGTCGAGATCTACGCCAACAGCCAGCTCGGCGGCGACGCCGACCGCATCGCCTCCGTCCAGTCGGGGGACATCGACCTCGACCTCCAGGGCGCGTCGGCGCTCGCGGCCGTCTACGAGCCCGCCGGGGTGCTCGACGCGGCCTACGGCTTCGACGACGCCGAGCACCTCACGCGGTTCTTCACCGACGGCTCCGCGGACCAGCTGGTCCAGGACTTCAAGGACGCGTCGGGCGGGGTCTCGATCCTCGGGGCCTGGTCCGCGGGGGCGCGCCACTTCACCGCCAACACCGCGATCCGCGAGCCTGCCGACCTCGAGGGGCTGCGGATGCGGTTCCCCGGCTCGGGCCAGTACCTCCTCAACGCGCAGGCGCTCGGCGCCCAGGCGACGGACGTCGCGTACGAGGAGCTCTACCTCGCCCTCCAGCAGGGCGTTGTGGACGGGCAGGAGAACCCCCTGACGAACATCGACGCCACGAACCTCGTCGAGGTCCAGGACGTGCTCAGCCTGTCCGGGCACCAGCAGAACTCCAACCTCATCGTCGCCGCCCCGACGTACGACACGGAGCTCGACGACGCGCAGCGGGCGGCCCTGGACGACGCCGTCGCGGCGGCCGTCGCGCAGATGCCCGGGTGCGTCGCGGAGGCCGAGAAGAAGATCCTCGACGGCTGGCGGGAGAGCGATGCCATCGAGATCGTCGACGACGTGGACACGACGGCGTTCGCCGCGCAGACCGACGCCTGGTTCCGCGAGAACCTCGAGGGCGACTCGCTGGCGGTGTACGAGGCCATGCGGGACTCGGCGTCGTGAGCCGCGGGCCGCGCGGCGCCCGCACCGGCGGGGAAGGCGCCGCGCCATGACGGCGACGGTCCGGGTCGCCCTGCTCGGGCACGGCATCGGGTCCTCGCTGTCCCCGGCGCTGCACATGGAGGAGGCACACCGCCTCGGGCTGGACTACGAGTACCGGACGGTGGACCTGCGCGACGCCCCTCGGGCCGACCTCGGCGCGCAGCTGAGCCGGCTGGAGGAGCAGGGCTATGTCGCGACGAACGTGACGCACCCCTTCAAGCGGTCCGTGCTGGGGCACGTGGACAGCCTCAGCCCCGCCGTGCGGCGCATCGGCGCCGCCAACCTCGTGCTGCTCGGGCGCGCCCGAGGTCGGCGCAGCCGCACCGCGCACAACACGGACGGCACGGGGTTCAGGGGCGCGCTGGAGCGCTTCCTCGCGGGCCGCCCCGCCGGCGGCCGCGTCGTCCAGGTCGGGGCCGGCGGGGCGGGGCTGGCGACCGTGTCGGCGCTCGTGGACATGGGGTTCGAGCAGGTCGTGGTGCACGACGTCGCTCCCGCCGCCGTGGCGGCGGTGCTCGACCGGTTCGGGCCCCTCGCGCCGGGCCGCCTGCGCGGGACGGGCGGGTCGCTGGAGGACTGGCTGCCGCGGGCCGACGGCGTCGTGCACGCCACGCCCGTCGGCATGGTCGGGCACCCCGGCGTCGCCCTCGACGTGGACCGCCTCGCCGCCGGGGCGTGGGTGGCCGAGGTGGTGTACCGCCCGCTGGAGACGGCGCTCGTGCGACGTGCCCGCGCGCGGGGGCTCGCCACCCTCGACGGCGGCGCGATGGCCGTCGGGCAGGCGGCGGACAGCCTGCGCCTGATCACCGGGCTCGAGCCCGATCTCGGCCGGATGCGCGCTCACTTTGCTCGCCTGGTCGCCGACGACGGTGCCCATGACGACGGTGCCCACGACGACGGTGCCCACGACGACAGTGCCCACGAGGGGCCGACGACGGGCCGGGTCCGGCCCGGAGAGGAGTGACCGTGCGCCGGTCGATCGCCACGGTGTGCCTCAGCGGCAGCCTGGAGGACAAGCTGTACGCCTGCGCCGACGCGGGGTTCGACGGGGTCGAGGTCTTCGAGCCGGACCTCGTGGTCAGCGACCGCAGCCCGGAGGAGATCCGTGCGCTGGCGGACCGGCTGGGCCTCACGCTCGACCTCTACCAGCCCTTCCGGGACTTCGAGGGCGTGCCCGAGGCGCTCCTCGAGGACAACCTGCGCCGGGCGCGTGAACGGTTCGGCGCGATGGAACGCCTGGGCGTGCGCACGGTCCTGGTCTGCAGCAACGTCGCGACGGCCACGGACGGCTCGGACGCGGTGGCGGTCGCCCAGCTCCGTCGCCTGGGCGACCTCGCCGCCCGGCACGGGATCCGCGTGGCGTACGAGGCGCTGGCCTGGGGCCGGTTCGTGGACGACTACCGGCACGCCTGGCGGATCGTCGCCGAGGCGGACCACGAGGCCGTCGGGGTCTGCCTCGACAGCTTCCACATCCTCGCCCGCGGCCACGACCCGGCCGGGATCGAGGAGATCCCCGGCGAGAAGATCTTCTTCGTGCAGCTCGCCGACGCTCCGGCGCTCACCATGGACGTCCTGTCGTGGAGCAGGCACCACCGGCTCTTCCCGGGGGAGGGCGCCTGGGACCTCGGCCGGTTCGTGGCGCACGTCGCCCGCGCCGGCTACGGGGGGCCGTTGTCGCTCGAGGTGTTCAACGACGTCTTCCGGCAGGCCGACACCCGACGGACCGCGGAGCACGCCCTGCGCTCCCTGGTGTGGCTCGAGGACCGGGCGGCGCGGCTGCCCGGCAGCCCGCCGCACCTGCGGCGGATCGCCGACGTCGACGAACCGCTCGGGTTCGACTACGTGGAGGTCAAGGCGGAGGACACCGGGCAGGTCGAGGCGATGCTCGAGCAGCTCGGCATGACGTTCCGCGGGCAGCACCGCACCAAGCCCGTGCGGCTGTGGTCGTCCGGGCGGGCGCGCATCGTGCTCAACGAGCAGCACGCCCGTGACGAGGCCCCGCACCTCGCGGGGATCGGCCTCCAGGTCGCGGACGCCGCCGCGGGGGTCGAGCGTGCCCGGGCGCTCGCGGTCCGCCCGGCGGTGCGCAGGACCCAGGCGGGGGAGCACGCGATGGCGGGCGTGGTGGCGCCGAGCGGGATCGAGGTCTTCCTCGACGACCGGCCTCCGGGGGACGAGCCGGCCTGGGTCGACGAGTTCCGTCACGGTCACGACGACGCGGGACGGCGTCCCGGCGCCGTGACGGCCGTCGACCACGTGAATGTCTCGCACGGCCGCGACGCGCACGACGAGGCCGTGCTGTTCTGCACCAGCGTGCTGGGTCTGCGGACGCCGCCCGCGACGGAGGCGGCGGGGCCGCAGGGGCTCGTGCGGAGCCAGGTCGTGCGCTCGGCCAGCGGTTCCGTGCGGCTCTCGCTCAACGTCTCTCCACCAGGGGTCTCCCACCCGGAGCACGTCGCGCTGTCGTGCGACGACGTCGTCGCCCTCGTGCGCCGCGCGAGGGAGCGGGGGCTGCGCCAGATCCCCGTGCCCGACAACTACTACGACGACCTGCGCGCACGATGGGGGCTCGACGAGAAGACGCTCGCGACCCTGCGCGACCACCAGCTGCTCTTCGACCGGTCGGCGGCGGGGGAGTTCTGGCACTTCTACACGCCGCGCCTCGGCAACCTCTGCCTCGAGCTGGTCCAGCGGGTCGGGGGCTACGACGTGTACGCCACGGACAACACCCCGGTGCTGCTGGCGGCGCAGGACCGCCTGGACCACGACCGGGGAGCGACCGTGCCGGGTCGGTGACCCGGTGCCGTCTAGAATCGATTCGTGCGCCGGAAAGCCCTTGCCAGCTCGTCCGACCAACCCCTTCTCGACGGCCGCCGGCCGGTGCGCTCGCTGCTGCGCCTGCTGGGCACCCAGCCGCGCCGCGTGACGGTGGCGCTCCTCGCGTTCGCGGTGAAGGAGACGCCCCTGTGGTTCCTTCCGGTCATCACCGGGGCCGTGATCGACATCGTCGCCGACGGCGGGACGGTGCGGTCCGTGCTGCTCTGGTTCGCCGTGGCCGTGCTGCTCCTGGCGCAGCACTACCCCAACCACCTCGTGTACACCCGCAACTTCATGACCGTGGTGCGGGGCACGGGCGCCACGCTGCGCAACGCGCTCGTCGAGCGCCTCCAGGTGCTGTCCATCGGGTACTACGCGCGCGCCAGCTCCGCCGTCGTGCAGAGCAAGGTCGTGCGCGACGTCGAGAACGTCGAGCTGATGCTGCAGCAGGTCACCCACCCGCTGCTGTCTGCGGCGATGGTCATGGTCGGCGCGATCACCATGACGGCGATCAAGGTGCCCGAGTTCCTGCTCGTGTACGTGCTCGCGATCCCCACGGCCCTGCTGATCCGCCGCACGATGGCGCGGCGCTCGCAGGCGCGCAACGCGGAGTTCCGCCGGGAGATCGAGGGCTTCTCGGCGCAGGTGGGGGAGATGGCGTCCCTCATCCCGGTCACGCGCGCCCACGGGCTGGAGCGCACCGCCGTCTCGCGGGTGGCGGACGGCGCGGACGGGGTGCGCCGCTCGGCCCTGCGGCTCGACCTGCTCAACGGCCGCGTCGCCTCGGTGTCGTGGGTGGCGATGCAGCTGCTCGGGGTCTGCTGCCTCGTGCTCGCGGCGGTCGTGTCGCTCACCGGCGTCGTGCCCGTGACGCCGGGCGAGGTGGTGCTGCTGTCGACCTACTTCGGCCTCCTCACGCAGGGCCTCACCCAGGTGCTCAACCTCGTGCCGGTCACGGCGCGCGGCGTCGAGTCCGTGCGCTCGATCGCGGAGGTGCTCGCGGAGCCGGACCTGGAGCGCAACGAGGGGCGCCGGCACGTGGACGCCGTGCGCGGGCACCTGCGCCTCGAGCACGTCTCGCACCGCTACGCCGACGCGTCGGACGACGCGCTGCACGACGTCGACCTCGAGGTCCGCGAGGGCGAGACCGTCGCCTTCGTCGGCCCCTCCGGCTCCGGGAAGTCGACGCTGCTCAACCTCGTGCTGGGCTTCGTGCGGCCCACGTCGGGGCGCCTGCTGCTCGACGGCGCCGACATGGCCGGGCTCGACCTGCGGACGGTGCGCCGCTGGGTGTCCGTCGTGCCGCAGGAGTCGGTGCTGTTCGAGGGCACGATCCGCGAGAACGTCGCCTACGGGCTGGAGGACGACGCCGCGACCGACGGCCGGGTCCGCGCCGCGCTGCGCGACGCCAACGCCCTGGAGTTCGTCGACGCCCTCCCGGACGGCTGGGACACGGTCGTCGGGCAGCGGGGCGCACGGCTGTCCGGCGGCCAGCGGCAGCGGCTCGCCATCGCGCGGGCGCTGGTGCGGGACCCGCGCATCCTGTTCCTCGACGAGGCCACGAGCGCGCTGGACCCGGAGGCGGAGGCCGTCGTCCGGGACGCCCTGGACCGCCTCATGCGCGACCGCACGACGCTGGTCGTGGCGCACCGGCTGTCCACGGTGCGCGCCGCCGACCGCATCGTCGTCCTGGAGCGGGGCCGGGTGGTGGAGGTCGGCAGCCACGACGAGCTCATGTCCCGCGGCGCCCGGTACGCCGCGCTGCACGCGGCCCAGGCGGGGGCGGCGTAGTGGCCACGGCCGAGGATCGCGGTGACTCAGCGGCCGCGCAGGCGATCGAGCTCGACGACGACCTCGTCGAGCTCGCGCAACGCCGCCTCGCCGGAGCTGAGCACCACCACGAACTCGGTGACGCCGGCGGCGGCGTACCGCTCGACCAGGCCGGGCAGCGCGGCGACGGGGTGCTCGCGCAGCCGCAGCTGCACGGTGCGGCGGATCTGCGCCGGGTCGCGCCCGACGTCGGCGCAGTGCCGGTCGAGCACCTCGCCGAGCGCCGCGACCTGCTCCGGCGTGCTGGACGTGTCGTTCCACGCGTCGGCGTACCGCGCCACGAGCCGCAGCGTGCGCCGTGGGCCGGAACCACCCACCCAGATCGGCGGGTGCGGGCGCTGCACCGGCTTGGGCTCCGCGACGGCGTCGGCGAGCCGGTAGTGCGCGCCGTCGACGGTGGTGCGCGGCTGCGTCCAGAGCGACGTGAGGACCTGCAGCGACTCCTCGAGGCGGTCCATCCGGGTCCGGACGCTGCCGAGGTCGAGCCCGTACATCGTGTGCTCGTGCTCGTTCCAGCCGGCGCCGATCCCGAGCTCCAGCCGGCCGCCCGACAGGTGGTCGACGGTGGTGGCCAGCTTGGCCAGCATCACCGGGTGGCGGTAAGAGTTGCCCGACACCATGCAGCCGATCCGCACCCGCGAGGTGGCCACGGCCATCGCCGCCTGCATGGCCCACGCGTCGAAGATCGGGCGGTCGTCGTCCGGGCCCAGGGAGGCGAGATGATCCATCACCCACACGTGGTCGAACCCGGCCTCGTCGGCGGTCTGCCAGACCTGACGGAAGGTGCCGACCGGGGCGTCCTGCGTGAGCTTGACCCCGAACCGCAGCGGTCCGGGCGTCGGTCGCGTGTCCATCACCCCATCCTGGCCGGAGAGCACGCATGGTGACCATCCACGACGTCGCGCGGCACGTCGGCGTGTCCGCCGCGACCGTCTCCAACTACCTCAACCGCCCGGAGAAGGTGGCGCCCGCGACGACGGCGCGCATCCGGGCCGCCGTGGAACAGCTCGGCTTCGTCCCGAGCCTGTCGGCCCGGCAGCTGCGATGGCAGCGCTCGGGGATCGTCGGCGTGTCGGTGATCAACGCGTCCAACCCGTTCTTCTCCGACGTGGTGAACGCCGTCGAGCGCGTGGTGGCGGGGGCGGGCCTCACCCTCGTCACGGGCAGCACGCACGAGTCCCCGGAGCAGCAGGAGCGCCTCGTCGCCCTGTTCGAGCAGCTGCGCTTCGACGGCATGGTGGTGGCGCCGCACGACGCGCAGGTGGCCGCCCTGACGGCGCGCAAGGAGCGGGGCAGCCCGGTCGTCGTCGTCGACCAGCAGGACGCCGCGGGCCGGCTGTCGACCGTCTCCCTGCGGCACCGCGAGGGAGGCCGGCTCGCCGCGCAGCACCTCGTGGACGGCGGCCGCCGCCGGCTGCTCGCCGCCACCGGCCGGGCCCGGGTGCAGCAGGTGCGGCGGCGGCTCGAGGGGATGCGGGAGGTCGTGGACGGCACACCGGGCGCGACCCTGGAGGTCGTCCACTCGGACGACCTGGGCATGGACGAGGGCGCCGAGGTCGGGCGCCGGATCGTCTCGGCGGCGCCCGGCGAGCGCCCCGACGCCGTCCTGGCGGGCAACGACATGCACGCCCTCGGCCTCGTGCGCGCCCTGCTGGACGGCGGCGTACGGGTGCCGGACGACGTCGCGCTCGTCGGCTACGACGACATCCCCTTCGCCACCACCGGCGCGGTGCCGCTGACCACGGTGCGCCAGCCCGCCGCCGCCATCGGGACGGCCGCCGCCGAGATCCTGCTGCGGGAGATCGACGACCCGGCGTCGGCGCCCGAGGAGGTGCTGTTCGACCCGGAGCTGGTGGTGCGCGCGAGCAGCTGAGGATCAGCCGACCGCGGGGTCGCCCTCCAGCAGCGTGAGGTAGGGGGCGAGCGCGGGAAAGACCCACAGGAACAGCGCCGCCACCACGGCGGCGACCAGCACCAGCGACTGCAGCACCCGCCAGAACACGTTGCCCGGCAGGTGACGGAAGATCCACGCGTACATGTCGTCTCTCGTTCTCGTCGAAGCCCGGCCCGCGCTCAGCGGACCTGTTCGGGGGTGCCGTCGGCGCGGTCCATCCAGCCGACGAAGGTGGCGTACGTGATCCAGCGGTGGTCGTTGCCGTACTCGCCCAGGGTGAGCGAGTGGCAGGTGGTCAGGGTCAGCAGCCGCTCGGTGGGCTTCTCGTCGGGATGGTGCGGCACCGGCGCCACGACGTCCACCTGGTCGGGCGTGACGATCTCGTGGTCGGTGACCTCGTAGACGTACCAGGTCGTGGCCGTCTCGACGATGATCTGGTCGCCCTTCTCCAGCGTGTCGACGTGCCGGAACGAGTTGCCGTGCGTGCGACGGTGGCCCGCCAGCGCGAAGTTGCCGACGTCGCCCACCTGCTGCGACGTCTCGTAGTGGCCGGCCATCGCCCGGTCGAGCACGTCCATGCCGGTGCCCTCCGCGATCGGCATCGCGTTGTTCGTCAGGCCGTACCAGGCAGGCACGATGAGCGTGCCGATCGTCTCCCCGTAGCCGACCGGCTCCGGGACGGGCGGGTCGTCCGTGCGCAGCTCGGCGGGCTCGGGGTTGGCCGGCGGCAGCGTGGCCTCGAACTCCTGCATGACCTGCTGCGCCTGCGCGGTGGCCTCGACCGACGTCCACCACAGCTGCCACACGACGAACAGGCCGAGCACCACGCCCAGGGTGATGAGGAGCTCGCCGACGCCGCCCACGACGGCGCTGCCGACGCCCCGGTGTCGGGACGGGCGGGCGTGGGTGGGACTCGTCACGTGCGCGATGGTACGTGGTCCGCCGGCCGGCCGCGGCGCGCGCGTCCGTCGGTTCGTCGGCTGGTGCGACGTCCCTGTCGCACGGGCCGGGACCGTGGGAGCCTGAGGCGGTGACCAGCGAGGACGGTGCGGGGCGGGAGCGCGACGGGGCGACGCCGGGCGGGCGCCGGGCGGAGCGGCTGCGCCGCCGGTGGGACCGCGAGGCCGCGGGCTACGACCGGGCGTTCGCGGCCGCCGAGCGGCGCATGTTCCCCGGCCTGCGGCAGCACGTGTGCGCGCTGGCCGAGGGGCGCACGCTGGAGGTCGCGATCGGCACGGGTCTCAACCTCGAGCACTACCCGGCGGGCGTCACGGGTGGGGCCACGGATGGAGGGGCGGGTTCGGCGGCCCCCGGCGGCCTCGTGGGCGTCGACAGCAGCGCGGGCATGCTCGACGTCGCGCGGCGCCGGGCGGACCGGCTGGGCCTCGGAGTCGACCTGCGCGTCGGCGACGCGCAGGACCTCGACCTCCCGGACGCCTCCTTCGACACGGTCGTGTGCACGTTCTCACTGTGCGGCATCGGCGACGACCGGGCGGCGCTCGGCGAGATGACGCGCGTGCTGCGGCCCGGCGGCCTGCTCCTGCTGGCCGACCACGTCGCCTCGACCGTCTGGCCGCTGCGCGCGCTGCAGGGGCTGGCGGACCTGGTGAGCGTGCCCCTGGCGGGCGAGCACTTCGGCCGCCGGCCGATGCGGTGGGTGCTCGAGCAGGGGCTCGCGGTCGAGGAGCACGGCCGCACGCGCGCGGGCGTCGTCGAGCACGTGGCGGCCCGAGTCCCGGGCGCCACCCGCATCGGCACAGTCAGCCGGTGACGTCGAACGTCGTCGCCCCGCGCGCCGGGACGTCCTCGACGTCGACGCCGGTCACGACCGCGGCGGTCGGGCCCTCGCGCAGGAAGCCGAGCATCGCGTCCACGGCGTCCGGCGGGCCCTCGACCTCGGCCTCCAGCGTGCCGTCGGCCAGGTTGCGCACGAGCCCGGCCACGCCGAGCCGCGCGGCGGCCTCGCGCGTCGCCCACCGGAAGCCGACGCCCTGCACGCGGCCGTGCACCCGCACCCGTCGCCGCACCGTGGTCATGCGTCCTCCCGTGTCACGAGGGCGGCCGTGAGCACCGGCCGTCGTCAGTCGAAGATGTCCCCGATGTCCCCGATGTCGTCGAGGATGCCGCCCAGCACCATGCCGCCCAGGACCGCGCCGAAGACGTCCGAGCCGCCGCGGCCGCCCGGGCGGCCCCGCCCGTACCCGCCCCCGTACGCGTCGCCGTAGCCGCCGTTGTAGCCGCCGTCCCAGCGCTGCCCCTGCCCGGAACGGGCGATGTCGCGGTGGGCGAGGGTCGCGGCCTCGGCGGCGAGCGCGGCGCCCCGGCGGGCGGCGGCGACGCCCCGCTCCGGGTCGTCGGCGGCGCGGGCCTGCGCCACCTCGCGCTCCGCCTCCGCGAGGCGCGTGCGGGCGTCGGGCCCCACGGGCGCGCGGTAGTCGTCGACGACGGACCGCGCCGTCGCGAGCTGCCGTTCCGCGTCGTCGAGCGCCGGGCCCAGCCTGGCCGCCGCCCGACGGGCGCGCTCGTCGCGCTCGGCCCGCTCGGCGACGGCGTCGTCGAGCGCGGTGTTGGCCTCGCGAACGCGGGTGAGCGAGCCCACCGGGTCGCCCGGATCGCCGGGCGCGGGCAGCGCCGCCAACGCGTCCTCCAGCGCGGCGACCGCGCCGTCGATCCGCCCCGCCCGCTGGGCCGCCGGCAGCGCCCGCGCCTGGGCCAGCTCGGCGCGGGACTCCGCGACGATCGCGCCGAGCGCGGCCTCGGCGCGCAGCGCCTCCGCCTCGTAGTCGTCGACGGCGCGCAGCAGCCCCTCGGCCCGGCGCACCGCCTCCTCGGCGGCACGGGCGGCGGCGCCCGCCTCCGCCACCTGCTGCGACGCCAGGCGCTTGCGGGCCGCGGCGGTGCTGCGGCCCGCGAACTCGAGCAGCCGCTCCGCCTGCTGGGCGTTGTCCGCGACGGGCAGCAGCGCCTGCTCGGCGTACTGTCCGCGCAGCCGGTCGAGGTCGGCACGGGCCGCCGGGACGGCCTCGCGCACGCGGGCCAGCTCCGCGTCGACGCGCTCGACGGCGTCCGGCGTGGAGCGGACCGTCTGCCGCAGGGCGGCGAGCCCGCGGTCGAGCTCGTCGAGCGACCCGTCAGCCGACCGGCACAGGTCGACGATGCGGGCCGACCACTCCTGGCGCTGCTGGTCGGTGTCCGGCACGTGGTCGTAGAGCAGCTGGTTGAGGTGGAACGCCTCGGACAGCCGCTCCCGCGCGCGCCGCAGGCTGGGCGCGAGCTCGCTCGTCTCGCGGTCGCCGAGCTCGGCCTGGGCGAACGCGAGCTCGTCCTCGGCGAGGCGGGCGCGCTCGTCGGCGCGCACCAGCGCCGAGCCCGCCTCGACCCCGAGCCGCTGCAGCTGGGACTCGAGGTCCTGCGCCCGCCCGCGGGCCGCGCGCCGGCGGCGCGCCGCCCAGAAGGCGACCGCCGTGACCAGCACCACCACCACGACCAGGCCCGTCACGATCCCGACGATCTGCCCCGCATCCATGGTCGGCATCGTAGGCGGCGCCGGCGGGGTGCGTGGACGAGGACCAGGCGAGCGGACCTGTCAGGGCCGGCGCACGCCGTACCCGGCGCTGGCCCTGACAGGTCGCCGTCGGTGCCGTGCGTCAGTCGCGACGCCGCGCCAGGCGCAGCGCCACGAGCACGGCCGCGCCCGCGAGCACGACCACGCCGCCGGCGATGCCGAGCACCACGACGAGCTCCGACGCGTCGTCGGAGCCCGCAGCACCGTCCGCGGCGGCCGGCGGGGCGCCGGTCGCGCCGTCGTCGGCCGATGCTCCCGACGCGGCGCAGGGGGCCGCGCCCGGGGACGGGGTGGCGGCCTCCGTACCGGCCGGCGGGTCGTACGTGAACGAGAACTCCCCGCTCGTGGGGTGCCCGTCGGCCGACACGATCCGCCAGTCGACCGTGTACTCGCCGGCCGCGCCCAGCGCGACCGGCACCGAGACGGTGCGGTCCTGGGTCGTCGGGCACCCGGTCGCGTAGTCCGTGCCGTCGGCGTCGGTCACGGTGACGACCGTGCTGGAGCCCTCGCCCGACAGGTCGAGCACGACGTCGTCGAACGTCACGTCGACGCTCTTCGGGGCCTCGTGCACGGTCGACCCACCGGTCGGCGTCGTGCCGACGACGACGTTGTGGGCGCTTGCCGGTGCCGCCGCCCCGACCAGGCCCGCGGCCGCGAGGCCGAGGGTCAGGCCCAGGGCCGCGGCGCGCCCGCCGCGGGCCGTCACCGCTGCTCCGTGCTGTCGGCGCGGGCACGCGTCCGCGCGAGGGCGGCGACGCCGGTGACGGCGCCGACGAGGCCGAGCCCGAGGCCCGCCGCGCCCAGCGCCAGGGGGAGGGTGCCGGAACCGTCGTCGTCCGACGCAGCCGGCGTGCCCTCGCCGGCGGCGTCCGCGGCGGCCGCCGCGCCGTGCCCCTCGCCCTCGGCGGCCGGGGTCACCTGCAGGACGGGTGCGGGGAGCTCGGGCTCGGCGTCGCCCGTGGCCTCCTGGTCCCACGCGACGACCTCGCCGTCGGAGTAGGTCTGCGTGGCGGGCAGCGCGAGCTCGTCCACCCCGTCGGGGACGGCGCCGGCGGACACGGTGAACCGGAGGAACTCGCCCGGCGCGATGGCGGCGTCGGCGTCGTCGGCCGTCCACTCGACGCTGGCCGGCGCCTCGGTGACGGTGGTGCCGTGCACCTCGACCGGCTCGGGGAGGGGCGCCTGCGTGACCTTCGCGGTCCAGCCCGGCACGGGCTCGACGGACACGCTGGTGAACGGGGTGTCGGTCGGGAGATCGACCTTCACCGCGGTCGTCGACGCGTCGGCGGACTCGTTGGGCACCTTGAAGGTGAGGGTCGCGTACGACCCGGCCTCCGCCGCGTCGGGGGTCACGGTGACGTGCGCGGACGCGGCAGCGGCGCCGAGCACGAGGGCCGGCAGGGCGAGCGCGGCGGTGCCGGCGAGCCGGCGCGCGGCCCGGGCGGGCGGGGCGAGCGGCGTGCGGGAGGGCGTGCGGGAGTGCGTGGTCATGACTGTCTGCTCCTGGTGGTCAGGTGGCCGTGCAACGACGAGGGACCCGCCCTCGTCCGACGACGGACCAGGGCAGGCTTCAGGCGGTGCGCGCGAGGGCGCCCGGGAGCAGCGGGGGACCTCGTGGGGGCGTGCGCCGGCGGGTGCGGGCGGCACGGGGACGCCAGGCGTGCCCGCCGACGACGGCGGCCGCGCGGGCCACCGGCAGCGCCGGCGGCCCCTGCACCAGGACCGCCACGTGCCGCAGGTGGGCCACGACGTTGGTCGCGGCCCGGTCGCCCGCCGCGAGCAGGAGCGCGGTGAGGACGACGGCGGCCGCGTGCGCGGCGAGCATCCAGGACGCCGTGCGCGGGTCGTCCGCGTGGTGGTGCAGCGCGGGGCCTGTCGCGGGCGGCAGGGAGCCGGGGCCCAGGGCGTGCAGCGCGTGCCCGTCGGCACCGAGCGAGCCGGGGGAGCCCGAGCCCGCGGGGCGGGCCGCGCCCAGCACCGACAGCGCGGTGTGCTGCACCAGCTGCAGGGCGACCATGGCGGGCAGCAGGCGCCGCAGCGTCAGCCGGCGCCGCGCGGTCCACACCGCGAGCGGCGCGGTGAGGGCCAGGACGACCAACCAGGCGAGGGGTGCCCCGGGGAGCGCGCCGCCGGCCAGGAGGTGGGCGGCGGCCGCGATGCTGAGCGTCGTGCCGGCGACGAGGAGCTCGCGCGCACGACGGACGACGGCGGGCACCCCCGCACCCTATCGCGGCGCCGGGTACGCGCCCCGCCACCCGATCCTGACACGCGGTCCGCCGCCGGCCCCGCCGCCGTGACCTGGGCTACGGTGGGCGCCACGACACGGGGTGCGTCCCGACCGGTCGACGTCACGACACCGTTCACGGCTGTCACGACGTGGGCCGCCGGGCGCTGAGAACACACCCGTCGAACCTGATCTAGCTCGTACTAGCGAAGGGATGTCGACATGAGTGCGCGCGCACCTGAAGACAGCTCCGCCGGCCGCGCCGGCACCACCGCCCCCGCCACCGCTTCCGCCACGGCCGCGTCGCCGCCGCCCCGGGGCAGCCGGCCGCGGGTCCTCGCGATCGCGGGGTCGGACCCCTCGGGCGGCGCGGGGATCCAGGCGGACCTCAAGTCGGTGGCCGCCGCCGGCGGCTACGGGATGGCGGCCGTCACGGCCCTCACGGTGCAGAACACGCGGGGGGTGCGCGACGTGCACGTGCCGCCGGCCGCGTTCCTCGCCGCGCAGCTCGACGCTCTCGCCGACGACGTGGCCGTCGACGCGGTGAAGATCGGCATGCTCGCCTCGGCCCCGGTCGCCGAGGCCGTGGCCGCCTGGCTCGACGGCCTGCCGCGCGGAGCCACGACGGCGCGCCCCGCCGTCGTCCTGGACCCGGTCATGGTGGCCACCAGCGGCGACCGGCTGCTCGATGCCGCGGCCGAGGACGCCGTGCGGGACCTGCTCGCGCGGGTCGACGTCGTGACGCCGAACCTGCCCGAGCTCGCGGTCCTGGCGCAGGAGGCGCCCGCACCGGACTGGCCCGCGGCGCTCGAGCAGGCGCGGCGGCTGGCGGCCCGGCACCGGGTGCTGGTCGTGGCCAAGGGCGGGCACCTTGCCGCCGGGGACGCGGGCGCCCCGGACGCCCTCGTCGGGCCGGACGGCGTGCTCGCGGAGCTGGGCGGCCCGCGCCTGGGCAGCACGTCGACCCACGGCACCGGCTGCTCCCTGTCCAGCGGGCTGGCCGCGCGGTACGCGCGCACGGGCGACTGGGTCGAGGCGCTGCGCGGCACGAAGGCCTGGCTGACCGCGGCGATCCGGGCGGGGGAGGCGCTGCGCGTCGGCGGCGGGAACGGCCCCGTCGACCACCTGGCGGGGCTGCGCGCCGGCGGCGCCGAGCCGGTCGTGGTGCCCGGTGCGGCGGGCGCGCACGGAGAGGACCGCGGGGAGGACGTCGTCGCCCGGTGGTGGGACGACGCCGCGGGCGTGCGTGCCGCGATCGACGACCTCGCGTTCGTCCGGTCCCTGGGCGACGGGACGCTCGACGCCGGCCACTTCCGGGCCTATCTCGAGCAGGACGCGCTCTACCTGCGCGACTACGCGCGCTGCCTCGCCCGGGCGAGCGAGCTCGCGCCCACGCGGGCCGAGCAGGCGTTCTGGGCCGGCGGCGCGCACGGCGCGCTCGTCACGGAGCTCGACCTGCACTCCCGCTGGCTGGGCGGGGAGCCGCAGGACGTGCCCGCCAGCCCCACGACGGCGGCCTACCTCGACCACCTGCGCGCGGCCGGCGACGACTACGCGACCCTCGTCGCCGCCGTCCTGCCCTGCTACTGGATCTACCAGGACGTGGGGGAGCGGCTGGCCGCCCGCAACCACGCGGGCCACCCGTACGCGGCGTGGCTGGGTACCTATGCGGACGACGCGTTCGCGGAGTCGACGCGCGAGGCGGTCGCGATCCTGCGCCGTGCCGCGGCGGCGGCCGACGCGCCCGTCCGCGCCCGGATGGCGGAGGCGTTCCGGACGGCGTGCGAGCACGAGCTGGCGTTCTTCGACCAGACCGGGCTGCCCGACGCCGCTGGCGTCCCGGGCGACCTCGGCCGCCGCGACGGCGACCGCGTCGCGGTGGGCTGACCCGCCGGCCGCGGGATCCCGCCGCCTCGCGCGCGACGGCGGGATCCCGCGCCGGTAAGCGGTGTCCCGGGTTCGCGCCGCACCGCGTGACCGGGGCAAGCGTGTCGGGGGCGAGTGACAGAATGGCTGTGATGCCCGACACGAAGCGCACTTCGCGCAGCCGCAGCAGAGGCGCCCGCCGCGCCGATCCCTCCGACAGTCCCAGGAGGAGCTCCGACTCCTCCGCTCCCCGTCCACCCGCCGCCCCGGCCGTGCCGGCGGGGTCCGAGCTCTCGACGATCGCGTCGCTGCGCCGGCTCTACCCGTACGTCCGGCCGGCCGTGCCGCGGCTGGTCGGCGGCCTGCTCTCCGCCCTCGGCGCCAGCCTCGCCGCGCTGGCCATCCCGCGCGTGCTGCAGGCCCTCGTCGAGGGGCCGCTCGCGCAGGGCGCAGCCGCCCACGACCTCGGCGCCCTCGTGGTGCCGGTCGTCCTCGTGCTCGTCCTCGGCGTCGCCGAGGCCGGCTTCGTGCTGCTGCGCCGCAACCTCGTGATGTACCCCGGCACGCGGATCGAGGCGGAGATGCGCATGTCGCTGTTCCGCCACCTGCAGGACCTGCCCGTCGCGTTCCACGACCGCTGGCCCGGCGGGCAGCTGCTCAGCCGCATCATGGGTGACCTGGGCCTGCTGCGCCGCTGGCTGATCTTCGGCCTCCTGCAGCTCGTGGTCAGCACCGTGACGATCGTCGTCGGCGTCGGGATCCTCCTGGCCACCGCCGGGTGGCTCGGCCTGGTGTACCTCGCGGGGGCGATCCCGGTCGCGGTCATCGCGTTCCGGTTCTCGCGGCGCTACCGCGTCATCGCGCGGCTCTCCCAGGACCAGTCGGGCGACCTGGCCACCACGGTCGAGGAGTCCGTGCACGGCATCCGGGTGCTCAAGGCCTTCGGCCGCGGCCGCGACGCGCTCGACTCGTTCACCGGCCAGGCCGAGGAGCTGCGCCAGACCGAGATCCGCAAGGCGGGCAACCAGGCGACGGTCACCACGTCGCTGCAGCTCATCCCCGAGGTCACGCTGGCCGTCTGCCTGGTGCTCGGGTCCGTGCTGGCCGCCCGCGGCCAGATCACGCTCGGCGACCTCGTGGCCTTCTTCCTCACGGCCGCCGTCATCAACGGCCCGGTGGTCGACCTCGGCATGACGCTGTCGATGACGCTCAACGCGCGGACCGCGGTGGACCGCTTCTGCGAGGTCATGGAGACCCCGAACCCCCTGGGCGACCCCGCCGAGCCCGTGGACGTCGGCGCGTCGCGCGGCCACGTCGAGCTGCGCGACGTCACCTTCCGCTACGAGGACTCGGCGCGCCCCGTCCTCGAGCACGTCGACCTCGAGCTGCCCGTCGGGACCACGACGGCGCTCGTCGGGCTCACCGGCTCGGGCAAGTCGACGCTCGCGATGCTGGTGCCGCGCATCTTCGACGTCACGGGCGGACAGATGCTGCTCGACGGCGTGGACGTGCGGCGCATGCGCCGGCACGACGTGCGGCGCGCGGTCGCGGTCGCGTTCGAGGACCCCACGCTGTTCTCCGCCTCCGTGCGCGACAACGTGCTCCTCGGCGTCCCCGAGTCCGGCCCGGACGCCGTGCCCGAGGCCGAGCGCGAGCGCCGGCTGCACGAGGCGGTCGAGGTGGCGCAGGCCGGCTTCGTCGCCGACCTGCCGCAGGGGGTCGAGACGCGCATCGGCGAGGAGGGCCTGTCCCTGTCCGGCGGGCAGCGGCAGCGGCTCGCCCTGGCCCGTGCCATCGCGGCTCGCCCTGCCGTCCTCGTGCTCGACGACCCGCTGTCGGCGCTCGACGTCGCGACCGAGGAGGCCGTCACCACGCGCCTGCGGGAGGTCCTGGACGGCACGACGAGCCTGATCATCGCCCACCGGCCGTCCACCGTGGCGCTCGCGGACCGCGTCGCCGTGCTGCAGGACGGCCGGATCACGGCGGTGGGCACGCACAGCGACCTGCTCGCGACCGACGCCCACTACCGGCACGTCATCTCCAGCCTGGAGCAGGACTGGGAGGAGTGCGCCGAGCACTCCGGCCCGGAGGACCCCGAGCAGGCGTCCGAGCAGGCATCCGAGCAGGCACAGACCCAGGAGGTCCAGCGGTGAGCCGCCCCAGCACGCCCGCGCCCGGTCCCACGTCGCCCGACCCCGACGAGGGGCGCCGACGCCCCACCGACGCCACCGCCGACGACGCCACCAGCCTCGACCGGGCCACCTCGCAGGCCGTCCGCTCGCGCTCGATGCGCCTGCTGGGCGAGATGCTGCGGCCGCGCCGCGGCGCCCTCGCCCTCGCCGGCGTCCTCGTGGTGGTCTCCACCCTCGGGCAGGTGGCCGGGCCGTGGCTCGTGTCGCTCGCCATCGACGGCGCCGTCCCCGACCTGATGGACGGGGACGCGAGCACCCTCGTGCTCGTCGGGTCCGCCTACCTGGTCGCGGCCGTCGTCGGCGGCGTGTGCGCCGGCGCGTACGTGCGGCAGGCCGCCCGCATCGCCCAGGGCGTGCTCCTCGACCTGCGGCGGCGCGTGTTCCGGCACACCCAGCTGCTGAGCCTGGAGTTCCACGAGTCGTACACCTCGGGCCGCATCATCAGCCGCCAGACGTCCGACCTCGAGGCCCTGCGCGAGCTGCTCGACGGCGGGCTGACGGGCGTCGTCTCGTCGCTCATGCTGATGATCTTCACCGGGCTGAGCTTGTTCCTGCTGGACTGGCGCTCGGGCCTGGTCCTGGCCGCCGCCCTCGTGCCGGCCTGGCTCCTCAC
Source organism: Isoptericola sp. F-RaC21 (assembly GCF_038593535.1). Classification (NCBI taxonomy): domain Bacteria; kingdom Bacillati; phylum Actinomycetota; class Actinomycetes; order Micrococcales; family Promicromonosporaceae; genus Isoptericola; species Isoptericola sp. F-RaC21. The sequence continues at coordinate 881,804 of NZ_JBCFYX010000001.1, read as the reverse complement.
CCGCTGGTTCCAGAAGCGCTCGCAGGTCTTCTACCGCGAGCAGCGCACCGCGTCCGCGCGGCTCATCGTGAAGTTCGTCGAGACGATGACCGGTATGCGCGCCGTGCAGGCGTTCCGCCGCGAGTCGACCACCGAGGCCGAGTACGGCCGCCTCGGCGAGGAGTACCGCGACGCCAACCTGAAGACCTTCAGCCTCAACGGGCGCTACCAGCCCGGGCTCGTGCTCATCGGCAACATCGCGGTCGCGGCGGCGCTCGCGGTGGGCGGCTGGCGCGTGTACTCCGGGTCGCTCGACGTCGGCGTGCTCGTGGCCGCCCTGCTCTACGTGAAGCGGTTCTTCCAGCCGATCCAGCAGCTCGGCAACTTCTACAACTCCTTCCAGTCCGCCACGGCGGCCCTCGAGAAGGTGTCCGGCCTGCTGGCCGAGGAGCCGACCGTCGTCGAGCCGCGTCGCCCCGTGGCGCTGCCGCACGCGCGCGGCGCGCTGAAGCTGGACCACGTCACGTTCCGCTACGGCGACGGGCCCGTCGTGCTCCCCGACCTCGACCTCACCCTCCCGGCGGGCCAGACGGTCGCGCTGGTCGGCACGACGGGCGCCGGCAAGTCGACGCTCGCCAAGCTGGTCACCCGGTTCTACGACGCGAGCGAGGGCAGAGTGCTCCTCGACGGCGTCGACGTGCGCGACCTGTCGACGACCGACCTGCGGCGCGCCGTCGTCATGGTCACGCAGGAGGCGTACCTGTTCAGCGGGTCCGTGCGGGAGAACATCGCCCTCGGGCGGCCCGGAGCCCCGCAGGAGGACATCGAGGCCGCCGCCCGCGCCGTCGGGGCGCACGAGTTCATCATGGACATGCCCGACGGGTACGACACGGACGTCAACAAGCGCGGCGGCCGCGTCTCGGCGGGGCAGCGGCAGCTGCTGTCGTTCGCGCGGGCGTTCCTCGCCGACCCGGCGGTGCTGGTGCTCGACGAGGCCACGAGCTCGCTGGACATCCCCGGCGAGCGCCTGGTGCAGCACGGCCTGCAGACGCTGCTGGCCGACCGCACCGCGATCATCATCGCCCACCGGCTGTCGACGGTCGCGATCGCCGACCGCGTGCTCGTCATGGAGCACGGGCGCGTGATCGAGGACGGCACGCCCGACGAGCTGGCGGCGGGGGACGGGCACTACGCGGCGCTCAACGCCGCGTGGCAGGACTCGCTCGTGTGACTGTGGTTGCGGGCTGTGGTTGCGGGACGAGCCGGCCGAGACGTTCTTCGCGGGGACGCGTTCACGGGCGCCAGGGCGCCCTCCACTTCGGGAGGGATACGTCCCCGCGAAGAACGTCTCGGCCGGCTCGTCCGCTTCCGGCTCACGGCCGCACGGGGGATCGACCCCGCGAGGTAGTTCGGGAGCGCGCGAGGTAGTTCGAGACTTCGTGAGGTAGTTCGGGAGCTCGCGAGGTAGTTCGGGGCTTGCCGAGGTAGTTGGATTCCTCGCGAGGTAGTTCGGGAGCCCGTGAGGTAGTTCGAGGCTTCGCGAGGTAGTTCGGGAGGTGGCGAGGTGCTCCGGAGCTGCCGGGCACCTCGCCACGGTCCGGGTCGGTGGGCTCAGCCGACGTCGTAGGGTGCCCAGCCGTCGTCGCCGGCGAGGTACGCCTCGCGGGTGTGTGCGGCGGCCTGGGCGGCGGTGAGCTGCGGGCGCCCGGCGCCGGTGAGGGCGCCGGGGCCGGTGTTGGCGTGCTCGGCGTTGCTGCCCGGGTTCCAGTCGAAGCCGGACATGGTGGACCACACGTCGTCGCGCTGCAGGTGCACGCCCAGCCACGAGTCGCGGACCACGACCCGGGGGTCGGTGTCCGGGTTGCTGCTCGGGTGCCACGGTCGGCCGAGGTAGTAGGTCCCGGTGCCGGCGTTCGACAGGAACCGGCAGCCGGTGACGAGGAACCCGTGCGCGAAGCCGGCGGACGTGCTCGGGGCGAACACGTACCCGCTCGGGGTGCTGTCCCGCTTCAGCGCCTTGATGCGGGAGCCCTCGATGACGGCCGTCGCCCGCCCGAAGACGAAGTCGACGTCGCCCTCGATCCAGCTGTCCGTCACGTAGACGCGGGCCGGGACCTCGGCGCTGGGGGTGTCCAGGTAGAGGGTGTCCTGGTTGCCGAGGAACCGGCAGTGCTCGAACACGACCCGGTCGGCGCGCGTCTTGACGGCCACCGCCTGGTGCCCGGACAGGTCGGGGTGGGCGGCCTCGTCGAACGCGTTCTCGAAGGTGACGTGCCGGGCCTCGAAGCCCGCGCCCGACACCGTGACCGAGGCGCTGCCGGTCGTGCTCCAGGTGCCACCGCCGGGCTTCGGGGTCCCCGCGGCGCGGTCGTCCGTGATGACGACGTCCTCGGGGTCGCCCGTCGACCCCACGACCGTGAGGTTGACCTTGTCCGCCCCGACCTCGACGCGGCCTTGGTACCGGCCGGGGCGGACGAGGATCTCGACCCGCTCGGCGGACCCGGCCGGGGCGAGGTCGACGGCCTCCTGCAGGGTCGCGACGTCGCCCGACCCGTCGGCCGCGACCACGATGCGGGCGCCCGCGGCCGCGCGCGTGTGGGACACGGCGCCGCCGGCGGCTGCCGGGGCGGCCGAGGCGAGCACCGCGCCGAGCGCGAACGCCCCCGGCAGGGCCAGCACGGACCGGCGTCGGACGGTGCGGGGCTGCGGGTGGCGGCCGGCGCCGGGATCGGTGGGGAGCCCGCTGCCGGGCCTGCCATGGCCGGCGCAGTCGGGTCCTGGGGTGGAGCTCTCGTGCGGTGCGGGCAACGCTGCCTCCGGGGCTCGGGCGGGTCGCCGTCGACCCGCGGTGAGGTGGACCGACGGGGCGAGAAACCGGTTCCCCGTCGTTCGGCATCGTGTCACGACCGCCCGAGGCGGGACAAGAGCGCGAGGTCGACCGGGGCGACGATCACCTCGATCTCGCGCCGCACCCACCAGTCGCCGGAGCGGCGACGCTCGTCGGGCGTCGTGTACCGGTAGCGGAACAGGCGCATCCGCACCCACCGCGGCGGGGCCCCGTCGAAGGGGTCGCGCCGCAGCAGGCGCAGCGTCGCCGGGTCCGCCTGCAGCAGGCGCTCGCACAGCCGCGGGAGCCAGGGCGCGGCCGCGCCGAGCGGCACGAACCAGAGCACCCAGTCCAGCCGCAGGTGGTACGGCGCCACCTGGGGCGGGCGGCGGTGGACGTCGCCCGGCTTGCCGCGGAACGCGTACTCGCGCCAGTCGTCCGGACCGGGCCGCTCGACGAGCGTGCCCTCGACGATCACCTCGTCGCGGTGCCGGGTCACGCTGCCGAACGCCCCGTACGCGTTCACGAGCCGCAGCGGCTCGAAGCTCGTGTTCATCTTCTGGTGCGACGAGGCGAGGTTGAGCGCGGGCCGCACCGACAGCACCGCGAGGACCAGGACCACGAGCGCCACGACGACGAGGTACCCGGGCGGCGTCGGCGCGACGACGTCTGCGGCCCCCGGGCCGACCCCGAGGAGCGCGCGCCACACGTCGTCGGACACCGTCGCGGCGCCCAGCAGGATGGTCGCCCAGTTCAGCCAGGCGAAGTTGCCGGTGAGCACCAGCCAGCCCTGGGTGAGCACGACGACGCCGCCCGCCACGCTCGGCAGGGGCTGCGGCAGCCACAGCAGCCACGGTACGAGCAGCTGCGTCACGTGGTTGCCCACCACCTCCGTGCGGTGCCACCAGCGGGGCAGGTGGTGCGCGTGCCAGCTGAACGGGCCGGGCATGGGTTGGGTCTCGTGGTGGTAGTCGAGGGCGGTGAGGTTCCGCCACGCCGGGTCGCCGCGCCACTTGATGAGGCCCGCGCCCAGCTCCAGCCGGAACAGCAGCCAGCGGGCCGCCAGCACCAGCAGGAACGGCACGGGCACGGCGGGGGAGCCGAACCAGGCGGCCAGGAACGCCAGCTCGCACAGCAGCGTCTCCCAGCCGAACGCGTAGAACCGCTGGCCCACGGAGACGATCGAGAGATACCCCGCCCACAGGACGAGCAGGACGACGGTCGTGACCCACCAGGGCCCGGTCTGCGGCAGCCCTACCACCACGGCGGCGCCCCCCGCGGCCCCGAGCACCGCCACCGCGACCAGCAGCCGGTCGGAGTAGTGCAGGTGGAACAGCGACGGCGCGTCGCGGAACCGGACCCGTGCGGTGAACCGCCGCACGGGGAGCAGCCCCCGGTCCCCGAGCAGCGGCCGGAACTGGCCGAGCGCCTGCAGGAAGGCCAGGCACAGGAGCGCCCCGACGCCGCGCTGCAGCACCTCGCGCGCGACGTCGTAGTCGGCGGCGGCCCACCAGCCCGTGAGCTCCGTCAGCTGCCGTCCCAGCTGCTCGGGCACGCCTCCACGCTAGTCGCGGGCGGCGTCCCCCGCCTCGACGAGCCGCTCGACGAGGGCGCGTGCCGCGGGGGTCGGCGCCCCGACGGTGAGGGCGAGCACCTGCCGGGTGGCGCCGGGCAGGGGCTGGGCCACGACGTCGGGGTTGCGGTGCGCGCGCAGGGCGAGCGACGGCAGGAGGCTCACGCCGGCGCCCGACGCGACGAGCGCCTGCACGGCCACGTAGTCGTCGGTCTCGAACGCGATGCGCGGGTCGAAGCCGGCGGTGGCGCAGCGCGCGACCAGGTCGGCGCGGCACCGCTCGCACCCCGCGATCCAGGCGGCGTCGCGCAGGTCGGCCAGCGGCGGCGGCCCGTCCGCGGGGCCGTCCGATCTCTCCGTCCCGGGAGCCGTCGCGTCGGCCGCCCGCCGGACCAGCGTGATCGGCTCGGAGTGCACGACGGTGACCTCGAAGCGGGACAGGTCCATGGCGGGCCGGGCGTGCGGGGCGTCGGTGTGCCGGAAGACCAGGGCGACGTCGACGTCGCCGGCCTGCAGCGCCGCGACGGCCTCGGGCGGCTCGGCCTCGACCAGCCCGACGCCGAGCCCGGGGTGCGCGGCCCGCAGGCCGGCCACCGCGGCGGGCACCAGGGTCGCGAGCGCGGACGGGAACGCCGCCAGCCGGGCGCGGCCGGCGCGGAGGCCGACCAGGGCGTCGAGCTCGCGGCGCGCGCCCTCGACCCGGCCGAGGATCTCCTCCGCGCGGGCGGCGAGCAGGCGGCCGGCCTCCGTGAGCCGCACGCCGCGGCCGGCGCGCTGCAGCAGGGCGATCCCCGCCTCGGCCTCGAGGCGCGCGAGGTGGTGGCTCACCGACGGCTGCGCGTAGTGCAGCTCGCGCGCCGCCGCGGTCACGGACCCGGTGCGTGCGACGGCGGCCAGGACGCGCAGGCGCGTGAGGTCCAGGTGGGGTGGGGGCGCGGGCTCGACGGACACGGCGACAGCCTACGACGATTCATCGGTCGTATCGATGACGAGCAGTCAGAACAGGCATTGGACCTATCGGTCGCGCCGCGGCGATCCTGAGGAGATGACGACGACGCAGCAGCCCGCCCCCGCCGCGCCCACGCCGCCGACGATGCGCGACGTGCTGGCCGCGGCCCGCCGGATCGACGGGCTCGTCGTGCGGACGCCCGCCCTGGCGCACCCCGAGCTGGACCGCGCCGTCGCCGCGGCGGGGGCCGCCGGAGCGAGCGTCGTCGTCAAGCACGAGAACCTGCAGCACACGGGCGCGTTCAAGGTGCGCGGGGCGTTGAACCTCCTGCTGGGCTTCGACGACGCGGCCCGCCGACGCGGCATCGTCGCCTACTCGACCGGCAACCACGCCCAGGCGCTCGCCCACGCCGCCCGGCGCACGGGCACCGCGTGCACGATCGTCATGCCCGAGGGGCCGAACCCGCTCAAGGAGCGGGCGGTACGCGACCTCGGGGCCGACGTCGTGCTGCACGGCGCGACCTTCGACGACGCCCGCGCCCGCGCCGGCGAGGTGGCCGACGCCACCGAGGCGCGCCTCGTGGGCGCGGCCAACGAGCCGGTCCTCGTCGCCGGCGTGGCCACCGCGACGCTCGAGCTCCTGGAGCAGGCGCCGGACCTCGACGTGCTCGTCGTGCCGGTGGGCGGCGGCTCGGGCGCCGCGGCCGCCTGTCTGGTCGCGGCCGCGCTGGCGCCCGGGCTGCGGGTGGTCGCCGTGCAGGCCGCGGCGTCCCCGGCCGCCCACGACTCCTGGCGCGCGGGGGAGCTGCGCACCGCCGCCAACGCCACCCGCGCCGAGGGGCTCGCCGTCGGGTGCGGGTTCGCCCTCACCCAGGCCGTGCTGCGCGAGCGGCTGGCCGACTTCCTGCTCGTGGACGACGACGCGATCGCAGCCGCCCAGCGCCTCTACCTCACGGGCGCGCGCACCGTCGCCGAGGGGGCCGGCGCCGCGGCCCTCGCCGCCGTCCTCACCCACCCCGCCGCGTTCGCCGGCCGTCGCGTCGGCGTCGTCTGCTCCGGCGGCAACGCCAGCGAGGCCGAGCTCCGCCGCGCCCTCGCCGTCTGACCGACCGCTCTCACCGGGTGGGGGAGCGGGGCCCGGGGATACGCTGCCGGGCATGGCTCGCTACTTCGACGTCCACCCGGTCGACCCGCAGCCGCGCGCGGTCTCCCAGGTCGTAGCGATGCTCGGCGAGGGGGCGCTCGTCGCCTACCCGACCGACTCCGGGTACGCGCTCGGCTGCCGCGTCGGGCAGCACGACGGCACCGAGCGGATCCGGCAGATCCGCCACCTCGACGCGCACCACCACTTCACCCTCGTGTGCCTGGACTTCGCGCAGCTCGGCCAGCTGGTGCGCCTCGACAACAACGCCTTCCGCGCCATCAAGGCCGCCACCCCCGGGCCCTACACGTTCATCCTCCCGGCCACCCCCGAGGTGCCGCGGCGCCTCGCCCACCCCAAGAAGAAGACCATCGGCGTGCGCATCCCCGACTCCCGGGTCGTGCAGGCCCTGCTGCGCGAGCTCGGGGAACCGCTGCTGTCGTCCACCCTCATCCTGCCGGGCGCCGAGCAGCCCCTCACCGACGGCTGGCAGGTGAAGGAGGAGCTCGACCACGTGGTGGACGCCGTGGTCGACGCCGGCGAGGTGCTCGCCGAGCCCACCACGGTGGTCGACTGGTCCGAGGGGTACCCCGACGTCGTCCGGGTCGGGGCGGGCGACCCGTCACGGTTCGAGTAGCGCCCGGACACCCCGCACGCGGGCCCCGGGCCCCGGTTAGGGTGCTGCCCATGAGCGACCGCGGACTTGCCCTGGCCCGATCCAAGATGCAGGCGGAGGGCGTCGCCCCCGCCGCGATCGAGACCTTCACGCGCTTCTACCGCCTCCTCGAGTCCGGGGAGACGGGGCTCGTCCGGGAGGCGGACGTCGAGCCGCTGGTGGACCTGCCGCGGCACGCCGACCTCGACGTCTCCGAGGCCGACGCGCAGGATGCCCTGGCCCGGACCGCGATCATCAAGCTCAACGGCGGCCTCGGCACGTCGATGGGCATGGACAGGGCGAAGTCGCTGCTCACGGTGCGCGACGACGCGCCCGACGGCGGCTCCGACGACGAGAGCGGCGCGCTGTCCTTCCTCGACGTCATCGTCCGCCAGGTGCGCGCGGCCCGGGCCGCCACCGGCGCCCGCCTGCCCCTGGTGCTGATGAACTCCTTCCGCACCCGGGACGACACGCTCGCCGCGCTCGCCCCGTACGGCGACCTCGCCGTCGACGGGCTGCCCGTGGACTTCCTGCAGAACCGCGAGCCGAAGCTCCGCGCCGACACGCTCGAGCCGGTCGAGTGGCCCACCGACCCGAGCCTCGAGTGGTGCCCGCCCGGGCACGGCGACCTCTACCCGGCGCTGCACGCCTCCGGCGTCGTGCGCGCCCTGCTGGACGCGGGCTTCCGGTACGCCAGCGTCTCCAACTCCGACAACCTCGGCGCGGCGCCCGACGGCGCGATCGCCGCGTGGTTCGCCGCGTCCGGCGCCCCGTACGCGGCCGAGATGTGCCGCAAGTCGCCCGCCGACGTCAAGGGCGGCCAGCTCGTGGTGCGCAAGAGCGACGGCCGCATCGTGCAGCGCGAGACCGCGCAGACCCACCCCGACGACGTCGAGGTCTCGCTCGACCCGACGGTGCACCCGTACTTCCACACCAACAACCTGTGGTTCGACCTGGAGGCGCTCGCGGCCGAGCTGGACCGCACCGGCGGCGTGCTCGAGCTGCCGCTGATCCGCAACGAGAAGACGGTCGACCCGACCGACGCGTCGTCGCCCGCCGTCGTGCAGATCGAGTCCGCCATGGGCGCCGCCGTGGCCGTCTTCGAGGGCGCGACGGCCATCGAGGTGGGACGCGAGCGCTTCCTGCCGGTGAAGACCACCGGCGACCTGCTGCTCATGCGCTCGGACGTGTACGAGCTGACCGCGGACTACCGCCTCGTCGCCCAGGTCGACGCGCCCTTGGTGAAGCTCTCGAAGACCTACAAGCCGATCGCGGCGTTCGACGAGCGGTTCGCCGCGGGCGCGCCGTCGCTGCGCGGGGCGTCGTCGCTGACCGTCGAGGGGGACTGGACCTTCGGTGCCGGCGTGACGGCCGAGGGCGACGCCGCGCTGGCCGACGCCGGCGAGCCCGCGACCGTGCCCGACGGCGCGACGGTCACCGCGGACGGCGTCCGGGCGTGACCCACCCCGTTGGTTGAGCCTGTCGAAACCCGGTTCCTGGATTTCGAGAGGCTCAATCACCGGACCTGTTGACCGGCGGGGAGGTCGACGACGCGGTCGGCGCCCGCGACGGGGACGAGGGCGCCGCCTGACGCGGCGGCCAGGTCCTCGCGCAGGCGGGGGAGCGCGGCCGGCGGGACGAGCAGCGCCAGCCGGGCGACGGCGCCGTACGACGGCTCCTCCAGGACGGCGTCGTGGGTGGTCGCCCAGTCGCGCAGCAGGTGGTCGACGCGCCCGGCGTCCGCGTGCGGGACGTCGACGGTGACCTCCGTGAGCAGCTCGCGTCGCCGCAGGGCGCCCTGGGCGGCCGCCGCGTCGAGCGCCTCGGCCACCGCCCCGGAGTAGGCCCGCACCAGGCCGCCCGCCCCGAGCAGGACGCCGCCGAAGTACCGCGTCACGACCGCCACGACGTCGGTGAGGCCGCGGCGGCGCAGCACCTCCAGCATGGGCACGCCCGCGGTGCCGGAGGGCTCGCCGTCGTCGGAGGAGCGCTGCTGGTCGGCGTGCGTGCCGACGACGAGGGCCGTGCAGTGGTGCCGTGCGTCCCAGTGCTCCTTGCGCAGACGGGCGACGACGGCGTCCGCCTCCTCGATGCTCCGGGCGGGCGCGAGGTGCGCGAGGAAGCGCGACTTCTTCACCACGAGCTCGTGGTCGACGGCGGCGGCCAGCGTGCCCGGGAGCCCGACGTGGTGGACGTCGGGGAGCGTCGCTCGGGCGGGGCGGTCGGGTCGGCTCACCGCACGAGGCTACGTCGCCCGCGACACGCCGGGCGGCGTCCTCAGAAAAAGTGTGCCAAGCGCCAGGATCGACCCATGACGCAGAGCACGGGGGAGACCCCCGACCCGGAACCCGGCGGCCCTGCCGCGGCGCCCGTCGCCCGGTACCCGCGCCCCACGGTGACGCTGGACGAGGCGGAGTGGGTGTGGCGCGAGCTGTCCGTGGAGGCGATGCGCCCGGGAGGGAAGCCCGAGGTGGTGCGCCTGGCGGTGATCGCCGGCCTCACCCGGGCCACGGGCGCGCGGTACGGGGACCTGCTGCGCGTGCGGGCCGAGGACCTCGACCTGGGCCCGGACCCGGACGCCGCCGCGCGCCGCGGGCGGGTCGGCGGCACGCGGGACGCGGGGGAGGGGAGGGTGCTGCTGCGGCACGGCAAGCACCGGACCCTGCGGGAGCACCGGCTGCCCCCCGAGGTGGTGCTGCTGCTGCGGCACTGGATGGTCGTGCGGGAGGAGCTCGCCGCCGAGCTGGAGGGTTCGGTGCCCCGCGCGCTGCTGCTCACCGTGCACCACACGCACGACCACGGCACCACCGTCGCGAGCGGGCTGCCCATCACGCGGCAGGGGCTGGTGCTCTCGTGGCGACGGTTCGTCCACCGGACGAACGCCCGGTACGGGGCGGTGCGGGCGCCGCTGCCCACGAGGTTCGAGCAGGTGCGCCGGGCCTGGGTCGACGCGGGCGTGCCCGACCTCGGCAGGGAGCTCGCTCCGCTCGCCGACGAGGCCGAGGCGTCATCAGGAAAATAGTGTGCCAAGCGTCTCGACACCCAAGGTGCTCCGCGAGTCCCTCACCGCCCAGCACGGACGCCGAAGGGCGGCCTCGCACGCTGCGAAGCCGCCCCCGTTGTCCTGGCTCCGTCCCTGCCGCGCGGGGAAGCCACGCGGCAGGGGCTGCGTCAGGAGGTCGCGATGCCCAGCAGCGGCACGCCGGGGGAGTGTGACGGCAGCTCGTGGAACCCGTACCGGTCGTAGAACGCCCGGGCGCGGGTGTTGCCCGGGTCCATCCCGAGGTGCACGCCGGGGACGCCGCGCTCGGCGAGCGCGGCGCGCAGCGTGTCCATGAGGGCACGGCCGAGACCGCGGCCCTGGTTCTCGGGGAGCAGGTCGATGTGGAGGTGCGCGGGATAGCGGTCGAGCTCGTCGTCGGTCAGGCCGCGCACCATCCGGCCCGGGTCGGCGCCGGCGTCGAGCAGCGCGGCCTCGGTGAAGCGCGGCTCGCGCCCCGCGGGCGAGGTGCCGGCCGCCGGGTGGCGCTCGGCGAACCCGGGGCCCCACGCCCGCTCCCACCAGGCCACGAAGTCCCGCGTGTCGGCGACCCCGATGACGTAGCCGGTCAGCCGCCCGTCGTCGACGCGCAGGACGTCGTCTGCCGGGTCGGCGGCGGCCTCCTCGCCGGCCTCCCCGTCGGGGCGCACGACGACGAACGCGAGCTCGGGTGCGTACTCGACATAGGGGAGGGCGAAGACCTCGGGCATGAGGAGGTCGTCGGAGTAGAGGCCGCGGGCGTCGGACCCGCCGGCGGCGGTGCGGACGCAGACCTCGGCGACGGCGGCACGGTCGGTGGCTCGGTAGGCACGGATCACGGGGTCATCATGCCGGAGGGGTGCCGCGCACCGGCGCGGCACCCCTCCGGACCTCGTGCCTACTTCTTCTTGGCGGACGCCTTCTTGGCCGCGGGCTTCGCAGCCGCAGCCTTCGTGGCCCCGCCGGACCGCGTGGTGGCCCCGGCCTTGCGGGCGGCGCCCTTCTCGGTGGTGGCCCCGGCGGTCGACAGGTCGCCGCCGGCGCTCTCCAGGTGGGCGCGGACGAACCAGTGGAACAGCTCGAGGTCGTGCAGGTGGCCGATGAGGAGGTCGTTCGTCACGTCGTCGAGGGACTCGGTGTCCTTCGCGGCCTTGCGGTGGGCGGTGATCACGCCCTGGTAGACCTCGTCCAGGGCACCCAGGTGCTCGATCGCCGACGCACGGCGGAGCCCGTAGTCGTCCCAGGTGCGCGCGGCGACGAGCGCGCCCGGGGTCCCGACGGGGGAGACGCCGAGGGTCGCGATGCGCTCCGCGATCGCGTCCGTCATGGCCCGGACGGCGTCGACCTGCGGGTCGATCATCTCGTGCACGGCGATGAAGTGCGGGCCGACCACGTTCCAGTGCACGTGCTTGAGGGTCAGGTGGAGGTCGGTCAGGGAGTTGAGCCGCTCCTGCAGGATGGCGGCCACCTTGCCGCCCTGCTGGGGCGTGAGCGAGGGCACCGTGTAGAGCGGGGTGTTGCGGTCAGCCATCGGGGGTCTCCGTCCTCGTCGGGTCGGCGCGGCCGTGACGGTCAGCGCGCCTCGCCATCGTCACGCCGGACGGCGGTCCACGCGAGCGCGGCCAGGGCCGCGACGCCGAGGGCCACGAGCCACGGCACCTGGCGGTCGGCCAGCGACCAGGCCGCACCGCCGATGACGAGCGCGACCGCGAGGACGACGGCGTCGCGCGCCGCGACGTGCCGCAGGGCCGCGAGCTCCACCCGGTCAGCCGCGGCCACGTGCGACGCCCACCACCCGAGCCGGGTCACGACGTACGCGAGCGGGGCGAGCCACACCACCGCGGGGTCGAACGGCGCGGCGGCGGAGCCGAGCAGGAGCAGCGCCGCGGCCAGGAGGGCGACGTGCGCCGGGGCAGGACCGGGGCGGACGGCCGCCCACACGGTGACGACGGCGGCGATCGCGACGGACAGCTCGGTGATCAGGGTGGTCCGCGCGCCCGCGGCGAGCAGCAGGCCGGCGACGGCGACGACGAACAGGGCACGGAGCGCCACGCCGGGCACGTGTCGGCCCAGCGTGACCCCGACGACGGGCAGCGGTCGCCCGGTGTCGTACCGCGACCGCCACCAGGCCCGCAGCCGGGCGGGCAGGGTCCGCCTCATCGCGCCCCCACCCCGCCGCGGTGGTGCCGTGCGTCGGCGCGGACCAGCGCCTCGAGGCGGAGGGCGGCCTCCCGGCGCGCGTCGCCTGCCCAGCGCACGACCGGCACGCCCTCGGCCGCCATCCGGCGCAGGCGGTCGTCGCGCTCGGCCCGGGTGACGCGCCAGGCGAGCCGCATGTGCTCCTCCCGGGCGCCGCGCACGTCGGGCAGCGTGTCGACGAGCACCACGGGGTGCCCGGCGGCGCGCCACGCCCGCACGAGGTCGACCGGCTCGTCGTCGAGCACGGTGCTGAACAGGTACACGATGGCGTCGGCGGGAACCTGCGGGGCGCGCAGCCGGCGGCCGGGGGCGCCGACGGGGCGGCTCAGCGCCAGCGCGTGCAGCACGCGGCGCAGGTGGCGGCGGCCCGCGGCGGGCGGCAGCGGGCGGCGGCGCCGCCCGAGGTCGTCCACCCCGACCCGGTCGCCGGCGGTGACGAGCGCCTCGGCCACGGACGCCGCGGCGTGCCGGGCGAGGTCGAGGGACGTCGGCTCGTCCACCCGCTGGGGGCCGGTGCCGCGCCAGGTGCGCAGGTCGGGGCCGACGTCGTCGCGCGAGTCGACCACGAGCACGGCCGTGGCCTCGGCCGTCGCGTAGGTGCGCCGTACGTACAGCGTCGCCAGGTCGGGGGACCGCCGCGCGGTGGTGCGCCAGTCGATGCGGCGCAGCCGGTCGCCGGGGGCGAACGGGTGCACGTCGCGCAGCTCGTCGCCGTCGCCGAGGCGCCGGGACGTGTGCGGGCCGGTGAGCCCGCGCAGCCGCCGGGGCACGGGCACGCGCCCGAGCGGCATCGCGGTGGGGAGCACGAGGCGGTCGGGCGCGGTGACCGCGACGGGGTCCTGGGCGGTCGTGCCGCCCGCGCCGTACCCGCGGGCGTCGACGTGGAAGGTGCGCTGCGGACCGGTGCGCACGGTGCTCAGGGTGAGCGGCAGATCGCGGGCGGTCGCGGCGACGACCACCCCGGCCGTGCGGTGCCCGGGCGCGGACACGCGGGCGTGCAGGAGCTCGGCCCCCGGGGCCGGGTCGAGGCGCAGGACGGCGGTGAGCTCGCCGGGGCCGGTGCCCGGGGTCGGGTCGATCGCGACGCCCGTGCCCCGCTCCGGCGCACCGGACCGCCAGGCCCCCGGCCGCCCCGCCCACAGCGCACCCAGGAGCGGCGCGACGCCGAGCAGCGCGACGTCCGCCCGGCCGGCCAGCAGCCCCAGCCCCAGCACGAGCACACCCGTGCCCAGGCCGGCCACCGCCTGCGGGCTCCGGCGCCACACGCCCGTCGCACCGACGGGTGTGCTCTCTGGCGTGCCCTCCGTCATGCGGGCGTCACCCCCGGCCGCCCACCGTGGCGGGCCCGGGCACCGAGCCGAGGAGCTCCGTGACGACGTCCTGGGCGCGGACCGCCGACGCCCAGGCGGTCGGGGTGAGCGTGAGCCGGTGGGCGAGCACCGGGACGGCCACCCGCTTGACGTCCTCCGGCAGCACGAAGTCGCGGCCGTCGAGCACGGCGACCGCGCGCGCCAACAGCAGGAGGTTCTGCGAGCCGCGCGGCGAGGCGCCCACCTCGAGCGCCCCGTGCGTGCGGGTGGCCGCGGCGAGGTCGACGCAGTAGCCGGCGACGTCGGGGTCCGCCTCGGTCGTCTCGACCCCGGCCTGCATGCCGAGCACGGTCGCGGCGTCGACGACCGGGCGGACGGTGGCCGCCTCCTGGCGCCGCGCGACGCGGCGCAGCAGCACCTCCTGCTCCTGGCCACGGTCGGGGTAGCCGACCTCGAGGCGGACCATGAACCGGTCGAGCTGGGCCTCCGGGAGGGGGTAGGTGCCCTCGTACTCCACGGGGTTGGAGGTGGCCATGACGTGGAACGGGCGCGGCAGCGGCCGACTGGCGCCGTCCACGGAGACCTGGCGCTCCGCCATCGCCTCGAGCAGCGCGGACTGCGTCTTCGGCGGGGTGCGGTTGATCTCGTCGGCGAGGAACAGCCCCGTGAAGACCGGGCCGGGCCGGAAGACGAACTCGCGGCTCGCCGGGTCGAACACCGACGAGCCCGTGATGTCGCTGGGCAGCAGGTCCGGCGTGCACTGCAGGCGCGCGAAGTCGAGGCCGAGCGCGGTGGCCAGCGACCGGGCGGCGAGCGTCTTGCCGAGCCCGGGCACGTCCTCGAAGAGCACGTGCCCGCCCGCGAGCACGGTGGCCAGGGCGAGCTCCAGCGTGTCGCGCATGCCGACGACGGCCGTGCCGACCTCGTCCAGGACGCGGCGGCCGAGCGCCGCCACCTCGGCGACGGGCAGGGGGCGCGGGTCGGCGGGCGGGTCGACGGTCATCTCTGGGGCCTTCCTGCGGGACGGTCGGGGGTCGTCGGTCGGGTCGTCGGTGGGCGAGGCGCGGCGGGCGGAGCGCCGCCGGGCAGGGTGTCGATCGCGTCCAACCAGCGGTGCACCTCGGGCCGGCTCACCGGGCGCCGGGCGAGTAGGCCGTCGGCGACGTCGGACCCGAGGAGGCGCGCGGCGGCCTCCCGGCCGCCGGGAGCGGCGAGGTCCACGCCGCGCGCGGCGAGCCGGGCTGCCGCGAGGCTCCGCACGCGGCGCAGCACGCGGTCGCCCACGGCGCCGCTGCGGGTGAACGTCGCCCAGCCCAGCTCGCTGACGTCGTTGCGCGCACCCTCGCGACGGTCCTGGGCGACGTCGGGCCAGGGGGCCTCCTCGCCGTCGTCGAGGCGCCGCCACAGCACGGCCGCCGTCGTGGCGACCACCACGAGCAGCGCGGCGTGCAGGAGGTCCAGCACCCCGGTGAGGGTGAGCGCCCCGCAGGCCGCGAGCGCCGGGAGGCCGGTCGTGAGGAGGGCGCGCAGGCGCGAGGTGCGCCTGGTCGGCATGGTCGGCGCCGGTGGCATGGGCGGGCTCACGGGCGGCCGGCGGGGTCGAGGGCGCGGGCGATGCGGGTGAGGGCGGTGCGTGCGGCGTGAACGGCGTCCGGCGGGACGGGCCGGTCGGTGAAGCGGGCGTGCTGGTAGAGGCGGCGCAGGGTGTCGACGTCGGTGGCGGGGACGGTGCGCCCGTCGGTGCGGTGGGTGGTGAGGAGGTGCGCCGTGAACTCGGTGGCGGTCTGCGCGGGGTCGCGCCGGGTGCCGTGCCGGGCGGCGGCGTCCTCGAGGGCGACCCAGGCGGCGACGACGGCGTCGTGCGGGGTGGCGGCGCCGTCGACGCGGGCGAGGGCGGTGGTGACGGCGTCCTGGAGCTCGGGCAGGGGGACGTCGCCGAGGGTGGCGGTGGTGGCGTGGCCGGGGGCGAGATCGTCGCCGTCGTCGTCCTCCTCAGGGGTGGCGAGGGTGCGCACGACGCGGCGGGCGAGTAGCCACAGGAGGACGACGACGAGCACCGCGCCGGCGACGGAGAGGGCGACGACGACCCAGGTGATGACGTCGGTGGAGGGTGGTGCGTCGTCGCCGGGCACGATCTGCTGGGGTGCCTGGGGCTGGACGGGGTCGGAGGCGGCGGGTTCGGGGACGGCGATCCGGGGGGCGCGGAACCGCCAGGGGGTGGCGGTGGCGGCCCCGAGCACGACGAGGAGGGCGAGCGCGGCGCCGGCGAGGGGCGCGAGGGCGCGGCGCGCTGCGGCGCGGGGGGTCCGCGTCGGTGGGGCCATGCGCTGACGCTATCGGGTGGCGCTGTCCGGCGGGGTGTCGGTGCCCTGGGTGAGCCGGGCGGCGTGCACGCCGGCGACGGCGGCGGCGACGAAGGCGGCGGGGTCGCCGTCGAGGGAGCGGCCCATGGTGGACAGGCGGGCGGGGGAGCGGCGCAGCGCGTCGAGGAGGGCGGCGTCGGCGGGGACGTCGAGGACGCGGTGCCCGGCGGGGGCGGCGGCGAGGGCGGCGGCCTGGTCGTGCACCTGGCGGGTGAGCTCCGGTCCCCAGGCGGGCATGCCCTCGAGGTCCGCGGTGGGGGCGGGGACGGGCACGTCGGCGGCCGCGAGCGCCACGCGGCCGTACGCGGTGAGGCTGTGGTGGGAGACGCCGCGGTGGCGGTCGCGGGGGTCGGCGCCGGAGACCCGCAGGGAGGCGACGGGGCGGCCGGCGAGGGTGGCGGCGGCGTTGACGGCCTCGCCGGCGGCGACGCCGGAGAAGCCCCACCGGGTGCCGGTGCCGAGGTTGCCGGGCCCCTGGGTGACGACGACGAGGTCGGCGCCGGCGACGTGGCGGGCGGCGAGGAGCCCGGTGTGCACGGTGACGGCCTCCAGGTCGCCGCCGAAGGCCTGGCCGACGGTGACGGTCACCTCGAGCCAGCCGGCGTCGCGCAGGGTGGCGACGGTGCGGGAGAAGGCGGCGGGCAGGGCTCCGCCGTCGGTCATGACGTAGGCGACGCGGGGGTGGGGGCGGCCGGCGAGGTCGGCGGCGTGGCGGGCGCCGGCGACGACGGCGGGGAGCGCGGAGTGCAGGTCGGCGACGACGACGGGGAGGCCGGCGAGGTCGTCGGCGTCGCGGAGGGCGTCGTGGTGCGCGGACTCCTGCTCGTCGACGCCGAGGACCATGGCCTGCAGGGGGGTGTAGCGGGCCTTGACGAGGTGGCCGGGCCCGGGCGGGGGGTCGGCGGGCAGGGTGGTGACGGTCTCGCCCGCGGGGCCGACGACGAGGGCGTACCCGCCGGTGCCGAGGCCGCGGGCGAGGGCGGAGACGTTGAGCAGCAGCCGGTCGCCGACGTCGGGGTCGCCGACGAGGGCGGTGTAGGCGAGGCCGCGGACCTCGCCGGGGGCGGTGGTGAGGTCCCGGGCGAGGAGGGGGGCGTCGAGGCGCACGGTGACCTCGCGGGCGCCGGTCCACGCGGCGCCGCGGGCGGTGACGGTGCCGGTGCGCCAGGTGACGTGCCCGGCGGGCTTCGTGGCTGGCTCGGTCGGGGCGCCGTCGCGGGGCGCGGGGGGCTGGGCGTGGTTCGGCGCTGTCGTCACCCGTCCGAGGCTACCGGCGGCTAGGTTGGTCCCGATGCCTGCGAACCCCGTGGACCCGGCTCCCGCCGCGCCGTCCGACCCCGCGCCGTCGTCGCGCGGCACGCCCCCGGCCGAGCGCCTCCTCAACCTCGTCATCGCGCTGGTGAACACGAGCGCGTCGATGACGAAGCAGCAGGTGCGCGCGGGGGTGGCCGGGTACGGCGACGCGCCGTCGACGGAGGCGTTCGAGCGGATGTTCGAGCGCGACAAGGACACGCTGCGGGCGCTGGGCATCCCGATCGTCACGGTGGACGCGGGCGGGCACAGCGACGAGGTCGGCTACCGGATCGACAACGACGCGTACGCGCTGGGCGCGGTGGACCTGACGCCGGCGGAGCTGGGCGTGGTCGCGCTGGCGGCGCAGCTGTGGTCGGACAAGACGCTGCGCACGGACATGTCGCGCGCGATGACGAAGCTGCGGGCCGCGGGGGCGGGGGAGGTCGCCGCGGACGCGGTGGCCGGCCTGGCGCCTCGGGTACGGGCGGCCGGCGACGCCTACGTGCCGCTGCTGGAGGCGGTCTCGGAGCGGCGGGACGTGTCGTTCCGGTACCGGGCCGCGAGCACGGGGCAGGAGCTGACGCGGCACGTGGAGCCGTGGCGCATCGCGGCCCGGGGCAGCGGCTGGTACCTGGTGGGCTTCGACCGGGCCCGGGGCGCCGCGCGGGTGTTCCGGCTGTCGCGGATCGCGGGCAAGGTGCGCGTCGGGTCGCAGGCGGGGGCGTTCGACGTGCCCGACGCGGTGGACGTGGACGCGATGCTGGGCGAGCGTGTCGGGGCGCTGCAGCGGGCACGGCTCGCGGTGGTGCCCGAGCGGGCGCAGGCGCTGCGGGCCCGCGCGGTGGCCCCACCGCCGGTCGAGCCCGGCGAGACCCGGTCGGCGACCGACGACGGGCGGGACGTGCTCGAGGTGGAGTTCCGCAGCCTGTCGGCGTTCGCGGACGAGGTGGCGGGGTACGGGCCGGCGGTCGTGGTGCTGGAGCCGGCGCAGCTGCGCGCGGACGTGCTGCGCCGGCTGGAGGCGGCCGCGGGCCTCGACGGCGCCCGGCCCGACAGCGACGGGCACGGCGGCGAGGGTGCGGGGGAGACGACCGATGGCTGAGCGGGCGGACGACCGGCTGGTGCGGCTGCTGGGCCTGGTGGCGTTCCTCGACGGCGCCGGCCCGGTGCGGGTGGAGGAGCTCGCGGACCGGTTCGGGGTGACGCCGCGGCAGGTGCGCGAGGACGTGGACGCGCTGTGGGTGTCCGGCACCCCGGGGTACATGCCGGACGACCTCATCGACTTCGACGCGTTCTCGCTGGAGGACGGCGTCGTGTCCCTCACGCAGGCGCGCGGCATGACGCGGCCGCTGCGCCTCGGTACCCGGGAGGCGGTGGCGCTCGTCGCCGCGCTGCGCGCGATGCACGCCTCCCCGGCGGTGCAGGCCGACCGGCGGCGCGCCGCCGTCGTCGCCTCGGCCCTGGACAAGCTCACCGCCGCGACCGGGGAGGCCGCCGGCGCCGTCGACGTGCAGCTCGAGGGCGAGGGCGACCCGGAGGTGGTCGCCGCCGTCACGACCGCGCTCGCCGAGGGCCGCCGCCTGCACCTGCGGTACGTCAACGCCGCCGACGTGACCAGCGAGCGCGACGTCGACCCGCTGCGGCTGCTCACCCAGGACGGCGCGATGTACCTGGTGGGCTGGTGCCTGCGCGTGGACGGGCGCCGCACCTTCCGGGTCGACCGCATCCTCGACGCGCGAGTGCTCGACGAGCCGGCGGCCGAGCGCGACGTCGCCGTGGCGGGCGACCTCGGCGCCGACGTGTGGGCGTCCGTCGCCCACCGCGGCGCGCCGGCCGCGACGCTGCGCCTCGCGTCCGCCGCCCGGTGGGTCGCCGAGGAGGTGCCCGCCGAGTCGGTGCGCGACCTGCCCGACGGCACCGTCGAGGTGCGGCTGCGGGTCACGAACCCGGCGTGGTTGCGGCGCCTGCTGCTCGCCAACGCGCCCGACGTCGTCGCCGTCGACCCGCCCGAGGTGGCGCGCGACGTCGCGCAGTCCGCCCGGGCCGCGCTCGCCGCCTACGCGGCGACCGGCGCCGACGGCACCGACCGCACCACCGACGAGACCGTAGGCTGACCGGCATGTGGGGCTGGATCTGGGCGGTGCTCGTCGTCGCGACCCTCGTGGGCGCGTTCTTCCTCGGACGTCACCTGTGGCGCGCCGGCATGCGCGCCCTGCGGGAGGCCTCCCGCGCCGGGGAGGTGCTCGGGTCGTCGGCCGACCGCATCGCCGCCGCCGTCGCCGAGGCCGAGGCGCACCGCGTCGACACGTCGCCCACCCTCTTCGACGACCCGGTGGTGCTCCGCGAGCGCGTGGCCGAGCGCCGCCGGCTCAAGGCCGAGCGGGCCGCGGTACGCCGCGAGCGCCAGGCCACGACGTGGCGCCGCTGGGACTCCGAGAGCTGGCTCGCCGCCCGCACCGCGGACAAGGCCGCCCACGCCGGGCTGCGGTCCCGCACGCCCGCGCGGAGGCGCTAGCCTCCCACCACCCGCCGCACCGGCCGGTGCGGCACCCGACGCACCCGGGAGGGAACGATGACGTTCTTCGCACCGCAGACCTGGGAGGCCGCCGCGTACGTCGGCGGCTGGGCACGGCTGGCGGGCACGCGGCCCGTCGTCTCGCCCGCGACCGGGGAGACGCTCGCGACGGTCGCGGACGCGTCGCCGGCCGACGTCGACCGGGCGGTCGAGACGGCGCGCGCGGCGCAGGCCGACTGGGCGGCCCGACCGGCCGAGGAGCGCGCCACCGTGCTGCGGCGGGCCGCCGCGCTCCTCGAGACGCACCGGGACGTGCTGGAGCGGTGGCTCGCGGACGAGGCGGGCTCCGCCCACGGCAAGGCGGCGTTCGAGGTGGGCCTCGTCGTGGCCGAGCTGCACCAGGCGGCGGCGACGGCGCTCGTGCCGTACGGGCAGCTGCTGCGGTCGGGACGCCCCCGGCTGTCCCTGGCGCGACGGCGCCCCGTGGGCGTGGTGGGGGTGATCTCGCCGTTCAACTTCCCCGCCATCCTGTCGTCCCGGTCGGTGGCGCCGGCGCTGGCCCTCGGCAACGCGGTGGTGCTCAAGCCCGACCCGCGCACGGCGGTCAGCGGCGGGCTGCTGCTGGCCGCGGTGCTGGAGGAGGCGGGCCTGCCGGCGGGGGTGCTCGCCGTGCTGCCGGGCGGGTCGGACGTCGGGACGGCGCTCGTGGAGCACCCGCACGTGCCGCTGCTGTCGTTCACCGGGTCCACGGCGGCGGGGCGCGCCATCGGGGCGACGGCGGGCCGGCTGCTCAAGCGGGTGCACCTCGAGCTCGGCGGGAACAACGCGATGATCGTGCTGCCGGGTGTCGACGTCGCCGCCGCGGCGTCCGCGGGCGCGTGGGGCTCCTTCCTGCACCAGGGGCAGATCTGCATGACCACGGGCCGGCACCTGGTGCACGCCGACGTGCACGACGAGTACGTGGAGCGCCTGGCGGCGTCGGCGCGCGCCCTGGTGGCCGGGGACCCCGCCTCGGGCGCCCCGCTCGGGCCGCTCATCGACGACCACCAGCGCGACCGCGTGCACGACCTCGTCACCGCGACGCTCGACGCGGGTGCCCGGCTCGAGGCCGGCGGCACGTACACCGACCGGTACTACGCGCCCACGGTGCTGTCCGGGGTGCGGCCGGAGCACCCCGCATTCGCGCAGGAGGTGTTCGGCCCGGTGGCGCCGGTGCTGGCGTTCGACGACGTGGACGAGGCGGTGGAGCTGGTACGCGGCAGCGAGTACGGGCTGTCGGTCGCCGTCCTCACCACGGACGCGTTCGCCGGTTACGAGCTGGCCGACCGGCTGCCCGCCGGGATCGTGCACGTCAACGACCAGACCGTGGACGACGAGGCGCAGGCGCCGTTCGGCGGCGTCGGGGCCTCGGGCACGGGCGCCCGGTTCGGCGGTCACGACGCCAACGTCGAGGCGTTCACCGAGACGCAGTGGGTCACGGTGCAGTCCCGGGTGCAGGGGTACCCGTTCTGACCGTGCGGTCCACCCCGCCCCATGGCCCGCCGCCCGCAAGCGGCGCGTCGTCACCTGACCGTCACCTTCGCCGCCGCGGGGACCCACTAGGGTTGACCACGACACACCCCCGCTCACGGGCGGACGAGAACGAGGAGCCATTCTCATGGGCATGCTCAAGCCCTGGCACATCATCGTGCTGGTGGTCGTGATCCTGCTGCTGTTCGGGGCGCGCAGGCTCCCTGACCTGGCGCGCAGCGTCGGCCAGTCGCTGAAGATCTTCAAGAAGGAGGTCAAGGACCTCACGGACGACGGCAAGCTCAACGACTCGAACGAGCCGCCGGCGGACCCGACGGCGCAGGCGCCGTCCGCTCAGTCCGCTCAGTCCGCGCCGCCCGCGTCGACGGCCCCCACGGCGCAGCCGCCGTCGGGCACCCCGAGCGCCGGCAGCAACGGCAACGACCAGATCCCGGGTCTCATCGACCCGAAGCAGCCGCGGGCGTAGTCGGTGCCCGGAAACTCCCGGGACCCCGAGGGGCGCATGCCCCTGCGCGAGCACCTGCTGGAGCTGCGCAAGCGGCTCTTCCTCGCCGCCTGCGGCCTCGTGGTGGGTGCGGTCGCCGGATGGGTCCTGTACGAACCGCTGCTCGCCGCACTCCAGGCGCCCCTGTCGGCGGCGGCGCAGGAGCAGGGCAAGACGATCGCCCTGAACTTCACCGGCATGGCGTCGGCGCTGGACATGAAGATCAAGGTCGCGCTGTTCCTCGGCGTCATCGTGACGTGCCCGTGGTGGCTCTACCAGCTGTGGGCCTTCGTGACCCCCGGGCTGACGAGGCGCGAGAAGGGGTACGCCTACGGGTTCCTCGGCGCCGCGGTCCCGCTGTTCCTCGGCGGCGCCGCGCTGGCGTGGTGGGTGCTGCCGCACGCCGTGGACATCCTCGCCGGGTTCGTCCCGGACGGGGCGGTGAACTTCACCGACGCGCAGGGGTACCTCAGCTTCGTCATGCGCCTGGTGCTGGCGTTCGGCATCGCGTTCGTGTCGCCGGTGTTCCTGGTCGGGCTGAACATGGCCGGGGTGCTGCGGCACGAGACGCTCGCCAAGGGCTGGCGGTGGGCGGTGCTCGTCGCGTTCGTGTTCGCCGCCGTGATGACGCCGACGCCCGACGCGCTGACGATGATCTTCGTGGCGCTGCCGATCTGCGTGCTGTACTTCGGCGCGCTCGGGCTGTGCGTGCTGCACGACCGGCGCGTCGACAAGCGCAGGGTCGCCCCCACTGTCTGAGACGGGGCCGCGCCGGCTGCGCCTCGGCGTGGTCGTCAACCCGACCGCGGGGAAGGGGCGGGCCGCGCACGCCGGCACGGGCGTCCTTGCCGGGCTGCGCCGGGCGGGGCACGACGTCGTCGACCTCTCCGGGCCGGACGCCGCCGTCGCGCTCGCCCGGGCCCGGGCGGCCGTCGACGGGACCGGAGGGACGCACGGGCCCGCCGCGCCCGTCGACGCGCTCGTCGTGGTGGGCGGCGACGGCATGGTGCACCTCGGGGCGCAGGCCGTCGCCGGCACCGACGTCCCGCTCGGGATCGTCCCGGTGGGCACGGGCAACGACTTCGCCGCCACGCTCGGCCTGCCCGTGCGCGACCCGGCCGCCGCGGGCGCCGCGCTGTGCCGGGCGCTGGACGCCGGCCCCGCAGGACGGCGCCCCGTCGACGCCGCGCTGGCGACCGGCCCCGGGCTCGACGGCGGGCCCCGCTGGGTGGCGGGCGCGGTCTCGGCCGGCCTCGACGCCGCCGTGAACGCCCGCGCGAACCAGCTGCGGCACCCGCGCGGCAGCGCCCGGTACACCGTCGCGGCCGCGCTCGAGCTGGCGCGCTACCGGCCCTGGTCCTACCGGCTCACGTTCGACGGCGTCGCCGACCACGACGCCGACCATGACGCCGGGGCGGGCACCGCGCTGCGCCTGCGCCCAGGGCCGGCCGGGACCGCGACGTGGACCGGCCGTGCGGCGCTCGTCACCGCGGCGAACGGGCCGCAGATCGGCGGCGGCATCCGGGTGGCGCCCGCGGCGTCCCTCGACGACGGCCTGCTCGACGTGCTGGTCGCCACCGACCTGTCCAAGGCCGGAGCCGTCGCCGTCTTCCCCCGCATGTTCACCGGCGGGCACGTGCGGCGCCGCAAGGTGCACCTCGTGCGGGCGCGGGCCGTGACCGTCGAGCCCGGCCCGGACGCCTGGGCGGCCGGCGAGCGCCCCCTGCCGGTCGCGCACGCGGACGGCGAGCGCCTGGGCCCGCTGCCGCTGCGGGTCGAGGTGCGGGCGCACGCGCTACGGGTGCTGGTCGAGCCCTGCTGACCGGCGCGCCATGACCTGCGCCCGACGCACCGGGCGGCGATCGTCGCGCGTCGGGCCCGGCGCCTAGGCTGGCGGCATGACCGCCCACCCCCGCCCCCGCTCCGGCGCGCCCGCCGAGCAGGACGCACCCAGCCCCGCCGAGCGGTACGCCGCCTCGCGGGCGCGCAGCAGCCGCGACCGCCTCGACGCCGAGGGCGAGCTGCGCCTGTTCCGGCAGGTGGTCGGGTTCGAGCTCGACCCGTTCCAGGTGGACGCGTGCGTGGCGCTCGAGGAGGGCCGCGGCGTGCTGGTGGCCGCGCCCACCGGGGCGGGCAAGACGGTCGTCGGGGAGTTCGCCGTGCACCTCGCGCTCGCCCGCGGCGGCAAGGCGTTCTACACGACGCCGATCAAGGCGCTGAGCAACCAGAAGTACACCGACCTGGTCGCGCGGCACGGGGCGGCGAACGTCGGCCTGCTCACCGGCGACACGTCCATCAACGCCGGCGCGCCCGTGGTCGTGATGACCACCGAGGTGCTGCGCAACATGCTGTACGCGGGGTCGTCCGCGCTGGACGGGCTCGCCTACGTCGTCATGGACGAGGTGCACTACCTGGCCGACCGGTTCCGCGGCCCGGTGTGGGAGGAGGTCATCATCCACCTGCCCGACCACGTGCAGCTCGTGTCCCTGTCCGCGACGGTGTCCAACGCGGAGGAGTTCGGCGACTGGCTCGCCACCGTGCGCGGCGACACGGCCGTGGTGGTCAGCGAGCGCCGCCCGGTGCCGCTGTGGCAGCACGTCGTGGTGTCCGCGCCGGAGCCGCGCGGCGTGCCGCGCCTCATGGACCTGTACGCGGGGCACGTGGACCCGACCGACCCGGGCACGAACCCGCCGATCAACCCGGACCTGCAGGCGGTGTTCCGCACGGCGGCGCGGGCGGAGTCCCCGCACGGCTCGCGAGGGCACCGCGGCAAGGGCGACCGCGGCTACCGCGGGCGGGGCGGCAAGCGGCCCGGCGGCGCACTGGTGGCGCACCGCCGCACGCCGCCGCGGTTCGCCGTCGTCGACTCCCTGGACGCGGACGCGCTGCTGCCCGCCATCTACTTCATCTTCTCCCGCGCCGGCTGCGACGGGGCGGTGCAGCAGTGCCTGCGGGCCGGGCTGCGGCTGACCGACGCCGCCCAGGAGGCCGAGATCCGGCGCATCGTGGAGGAGCGCACCGCGACCATCCCCACCGAGGACCTCGACGTGCTGGGGTACTGGGAGTGGGCGCAGGCCCTGGCGCGCGGGATCGCGGCGCACCACGCCGGCTTGCTGCCGGTGTTCAAGGAGACGGTGGAGGAGCTGTTCTCCCGTGGCCTGGTCAAGGTGGTGTTCGCCACCGAGACGCTGGCGCTCGGGATCAACATGCCCGCCCGGTCGGTGGTGCTGGAGAAGCTGGTGAAGTGGGACGGCACCGCCCACCAGCCCGTGACGCCGGGGGAGTACACCCAGCTCACCGGGCGTGCGGGGCGGCGCGGCATCGACGTCGAGGGCCACGCCGTCGTCGTGGACCACACGGGCCTGGACCCGGTGGCGCTGGCCGGCCTCGCGTCCAAGCGGCTGTACCCGCTGCGCTCCAGCTTCCGGCCCACGTACAACATGGCGGTCAACCTCGTGGGCCAGGTGGGCCGCGAGCGGGCGCGCGACGTCCTGGAGACGAGCTTCGCCCAGTTCCAGGCCGACCGGGGCGTGGTGGGCCTGGCGAAGCAGGCGCAGGCGCACGCGGAGGCCATGGAGGGCTACGCGGCGTCGATGGCGTGCGACCGGGGCGACTTCGCCGAGTACATGGGGCTGCGGCGCGCCATCAAGGACCGCGAGAAGGAGCTGTCGCGGGCCGCGTCGGGGGCGCGCCGCGCCGACGCCGTCGCGTCGTTCGAGAAGCTGCGCCGCGGCGACGTGATCGAGGTGCCGTCGGGGCGCCGCCGCGGGTACGTCGTGGTGCTCGACACGGGACGCGACGACCGCGGCTTCGACGGGCCGCGACCCACCGTCCTCACGCAGGAGAAGCAGGTCAAGAAGCTCACCCTCGCCGACGCCCCCGACGGCGTGCAGGTGGTGGGCGTCGTGCGGATCCCGAAGGGGTTCAACCCGCGCCGCCCGGACCAGCGGCGCGACCTGGCCTCGAGCATGCGCAACGCCCTGGGGGCGTTCTCCGGCGACGCCGGCACCGGCAGGCACCCCGGGCGTCGCGGCGGGCCCGCGGGCGGCGGCCAGGCAGGCCGGCCGGGGCGCCGCTCGGACGCGGCGTCCGACGCGGAGCTGCAGCGGCTGCGCGCCGCGCTGCGGGCCCACCCCTGCCACGGCTGCCCGGAGCGGGACGACCACGCCCGCTGGGCGGAGCGCTGGGAGCGTCTGCGGGCCGAGCACGAGCAGCTGGTACGGCGGGTGGAGGGGCGCACGGGCACGATCGCCCGCACGTTCGACCGCACGTGCGACGTCCTGACGCGGCTGGGCTACCTGGAGCGCCCGGCCGACGGGCGGGCCGAGGACGGGACGCCGGGCGCATGGCGCGTCACCGACGACGGACGCTGGCTCGGCCGGCTGTACGCGGAGGACGACCTGCTGCTCGCGGAGTGCCTGCGCCGCGGCATCTGGGACGAGCTGGACGCGCCCGGGCTGGCGGCCGCGGTCTCGACGGTCGTGTACTCGGGGCGCCGCGAGGAGGCGTCCGAGCCCTTCGTGCCGGGCGGACCGCACGGGCGCCTGGCGCAGGCGCTGGACGCCACCACGCGGGCCTGGTCGGAGGTGACCGACCTCGAGGCGGAGCACCGCCTGGAGGCGACGGGGCCCCTGGACCTGGGCCTGGTGGCGCCGGTGCACCGGTGGGCGTCCGGGAAGAACCTCGACGCGGTGCTGCGCGGCACGGACGTGGCCGCCGGGGACTTCGTGCGCTGGTGCAAGCAGGTGCTCGACGTGCTGGACCAGCTGGCGAAGGCCGCGCCCCGGCCCGCCCTGCGGGCCACGGCCCGCAAGGCGCAGACGGCGGTGCTGCGCGGCGTCGTCGCCTACTCCAGCGTCTGACGGGTCCCCTCCCGGCAGGGCTGACATAGAGTGCAGGCCGTGACCTCCACCCTGTACCGCAACGGAGTCGTCCACACGCCCGCCGACCCGTTCGCCGAGGCGCTCCTCGTCGACGACGGCGTCGTGACCTGGCTGGGCGCCGACGACACCGCCGCCGGCCTCGCGGCCCGGGCCGACCGGGTGGTCGACCTCGACGGCGCCCTCGTGGCCCCCGGGTTCGTCGACGCGCACGTCCACCTGCTGGAGACGGGGCTCGCGGCCGAGTCCGTCGACCTCACCGCCGCCGGCGGCGTGACGTCGCTGGCCACGGCGCTCGACGCCCTGGCCCGGGGCGCGCGCGAACTGGACGCCGCGGACCCGGGCGGCGAGGAGGTGCTGCTCGCGTTCGGGTGGGACGAGCAGAGCTGGCCGGAGCGGCGCGCCCCCACGGCGGACGAGCTCGACGCCGCCTGCGGCGGGCGGCGCGTGTACGCGGCGCGCGTCGACGGCCACTCCGCCGTGGTGTCGGGGTCGTTCGCCCGCGCGGCGGGCATCGACCGGACGCCCGGCTGGGAGCCGTCCGGCATGGTGACGTCCGACGCCCACCACGCCGCCGCGGCCGCTGTCCGACAGGTGTCGCCCGCGCGGCGCACCCGCGCCTACCGCCGCGCGCTGGCCGACGCGGCCGCGCGCGGCATCGTGGGCGTGCACGAGATGAGCGAGCCCAACATGGACACCCGCGAGGGCCTGGCCGAGCTGGTCGCGCTGACCGCGGACCCGGCGGGCGGGCTGCCGCACGTCGTCGCATACCGCGGCGAGCTGTGCGCGACGGCGGACGACGCGCGGCAGATGCTCGCCGAGCTGCCGTTCCTCACGGGCATCGCGGGCGACCTGTGCGCGGACGGCTCGATCGGCTCGCGCACGGCGGCGCTGCGCCACCCGTACAGCGACCTGCTCGCCGGGCCGGGCGGCGCCGAGCCCACGGGCCGCCTCTTCCTCACGGGCGAGGACATCGCCGCGCACCTCGCCGCCTGCTCGGCCGCCGGCACGCAGGGCGGCTTCCACGTGATCGGCGACCGGGCCATGGACGAGGTGGTGCGCGGCCTCGAGCTGGCCGCCACCGAGCACGGGGCCGGCCTGCTGCGCTCCGGGCACCACCGCGTCGAGCACGCCCTGTTCGTGGACGCGTCCGCGCTGGCCGCGCTGCTGCTGTACGGGGTGGCCCTGTCCGTGCAGCCCGCGTTCGACGCCGCGTGGGGCGGCAGCCACGGCATGTACGCGGCCCGGCTGGGGCCGGGCCGCGCGTCGACCCTGTCGCCGTTCGCCGACCTGGCCGGGGCGGGCGTGCCGCTCGCGTTCGGCTCCGACACCCCCGTCACCCCCCTCGACCCGTGGCAGGCGGTGCGCGCCACCCTCACCCACGAGGACGCCACCCAGCGGCTCTCGGCGCGCGCCGCGTTCCGCGCGCACACCCGCGGCGGGTGGCGCCTCGCCGGGCTGGACCACACCGGGGCAGGCCAGCTGCGCGTCGGCGCCCCCGCGCACCTGGCGGTGTGGCGGGCGGGCACGCTGTCCGTCCAGGCGCCCGAGGACCGCCTGTCGGCGTGGAACCCCGAGGCGCGTGCCGGCCAGCCGCTGCTGCCCGACCTGTCCGAGGGCGAGCCCGAGCCCGTGTGCCTGCAGACCGTGCGCGACGGCGTCGTCCTGTACGACACCTTCGACTGACCCCGCCCACGATGCCTTCGAGGGGACTCGGCGACAGCCCGGAGTCACGTACCCTGCGGGGGTGCTGCACGTGAGCCCGAGCCCGGTCGACGAGCCCTCCGACGGGGCAGGCGGCCCCGACACCTCCGCCGTCGAGGACGGGCGTGATGCCGGTCGAGACCAGGGCACCGCGTCGCGCACGACGACGCCGGCCGACCGGTGGTCGAGCCGCCCGGCGACCCTGCTGCTCGCCGTCGCGGCGGGGGCCGCGCTGTGGGCGTCGTTCCCCGACGTCGGGGCGTGGCCGCTGGCGTTCGTCGGCGTCGCGCTGCTGTTCGCCGCCCTGCGCCGCGACGGCCGCCGCGCGGCCGGCTGGAACTTCCTCGTCGGCCTCGTCGCGGGGCTGACGTTCTGGCTGCCGCACATCTGGTGGGCGAACTTCGCCACGGACACGGTGCCCTGGGTGGCGCTGTCGGTGCTGGAGACGCTGTTCCTCGCCGCGTTCGGGTCGCTGTGGACGTGGGCGCGGCGGTGGGGCTGGGTGCGTCGGCACGCCGTCGCGCAGGCCGTGGTCTTCGCCGTCGTGTTCGTCGCGGTGGAGCAGTGGCGCTCGGAGATCCCGTTCGGCGGGTTCCCCTGGGGCCGACTCGCCTGGACCGTGGCGGGCGCGCCGACCGGGCGTGCCGCGTGGCTCGGCGGCACCACGCTCGTGTCGTTCCTGGTGGCGGCCGCAGGCGTGCTGCTGGCTCTCGCCGTCGGCCGCCTGGTGCGCACCCCGTGGCGCGACGCCGGATCGACCGGGGCCCGACGGCGCGCCCGGTCGGCCGCGAGCGCCGGGGCGTTCGTCGTGGCCGCGGCAGCGCTCGTCACCGGGCCGCTGCTGCTGCCGCTGGCGCACGCCCCCGGCACCCGGGAGGTGACCGACGCCGCCGACCCGGGGCACGCCGGCACCGTCGTGGACGCGGGCACGGGCGCGGCCGAGACGGGCGTGCTGCGGGCCGGGGCGGTGCAGGGCAACGTGTCGGAGCCGGGGGAGGGCTCGTTCGCGAACCGGGCGGAGGTGCTGAACAACCACCTGGACGGCACGTACGCGATCGCGGACGAGCAGGCCGCGGGCGCGTTCGGCGACGGGCCGGGCGACGGGGTCGACGTCGTGCTGTGGCCGGAGAACGGCTCGGACCTGGACCCGCAGACGACGCCGGAGGTGGGCGCGGCTATCGACGACGCGGCCCGGGCGGCGGGCGCGCCGATCCTCGTGGGGGCGCAGGAGTTCCCCGAGACGGGCGGCCGGTATAACGTGGCCCTGCTGTGGGAGCCGGGCGTGGGCGTCACCCAGCGGTACGCGAAGCAGCACCCGGCGCCGTTCGGGGAGTACATCCCGATCCGCTCCTTCGTGCGGCTGTTCAGCGCGCAGGTGGACCGGGTGACGACGGACATGATCCCCGGCACGGAGCCGGCCGTGGTCGACCTGCCGGTCGACGGCGCGGCGATCGGGCACGGCACGGGGCCGGCGACGGTGCCGATGGCGACGGTGATCTGCTTCGAGGTGGCGTACGACGAGATCGTGCGCGACGCGGTGCAGCGGGGCGCGCAGGTGCTGGTGGTGCCGACGAACAACGCGTCGTTCGGGTACACGGCGGAGTCGACGCAGCAGCTCGCGATGACGCGGATGCAGGCGATCACGACGGGCCGTGCCGCGGTGCAGGTGTCGACGGTGGGCGTGAGCGGCGTCGTCGCGCCGGACGGGACGCTGGTGGCGCGCACGCAGCTGTTCACCGCGGACCACCTCGTCGCGGACCTGCCGCTGCGCACGGAGCTGACGCCGGCGGTCCGGGCGGGCTACTGGCCCGGCTGGGGAGTGGGCGCCGCGGCGGTGGTCCTCGTCGTCGGCGGGATCGTGTCCGCGGCGCGGGCGCGGCGCGGCTGACGACGGTCACGCCGGTGCGAGCCGGTGCGCACCGCACGACGAAGGGCGGGCACCCCGGTGGGGTGCCCGCCCTTCGCGATCAGCAGTCCGTGTCAGGCGCTGCGGCGGAGCTTGCCGGCGCGCAGCAGCTCGAGGCGCTCGTCGAGGAGCTCCTCGAGCTCGGCGACGGTGCGGCGCTCGAGCAGCATGTCCCAGTGGGTGCGCTGCGGCTTGCCGGGCTTCACCTCGGGGCGCTCGGCGTCGCGCAGGAGCGCCTCCTCGCCGCACCGGCACTCCCACACCGGCGGCACCTCGGCCTCGGTGGAGAAGGGCAGGATGATGGTGTGGCCGTTGGGGCAGTCGTAGTGCGCCTGGAACCGGGGGGCGAAGTCCACGCCCTCGTCGGACTCCATGCTCTTGCTGCCGATGCTCATGCCGCGCAGGGACCGGTCGGGCATGTCGTCCTCCTGGAGGTCGGTGGGAAGGGGCCTGAGGTTCCAACGCGGCCCTGCCGGGGGTTGTTCCGGCTGTCCGTGAAGGTCCCGTGAAGCACGGTCCACGCACCGGTGCCGGAGACACGGCGGGATGCGGTGGACGTGACGGTTGCGTCCCCAGGCTGGCCAGTCGGCGCGCCGTGCGCAACTCGAGAGCGCCCGTCGGGGGCCCTTTGTGCGCGACGTCACCTGGGAGCCCGGGCCGGGGCCGGGAACAACGGGCGGGGTGCCGCGGTTCACCGCCATGTACATGCAAACGCATGGACCGTGCATGAACCATCGGACTCATGTCGGGTCCGCGAGCCAGAGTCCACGAGCAGGGAGCGCAGCCGTGCAGTTCGGAATCTTCTCCGTCAGCGACGTCACCACCGACCCCACGACGGGCCACACCCCGGACGACACCGAGCGCGTGCGCAACATGCTCACCATTGCCCGGCACGCGGACGAGGCGGGCCTGGACGTCTTCGCCACGGGCGAACACCACAACCCGCCGTTCGTGGCGTCGTCGCCCACGACGATGCTCGGCTACCTGGCCGGCGTCACGAAGCACATCACGCTGTCGACGTCGACCACCCTCATCACCACGAACGACCCGGTGCGCCTGGCCGAGGAGTACGCGATGCTCCAGGTCATCTCGGACGGCCGCATGGACCTCATGATGGGCCGCGGCAACACCGGCCCCGTGTACCCGTGGTTCGGGCAGGACATCCGCCAGGGCATCCCGCTGGCGATCGAGAACTACGCCCTGCTGCGCCGGCTGTGGACCGAGGACGTCGTGGACTGGGAGGGCAAGTTCCGCACCCCGCTGCAGGGCTTCACGTCCACCCCGCGCCCGCTGGACGGCGTGCCGCCGTTCGTGTGGCACGGCTCCATCCGCAGCCCCGAGATCGCCGAGCAGGCCGCGTACTACGGCGACGGGTTCCTGCACAACAACATCTTCTGGCCCATGCACCACACGCGGCAGATGGTCCGGTTCTACCGGCAGCGGTTCGAGCACTACGGGCACGGGCGCGCCGACCAGGCGATCGTCGGCCTCGGCGGGCAGGCGTTCATGCGCAAGCGCTCGCAGGACGCGTGGAACGAGTTCCGCCCCTACTTCGACGAGGCGCCCGTGTACGGGCACGGCCCGTCGATGGAGGACTTCACGCAGCAGACGCCGCTGACGGTCGGCTCGCCGCAGCAGGTCATCGACCGGTACGCGTCATTCGTCGAGGAGGTGGGCTACTACCAGCGCCAGCTGTTCCTGGTGGACCACGCGGGTCTGCCGCTGAAGACCGTCCTCGAGCAGATCGACATCCTCGCCGCCGACGTCGTGCCCGAGCTGCGCAAGATCGTCGAGGCCAAGCGCCCCGCCGACGACGTCCCGCTGAACCCGCCGACGCACGCCGAGCGCGTCGCCGCCGCCCGCGCCGCGGGGGAGGACGGCGCCACGCACGTCGGCGACACGGCCGACCCGTACACCGGTACCGTTGCCGAGGGCACCCAGCCCGCCGCATCGCAGGAGGCACGCGCATGACCACGCCCACCATGCCCACCGGGGCCTCGGGCACCCCGACCCGCACCCTCGCCGTCGTCTCGGCGGGCCTGTCCCAGCCGTCCTCGACGCGGCTGCTGGCCGACCGGCTCGCGGACGCCACGGTGCGGGAGCTGGAGGACGCCGGGCACACGGTGCGGGTCACCACGATCGAGCTGCGCGACCTCGCGCACGCCGTCGTCGACGCGATGCTCACCCGGTTCCCGACCGGCGACCTCGCCCGGGCGCTGGAGACCGTGACGGGCGCGGACGGCCTCATCGCCGTCTCGCCCGTGTTCACCACGAGCTACTCGGGGCTGTTCAAGTCCTTCTGGGACGTCGTCGACCCCGACTCCCTGACCGGCATGCCGGTGCTGCTCGGCGCCACGGGCGGCACCGCCCGCCACTCCCTGGCGCTGGAGTACACGATGCGGCCGCTGTTCACCTACCTGCGCGCGGACGTCGTGCCGACCAGCGTGTTCGCCGCCACCGACGACTGGGCCGCGAGCGCCGACCCTTCGACAGGCTCAGGAGGGCCGGACAGCGGCGGACTGCCGAAGCGGATCTCCCGCGCCGGACGCGAGCTGGCGCAGCGGGTGTCGCGCCGCGAGAACGACGGCCCGGCCGACCCGTTCGCCGCGACGCCGAGCTTCACGGAGCTCCTCGGCGGGAGCTGACCACCCGCACGGCAATCACCCGCTCGGCACCACCGGTACGGCACCACGCAGGGGCCAGGCCCGGGGTGCGGACGCCCGTCGGACGACGGCGCCCGACGCCCTAGGCTTGGCCCATGCGCGTTCTCGTCTCCGGCGGCGCCGGCTACATCGGCTCCCACACCGTCCTGTCCCTCGTGGCCTCCGGGCACGACGTCGTCGTGGTGGACGACTTCTCCAACAGCAAGCCCACGGTGATGGGTCGCGTGGAGTCGCTGTCCGGCGCGCACGTGCCGGTGCACGCGATCGACCTCACGGACGCGGACAAGACCGAGCGCCTGTTCGCGCACGAGAGGTTCGACGCCGTCGTGCACTTCGCCGGCTTCAAGGCGGTGGGCGAGTCCGTGGCCAAGCCGCTGGAGTACTACCGCAACAACCTCGACTCCACGCTGTCGCTGCTGGAGGCGATGCGCCGCCACGACGTGCCGCGCCTGGTGTTCTCCTCCTCGGCCACCGTGTACGGCGAGAAGGCGCCGGTGCCCTACCGCGAGGACTACGACTACCTGTCGTCGTCGTCCCCGTACGGGCAGACGAAGGTGATGATCGAGCGCATCATGGCCGACGCCGCGGTCGCCGTCGGCGGCCTCAAGGTGGCGCTGCTGCGCTACTTCAACCCCGTGGGCGCGCACCCGTCGGGGCAGATCGGCGAGGACCCGCAGGGCATCCCGAACAACCTCATGCCGTTCCTGGCGCAGGTCGCCGTCGGCAAGCGCGACAAGCTGGTGATCTTCGGCGACGACTACCCGACCGCCGACGGCACGTGCGAGCGCGACTACCTGCACGTGGAGGACCTGGCCGCCGGGCACGTGGCCGCGCTGAACCACCTGGACGCGATGGCCGAGCCCGTGCGCGCCTTCAACCTCGGCACCGGCACGGGCACGTCCGTGCTGCAGATGCTGCACGCCTTCGAGCGGGCCGTGGGCCGGGAGCTGCCGTACGAGATCGGGCCGCGCCGTGCCGGCGACCTCGCCGCCTTCTGGGCCGACCCGACCCGCGCGCAGACCGAGCTCGGGTGGCGCGCCGTGAAGTCGATCGACGACATGTGCGCCGACACCTGGCGCTGGCAGTCGCAGAACCCGCAGGGCTTCCCGGGCGCCTGACGGCGCGCCACGGGGACTCCAGGGCAACGGGGCGCGGTCTTGCGGGGCGCCCGGCGTCGCGCCACGATGACCCCATGCCCGCCCCGACCTCCGACGACGCGACGCAGCGCCCCCATCTGCGGTGGGACCCGGGCGCCCGGTACCGGCCGTCCGTGCTCGCGGGGCTGCCCTCGCTGAGGCCCGCGCCGGCGTCGCCGCCCACGCCGTCCACGCTGTCGACGGCGGCACCGCGCCGGCTGGCGGGGCGGCTGCGCCGCGGCCCGGCCACCCGGACGGCCGTGTTCGACCGCGACCTGTGGCGACCCGTGCAGCACGCGACGACCGGCCTGGTGCGCGTCGTCGGGCGCGCGCTGGGCCGCTGAGCGCGGCCGCGTGTCCCGACGCGAGCTGGTCGTGCTCGGCACGGCGAGCATGGTGCCCACCCGCACCCGCAACCACAACGGGTACGTGCTGTTCTTCGACGACGCGGCGATCCTGTTCGACCCGGGCGAGGGGACCCAGCGGCAGATGACGCTCGCGGGCGTCTCCGCCACCGACCTCACCCGCATCGCCGTCACGCACCTGCACGGCGACCACTCCCTCGGCCTCGCGGGGGTCGCGCAGCGCCTGTCCGGGGACCAGGTGCGGCACACCGTCCCTATCTCGTTCCCCGCCTCCGGCGAGCCGTGGGTGCGCCACCTGCTCGACGCGAGCGCGTACGACCACCACGAACGTGTGGCCCTGCAGCCCGTCGCGTTCCCCGGCGGGTCACGCGTGGCGACGCTGCCGCGCGCGGACGGCGAGCGCGGCGCCGGGCCGGGCGCCCCGGTGCTCACGGCCCGCCCGCTGGACCACCGCGTCGACGCCGTCGGCTACCGCCTCGACGAGCCGGACGAGGTGTCCCTGGACCCGGCGGCGCTCGCGGCCGCGGGAGTGCCCTCCGGCCCGGCGGTGGGGCGGCTGCTGCGCGACGGCGTCCTGGTGCTCGACGACGGCCGCACCGTGCGCCGCGAGGCCGTGTCCGTGCCGCGGCCCGGGCAGTCGGTCGCGTTCGTCATGGACACGCGCCTGTGCGACGCCGTCGGCGAGCTCGCCGACGGCGTCGACCTGCTCGTGATCGAGTCGACGTTCCTGCGCCGCGACGCCGACCTCGCCGCCCGCTGGGCGCACCTCACGTGCCGGCAGGCCGCGATCGTCGCCGCCCGCGCCGGGGCGCGCCATCTCGTGCTCACCCACTTCTCCCAGCGCTACCGCGTGCCCGACGAGCTGCCCGCCGCGTTCGAGCGCGAGGCGCGCGAGGTGTTCGACGGCGGCCTCACCGTCGCGGCCGACCTCGACCGCGTCTCCCTGCCCCCGCGCCGCCGCCTCACCGTTGGTTGAGCCTGTCGAAACCCAGCACCGGCTTTCGACAGGCTCAACCAACGAGTGACCGGGTCTCGACAGGCTCGACCGACGCGGGGCTACAGGACGGCGGCGACGTCCACGTGCTCGAGGGAGTGCGCCTCGGCGACGCCGGCGTTGGTGACGCGGCCGTCGTGCACGTTGAGGCCGCGCGCCAGGACCGGGTCGCGGCGCAGCGCCTCGCGCCAGCCGTGGTCCGCGAGCGCCGCGGCGTACGGCAGCGTCACGTTCGTCAGCGCGTACGTCGAGGTGCGGGGCACGGCGCCGGGCATGTTCGCCACGCAGTAGAAGACGGTGTCGTGCACGGCGAACGTGGGGTCGGCGTGCGTGGTCGGGCGTGAGTCCTCGAAGCAGCCGCCCTGGTCGATCGCGATGTCGACCAGCACGGCGCCGGGTCGCATGCGCGCCACGAGGTCGTTCGGCACGAGCACCGGCGCCTTGGCGCCGGGCACCAGGACGGCGCCGATGACGAGGTCGGCCTCCAGCACCGCCTCGGCGAGGGTGAGGCGGTTCGACGCGAGGGTCTGCACCCGGCCGCCGAGCTCGCGGTCCGCGGCCTTGAGGGCGTCCGCGCTGGTGTCCAGCAGGGTGACGCGCGCGCCGAGCCCGACGGCGATGCGCGCGGCGTTCATGCCGGACACGCCGGCGCCGATGATCACCACGTGGCCGGCGGCGACGCCGGGCACCCCGCCGAGCAGGACGCCCCGACCGCCCGCGGCGCGCAGCAGGGTGGCGGCCCCGACCTGCGGGGCGAGCCGCCCCGCGACCTCCGACATCGGGGCCAGCAGCGGAAGGCGCCCGTCGGGGGTCTGCACCGTCTCGTAGGCGACGGCGGTGACGTCGCGGGCCAGCAGTTCCTCGGTGAGCGCCTTGTCGGCGGCGAGGTGCAGGTAGGTGAACAGCACGAGCCCCGGGCGCAGCCGGTGGTACTCCTGCGCGACGGGCTCCTTGACCTTGAGCACCGTCTCGGCGCCCGCCCACACCTCGTCCGCGTCGGCGACGACGGCGGCACCGGCGGCGCGGAACTCGTCGTCCGGGATGGCGGACCCCTCGCCGGCGCCGGCCTGCACCGCGACGTCGTGCCCGCGGGCGACGAGCTCGTGCACGCCGGCCGGCGTGATCGCCACCCGGTACTCGTGGTTCTTGACTTCCCTCGGGACGCCGATGCGCATGGTGAGTCCGCCTTCGTGGCTCGTGACCGGCGCCCGGCTCGTGACCGGACGACGGCGGGGGCGTGGCACGGGGCGTGTGACCCCGCTCACCGCCCAGTCTGACGGCCCGATTCGGCGTCGCGCCACGAATCCGCAGATCCTTCGGTAGATTGCCGGGATGTCGACACGAGGCCCGGCTCAGCCCGGGGCACGCCAGCCACGACCGAAGGATGTTCGTCCGGACCCGTCCTGGGGCCTGGAGCGTCGGGGACCCGTGCCCGCCCGGCTGGACGACGTCGACCAGCGGCTCCTCGCGGCGCTCGCGGAGGACGCCCGCATCCCGAACAACGCCCTCGCCGCCAGGGCGGGGATCGCGCCGTCCACGTGCCTGGCCCGGGTGCGGCAGCTGCGCGAGCGGGGAGTGATCCGCGGCTTCCACGCCGACGTCGATCCGGCGCTCGCCGGGCACCCGCTGCAAGCGATGATCGCGGTGCAGATGCGCGGCGCGGCACGCACGCGCCTCAGCGGCTACCTGCAGCGGCTCGCGGGGCTGCCGGGGGTGCTGAACGTGTTCCTCCTGGGCGGGGCGCACGACTTCTTCGTGCACGTCGCCGCCGCCGACTCCGACGCGCTGAACGAGTTCGTCATCGAGCACCTGTCCACCGACCCGGACGTGGCGCTCACCGAGACCAACCTCATCTTCCAGCACGCGCGCCCGAGCTGGTACTGACCGTCAGCGGGTCGCGGACAACCAGCGCTGCAGCTCCACGGCCAGCGCGACCGGAGCGTCGAGCTGCACCAGGTGCCCGGCCCCCGGGATCAGCCGGGCGCCGGCGCCGGGGACGGCGTCCGCCAGCCGCCGTGCCCGGTCGGGCGGGATCCACGTGTCCTCCGCGCCCCACAGCACGCGCACCGGGAGGTCGAGGCCGCCCAGCAGCGGCTCGAGCTCGGCGGTGTACCTCTCGTCCGCCTGGGCGATCTGCCGGTAGAAGGCGGCCTGCCCCGCCTCGCCCGTCCACGGCGCGACGAGCGCGGCCAGGTCCTCCTCGCGCAGCGGCCGGTGCGCAGCCGTGCGCACGTACGCCTCGAGCGCACCCCGGTGCACGGCGGCGGGGGCGGCCGCGAAGACGTCGGCGTGCTCACGCACCAGCGCGAAGTAGGGCGAGCCCCACGGGCGCAGCGCCACGACGTCCACGAGGCACAGCGACGCGTACCGGGCGCCGTGCAGCAGCGCGGCCCGCAGGCTCACCGCGCCGCCGTAGTCGTGCGCGACGACGTGCGGCAGGGGCGGCGTGCCCCCGTCGGCGCCGTCGGGCCAAGCGGTGGTCCGCCAGTGCACCAGCAGGTCGGCGAACAGCTCGCCCTGCGTGCCGAGGTCGACGTCGTGCGCGGGGTCCTTGGACGACGCCCCGTAGCCCGGCATGTCCCACAGGTGCACGGTGAACTCCCCGGACAGGGCGCGGGCGTACGGCTCCCACAGCCACGACGACCACGGCGTGCCGTGGCAGAACACCAGCGGCGGGCCGGAGCCGAACGCCGTCCACGCGACCTCGCGGCCCCGCCAGGCGAACCGCCGGTCCAGCAGGGGCGCGGTGCCCGTCGCGTCGCGGGCGGGGGTGCGGGCCGGTACGTCGGTCATGCCGCGAGGCTAGGCGGCGGGCCCGACACCCGCGTCCAGCCCGTCGGTGAGCTCGCCGGTGAGGTCGAGGGTGCGGAACACGCTGGACGGGTCGGGGGAGTACGCGCCGAACGGCCCGCAGGGCACGAACCCGTGCCGCGCGTAGAGACGGCGCGCGGGCGCGAAGTACTCCTGCGGACCGGTCTCCAGGCTCACCGACGCATACCCGCGCTCGCGGGCCAGGTCCACCAGCCGGTCGAGGACCGCGCCCGCCACGCCGCGCCCGCGCGCGGGACGGGCCGTGCGCATCGACTTCACCTCGCCGCGGCCGGCGCACGTCGCGGTGGTCGGCTCGAGCTCGCTCAGTGCGCCGCAGCCCAGCAGCGACCCGTCGTCGTCTCGCGCCGTCAGGAACGTCACCGTCGGCGCCAGCAGCGCCGTCAGGTCGAGGGCGTGCACCGACTCCGCGGGGGAGGTGGCGTACATGTCGGCCAGGTGCTCGTCCAGCAGCGCGCGCACGTCCGCGGCGGCCGGGGACTCGGGGGCGATGATCACGCGGACATCGTCGCGCCGCGATGTGACGCGCACGTTTCACGCTCCCGAGCGGGGGCGACCTGACCGTCAGGGGGCGTGCACGGTCGGGTCGTCGCGCAGCACGTCCAGCAGCAGCGCCAGGATCGCGTCCGGCCGTTCCAGCACCGGCAGGTGCCCCGCCCAGTCCAGCACCGACAGCTCCGCCCCCGGCACCGACGCGGCCACGTGCCGGGCGCACGCGCGAAGCCGGTCCATGTCGTGCGCCCCCTCGACGACGAACGTGGGCACCCGGATCCCCGCCAGGTCGACCTCGACACCGTCCGGCCCCGGCTCGGGCATGCCCGCGGCGCTCGCGGCCTCGTCGGCGGCCAGCTGCACGTCGAACGCGCGGCGCTGCATGACGGCGAGCGCCGCGCGGGCGGCGTCGTCCGCGTCCGGGCCGAGCCAGGTCGCCACGTTGAGGCGCACGGCCCCGTCGACGTCCCCGGCCTCCAGCAGGCGCGCCTCCTCGGCGTCGAACGCGTCGGACGCCGGCGTGTCCGGCACGCCGGGAGCGGCGGGGCACAGCAGCACGAGCTCGCGCACCCGGCCCGGGTGCGCGGACGCGAGCTCGAGCGCGACCTTGCCGCCGAAGGACGACCCGACGACGGCGGCGTCACCGACACCGAGCTCGTCCAGGAGGGCGGCCAGGTCGCCCGCGTTGGAGTACGCGGGCGCGTCCGCCGGCAGCGGGGAGTCGCCATATCCGCGCAGGTCCGGGCGGATCACGCGGAACGTGTGCGCCAGGGCGGGCGCGACGGCGTCCCACATGCGGCGGTCCGCCACCCCGGCGTGCAGCAGGAGGACGGCGGGTGAGCCGACGTCGCCGGCGACGTCGTGAGCGAGGGTCATGCGCCCAGGCTAGGGCGTCGTCGCCCCCGGCACGACGCCTCCCGCGACCCCCGCCGGGCCGCACGCTGCGCGAACGGACCGTGCCTGGGCGACGATCGGGAAGCACCCCGACCCGCAGGAGGTTGACACCCCCGTGAAGCACCTCGGATTCCTGTCCTTCGGCCACTGGACCCCGCACCCGCAGTCCGCGACCCGCTCCGCCTCCGACGCCCTCCTGCAGTCGATCGACCTCGCCGTCGCGGCCGAGGAGCTCGGCGCCGACGGCGCGTACTTCCGCGTGCACCACTTCGCCCGCCAGCTCGCCTCACCGTTCCCGCTGCTCGCCGCCGTCGGCGCCCGCACCAGCCGCATCGAGATCGGCACCGCGGTCATCGACATGCGCTACGAGAACCCCCTGTACATGGCGGAGGACGCCGGCGCGGCCGACCTCATCGCCGGCGGACGCCTGCAGCTCGGCATCAGCCGCGGGTCACCCGAGCAGGTGATCGACGGGTTCCGCCACTTCGGGCACGAGCCCCGGCCCGGCGAGTCCGACGCCGACATGGCCCGCCGCCACACCGCCCGGTTCCTCGAGCTGCTCGACGGCGAGGGCTTCGCCGAGCCGAACCCGCGGCCCATGTTCCCGAACCCGCCCGGCCTGCTGCGCGTCGAGCCGCACTCGGAAGGACTCCGGCGGCGCGTCTGGTGGGGCGCAGGCTCGCGGGCCACGGCCGAGCAGACCGCGGCCCTCGGCATGAACCTCATGAGCTCCACCCTGCTCACCGAGGACACCGGCGTCCCGTTCCACCAGCTCCAGGCCGAGCAGATCCAGCGCTTCCGCGACGCCTGGGCGGCCGCCGGCCACGACTGGC
The DNA here is from genome assembly GCF_038593535.1 of Isoptericola sp. F-RaC21. NCBI lineage: Bacteria > Bacillati > Actinomycetota > Actinomycetes > Micrococcales > Promicromonosporaceae > Isoptericola > Isoptericola sp. F-RaC21. Next base: position 841,272 of record NZ_JBCFYX010000001.1, on the reverse strand, counting down.
AGCCCCGCGTCTCCGTGTCCCGCAGCATCTTCCCGATCACCGACGACCGCGACCGCGCCTACTTCGGCATGGAAGCCCTCAGCACCGACCAGGTCGGCGTCCTCGAGGGGGTGCGCGCCCGCTTCGGCAAGACCTACGCCGGGGAGATCGACGACGTCGTCACCGACCTCGCCGGCGACGAGGCCGTCGCTGCCGCCGACACCCTCCTGCTCACCGTGCCCAACCAGCTCGGCGTCGAGTACAACGCGCACCTCATCGAGAACGTCGTCCAGCACGTCGCCCCCGCGCTCGGCTGGCGCTGAGGCTCAGCCCGCCCCGCCCACCAGGTCCTCCACCACCGGGGGAGAGGTGCGATAGTCGCCCCAGCGCGCCCACCGCACCTGCACCCGCACCACCACGATCCCCGGATCCGCGAGCGACGCCGCGAACTGCGGGAACGTCGACCCGTACGCGACCGCGCACCGCTCCCGGTCCACCCCCACGGGCACGTCCGCCACGCCCTCGAGCTGCAGCGTCGTCCCGCCCGGTCCACCCACCACCACCGCCACCCGCGGATCACGCCGCACGTTCGCCACCTTGCGCGACGCCTCCCGGGCGTCGAAGACCAGCTCGCCCGACGCCGTCACCGCGAGCGTCAGGTACGCGGCCTGCGGGCCACCGTCCGGGCCCAGCGTCGACACCACCCCGTCACCCGCCGCGCGCACCTGCGCGACCACCCGCTCCAGCGCACCACCCGACAGGCCCGACGACGTCATGAGCGCGACCCTAGCGGGCACCACGCCCCCGGACGGGCGCCGCCGCCTCCACCACCCCCACCAGCGACGGCACGGCCTCCCGCCGACCCACCACGTGCACCCGGGCCCAGCCACCGGCCGGACCGCCCGCCGCCGCGACCAGGCCGGCACGCTGCGCCGCCCACCGTCGCCAGTGCCGCGCGAACGCCCCCGCCCGCACCACCCGACCCCGAGCCTCCTGACCCTCCAACGCCTCGGTGCGCCCCACGTCGACCATCACCAGCACCGGACGCCACCCCGCCCGCCGCGCCAGGCACGCCCACCACCACCGCCGCACCCGCGACGTCGCCGGGTCGTGCACCACCAGCACCCGCGCGCCGTCCCGCGGGCCACCCAGCACCGCCCGCACCACCCCCGCCAGGTGCCGCACGTGGACCACCGGCCGGTACACCGCGTACGGCACCCCGCGGGGCACCCGCGCCCGCAGGTCCCGACGCGCCGCCTCGCTGTCCAGCACCCGTATCCCCGCACGCCCCGCCACCCCCGCCAACGCCGTGCTCTTGCCCGCCCCCGGCACACCACCCACCAGCACGAACGACCCCGCCCCGTCGTCACACGCCGTCGCACGCTCGTGCACCACCGCCGTCATACGGCGCCCACACCCCTTCCCGCACCGCATCGCACGTCCACCCGTGCCCGCCCCGCACCGACCCCAACGACGGTCGGGCGGGGGCCCAGCGTGCCAGCCCCGCATGAGCGCCAGATGAGACCGCCCCCGCTCCCGCGCAGAGCCCGCCCGCCCGGTGGCACGATGCGAACCATGGCCAGCACCACGCTCCTCGGCACCGACCTGCCCCTCGCCGCCGCCCCCATGGCCGGCGGACCCACCACCCTCGACCTCCTCGCCGCCACCACCGACGCCGGCGCCTTCGCCTTCCTCGCCGGCGGCTACCAGACCCCCGACGCCCTCGCCGAGCAGGTCCGCCGCGCCCACGACCACGCACGCCCCTTCGGCGTCAACCTCTTCGTCCCCGCGACCGCGCCCGCACCCGACCCGGCGGCGCTCGCGGCCTACGCCCGGCGGATCGGGGACGACGCCGCCGCGCACGGCGTCGACCTCGACGCCGCGCTGGCCGCGGTCCCCGCGACCGACGACGACGGCTGGGCGGCGAAGATCGACCTGCTGCGCCGCGACCCCGTGCCCGTCGTCTCCTTCACGTTCGGGCCGCCCGCCGTGGCCGACGTCGGCGCGTTGCGCGCGGCCGGCTCCGTCGTCCTCGTGACCGTCACGACGCCGCAGGAGGCCGCCGCGGCCGAGGAGCTCGGGGCGGACGGCCTCGTGGTGCAGGGTCCGCGTGCGGGCGGGCACAGCGGCACGTGGGACCCGGGCCGGTCCGTCGGGGACGGCGCGACGGCCGACGCCGTCGCGGCGGTCGTCGCGGGGACGCGCCTGCCGGTGGTCGCCGCCGGGGGAGTGGACGGTGCGCCCGCCGTCGCCCGCCTCCTGCGGGCCGGCGCCCAGGCGGTCGCGGTCGGGACCCTGCTGCTGCGCGCCGACGAGGCGGGCACGTCCGCGACCCATCGGGACGCCCTCGCCGACCCGAGGTTCACGACGACGGCGGTCACGCGCGCCTTCACGGGCCGGCCCGCCCGGGCGCTGCGCAACGGTTTCCTCGTCCGGCACGACGCGCACGCCCCGGTCGGCTACCCGCAGGTGCACCACCTCACGCGCGAGCTGCGCCGCCGGGCCGCGGCGGCCGGCGACGCCGACCGGCTGCACCTGTGGGCCGGCACCGGGTACCGCAGCGCGGCCGCGGGTCCCGCGGCCGACGTCGTCCGCGGCCTCGCCGCCGGCCTGTGACGTCCGCGCGCGCCGGCGCCCGGACCCCGAGCGGGTTCGCTAGGTTGCCGTCATGACCGCCGCCTGGGACCCGCCGACCGTGCTCCGCGCCGCCGCCGAGTGGTCGTGGGTGCCGCCGGACGCGGAGTGCGTCGTCACCGACGTCACCCTCACCCGGTGGCCCGCGTGGGCGCAGGGCAGGGTCGTGCTCACCGGAGTGGCCTCCGCCCGCGGCGCGGACGACGTCCTGCGCGACGCCGTCGACCGGGCGCGGGACTGGGGGAGCGACACCCTCGGCGTCTGGGTCTCCGCCACCGGCACCCCCGACCTCACCGACGCGCTCCTCGCGCGCGGCGCCCGCCTCGAGGACACCGTGGACGTGCTCGCGCGCGGCCTCGAGCCGGGTCCCGGCGAGACGCCGGAACGCGACGGGCGCCTCGTCGTGCGACGCGTGACCGACACGGACGGGCTGCGCGACGCCGACCGCGTCGACGTCGCCGTCTGGGACCAGCAGCCCATGGACGACGACCGCCTCGCCGAGGCCGCACGCACGCTGCTGGCCGACGACAGCCGCGAGCTCCGCGTCGTCGCGTACCAGGACGGCGTGCCCGTGGCCGCCGCCGGCGTCACCCTGGCCGAGGCGCCGCTGCCCGAGCTCGGCACCGTCGCCCGGCTGTGGGGCGCCGGCACCCTGCCCGACCGCCGCGGCCGCGGCGCCTACCGCGCCCTGCTCGACGAACGGCTGCGGCTGGCGGCCGCCGCGGGCGCGTCGCTCGCCCTGGTCAAGGGCCGCGTCAGCACGTCGGCGCGCATCCTGCGCAAGGCAGGGTTCGAGCGGTACGGCGAGGAGAACTACTACCGGCTCACCCTCTGACGTCGCGGCGTCGGACCACCCTCGAGGAGGAGAACGTGGCAGCACGAACGGCAGGACGGTTCGACGACCGCGTCGCGCTGGTCACCGGCGGCGCGCACGGCATCGGCGCGGCCGCCGTGCGGCGGCTGCACGCGGAGGGGGCGGCCGTGGTGGTCGCCGACCTCGACGAGGACGCGGCCCGCCGCGCCGCCGCCGACCTCCTCGACCGTGGCCCGCGCGCCTCCGTGGTCCCGTGCGACATCCGGGACTCCGCGTCGGTGGACGCCGCCGTGGCGACGACGCTCGAGCGGCACGGCCGGCTCGACGTGCTCGTCGGCGTGGCCGGCGGCACCGGCGTCCACCCGGGCCTCCTGGACGGCATGGACGACGCCACCTGGGCCGCCGGCGTCGATCTCAACCTGGCCGGGCCGGCCCGGTGCGTGCGCGCCGCGGCCCCGCACCTGCCGCGTGGCGGGTCCGTCGTCCTCGTCGGCTCCGTGAACGGGCTGCAGGCGTTCGGGGACGAGGACTACTCCGCCGCGAAGGCCGGCCTCGTGTCCCTGGCGCAGAACCTCGCGGTGCGGCTCGGGCGCCGGGGCGTGCGGATCAACGTCGTCGCCCCGGGCACGATCCGCACCCGCGTCTGGACGGGCCGGAACGACCCCGACCGGCTCGCACCGCTGTATCCGCTCGGGCGCGTCGGCGAGCCCGACGACGTCGCCGCGGCGATCGCGTTCCTCGCCTCCGACGACGCGGCGTGGATCACCGGCGTCACCCTGCCGGTCGACGGCGGCATCCTCGCGGGCCCGCTCGCGCACTTCGAGTCGCTGGGCGGCGGGGGAGACCGCCACCGCGACGCTCCCGGGACGGCCACGGATGTCACCGATCGTTGACACCGAGTGAGATGTTACTTAGCGTTGACATCGCGTCGGATGTCGTCGCCCGTTGACATCTCGGTCCGGGGCGCGGCCGGCGGGGGAGGGGAGCCCATGATCGTCGCGAACGCCGAGCAGCTCGGCTCGCTGCTGCGTCGCGCCCGCAAGGACAAGGGGATGACGCAGGCGCAGCTCGCCGCCGCCGTCGACGTGTCCCGCCAGTGGGTCGTCGCGGCCGAGGCCGGGGCGCCCACGGCGCGGCTCGACCTGATGCTCGACGCGCTGCGCGCCGTCGACCTCGTCGTCGACGTCGTGCCCGACGAGCCGGACGACGCCCTCGACGCGGTGCTGGGGCGCGCCCGTGGCTGACCGGCCTACCGACCGGCGGGGCGACGTGCTCGACGTCTGGCTCGACGGCGCCCACGCCGGCACGCTGCGTCGCGACCGGGCGGGGGACGTCGCATTCGCCTATACGCCGGCCTACCAGTCGCTCCGGTCCGCGCCGTCGCTCTCGGCGAGCATGCCCCGCCACGTCACCGAGCACCCGCCGCACGTGACCATGCCGTGGATCGACAACCTCCTGCCGGACAACGACACCGTGCGCGCCCGCTGGGCCGCCCAGTTCGACGAGCGCCGCCCGACGGCGTTCAACCTGCTGCGGCACATGGGCGCCGACTGCGCGGGCGCCGTCCAGGTGGTGCCCGAGGGCGAGGAGCCGCACGACGGCGCCGGCAGCCGGCCGCTCGGCCCGCGCGAGATCGCCGCCCACCTGCGCGAACTGCGCGCCGACGACAGCTCGTGGGCGTTCGAGCGCCACGGCGGCCGGTTCTCGTTGGGCGGCCAGCAGGGCAAGTTCGCCCTCGCCCGCGGCGCCGACGGGTCGTGGCACCAGCCGACCGGCCGGGGTGCCAGCACCCACATCTTCAAGATCGGCGTCGACGGCGTCGCGCACTCGGCGGCGGCCGAGCTCGTCACCATGCGCGCCGCACGGGCCCTCGGGCTGCCCGTCGCCGGCGTCGAGTCGGCCTGGTTCGAGGACCAGGCCGCCGTCGTCGTCGAGCGCTTCGACCGGCTCGCCACCGGCGACGGCGCACGGCGGCTGCACCAGGAGGACCTGTGCCAGGCCCTGGGTCTGTGGCGCTCGGCGAAGTACGAGGCGGACGGCGGCCCCGGCGTGCGGGAGGTGGCCCGGCTCGTGGCCCGCGCCGTCGACCGCCGCGACCTGGCACGGTCGCGCGACGACCTCGCGCGCGCCGTCGTCTTCAACTGGGTCGCGGCGGGCACCGACGCCCACGCCAAGAACCTGGCTCTGCTGCACGTCGGTGCGCGCACCGCGCTCGCCCCGCTGTACGACCTTCTCAGCGCGAGCCTGCTGTGGCCCGCCGACGAGGTGCGCTACAAGGCGCGGCTCGCCATGAAGCTCGGCGGCGAGTACCGCCTGCGCGCGCTGGGGGCACGGCACGTCGAGCGCGCCGCCGCCGACCTCGGGGTCGACCCGGACTGGCTCCTCGACGTCGCCGCCACGTACGCCGCGGCCTGGCCCGACGCCGTCCGGGACGCCGTGGCGCACGAGCGCGACCTGGTGCCCGACGACGTCGCGGGGGAGTTCGTGGACCGCGCCGCTGCTCGGGCCAGGGACGTCGTCCGCGCGCTCGGTACGGCGGCCGACGGGGGAGAGGCGCCCGCTCGGAGCGACGGCGCCACCTGGGTCCCCGCGCACGAGCGCGCCGGCCGAACCGTCGCCGGGCACTGGCGGGCGCACCCGGGGCGCTGACGAGTCCAGGGCGCTTGACGCGTCGTGCGGCGTTCGCTTCAGAGGGCGCGGATGAGCTCGCGCAGGAAGGCGCGTGCCTCGGCGGCAAGGTCCGGAGCGAATGCGGACACCAGCCAGACGACGACGGCGGCCGCGACGACGACGGCCGCCCACCGGGACAGCGTGCGACGGGTCATGGCGACGTCCAGAGCACGCGGCGACAGTACCGGGCGTTGCGGGGCGCCCGAGAATCGTCAGTTGACGATCTCGGCGTCGCCGTAGCGCATGGCTGTGATCCGCTCGCGCCAGGCGGCCAGCGCCTCGGGCGTCTGCCGGACCCAGTCCGTCACCTCCTCGACGACGGTCAGCGGCGAGCTCGTCCGGTAGGAGCGGGTGGGGTTGCCGGGGAACTTCTTGTCGGTGACGTTCGGGTCGTCCTCGAAGGCGCCGGTCGGCTCGACGAGGTAGACGTGCGGCTCGGCGCCGTCCGGTCCGAGCATCGCGGCGATCTCGGCTGCGAGGCCCGCGCCGTCACGCAGCGCGGTGAAGTAGACGTGGTTCATGACGACCTCGGGCCGATAGTTGGAGGCGTAACCGGCGGTGAGCCGGTCACCGGGCCGAAGCCTCGCGCGCGTGCCGTGGAAGAACGGTCCGTCGTCGATCTGCGGTGCTGTCGTCACGCGACGATCATCCCAGCCAGGCATCAGAGGCCGGCTGAGGCCCGCCACACGACAGACCGATAATGCACATTATGTCATTACGAGAGGAAGAGAGCGCCGGAGCCCCTCCCTCGTGACGCACCTGCGGGGCCGACGATCACCTGTCGAGCTCGAGCGGTCGCACGCTGCGCGGCGCCGGGTTCGCCGGCTCGACGACTGCGGCAGCGAGCGCCGGTCCGCCTGAGCCGACCTGGCCTGACGCAGCGCGCTGACGCTGTCGCCGTCGGACGCTGCACCGACGTCGTCCGACATGACGCAATCCGCCATGACGCATCTCGTCGACCGCCTTCCGCGCCGCCCTTTGCGTCGCCCTCGCGGCATCGGCCGTCGCCTGCGCCGCTCGTGCGCCGCGCCGGCGACGACGATCGCCCAGGCGCGACACAGCCTGGCACCCCTTGCCTGACAGCTCCCGTCGAGGGCTCCTCGCACCCCGATCCCCCGCCGTACGGGTCGTGGACGACCTCCGTCGCCGCAAACCTCACGCACGTCGGAGGAAGCGCACCGGCCAAGGCGCAGGGCCAGGTCTCGCCATCCACGACGACGGGCGGTAGGATGATTCGGACATACGGTTCAAACCATTGTGTATGACACAACACAGTGGTCTTGCGCGAATGTGTCGACACCCCTCCACCACTGGCGCGTCGCCCGCTGGCAAGCCGCGGCGGCGCTGTCGGACGGCGCGGCTACGGTGAACGACATGGCCACTCCCCTCGGCGGGCTCGCCTTCAACGTCTTCCCCACCGCGATCGGGCACTGCGCCCTCGTGTGGCGCGAGCCGGGCGTCGTCGTGGGCTCGACACTCCCCCACGACTCGCCGCAGGCCACGCGTGACGCCGTCGCGACGTCGTACCCGTCCGCCCGTGAGGCCGCCCCTGACGCCCCGATCGCCACCGCCGTCGGCGAGGTGGTGGCCCTGCTCGAGACCGGCGGCGGGGACCTGTCCGGCATCGCCCTCGACCTCGCCGCCGTGCCCGAGTTCGACCGGCGCGTGTACGAGGTCGTCCGCACGGTCCCGGCCGGCGCCACCCTCACCTACGGCGAGGTCGCGGCGCGCCTCGGCGCGCCCGGCGCGGCGCAGGCGGTGGGCCAGGCCCTCGGCCGCAACCCCTTCCCGCCGATCGTGCCGTGCCACCGCGTGCTCGCGGCCGGCCGGCAGGTCGGGGGCTTCTCCGCACCCGGCGGGCGGCGCACCAAGCTGCGCATGCTCGAGGCCGAAGGCGTGCACCTCGAGCACCCCACCCTCTTCGACGTCTGACGCCGTCCGCGCCCCCCGACAAACCTCTCGCCCGTCCGCGGTGTCGGTGCGCGCACCTACCCTGGGGCCGGGCCGTGCGGCGGGCGTCGCCGCAGGTCACGAGCGCGGGAGGTCCGCGTCGGTCAGAGCAACGCCCTGGAGGACGAGATGGTCGCCCCGCCCCGGCTGGACCGCGTCGAGGTCGCGACCGCCGTCGACCGCTACCTCGCCTCGGTCCGGGTGGAGAGCGTGCGCGGGGTGCTCTCCCCCGCGACGGCGCGCAGCTACGAGCGGGACGTCCGCGAGTTCGCCGAGCTGGTCGGCGGCGACCGCGTGCTCGACGACGTCTCCGGGGAGGACGTCGACGACGCGCTCGTCCGGTATCAAGCCAGCCCCGACGGCCGATTCAGCGATCCCGGCCGCAAGGGGGCACCGGGCCGATCCGTCGCCACGGTCAACCGCTTCCGTCAGTCGGTCAGCCGGTTCTTCGCGCATGCCGCCCGGCAGTGCTGGGTGCAGGCGGACCCGATGCAGTGGGCCGCCCCGCCCGCTCGCTCCCGCGACCGTCTCCGGGTGGAGCGGACGGCGCTCTCGGCGTCGGCCGCGGGGGCGCTCCTGCAGGCGTCGGCGGCCCCCGACCAGCCGGTACCCGCATCGGGCGCCGGGACGCGCGCCCCGCGGTCGGACCAGGCGCTGGCCCTGCGGGACCGGCTGGTCGTCGCCCTGCTCCTCGTGCTGGGCCCGCGCGTGTCGGAGCTCGCGCGCGCCGACGTCGTCGACTTCACGCGGGAACCGGAGGAGACGCGCTGGCGGATCCTGGGCAAGGGTGGGACGGTCCGCACGGTCGCACTCTCCCCGCCCCTCGTGGCCGCGCTGGAGGAGTACCTGCACGAGCTGCGGCCGCGCCTGGCCGCGCGGCGGCCCGACGACCCGGACGCGCAGCGGGCGCTCCTGCTCACCTGGCGGGGCCGGCGCGTCGACACGCAGACGGTGCGCGCCCTCCTCGCACGCGCCGTCGAGCGGATGCCGGCCCCGTACCGCCGCCCCGCGACGCCGCACGCCCTGCGCCACACCACCGCCACCCTGCTCGTGGCCGAGGGATGGGACGTCAAGGTCGTCGCGGAGCTGCTGGGGCACCGGTCCATCGCCACCACGGGGGTGTACCTCGACCGGATCGAGGGCGAGCTCGCGGCGGCGATCCGCTCGCACCCGCTCTCGGTCGGTCTGGCAGGTCCCGCGCCGACCGCCTCCGAGCCGCCGCACGACGGGTGACATCACCGACGTACCCGACAGTTCGGCGCGCGCCCGCCTCGGCGCGTGGCTACGGTGAGCCTCGTGCCGCCTCGCTTCCCCCGCATCGCCCGCGCCCCCCGGATCCGCAAGCCCGTCCGCGTCCAGATCGACTGGCCCGCCCTGCGTCGCTACGCCACCCGCGGGGCTGCGCTCGCGGCGGCGGTGCCGGTGGCGGCCGCCGCGACGGTGATGGGCCTGGAGCGGTTCCGGCGCCACCAGTACCCGCTCGACACGCCGTTCCCGACGGCGCCGCCGTCCTCCACCGAGATCGAGGACACCACGGCGACCCTCTACACCTACGGCGCCGACCTGTACGCGGCGATGCTGGAGGCGATCCGCGGCGCCCAGCGGGAGATCTTCCTGGAGACGTACATCTGGAAGGACGACGAGGTCGGCCGCGACTTCAAGCAGGCGCTCGTAGAGGCGTCCGAGCGCGGGGTGGCGGTGTACGTCGTCTACGACGGCTTCGCGAACCTCGTGGTGCCCCGCAGCCTCTACGACATGCCGGCCGGCGTGCACGTCCTCCGCTTCCCTGCGATGCGACCGGGGCTGTTCCTGCTCGACGTGCGCCGGTCCGGCCGCGACCACCGCAAGATCCTGGTCGTGGACGACGAGACCGCGTTCGTCGGCGGGTACAACATCGGCTCCCTGTACGCGACGCAGTGGCGGGACACGCACCTGCGCCTCACCGGCCCGTCCGCGTGGGAGCTGCGCAACGCGTTCGTCGACTTCTGGAACCGGTGGCGCGGCCCGCACCTGCCGGTGCTGCAGGACGTCGGGTCTCCCCTGTGGCTGCCCGAGCTGCGGGCGGCGCGCAACGCTCCGTCGGAGCTGGTCTTCCCCATCCGCGGGATCTACCTCGACGCGATCGACCGCGCCTGCTCGCACGTGTACATCACCCAGGCGTACTTCATCCCCGACGAGGACATCCAGGCCGGCCTGCTCGCCGCCGCGGCCCGCGGGGTCGACGTGCGCGTCCTCGTGCCGGAGCGTTCGAACCACGTCGTGGCCGACTGGCTGGCCCGCGGCCACTACTCGACGCTGCTGCGCGGCGGCGTGCGGATCTTCCTGTACCAGGGGGCGATGATCCACGCGAAGACCGCCACGATCGACGGTCGCTGGACCACGGTCGGCACTGCGAACATCGACCGGCTGAGCCTCACGGGCAACTACGAGATCAACCTCGAGGTCGTCGACGGGGGCCTGGCGGCCCAGCTCGAGGACGCGTTCCGGATGGACCAGTCGAACTCGCGCGAGCTCACCCTCGACGAGTGGAAGCGCCGGCACCCGCTGTCGAAGGTCGCCGAGCGCCTCATGTCTCCCCTGCGCCCGTTCCTCTGAGGTAGGCGGCTCTCCGCCGACCGGCACGACGACGCACGCGCCGGGACGGCACCGAGACCGACGTCGTGGGCGCCGCTGTCAGCCGGCGGAGCGTGCGCGACGCCGGGCGGCGAGCTCGTCGCCCTCGTGCGGGGCGGGCTCCTCGTCCTCGAGCGACTCGGTGGGCATCTCGGACAGCGTGCCCTCGATGTCGCGCCACACCCGCCCGACGGCGATGCCGAACACGCCCTGGCCGCCCTGGACGAGGTCCACGACCTCGTCGGGGGACGTGCACTCGTAGACGGACGCGCCGTCGCTCATCAGCGTGATCTGCGCCAGGTCCTCGACGCCGCGCTCGCGCAGGTGCGTGACGGCGCTGCGGATCTGGTGCAGCGAGACCCCCGTGTCGAGGAGCCGCTTGACGACCTTGAGCACGAGGATGTCGCGGAAGCTGTAGAGGCGGTGGGTCCCGGACCCCGTCGCGGGCCGGATGGACGGCTCCACGAGCCCGGTGCGGGCCCAGTAGTCGAGCTGGCGGTAGGTGATCCCGGCGACCCGGCACGCCGTGGTGCCCCGGTAGCCCGTGGCGGCGTCCTGCTCCGTGAGGTCTTCGCCGAAGAGGAGCCCCTGGGCGCCGTGCGGCACCGAAGCACCCGTGGGGACGCTTGCCTCACCGCTGCTGTTCACTGTGCCTCCTGGTGTTCGACTCCACGCTAGGACGCCCCTGGGGGGTCGTCAACGACGTCGGCGCCCAGCGCGACCGCGTGTCGCGCTCTCCTGCCCCGCCGTCCGGGGCCACGCGCCCGACCCTCAACTTTCGACCACGACTTGAAGGTTCGCCCCTACGGTAGCCGAGTCTGACCGTCAACCCGAGGTCGAGGGTCGTCCCGGCGTGGCGTCGCGTGATCAGGGAGGCGCGTCGTCCGGCGGGGTGCCGGGCTCGTGCGGGCCTCCGGGCGTGGTGAAGTCGGCGGCGGTCACGTGGTCGAGGAAGTCGCGGAACTTCTCGACCTCGCGCTGCTGCTCGACGTCCACCACCTCGACTCCGGCGACCGCGACGACCTCGGCCGAGCAGAGCACCGGGCTCCCCGTCCGCACGGCCAGGGCGATCGCGTCCGACGCGCGCGAGTCCAGCCGGGTGCCGTTCGACAGGACGAGCTCGGCGAAGAACACCCCGCCGTCGAGCGCCACGATCTCGACCTGCTCGAGCTCCACACCCACCGCGCCGAGGAGGTCGCGCAGCAGGTCGTGCGTCATCGGTCGAGGCGTGACGAGGCCGGCCTGCGCCATCGCGATGGCCGACGCCTCACGCGCCCCGATGACGATGGGGACGGCGAGGTTCGCGGCGGCGTCGAGGAGCAGCACGACGATCTCCTGGTCGTGCTGCTGCTGCCGCACCCCGAGGACCTCCACCGGGACCATCGGTGCGTCGCTCGACTCGTCGGGTTCCACCGATCCACGGTACGTCCGGTAGGTGCCGCACGTCGCCCGGGGAGCGGGCCTGATCGAGTCCGATCGAGTAGCGGTCGAGCCGCGTCGCGTCGACGAGCCTCAGCGTGCCGTGGGATGCGCCGGGCGCTCAGACGAGGTCGTTCGAGCCCTGCCGCACCCAGGTCGAGTGCAGCCGCGCGAGCAGCTCCCCCACCTCGGCCGCGAGCTCCGCGCCCTGGGCGCGGGCGGACGGGGTCTGCTGCGAGCGGTACGGGGCGACGAGCTGGTCGACCAGGCCGACGTGGCGGTCGGCGGACGCCCGCAGGGACCGCAGGTGCCGGGGCTCGATGCCGTGCTCGGCGAGCCGGGCCGCGATCCGGACCACGTCCGGGGCGCCGTCGTCGAGCCGGCTGCCCGCCCGGGCCTGCAGCACGCCGGCACCCACGAGCTCCTGCACGAACGTCGCCGACGTGCCGGTCGCCTCCGCGACGGTCTCCACCGTCCACCGCCGGCGGGACACCTCTGCCGCGCCGCCGGCGTCCGCGAGGCGCGGCGCGGGTCCGGGAGCGGGCTCCCCCGCGTCCATCTCCGCGAGGCGCTCCTTGATGACCTTCAGCGGCAGGTACGAGTCACGCTGCTCCGTCAGGACGAACCGCAGCCGCTCGACGTCGGCGGGGCTGTACTGGCGGTAGCCCGACGGCGTCCGCACGGGGTCGATCAGCCCCTGGTCCTCGAGGAACCGCAGCTTCGAGTGCGAGACGGACGGGAACTCCGGGCCGAGCTGGGCGAGCACGTCGGAGATCCGCATCGTCGCCTGGCGCGAGATCCCCCGCGGCCAGGGTTCGGGCGCGCCGGCCGGCTCCTCGCCCTGCGCGGCGTGCGCCGCCGTCACGACGCGGGCGCCTGCGGGTCCCGCGGCGCCTGCGGGCTGGCGTGGAACGACATGCGGAACTTGCCGATCTGCACCTCGTCGCCGGTCGTCAGCGGCGCCGCGTCGATACGCTCCCGGTTGACGTACGTGCCGTTGAGGGAGCCGATGTCGCGGACGACGAACCGGTCGCCCTCCCGGGCGAACTCCGCGTGCTTGCGCGACACGGTCACGTCGTCCAGGAAGATGTCCGCCTGCTCGCTGCGGCCCGCGACCGCTCGGTCGGAGTCGAGCAGGAACCGTTCGCCGACCGCGCCCGAGCCGTACTGCACCACCAGGAGCGCCGAGTGCCGCGGCAGCGCCGCGACGGCGGCGGCCTCCTCCGCGGTGAGCGGGATCCGGAACGCCTGCTCCTCCGCGGGCGCGCCCACGCGCCCCAGGTGCGCGGTGGTGTCCGCGGCCGCCTGGTGCGGCGGGAGAGGGCGGGGGTCCGTCATCAGTCCTCCTGTGAGGTCGGGCCGGTGGGTCGGGCGACGCTGCCGGCCGAACGGGCCCCGGTGACCGGTGCCCACGGATGGCCGGCTGTGCGTCCGACGTGCGCCGTCGTCCGACAAACCTACCCCGACCGGGCCACGGGCGGGAAGCCCGTCCACCGCCGTCAGGCGCCGTCGGGGCACGTGGGAGGGCCCGACGAGGGACGGTCAGTCGTGCTCGCGCTCCGGCTGTGCGTACTCGGGCTCCCCCGGCGGCGTCACCGCCGTGATCTTCACCTCGTCCTCGCGGGCGGTCGACGCCTCGGCCCCCGCCGTGCGCACCGTCGCGAGCGCGCCGCCGGGGATCTCCAGCGCGCGGTCCAACGTCTCGGGGTCGCCCACCACGGTCCACTCGTACGGGGAGGTCAGCGTGGTGCCGTCGACGACGATCGCGTCCCCTTTGTCCTCGAACCAGGTCGAGGTGACGAGGCGCACCCCGTTGAGCTCGACGACCTCGGCCCCCGCGTTGCGCAGCTCCTCGAGCACGTTGAACATCTGCGACGCCTTGAGCGCACCCGCCGGGTCCTGGATCGTGACGCGCACCCCCGGGCCCTGTGCCGGCAGGCGGCCCGAGAGGATGCCCTCGGACTCCGCCCGCTGCTGCGCGAGCTCGAGCGCCGACCGTGCCTGCCCGGAGCCGGACTCCAGCTCGTCGCGCGTCGCCTCGAGCCCGGAGACCTCGTCCCCCAGCTGCTGCGCGCGGTCGGTCACCTCGTCGAGCAGGCGCACCAGGTCCTCCTGCCGCGCCGACGACAGTTGGTCCGACGCCGACTGCTGCACCTGCACGACGAGCGCGAAGCCCAGCGCCGCGCACAGCACGCCCGCCAGCACCTGGGACCGGCTCGCCCGGGGCCGCAGCGCGGCGCCCAGCCGACGCCACCCGCTCGGAGCATCGGCTGCGGCCGCCCCGGTGGCGGTTGACGCCTCCGAGGTCCTCGGCTCGGTCCCGGCCTCCGCCGGGTCCGGCGGGAGCGCGTCCGCCTCCGGCTCGTTCACCTCGGCCGCCTCGGGCAAGGTCCCGGGGACGTCTTGCTCCGGACCGCGGTCCGCCGGCTCCGTGTCCGTGTCGACGGGGGACGGCTCCGCCACCGGCCCGACGCCGTCGCTCGCGTCGACGTCCGCCGGTACCTCGTCGTCGTCCTCGCGGGTGTCGTCCGCCTCGGCGCGCGACTCCTCGCCCGTCCCCGGGTCGCCGCCGGGGACGGTGTCGTCCTGCGGGGTGTCGTCCTGCGGGTCGTCGTCCTGCGGGTCGTCGTCCGGCGAGGGCGCACCGTCCGCGACGTCCTGGGCGGTGGTCTCCGTGACCTGGGTGTCGGCGGCGTCGGCCACGGGCCCGGGCTCCTCGGGGGACGCCGGGCCCTGCGGGGCGTCGGGCTGCTCGCCCGCCGCGTCCGGGGCCTCCTCCCGCCCGGCCTCGGCCCCGTCCTCCTGCTCGGCGCTCGCGGACGTGCCCGCACCGTCGTCCGGGGTGACCGGATCCGGCGTCCCGGTGGTCACGTCGTCGTCCTGACCGCTCGCGGCATCGGGGGCGTCGGGGTTCTCGGGACGGTCGTCCCTCGGGTCGCTCATCAGCCGCTCACGCCTTGAACAGGTGACGACGGATCGCCGCCGCGTTCGAGAAGATCCGGATGCCCAGCACCACCACGACCGCGGTCGACAGCTGGGCGCCCACGCCCAGCTGGTCGCCGAGGAACACGATGAACGCCGCGACGACCACGTTCGACAGGAACGACACCAGGAACACCTTGTCGTCGAACAGGCCGTCCAGCTTGGCGCGCAGGCCCCCGAACAGGGCGTCCAGCGCGGCCACCACCGCGATCGGCAGGTACGGCTGCAACGCCACCGGCACGGTCGGCTGCAGCACCAGACCGGCGACCACGCCGATCACGAGCCCGATCGCGGCGATCATGAGCGTTCCTCCTCGGTGTCCGACGGCGACGTCGTCCGTGACGTGCCCTCTTGGCTGTCCTGCGGGTCGTCTCCCGGCTGCGAGGACTCCCCCGCCCCCGACGGCGACGCGTACCGCAGGGTCTGGTTCCCCACGCCCGGCAGCGACAGGTCGCTCTGCGGGGTCACGCTCGACTGGATCCCGTAGCGCGACCCCAGCAGCTGCAGGTACGCCGGGGCGCCGGAGCGAGCGTACGCGGTCTGCAGGTCGTCGGGGTCACCGATCGCCCGGATCGTGTAGGTGGGCCCGGGCAGCGGCACGAGGTCCACCAGGATGGCGTCCCCCGCGTTGCGGATCGCCGACAGCGACGTCAGCCGCTGGTCGTCCACGGAGACCGCCTCCGCGCCCGCGGCCCACAGCGCGTTCACCACGGTCTGCACGTCCGCGTCCCGCACACGGGCGCTCGCGTCCGGCTCCGACTCCGACTGCGCGGCGTCGCCGTCCGACAGGGAGACCACCAGGCCCGGGCCGCTCACGGCCGCCGACCCGCTCACCACGCCGTCGCGCTGCAGCGTCTGCAGCAGGCCCGGGTCCTCGCTGGCGAGCGCGGTGTGCTGCAGGTCCTCGATCTCGTCGCTCAGCGCCACCGACCGGCCCTGCAGCGACTCCACCTCCGTGCGCCGGTCCACGATCTGGTTCTCCAGCACCTGGCGAGCCGCCGCCACGTCGGCCTGGGGCGCTCGCAGCTGCCGCGCCGCCGACACCGTCAGCAGGCCCAGCAGCGCGGCGAGCAGCAGCAGGAGCACGACGGAGAGCCCCCGGCGTCCCGTCGGACGGCCGGCCCGCGCCGCCTCCGCACGCCGCTCGGCCTCCTCCGCGTACCCCGGGTCGAGGGGCTTCTCCATCACCTCGACGAGCAGGGTCATCGACTCGTCCGGGCGCCGCTGCCTCGGGGGGCGCACGGGGGTCGTCACGCCTCACCCTCCGTGCCCTCGGCGGCCGGGCCGGCGCTCGCGGACCCCAGCAGCTCGCGCGCCTGCCGCACGTACTGCACGCCCGCCACCCAGTACAGGCCGACGCCCCACCACGTGAACGCCCAGCCCACGACGTGCGCCGCCGCGCCGACCGCGCCCGGCACCGTCGCCAGGAGGAGCAGCGGGAACGCGTACAGGAGCGCGAACGTCCCGGCCTTGCCCACGAAGCTCACCGGCAGGGGCCCGTAGCCGTGCCGCGCGAGCACCGGCAGCAGGCACGCGAGCATCACGTCGCGGGCCACGATCACCACGAGGATCCACAGCGGGATGACGTCCCGCCAGGTCAGGCCGATCAGGGTGACGAAGATGAAGAGGCGGTCCGCCGCCGGGTCGAGCATCTGCCCCAGCCGCGTCACCTGGTGCAGGCGCCGCGCCAGCACGCCGTCGAGCCAGTCCGTGAAGCCGGAGAAGGCCAGGACCGCCAGGGCCCACACGTCCTCGCCCACCACGATCAGCACCGCGAACACCGGCACCAGCGCCAGACGCAGCACGCTCACCAGGTTCGGGATCGTGAAGACCCGGCTGCTGATCTCCTGGCCCTCCTGCACGGGGCACATCCTACGCACGCGCCCTGCGCCCAGTGGCCGAACTCACCGGCACCCGCCGGACCGCACACCGCCCCGGCCGGTAGACTGGGACGAACCTTCGGAGTTCGTCGTGCCTCCCGCGTGTTCGTTGTGCCCCGCTCAGAGCGGGGCAGGTGTGTGTCCGGGACCGAGCGACCGCGCCGCCGCCCCTGGCGGCGCAGGACTCCTCCCCCACCACCCACAGAACGGTGACCGCTCTTGAGCACCCCTGACTCCACCCTGCCCACCGGCCAGTCCGCCGAGCAGGACCCCACCTTCGCCGACCTCGGCCTCCCCGCACCGCTGCAGGCCGCCGTCGACGACCTCGGCTTCACGACGCCGTCGCCCATCCAGGCGCGCGCCATCCCCGAGCTCCTCGCCGGCCGCGACATCACCGGCGTCGCCCAGACCGGTACCGGCAAGACGGCTGCGTTCGGCATCCCGCTGCTCGCCGCCCTCGACCCGCAGGCCGACGTCGCCGGCGGGCACGTGCAGGCCCTCGTCCTCGCTCCCACCCGCGAGCTCGCGCTCCAGGTCTCCGAGGCCGTCGAGTCCTTCGCCACCCACCTGCCCGGCGTGCGCGTCACCTCCGTGTACGGTGGATCCCCCTACCAGCCGCAGCAGCGCGCCCTGCGCGACGGCGTCCACGTCGTCGTCGGCACCCCCGGCCGCGTCATGGACCACCTGGAGCGCGGCACCCTCTCCCTCGACGGCGTGAAGTTCCTCGTGCTCGACGAGGCCGACGAGATGCTCCGCATGGGCTTCGCCGAGGACGTCGAGACGATCTTCGGCCAGGCCCCCGCGAAGCGACAGGTCGCCCTGTTCTCCGCGACCATGCCGCCCGCCATCCGCGCCGTCGCCGAGACGCACCTCAACGACCCGGTCGCCATCGCCGTCTCCCGCCAGTCCTCCACCGTGTCGACCGTCGAGCAGACGTACGCCGTCGTGCCGTTCCGGCACAAGATCGGCTCCCTCGTCCGCGTGCTGGCCACCTCCGACGCCGACGCCACCATCGTCTTCACTCGCACCCGCAAGGACGCCGAGGAGGTCGGCTCCGCCCTCGTGGAGCGCGGCATCTCCGCCGCCACCATCTCCGGCGACGTCGCCCAGAAGGAGCGCGAGAAGATCGTCGAGCGCCTCAAGTCCGGCGCCGTCGACGTGCTCGTCGCCACCGACGTCGCCGCCCGCGGCCTCGACGTCGACCGCATCGGCCTCGTCGTCAACTTCGACATCCCCCGCGAGGCCGAGGCCTACGTGCACCGCATCGGCCGCACCGGGCGTGCCGGCCGCACCGGCCGTGCCCTGTCGTTCGTCACCCCCCACGAGCGCGGCAAGCTCAAGCACATCGAGCGCACCATCCGCGCCACCCTCGCCGAGGTCGAGATCCCGTCGCCCCGCGACGTCTCCGAGCACCGCGCCCGGCGCCTCCTCGACGCGGTGGGCACGCGCATCGAGGCGGGCCGGCTGGACCTGTACACCCGGATGCTGCAGGAGCGCGCCGCTGCCGCCACCGCGACGCCCGCGGGCTCGGAGGACGACGGCACGCCGGCTCCCGCCGAGGGCGCCGACGACGCCCTGCAGGTCGCGGCCGCCCTCCTGGCGCTCGCGGTCGGCGACGACGGCCCGCAGCAGCGCGCGGCCCAGGAGGAGCACGAGCGCGAGCGGGCCGAGGCGAAGGGCGGACGCACGCGCGAGACGCACCGCGCCGAGCGGACCGAGCGCGACGGCGACCGCACCGGACGCCACCCCCGCTCCGACCGCGACGACCGTGGCCGCGGCATCCGCCGTCCCGCCGCCGGCACGCGGTACCGCATCTCCGTCGGGCACACCCACGGCGCGCAGCCGCGCGGCATCGTCGGGGCGCTCACGCACGAGGGCGGCCTGTCGGGCAGCGACATCGGCAAGATCGACATCTTCGGGAACTTCTCCCTGGTCGACATCACCCGCCCGCTCGACGACGCGGACATGAACCGCATCGGCCGTGCCCACGTGGCAGGGAAGGCGCTCCGCATCGCCGTCGACAAGGGCGCCCCCGAGCGGCGCGCCCCGCGCACGGAGCGGCCCCGCACCGACCGGCGCCCGGCCCACACGGCCTGACGTCCCCGGACGTCGAGACAGCACGAAGCCCCGCGAGCCGAACGGCTCGCGGGGCTTCGTCGTGCGGGACGGCGTCGGGGCGTTCAGGTGCGGTCCGGCGCCTCGCCGAAGCGCACGACCAGGGACCGCAGGCGCCGCGCCTCCGCCATGCCGCGCTCCCCGTCGGCGCGCTGGATGCCCATCACGGCGATCGTGCCGCCGTCGGCGAGGTCGAGCCGCACCCACGGGTCGTTCGGGCCGAGCCGCACCTCGACGATCTCGGGCCACGCGAGCGTCCGGGAGCGGACCAGGTTGCGCACCCGCAGGCCGCGCTCCGACGGCACGGCGTGCACGCCGCCGAGCCGCCACAGCAGCCAGCTGACGCCCAGCGCGAAGACCACGAAGGAGATCTTGTTCACCGCGGCGGCACCCATCGGTCCGTTCGAGCCGAGGCCGACCACCACGCTCCCCACGCCGGCCACGACCCACACGAACCAGGCGGAGACCTGGCCCCACAACGGGCGGAACGTGCGGAACTCCGGCGTGCTCATGCCCACCACGCTGCCACCGCCCACGGGTGCTCGTTAGGCCGGCGGGCGCCGGCCCGACGGGTCACAGCCGGCTGGCGTGGATGGAGGTCACGATGATGCCGCGCGCCCCCACCTCGTACAGCGCGTCCATCACGCGGTTGGTCTCCGAGCGCTTGACCATCGACCGCACCGCCGCCGACTCGCCGTTGTGCAGCGGGGACACGGTCGGCGACTCGAAGCCCGGGGTGACGGCCACCGCGGCGTCCACCAGCTCCATCGGCACGTCGTAGTCCATGAGCACGTACTCGTGGGCCGTGATCACGCCCTGCAGGCGGCGGGTGAGCACGTCCAGGCCCGCCGGCTCCGCCATGTCGCTGCGACGGATGAGCAGCGCCTCGGAGCGCAGGATCGGCTCGCCGAACACCTCGAGGCCCGCCGCGCGCAGCGTGGTCCCCGTCTCGACCACGTCGGCGATGACGTCCGCCACGCCGAGGCGCACGGAGCTCTCCACCGCACCGTCCAGGTGCACCACCGCCGACGGTTCGATCCCCCGCTCGCGCAGGTACGAGCGGACCAGCGTGTCGTACGACGACGCCACCCGGCGCCCCGCGATCTGCGCGACGTCCGTCACCGTCCCGGCGGGCGCGGCGAAGCGGAACGTCGAGGCCGCGAAGCCGAGGGGCAGGTGCTCGACGGCGTCGGCGCCCGAGTCGAGCAGCAGGTCGCGGCCGGTGATGCCGACGTCGACGGTGCCCGACCCCACGTACACCGCGACGTCGCGCGGGCGCAGGAAGAAGAACTCGGCGCCGTTGTCGGGGTCGGCGAGCACGAGCTCGCGGGTGTCGCGGCGCTGGCGGTAGCCCGCCTCGCGCAGCATGTCGGAGGCCGGGGCGGACAGGGATCCCTTGTTGGGGACGGCGATGCGGAGCACGGAGGTTACCTCGTTCGGATCAGGTCGGGACGTGTCGGGCGTCTGGGCGCGCGCGACGGACGACGGGGCCGCACCACGGTGGTGCGGCCCCGGTCCGGGCGCTCACAGATGCGTGTACACGTCCTCGAGCGTCAGCCCCTTGGCCAGCATGAGCACCTGCAGGTGGTACAGCAGCTGCGAGATCTCCTCCGCCGCGGCCTCGTCGGTCTCGTGCTCGGCGGCCATCCAGACCTCGGCCGCCTCCTCCACGACCTTCTTGCCGATCGCATGCACGCCGGCGTCCAGCTCGGCCACGGTCCCCGACCCGGCAGGACGGGTCGTGGCCTTCTCGGTCAGCTCGGCGAACAGGGAGTCGAACGTCTTCACCCGCCCAGCCTAGACGCCGGGACCCCGGGCTCCGGGCCGGGTTCCGGTCCTCGGGACGGTGAGTCCTGTGTGTTCAGGACGCTTGGCACACTATTTTTCTGGATGAACTCCCGTCACGGCTCGTGCCGGGTCGACCGGCTCAGTGCGTGTGCGCCGACGCCAGGGCGCGCAGCGCAGCGATCTCCGCCGGGACGTCGTCCGCCCCGTACACCGCCGAGCCCGCCACGAAGACGTTCGCGCCCGCGTCCGCCGCACGGTCGATCGTCTCGCGCGACACTCCGCCGTCCACCTGGATCCACACGTCCAGCCCCGACTCCCCCACCGCCTGCCGGGCGCGCCGGATCTTGGGCAGGGTGCCGTCGATGAACGACTGCCCCCCGAAGCCCGGCTCGACGGTCATGACGAGGATCATGTCGATCTCCCCGAGCAGGTCGAGGAACGGCTCCACGGGCGTCGCGGGGCGCAGCGCGACCCCCGCCCGCGCCCCCAGGCGCCGCAGCTCCCGCGCGAGCCGGACCGGGGCGGTGGCGGCCTCGGCGTGGAACGTCACCGACGCGGCGCCCGCCTCCGCGTACGCGGGCGCCCAGCGGTCCGGGTCCTCGATCATCAGGTGCGCGTCCAGCGGCACGGGCGAGATCTGTGCCAGGCGCTCGAAGACCGGCAGGCCCAGCGTGAGGTTCGGCACGAAGTGGTTGTCCATGACGTCCACGTGGGCGTAGTCGGCGGTGGCGATGGCGCCCAGGTCGCGCTCGAGGTTCGCGAAGTCGGCCGACAGGATGCTCGGGTTGATCAGCGCAGGCATGCGCCCAGCGTAGGCGGCACAGCCACTACGCTCGCCCCGTGGCAGCCCTCCCCTCCCCCGCAGCACGCCCGGCCGAGCTCGCCGCGACCGGGCCGGTCGTGCGCGCCGCGACGACCGACGACCTGCCCGCGGTCGCCCGGATCCTCGAGCCCTACGTGCTGCGGACGGCCGTGACGTTCGACGAGACCCCGCCCTCGGCCGACGCCTGGGCCGCCCGGTTCACGGACCTCGCGGCCCGCGGCCTGCCGTTCCTCGTCGCCGAGGACGCCGGCGACGTCGTCGGGTACGCGTACGCCACGCCGTGGCGTCCCAAGGCGGCCTACCGGTACACCGTCGAGGACTCCGTCTACCTCGCGCCCGGGGCGCAGGGCCGCGGGGTCGGGACCCTGCTGCTGTCGGCGCTGCTCGACGCCTGTGCGCTGGTCGGAGTGCGGCAGGTGGTCGCCGTCGTGGCCGACGACCCCGCCGCGGCCGGGTCGATCCCCCTGCACCGTCGGCTCGGCTTCGAGGTCGCCGGCGTGCTGCGCGACGTCGGCGTCAAGCACGGCCGCAGCGTGAGCACCACGCTGCTGCAGCGCACGCTCGCCTGACCGCCCCGCCGAAGCCGCCGGCGCGCTCAGGCCGTGCGGCGCAGCAGCGTGAGGTGCATCGCGTCGGTGCCGTGCACGTGCGGCCACAGCTGGACGTCCAGCCCGTGCGCGCCGCCGTCGTCGGCCCCCAGGTCGATCTCCGCCCCGGGCACCAGCGCGGCGCGCAGCGCCGCCCGGGCGTCGACCCGCTCCGCACCGCCGCGACGGCGCAGCACGTCGTCGACCACGAGCCGCGTCTCGGCGAGGTGGGGCGAGCACGTCACGTAGGCCACGAGTCCGCCGGGCCGCACGGCGTCGAGCGCGGACGTGAGCAGCTCGCGCTGCAGCACGGTGAGCGTGCCCAGGTCGGCCGGCGTGCGGCGCCAGCGCGACTCCGGACGACGGCGCAGGGCGCCGAGCCCGGTGCACGGCGCGTCGACGAGCACCCGGTCGTACGCGGCGGGCTCGTCGGCACCGACCTCCCGGCCGTCGCCCGTGCGCACCCGCTCGACGACGCCGTCCGGCACGGCGCGCAGGGCGCGCTCGACCAGCCGGGCGCGGTGCGGCTGGACCTCGTTGGCCACCAGGGTGGCGCCCCGCTCCCCCGCGAGCGCCGCGAGGAGCGCGGCCTTGCCGCCCGGCCCGGCGCACAGGTCGAGCCAGCGGGCGTCGGCGCCCTCCAGGGGCGCTCCCGCGAGCGCGAGGGTGACGAGCTGGGATCCCTCGTCCTGCACGCCCGCGCGGGCGTCCGCGACGGCGGGCAGGGCGGCGGGGTCGCTCCCTGCGGCGAGGACGAGCGCGGTGGGCGCCCAGCGGCCGGGCTCGAGGCGCACGTCGGCGTCGCGGGCCTGGTCCCGCAGGGCGCCGGCGTCGGCGAGGCCGGGGCGCGCGACGAGCGTCACCCGGGGGGCGGTGTTGTCGGCGTCGAGCAGGTCGACGATCTCGTCGGGGCTGCGGCCGTGGCCCGCGAGCGCCTCCCGCAGGGCGCGGGCGATCCACACGGGGTGCGACCCGGCCGTCGCGAGGCCCGTCGTGGGGTCGGGCGCCTCCTCGGTGAGGCGGGCGAGCCAGTCCTCGAGCGGGGTGCGCCCGACGGCGCGCAGGACGGCGTTGACCATCTGGGCGGGCCCTGCGCCCACGCGGTCGCGGGCGAGCGCGACGGTCTCGGAGACGGCGGCGTGGGAGGGCACGCGCATGCCCAGGAGCTGGTGGGCTCCCAGGCGGAGGACGTCGAGCACCTCGGGGTCGAGCTGGTCCAGCGGGCGGGTCACGCAGTGCGCGAGGACGGCGTCGTAGCGCCCGCGCAGGCGCAGCGTGCCGTAGGCGAGCTCGGTGGCGAACGCGGCGTCCCGGCCGGCGATGCGGCGCTCGCGCAGCAGGGGCGGCAGGACGAGGTTGGCGTAGGCGTCGGAGCCGTCGACCTGGCGCAGGACGTCGTAGGCGGCGGTGCGGGCGGGGTCGGTGCGGCGGCGGCGCTGGCCGGGCGCCTGGGCGCTGCGCTGCGCGTCGCCCCGGGATCGGGCGGCGCCGCGCTGGCGGCCCTTGCTGTCGCGGTGGTCGTCCCGGCGGGGTGCGCGGTCGCGGCGGTCGGCGCTCATCGGGCGTCCTGCCCGAGGCGCAGGTCGGCGTCGTCGGTGTCACCGGTGAAGAGACCGCGGGCGCCGCGGGCCCAGTCGGCGGCGGGCATCGGCTTCTTGCCGACGGGCTGCACGTGCCCGAGCTCGACGGCGTACGTCGCGGTCCCCACGAGGACCTCCTTCTTGCCGGGGCGCACCTGGCCGGGGGCGAGGTCGGTCACCTCGGGCCGGGGGGTGACGGGGCCGAGCCCGAGGCGGGCACCGGGGGCGGCGTCGGGGCCCGGCGTGGACGGCAGGGTGGTCCACGCCCCGGGTGCGGGCGTGACCGCCCGGATGCGGCGGTCGACGGCGAGGGCGGGGTCGTCCCACCGGACGCGGGCGTCGTCGGTCGTGACCTTGGGGGCGAGCGAGGCGCCGTCGGCGGGCTGCGGCTGCGGGACGAGCGTGCCGTCCTCGAGGGCGTCGAGGGTGGCGACGAGCAGGCCCGCGCCGCTCGTGGCGAGCCGGCCGAGGAGGTCGCCGGAGGTGTCGCGGGGTCGGATGGTCTCGGTGGCGGTGCCGAGCACCGGGCCGGTGTCCATGCCCTCGTCGAGGAGGAACGTGGTGGCGCCGGTGACCTCGTCGCCGGCGAGCACGGCGTGCTGGACGGGGGCGGCGCCGCGCCAGGCGGGCAGCACGGAGAAGTGCAGGTTGACCCAGCCGAGCCGCGGGACGGCCAGCACGTCGGGGCGCAGCAGGTGCCCGTACGCCACGACGGGCGCGGCGTCGACGTCGAGCTCCCGCAGGCGGGCGAGGAACTCCTCCCCGCGGGGTCGCTCGGTCAGGACGGGGATCCCTGCCTCCTCTGCCGCGAGGCGGACCGGGCTGGGCACGAGCCTGCGGCCCCGCCCGGCCGGCGCGTCGGCCCGGGTCAGGACCGCCACGACCTCGTGGCGCGACGCCAGCAGGGCGCGCAGGGACGGGACGGCGGGTTCGGGGGTTCCGGCGAAGAGCAGGCGCACCAGCCGATCGTAGTCGGGCCGCGGCGCGCCGAGCCCGCGAGCGCCGTTCCCCGCCCAGGAGGCGTGCGGCAGGATGCCGCCATGCCCGAGACACGTGCGCCGTCGTTCGTCGTCCGCCCTGCCGTGCCGGACGACGCGGCGGGGTGCGCTCTCGTGCACCACACGTCGTGGAAGGAGACGTACTCCGCGCTGCTGCCTGCCGCGCACTGGGAGACGGACACCCTGGAGCGGCGCACGGCGGGGTGGCGGCGGGAGCTCGACGGGGGTGCGGTCGTGGCGGTGGCGGAGTCCGGAGGCCGGGTCGTCGGTCTCGCGATCGGCGGCCCGGGGCGCGCCATGAGCGGCCACGCCCCCGTGCGGGAGCGCGAGCTGTGGTCCCTGTACGTGCTGGCGGCCCGTCACGGCACGGGGGTCGGCCAGTCGCTGCTGGACGCCGTGATCTCCCCCGGGGTCCCCGCGCAGCTGTGGGTGGCCGAGGAGAACCCGCGGGCACGACGGTTCTACGCGCGCAACGGCTTCCTGCCCGACGGCGCCCGGCACGTCGACGAGGCGCACGGCATCGCGTCGGTCCGGCTGGTGCGCTGACGCCGGACGGGCTCAGGCGTGGTCGGCCGGGGGCAGGCCGTACGTCCGGAGCGCTCGCCGCAGGGCGTCGGTGTCGGTGAACCTGACCCCGTGGAAGCCCAGGTCACGCGCGGCCGCGACGTTGGCGGTGCTGTCGTCGACGAAGACGGCGCGGCCGGGGTCGACGCCGTGCACGGTCGCCAGGTGCCGGAAGATCGCCGGGTCGGGCTTGGCGAGCCCCACCCGTCCGGAGACGACGACGGCGTCCATGAGCGTGGTCGCGGGCGCGGCGTCCGCTGCGTGGTGGAACAGCTCGGCGGACCAGTTGGTGAGCCCGACCAGGCGCACGCCCGCGGCGCACAGCTCGGCGACCAGGTCGGCGGACCCGGCGACGGGGCCCGTGAGCGTGCCGGCGAAGTGCGCCACGTACTCGTCCAGCAGGGGCACGAGGTGGGGCCGGTCCGCGAGCGCCGCCCGCGCGTCGGCCCAGCTGCGCCCGGCGTCCTGGGCGTGGTTGAACGCCGGGAAGTCGATCTCCGCCATCCAGGCGTCCACCTCGGCGTGCGTGCGGTCGGGGAACGCGCCGTACGGGTCCCAGCCGACCAGGACGTTGCCGAAGTCGTACACGACGGTGTCGACGGACGGGTCGCCGGACTGGTTCTCGGACGGGCTGTCGGACGGGGGCGCGTCGGTCATCAGAGCATCTCCTTGGGGTCGACCTGCACGCGGACGCTGCCGCCCTCCCGCCGGGCGGAGCGGACGGCGAGGGAGGCCCGCAGCTGCGCGGCGAGCTCGCC
Source organism: Isoptericola sp. F-RaC21 (assembly GCF_038593535.1). NCBI lineage: Bacteria > Bacillati > Actinomycetota > Actinomycetes > Micrococcales > Promicromonosporaceae > Isoptericola > Isoptericola sp. F-RaC21. Next base: position 815,118 of record NZ_JBCFYX010000001.1, on the reverse strand, counting down.
GCCCTGCGCGAGGGGGACGCGCAGCACGGTGCGCACCTGCGGCTCGAGGGTGGCGCCGCGCCGCGGGTCGGCATCGGGCTGCTCCACGGGCCCGAGGACGGTGTCCGGGCCGGCCAGCGCGACCCTGCCGACGACGGCGTCCACGGCGCCCCGGTCGCCGGTGACCGCCGCGACCCGGACGGCGGGCGGCAGGGCGAGCTCGCGGCGCTCGGCGAGCTCGCGGTCGGCCAGCCCGCCCGGGTCGTAGCGCACCAGGGCGCCGGTCGGCGCGGGGGCGGCGTCCCCCACGAGGAGCACCTGCCCGCCGGTGCGGGCGGGGTGCACGAGGGCGGCGGCGGCCAGCCACCGGTGCAGGGCCTCCGTGGCGGTGGCGAGCCCGGTGCCTGCGGTCGCCACCGCGGCGTCCAGCAGCAGGGCGACCGCGTAGCCGCCGTCGGCGACGGGCTCGGCGCCCGGGGTGGCGACGACGAGCGCCGGCTCGGGCCCGACGCGGTCGAGCACTCCCCCCGGCGCGGAGGACGCGGACACCCGCACCGGGGTGCCGGCGAACGCGCGGCCGAGCTCCTCCGCGGTGCGGTCCGACCCGACGCGGACGGCGCGCAGCCGGGTGTCGCCGCACTCCTCGCAGCGCCAGCCGCCGGCGAGGCGACCGCACCAGGAGCACTGGGGGGCGCCGCCGGCGCGGGGCATGCCGAGGGGGCCGTGGCAGGCGCCGCACCGGGCGGCGGTGCGGCAGCGGGCGCACGCGACGACGGGCAGGTAGCCGGTGCGGGGCACCTGCACGAGGACGGGGCCGCGGGCCAGGCCGTCGCGGGCGGCCCGCCACGCGGCGGTGGGCAGCCGGGCGGCCGCCCCCGGCCCCTCGGCGGCGAGCTCGACCGACGTGAGCGCGCGCACGCGCGGGGCGCGGGACCGCAGCACGTCGCGGGGCGCGGCGATCTCCCGCGCCCACCCGGCGGCCAGCAGGGCCTGGGCCTGCACGGTGCGCCCCGGGGACGCGAGCAGGTAGGCCGCGTCCTCGAGGTCGCTGCGCAGGGCGAGCACGTCGCGTGCGTGCGGGTAGGGGGCGTGCGGCTCCGCGAGCGTGTCCTCGCCGTCCCCCCAGAGCACGACGAGCCCGAGGTCCGGCACGGGGGCGAACATGGCGGCCCGCGTGCCGACGACGACGTCCGCGAGCCCGTGCCGGGCGCGCAGGAACGCCCGGTAGCGCGGGGCGGGCCCGTCGTCGGCCAGGAGGCGCACGACGTCATCGACCCCGGCCTCGGCGAGCGCCACCACGACGCGCTCGACGTCGCGCGCGTCCGGGGCCACCACGAGGACGCGGCGACCCCCGGCGACCGTGGCGCGGGCCGCCTGCGCCACGGCGGCCGCCCAGTGCGGCACGTGGGCCGGCCCGTCCCCGGCAGGCGGCGCGAGCCCGGGCAGCGGCGTCCAGACGGCGCGAGGTGCCTGCCCCGCCAGCACGTGCCGGCAGAACGCCTCCCCACCCAGGTAGGAGGACCACGCCGCGGTGGACCCGGCCGTGACGGGGCGCACGGGTCGCGGCTCGTCCCGGCCCTCCGCGGTGCCCCGGGACCCGTCCTCAGCGCCCTCAGGAGCGCCGTCAGAAGCGCCCTGGAGGCCCTCCGGGGCCTCACCGGGCACCCCCGGGTCCGGCTCGTCGTCGGGGCGCGTCAGAGCGGCGAGCACCTCCTTCTCGACGCGCGCGTGCCGCGGCGGCACCGCGAGGCGCAGCACGTCGGCGAGCGTGCCCGCGTACCGGTCGGCGACCGCGCGGGCCAGGCGCAGGACCGGCTCCGACAGCACCGGGTCGCCCGAGACCACCCGCTTGAGCGGCACGAGCCGCCCGTCGTGGTCGGACGTCTCCCGACGCTCCACCACGTACCCCGCCACCTCCTGCGGGCCGAACCTCGCGCGCACCCGGACCCCGGGCTGCGCGTCGTCGGCCATCGGGGCCGGCACCAGGTAGTCGTACGGGCGGTCCAGGTGCGCGGGCTGCAGGTCGAGCACCACCCGGGCGACGGGCAGCTCCTCGGCCACGGGCGTCGCGCCCAGGGCGGCCTTGCCGCTCTTCCCGGTCTTGCGGCGCCCCTTCGACCCGGCGTCGCGCGGGGCCGGGACGTCGTCGAGCCCGAGCAGCGCGGGCTGCTCGGGCTCGGGGGTCTCAGTCACGAGGCCATCCCATCACGCGCCGCCCACGAGCTGGCACCGCCCCCACGGGGAGCGACGGCGACGAGACGCGGCGTACCGGTCAGGCGAGAACCGTGAGACGGAGGTAGAGCGTGGCGGCAAGGTTCCTTCGCGCGGACGTATCCCTCCCGAAGTGGAGGGCGCCCTGGCGCCCGTGAACGCGTCCGCGCGAAGGAACCTTGCCGCCACGCGGCCGCGACTCGACCCGTCGACCAGCGGGACGGGTCTCGACAGGCTCGACCAGCGGGACGGCGTCAGACGGCGGCGCGCAGCGCGTCGACGCGGTCCGTGCGCTCCCACGTGAACCCGGGCAGGTCGCGCCCGAAGTGCCCGTAGGCGGCGGTCGCCGCGTACACCGGCCGCAGGAGGTCGAGGTCGCGGATGATCGCGGCGGGGCGCAGGTCGAAGACGGCCTCGATCGCGGCGGCGATGCGCTCGGTGGGCGCCGTCTCCGTGCCGAACGTCTCGACGTACAGACCCACCGGGTGAGCCTTGCCGATCGCGTAGGCGACCTGCACCTCGCACCGGCGCGCCAGCCCGGCCGCGACGACGTTCTTCGCCACCCACCGCATCGCGTACGCGGCGGAGCGGTCCACCTTCGACGGGTCCTTGCCGGAGAACGCTCCGCCGCCGTGGCGGGCCATGCCGCCGTACGTGTCGACGATGATCTTGCGGCCGGTGAGGCCCGCGTCGCCCTGCGGACCGCCGACGACGAACTTGCCGGTCGGGTTGACGATGAGGCGCGCGCCCGCCGTCTCGACGCCCGTCTCCCGGGCCACCTGGTCCAGCACCGGGGCGATGACGACGTCGGCGACCTCGCGCTGGAGCTTCTCCTGCACGATGTCGGCGTCGTGCTGGGTGGACAGCACCACGGTGTCGATCCGCACCGGCCGGTCGCCGTCGTACGCGACCGTCACCTGGGTCTTTCCGTCCGGGCGCAGCCCGGGCAGCTCGCCCGACCGGCGCACGGCGGACAGCCGCTCGGCGAGCCGGTGCGACGTCCAGATGGGCAGCGGCATCAGCGACGGCGTCTCGTCCGTGGCGTAGCCGAACATCAGGCCCTGGTCGCCCGCGCCCTGCGCGTCGAGGGGGTCGCGGTCGAGGCCCGGTCCGGAGGCGTCGTCGCGCTCCTCGAGGCTCTTGTCGACACCCTGCGCGATGTCGGGCGACTGCTGCCCGATCGACACCGACACGCCGCAGGAGTCGCCGTCGAAACCGATCGCCGACGACGTGTAGCCGATGCGGCGCACGACCTCGCGCACGATCTGCGGGATCTCCACGTACGCGTCGGTGGTGACCTCGCCCGCCACGTGCACGAGTCCCGTGGTCACCATCGTCTCCACCGCCACGCGCGAGCGCGGGTCCTGGGCGAGCAGCGCGTCCAGGATGGCGTCGGAGATCTGGTCGCACACCTTGTCCGGGTGGCCCTCGGTCACGGACTCGGACGTGAAGAGGCGCAGCGCATCGGTCATGGCGGACAGCCTACGGGCACCGGCTCGCCGCACCAGGCCCCCGAGACCGGAAAAGTCTCACATGCTGGGGTGAATCTCAGATGGCGGACAGGGCCTTGCTCGCAGCGTCCCAGATCGCGTCCGCGACCTCGCGCTTGGTCCCCGCGGCCTCGGTCACGACCTCGCCGCTCCCGTCGAGCACCGTCACAGCGTTGGTGGCGGCCCCGAAGCCGCGCCCCGAGCCCACCGCGTTCACCGCGAGCAGGTCGGCGCCCTTGCGCCGTGCCTTGCGGCGGCCGTGCTCGAGCACGGACCCCTCGGCGTCGCCCGTCTCGGCCGCGAAGCCGACGACGAGCTGGCCGGGGCGCAGCCGGTCGTGCGCGAGCTCCGCCAGCACGTCCGGGTTCTCCACGAGGGCGATCGGCGCCGGGCCCGTGCCCGGCACCTTCTTGATCTTGGCGTCCGGCACGTCGGCCGGGCGGAAGTCCGCGACGGCCGCGGCCATGACGACGACGTCCGCGTCCGCCGCCCCCGCCCGCACGGCGTCGCGCAGCTCGGCCGTGGTCTCCACGGGGACGACGGCGACGCCCGCCGCCCGCGCGGCCTCGCACACGGCGTCGTCGAGGTTGGCGGCCACCAGCGTGACGTCGGCGCCGCGGGCGCGGGCGGCCTCGGCGAGCGCGGCGCCCTGCCGGCCGCTGGAGCGGTTGCCGATGAAGCGCACCGGGTCGATCGGTTCCCGGGTGCCCCCGGCGGACACGACGACGGTGCGGCCCGCGAGGTCGTCGTCCCGCGCGTCGTCCTCGACCGGCCTGTCGGACCGGGCGGACGAGACGGCCGCGAGGGCGACGCGGGCGATCTCCTCCGGCTCGGGGAGGCGACCCGGGCCTGTGTCGGCGCCGGTGAGGCGGCCGCTGGCCGGCTCGATCACGACCACACCGCGCTCGCGCAGCGTCGCCACGTTCGCGCGGGTGGCGGGGTGCTCCCACATCTCGGTGTGCATGGCGGGCGCCATCACGACCGGGCAGCGGGCGGTCAGCAGCGTCGAGGTGAGCAGGTCGTCCGCCCGCCCCCCGGCGGCCCGGGCGAGCAGGTCCGCCGTGGCGGGCGCCACGACGACGAGGTCGGCGCCCTGCCCGAGCGCGACGTGCGGGACGTGCGCGACGTCCTCAAAGACCTCGTCGGTGACGGGCTCGCCGGACAGCGCCTCGAACGTCGGGGCACCCACGAAGCGCAGCGCCGACGCGGTGGGGATCACGCGGACCGCGTGCCCCTCCTCGCGCAGCAGCCGCAGCAGCAGCACGGCCTTGTACGCGGCGATGCCGCCGCTGACGCCGAGCAGGATCCTCATCGCGCGCTACCTCGTCGCCGCAGGGTGACACCGGTCGCCGACCGGCCTCGGACCGTCAGAAGATGATCAGAAGGTGATCTCGTCGCCGGGCTCGGCGACGGGCTCCGCGGTGGCCTCGGGCTTCTCCTCGACGGGCGTGGAGGTGAGCAGGCCCTGGTTGATCTCGCGCATCGCGATGGAGAGCGGCTTCTCCTGGTTGCGGGTCTCGACCAGCGGGCCCACGTTCTCGAGCAGGCCCTCGTTGAGCTGCGAGTAGTAGGCGTTGATCTGCCGGGCGCGCTGGGACGCGTACAGCACCAGGCCGTACTTCGAGTCGGTGCGCTCGAGGAGCTCGTCGATGGGCGGGTCGGTGATGCCGATGGGCTGGGCCACGGTTCCGGCCATGGGTCACACTCCAGAAAGTTCGGTGACGGATTCGCTGACGGCCGCGGTGACGCGATGTCAGGGGGGTCAGCGGTCCATCCTACCCGCGCTCGGGCGCTGACCTGCAGTCGGTGGCCTACAGCGCGACCCGGCGCGTGGCCGACGTCACGCCCATCACCCGCGCGAGCCGGTCCGTGGCGTGCGTGACGTCGTCGTTGACGATCGTCACGTCGAACTCCGCCTCCGCGGCGAGCTCGGTCCGGGCCGTGCGCAGACGCCGCTCGCGCTCCTCGGAGTCCTCGGTGCCCCGGCCTACGAGGCGGCGCACGAGCTCGTCGAAGCTCGGCGGGGCGAGGAACACGAACTGCGCGGCGAGACCCATCGCCTCGACGGCCTCGCGCACCTGCCGCGCCCCCTGCAGGTCGATCTCCAGCAGGGTGGGCACGCCGGCGGCGAGGTGCTCCTCGACCGGGCCGCGCGGCGTGCCGTACCGGTGCCTGCCGTGCACCACGGCCCACTCCAGCATCTGCCCCTCGGCGACCATCCGGTCGAACTCCTCGGGCGACACGAACAGGTAGTGCACGCCGTGCACCTCGCCGGGACGCGGGGGCCGCGTCGTCGCCGACACCGACAACCACACCTGCGGGTACCGCGCGCGGACGTCGGCCGAGACGGTGCCCTTGCCGACCGCCGTCGGGCCGGCGAGGACGGTCAGTCGAGCCGGCTCCGATGCTGCGGCGTCGCCGACGGGGACGTCGACGGGCGCGGTGACGGATGCTCCCTGCGGTGCCGGACGGCCGGCGGGTGGTGCGGAAATGTCAGCCAAACCTCTCGATGAGCGCCGAAGCCTGGTGCGGCCCGAGGCCGCGGACCCGGCGGGTCTCGGCGATCCCGATCTCCTCCATGATCGCCCGGGCCTTCACCTTACCGACCCCGGGGAGCGACTCGAGCAGCGAGACGACCTTGAGCTTGCCCACGACGTCGTCCTTCTGCCCCTGCTCGATCACGTCCTTGAGAGAGCCCTGGGAGTACTTCAACCGGTTCTTGATCTCCGCGCGGACGCGCCGAGCCTCGGCCGCCTTCTCGAGAGCCGCAGCACGCTGTTCCGGGGTGAGAGGGGGGAGAGCCACGCAAGTCACCTACTCTGTCGGTCCGCCTGATGAGGGAACTGCTCCCTCGAAAGTAGCCACGACCTGCGAAGGCGGCAATCCGTAGCGCAGGTCCGACCGCCCGCCGACCGGGAGGAAAGCGGCATTCGGGTCAGCGCATCGTCGCAGGTCGCGCGACCGCGCGAAAATGCCTCCTCCCGCCCGTGCCCCGCGACCTACCGTCGGGGCATGTCATCCGACCCGATCACGACACCGGACGCCGCCGCGGACGGCTGGTTCCCGGAGAGCGTCGCGGCCGCCTACGACACGTCCGGCGACCGCGAGTTCGACCCGGCGGTCGTCGCCCGCACCGTCGACGTGCTCGCCGGCCTCGCGGGCGACGGCGCCGCCCTCGAGCTCGCGGTCGGCACGGGCCGCGTCGCCGCGCCGCTCGCGCTGCGCGGCGTGCCCACCCACGGCATCGAGCTGTCGCGCGCGATGGCGGCGCGCGTCGCGGACAAGCCCGGCGGCGACCGGGTGGCCGTGACGATTGGCGACATGACCACCACCCGCGTGCCCGGCGAGTTCGCCGTCGCCTACCTCGTGCTCAACACGATCGGGAACGTCACGACGCAGGACGGCCAGGTGGACTGCTTCCGCACCGCGGCGGCCCACCTGCGCCCCGGCGGGCACTTCGTGGTCGAGGTCGGGGTGCCGCCCCTGCGGCGGATGCCGCCCGGCCAGGACACGGTGCCGTTCACGGTCGCGCCCGACGACGCCGGCGGCGGGTACGTGGGCTTCGACCGGCTCGACGTGGTCACCCAGCGGTTCACGTCGAACCACGTGACCGTCGGGCCCGACGGCACGGGCCGGTTCCGGTGGCTGCCGTTCCGGTACGTGTGGCCGGCCGAGCTGGACCTCATGGCGAGGATCGCCGGGATGCGGCTCGTGCACCGCTGGGAGGACTGGGACCGCGCGCCGTTCACCGCCGAGAGCGAGCGGCACGTGTCCGTCTGGCAGGTGCCGCCCGCTCCCTGACCGGTCCGTTCCCGAGACGCGCGAAGGGCCGCACCGGTGGGTGCGGCCCTTCGCCCGTGCCCGGAGGTCAGCCCCGCAGCGCGGCGCGCGCGTCCGCGACGGCGGCCGCCGCGGCCTGGCGCAGCCCGTCGGCGTCCGGGCCGGCGGCGAGGACGCCGCGGGAGGACGACGCCAGCACGTGGCGGCGCGCGGCACCGAAGACCGCAGCGAGCTCCCGCTCCCCCGCGCCCTGCGCCCCCACGCCCGGCGCGAGCAGCGGGCCGTTCACCGCGACCAGGTCCGTCCCGGTCTCCCGGGCGGCGTCCCCGACCGTGGCGCCGACGACGAGACCCACCGAGCCCATCGGGTCGGCCCCGGCGTTCAGCACGGCCGCCTGGGCGGCGACCGACGCCGCGACGCTCACGCCGTCGGGCCCGACGGCGTGCTGCACCTCGTGGCCCTCCTTGTTGGAGGTGAGGCACAGCACGAAGATGCCCCGCCCGGTGCGGGCGGCCAGCTCGGCGGCCGGCGCGAGCGAGCCGAAGCCGAGGTACGGCGACACCGTCACGGCGTCGCCCGCGAGCGGGGAGCCGTCCGCGAGGAAGGCGTCCGCGTACGCGCCCATCGTCGAGCCGATGTCGCCGCGCTTGGCGTCGACGATCGTCAGCGTGCCCACGGACCGCGCCGCCGCGATGACGTCCTCCAGAGCGGCCACCCCGGCGGAGCCGTGCCGCTCGAAGAACGCCGCCTGCGGCTTGAACGCCGCGACCCGCCCGCCGAGGGCGTCCACGACGCGCAGCCCGAACTCGCGCACGCCGGCGGCGTCGTCGCCCAGCCCCCAGGCCCCCAGGAGCGAGGCGTGCGGGTCGATGCCCACGCACAGCGGGCCGTGGGCGTCCATCGCCGCGGCGAGGCGGGCGCCGAACGGCACGGTCGCGGCGCTCACGCCGTCACCCCCGCCGGCGCCACGAGGCCGAGGCGCTCGCGCGTCGCCGCCGTGTGCTCCTGCAGGCTCGCGACGTCGAACGGGCCGCCGCGCACCGCCTCGATGCCCTGCACCGCCGCGGCGAGCTGGTCCACCGTCGTGATCATCGGCTTGTCGGCCGCCGTCGTGGCGGCGCGGATCTCGTAGCCGTCGGCGCGCGCGCCCTGCCCGGACGGCGAGTTGACCACGAGGTCCACCTCGCCGTCGGTGATGAGGTCGACGATCGTCGGCTCCCCGTCGGCGCCGCGGCCCTCGGAGAACTTCCGCACCACCGTGCTGCCGATGCCGTTGCGGCGCAGCACCTGCGCCGTGCCGGAGGTGGCGAGCACCTCGAAGCCCAGCTCGGCGAGCCGCTTCACCGGGAAGATGATCGAGCGCTTGTCGCGGTCGGCGACCGACACGAACACCCGGCCCGCGGTGGGCAGCCCGCCGAACGCGGCGGCCTGCGACTTGGCGAAGGCGTGCGGGAAGTCCTTGTCGAAGCCCATGACCTCGCCGGTGGAGCGCATCTCCGGGCCGAGCACCGTGTCGACGACCTGACCCTCCGCGGTGCGGAACCGCTTGAAGGGCAGCACGGCCTCCTTGACGGCCAGCGGCGCCCCGAGGTCGAGCGTGCCGCCGTCGCCCTCGGCCGGCAGGACGCCGGCCGCGCGCAGCTCGGCGATCGACTCGCCGACCATCACCCGCGCCGCGGCCTTGGACATCGAGGTGCCCGTCGCCTTGGACACGAACGGCACCGTGCGCGACGCGCGCGGGTTCGCCTCGAGCACGTAGAGGACGTCCGAGACGAGCGCGTACTGCACGTTGAGCAGGCCGCGCACGCCCACGCCCTTCGCGATCGCCTCCGTCGAGCGGCGGATGCGCTCGATCTCGGCGGTCGACAGGGACACCGGCGGCAGCACGCAGGCCGAGTCGCCGGAGTGGATGCCGGCCTCCTCGATGTGCTCCATGACGCCGCCGAGGAACATCTCCTCGCCGTCGTACAGCGCGTCGACGTCGATCTCCATCGCGTCGTCGAGGAAGCGGTCGATGAGCAGCGGCGCCGGGAGCAGGCCGCCAGCCGTGCGCTCGTCCGCCGCGGCGGCCTCGAGCGCCCGCTCGACGTACTCGGTGAGCTGCTCCTCGGAGTACACGATCTCCATGCCGCGGCCGCCCAGCACGTACGACGGGCGCACCAGCACGGGGTAGCCGATGGTCTCGGCGACCTCGCGGGCCTGGCCGAGGGAGCGGGCGGTGCCGAACGCGGGCGCCGGCAGGCCGGCGTCGAGCAGCACCTGGCCGAAGATGCCGCGGTCCTCAGCGGCGTCGATGGCCTCCGGCGAGGTGCCGAGGATCGGCACGCCGGCGTCCGCGAGCCGCTGCGCGAGGGCGAGCGGCGTCTGCCCGCCGAGCTGCACGATGACGCCCTTGACCGGCCCGGCGGCGAGCTCGGCCTCGTAGACCTCGAGGACGTCCTCGAAGGTGAGGGGCTCGAAGTAGAGGCGGTCGGACGTGTCGTAGTCCGTCGAGACCGTCTCGGGGTTGCAGTTGACCATCACGGTCTCGTACCGCTCGGACAGGGTCAGGGCGGCGTGCACGCACGAGTAGTCGAACTCGATGCCCTGCCCGATCCGGTTCGGGCCCGAGCCCAGGATGATGACGGCCTCGCGCTCGCGGGGCGCCACCTCGGTCTCCTCGTCGTAGGACGAGTAGTGGTACGGCGTGCGGGCCGCGAACTCGGCGGCGCAGGTGTCGACCGTCTTGTAGACCGGGCGCACCCCCAGCGCGTGCCGCACCTCGCGGACCGTGGCCTCGCCGTTCGGGCCCATGCCGCGCAGGCGCGCGACCTGCACGTCGGACAGGCCGTGCCGCTTGGCGCGGCGCAGCACGTCCTCGGTGAGCGTGGGGCTCGCGGCGACCTCGGCGGCGACCTCGTTCATCAGCAGGATCTGGTCGAGGAACCAGGGGTCGATCTTGGTGGCGTCGAACACCGCCTCGAGCGTCGTGTGCCCGGCGACGACGGCGCGCAGGGCCTGCTGCACGCCGACCATGCGGTGCTCGGTGGGCCGCACGATCTCGGCGAGCAGCTGGTCGAGCTCCGCCCCGGACGGCGCGGCGCCGTCCCAGTGGAACGCGACGCCGCCCTTGTCGATGGACCGCAGCGCCTTGCCGAGCGCCTCGGTGAAGTTGCGGCCCAGGGCCATCGCCTCGCCGACCGACTTCATGGTGGTGGTCAGCGTGGGGTCGGCGGCCGGGAACTTCTCGAACGCGAACCGGGGCACCTTGACGACCACGTAGTCGAGCGTGGGCTCGAAGCTGGCCGGGGTGACGCGCGTGATGTCGTTCGGGATCTCGTCGAGCGTGTAGCCCACGGCGAGCTTGGCGGCGATCTTCGCGATCGGGAAGCCGGTCGCCTTCGAGGCGAGGGCCGACGAGCGCGACACGCGCGGGTTCATCTCGATGACGATGACGCGCCCGGTGTCCGGGTCGACGGCGAACTGGATGTTGCAGCCGCCGGTGTCGACGCCCACCTCGCGGATGACGGCGATGCCGATGTCGCGCAGCTTCTGGTACTCGCGGTCGGTGAGCGTCATCGCGGGGGCGACGGTGACCGAGTCGCCCGTGTGCACGCCGACCGGGTCGACGTTCTCGATCGAGCAGACGACCACGACGTTGTCGTCCTTGTCACGCATCAGCTCGAGCTCGTACTCCTTCCAGCCGAGGATGGACTCCTCGAGGAGCACCTCAGTGGTCGGCGAGTAGTGCAGGCCCTGGCCGACGATGCGGCGCAGGTCCGACTCGTCGTAGGCGAAGCCGGAGCCGAGGCCGCCCATCGTGAAGGACGGGCGCACGACCATCGGGTAGCCGAGGTCGGCGGCCGCCGCGACGGCCTCGTCGACCGTGTGCACGATGACCGACCGGGCCGACTCGCCCCCGCACTTGGCGACGACGTCCTTGAACTGCTGACGGTCCTCGCCCTTCTGGATGGCGGGGATGTTCGCGCCGATGAGCTCGACGTCGTACTGCTCCAGGACGCCGGCCTCGTCGAGGGCGATGGCGGCGTTGAGCGCCGTCTGGCCGCCCAGGGTGGGCAGGAGCGCGTCGGGGCGCTCCTTGGCGATGATCGAGGTGAGCACCTCGGTGGTGATCGGCTCGACGTACGTGGCGTCGGCGAACTCCGGGTCGGTCATGATCGTGGCCGGGTTCGAGTTCACGAGGACGACCCGCAGGCCCTCCTCCTTGAGCACCCGGCAGGCCTGCGTGCCGGAGTAGTCGAACTCGCAGGCCTGGCCGATGACGATCGGGCCGGAGCCGATGACCAGGACGGAGGAGAGGTCGGAACGGCGGGGCATCAGTTCTCCTTCAGCGCGGCCAGCGTGGCGGCGGGGACGGTCACGGGCTCGCGGCTCGTCATGAGCGCGACGAAGCGGTCGAAGAGGTAGGCGCTGTCGTGGGGTCCGGCGGCGGCCTCGGGGTGGTACTGCACGGAGAAGGCGGGCACGTCCAGCGCCGTCAGCCCCTCGACCACCTGGTCGTTGAGGCCGACGTGGGACACGACGACCCGGCCGTAGGCGCGGCCGTCGGTGCGCTCCGCGTCGTGGGGCGCCGTCGACACGGCGTCGAGCGGGGCGTCGACGGCGAAGCCGTGGTTGTGCGCCGTGACCTCGACCTTGCCCGTGGTGCGGTCCATCACCGGCTGGTTGATGCCGCGGTGGCCGTAGCCGAGCTTGTAGGTGCCGTAGCCGAGCGCGCGGCCGAGCAGCTGGTTGCCGAAGCAGATGCCGAAGAACGGGATGCCGCGGTCGAGCACGCCGCGCAGCAGCTCGATCTCGTGCGTGGCCGACGACGGGTCGCCGGGGCCGTTGGAGAAGAACACACCGGTGGGCGAGCCGTCGGTCGGCAGCAGCGCCTCGACGTCGGCGATGGTCGCCGACTGCGGCACGACGTGCACGCGCACGCCGCGCTCGGCGAGCCGGGCCGGCGTCATGGCCTTGATGCCGAGGTCGACCGCCACGACCGTCGCGAGGGGCTCCTGGCCGGCGAAGTCACCCGCGGGCTCGACCACGTACGCCTCGCTCGTGGTCACCTCCGGGGAGAGGTTGGCGCCGGCCATCTGCGGGGAGGCCTGCACCTCGGCGACCAGCTCGGGCACCGACCGCTCGACGAGCGTGCCGCCGGCGACCTCGCGCACCAGCGCGTCGCCGGAGAAGATCCCGGCGCGCATGACGCCCAGCTCCCGCAGGTGCCGGGTGAGCTTGCGGGTGTCGACGTCGCTGATGCCGACGACGCCCTGCGCGGCGAGCTCCGCCTCCAGGGAGCGGTCCGCGCGCCAGGAGGAGACGCGGCGCGCGGGATCGCGCAGCACGTAGCCGGCGACCCAGATCTTGCCCGACTCCGGGTCCTCGTCGTTGATGCCCGTGTTCCCGACGTGCGGGGCGGTCATCACGACGATCTGCCGGTGGTAGGAGGGGTCGGTGAGGGTCTCCTGGTAGCCGGTCATGCCGGTGGAGAAGACGATCTCGCCGAACGTGACGCCCCGGGCGCCGTAGGCGCGGCCGCGCGCGACCGTGCCGTCCTCGAGGACCAGGACGGCGGCGTCCGGGCGAGCGGCGGGGCTCGTGGTGGGGCTGGGGAGAGAGCTGGAGGTCACTGCTCGTCCTTCGGTGCGGGGGCGGAGGTCATGAGGTGGCGCACGGCGTCGACCAGGCGGGAGCGGTCGGGCTCGAGGCGGGTGCGCAGTCCGGTGTCGAGGCCGACGGCGGGCACGTCGTCGCGGGCCGGGTCCTCCCAGCTGACGACGACCAGGCCGTCGGCGCCGACGTACTTGCCGGCCATGCCCGGGGCGAGGCCGACGCCGCGCAGGGCGGCGACGGGCACGAACACGCCGGGGGCGCCGTCGCGCTCGACCAGCACGCCGGCGTCGTGCACGCTCACGTGGGCGGTGGACCGGTCACCGAGGTGGTGGGCACCGACCCGTGCCAGCCAGTCCCCCGCGAGGGTCGAGGAGACGTAGGTGGCGTCGAGCGGGCCCAGGCGCAGGGCGCCGAGATTCTCGGGCACGGCGGGCGGCACGGGCACGGTGTCGCGCGTGCGCGCGGCGAGGCGGCGGCGGCCGGTGAGGACCACCAGCAGGAGCAGGACGCCGATGACGACCCAGATCCCGACCGCCACGGGCATGGGCAGGTTCATCGTGCGCCACCCCGCTCGATCGCCGGCGCAGCGGCATGCCCGACGGGCTCGCCGTCGAGCACGGTGGCGCGGCCGCGCAGGAACGTCGCCACGACGCGACCCGGCAGCTCGCGCCCGGCGAACGGCGTGTTGCCGCTCGCGGTGGCCTGGGCGGCGCCGTCGACCGTGCGGGTGGCGGCCGGGTCGACCAGCGTGAGGTTGGCGGGCTCGCCCACCTCGACCGGCCGGCCGTGGTCGGCGACCCGGCCGATCCGCGCCGGGTTGGCGGACAGGACGCGCGCGACGTCGGCCCAGGTGAGGCGGCCGGTGTCGACCATGGTCTGCTGCACGACCGACAGGGCGGTCTCGAGCCCGGTCATGCCGAACGCGGCGGCGCCCCACTCGCAGTCCTTGTCCTCGCGGGTGTGCGGGGCGTGGTCGGTGGCGACGATGTCGATGGTGCCGTCGGCGAGGCCGGCGCGCACCGCCTCGACGTCCTCGGCGGTGCGCAGCGGCGGGTTCACCTTGTACGTGGGGTCGTAGGTGCGCGCCAGCTCGTCCGTGAGGACCAGGTGGTGCGGCGTCACCTCGGCGGTGACGTCGATGCCGCGGCCCTTGGCCCAGCGCACGATCTCCACCGAGCCGGCCGTCGACAGGTGGCACACGTGGAGGCGCGAGCCGACGTGCTCGGCGAGCAGCACGTCGCGGGCGATGATCGCCTCCTCGGCGACGGCGGGCCAGCCGGCCAGCCCGATCTCCGCGGAGACCACGCCCTCGTTCATCTGGGCGCCCTCGGTGAGGCGCGGCTCCTGCGCGTGCTGAGCGACGACGCCGTCGAACGCCTTGACATACTCCAGCGCGCGGCGCATGAGGATCGGGTCGTGCACGCACTTGCCGTCGTCGGAGAAGACCCGCACGCGCGCGGCCGAGTCGGCCATCGCGCCCAGCTCGGCGAGTCGCTCGCCGCCCAGGCCGACGGTCACGGCGCCGACCGGGTGCACGTCGACCCAGCCCGCCTCCTGGCCCAGGCGCCACACCTGCTCGACGACGCCGGCCGTGTCGGCCACCGGCGACGTGTTCGCCATCGCGTGCACGGCGGTGAAGCCGCCGACCGCGGCGGCGCGCGTGCCGGACGCGACGGTCTCGGCGTCCTCGCGGCCCGGCTCGCGCAGGTGGGTGTGCAGGTCGACCAGGCCGGGCAGGAGCACGTGGCCGTCGGCGTCGATCTCCACGACGTCGTCGCCGGCGGGCACGTCCGCGGCACCGGCGGCCGCGACCTGGGCGATCACGCCGCCCGCCAGGACGACGTCGGCGGGCTCGCCGCCGAGGGGGCGGACCCCGCGCAGCACATAGGTGGTGGTCACAGGGCGGTCCCTTCGGTGGCGGACGTGGAGGTGCCGGACAGCAGCAGGTAGAGCGAGGCCATGCGCACGGCGACGCCGTTGGCGACCTGCTCCACGATGACGGCCCGGTCGGAGTCGGCCGCCTCGGCGGAGATCTCCAGCCCGCGGTTCATCGGTCCGGGGTGCATGACGATCGAGTGCTCCGGCAGCACGGCGAGGCGGCGGCCGTCGAGGCCGAAGTAGCGGGTGTACTCCAGCGGGCTCGGGAAGAAGGCGCCCGCTCCCCCGGACATCCGCTCGCGCTGCACCCGCAGCATCATCACGGCGTCGGGCTGCCAGTCGGCGAGGGTGGCGTCCAGGTCGTAGGACGTGCGGCACGGCCAGGCCTCGACGCCGACGGGCAGGAGCGTGGGCGGCGCGACGAGCGTCACCTCCGCGCCGAGCGTGCGCAGCAGCCACACGTTGGCGCGGGCGACGCGCGAGTGCAGGACGTCGCCCACGATCGCGACCTTGACGCCCGCGAGGTCGGCCCCGACGCCGTCGTCCCCGCCGCGGCGCAGGCCGCCCCCGTGACCGCCGAGGTGCCGGCGGATCGTGTAGGCGTCGAGCAGCGCCTGCGTGGGGTGCATGTGGGTGCCGTCGCCGGCGTTGAGCACGGCGGCGTCGAGCCAGCCCGCGTGCGCGAGCTGGTACGGGGCCCCCGAGGCCCAGTGCCGCACGACGACGGCGTCGGCCCCCATGGCGTGCAGGGTGAGCGCCGTGTCCTTGAGCGACTCGCCCTTCGAGACGCTCGACCCCTTGGCCGAGAAGTTGATGACGTCGGCGGACAGCCGCTTGGCGGCCGTCTCGAACGAGATGCGGGTGCGGGTGGAGTCCTCGAAGAAGAGGTTCACCACGGTGCGGCCGCGCAGCGTCGGCAGCTTCTTGATCTCGCGGGACTGCGTCGCGGCCATCTGCGCGGCGGTGTCCAGGAGCTCGATCGCCTCGTCCTTGGCCAGGTCGGCGGTGGAGAGCAGGTGCCTCATCGGTCGCTCCCTTCGCCCGGGAGGACGGCGCCCGGCTCGCGACCGCTGATCACCACGGCGTCCGTGCCGTCGACCTCGGCGAGCAGGACGCGCACGCGCTCCGTCTGGGCCGTGGGGAGGTTCTTGCCGACGAAGTCGGGGCGGATCGGCAGCTCGCGGTGGCCGCGGTCCACGAGGCACGCGAGCCGGACCGCCTGCGGGCGGCCGAGGTCGCCGATGGCGTCGAGGGCGGCCCGGATGGTGCGGCCGGAGAAGAGGACGTCGTCGACGAGGACGACCGTCTTGCCCTCGATCCCGGCCGCCGGCAGCCGGGTGACGCCGACCGCGCGGGTGGGCTGCCGGCGCAGGTCGTCGCGGTACATGGTGACGTCGAGCTCGCCGAGGTCGCGCTCGGGGTCGAAGGCGGGGTCGATGCTCGCGAGCCGCTGCGCGAGGCGCGCGGCGAGGGTGACCCCGCGGGTCGGGATGCCGAGCAGGACGACGTCCTGGGCCCCCTTGGCGCGCTCGACGATCTCGTGCGCGATGCGGGTGAGGGCACGGGCGACGTCGCTCGCGCCGAGCACGACGGTCCCCTCGGGGACGTCGCGCGGTTCGGGTGTTCCGGGCATGCCGGTGCCAGCAGTCACTGGCGACCTCCTTCTCCGCCTCACGGGACGGTGTTAAAGGGTGTCGTTCTGACGGCCTCCACCCTATCCCTTCGACGGCGGGCGGCCCGTGGGCGTGCCCACGATGCGGGCGCGGCGTGCGTCACACGCCCCCACAACGCCGAACAGGCGGTTGCGCACACTCTCGGTCCCGAGAGCGTGCGCAACCGCCTGTTCGGCGATCGAGGGATCTCAGATCAGCAGCGTCGGCTTGATGTCGACGAGCCGGCCCAGCAGGCCGTTGACGAACGACGGCGAGTCGTCCGTCGAGAGCTGCCCGGCGAGGTCGACCGCCTCGTCCACGGCGACGGCGTCGGGGACGTCGTCGTTGTAGAGCAGCTCCCAGGTGCCGATCCGCAGCAGCGCCCGGTCGACCGCGGGCATGCGGTCCACCGTCCAGCCCTGCGAGTAGGTGGCCAGCAGCTCGTCGATGCGCTCGCGGTGGGCGGCGACGCCCTCGACGAGGTCGACCGTGTACTGCGGCACCGCCGCCTCGGTGTGCGGCTCGATCACGCGGTCGGCGACCAGCACCTGCGGGTCCAGCCCGCGCTGCTCCGCCTCGAAGAGGATGTCGACGGCGCGCTTGCGCGCCTTGGTCCGTGCGCCCATGTCAGCAGGCGCCCGTCAGTCGTTCACGCGGCCCAGGTACGACCCGTCACGCGTGTCGACCTTGACCTTGGTGCCCTGCTCGAGGAACAGCGGGACCTGGATCTCCGCGCCCGTCTCGAGCGTGGCGGGCTTGGTGCCGCCGGTGGAGCGGTCGCCCTGCAGGCCGGGCTCCGTGTACGTGATCTCGAGGACCACGGACGAGGGCAGCTCGACGTACAGCGGCGTGCCGTCGTTCGACGCGACCATGATGTTCATGCCCTCGAGCATGTAGTTCGCCGCGTCGCCGACGGTGGCGCCGGGCACGGTGATCTGGTCGTAGGTGTCGGTGTCCATGAAGACGTAGTCGGCGCCGTCCATGTACAGGTACTGGAAGTCGCGGCGGTCCACGTTCGCGGTCTCGACCTTGGTGCCCGCGTTGAAGGTCTTGTCGACGACCTTGCCCGACAGGACGTTCTTCATCTTGGTGCGGACGAACGCGCCACCCTTGCCCGGCTTGACGTGCTGGAACTCGATGATCGTCCAGAGCTGACCGTCGATGCGGAGCACGGTGCCGTTCTTGATGTCGTTGGAGGTAGCCACGTTTCTTGTTCGTCCTCGGGGTCGGGTGCTGAGCGGATGACGTGCAGATGTCGACGTTCCGGGCCGCAGAGGGCCCGAGACATTCTACAGCGCGTCTACAGCCCCACCAGCAGCACGTGCCCCGCGATGCCGAGCGCCGCGGACCACGCGAGCGACGCCAGCGTGCCGACGACGAACCGCTCGCTCGCGACGGGGTGCTCGCGCAGCTCGGGGAACCTGCCGAGCCCCTTGACCGCGACCACCACGGCCACACCCTCCGGGTAGCCGGCCAGCAGCGAGCCCGTGACGCACAGCCGCTCGAGCAGCCCGATCCAGGTGCCGCCGCGCAGCACCGCGACCGCCTCGGCCGCCGCCTGCGGTTCCCGCTCGGCGTGCCGCAGCACCCAGGGCACGAGCCAGGCCCCGCCGCCCACGCTGGCCGCCAGGCCCACGACCCAGACCGCGACGTCCGCCGCCACAGCTCCGAAGCTCACCGCGCGCTCCCCTCCCCTGCCCCGTCCGTGCCGTCCGGGTCGTCGTCCCGGCCGGAGTCGTCCGGGCCATCGTCCGGGTCGGCGCCCGCCGCCCGCAGCAGGCGCGCCGCCAGCGGCCGGGCGGCCGCGTCCTCGGCCCACAGCGCCGCGCGCAGCCGTTGGCTCACCGCCTGCTCGCTGACCCCCAGTGCCGCGGCCGAGGCCCGCTGCGGCGCCGGGCCCCGCTGCGCGACGAGCGTGTCGACGGCCTCCCACCCTGCCGCGGAACGGCGCGCGACGACGGCCCCGAGCAGGTGCAGGAGCGCCTGCGCGTCCGCGGCGACGGTCGCGCGCGGTTCCTCGTCCGGCCCCACGACGGCCAGGGGCACGCTGCCGCGACCGCGCCGCTTCGCCCGGTCGACGGCCGTCCGTGCCCGGACGAACGCCGGGCCGGACGCCGCGCGCGACACCTCCGGCAGCGGCCGGTCGACGGCGCCGAGCCCGACGCCGACCGACCAGCCGCCGTCGCGCACCAGGTCGAGGACGAGGTCCACGGCCAGCGCGGCGCCGTCGTCGTCCGCGGCCAGCACGCCCTGCAGCTCGTCCCCGACCGTCCGGTCGAACGGCAGCACGACGCCGGGCCTCCCGCTCGACCGCGCGCCGACGAGCGCGAGGGCCTCGGGCACGCGGTCGGGCCCCCGGGTGCTGCCCCGCTGGTCCGCAGTCAGGACGATCATCGTTCAAGGCTAGGACCTTGTGCATGCATCGACAAGCCTCACACCTTGGGAGAGCTCAAGGCTGTGTCCCTGATCCGGGACGCTTCAGGACTGGAGCTTGTGCGCGAGGGCGCCGAGGGCCAGCCGGTACGAGTCGAAGCCGAAGCCCGCGATCGTCCCCGTCGCGATGCCCGCCACCACGGAGTAGTGCCGGAACGACTCGCGCGAGGCGGGGTTCGACAGGTGCACCTCGACGAGCAGCAGCCCGGACGTCGTCACCTGGGCGGCGGCGTCGCGCAGCGCGTAGCTGTAGTGCGTGAAGGCGGCGGGGTTGAGCACCACGTGCGCGCGCGAGTCCACCGCCTCGTGCAGCCAGCCCACCAGCTCGGACTCGTCGTCCGTCTGGCGCACGTCCACGGTGACGCCCAGCTCGCTCCCCCAGACCGCGGCCTCCCGCTCGAGGTCGGCCATGGACGCATGACCGTAGATCTCCGGCTCGCGCACGCCGAGCCGACCGAGGTTGGGACCGTTGAGGACGAGGACGTGAGTCATGGCCCGAGGGTACGGCGGCATCGCGACCGCCGTCCGGGCCGTCCGTGACCGCGCCGCCCTCCGACCGGTCACTCCGGCTCGTCGACGAGCAGCCGCCGCGGGCCGGGGCCGTCGTCGCCGAGCGCGTCGCGCGGGTTGGCGAGCACGCACCGGCTCAGGGACAGGCAGCCGCAGCCGATGCAGTCGGTGAGGTCGTCGCGCAGGCGCTCGAGCTGCTCGATGCGCGCGTCGAGGTCCGCGCGCCAGGCCTTCGACAACCGCTCCCAGTCCCGGACGTTCGGGGCACGGTCGGCGGGCAGCGTGTCGAGGGCCTCCGCGATGCGCGCCAGCGGGATGCCCACGCGCTGGGAGACGCGGATGAAGGAGACCCGGCGCAGGACGTCACGCCGATAGCGGCGCTGGTTGCCCGACGTACGACGGCTGGCGATCAGACCGCGCCGCTCGTAGAAGTGCAGGGCGGAGACGGCGACGCCGCTGCGCGCGGCCACCTCGCCGACGGTCAGCTCGACGTGGTCCCACGGGACCTTTTCGGTGGCGTGCTCCGGCACGATCGACGTCCTTCCCGTGCGGCGGCTCTGCGACCCTTGACCTCAACCATAGTTCAGGTCACAGCATGGCCGCATGGACGCCATCCGACACCACACCTACGGCCCGCCCGAGACCCTCGTCCTCGAGCAGGTCCCCGACCCCGTGCCCGGATCGGGCGAGGTCCTCGTCGCCGCGCGCGTGCACGGCGTGCACCTCCTGGACACCACCCTGCGCCGGGGAAAGTCCTCCGGCCCGCTGCCGGCACCGCACCTGCCCGCGATCCCCGGGCGGGAGGTCGCGGGGACGGTGGTCGCCGTCGGCCCCGACGTCGAGGAGGGCTGGCGCGGGGCACGGGTCGCCGCCCACCTCGGCGCCACCCCGGACGGCGGTGGGTATGCGCGGCTCGCCGTCGCGCCCGTCGAGGCGCTGCACCGCCTGCCCGACCGGCTCGACCTCGCGGACGCCGTCGCGATGATCGGCACGGGCCGGATGGCGCTCATGACGCTGGAGGTCGCGCAGCTCCGCCCGGACGACGTCGTGGTGGTCACGGCCGCGGCCGGCGGGCTCGGCTCCCTGTTCGTGCAGTCGGCGATCGGGGCCGGCGCGCGGGTCCTCGCCCTGGCCGGTGGCGCGCGGAAGGTCCGGGCGGTGCGCGGGCTCCTGCCCGACGCCGGGCAGCGGCTCGCCGTCGTCGACGTGTCCGCGGACGGCTGGCCCGCAGACGCGCGGCGCGCGCTCGGGCGTCTGCGCGCCGCGACCGCGTCGGTGCTGATCGACGGCGTGGGCGGCGACCTCGGCGGCGAGGCGGCCGCGCTGCTCGGGGCCGGCGGCCGGCTGGTCGTGCAGGGCTGGGCCTCCGGGAGCCCGAACCCCGTGGCCGCGAGCGCCGTCACCCCGGCGGGCGACCCCGTCGAGGTGCGGCCGGTCGTCGGCCCGGGCGCGCCGGCGTTCGGGGACCTGCGCGCCTACCAGCGGCGTGCACTGGAGCGGGCCGCGTCGGGCGCCTGGCGCGTGCTCACCCACCGGGTCGCCTTCGCGGAGGCGGCGCGGGCGCACCGGGAGCTGGAGGAGCGCCGCACGGTCGGGAAGGTGGTCCTCGGGTGACCGGCATCCTGCTCGACCCGTGCGCGCAGCGCACGGTGCTGGTCGGCATGGTCGCGTACGTCGCGCTGGGGGCGTTCGAGTCCCTGGCGGTCTCGACGGCGATGCCGACCGTGGCGGCCGAGCTGGACGGCCTGCGCCTGTACACGCTCGCGTTCGCGGCGTCGTCCGCCGCGGGGGTGGCGGGGATGCTCGTCGCCGGCCCGTGGACGGACCGGCACGGGCCGACGCCGCCGCTGTGGGCGGGCATCGCGCTGTTCCTCACGGGGCTGGTGGTGGCGGGGCTCGCGCCGACCATGCCGGTGCTGCTCGCCGGCCGCACGCTGCAGGGCGCGGGCACGGGTCTCGAGGGGGTGGCGCTGTTCGTGCTCGTGGCGCGCGTGTTCCCCGAGGAGCGGCGGGCGAAGGTCTTCGCGTGGTTCGCGGCGGCCTGGGTGGTGCCCGGAGTGGTGGGGCCGCTGCTCGCCGGGGCGGTGACGCAGTACCTCGGGTGGCGGTGGGTGTTCCTCGCCGTGCCGGTGCTGGCGGTCCCGGCGCTGCTCGCGCTCCGCCCGGGCCTGGCCGCGGCCCGGGGCGCACGCGCCTCGGCCGGCGAGGTCGCGCCGGATCGCGGTGCGGGGTCGGGCCCGGGCGCGGCCTGGCGTCCCGTCGCGCGGGCGGTGCTGCGCGGGTCGCGCGGGCTGGGCACGGTCGTGCTGGTCCGTGCGCTGGTGGCGGCGGCGTTCGTCGGCGCGGAGGTGCTGCTCCCGCTGGCCCTCACCCGGGAGCGCGGCCTGCCCCCGGCCTTCGCCGGCGCCGTCCTCACCCTGAGCGTCCTCGGCTGGTCGGCCGGGTCGTGGGTGCGGGGACGCGGTGTGCGCGGGCTGTCGCACGCCGGCTACCTGCGCGTCGGGGGCGCGTCGCTCGTGCTGGGCACGGCGGGTGTCGCGCTCCTCGCGGCGCCGGGGGTGCCCTTGGCGGCGGCCGCCGCCCCCTGGGTGCTCAGCGGGCTCGGCATGGGCCTGTCGTACCCCACGCTCAACCTCCTCGTGCTGGACCTCGCGCCGCCGTCGGCGCAGGGGGTCTCGATGTCGGCGCTCCAGGTGGCCGACGCCGTCGCCTCCGCACTGGCGCTCGCGGGCACCGGCGCTCTGCTGTGGGCGCTGCACGACCGGGTGGGGGCGGCCGCGTACGCGGTGTGCCTCGGCCTGGCGGCGGCGCTCGCTCTGGTTGCGACGGTGCTCGCGGGCCGCACGCGCCCGCGCCGCACCGGCATCGCCGGCGCGGCCCGGGGGGCCGTCGGTGTCACGAATTCCGTCGACTTCCCGTCGGGTGTACGGGATGCTGCCGATGAGGACGCGGCCCCCGCACGGTCCTCCTGAGTGCACCCCACCCCGCACGGTCGTCCCCCGACGAGGAGCCCCGATGTCCCACCCCACGAATCCCCCCACCACCCCTGCCCCGACGCCTGCGCTCTCCGCGGCCGCACTCAGGGCGGCTCTCGGCGCCACCACGCCCGTCGTCGCCCCCGATGACGACGACTACGGCGCGGCCCGGGCGATCGAGCCCGGCGGCGTCGAGCAGCGGCCGGCGGCCGTCGTCCGCCCCGCCGACACCGACGCGGTCGCCCGTGCCGTGCGCCTCGCGCGCGACGCCGGCGCCGAGGTCTCCGTCCGCTCGGGCGGGCACTCGGTGTTCGGGCTCGGCTCCGCCGACGGCGCGCTGACGCTCGACCTGCGCGGCCTGGACGGCGTCGAGATCGACGTCGGCGGCCGGACCGCGTGGGCCGGCGGCGGGATCACCGCGGGCGCGTACTCGCGCGCCGCCGGCGAGCACGGACTCGCGACGCCGTTCGGCGACACCGGCACGGTGGGCGTCGGCGGCATCACGCTGGGCGGGGGCGTCGGGCTGCTGTCCCGGTCCCTCGGCATGACCATCGACAGCCTGCTCGGCGCCGAGGTCGTCACGGCCGACGGCGAGGTGGTGCGCGCCGACGCCGACCACGAGCCCGACCTGTTCTGGGCGCTGCGCGGCGGCGGCGGCAACTTCGGCGTCGTGACCCGGTTCCGGTTCGCCCTGCACGAGGTGTCGCAGGTGGTCGGCGGGGTGCTGCTGATGCCCGCGACGCCCGAGGCGGTCGCCGGGGTGGTCGCGGCGGCGGACGCGGCGCCCCCGGGCCTCACGATGGTCGTCATGGTCATGCCGGCGCCGCCGATGCCGATGATCCCGGCGGACTGGCACGGTCGCCTCGTCGTGATGGCGAACGCCTGCTGGTCGGGCCCTCTCGACGAGGCGGACGCCGCCCTCGCACCCTTGCGCGACGTCGCCGCCCGTGCGGGCGGCGCGCTGCTCGACGGCCTGCGGACCGCGCCGTACCCCAGCCTGCTGGAAGGCGGTCCCCAGGGCGGGCCGGTCGTCGCCACGGGCCGCACGTTCTTCGCGGACGGGCTCGACGAGGCCGCGGCGACGCACCTGCTGGAGCAGCTGGAGGGCTCCGACGCGATGATGCGCGCGGCGCAGCTGCGCGTGCTCGGGGGCGCGGTGGCCGACGTCCCCGCGGACGCCACGGCGTACGCCCACCGCGCGGCGCGGGTGATCGGCAACGTCGCGGCGGTCGCCCCCGACGCTGCCACCGCCGCCGGGTACACGCCCTGGGTGGACGCGCTCGCCGCCCGCCTGCGCGGCGCGGACGGCGCGTACGTGAACTTCAGCGTCGACGGCGGGCTCGACGTCGCGCGCGCGGCCTACCCCGGCGCGACCTGGGACCGCCTGCTCGACGTCAAGCGCCGCTACGACCCCCAGAACGTGTTCCGCGGCAACGTCAACGTGCCGCCGGCGTAGCAGACGCCAGGTGGGCCGCCGGCGACCGAGCAGGTCAGCGCGACCGCGCGTCGATCTCGTCGCGCCGGGCGAGCACGAGCCGGTCGACGACGTCGTCCGGCAGCGGCGCGTCCGGCTGGAAGGAGACGGACCCCTTGGTGGTGCGGAACTCCGCCAGGTCGCCCGCGAGCGCCGCGACCACGTCGGGGCTGAACGGGTAGAGGCCGACGTGCGTGCGCGTCACCATGGCGCTCACCAGCGGGCTGCCGCGGTAGCGCAGGGCCGGCATGCCGTAGCTGCGGCCCTCGTCGGCGTCGGGCACGAGCGCGCGGGCACGGGCGTACACGCGCGCCACGGCGTCGTGCTCGGGTCCGGACAGGGTGGTCAGGTAGTCCTCGACGTCTCCCACGGGCCCATCGTGCGGTGTCACGTCGCGGTTCGCCACGCCGTCGGCAGTGCAGGGCTCACGGACCGCACGGGGGAAGGATGCGCAGCATGCCACGCACGGACACGTCGCGACGACGCAGGGGCCACGCCGGCCGCACCGACCGCACGGCTCCCGCCACCGCCACCGACACCGACCTCGAGGACCTGCGGCGCGTCGCGTTCGGCGCCGCGTACCGGATGCTCGGCAGCGTCACCGAGGCGGAGGACGTCGCCCAGGAGGCGATGGTGCGCGTCGCCCCCGTGGGGGTGGTCGACGCCGCGGTGCTGAACCCGGCCGCGTACACGACGACGGTGGCGACGCGGATCGCGCTGGACGTGCTGCGCTCCGCGCGGGTGCGGCGCGAGTCGTACGTGGGCGAGTGGGTGCCCGAGCCGCTCGTGGGCGACGTCGTCGCGGCCGGCTCGGCGGGCAGGGAGGGCGCCGCGCACGCGGAGCTGGCGGACGACCTGTCGACGGCGTTCCTGGTGCTCCTGGAGGAGCTGACGCCGGCCGAGCGGGCGGCCTTCCTGCTGCACGACGTGTTCGGCTACCCGCACCGGGAGTCGGCCCAGGTGATCGGGACGACGGAGCTGGCGGCCCGCCAGCTCGCGTCGCGGGCGCGGCGCCGGGTGGCCGCCCGGCGGCACGAGACCCCCGACGAGCGTGCCGGGCGCCCGGACCCGCACGCCGCCGAGCTGGTGCGCCGGTTCATCGCGGCGACGGAGGAGGGCGACGTCGAGGCGCTGGTCGAGCTCCTGGCCGACGACGTCTCGCTGACCGGCGACGGGGGCGGGAAGGTGCCCGTCGGGCTGGCGGTGTCGCGCCCGGTGTCGGGGAACGTGGCGGTCGCCCGGCTGCTGTCCGGGTTCGCGCGGCGCGGCGCGCCGGCCCGCCTGGAGGCGGCCGTGGTGAACGGCGGCCCGGGGATGATCGCCTACGCCGACGACGCGGTGGGCGGGGGCGTCATCGGCGCCTACTCGTTGCAGGTGACCGGCGGGCTCGTCACGCAGATCCACGGAGTGATCAACCCGGAGAAGCTGCAGCACCTGGCCCCGCTCGCGGACCTCGACGCCGTGGCGGCCGTGATCAGGGCCGCGGGCCCGCGCCGTCGGCCTCCGCGGGCTCCCGACGCCCCACCGTCACCCGGAGCATGAGCACCAGGCCCACGAGGATCACCGCGACGATCCCGAGGGTGCCCCAGATGGTGGCTCCCGTGAGCGCGATCAGCAGGGTCCACATCGACGGGGCGAGGAACGACACCGCTCGACCCGTCGTGGCGTAGAGGCCGAAGATCTCCGACTCGCGCCCGGCGGGCGCGACCCTCGCCAGCAGCGAGCGGGACGCCGCCTGCGCGGGGCCGACGAAGCAGGTCAGGGCGAGCCCGGCCACCCAGAACACCACGGGCCCGAGGGGGTGCAGCACGACGACGAGCAGGCCGCACGCCACGAGCCCGCTGAGCGAGCCGATGATCACGGCGCGCGGCCCGAACCGGTCGTCGAGCCGGCCGGCGAGGATCGTGCTCACGCCGGCGAGCAGGTTGGCGGCGATGCCGAAGAACACCACGGCGTCGTCCCCGAAGCGGAACGAGACCGCGGCGATGACCGCGCCGAAGGTGAAGACGGCGGACAGCCCGTCGCGGTAGACGGCGCTCGCGAGCAGGAACCAGAACGTGGGCCGCTCGTGCCGGTACAGGGCGACCACGTCGCGCACCAGCACGACGTAGCCGCGGAAGAAGCCCACGCGGGGGCGGTCGGCGGCGGCCGGGGCCTCGGGCACGTAGCGGAACAGGGGCCACGCGAACGCCACGGCCCACACGGCGCAGCCGACGGCGATGACCCGGTAGGCGAGGCCGTCGTCGGTGGGCATCCCCCACCAGTCGAACGTCGTCGCGACGACGACGACCACGAGCGCGACGATCCCCCCGAGGTAGCCGAGCCCCCACCCGAGCCCGGAGACCTTGCCGACGGTCGCGCGGGTGGACACCTGCACGAGCATGGCGTTGTAGTTCACGCCGGCGATCTCGCTCGCGACGCTGCCGAGGGACACGAGCGCGGCGCCCAGCACGAACCACACCGGGTCGGCGCGGACCGCGAACAGGGCCGCCATGGACGCCACCATGACGATGGTCGCGCCGCCGACCCAGGCCTTGCGGCGGCCCTCGACGTCGGCGCGGCGCCCCAGCACGGGCGCGAGCAGCGCGACCAGGAGGCCGCCGATCGTGATCCACAGGCCCAGGCCGCTCGTGAGCCCCGCCAGCGCGCGCTCGTGCGCCGGGTCGTCCGCGGGCAGCGCCGCCACCTCCGGCGCCAGGAACGCGTCGCTCGTGAGGTACAGGGCCGTGAAGACGAACGTGACGATCACGGTGTTGAACGGCTGTGTCGCCCAGTCCCACATCGCCCACGAGACCACCTGGCGGCGCGGGACGGCGGCCGGGGCGCCCGGCGCGGCGAGCCCTGCGGGCGGGGTGGCGGGGCGCGCGGAGCCCGGTGCGGCGTCGTGGTCGCTCATGGGCGTGCAGTCTGCCGGACGCAGGTGTCCGGAGGCGAGAGGCGGGGCGAGCTCTCAGGGCGAGCCCGGTCCGCGGCACGACGCGCCCGGCCCCGGCGCCCCGGATACGATCGCGGCTGTGCACGCCTCTGCCCCGGACCCGTCGTCGGCGAAGGGCACCGCCGAGGGCCGGGCCGGCGTCGGGGCCGGCTGGCGGACCGACCGGCTCCTGGGCACGCGGTTCGAGGAGCGGGCGCTCGGCCCCGCCACCCTGGTGCGCGCCGTCGAACGGCCGGAGCGGCCGCGTGCCGCGGTGCTGCACGTGCACGGGTACAACGACTACTTCTTCCAGGCCCACCTGGCCCAGGCGTTCGTGGCCGCCGGCCACGCCTTCTACGCCCTCGACCTGCGCCGGGCGGGCCGCTCCCTGCTCGGCGGCCCCGACGACGACCGCGACGACGACCGCGACGACGACCGCCCGGACGCCGGCGACCCGCTGCCCCCGCACTACGTGGCGAGCCTGCGCGAGGCGGGCGCCGACCTCTCCGCCGCGGCGCACGCCGTCCGGTCCCTGGAGCCCGGCCTGCCGCTGGCGGTGCACGCGCACTCCACGGGCGGCCTGACCGCCGCGCTGTGGGCGCACGGCGCCCGCGCCGACCCGGATCACCGGCCCGACCTGCTCGTGCTGAACTCCCCGTTCTTCTCCCTCAGCGGGTCACGGCTGTACGACGCGGGACGCTCCGCCGTGCTCGAGGTGCTCGGGCGGCGCCGGCCGCTCGTCGTCGTCAGCGCCAACCCGTCGGTCTACGCCACCCACCAGCACGTCTCCTCCGGCGGCCGGTGGGACTTCGACACCGCGCTGAAGCGCCCCGACGGGCTGCCCGCGCGCGCCGGCTGGCTGCGGACCGTGACCCGGGCGCAGGCACGCCTGGCCCGGGGCCTCGCCGTGCCCGGCCCGGTGCTCGTGGCGCGCAGCGACGCCTCCGGCCCCGACCGGCCCGACAACCCGCGCCTCGACGCCCAGGACACCGTGCTCGACGTCGGCCGGATCGCGGCCCTGGCGCCCCGGGTCGGGCGCGACGTCACGTCGCTCGTCGTGCCCGGAGGCGTGCACGACCTCGCCCTGTCGGCCGCCGTCCCCCGGGCGGCCTACCTCGACGGCGTCCTGGCCTGGCTCGACGCCCGCCTGCCCGACGACGATCCCCGCGACGATCCCCGCGACGATGCCCGTGACGAGGAGCCGACGCCGTGAGACCCGCACCCGCGCACCCGTACCTGGACCCGCGCGGCGCCGACGGCGCCGCGTTGCCCGTGCTGGCGCTCGCGCACCGCGGCTTCTCCCACGGCCGGGAGAACCTCGAGAACTCCCTGGCCGCGTTCGCCGCCGCGGTCGACCTCGGCTTCCGCTACGTGGAGACCGACGCCCACGGCACCGCCGACGGCGTCGCCGTCGCCCTGCACGACGCGTCCCTCGACCGCACCACCGACGCGACCGGACGGGTGGCCGACCTGCCGTGGTCGGTCGTGCGGCACGCGCGCATCGGCGGCAGCGAGCCGGTGCCGCGCCTCGACGACGTGCTCGGCACCTGGCCCGACCTGCGCGTCAACATCGACGTCAAGGAG
Source organism: Isoptericola sp. F-RaC21 (assembly GCF_038593535.1). Taxonomy (NCBI): domain Bacteria; kingdom Bacillati; phylum Actinomycetota; class Actinomycetes; order Micrococcales; family Promicromonosporaceae; genus Isoptericola; species Isoptericola sp. F-RaC21. Next base: position 786,640 of record NZ_JBCFYX010000001.1, on the reverse strand, counting down.
GACTCGGGGATCGGGCCCACGGCCGCGGCCATCGAGCGCACGAACGCGCACGACCGCGTGTGCGTCACGTCGTTCGACGCGCGGCGCCGCCGCGCGACCCTGAGCCGCCTGACGGCCCCCGTCGCGACGTCGGCCGCGCGCCGCGAGGTGGCCGGCTTCCTCGCCGGTGCCCGCCTGAGGGCCGACGCCCTCGCTCGGCGGGCGCTGCGCGACGTGGACGCCCTCCAGGTCCCCGTCGCCGAGGGCCGCCTGCGGGTGGTCGACGCGGCCACCGTGGCGGCCGCGCACCGCGCCGGGCGGCAGGTGCACGTGTGGACCATCAACGCCCCCGGCCAGATGGGGCGCCTCCTCGACCTCGGCGTCGACGGGATCGTCACCGACCGCGCCGACCTGCTGCGGGACGTGCTCGTCGCGCGCGGGCTCTGGTCCGCTGGTTGAGCCTGTCGAGACCCCGTCCACGAGGGTTTCGACAGGCTCAACCAGCGAGCGGCGGTGTCAGCCGCGGCCGGACCCCGACCGCGTCACGCCGGGGCGCGCGCCGTCGTCCACGTCGAAGCCCCCGGTGCGGACGTCGGGCTAGAGGCCGAGCTGGACCGTGACGCCGGGCCGCCCGGCCGGCGGCTCCTTGGAGACCTCCGCGTACGCGGCCGCGAGCAGCGTCGGGTCCGGCCCCTCCAGGCGCGTGGGCTTCGCGACGTCGTCCAGGACGACGAAGCGCAGCAGGTTGCCGCGCGTCTTCTTGTCGCGCTGCATGGCCGCGAGCAGCTTGTCCCAGCGGTCCCCGCGGTAGGTGGTCGGCAGGCCGAGGGAGTCCAGGATCGCCCGGTGCCGGTCCACGACGGCGTCGTCGAGCTTGCCGCCGAGGCGGGCGAGCTCGGCCGCGAAGACCATCCCGACCGCGACCGCGGCGCCGTGCCGCAGCTGGTAGCGCTCGGTGAGCTCGATCGCGTGGCCCAGGGTGTGCCCGTAGTTGAGGATCTCCCGCAGCCCCTGCTCCGTGAGGTCCTCCCCCACGACGCGGGCCTTGACCCGCACCGACCGCTCGATGAGCTCGGTCAGCACGGCCCAGGTCTCGGGCGTGGTGTCCGCGCCCTTCCACTCGCGCAGCTCGTCGGCGTGCGCCTCGACCAGCTCGAGGATGCGCGGGTCGGCGATGAAGCCGGTCTTGACGACCTCCGCCATGCCGGCGACCAGGTCCCACCGGTCGAGCGACTCGAGGGCCGCCAGGTCGCACAGCACCCCGGCCGGCGGGTGGAAGGCGCCCACGAGGTTCTTGCCCTCGGCCGTGTTGATGCCCGTCTTGCCGCCCACGGCCGCGTCCACCATCGCCAGCAGCGTGGTCGGCAGGTGCACGACCTTGATGCCCCGCAGCCAGGTGGCTGCGACGAAGCCGGCGAGGTCCGTCGTCGCCCCGCCGCCCACGGACACGATCGCGTCGGACCGCGTGAAGTCGGCCTGGCCCAGCACCTGCCAGCAGAACGCCGCCACCTGCGCCGTCTTCTGCTCCTCGGCGTCGGGCAGCTCGACGGCGAACGCCTCGTAGCCCTGGGCCACGAGGTCCTCGCGCACCGCCTCGCCGGTGGCCTGCAGCGACGCGGGGTGCATGACCAGCACCCTGCGCACCCCGTCGCCGAGCAGGCTCGACAGCTCGCCGAGCAGGTGTCGCCCGACGACGACGTCGTACGGCTGCGCGCCGTTCACGGTCACCCGGACCGTCATGACTGGACCTCCTGTGCTGGTGTGTCTGTGCCGCCCGCCGCCGGGACGCCGACGACGCCGGCGTGCACCTGTGCGGCGATCTCCTGGGGCGGGCGCTCGTCGGAGACGACGTGCACCGTCGCGAGCCGCTCGTAGGTCGGTCGGCGCGCCTGCATCAGCTCGACCCACCGCGCCCGGGGGTTGCCCACGAGCAGCGGGCGGGACTGGTTGAAGCCGACGCGCGGCGCGGCGTGGGCGAGGGAGACGTCGAGGAAGACGACGGCGCCGCCGCCCGCGACATAGCCCTCGAGCGCCCGCTGGGTGTGCTCGTCCATGACCGCGCCGCCGCCCAGCGCGAGGACGCCGGGGTGGCACGCCAGGGCCGTGGTGACGGCCTCGCGCTCGAGCTCGCGGAAGCGCGGCTCGCCGTCGTCGACGAAGATCTCGGCGACGGCCTTGCCCGCGGTCTCCTCGACGTCCGCGTCCGTGTCCCGGAACGCGACGCCGAGCCGCTGGGCGAGCAGCCGCCCGACCGTCGTCTTGCCGCTGCCCGGCGGGCCGATGAGCACCGCCCGGGGGACGCCCGCCGTCATCGCAGCAGCTCGGGGATCGACGCGAGGTACGCCTCGGCGTTGCGCCGCACCTCGGCCACCGAGTCCCCGCCGAACTTCTCCACGACCGCCTGGGCCAGCTCGAGCGCCACCATCGCCTCGGCGACGACGGCCGCGGGCGGCACCGCGCACACGTCCGAGCGCTGGTGGTGGGCCGTGACGTCCTCGCCCGTGGCGACGTCGACGGTGGCCAGGGCCCGCGGCACGGTCGAGATGGGCTTCATGGCCGCGCGCACCCGCAGGACCTCTCCGTTGGACATGCCGCCCTCGATGCCGCCGGCCCGGTTGGAGCGGCGCTGGATGCGGCCGTCGTCGGCGCGCTCGATCTCGTCGTGCGCGGCCGAGCCGCGGCGCCGGGCGGTGCGGAAGCCGTCGCCGACCTCGACGCCCTTGATCGCCTGGATGCCCATGAGCGCGCCCGCCAGGCGGGCGTCGAGGCGCCGGTCGCCCTGCACGTAGCTGCCGAGGCCCGAGGGCACGTCGTAGGCGAGCACCTCGACGACGCCGCCCAGCGTGTCGCCGTCCTTCTTGCACTCGTCGATCTCGGCGACCATCGCCGCGCTCGTCGCGGCGTCGAAGCAGCGCACCGGGTCGGCGTCCAGCGCGGCGACGTCGTCGGGCGCGGGCAGGTCCGCCCCCTCGGGGACCTCGACCGGGCCGATCGCGACGACGTGGGAGACCAGGCGCACGCCGACGGCCTGCTCGAGGAACTTCGCCGCGACCAGGCCCAGCGCGACGCGCGTCGCCGTCTCGCGGGCCGACGCGCGCTCCAGCACCGGCCGGGCGTCGTCGAAGCCGTACTTGCGCATCCCGACCAGGTCCGCGTGCCCCGGGCGGGGCCGGGTGAGCGGGCGGTTGCGCGCGATCTCGCGCTCGTCGCCGGTGCCGGCGTCGACCAGGAGCGCCGCGCGGTCGACGGGGTCCGGCGACATGACGTCGGTCCACTTGGGCCACTCGGTGTTGCCGATCTCGAAGGCCAGCGGGCCGCCCTGCGTGACGCCGTGGCGCAGGCCGCCGAGCACGCGCACCGCGTCCTGCTCGAACTTCATGCGGGCGCCGCGGCCGTACCCGAGCCGCCGGCGCGCGAGCGCGGCCTGGATGTCCGCGGTCACGACCTCGACGCCGGCGGGCAGGCCCTCCATGACCCCCACGAGTGACGGACCGTGCGACTCCCCCGACGTCATCCAGCGCAGCATGCCTGCGATTCTTCCACGACCGCGCCGCAGGTCCGTCCGGTGGTCAGCGTGCGGACGCCGGGGACCCCAGGGCCCGCCCGAGCGCCGCGTCCATGGCCGCGACCGGCGCCGGGCGGCCCGTCATGAGGCGCACCTGCTCCGCCGCCTGGTGCAGCAGCATCCGCTCGCCGCCGACGACGGTGCCGCCCGCGGCGGCCCAGGCGGACGACAGCGCCGTGGGGCGCGGGTCGTAGACCACGTCGAGCAGCACGCCGCCCGGCGTGCCGCCGTGGGCGGCGAGCGCGGCCGCCACCGGGTCGGCGGCGTAGGCGGGCATCGTGGACACGACGACGTCCGCGTCGCGCAGCGCGCCGAGGGACGCCGACGCGTCCAGCACCTCGAAGCGGGGGCTCACGCCCATCCGCGCCGCGGCCTCCTGCAGCCCCACCGCGCGGGCGAGCGAGCGCACCAGGACGCGCGGGGAGGTGCAGCCGAGCTCGCCCAGCGCGGCCAGGGTCGACGCGGCGGTGGCGCCGCCGCCGAGGACGACGGCGCTCGCCGCCCCGGCACCACGGCCCCGCGCGGCGAGGCCCTCGCGCAGTGCGGTGACCAGGCCGTACACGTCCGTGTTCGTGCCCGTGAGGGTCACGCCGCAGCGGGCCGGCCCGACCAGCACCGTGTTCACGGCGCCGACGGCGACCGCCAGCGGGTCGACGTGGTCCACCAGGTCGATGATCGCCTGCTTGAGCGGCATCGTGACGCTCAGGCCGGCCCAGGCGAGGTCCAGCCCGCGCACCAGCGCCGGCAGGTCGTCGACCGTGGTGTCGATCGCCGAGTACGCCCAGCCCTCCAGGCCGAGGGCGTCGTAGGCGGCGGTGTGCAGGACGGGCGAAAGGGAGTGCGCGACGGGGTGGCCCAGCACCGCCGCACGTCGGGAGACGGTCATGTCAGCGGGCGTTCTCCTCTTGCCACTTCTTGAGCTCGGCCCGGTACTTCTCGTGCTCCGCGTTCGTCGAGGAGAACTTCGTCTCGCCGGTGTCGAGGTTCACGGTGACCCAGAACAGCCAGTCCCCGTCGGCGGGATGACCCACGGCCTCGATCGAGGCGGCGCCCGGGTTCGAGATCGGCGTCGGCGGCAGGCCGACGTGCGCGTACGTCGAGTACGGGTCGTCGGCGTCGTGGATGTCGTCGTACGTCAGCTGGGTGCCCGACTTCTTCAGGCCGTACGCGCTGGTCGCGTCGATCTGCAGCGGCATGCCCTGGTCGATCCGGTTCTCGATCGCGCGCGCCATCTTCGGGCGGTCCTCGTCGTGCTTCGCCTCGCGCTCGACGAGCGACGCCTTGATGAGCGTGTCCTCCCAGTCGGACTGGTCGACGCCCGCCTGCTCGAGCTCCTTCGTGGTCTGGTCGACCATCGCCGTGAGGAGCGTCGTGGCGTCGTCGCCCGGCTGGACGGTGTACGTCTTCGGGAACAGCCACCCCTCGGCGTTGCCGTCCGCCTGCTTCGGCAGGCCGAAGGAGTCCGGGTCCTTCAGCGCCGCCTGGAGCTCCTTGGGCTTGATGGTGGTCACCGAGGCGATCTTCTCCACGATCTGGTCGACCGTGTAGCCCTCGGGGATCGTCACGTTGGTCTGCAGCTTCTCGTTCTTCACCAGCGCGGCGACGGCGTCCGACGCCTTCATCTCGGCCTGGAGCTGGTACGTGCCCGGCTGGATGCCCGCCGCGGCCGGGTTCTGGCCGAACGCGTCCGTGAACGCGCCGACGCTGGCGACGACCCCCGCGTCGTGCAGCACCGACGCCATCTGGCCGCCCGTCGCCCCCTCGGGGATGACCACCTCCACCGGCTCGCCGCCCGGCCCCGGGTAGTCCTCGTTCTGCGACCCGATGAACGGCAGGTCGCCCACGAGCGAGTCCATGCGGTCCCACAGCAGGTAGGCGCCCGCGCCCACGAACCCGAGGACCACGACGAGCACCACCGCGGTGCGCTGCCGACGGCGGCGCTTGCGCTTGGCGGCGGCCCGCCGGCTGGCGGCCGAGCGGCGCCGCGAGGGTGCCGCCGGCGCCTCCTGGAGGGCGGGATGCTCGAAGAGGTCCGTCACGCCGGGTTCTTCCTTCTGACAGGGCCTGGGGTGGGCACGATGGTCGGGTGCTGCTGTCCGGGCAGGTCAGGCGCCCGGTGGCCGCTGCTCGACGAGCTCGCCGGCGCGCTCCCCCGCCGACCGCTCCACGTCGAGTGCAGATTGCAGAATGATAACGGCTGCGGCCTGGTCGACGACAGACCGGTGTGTCTTGGTGCGTCGCCCGGCCGAGCGCAGCTGCGCGTGCGCGGTGACGGTCGTCATCCGCTCGTCCACGAGCCGCACCTCGGCGGGCGCGACGGCGGCGGCCAGACGGAGCGCGAAAGCGCGGGCGTCGGCGGTCGCCGCCCCCTCCGCGCCGGACAGGTGGCGCGGCAGCCCCACGTAGACGACGGCGGCGAACCGCTCCTGCGCCTCGGCGACGATGCGGGCGACGTCGGCCGTCACCGCGGGCGAGCCGTCGGCGCCGGCGGGGACGTCGAGGACGCGGGGCACCGTCTCGACCGGCGTCGCCACGAGGCCGTCCGGGTCGCTGCCCGCGAGCCCGATGCGCGCCTTGCCGACGTCGACCCCGAGGCGCGCGCCCCGCGGCAGGCCGCGGGGCGCCTCCGCACCCCCGGGGCCCGGCCCGTGCGACGCAGCGGTCACGCGCCCGCCCGGGCCGCGCGCACGCCCTCGGCCACGCCGTCGAGCGCGCCCGGCAGGGCGGACGCGTCCGTGCCGCCGCCCTGGGCCAGGTCCGGCTTGCCGCCGCCCCCGCCGCCGAGCGTCTTCGCGGCGGCCTTGACGAAGTCGCCCGCCCGCAGGCCGGCGTCGCGGGCGCCCGCGTTCGTCGCCACGACCACCAGCGGGCGGCCGCCCGCGACCCCGCCGACGGCGACGAGCGCCGGCTCGGCGTCGCCGAGGCGTCCGCGCACGTCCAGGGCCAGGGCGCGCAGGTCGTCCGCCGAGGCGACCTCGCCGGCGTCGTGCGTGACGAGGCGGACGTCCCCGACCCGCGGGGCCTGCGCGGCGAGCGTGCCCGCGGCCGCGAGGATGCGCTCCTGGCGCATCCCGGCGAGCTCCTTCTCCGTGTCCTTGAGGCGCGTGAGCAGCGAGCCCACGCGATCCGCCAGCTCGTCCGGCCGCGCGCCCAGCAGGCCGGTCAGCTGCCCCACCAGGGCGTGCTCCTTGGCCTGGAAGCCGTACGCACCGTCGCCCACGAGCGCGTCCACACGACGCACGCCCGAGCCGATCGAGGCCTCGCCGAGCAGCGCGACGCGGCCCACCTCGCCGGTGGCCTTGACGTGCGTGCCGCCGCACAGCTCGCGCGACCAGTCGCCGCCGATCGACACGACGCGCACCGTGTCGCCGTACTTCTCACCGAACAGCGCCATCGCGCCCAGCTCGCGGGCCCGGGCGAGCGGCATCGTCGCGTCGGTCACCTCGAGGTTCTCCGTGAGGCGCGAGTTCACGCGCTCCTCGATCTCGCCCAGTGCGTCCGAGGGCACCGGGGTCGGGGACCGGAAGTCGAAGCGCACGCGGCTCGGGGCGTTCTCGGAGCCGGCCTGCGTGCGGTCCGGGCCGACCATCTCGTGCAGCGCCTTGTGGATCATGTGCGTGGCCGAGTGGGCGCGGCTGATCGCGACGCGGCGCGCCACGTCGATCGTCGCGAGGCCCGGGTCGCCCAGGGCGACCGTGCCCTCGACCAGGCGGCCGCGGTGCACGGACAGGCCCTTGACGGGACGCTGCACGTCGTCGACCTCGATGGTGGCGCCGCCGTCGAGCACGATGGCGCCCTGGTCGGCGAGCTGGCCGCCGGCCTCGGCGTAGAACGGCGTGCGGTCGAGGACGACCTCGACGTCGGCGGGGGCGGACGCGGCGGGCGCGGGCACCCCGTCGACGAGCAGGCCGGCGACGGTCACCGAGGCCTCGGTGTCCGTGTACCCGAGGAACTCGACCGGCGCCGTGAGCTCCTTGTTCAGCGTCTCGTAGGACCGCAGGTCCGCGTGACCCGTCTTCTTCGCGAGGGCGTCGGCCCGGGCGCGCTGCTTCTGCTCCGCCATGAGGTCGCGGAAGGCCTTCTCGTCGACCTGGACGCCCTGCTCGGCCGCCATCTCGAGGGTGAGGTCGATCGGGAAGCCGTACGTGTCGTGCAGCTGGAACGCCTCCGCGCCGCCGAGCACCGGCGCAGCGCCGTCGGCCGCCTTCTTGGCCCGGCCCACGGCCGTGTCCAGGATCGTCGTCCCCTGCGCCAGCGTGCGGCGGAAGGCGTCCTCCTCCGCGTACGCGACGTCGCTGATGCGGCCGAACTCGGCCTCCAGCTCCGGGTACGAGGCCTTCATCGCGTCCTTGGAGACCGGCAGGAGCTCCGGCATCGCGACCGCGTCCACGCCCAGCAGGCGCACCGCGCGCACGGCGCGACGGATGAGACGGCGCAGCACGTAGCCCCGGCCCTCGTTCGACGGGCGCACGCCGTCGCCGATGACCATCAGGGACGAGCGGACGTGGTCCGCGACCACGCGCATGCGCACGTCGTCCTCGGCGTCGGCGCCGTAGCGCTTGCCCGTGAGCTCCTCCACGCGCGCGATGACGGGGAAGACCTCGTCGATCTCGTAGAGGTTCTCCTTGCCCTGCAGCAGGTAGGCGATGCGCTCCAGGCCCGCGCCCGTGTCGATGCTCTTGTGCTCGAGCTCGCCCAGCAGCGGGTAGTTCTTGCCCTGCCCCTCGCCGCGCACGAACTCGTCGAAGACCAGGTTCCAGATCTCCAGGTAGCGGTCGCCTCCCGGGTCGACGGTGCCGCCGACGGCGTCCGGACCGTAGGCGGGGCCGCGGTCGTAGTGCCACTCGGCGCAGGGGCCCGCGGGGCCGGGCTGACCGGTGTCCCAGAAGTTCTCCTCGCGCGGCAGGCGCACGACGTGCTTCGGGTCGAGCCCGACGCCCTTCGTCAGCGCCTCGTACGCCTCGGCGTCCTGCTCCCAGATGGTCACCCACAGCCGGTCGCCGTCGAGCCCGTAGCCGCCCTGGCCCTGGTCGCCCGTGAGGAGCTCCCACGCGAAGTCGATCGCCTCGCGCTTGAAGTAGTCGCCGAACGAGAAGTTGCCGTTCATCTGGAAGAACGTGCCGTGCCGCGTGGTGCGGCCCACGTTCTCGATGTCGTTGGTGCGGATGCACTTCTGCACGCTCGCCGCACGCGGCCACGGCGCCTGCTCCGTGCCGAGGATGTACGGGATGAAGGGCACCATGCCGGCGATCGTGAACAGGATCGACGGGTCCGGCGAGACCAGCGGCGCGCTGGGCACGATCGCGTGGTCCTTCGACTCGAAGTAGTCGAGCCAACGCTTGCGGATCTCGGCGGTGCGCATGGTGTCCTTCGATGTGTCTGGTGACGGGCGTGACGGCCACCCGCCGTGGCGGCGGCCGTCCCCTATTCTCGCGCCCGCCGGGGGATGGTCGGAACGGGATTTCTCAGAACGAGTAGCCGAGATCGGCCTCGTCGGCGGCGATCTCGGCCTCTGCGTCGGGATGCTGGCCGGGCTGCCGGTCCGGGGCCGACGCCGCGTGCCGGGCCCGCCCGGGCCCGCCGCGCAGGTCGCCGGGCCGCAGCCCGCTGGCGCGCACGTCGTCCGGGTCCGGCTGGCCCTCGGCCAGCAGCGCCGCCGTGAGCTCGGCCTCCCGGGCGCCGCGCGCCTGCGTGAACTCGCGCCGGAACGTGGCGACGAACGTCTCCGCCCGCCGTCCGGCGTCCTGCGCCGCGCGCTCGGCACGGTCGACCACGGCCTCGGGCGCGTACTGCGCCACGATCTTGCGGCCCCGCTGGACGACGACGACCGTCACCACGACGCCCACGCCGACCCAGAACAACCGGCGCATCAGCGCGCCGCCTTCGCGTCGTCGCGGCTCGAGCGGGAGGCCCGCGCGAACGCCTGCCGCACGCCGTAGGAGAACGCCGCCACCTTCACCAGGGGGCGCCCGAGCGTCGAGGCGTACAGGCCGGCCAGCGCCGACACGTTCTCGCTCACCTGCGCGGCCGAGGTCGTGATCGTGTCGACCTTGACCAGCTGGTCGTTCGTGGAGGCCACCGTGGTGGCCGCCTCGTCGAGGATCGGCACCGAGTGCTCCGTGACCTCGCGGATGGAGCGCGTCGCCTCGTCGAGCACGCGGCCCAGCTTCACGAGCGGGATCGCGAGCAGGCCCACCAGCAGCACGAACGCGACGGCCGCGATGAGCCCGGCCACGTCACCCATCGACATCAGATCTCTCCTCGCACAGGCGTCAGACGGTCGGTCGTCACCCTATCCCGGGTGACCACCTCGAACGGCGGACGCCCCGCCCCCCGCGGTGGCGGGTGACGGGGCGTCCGGGGTGCTCCGCGGCGACGGCAGGGTCAGCGCGCGTAGAACTCGACCACGAGCTGCACCTCGCAGGTCACGGGGACCTCGGCGCGCTTCGGCTTGCGGGTCAGCGTGGCCGACAGCTTCTCGAGGTTCACGTCGAGGTAGCCCGGCACGGCCGGCAGGACGTCGCGGTGCGCGCCGGCGGCGGCGACCTGGAACGGCGTCGTGGTCTGCGACTTCGGCTTGACCTGGATGGTCTGGCCCGGCTTCACGCGGAACGACGGACGGTCGACGATCTTGCCGTCCACGAGGATGTGACGGTGCGTCACGGCCTGGCGGGCCTGCAGGATGGTGCGGCCGAAGCCGGCGCGCAGCACGAGCGCGTCGAGGCGCGTCTCGAGGTCCTCGACCATGACCTCACCGGTCAGGCCCGGGTGCTTGCGGGCGTTCTCGTAGACCTTGAGCAGCTGCTTCTCGCGCAGCGCGTACTGGGCGCGCAGACGCTGCTTCTCGCGGAGGCGGACCGCGTAGTCCGACTCGGTGCGGCGGCGGGCGCGGCCGTGCTCACCCGGGGGGTACGGGCGCTTCTCGAAGTGGCGGACGGCCTTCGGGGTCAGCGCGAGGCCGAGCTTGCGGCTCAGGCGGACCTGGCGGCGCGACTTGGTGACAGCGGTCACTGGTTGCTTCCTGTCCTGTGGTGATGGATGAGGTCACACCCGACGACGATCCCGGAGGGAGGGTGTCGGGTGCGGGACCAGCCGATGGAAACGCCCTGCACGCGATGGCGGGGTGCTCACGGGGCCGAGGTCCCAGGCGGTCGCCGGAAACGGCGACCGCAGCATCTTATCGCATCCCGCGGGCCGCCCCGGCCCTTCGAGGATCCACCCGTGCCTCGTTCGGCGAGGTCTTGTCGCCGGCGTCGCCCGGGCGGTTGACTGTGCACCGCCGGCACGGCGCCGGCGATGGCCCGAAGGAGTCGCCAGGATGCCCTCCCCCGTCACGCTCTCGCCCCGCTCCGCCGAGGTGGTCCGCTCCACCCTGCCCGTGGTGGAGGACTCGATCGACGACATCACCACGATCTTCTACCGGACCCTCCTGGACGAGCACCCCGGCCTCCTCGGCTCGATGTTCTCCCCCGAGCGCATCGCCGACGGCACGCAGCAGCGGGCGCTCGCCACCGCGATCACGTCCTGCGCCGCGATGCTCGCGGTCGACGAGGACGCCGACCCCCGGGAGGTGCTCGCGCCCGTCGCCCGCCGGCACCGCGCGGTCGGCGTCGAACCGGGCCAGTACGAGCTGGTGCACCAGCACCTGTTCGCGGCGATCGTCGCGGTGCTGGGCGACGCCGTGACGCCCGAGGTCGCGGCCGCCTGGGACGAGGTCTACCGGACGATGGCGAGCACGCTGGTCGAGCTCGAGGCCGCGTGAGGCGCGGGTCGCCGGCCGGTCAGGCGCCGTCGAGGATCTGCCGGATCCGCGCCAGCCGGTCGGTGACCTGGTGCTCGAAGCCGCGGTCGCTCGGGTCGTAGTAGCGACGCCCGGCGAGCTCGTCGGGGAGGTACTGCTGCGCCGCGATCGCGTGCGGCGCGTCGTGCGCATACCGGTAGCCCTTGCCGTGGCCGAGGCCCTCGGCTCCCGCGTAGTGCGCGTCGCGCAGGTGCGGCGGGACGACCCCGACCTTCCCCGCGCGGACGTCCGCCAGGGCCGCGTCGATCCCCTGGTACGCCCGGTTGGACTTCGGTGCCGTCGCGAGGTGCACGACCGCCTCGGCCAGGACGATCCGCCCCTCGGGCATCCCGATGAGCTGGACGGCCTGCGCCGCCGCCACGGCGGTCTGCAGGGCCGACGGGTCGGCCATCCCGATGTCCTCCGCCGCCGAGATCACCAGCCGGCGCGCGATGAAGCGCGGGTCCTCGCCCGCCGCCACCATGCGGGCCAGGTAGTGCAGGGCGGCGTCCACGTCCGAGCCGCGGATCGACTTGATGAACGCGGAGACCACGTCGTAGTGCTGGTCGCCGTCGCGGTCGTACCGCACGGCGGCGACGTCGACGGCGCGCTCCACGGTGTCGAGGTCGACGGGCACCGCGGCGTCGGCGGCGCGGCCGGGGTCGGCGTCGGCGAGGGCCGCGCCCGCGGCCGCCTCGAGGATGGTCAGGGCCTTGCGCGCGTCGCCGCCCGCCATCCGCACGAGCTGGTCCTCGGCGTCGTCGGCGAGCTCGACGGCGCCGTCCAGGCCGCGCTCGTCCGCGACGGCGCGGCGCACGAGGGCGCGGACGTCGTCGGCGGTGAGCGGCTTGAGCGTGAGCAGCAGAGACCGGCTCAGCAGCGGGGAGTTGACCGAGAACGACGGGTTCTCGGTGGTGGCGGCCACGAGCGTGACCCACCGGTTCTCGACGCTCGGGAGCAGGGCGTCCTGCTGCGTCTTGGAGAAGCGGTGCACCTCGTCGATGAACAGCACGGTCTCCTCGCCGCCGGTGGCGAGGCGCCGGCGGGCGTCCTCGACGACCTGGCGCACCTCCTTCACCCCGGCCGTCACCGCGGAGAGCTCGACGAACCGCCGGCCGGAGACCGTCGCGACCAGGTACGCCAGCGTGGTCTTGCCCACGCCCGGCGGCCCCCACAGGATCACTGACCCCGGCGCCGCGCGACGGGCGGACTCGTCGTCGGGCTCCACCAGCCGACGCAGCGGCGATCCGGGCACGAGCAGGTGCGCCTGGCCTGCGACCTCGTCGAGCGCGGCGGGGCGCATGCGCACGGCGAGGGGGGCGCTCGGCCCGGTGCGGCCGGTGGCCGGAGTGCCGCGGGTGCCGGTGAGCGCGGCGTCGAACAGGTCCATGCGGCCCAGCCTACGGAGCGCCACCCACGCGACCGTGCGCCGGGGCACGCCCCCGTGCTGTGACGTCGCTCGCCCTAGGCTGGGGGCATGGACGCCGACGTCGTGGTCGTCGGGGCCGGGCCCACGGGCCTCCTCCTGGCCGGGGACCTGGCCCGCGCGGGCGTGCGGGTCATGGTCGTGGAGAAGCGGCCGCCCGGCCTGAGCAACCTGACCCGCGCCTTCGCCGTGCACGCCCGCACCCTCGAGGCGCTCGACGCGCGCGGGCTCGCCGACGAGCTCCTCACCACCGGGCGCCGGGTGCGGCGCGTCCGGGTGTTCGGCCGCGTCGACCTGCGCCTCGACGCGCTGCCCGGGCGCTTCCCGTTCGTCCTCGTCACGCCGCAGTACGAGGTGGAGCGGCTGCTGCGCCGGCGGGCGGAGGACGCGGGCGCGGTGTTCCGGCACGGGCTGCGCGTCACCGACGTGACCCAGGACGGCGACGGGGCCACGGTGGTGGCGGTCGACGACGGGGGCGACGGCGCGGCGGGCACGTCGGCACGGCTTCGTGCGCCGTGGGTGGTCGGTACGGACGGCGTGCGCTCGACGGTGCGGCGGGCGGCGGGCCTCCCGTTCCCCGGCGAGACGGTGATCCGCGCGATGGTGCTGGCGGACGTGCGCCTGGCGCGCCCGCCCGAGGACGCGCTCACCGTCGCGTCGTCCGGAGGCGCGCTGGGCTTCCTGGCGCCGTTCGGCGGTGACTGGTACCGGTTCATCGGGTGGGACGAGGCGCTCGACCCCGGCGACGACGGGCCGGTGGACCTCGACGAGGTCCGGGCCGTCGCGCGGGCCACGCTCGGCGACGACCACGGCATGCACGAGCTGCGCTTCGCCACCCGGTTCGCGGCCGACGAGCGCCAGGCGCCGCGCTACCGGGCGGGACGCGTGCTGCTCGCGGGCGACGCCGCGCACGTGCACAGCCCGGCGGGCGGGCTCGGCATGAACACCGGGCTGCAGGACGCGGCGAACCTCTCGTGGCGCCTCGCGGCGGTGGTGCGCGGCGCCGACGACGCGCTGCTGGACGGGTACTCGGCGGAGCGCCACCCGGTCGGGGCCCAGGTGCTCCGCACGAGCGGCACGATCCTGCGGCTCGCCACGCGGCCCGGCCGCGCCGCGGCCGCCGCGCGGGCCGTCCTGGCCACGCTGCTGGCGCGGGCCGCGCCCGCGCGACGGCGGGCCGCCGCGACCGTCTCGGCCCTCGGCGTGCGGTACCCCGCCCCGCCCGGCGCGCACCCGGCGGCCGGGCGCCGCGTGCCCGACCTCCCCCTCGTGCCCGGGAACGCGGGCCGGCGGCTCGCGGAGGCGCTGCGCGCGGGGCGCTTCGTCCTCGTCGCGCCGGCGACCGGGGCGCCGGCGAACCTGCCGGCCGCTCCCGGCGAGCTCGACGCCGGCGAACGGATCGTCGTGCGCCGCGCCGACGGCCACGGCGCGACGCTGCTGGTGCGGCCGGACGGCTACCTCGCCGACGCCGTCCCCGGGAACGCCGAGGTAGTCCAGAAGTCGGCGAGGTAGTCCAGAAGTCGGCGAGGTAGTTCAGAAGTCGGCGAGGTAGTTCAGAACCCCGCGAGGTAGTTCCCGACGCGGTCGGCGTCAGGGGCGCGAGCTCTCGAACTCCTGGCCCAGGGCGAAGCCGAGCCTCCGGTAGACGCGCCGCGCGGCCTCGTTGTGGGCGTAGACGCCCAGGGTGACCATCGGCGCCTCCGCCAGCCCGGCGCGGGCGGCGACGGCCGTCACCGCGGCCGCGATCCCCCGGCCCCGCCACGCGGGGTCGGTGCCGATCGAGCCGAGGGCCCACGGCCGCCCGGGGACGCGGCGCGACGCGCCCGCCACGGCGCGCACGGCGCCGCCGTCGTCGCGCCAGCCCCACCACCGCGACCGCGGCTCGGAGACCGGCAGCTCGCCGTCCGGGTTCGCGACGGCGAGGCAGGCCGCCGCCGCGGCGCGCCCGGCGTCGCCCAGCAGCTCGTCGACCCGCTCCTCGCCGGACACGGCGGCCGGCGGCGTCGTGGCCGCGTACCAGTCCCAGGCGTCGATCGGCGCGTGGTCGAACGGTGCGGGCACGGCGAGGCCGTCGGGCCGTGCGGAGACCGACAGCTCCGAGAACGTGCCGCGCGGCATCGACGCGCGCACCACCGGGCCCACCCCACCGGGGCGCAGCTCCGCGTCGGCCGCGAGCAGCAGCCGCGCCGCGCCCGCCGGGCTGCCGACGGCCAGGAGACTCACGCCGGCAGCATCGTGGTCGACGGCGAGCGGCCGGCCCCCGTCGATGCGCTCGCGCCAGCGCAGCCGCACCAGGAACGCGTCGTCGTCGGACCAGGCGTGGGTCGCGTCCCACCCTCCGTGGGCGGCCTCGGCGACCACCACCGGGTGGTGGGCCCACCGGTCGGGCAGGCTCGCCCCGGCCACGTCCGTGACCGGGGCGAGCGCGTGCCCGTCGAGAGCGAGCGTCACGCCCCCGCGGCCGAGGCGGCCTCGTCCTGCGGGACGACGTCGACGCCGGCCTCCTTGCGCTGCTCCGGCGTGATCGGCGCCGGGGCCTCGGTGAGCGGGTCGTAGCCGCCGCCCGACTTCGGGAACGCGATGACGTCGCGGATCGACGCCGAATTCGTCAGCAGGGCGACGATGCGGTCCCAGCCGAAGGCGATGCCGCCGTGCGGCGGGGCGCCGAACTTGAAGGCGTCCAGGAGGAAGCCGAACTTCTCCTGCGCCTCCTCGGGGCCGATGCCCATGACGTCGAACACGCGCTCCTGCACGTCGCGGCGGTGGATACGGATCGACCCGCCGCCGATCTCGTTGCCGTTGCAGACGATGTCGTAGGCGTACGCCAGGGCGTTGCCCGGGTCGGACTCGAAGCTGTCGATCCACTCGGGCTTGGGCGAGGTGAACGCGTGGTGCACGGCGGTCCAGGCCGAGTGGCCGAGATCGACGTCGTCGTCCTCACCGGTGGGCTTGAACAGCGGCGCGTCCACGACCCACACGAACGCCCAGGCGTCCTCGTCGACCTGACCGGTGCGGTGCGCGATCTCGAGGCGGGCGGCGCCGAGCAGCGCCCGGGCCTCGGCGGTCTTGCCGGCCGCGAAGAACACGGCGTCGCCGGGCTGCGCGCCGGTGGCGGCGGCGAGGCCCTCGCGCTCGGTGTCGGACAGGTTCTTGGCGACGGGGCCGCCCAGCGTGCCGTCCTCGCCGTAGGTGACGTACGCGAGGCCCTTGGCACCGCGCTGCTTGGCCCACTCCTGCCACGCGTCGAACTGGCGGCGCGGCTGCGAGGCGCCACCGGTCATCACGACGGCGCCCACGTACTCGGCCTGGAAGACGCGGAACGGCGTCTCCGCGAAGTAGTCGGTGAGCTCCACGAGCGGGTTGCCGAAGCGCAGGTCGGGCTTGTCCGTGCCGTACAGGCGCATGGCCTCGGCGTAGGTCATGCGGGCGATCGGCGTCGGGATCTCGACGTCGATCAGCTTCCACAGGGCGACGAGGACCTGCTCGGCGAGCGCGATGACGTCGTCCTGGTCGACGAAGCTCAGCTCGACGTCCAGCTGGGTGAACTCGGGCTGCCGGTCGGCGCGGAAGTCCTCGTCGCGGTAGCAGCGGGCGATCTGGTAGTAGCGCTCCAGCCCGCCCACCATGAGGAGCTGCTTGAACAGCTGCGGGCTCTGCGGCAGGGCGTACCAGGAGCCGGGCGCCAGGCGGGCCGGGACGAGGAAGTCGCGCGCGCCCTCCGGCGTCGAGCGGGTGAGCGTGGGTGTCTCGACCTCGACGAAGTCGTGCTCGTCGAGCACCCGGCGGGCCGCCTGGTTCGCCCGCGACCGCAGGCGCAGGGCGTGCGCCTGCGCGGGGCGCCGGATGTCGAGGTAGCGGTGCTTGAGGCGCGCCTCCTCGCCGATCACCTCCGTGTCCGCGAGCGCCGTCGAGACCTGGAACGGCAGGGGCGCCGACTCGTTGAGCACGACGACGTCCTTGGCCACGACCTCGATCTCGCCCGTGGCGAGGTTCGCGTTGGCGTTGCCCTCCGGCCGCCGTCCGACCTCGCCGGTGACCTGCAGGACGAACTCGGCCCGCAGCGGGTGCGCCACGGCCTCGTCGCGGATCACGACCTGCGAGATCCCCGAGGCGTCGCGCAGGTCGATGAAGGCCACTCCCCCGTGATCCCGGCGCCGATCGACCCACCCCGTGAGGGTGACGGTCTGACCGATGTGCTCGGCCCGCAGTGAGCCGGCCGTGTGGGTGCGGAGCACGGAGTGTTCCTTTCGAACGGGGTGTGGGGACGGCGTCGCCGGTGGCGACGTCCGGGCGCGCGTTCGCGCCCGTGCGAGTCTAGTCGGTGGCCGGCCCCCTTCAGCGAGGAGATTGTCATGGCACCACGCATCGCCACCACGACCGCCGTCGACCGCGACGGGCTCCTGGAGGTGCTGCGAGCCCGTCGGCACGGCGTACTCGTCACGACCCGGCGCGACGGGTCGCCGCAGCTGAGCCCGGTGACCTTCGGCGTGGACGGCGCGGGCAGGGTCGTGGTGTCCACGTACCCCGACCGCGCCAAGGCGGTGAACCTGCGGCGGGACCCGCGCGCGTCGTTCCTCGCGCTCGGCGACGACTTCGACGACCCGTGGGTGCAGGTGGACGGGTCGGCCGAGGTGATCGACGCGCCGGACTCGGTGGAGCCGCTGGTCGAGTACTACCGGGCCGCCGCCGGCAAGGAGCACCCCGACTGGGACGAGTACCGGGAGGCGATGCTGCGCCAGGGCAAGAGCGTCGTGCGGATCACGATCGAGCGGTGGGGCCCCGTCGCGACCGGCGGGTTCCCCGCCCGCCTCGTCGAGGGCGCCTGAGAACTCGGTCACACCCGCCGCACGACGGCCGGTCGGGCCGTAGCGTCGGTCCCATGGCGACGTTGCCCGATCCCGTCTGGCCCGTGCTCGTGCTCGCGTTCGTCTCCGCGGGGGACGCGCTCCTGTGCGTGAAGCCGGTGGCGTTCATCGCGCAGTGCTTCCGCGACGTGCGGTTCCCCGAGCGTTGGTGGTGGGTGATGCCGTGGATCAAGGCGGCCGCCGCGGCAGGGCTCGTCGCGGGGATCTGGATCCCCTACCTCGGGCTCGTGACGTCCGCCTGCCTGGTCCTGTACTTCGTGCTCGCGCTGTCGTTCCACGTGCGGGCGAGGGACTTCGGCCGCAACTTCTTCGTCAACGCCACGGGCATGTTCCTGCTGTGCGTGTTCGTGCTGTGGTTCTCGTTCCTGCACTGAGCCCCGGCGGGCACTGCGGGGCGCTCAGAAGAGCACCTGCTCGACGCCCGAGCCGGCCACCTCGAGCCCGCCGCCATCGCGCGGCATGCCCGCCAGCGCCCCGGCCGGGTAGTCGCCCTCGTCGTGCGGCGTCAGGTCGTCCGGGAACCGCCCCGTCGCGCCCGAGCGCGAGCGGTGCCCCGACGAGCGGAACCCGCGCTCGGTGAGGAGCGGCTCGACCCGGTCCCACAACCACTGGCGGTAGGCCTCGAGCGCGTAGGTGCCGCGGGCGTACACCCGCCCGTACCCGGCGACGGCGCGCGGGTGCTCGTGCTCCAGCCACTGGAGATACCACTCGCGGGTGCCGGGCTTGAGGTGCAGCGGCACCACGGTGACGCCGGTGGCGCCCGCCTCGGCGACCGCGTCCAGGAGGCGGCGCAGGTGGTCGCGGGAGTCGGTCAGCCAGGGCAGCACCGGGGCGACCATGACCCCGCAGGGCAGCCCCGCCGCCCGCACCGCGCGGATCAGGTCGAGCCGGGCGCGCGGCGTCGGCGTGCCGGGCTCGACCGACTGCTGCAGCTCCTCGTCGGCGGGCGAGTCGGCGAACCCGAGCGAGACGCCGAGCCCCACCTCGACGCGCTGGGCCGCCTCGGCGATCAGGGGCAGGTCGCGGCGCAGCAGGGTGCCCTTCGTGAGGATCGAGAACGGCGTGCCCGAGTCCGCGAGCGCCCCGATGACGCCGGGCATGAGGCGGTACCGGCCCTCGGCCCGCTGGTACGGGTCGGTGTTCGTGCCGAGCGCCACCGGCTCCCGCTTCCACGACGGCCGCGCCAGCTCCGCGCGCAGCACCGCGTCCACGTTCGTCTTGACGACGACCTGGGAGTCGAAGTCTCGGCCGGCATCGAGGTCGAGGTACTCGTGCGTGGGGCGGGCGAAGCAGTTGTGCGAGACGACGCCGTTCGCGACGAAGTCACCCGTGCCCGTGGTGATGTCGATCATCTCCTGCTCGACGCCCAGGTCCTCGACGCTGATGACTCTCAGGTCGCTGGAGGTCTTGACCGCATCGCCGAGGATCGTGAGCTTGCGCGTGATCGCTGGGCCGACGAGGTGGAAGAAGCGCCGACGTGCCGCAAGCCCACCGGTGACCCTCACTGTCGCGACGCCGTTCGCCCGCGCGCGCTCTCGGAGGTTCGGGACACCGAAGTGGTCCAGGTAGGCGCTCGTGCGGGACAGCATCTCCTCGTCGTTGTTCGCGATGCGCAGCACGCCGTGGGAGCACGAGCCCTCCGCGTCGAAGATCCCCGCGAGAAAGCCCCTCTTCCACTCCTCGGCCGGCTCGTCGGGCCAGCTGATGAGGCGGGTGATCGTCTCGAAGTCCGCGCGACGTCCGGAGTAGATGCAGTCCAGGGCCCGCCTGGTCGGCGTCGCCGGGCTGAACGGCCGCCTCTTGAGCTCGACCGCCTCGAGCGCGAGGTACTCGGCCGAACGCGTGAGGGCCTCCGCATCTGTCAGCGCGAGCCGGAAGTGTGTCGCATGGTGGGTTCGCCTGCCGCTTCGATACGCCTTCTCGAAGAGCATCCCGTCACCGCGGATCATGCCCGTGAGGTAGCCGTGGCGGTACTCACGAGTCGTCCCCGGTGCAGAGCGCGCGAGCGCCGGCGCGCCCAGGCCGAACCCCATCAGACTGTTGTTCGTCGTCAGGTACGGCCGCTGCGGCGTGCCCCGTCCCGGCCGAGCGACGTACTTCCATCCGCGATCCCGCGTAAGGAAGCGGTGATCGCCGCTCGCGACGATCTCGGTCCCGTCGGCCAACGTCACGCGGTGCGCCCGCTTCACCGTGCGCCACACGGCAAGTACCGACGTCTCGACGTAGCGCCGATACGTGCCATCCCCGAGCGTGCCCACGATCGGGTCGCCCACCCGGACGTCGCGGATGGGCTTCTGACGCCCGTCTGCCATCAGCACGAGCGTCTCCGGGCTGGTGCAGTAGCGGCAGGCATGGCTGCATCCGCGGTACGGGTTCACCGTCCATCCGAACGGCATCCGCGACGCGGCGGGCACCTTGGACAGCGCGCTCTTCGCCAGCACCTCGTGGAACGTCACGCCCGCGAACTCCGGCGTCCGGACGGTGCGCACCAGCCCGAGCCGCGCCAGGGCCGGGCGGTCGAGCCCGGGGAGCGCACCGTCGTCGGCGCCGAGCGCCTGGCCTTCCCATCTCACGCTCACATTCGAACAGATGTTCGACTCGTTGTCCAGGCCGAACGGCGTCAGCGGCGGAGCCGCGCGAGCACCCTGCGACCCCGCTCCGTCCAGGGCAACCGGCGCCCGGCCACCTCCGCGAGGAGCACCGCGACCGTGTCCAGGGCGGCGTCTGTCACCTCGCGCGGCCGGGCCTTGTCGGGATCGACCCAGTCGTCGACGGGCGGGACGGGCAACAGGTCGTCCAGGTCGCCGTGCACGGTGACGTCCCGGTCGCGCAGCCAGGCGACCCAGGTCTCGCTGAGGTCCGCCACCCACGGGTGGTCGTCGGGCCCCAGGGAGATCGGGGTGGACGGTCGCGGGGCGAGCGCGTCCCCCGCGACGACGCCGTCGACGAACGGCGAGAGGTCACCGCCCCGTCGCACCTCGGCGCCGAGCCGGCGGTTGAGCCCGCGCAGCACCTGCGCCTCGGGCACCCCGACCGAGGTGTTCGCGCGCTCGGCGTCCCGCGGCGCCCACGCGGGGTCGACCTCGATCGCGTCCAGGAACCGGAGCCAGAGCGCGTCCCTGGCACCACCCGCGGGCGGGGCTGTCACGACGTGGACCCGTGGGGCCGGGAGCCCCGCGGCCCACACGGTCAGCACACGGGTCGGGTCCAGGGATTCCCGGAACGCGGACCGGCCGGCCCGGACGCGGTCGAGGTAGGCGCGCAGCGTCGTCCTCGCGCCGAACTTGAGCGTCTCCTGCCATCCGCTCGCGAGCTCGCGCGCGAGGTCGCGAAGGGTGAGCACCACGTGGACCTCGGCGCCCGTGGCGGCCAGGTCCGCGAGCACCCGGGCCGCCTGGTCCGGTGCCGCCCTCGCCAGCAGCTCGTGGCTGACGACGACGTCGCCCCGCGCCCGCCGCACCTGGCGCAGCAGGCGGTCCCACGCGCCGTGCAGGCGCCGGGGGTCGATGCCGTGGCGCGCGCCCGTGACGTCCAGCGCGGCCCAGTAGTGCACGCGCGGCTCGCCCAGCGGACCGCTGGGGTACAGCACCCCGTGGCGGCGCAGCTCGCGGCGGTTGGTGTGGAGACGCGACTGCAGGTAGGTCGTGCCGGACTTGGGCGCGCCCACGTGCAGGAAGACTCGGCTCGGCATGGGCCCCAGCGTCGCACGACGCCCTGGGCGGTTCCTCGACGGGGTGCGGTCGCGCCCGGGCCGCCTGCGGTCACAGCGCCAGCGAGACCCCGGACCGCGACGTCGCGAACAGGCGGCTCGCGCCCTGGAGCGTGAGCGCCGGGACCGGCGCCGCGGCGAGGTCCGCCGGGCGATAGCGCTTGAGGTCGCCGCGGTAGACGACGGCGCCGGGCACGGCCAGCAGCGTCTGCGGTCGCACCTTCCAGCGCGGGACGCCCAGGTCGCACACCCCCGCGTCGCGCAGCACGTGGTAGACGAACTCGGAGCAGAAGAACCGTCGGTCGTCCTCGGAGCCGCGACCGAGCAGGCCGGTCACGAGGCCTGGCGCGTTGTAGGCGTAGGTGTGGCTGTCGAGCAGGAACTCCGCGACCCGCGCCCCCACGGCGTCCCGCTGCCGGGCCGTCACGGGGACCTCGAGGACGACGCCGGGCAGCCGGTCCATCCCCCGGTACAGGTCGTCGTCGAGCCGCTCGCGCTTGAAGCAGCCGACGAACGGGTTGGAGGCGCGACGGCGCCCGAAGCTGAACATGAGCTCGAGGTCGGCGTCGAGCGCCAGGGCCGCGTGCGTGTACTCGTCCCGCGTCGCGAGGCGGATCGTCCGGGACAGGACGGTGCTGCTGCGGGACAGGACCACGTAGATGCTCACGGCCGTCACCGTACCGTCCTCGAGGCGCCGTCCGGCCAGGTCAGGCGCGAGATCAGGGTGAATCTCAGGGGCGCCTCAGGGTGCTCGGGGGACAGCCCCCGCGGGATGTCCCCCGCTCAGTTCCCCGGGCCCGCGCGGTCCACCCCTCAGCGCCCGGGTCCCGCCGGGCCGCACCCGACCCGAGGAGTCCCCGTGATCACGGTCCAGCGCGGCTTCAGCAGCTTCTCCGTCGACGACCTCGACACCGTCGAGTCGTTCTACCGCGACGTCGTCGGCCTCGGGGTGAGGCGCACGACCATGGGGCTCGAGCTCGACGTCACCGGCGGCTCCCACGTCTTCGTCTACCCGAAGGGCGACGCCCACGAGCCCGCGAGCCACACGGTGCTCAACCTCGTCGTGCCCGACGTCGCGGTCGCGGCGGCCGACCTGCACGCCGCGGGCGTCGAGCTGGTCCGCTACCCCGGCTTCGCGCAGGACGCCGACGGAGTGGTCCGCAGCGACGACCCGCGTCAGGGCCCGACGATCGGCTGGTTCCGCGACCCGGCGCGCAACGTCGTCGCCCTGATCGAAGGCTGAACCGAGGGGCGAGCCGTCAGCCCGTGCCGAACGCCGTGCGCAGGCCGCGCACCCCGATCCCGAACGGGCCGACGGCGACGATCGCGACGCCGACACCGGTGCTCAGGTCGCCGGCGACCGCGGTGCGCACGCCCCAGGCCATGCCGACCACCCCGGCGAGCGTCAGGACGGCGCACACCACCACCGCCGCGACGGCGCCGACGCCCCACCGGCGCGGCTCCCAGGGCATCCTCCCGGGCGGGCGCCCGGCCCGGCCGCCCAGCGCGAGGCCGCGCTCGTAGAGGTACCACCGCTCCGCGTCGTGGAGGTGCAGCCAGCCGGCGGCCGCAGGCCGGTCGCCGAGCGCGCGGAAGTGGGGTGCGGCGAGCGCGTGCTCCCCGGCCATCGAGAACAGGAACGCCAGCTGGGAGTGCACGACGGCGTCCCACGCGCCCGGCACGTGCGACGGGTGCAGCACCGAGCCCTCCGCCGCACGCCGCAGCGCCGGGACGGCCGCGACGACCGGGTCGGGGCGCCTCTCCTCGACGAACCGCTCGATCACCACGGCCGCGAGCAGCGCCCGTCCGGTCGAGCCGGCGGGAGCCGCGGCGGCGCACTCCGTCGCGAAGTCCTCCGCCGCCCGCCAGCTGCCGCCCCACTTCGGCAGCAGGTGCTCGAGGTACTCGAGCTGCGCCGGGTAGTGGTCGGGCGCGCGGCTCGCCACCTGGTCGTAGCGGCGGCGCGCCTCGTCCGCGTCCAGCTCGAGCCCGAGCGCCGTCCGCAACGACACCTCCCACGCCGGCACGAACCCGGGGTCGCGCTCGAGCACGGTCCCGAGCCGGTCCTCGGCCCGGAGCAGCAGCCGCCGGAGCGCCCGCACCCGGCGCCGGGACAGGTCGTCGCCCATGCCCGAGCCGCGCGCCTGCCAGGCGAGGACGGTCTCGCGGGCCGCGAGGGTCGTGCCGGCGAGCGCGTCGGACGGGTCGGCCTGGACCGCCCGACGCAGCCACTTCTCGGCGCCGGGGAGGTCCGCGACGCGCGCGAGGGACCACGAGAGCTCGCCCAGGTCCGCCCCCGCCAGGGCGGCACGCACGCCGGGCCAGTCGCCGCGCCGGGCGGCCGCCTGGAGGCCCGGGCGCGCGTGGATCCAGGGGTCGAACGTCAGCATCCCGCCGGCGCCCGTGCGGACCCTGGTGCCCCCGGTCACTCCGCGGCGGCCGGGACGACCCGCGGGAACAGGTCGTCGGCCGGCGGCGCCCAGGTCGCGGCGTCGGCGTCCACCTGCTCGCCCGAGCGGATGTCCTTCACCTGGCCGACCAGCACGCCGTGCCCGACGTCGGGCTCGACGTCGGGCTCGGCGTCGGGCTCCGCGCCGTCCTCGCCCGGCTGCGCCGGGAACCAGACGAACGGGATGCCGCGCCGGTCGGCGACCTTGATCTGCTTGCCGAACTTCGCCGCGGTCGGGGCGACGTCGGCGGGGACCCCGCGGGAGCGGAGCGCGGCCGCGACGGCGTCGGACCGGTCGCGGTGCGCCTCGTCCGTGACCGCGACCAGCACGGCCGTGGGCACGCCGCGGGTCGCGGCGACCAGCCCCGCGGACAGCAGCCGCGAGACCAGGCGGGAGACGCCGATCGACAGGCCGACGCCCGGGTACGTGTTCTTGCCGTCCGAGGCGAGGGTGTCGTAGCGCCCGCCCGAGCAGATCGAGCCGAGCTGCTCGTGCCCCACCAGCACCGTCTCGTAGACGGATCCGGTGTAGTAGTCGAGCCCGCGCGCGATCTTCAGGTCGGCGACGACGACGCCGGGCGCGCGGCGGGCCGCCGCCTCGATCAGCGCGGCGAGCTCGCCCAGGCCGGTCTCGAGCAGCTCCGTGGCCGCGTCGTAGGACGCCGCGAGCGCCCGGACCCGATCGATCACGCCGACGTCCTCGCCGGAGATCGCGGCGAGCTCGAGGCAGCCCTTCGCCTGCTCGGGCGTGGCGCCCTGCTCGGCCTGCAGCAGCTCCGCGACGGCCTCCGGCCCGATCTTGTCGAGCTTGTCGACCTGGCGCAGCACGCCCTCGACGTCGTCGAGCCCGAGCCCGCGGTAGAACCCCTCGGCGACCTTGCGGTTGTTCACGAGGATGCGGACCTCGGGCACGCCGACGTCGCGCAGGGCGCCGAGCGCCTCGGCCATGACCAGCGGGAGCTCGACCTCGTAGTGGTACGGGAGCTCGCCCGCGCCGACGACGTCGATGTCGGCCTGCACGAACTCGCGGAAGCGGCCGTCCTGGGGGCGCTCGCCGCGCCACACCTTCTGGATCTGGTAGCGCTTGAACGGGAAGGCGAGCCGGCCGGCGTTCTCGAGCACGTAGCGCGCGAACGGGACGGTGAGGTCGAAGTGCAGGCCCAGCTGCTTCTCCGACCGGTCCGAGGCGCCCGGGGCGTCGCCCTCCTCCTGGAGCCGGCGCAGCACGTAGACCTCCTTGGAGGTCTCGCCCTTGCGCAGCAGCTGGTCGAGCGGCTCGACCGCCCGCGTCTCGATGCCCGCGAACCCGTGCAGCTCGAACGTGCGCCGCAGCGTGTCCAGGACGTGCTGCTCCACGACGCGACCGTCGGGGAGCCATTCGGGGAAGCCGGAGAGCGGGGTGGGGCGTGCCATGGGCCCCATCTTCCCAGAAGACGGGACCGCCGCGGCCACCCGTCCCGCGGTCGGCGGCACGGGATCAGGGCAGGTGCGGGCGCAGGTAGGGGTTCGTCGCCAGCTCGTGGCCGACCGTCGTGGTCGGTCCGTGCCCGGGCACGACGCCGAGGCCCGGGTCGAGCGTTCCCACCACCTCGCGCAGGGTGTGCGCCATCGTCGCGGGGTCGCCGCCGGGCAGGTCGGTGCGCCCGATCCCGCCCGCGAACAGCACGTCGCCCGCGAGCACGACTCCGGCCCGGCCCGCCGCGCCTGTGTCGGCGTCGGCGTCGGCGTCGGCGTCGGCGTCGGAGTCGGCGACGAGAAGGGTCGAGCCCTCCGTGTGCCCCGGCGCGTGCAGCGTCCGCAGCCGCACCGCGCCCGCCACGAGCGCACCGTCGCCGTCGTCGAGGTCACGCACGACGGCGGGCGCGCGGTAGTCCTCGGGCCGCCGGCCCGTGCCCGCGAGCGCCTGCGCGAGGGCGCTGCTGACGCCGGCGTCGGGCCCGCCGGACAGGCCGAGCGTCCCGAACGGGTCCGCGAGGCGATAGCCGTCCGCGGGGTGGATGCGCAGCGGGACGTCGTAGCGCTCGCACAGCGCCGCGGCGTCCCAGGTGTGGTCCACGTGCCCGTGGGTGGCGACGACGGCGCGCGGGACCAGACCGCGCTCGGCGACCAGCCGCTCGACGTCGGGGGCGACGCCGGCGCCCGCGTCCACGACCACGCAGTCGGCGTCGCGACCGCTCGAGCCGGCGACCACGACGCAGCAGTTGGTGGCGAAGACGGGGGCGACGACGAGGAGGATCTGCACGGCGCCACGCTAGCGGCCGCGGGTCCGGCCCCGCGGCCGGGGGCTTCCTGCGGATGTGACCTGCGTCCCGGCATCTAGACTGTCCCCCGCGCGCGGGGGTTCCCGTGCGGTGTCGGGGACGAGGCGAGGAGGACCGCGCGTTGGCGGCCACCAAGCGCGAGCGGGAGTACGCCCGCAAGCGGCAGGAGAAGTGGGAGCAGCGGCAGGCGCAGGCGCGCGCCCGGCGGCAGCGGACGTACGCGATCGTGGCGATCGTGGCGGTCCTCGCGCTGGTCGGAGGCGGGTTCGTCTTCGCGAACCTCGGCGGCGGCGCGGGCCCCGCGGCCTCCTCCACGCCGCAGGCGGCGGGCGACTGCCCCGCCGCGAAGACGGGCGCACGCTCCGGCGGTGACCTGCCCGACCCGTCGGCCGCCGAGGACCGCACGTGGACCGCCACCGTCGACCTGTGCGCCGGCGGCGAGGAGTCCGAGCTCGTCCTGGAGCTGGACGGCGTCGCCGCCCCCCAGGCCGTGGCGAGCTTCGTGTCCCTGGCCCAGCGGGGGTACTACGACGACACCTCCTGCCACCGCCTCACCACCCAGGGCATCTACGTGCTGCAGTGCGGCGACCCCACGGGGACCGGGACCGGTGACCCCGGCTACGCGTACGGCCCGATCGAGAACGCACCGAAGGACGACGTGTACCCCGCGGGCACCATCGCGATGGCCCGCCAGAGCAACAACGGCGAGTCGATGGGCTCGCAGTTCTTCGTCGTGTACCAGGATTCGACCATCCCGTCCGACACCGCGGGCGGGTACACGGTGCTCGGCACCGTCACGTCCGGCCTGGACGCCGTCCAGGCAGTCGCTGACGAGGGCGTCGACGGAGGGGCCGGCGACGGCTCCCCCAAGACCCCCGTCATCATCGAAGGAGTGGAGACCCAGTGAGCGAGAGCACCCCCGGCTCGACCGGCCCCGAGGAGAACCCGGCCGGCACCGAGGAGACGGCCGAGACTCCATCGCAGCCGACCCAGGACGAGGCGACCCCGCCCGCGGCGGACCCGCAGCCCACCGCGCCGGCAGCCGCCGAGACGACGGAGCCGGCCGTCGAGCCCGAGACGGCGGAGCCGGCTCCCGCGACCGAGGCGCCCGACGCTCCGGAGCCCGATGCCGCCCCGGAGCCCGCGGCGGCCTCCGAGCCGGAGACCCCGGACGCCCCGGCGGCCGAGCCGGCGGGGACGACCGGGACCACGCCGGAGCCGGAGGCCCCCGACGCGGCCCCGGTCGAGCCGACCCCGACACCCGCTCCCGCCCCGGCCACGTCGGCGGCGCCACCGAAGCCCTCGGCCGTGCCGAAGCCGCCGCGCCCCGGCGCGCCCAAGCCGTCGGCGCTGCGCCGTCCGGCCGCCCCCACGCCGGCGGACGTCCCGCCCGCGGAGCCCACCACCCCGGTCGCCCCCGTGCCCCCGGCCCTGGACGCCGCCGCGGAGGCGGCGGCGCAGGCGTTCGGGCGCGTGGACGACGACGGCACCGTGTACGTGCGGGAGGCCGCCGGCGAGCGCCAGGCAGGGCAGTTCCCCGGGGTCTCCGCGACGGAGGCGATGAGCCTCTACGTGCGGCGCTACCTGGACCTCGACGCCAAGGTCGCGCTGTTCGAGACCCGGCTGGACAGCGCCGACCTCTCGGTGCGCGAGATCGACCAGACCCTCGCGAAGCTCGCCGAGGAGACCGGCGAGCCCGCGGCCGTCGGCGACCTCGACGCCCTGCGCGCCCGCGTCGAAGGGCTCAAGGCCCGGGCGGCGGGGCGCCGTGCCGCGCTCGAGCAGGAGCGCGCGGCCGCCAAGGCCGAGGCCGTCGCCGCCCGCACCGCGATCGTCGAGGCGGCGGAGAAGATCGCCGCCACCGACCCCGCCAAGATGCAGTGGCGGCCGGCCGGCGAGGAGCTGCGCGCCCTCCTGGACCGGTGGAAGGACGCCCAGCGCAACGGGCCGCGCATCGACCGGCCCACCGAGGAGGGCCTCTGGAAGCGGTTCAGCCACGCGCGCACCGCGTTCGACCGCGAGCGGCGGCACTTCTTCGCCGACCTCGAGCAGCGCAACTCCGCCGCGAAGGCGGCCAAGGAGCAGCTGGTCGCCGAGGCGGAGGCCCTGCAGACCAGCACCGACTGGGGCGCGACCGCCGCCGCCTACCGCGACCTCATGACGCAGTGGAAGGCCGCCGGGCGCGCCAGCCGCAAGGACGACGACGCCCTGTGGGCCCGGTTCCGGGCCGCGCAGGACGCGTTCTTCGGCGCCCGCGACGCCGAGAACGCGGCGATCGACGCGGAGTACGGCAAGAACCTCGAGGTCAAGGAGGCGCTGCTCGTCGAGGCGGAGGCCCTCCTGCCCGTCAAGGACCTCGCCGCCGCCAAGGAGAAGCTGCGCGACCTCCAGGACCGCTGGGAGGCGGCCGGCAAGGTGCCGCGCGCCGACATCCAGCGCGTCGAGGGGCGCATGCGCGCCGTCGAGACGGCCGTCCGCAACGCGGAGCAGGCCCGGTGGGACCGCACCAACCCCGAGACCCGGGCGCGGGCCGAGGGCGCCGCGGCCCAGCTCGAGGCGGCCATCGAGGGCCTCGAGCGCGACCTCGCCGAGGCGCGCGAGTCGGGCGACGCACGCCGGGTCGAGGAGGCCGAGACGGCGCTCGCCGCGCGGCGTGCCTGGCTCGAGCAGGTCGTCCGGGCCGCGGAGGACACCCGCGGCTGACGCCATCCACAGGCGGTGACCGCAGGGGCTCACGACCGGATAGTTTCCTCGTCGTGAGCCCCTTCGCCGTCCTCCCCGCGCGGTCCGCCCCGCCCGTCGGGCTGCGCGCCGACGCCCGGGAAGCGCCGCGGCGACTCGGTGACCTGCTCGCGGCTCCCGCCCGGCCGGCCGGGCCCGTGGTGCGCCCGGCGGACGTGGGCGGCCGGGCCGCCTGGGACGTCCTCGTGCGCGACGGCGCGCTCGAGGTGCTGCGAGACGGGGCGGCGGTCGTCGCGGGCACCACGGTGACGCCCGTGCTCCGGGCCGCGCTGCTCGCCGGGACGCTGCCAGGGGGTGCCGTGGCCGCCGGGCGGACCGCCGCCTGGGTGCACGCCGGGCGGGCGGCGGGCGCGGCCTCGGGAGACCACCTCGACGTCACCTACCCCGCCGGCGGGCACCGTCCCGAGCTCTGGGGCACCGGGCTCGTGTGGCAGGCGCCGCTCCTGCGCGGCGACACCGTCGAGCTGGCCGGGGTGCGCGTCACCGCTCCGCTGCGGACCGTCGTCGACGTCGCGGTCCACGTGCCCGGCGACGAGGACGCGGCCCGGCTCGCCCGGGCCGTCGCGGACGCCTGCGGGCTGGCCCTCGGCGACGCGGCCGCGCTCCTGGAGCGCCGGGCGCGCGTCGTCGGGCGTCCGCGGGCCCGGCGCGTGCTGGACCGGGCCGCCGCCCTCCGTGCGGCGCCCGCCGCGCTGGCCTAGGTTGAGCCGCATGGCCTCCGCCGCACCCGCCGTCGAGCTCGACGCCGCTGGCCGCGCCGTGCGCGTCTCCAGCCCCGACCGCGTCGTCTTCCCCGAGCTACCCGACCGCCCGGGGCTCACCAAGCGCCAGGTCGTCGAGTACTTCCTGTCGGTGGGCGACGGGATCCTCGGCGCGCTCCTGCACCGCCCCACGACGCTCGAGCGCTGGCCGAAGGGCTGGTGGCCCGAGGCGGTGATGGCGACGCGTGCCGACAACCGCGGCGACGCGTTCTACCAGAAGCGGCTGCCCAAGGGCGCCCCCGACTGGGTCGAGACCGCGACCATCGCCTTCCCGAGCGGCCGCACCGCCGACGAGGTCGCGCCCACCGAGCTCGCCGTCGTCGCCTGGGCCGCCAACCTCGGCACCCTGACGTTCCACCCGTGGCCCGTGCGCCGCGACGACGTCGAGGCCGTGGACCAGCTGCGCATCGACCTCGACCCGCAGCCCGGCACGACGTTCGACGACGCGGCGGCCGTGGCGCCCCACCTGCGCGACCTGCTCGCGGAGCTCGGGCTCACCGGCTATCCCAAGACGTCGGGCGGGCGGGGGCTGCACGTGTTCGTGCCGCTCGCGCCGCGCTGGTCGTTCCAGCAGGGGCGCCGGGCCACGATCGCGATCGGGCGCGAGCTGGAGCGTCGGCTCCCCGACCGCGTCACGACGAAGTGGTGGAAGGAGGAGCGCGGCGTCAAGATCTTCGTCGACTACAACCAGATGGCGCGCGACCGCACCATCGCGTCCGCGTACTCCGTGCGCGCCAACAAGCGCGCCACCGTCTCCACCCCGCTGGAGTGGGACGAGGTCGGCGAGGTGCACCCCGACGACTTCGACGTCACCACGGTGCCCGCCCGGTTCGCCGAGCGCGGCGACCTGTTCGCCGCGCTGCGCGCCGACCGCGACCCGGCGCTGGACTGCTCGCTCGACGCCGCGCTCGACCTGGCCCGGCGCGACGAGGAGGAGCACGGCCTGGGCGACCTGCCCTACCCGCCGGAGTACCCCAAGATGCCGGGCGAGCCGAAGCGCGTCCAGCCCAGCCGGGACACCGACCGCAAGCGGTCCTGACCACCGCCCTCAGCGGCGGGTGTACCGCAGGAAGACCGAGCCGTCGTCGAGCGGCACGCAGTCCGCGCGCACGAGGTCGACCCGCATCCCGTCCGGCAGCAGGCGCAGCCCGCCCCCGACGACGCACGGCAGCACCCGCACGGTGATCTCGTCGACGATCCCCGCGCGCAGCGCCCCGGCCGCCGTCGTCGGCCCGGACACCTCCACGACCCCGTCGGTCGCCGCCACGATCTCGGCGACACGCTCCGGCGTCAGCCGTGGCTCGAGCGTGGTGCGCGGCGCGTCGACGGCGTCGAGGCTGTCGGAGCAGACGATCTTGTCGATCCCCGTCCAGATCTCGGCGAACTCGTCCTCCGCCTCGCCCTGGCCCGGCGGCCAGTCGTCCCACACGCGCATCGTCTCGAACATCCGCCGGCCGACGACGAACGCCCGCACGTCACGCACCTCGTCGTTGATGAACGCGTGCGTGGCCTGCGACGGCGCGCCCCAGTCGAAGTCGCCCGACGCGTCGGCCACGTAGCCGTCCAGCGAACAGCTCATCAGTCCGTACCTGAGGGTTCCCATGCCGTGCAGACCGTCTCCGGAGGCCTGGCTCATCGGCGCCGGGCGGCGGACGTCACGCCGTGCCCGGCGCCCCCGGCAGCAGCGAGGCGAGGTCGTAGCCGACCGGCTCCTCGAGCTGGGCGTAGGTGCAGGACGACGGCTCGCGGTCCGGCCGCCAGCGCTTGAACTGCGCGGTGTGCCGGAAGCGGGATCCCTCCATGTGGTCGTACCCGACCTCCAGCACGCGCTCGACGCGCAGCGGCGTGAACGACAGGTCCTTGCCGGCGCTCCACCGCGACTGCGCGCCCGGGCGCCGCTCCCCCGCGCCGCCGTCCGCGACCGCCGGGTCCTGCCAGTCGGCCCACGGGTGGGCGGCCGCGGCCTCGCTGCCCGGCTCGACGACGAGCGGTGCCAGCTCGGCGTGCAGGGCCGCCCGCCTCGCCGCGGGGAACGAGGCGGCGACGCCGACGAACTGCAGACGGCCCGGGTCCCCGTCGCCCGCCCCGTCGCCGTCGTACAGCCCCAGCAGCAGCGAGCCGATGAGCGGCTTCTCGGGCGTCGACGTCTTGTGCAGCCGGAAGCCCGCCAGGACGACGTCGGCCGTGCGGGCGTGCTTGATCTTCAGCAGCGCGCGCTTGTTCGGCTGGTACGCGTCGTCGAGCCGCTTCGCGACGACGCCGTCGAGCCCCGCGCCCTCGAACGCCCGGAACCAGTCGCGGGCGACCTCCGCGTCCTGCGTGCGCGGCGTCGCGTGCACCTGCGGACCGTCCAGCCCGAGCCCGTCGAGCGCGGCGAGCCGGTCGCGCAGCGGGCGCCCGGACAGGTCGTCGTCGCCGAGGGCGAGGACGTCGAACACGACGAGGCTGGCCGGCGTCTCGGACGCCAGGAGGCGCACTCGCGACTCCGCGGGGTGGATCCGCTGGCCCAGCGCGTCGAAGTCCAGGTGCGCCGCCGTCCCGGCCACGCCGTCCCCCGGCCGTGCGACCACGATCTCCCCGTCGACCACGCAGCGCTCCGGCAGAGCCGCGAGCACCGCGTCCACGACGTCGGGGAAGTAGCGCTGCATCGGCCGCGCGTTGCGGGAGTCGATCCGCACGTCGTCGCCGTCGCGGAACACCAGGGCACGGAAGCCGTCCCACTTCGGTTCGTAGACCCAGCCCTCGCCGTCGGCCTGGTCGGGCACCTCCGGCACGGACTTCGCGAGCATGGGCAGCACCGGCGGCTCCAGCGGCAACGTCATGCTGGCGAACCTACTCCCGGCGCACCGGCAGCGCCGCCGGTGCCGTCGGTGCCCGCTGCGGGGCTCAGACCCCGGCCGACTCCTGGTGCACGTCGGCGGCCTTCGTCCCGGTGATGCGGTAGACGTCGAAGACGCCGTCGACCTTGCGCACCGCGGTGAGCACCTGCTGGAGGTGGCCGGGCTCGGCCATCTCGAAGACGAACTTCGACAGGGCGATGCGGTCCGTCGACGTCGAGACCGACGCCGACAGGATGTTGACGTGGTAGTCCGACAGGACCTTCGTCACGTCGGACAGCAGCCGCGACCGGTCGAGCGCCTCGACCTGGATCTGCACCAGGAACATCGTGTTGGCGCCGGTCGTCCAGGACACGTCGACCATGCGCTCGGGCTGGGCCTTGGCCAGCTGCTCGGCGTTGGCGCAGTCCGCGCGGTGCACGCTCACGCCCGCGCCGCGGGTCACGAAGCCGACGATCGAGTCGCCGGGCACCGGGGTGCAGCACTTGGCGAGCTTCACCCAGATGTCGTCCACGCCCTTGACCACCACGCCCGGGTCGCCGGTCCGGCCGCGCCGCGAGGGCCGGCCGGGGGCCGCGACCTCCGCCGCGTCCTCCTCGGTGCCCTCCTCGCCCCCCAGCGACTTGACCAGCAGGTCGACGACGTGCGGCGCCGACGCGTGGCCCTCGCCGACCGCCGCGTACAGCGCGGAGACGTCGGCGTACCGCATGTCGTTCGCCAGCCCGACGAGCGCCTCGTGGCTCAGCAGGCGCTGGATCGGCAGGTTCTGCTTGCGCATCGCCTTGGTGATGGCGTCCTTGCCCTGCTCGATCGCCTCCTCGCGCCGCTCCTTGGTGAACCACTGGCGGATCTTGTTGCGGGCGCGCGCCGACTTCACGAACGCGAGCCAGTCGCGCGAGGGGCCCGCGGACTCCGCCTTGGAGGTGAGGATGTCGATCGTGTCGCCGTTCTGCAGCGTCGAGTCCAGCGGGACGAGGCGCCCGTTGACGCGGGCCCCCATCGTCCGGTGGCCCACCTCGGTGTGCACCGAGTACGCGAAGTCGACCGGCGTCGCCCCGGCGGGCAGCGCCATCACCTCGCCCTTCGGCGTGAAGACGTAGACCTCCGCCCCGCCGATCTCGTAGCGCAGGGAGTCGAGGAACTCGCTCGGGTCGGCCGTCTCGCGCTGCCAGTCCACGAGCTGGCGCAGCCACGCCATGTCGTTGGCGCGCGGGTCGTCGGACGCCGTCTTCCCGGCGGGCGCCATCTGCTTGTACTTCCAGTGCGCGGCGACGCCGTACTCCGCGCGGCGGTGCATGTCGTGCGTGCGGATCTGGATCTCGACCGGCTTGCCGCCCGGGCCCACGACCGTCGTGTGCAGCGACTGGTACATGTTGAACTTCGGCATCGCGATGTAGTCCTTGAACCGGCCCGGGACCGGGTTCCAGCGCGCGTGCAGCGCGCCGAGCACCGCGTAGCAGTCCCGCACCGTGTCCACGAGGACGCGCGTGCCGACGAGGTCGTAGATCTCCGCGAAGTCGTGCCCGCGCACGATCATCTTCTGGTAGATCGAGTAGTAGTGCTTCGGCCGCCCGGTGACCGTCGCCTTGATCTTGGCGCTGCGCAGGTCGGCGGAGATCTGCTCGCGCACCACCGACAGGTACTCCTCGCGGGCGGGCGCGCGCTCCGCCACGAGGTGCACGATCTCGTCGTACACCTTGGGGTACAGGGTCTGGAAGGACAGGTCCTCCAGCTCCCACTTGATCGTGTTCATGCCGAGCCGGTGCGCCAGCGGGGCGTAGATCTCGAGCGTCTCGCGCGCCTTGCGCTGCGCCGACGAGCCCGAGACGTACTTCCAGGTGCGGGCGTTGTGCAGCCGGTCGGCCAGCTTGATGACCAGCACGCGGATGTCCTTGGCCATCGCCACGACCATCTTGCGCACGGTCTCCGCCTGGGCGGCGTCGCCGTACGTCACCTTGTCCAGCTTGGTGACGCCGTCCACGAGCATGGCGATCTCCTCGCCGTACTCCCGGGTGAGCTCGTCGAGCCCGTAGTCCGTGTCCTCCACGGTGTCGTGCAGCAGCGCGGCCGCGAGGGTCGCGCCGTCGAAGCCCAGCTCCGCGAGGATGGTCGCCACCGCGACCGGGTGCGTGATGTACGGGTCGCCGGACTTGCGCTCCTGGCCCCGGTGACATCGCTCGGCCGTCGCGTAGGCGCGCTCGAGCACGGACAGGTCCGACTTCGGGTGGTTGGTGCGCACCGCCTGCAGCACCGGCTCCAGCGCCGGCGTCGTGGGCGGCGCGCCGCGCACCCCGAGCCGCACGAGCCGGTTGCGCACGCTGCGGCCGGAGCCGGAGCGGCCCGACGGGGTCGATCCCTGGGGCGCGGCGGCGGCGCGCGCGACCTTCGTCTCGTCGCTCATCTGCGCCTCCTTCCGCAACCACCGCGGGGTCGCCGTCGGCCGGGACGGCAAGTCTACGACTCCACGCGCAGCAGAGCCTCGACCGTCCGGCCCGTCAGCCGGTCGCGTCCGCCCAGGCCGGCGAGCTCGAGCAGGAACGCCAGGGCGACCACCTGGCCGCCCGACCGCTCCACCAGCTCGGCCGCCGCGCACGCCGTGCCGCCGGTCGCGAGCACGTCGTCGACCAGGAGAACACGCGACCCCGCCTCGAGTGTTCCCGTGCGCAGCTCGATCGCCGCGGACCCGTACTCGAGGTCGTAGGACACCCGCTCGACGGGGGGCGGCAGCTTGCCCGCCTTGCGCAGCGGCAGGAAGCCCACGCCCAGCCGCGTCGCGAGCGGCGCCCCCAGGAGGAAGCCGCGCGCCTCCATGCCGGCGACGACGTCCACGCCGCCGTCCGCGTCGACCAGCCGGGCGAACGCCTCCACGACGTCCGCCAGCGCCGAGCCGTCCGCGAGCAGCGGGGTGATGTCGCGGAACACGACCGGGGGGTGCGGGTAGTCCGGCACGTCCCGGATCAGCGCGCGCACCTCCGCCGCGCGTGCGGCGCCGAGGCCCCGCAGCCCGTCGACGACGATGTCGTCCACGATCTCG
Source organism: Isoptericola sp. F-RaC21 (assembly GCF_038593535.1). Classification (NCBI taxonomy): domain Bacteria; kingdom Bacillati; phylum Actinomycetota; class Actinomycetes; order Micrococcales; family Promicromonosporaceae; genus Isoptericola; species Isoptericola sp. F-RaC21. The sequence continues at coordinate 751,232 of NZ_JBCFYX010000001.1, read as the reverse complement.
CCGGGGATCGTCTCCGCACCGTCGTTCGTCGGGCCCAGGCCCGCCGTCTCGTCCGTCACGCTCACCCCCGGCTCAGCGACCGCGCTTGCGGCGCGGCTGGGCACGGCTGCCCTGGTGCTGCCCCGGGATCAGCTGTGCGGAGCCCGTGGTGTAGGCGGCGACCTCGGCGTCGTGGCCGCCCTCGGCGACCAGGCCCGCACGCTCGGCGAGGACCGCCTTCGTGTGCGCGGCGATCTTCGGCTCCCGCTCCCGCAGCGCGACGTCGAGCGGCGTCGCGAGGAAGAGCGACGAGGCCGCGCCGACCGCGATGCCGACGAACAGCGAGAGCGACAGGTCGCGCAGCGTGCCCGCGCCCAGCAGGAACGCGCCCACGAAGAGGATGCTCGCCACCGGCAGGAGCGCGACGACCGACGTGTTGATCGAGCGCACCAGGGTCTGGTTCACCGCGAGGTTGGCCCGCTCGGCGTACGTGCTGCGCGTCTGCGTGAGCACGTCGGCGGTGTTCTCGCGGACCTTGTCGAACACGACCATCTTGTCGTAGAGCGAGAAGCCGAGGATCGTCAGGAAGCCGATGATCGTGGACGGCGTGACCTCCCAGCCGATCGCCGCGTACACGCCGGCCGAGATGAGCAGGTCGCCGAGCATCGCCACGATCGCCGCGACGGACATCCGCCAGGCACGGAAGTACACGGCCATGAAGAGCGCGGCCGCGAGGACGAACACCACGGTGCCCCACGCCGCGCGGGACGAGACGCCCGCACCCCAGGTCGGGCCGACGAACGACGTCGTCACGGCGGACTCGTCGACGTCGTACGCGGTCGCGAGGCCGGTGACCAGGGCGGCCTCCTGGTCCGGCTCGACCGTCTCGGTCTGCACGCGGACCGCCGAACCGCCCACGATCGCGACGCGGGGCTCCTCGCTCGGGAGCACCTCGTGCACCGCGTCGATCGCCAGCTGCTGCTCGGTGGAGATCACGTCGTTGACGGTGAACTCCGTGCCCCCGCGGAAGTCGATGCCGAGCGTGAGCCCCTTGATCAGGATGACCGCGATCGACGCGACCGCGAGGATCCCCGCCACCGTGAACCAGCGCTTGCGGCGCTGCACGATCGGGTAGGACCGCCGCCCCGTGTACAGGTCGTTGCCCCACTGGGCGAAGTGCATGCCGGCCATCAGCGGCTCTCCTCGTTCGTGCCGGACTGGTCCTCACCGGTCGCCGAGGGCGAACCGTCGTCCGGTCCTGCGCCCGGCCCCGTGTCGGCCTGCTCCGCGGCGGCCCGGCGCTCGGCCGCGCGCCGCTCGGCGATCGTGAGCCGTCGCCCGGAGGCGTCGGTCGTCGGGGCGGCGGGCGCCGGTCGCGCCCCGCTGTGCACGGGCTCGGGGGCCGGACGCCCGGCCGGGGCAGCGGCGTCGTCCGTGCAGGCGTCCTCCGTGACGGCACCGTCCGCGGGGCCCGCCACGGCGGGCTGCGCCATCCGGACCCGCCCGGCGCCCGCGTACCGCGGCCCCGAGCTGGCGCGCAGCCGCTCGGGCGACAGGCCCGACCACAGGTGGCCGTCCCGGAAGAACGGGATCTTGGTGATGACCTCCATCATCGGGTGCGTGAACCAGAAGACGACGGCGACGTCGATGATCGTCGTGAGGCCGAGGGTGAACGCGAAGCCCTGGACGCCGCCGACGGCGAGGAAGTACAGGATGATCGCGGAGATCAGGTTGACGGCCTTGGCCGCCAGGACCGTGCGCCGGGCGCGCGCCCAGCCGCGCTCCACGGCGTAGGCCAGGGTTCTCCCGTCGCGCAGCTCGTCGCGGATGCGTTCGAAGTACACGATGAACGAGTCCGCGGTGAAGCCGATCGCGACGATGAGGCCCGCGACTCCCGCGAGGGAGAGCCGGTACCCCATCCCCCACGACAGCAACGTGATCGCCAGGTATGTGATCACGCCCGCGGCGACGAGCGACGCGACGGTCAGCAGGCCCAGCGTGCGGTACTGCAGCAGCGAGTACACGACGACGAGGGCGAGGCCGATCAGGCCGGCGATCATGCCGTTGCGCAGCTGCTCGGAGCCGAGGGTCGCGGAGATGACCTCCTGGCTCTCGACCGTGTACTGCACCGGCAGCGCGCCGAAGCTCAGCTGGTTGGCCAGCGTGGCCGCGGAGTCCCGCGTGAACGACCCGGAGATCGTCGCCTGGCCGTTGGAGATGATGGTGCCCGGGCTCAGCGACGGCGCCGAGACGACCAGCCCGTCCAGGACGATGGCGAACTGGTTGCGGGGCGACTCGAGGCCCTGCAGGCGCGTCGTCGTCTCGCGGAACTCCTTGGTGCCCACCGAGTCGAAGTTGAGGAACACGCCCCACTCGTTGGTGGTGGTGCCGTTCGCGCCCGGGACCAGGCCGGAGCTCGCCGACGCGATGTGGACGCCGTCGACCTCCATCGGGCCGAGGATGTACTTCATCCCGTCCTGCTCGCCGCACGTGACGAGCGGCTTGTCCGGGTCGTCCCCGCCGCCGCCCTTGAGGTTGGCGGGGTCGGTGCAGTCGAGCTCCTCGAACTGCTTCTGGATCTCCGGCGTGATCTGCGCGAGGTCGCTCGGGTCGGACGCCGCGGCCTCGTCGCCCTTCGGCGTCGCCGACGGCGACGGCGACGGCGACGGTTGGGTGCCGTCGCCGGAGGTCGCGGTGGCGGTCGGCGTGGCGGACGGGTCGACGTCGGCCGGGACGGACAGCGGCGCGCCCGCGCCCTTGCCGCTCGGGGTGTCGCCCGCGGCGTCGTCGGCCTTCGCGTCGCCCTTGGCCGAGTCGTCCGCGGCCGCACCGTCGGACGCGCCGTCACCGGCGTCGGCGCTCGGCGAGGCGGAGGGCGCGGGGGTCGGCGTGCCCGCGGCGTACGTCAGCACGGGGCGGAAGCGCATCTGCGCGGGCTGCGAGATGAGGTCGATGGTCTCCTGCGACACCTCGCCGGGGATGCCGACGACGATGTTCTTGGCGCCCTGCGCGGTGATCTCGGCCTCGGAGACGCCCGAGGAGTCGATGCGCTGACGGATGACGTTGATCGACTCGTCGATCGTCTCCGACGTGACCTGCGACCCGTCGGTGGTGTCCGCCTTCAGGATCAGCTGCGTGCCGCCCTGGAGGTCGAGCGCCAGCCCCGGGGCGAAGCTCGCGCCGTCCGGGTTGCTGTCCGACTTGGCGTCCCAGAAGACGCCGGCGCCGAGGGCGAGGAACGGCAGGACGATCGTCAGGATCGTGAAGACCACGAGGGTGCGCGCCGGACGCGACCGCTTCGTGCGTGAGTTCGCCAACTTCTGTCTCTTCCCGTCTGCGCGCCGCCTCGGGGCCGACGCGTGATGGCGCCGGTCGGGCTCCCCGACCGGCGCGTCGTCAGGCCGACGGGCGCGAGCGCCCGCCGTCCCATGTCGCTGGTGCTGTCACTGCGTTGCTGTCACTTCGTGGTGCCGGCCTCGCCCTCGTCGCGACGCTGCTGCTCCCGGTACTCCCGCTGCGCGGTGTCCAGGCTCGACAGGTCGTCGGGGACGTCGATGTGACCGTCGCCGGAGGTGATCGTACCGGTCGCGGCGGAGTCGGTTGTGACGTCGGTCTCGTCGGTCGCGTCAGCGGCCTCCTCGACCGGCGTGTCGACGCGCTTGGCGATGGCGGCGCGCAGCCAGCGGGTCTGCGACCCGGGGGTCGACTCGATGGTGACGGTGTCGTTCGCCTCGTCGACCTCCACGACCGTGCCGAACAGGCCCGAACCGGTCATGACCTCCTGGCCCGGCGCCAGCTGCGACCGGAACTCGGCCTGCTGCTTCTGCTGCTTGCGCGTCCGCTGGCTCATGAAGAACATGAGGCCGGCGAGGACCACGAAGAGGATGATGAGTTCCACGGAGCGTCCTTGTCTGTCGCTGCCCGACGGTCGTCGACCGACAGCCGGGCGTCGGGGGCGCGCCGGTCGGCGCGCCGGGCGCAGGGTCCTGCGCATACGGGCCCCAACGAGCACGGCACCCGTCGAGTTCCGGCCCGGGGCCGTCGGCGGCCGGGGGCGGTCCCAGTCTACTGGGGTGTGCCGCCGTCGCCGTCGGCGCCGTCGAACAGCGTCCCGGTGAGCGGGGCGCCCCACGCCCCGGCCGGCGGCTCGAGCCCGAGGTGCTCCCACGCGGCCTGCGTCGCGACCCGGCCGCGCGGCGTGCGGCCCAGCAGCCCCTCGCGCACGAGGTAGGGCTCCGCCACCGTCTCGACGGTGTCCGGCTCCTCGCCCACGGTCATCGCGAGCGTGCTCAGGCCCACCGGGCCACCGCCGAACCGGCGGCACACCGCGTCGAGCACGGCCCGGTCCAACCGGTCGAGGCCGATCGGGTCGACCTCGTACACCTCCAGCGCGGCGCGGGCCGCCTTGAGGTCGAGCCGGCCGTCGCCGCGCACCTGCGCCCAGTCGCGCACGCGGCGCAGCAGGCGGTTGGCGATGCGCGGGGTGCCGCGCGAGCGGCCGGCGATCTCGTGCGCGGCCGCGTGCTGGATGTCGACCCCGAGCAGCCCTGCGGACCGGGTGATGACGCGCTCCAGCTCGGCGGCGTCGTAGAAGTCGAGGTGCCCGGTGAACCCGAAGCGGTCGCGCAGCGGGGCGGGCAGCAGCCCGGACCGCGTCGTCGCGCCCACGACCGTGAACGGCGGCAGCGCCAGCGGGATCGCGCTCGCACCCGCCCCCTTGCCGACGACGACGTCGACGCGGAAGTCCTCCATCGCGACGTACAGCAGCTCCTCCGCCGGGCGGGCCAGCCGGTGGATCTCGTCGATGAACAGCACCTCGCCCTCCTCGAGCGAGGAGAGCACCGCCGCCAGGTCGCCCGCGTGCTGGATCGCCGGGCCGCTCGTGACCCGCAGCGACGTGCCGAGCTCGGCCGCGATGATCATGGCGAGCGTAGTCTTCCCGAGCCCGGGCGGGCCGGACAGCAGCACGTGGTCGGGCGACGCGTCCCGTGCCAGCGCCGCCTGGAGCACGAGCGAGAGCTGGTCGCGCACCACGCGCTGACCGACGAACTCGTCCAGCTTCTTGGGCCGCAGCGCCGCCTCGGCCGCGCGCTCGACGTCGTCGGCGGACGAGGTCACGAGGCGCTCTCCCCCGTACTCCGGGTCCAGCGGCTCAGCCACGGCGGCCGCCGAGCGATCTCAGGGCCGCCCGCAGGGTGGCGGCCACGTCGACGGGGCCGTCGTCGTCGGACCGGTCCGCGAGCACCCGCTCGACCGTGTCCTGCGCGACCTTCGAGGCCCAGCCCAGGCCGACGAGCGCCTCGACCACCTGGTCGCGCGCCGGGTCGCCGGCCCCGGCCGGCGCCGCCGGGGCGGCCTCGTCGGCGCCTGGCGCCGCGGGCGCGCCCAGCTTGCCGCTCAGCTCGAGCACCAGGCGCTGCGCGCTCTTGGGCCCGACGCCGGGCACGCGGCGCAGCGCGGCCAGGTCCTCGGTCGCGACGGCGCGGCGCAGCGCGTCGGGGGTCAGCACGGCGAGCATCGCCAGGGCGATGCGGGGGCCGACGCCGGACACGGACTGGGCGGTCTCGAAGACCTCGCGCTCGTCGGCTTCGGCGAAGCCGAAGACGGTCATCGAGTCCTCGCGGACGACGAGCGTGGTGTGCAGCTGCGCCCGCTCGCCCACCCGCAGCCCGGCGAGCGTGCCGGGGGTGGCGTGCACGAGGTAGCCGACCCCTCCGACGTCGAGCACGGCCCGCTCCAGCGTCACGTGCGTGACCGTGCCGGTCAGGGAGGCGATCACCATGGTCCTTTCGTCGGCCGGGGCGTCCGTCGAACACCCGTACGAGGCGTCACTGTAACAACCGGCGCCGACGCCGCCGGGCGCGACACGGGCGACAGCTCGCCGTCGTCGTCCGCCTCTGCGCCGCCCGGTCGAGCGGGCTCAGCGCGCGGTCCGCGACGGTGCCCCCCGGTGCTTGCCCCGGCGCGCGTTCTGCTCGGCCGCCGCCCACGCGCGCTGCGCGGGCGTGAGCTCGTTCCGCTCACCGCCCTGCAGGGCCCCCGCCGGGCGCCACAGGTGCGTGACCGCCAGGGCGAGCGCGTCCGCGGCGTCGGCGGGGCGGGGCAGGTCGTCCAGACCGAGGATGCGGGCGATCATGCGCTGCACCTGGTCCTTGCCCGCCCGGCCCGAGCCCGTCACGGCGGCCTTCACCTCGCTCGGCGTGTGCATCGCGACCGGGACGCCGCGGCGCGCGGCCGCGACCATGGCCAGCCCGGCCACCTGGGCCGTGCCCATGACGGTGCCCAGGTTGTGCTGCGCGAAGACCCGTTCGACGGCGACGACGTCGGGCACGTGCCGGTCCAGCCACTCGTCGAGCCCGGTGGCGATGTGCAGGAGCCGCAGGTCGATGCTCTCGGCGGGGTCGCTGCCCACCACGCCCACGTCGACGAGCCGCGCGCGACGACCCGGCAACGAGTCGACGACCCCGACACCGCACCGGGTCAGCCCCGGGTCCACCCCCAGCACGCGCACGTCGTCACCCTCTCACGGGGTGGGCCGAGGTAGTCCGAGATTCGCCGAGGTAGTTCCAGATCCCGCGAGGTAGTTCGCACTACCGCGCGGAGGTCGCGACAGGCTCGACCAGCGGTGCCAGGGTCACTCCTCGTCGAGGGCCGCCATGACCTCGTCGGAGGCGTCGAAGTTCGCGTACACGTTCTGCACGTCGTCGCTGTCCTCGAGCGCGTCGATGAGGCGCATGATCTTGCGCGCGCCCTCGACGTCGACCTCGACCTCCATGGACGGGTGCCAGATCGAGTCGGCGGAGTCGTACTCGATGCCCGCCTCCTGGATGGCGGTGCGCACCGCGACCAGGTCCGTGGCCTCGGAGAGCACCTCGATGACGTCGCCCTCGTCGCTGACCTCTTCGGCGCCGGCGTCGAGCGCCGCGAGCATGACGTCGTCCTCGGTGACGCCGTCCGCCTTCGGCACGACGACGAGGCCCTTGCGGGAGAACAGGTAGGACACCGAGCCCGGGTCCGCCAGGTTGCCGCCGTTGCGCGTGAACGCGAGGCGCACCTCGGAGGCGGCGCGGTTCTTGTTGTCCGTGAGGCACTCGACGAGGACGGCGATGCCGTTCGCGCCGTAGCCCTCGTACATGATCGTCTGGTAGTCGACGGCGTCGGCGCCCTCGCCGGAGCCGCGCTTGAGGGCACGGTCGATGTTGTCGTTCGGGACCGACGACTTCTTCGCCTTCTGGATGGCGTCGAACAGGGTCGGGTTGCCCGCGGGGTCACCGCCGCCCGTGCGCGCCGCGACCTCGATGTTCTTGATCAGCTTCGCGAAGAGCTTGCCACGCTTGGCGTCGATCGCGGCCTTCTTGTGCTTGGTCGTGGCCCACTTGGAGTGACCTGACATGCGCTAACTAACTCCTTCGCGATGCGTGAACGATCCGGACGAACAACCCGTGCACGCGCGCGTCCCCCGTGATCTCCGGGTGGAACGCGGTCGCGAGCAGCCGTCCCTGACGTGCTGCGACGATCTTACCGGCGGCAGGCCCCACCGCAGAGCCGTCCGCCCAGCGGTCCGGGATCCGGGCGAGCACCTCGACCTCCGGCCCCGCCTCCTCGACCCACGGCGCGCGGATGAAGGCGGTGCGCACCGGACGCCCGCCGGGCACGTCGGAGACGCCCGCGACCTGCAGGTCCGCCTCGAACGAGTCCACCTGACGGCCGAAGGCGTTGCGCCGCACCACGACGTCCATCCCGCCCAGCGTGCGCTGGTCGGCCGTGCCGTCCTCGATACGGTCCGCCAGCAGGATCATGCCCGCGCACGAGCCGAACACGGGCAGCCCCTCGCCGATCAGCCGCCGCAGCGGGTCGGCCAGCTCGAAGAGCCGCAGCAGCTTGTCGATCGTCGTCGACTCGCCCCCGGGCAGCACGAGCCCTTCGACGGCCTCCAGCTCGGTCGGACGACGCACGCTCACGGCACGCGCCCCCGCCTGCTCGAGGGCGTGGGCGTGCTCGCGCACGTCCCCCTGCAGGGCGAGGACACCGATCGTCGTGGTCACCGAGGCAGTGTAGGGCGACCAGCAACAGGAGCCGCCTGGCGGCTCAGGAGCAGGTGCCGAGCAGGCCCAGCGTGATCGTGTACCGCCGGGTGTTCGACCACGCCGAGTTCCACGCGGTCCCGGTGGAGAAGACGCGTTCGGCGCGGACCCGGGCGGTCGCGTTCGTCGCCTGGCCGGTCACCTGGTACATGGTCGTGCCGGCGGCGACCTCCACCGGCGTGTTCCCGCCGGGTCCGTAGCCGAACCGGTAGCGCGTGGCCGACGGCACCGCGGTCCAGTTGAAGGTCACCGAGGCGATGCCGAGCAGGCCGCACGTCAGGGTGGGTGCGGGCACCGTCGCGGCGCCCACCGCCCCGCTGAGCATCGTCCCCGTGTCGTCCCACGACGTGCCGGGCAGCGCTGCCCGCAGCGCCACGGACACGCCACCCGACTGCCCCTGGGTGGTCGAGGGGGCGTTCGTCGCCAGCGACACCGCGACGCACAGCGACACCGAGCCGCGCGCGGGGACGGTCGCCGTGCCTCCGGCGCCCGTGCTGCAGCCGTTGCCGGTGTCCGTGGCACCGAACGACGCCGTCGCAGCGAAGCTCGTGCCGAGCGTCCCCGTCCGGGCCGTCGTCGCGGTCACGGTGGCGGGCCGCGACCCGGCGTTGCGCACCGTGACGAGCTCGGAGTCGCCGGCACCCGGCATCGCGCCCGTGAGGGCCAGGGCCGGGAGGCTCACCGTGCCCCCGCGGCCCACCAGCTCGCTCCCGAGGCCGGCGACCTGCACGTCGACGGTCCCGGCCGCGAGCCGGTTCGAGGGGGCCTCGGCGGTAGCGGTCGCGCGCCACCATGCCCAGGCCGCCCCGCTCCCGGTCAGCACGCAGGCCATGGCCACCACGACCAGCGCCGCGACCCGGCGGACCCCTCGCCCCCGGGTCGCCTCAGCCACGTCGCGCCCCTCCCCGGGGCCGCACGGCGCGCAGCATCGCGCCCACGACGACGGCACCGACCGCGGCGAGCACCGCCGCGAACGAGACGCCGCCGGTCCGCGGAAGGTCGCCGACCGGTCGGGCCTCGGCACCCGTCCGCTCCGCGGGCCGGCCCGGACCACGCGCGTCCCCCGCGAGGGTGACCACCACGGCGACGGGCACCCGGGCGCCCCGCGTCTCGTTCCCGGCGGACGCCGACAGCGTCACCTCGAGCGCCACCGGAAGCACCTCGGACTCGGCGAGGCTCACCGGTGCCCCGCCCCCCGACGACCACGGGGCGCCGGCGGGGCGCACGCGGACGTGGACAGCGTCAGCGAGCGCGGTCGCGTCGCTCGCGCCGACGCCGACGGCCACCGCCAGCTCGCCGCGCGCGGGACCCGGCCCGTCGTTGCGGACCAGGAGCGCGGACCGTCGCGTCTCGCCCGGCACCCACGCGCCGGTCGGGAACAGGGGTACGTCGAGGTCGCTCGACCAGCTCCGGCCGTCCACGCTCAGCGCGACGGCGCGGGCGTCGTCGTCCCCCGGCTCCGCGACCGCCGGAGCCGCCGACGCGAGCAGGAGCGTGGCGGCGAGCAGCCCCGCGCCTCGCGCCGCCCCCGCGGTGCCGCCGCGGTCGCTCCGCCGCTCCACCGCAGCCCGACCTGCGCGCGTCACGGCCCGGCTCCGCGCGCTGCGTCGGGCGGAGCGGCGCCCGCGGCGGGCGTCCGGTCGTCGGGCCACCACGTCGCCAGCCCGGCCGAGGGTGGTGTCTCGTCGCCGGTCGTGCCGGCGGAAGGGCCCTCCCGGCCCGGGCCGGCCGGCCGCGCTGCGCGCCGGTCGCGCACCTCGCCCGCGACCAGCCAGGCCGCGTACCCCAGGAGGACGACCGCCGCACCGGTGGTCAGGAGCCGCCGCTGGTCCGGCGTGCCGAGACCCATCACCCGCCCCAGCTGGGGCACCGCGTACCAGAGCACCCCGCGCACCTGCACGGCCCGCACGGGCCGGGGGTCGGCGACCTCGTTCGCGTCGCCCCGGGTCACGAGAGTCCGCTCGCCGTCGGCCGTCGAGCCCAGGCCCACGACGCGGTGCGTCACGACGGTGGGGTCCCCGGAGCGCAGCTGGTAGGTGACCACCTGCCCGGTCGTGATCTCCGTGACGTCGACGGGACGCACCACGACGAGCGTGCCGACGTCGAACGCGGGGCGCATCGAGCCCGTCGCCACGCCGTACGGTGTCGCTCCCCCGAGCCGCGGCACCACCACGACGAGCAGCAGCGCCGCGCCGCCGGCGAGCAGGACGACCCAGGCGAGGGCACGCCCGAGAGCGCGCAGCACGGAGCCGCCCGCGCGCCGGCGTGCCGTGCCCACGACGCCCCCGCTCAGGGCGTCGGGGAGACGTGCGCCTGCGTGACCTGGACTGTGACGTCCTCGAGCGCGGCGGTCAGCCCCTGGGTGTCGTTCGCGGCGGCCGTGTCGAAGACCGCCTCCAGGTTGACCACGAGCGAGTCGCTCTCCCCCACGGGGACGGGGTCGGCCAGCGGGAGGGTCAGCGTCTCGCCGCCCAGCGTGGCCGAGGCGAGGCTCAGGTCGAGCGCCCCGGTGAGGGCGTTCTCCTCGGCCCACGTCGGTGCCGAGACCGTGATGTCGCCGAGCGCCAGGTGGTCCCCCGTACCCCCGAGGGCCAGGGTGCAGGTGGACGTCACCGTGTCGCCGGGCACGATGCCGTCCGTCACGGCGCCGCCCCCGTCGAGGGTCCAGTCACCGCAGTCGCCGTCCGTCATGGTCAGCGTGCCCGCCGTGACGTCGGACCCCGTGGCGGTCCCCTGCGCCGTCCAGTAGGCGATCGTCTGCGCGCCGCCGACGAGCAGGACGGCGGCACCCCCCACGGCGATCGCGGCCTTCGTCAGTCGGTTCACGTCGACGCCCCCGTCGTTGCCGTCCGCGCACCCACGCACCCCGATGTGCGTGACGTGCCTCACGACGACGGTAACGAACAGGTGCCCCGGGCGCGCGTCGTGCGGGAGCCGGTCAGCCGGTCGAGGAGCCGAGCTCCTCGGGGTCGGACGGCTCGTCGTCGTGCTGGACGCCGAGGTGGCGCACGGTGCCGTCCCACCCGCGGGCGAGGGCGTCGACGACGTCGGGCAGCGTGGTCGGGAAGACCTCGCGCGTCTCGGCGCGCAGCTCGGCGGTGGTGAGCCAGCGCATCTCGTCCAGGACGTCGCGCTCCTCCGGGGTCCACCCGTCGTCGGTGGGCCGGTGGCCGCCGTCGACCCGCGCCAGGAAGAAGACCTCCTGCTGGCGGCACGTCTCGGCGAAGAAGTGGAAGTAGGCGTCCCGGGTCAGGACCGGGCCGACGAGGTCGCCCGGTTCGAGGGCGAGCCCGGCCTCCTCGCGCAGCTCGCGCAGCGCGGCGTCGACCTCGGTCTCGCCCGCGTCGATGCCGCCGCCGACGGTGAACCACCACGACCGCTCGGGCTGGTCTGCGTCGTGGCCGCGGACCAGGAGCACCCGGTCCGCGTCGTCCAGCACGATGACGCGCGCCGCGCGCCGCTGCCGCAGCCCGTCCGGTCCGACCGCCCAGTCGTCCCCGAGCGCGGGGGTCACCAGCCCCGCCCCGCCGGGCGCTCGGGCGCCGGCTCGGCCTCGACGCCGAAGCCGTGGTTCACGACTGACAGGGAACGTGCGTGCATGGCGCCCATGGTAGCCACGAGCACGACCTCGACGATTCGATCCCGGCGCTCACCGGCGAGGCCTCACGTGCCTGGTCGGGAGCGCGGCGAGGGGATCCTCCGGCCACGGATGGCGTGGATAGCGGCCTCGCAGGTCGGCGCGGACCCGGGGATAGCCCTGCCTCCAGAAGGAGGCGAGATCACTCGTGATCGCGACCGGACGTCGTGCCGGCGACAGCAGGTGCAGCACGACCGGCACACGACCGTCCGCGACGGCCGGAGTCGCAGTCCAGCCGAACACCTCCTGCAGCTTCACCGCGAGGACCGGCGGCTCGACGCCGTCGTACGCGAGCCGGGCCGCGGAGCCCGACGGGACCTGGAGCCGCTCCGGTGCCAGCTCGTCGAACCGGGCCGCCGCGGGCCACGGCAGGAGACGCCGGAGCGCCGCGGCCACGTCGATGCGGGCAAGGTCGCGCGAGGCCCGCACCGAGGCGAGCTCGGCACCCAGCCAGTCGTCAAGACCGGCGAGCAGCGACTCGTCGTCGACCGCAGGCCACGGGGCTCCGAGATGCGCGTGGCAGAACGCGAGCCGTTCGCGCAGGGCACGCGCGGCCTCCGACCAGCGCAGCACGGACAGACCGTCGCGCCGGATGCCGTCGCGGACGGCCGCCTGGACGAGCACCGGGTCGGGCTTCGCCAGCGGGACGTCGTTCAGCGCGATCGCGCCGAGCGCCTCGACACGCCGCGTCACGATCCGGCCGTCGTCCCAGCGGATCTGGTCGGTGGTCGAGACGAGGTCGCCCGCGACGTCCCGCGCGGTCTGCTCGTCGATCGGCGCCGCGGAACGAATCCGGGCGTCGGGGCGACCCGGTGACCGGTCGGCGACCGCGATCGCCAGCCAGGTCGTGTTCCGCAGCGGCGACTGCGGGTCCAGCGCGGCACCCGTACCACCCGACATCTGATAGGTCGCCGAGCCGATCCCCCGGGCCCGCGCGATCCGGTCCGGGTACGCCAGTCCCGCCACGATCCCCACGGCCAGATCGTCCGACACCCCGTGCGGTGCTCCGTGTGGCCCTCCGTGCGTCCCCCGCCCGGCGCGCCCGCCCGGCGGGTGGCCGGTCGTCGCGCCTCGGCCGAGGCGCTTCACCTCCTCGCGCCAGCGGGCCGTCGCTCCGGGGTCCTCACCACGACGGAGGGCTCGCCAGCGGGCCGGAAGATCATCGCCGGAGCCGCGGCCCGAGTCCTCCGAGAGCATCGCGACGATCTCGCGTGCCCGGTCGGCGCCGACCCTCGGCGCCCCGTCCAGCAGCGCACGAGCAAGGCGAGGATGCGCCCCGATCGCCCTCATCCGCCGGCCCCGCTCCGTGATCCGGCCACCGTCGTCGAGGGCATCGATGCGGCGCAGCAGCTCGGTGGCCGCGGTCATGGCCGCGACGGGCGGCGCCTCGAGCAGACTCAGACCGGCGCCAGCAGGCGCACCCCATGCCGCGAGGTCGAGGGCGAAGGCCGCCAGATCGGCGATCGCGATCTCGGGCGCCGGATGATCGTCGAGCCGCGCGTGGTCGGTGGCGGACCAGCACCGATAGACCCGGCCAGGGGCCTCCCGTCCGGCGCGACCTGCGCGTTGGTCCGCCGAGGACCTCGAGACCCGGCAGGTGACCAACGTCCCGAGACCCCGGGAATGATCGGTCCGCGGCTCCCGGGCAAGACCCGCGTCGACCACGACCCGGACCCCGGGCACGGTCAGCGAGCTCTCCGCGACGGAGGTCGTCACCACGATCCGGCGCACGGGGGACGGCACCAACGCGCGCTCCTGCTCAGCCCTCGACTGGCGACCGTACAACGGCAGCACGTTCTGACCTGCAAGCCGGCGAGTCACGCCGCTGATCTCGGCCTCCCCCGGGACGAACACGAGGATGTCACCGTCGTTCTCGGTCATCGCGCGCCGGACGACGGTCGCGACGTGGTCCAGCAGGCGCGGGTCGACCCGACCACCGGGGAGCAGCGGCGTGGGCAACGGTGCTGGTACCCACTCGGTCGCCACGTCGAACAGCGCGGCAGACGCGGTGATCACGGGGGCGGGTTCGTCCCCGCCGAGCGCGCGGCTCAGGCTGACCGTGTCCGCCGTGGCCGAGGTCGCGACGACGGCCAGGTCGTCCCGGAGGTTCGCCCGGACGTCGACGCAGAGCGCGAGCAGCAGGTCGGCGTCCAGGTGCCGCTCGTGGCACTCGTCGATCACGATCGCCGTGACACCGGGCAGCTCCGGGTCCCGCTGCAGACGTCGCACGAGGAGCCCCGTCGTCACCACCTCGACGCGAAGGCCTTTGCCGCCGGCCCGCTCGCCGCGCATCGCGTAGCCGATGCGCTGCCCGAGCGGCTCGCCGACCAGCATCGCCAGCCGGGCCGCGGCCGCGCGGGTCGCCATCCGTCGCGGCTCGGCGACGATGATCGTGCCCCCGAGCGCGTCACTCAGAGCAAGCGGCAACAACGAGGTCTTCCCCGACCCCGGTGGCGCGACGAGCACCGCGGTACCGCGCGACCGCACCGCATCGACCGTGGCGGGCAGGACCGCCCGGACCGGCAGGTCCGCACCCGGCACCGACGGTTCAGGCAGCAGCACGCCCCGACCCTAGTCGACCGGGACCAGACAACCCTCTCGCCCACCCGCGAGCGAGCTCCCCCAGCCGCCGAAGCCCGGGAGCCGCCTGTGGCCTACCAGCCTCGCTCGGCCAACCGCACAGGCGCAGGCTCCGCCTCGACGTTGATGCCGACCATGGCCTCGCCCAGCCCGCGGGAGACCTTGGCGAGCACGTCGGGGTCGTCGTGGAACGTGGTGGCCTGCACGATCGCCTTGGCCCGCGCGACGGGGTCGCCGGACTTGAAGATGCCCGAGCCGACGAACACGCCCTCGGCGCCCAGCTGCATCATCATCGCGGCGTCCGCCGGGGTGGCGATGCCGCCCGCGGTGAACAGCACGACCGGCAGCTTGCCCGCGCGCGCCACCTCGGCGACGAGCTCGTACGGCGCCTGCAGCTCCTTGGCGGCGACGAACAGCTCGTCCTCCGGGAGCGAGGTCAGCCGGCGGATCTCGCCGCGGATCTGCCGCATGTGCGTGGTGGCGTTCGAGACGTCGCCGGTGCCGGCCTCGCCCTTGGAGCGGATCATCGCCGCGCCCTCGGTGATGCGGCGCAGCGCCTCGCCGAGGTTGGTCGCCCCGCACACGAACGGCACGGTGAACTGCCACTTGTCGATGTGGTTGGCGTAGTCGGCGGGAGTCAGCACCTCCGACTCGTCGACGTAGTCGACGCCCAGGGACTGCAGCACCTGGGCCTCGACGAAGTGCCCGATGCGCGCCTTCGCCATCACGGGGATCGAGACGGCGTCGATGATGCCGTCGATCATGTCGGGGTCGCTCATGCGGGCGACGCCGCCCTGCGCGCGGATGTCCGCGGGGACCCGCTCGAGGGCCATGACGGCCACGGCGCCGGCGTCCTCGGCGATCTTCGCCTGCTCGGGCGTGACGACGTCCATGATGACGCCGCCCTTGAGCATCTCGGCCATGCCGCGCTTGACGCGGGCGGTGCCCACCTCGCCCGCGGTGATCCGGCCGTCGCTGCCGCTGGTCTCGCTCAACTGTGGCCTCGCTCGTGTCGGAGTGGACGCGTGACCGCTGTCACGCACCCTCCATCCTAGTTCCGCGCGTCAGGCCCCGGTGAGCCCCTCCGGCATCTGGTCGTCCAGCTCGACCGTGCGCGGGAGCGCCGCGTGCCCGGACAGCCGCAGCAGCCGGACGTACCAGGTGCGCCGCGCGCGGCGCGCCTGGGCGACGGCCTCGTTGTGGAACCGGCGGGCGAGCTGCGCGCGGTACCAGGCCGCGCCGAGCTGGCCGACGAGGTCGGCGCCCGCGGGGGTCGACCGCAGCTCCCGCAGCGCCTCGTCGTCGCCGAGCGCCGAGCGGAGCGTCGCGGACAGCTCGCTCTCGGTGCGCTCGCGGTCGGGGCCCAGGCCGTCGAGGGCGAGCTCGGCGCCGGGCGACGGGGGCGGCCCGGCGTCCTCGACGGCGGCGAACGCCGCGTCCGCGACCAGCACGGCCCCGGCCGGGTCGAGCAGGCCCGAGGAGGCCAGGTCGATGGCGGCGCCCGCGCGGCGGGCGAGCTGGGCCTGCAGGGCGATCCGCGACGCGACCACCTTGCGGTGCAGGCGGTCGAGGCGCGACGCCGAGATCCAGGCGAGCCAGACCGCGACCGCCGCGACGACCAGGACCAGGAGGGCGAGCTCGGACCAGGTCATGCGCCCTCACCCCCGGCGGCGCGCCGGGTGCGCAGCCAGCCGACCGCGCTCTCCGTCCGGGACGGGGCGACCGGGGTGCCCAGCGCCTCCCCCGCAGCGAGGGCCATCTCGTAGACGGCGAGCACCTGCGAGGTCACGGCGGACCAGTCGAACCGGCGCACGAACGCCGTGGCCCGCTCGCGCCGCGCCCGGGTGCCGGCCGCGTCGCCCAGCGCCTCGAGGATCGCGCGCGCCAGGTCCTCCGGCTCGCCGGTGCGGAACAGCCGGCCCGCGGCGCCGTCGTCGAGCACGCGCCGGAACGCGCCGAGGTCGCTGGCCACGACGGCGGTGCCGCCGCTCATCGCCTCGACGAGGACGATGCCGAAGCTCTCGCCGCCGGTCTGCGGCGCGACGTACAGGTCGGCCGAGGCGAGCAGCGACGCCTTGTCCTCGTCGCTGACCCCGCCGAGGAACTCGAACGACCCGGCGTGCGGGCCGAGCGCCTCGAGGGCCGCGTCCCGCCCGTCGTCGCCCTTGCCGGCCACGAGGAAGCGCGCCCCCGGGACCTGCTCGAGCACCCGCGGGGCCGCGGCGGCGAGCACCGCCAGCCCCTTGCGCGGCTCGTCGAGGCGGCCGAGGAACGCGATCGTCGGCGCCTCGGGCGTGCCGCGCCAGCGGTCCGACGCCGGCGCCTGGGCGAACGTGTCGACGTAGACGCCGTTGGGGATGACGACGGCGTCGCCGCCCACGTGGTCGATGAGGGTGCGGCGGGCGTCCTCCGAGACGGCGATGCGTGCCGCGATCTTCTCGAGCGACTGGCGCAGCAGCGGGTACGCGACCTGCAGCGCCCGGGAGCGCTCCTGGGAGGTGTGGAACGTCGCCACGACCGGCCCCTCCGCCAGCCACAGGGCGAGCATCGACAGGCTGGGCACCATCGGCTCGTGCAGGTGCAGGACGTCGAACTCCCCCGCCTCGAGCCAGCGCCGCACCCGCGCGGCGGTGCGCGGGCCGAACGTCAGGCGCGCGACGGACCCGTTGTAGCGCACAGGGATCGCGCGCCCCGCGGAGGTGACGACGTCGGGCACCGGGGTGTCGTCGTCGGCGGGGGCCAGCACGGAGACCTCGTGCCCGGCACGCTGGAGCGCGCCGGCGAGGTCGCGCACGTGGAACTGCACGCCGCCGGGCGCGTCGAACGAGTAGGGGCACACGATCCCGACGCGCAGCGGACGGGACGGCGCGGGCACGCCGGCGGGCACGCCGTGGGGCACGTCGCTCATCCCTCGCCCGCCTCGGCCTTCGTGCGGGCGTACCGCTCGGCGTCGAGGTCGTCGACGAAGACGCGCTGCAGCATGTGCCAGTCCTCGGTGGACTCCTGCAGCGTCCGCGCGACGGCGTCGACCCAGCCCTGCGTCATCCGCGCGACGCGCTCCTTGCGGTGCAGCCCCGAGTCGTCGGGCACCGGCACCGCCGGGTAGAACCGGATCACGATGCCCCAGGGCGTGCCCGCGGCGCGGCGACGCTCGCCGGTGAGCCGCTCGTAGGTGATCCCCACCGGGATCAGCGGCACCTTGGCGACCAGGGCGAGGGCGGCCGGCCCCGCGGCGACCCGCGCCCGGTGCCCGCACAGGTCCACCTCGACGCCGGAGGACGTGAGGTCGCGGTCCGCGAGGAGCGGGATGATCGAGCCGCCGCGCACCGCCCCGCGCACCAGGTTGCGGAAGACGTCGGCGTCGCCGAGCGGCAGCACCTCGATCCCGATCGAGCGCCGGAACTCGACGAACTCGACGAAGAGCTCCTCGGGCTTGAGCCGCTCGGCGACGGTGAGCACCGGCGCGATGTGCGGGGTCGCGTAGGCGCCCGCGAGGTCCCAGTTGCCCAGGTGCGCCAGCGCGAGCGAGACGCCCTGCCCGTCGGCGACCGGGCCCGCGACGTGCTCGTACCCGTCCAGGCGCACCCGCGCGGCGATCTGCTCGGGCGTCGAGCCCTGCATCGTGAACGCCTCGCGGAAGTACCGCATGTACGAGCGCATGCCCGCCCGGCTCAGGCGGCGCAGCTCGGGGCCGTCGAGGTCGGGCCGCACCCGCGCGTAGTTCGCCTCGAGCCGGCGCACCCCCTCGGTGCGCCGCAGCCAGGTGACGTCCGCCACGGCGGTGAACGCCGCGCGCAGCACCGGCTCCGGGATCTTCGGCGCGTGGCGCCACGCGAACGTGTACAGGCGGGCGACGTCGAACCGCATCAGGCCTCCGGGTCGGTGCTGTCGGGACGGTGCGGGACGGGACCCGCCGGCGAGAGCTGCCTGCGCACGGTGGCCACGCGCTGCACGACGGTCACGAGGCTGGCGACGGCCAGCAGCGTGAGCGCGACCTCGGTCACGACCACCGGCAGGCCGACCTGCGTGAACGCGACCGCCACCAGCGCCACCACGAGCCGGTCGGTGCGCTCCGCGATGCCGACGGCCGCCGTGGCGCCGACGCTCTCGGCACGGGCGCGCGCGTACGGGACGACCGACCCGAGCACCAGGCACGCGAGCGACGCGACGATCCCCCAGGTGACGTACGGCAGGTCGGGGTGCAGCACGAACCAGAGGGTGATGCCCGCGAAGACGGCGCCGTCGGACACCCGGTCGAGCGTGGAGTCGAGGAACGCGCCCCACGGGCCGGTGCGCCCCGACAGGCGCGCCATGACGCCGTCCATCGAGTCCGCCAGCGCGAACAGGCCGATGAGCACGCCCCCGAGCAGGACGTTCCCCGTGGGCAGCAGCGTGAGTGCCAGGACGACGACGACCACCGTGCCCGCGATCGTCACGGCGTCCGGCGTCACCCCGAGCCTCAGGAGCAGTCGCGCGGGCGGGGTGAACAGGCGCTGCATCGTGGCCCGCAGCCCTCCGAGCATCAGCGCCCCCCGCCGGGGTCGGCATCGTGGTCGGCCCGCGGCCACGCGGCGGCCAGGCGGGCGCGCGTGTCGGCGAGGAGCTCGGGCAGCGCCTTGGTCTGACCGACGACGGGCAGGAAGTTCGCGTCGCCGAGCCAGCGCGGCACGACGTGCTGGTGCAGGTGGGCCGCGATGCCGGCGCCCGCGACCTCGCCCTGGTTCATGCCGATGTTGTAGCCGGCCGGGCCGTAGACCGCGGTGAGGGTGCGGATCGCCGTCTGGGTCATCTCCGCCAGCTCGGCGGTCTCGGACCGCGTGAGCTCCACGTAGCCGGACACGTGCCGGTACGGCAGCACCATGAGGTGCCCGGAGTTGTACGGGTACAGGTTCAGCACCGCGTAGCACTCCGCCCCGCGGGCGACGACGAGGCCGTCCTCGTCGTCGCCCGCCGGGATGCGGCAGAACGGGCACTGCGCCACCGAGCCGTCGGCGGGCTTGTCCTGCCCGCCGATGTAGACCATGCGGTGCGGCGTCCACAGCCGCTGCAGGCCGTCCTCGGGCGGGCCGAAGTCGCCCGCCGGGACGGTCGTCGATCCGTGCTCGGCATCGGGCGCGTCGTCGTGGCCGGTCATGCGCGCCCGCTCAGACCTGGGCGCGGTCGCGCACCGCCGCGACGATGCGCTCGATCGCGTCGGCGACGGGCACCCCGTTCTCCTGGGTGCCGTCGCGGAACCGGAACGACACCGCCCCTGCCTCGACGTCCTCGCCGCCCGCGATGAGGACGAACGGCACCTTCTCCTTGGACGCGTTGCGGATCTTCTTGCCGAACCGGTCGTCCGACAGGTCGATCTCGGCGCGGATGCCGCGCGCCGTCAGCTGGCCGACGACGTCCTTGAGGTAGTCGTCGAACGCCTCGGCGACCGGCACGGCGAGCACCTGGACGGGCGCCAGCCAGGCCGGGAAGAGCCCCGCGTAGTGCTCGATGAGCACGCCCATGAACCGCTCGATCGAGCCGAACTTGGCCGAGTGGATCATCACCGGCTGCTGCTTGGTGCCGTCCGCCGCGGTGTACTCCAGGCCGAAGCCCTGGGGCTGGTTGAAGTCGTACTGCACGGTGCCCATCTGCCACGTGCGCCCGATGGCGTCCTTCGCCTGGACGGAGATCTTGGGGCCGTAGAAGGCAGCGCCGCCCGGGTCGGCGACCAGCTCGAGGCCGGAGGCGACGGCGACCTCCTCCAGGACCGCGGTGGCCTTGGCCCAGTCCTCGTCGGAGCCGACGAACTTGTCCGGCTTGGAGTCGTCGCGGGTCGAGAGCTCGAGGTAGAAGTCGTCGAGACCGAAGTCGCGCAGCACGGACAGCATGAAGTCCAGCAGGTGCTTGACCTCGGCGGGCGCCTGCTCGGGGGTGACGTAGGAGTGCGAGTCGTCCTGGGTCAGGCCGCGCACGCGCGTCAGGCCCTGCACCACCCCGGACTTCTCGTACCGGTACACCGAGCCGAACTCGAAGAGGCGGATCGGCAGCTCGCGGTAGGAGCGGCCCCGGCTGGAGAAGATGAGGTTGTGCATCGGGCAGTTCATCGCCTTGAGGCGGTAGCGGCCGTGGTCGCCGACGTCCTCGAGGTCCAGCGGCGGGAACATCGTGTCGCCGTAGTACGGCAGGTGGCCCGACGTGTAGAACAGCTCTTCCTTGGTGATGTGCGGCGTGCCGACGTAGGAGAAGCCCTCCTCGATGTGGCGCTGCCGGACGTAGTCCTCCATCACCCGCTTGATCACGCCACCCTTGGGGTGGAACAGCGGCAGGCCGGAGCCGACCTCGTCGTGGAACGAGAACAGGTCCATCTCGGCGCCGATGCGGCGGTGGTCGCGGCGCTCGGCCTCGGCCAGGCGCTCCAGGTACGCCTTGAGCTCGTCCTTGCTGGGCCACGCGGTGCCGTAGATGCGCTGCAGCATCGGGTTCTTCTCGCTGCCGCGCCAGTACGCGGCCGCGTTGCGCATGAGCTGCACCCCGTTGCCGATCAGCTTGGTGCTCGGCAGGTGCGGCCCGCGGCACAGGTCCTTCCAGACCACGGCCTCGCTCTCGCGCCCCGCGCCGCGGACGTTGTCGTAGATGGTCAGCTCGCCGGCGCCCACCTCGACCGAGCTGCCGTCGTCGTCCGACGAGCCGCCCTTGAGGCCGACGAGCTCCAGCTTGTAGGGCTCGTCGGCCAGCTCCGCGCGGGCCTCGTCCTCCGTCACGACGCGGCGGCGGAAGGTCTGCCCCTCGCGGATGATGCGCGCCATCGCCTTGTCGAGGGCCTTGAGGTCCTCCGGCGTGAAGGGCGTGGCGACGTCGAAGTCGTAGTAGAAGCCGTCGGTCACGGGCGGGCCGATGCCCAGCTTCGCGTCGGGGTTGACCTGCTGCACGGCCTGGGCCAGCACGTGCGCGGCGCTGTGGCGCAGCACGGCGAGGCCGTCGGGCGAGCCGATCGCCACCGGCTCGACGACGGTGCCGGGCGCGAGGTCGCGCGAGAGGTCCAGCAGCTCACCGTCCACCCGCATCACGACGACGTCCTTGCGGTCCGCGAAGAGGTCCGTTCCCGTCGTCGGCGTCTGCACCGTCACCGTGTCCTGGCTGGCATCGGCGGGGTTCGGTGGCATCGGCGAGGCGACGTCGGACACGTGCTGCTCCTTGCGGGTCGTGAGCGCTGCGTCGTGCACGGCAGCGGTCGGTCGGGACCGCCCGGCGCGAGGGCGCCGGGCACGGTCGTGGGGCGCCACCATCGGTGACGCCCCACGATCGTACTCATCCGGGCGACCTCGGACGGCGTCCCGCGCCGCCGGGGGCTCGGGCGACCTCGCTCAGGCGCCCGGCCGGCCCGCGGGTCCGTCGTCGTTGCGCTTCTTGGCCTCCTGGGCCGCCTTGTCGACGTAGCCGTCCACGGTGTCGGGCGTCACCTTCTTGACCTGCTCCGCGGCCTTGTCGATGTTCTCGTCGGTCGCGACGTCCTTGAGCGCGTCCTTCGCCTTGTCGAACAGGCCCCCCAGGCCCGAGCTCTCGCCCATGCTGCTCCCCCTCGACTCACGGTCGTTCCCCCGGCCCGGTGCCGGCCGACCGCCACCAGGATCGCCGCGCGCCGCCGTTGGCGCTATCGGGAGCGGCCCGTGAGAGCGGCGCAGGCCGGCGCGCGCCATCGGCTCCAAGAACATTGTGAAGGACTTCACAAGACTCGTCCGCCCAGGTGAGGCGCTGTGGTCTTACCATAGAGACGGCGCCGAACCCGGAGCCATCCAGACCGGCCGCACACCCTGCGACCCGGACCCGGAGGGGACCATGACCACCACCCGCACCACCCAGCGACCGGTTCGCATCGTCGGCCTCGTCGCGCTGATCGCCGGCATCCTGATGATCGGTGCCGGAGCCGCCACCTGGGCCACCGTCAGCACCCAGCTCGCCGCCCAGGACATCGCCGTCTCCGAGGACGCCGCGTTCCTCGGCGGCGCCACGGTGGACGGCCCCCTCACCGCGTACGCGCAGGCCCAGGTCATCGACAAGCACGCGCTCGAGGCCACGGGCGGCCAGACCTACGCCCAGCTCGAGCAGGACGACCCGCTGCGCGCCACCGCGATGAACGCCTCGTTCCTGCGTGCCTCGCTGTTCACCTCGGTCGTCGCCTACGGCGTGAGCGCCCTGGTCATGGGCCTCGGCGTCCTGTTCGGCCTCATGGGCTGGTCGCTGCGCCGCCTCGCCGTCGAGCCCGCCGTCGCGACCGCGACCGTCCCGGCCGCCACCGCGACGCCGGCCCGCGGCCGGCTCAACCCGGCGGTCTGACCGCCCTGTCGCCCCGCCGAACAGGTGGTTGCGCACGCTCTGAGCCGTCAGAACGTGCGCAACCACCTGTTCGGCGTCGTCGGGGGCCCGCGCCGTTGTGGCCGTCGGCCTCGACCGGCACCCTGGGGAGCGTGCCCGCCGTTCCTCCGCCGCCCCACGCCGACCCTCCCGACTCCCCCGGCTACCCCGCCGCCGCGCGCACCGCGCCGACGCTCGCGGCCCTCGACGCGCACCTCGTGGAGTGCCATGCCTGCCCGCGTCTCGTCGCCTGGCGCGAGGACGTCGCCCGCGAGCGCCGGGCGGCCTTCCGCGACGAGGAGTACTGGGGGCGGCCGGTCCCGGGGTTCGGGGACCCGGCCGCGCGCGTCGTCGTCGTGGGCCTCGCCCCCGCCGCGCACGGCGCGAACCGCACGGGGCGCATGTTCACCGGCGACCGCAGCGGCGACTTCCTGTTCGCCGCCATGCACCGCACCGGGTTCGCCAACCAGGCCACGTCGGTCTCGGCCGACGACGGGCTGGAGCTGCGTGACATCCGCGTCACCGCGCCCGTGCGCTGCGCGCCACCCGCGAACAAGCCCACCCCCGAGGAGCGGCGCCGGTGCGCGCCGTACCTGGCACGCGAGCTGGAGCTGGTGGGTGCGGGCGTGCGCGTCGCCGTGGCCCTGGGCGCCATCGGCTGGCAGGCGCTGCTCACGACGCTCGCCGAGCAGGGCTGGGAGGTGCCCCGCCCGCGGCCGCGGTTCGCGCACGGCACCGAGGTGACGCTGGACCGCACGCCCGGCCGTCCCGAGGGCGGCAAGCTCACCGTGCTCGGCTGCTTCCACGTCTCGCAGCAGAACACGTTCACGGGGCGCCTCACCCCGGCCATGCTCGACGCCGTCCTGCTCCGGGCCCGCGAGCTCGCGCAGGCGTGAGACCTCGGGGTCGAGATCGGCGGGCCCGCGCGACCCCGCCCCGCTAGGGTCCACGGGTGATCACCATCCTCACCGGGCCCCCGGGCGCCGGGAAGACCACCGTCGCCGCCCTCCTGTCCGCGGACAGCTCGCGGCCCACGGTGAACCTCACCACCGACACGTTCTACCGGTCGGTCGTGACGGGCTTCGTGCCGCCGTACCTCGCGGGCTCGGAGCGCCAGAACGCCGTCGTCGCCGACGCGATCGTCGGCGCGACGACCGAGTACGCCCGGGGTGGTTACGACGTCGTGCTCGACGGCGTCGTCGGGCCGTGGTTCCTCGCGCCGTTCCGGGCGGCGGCCGCGCGCGAGGGCTGGGACCTCGCGTACGTCGTCCTGCGACCGGACCTCGAGGTGACGCTCGCGCGCGCCGCCGGCCGCGCGGACGCCGAGCTGCGCGACCCGGCCGCCGTGCGCAGCATGCACGCGGCCTTCGCCGACCTGGGCGACCTCGAGGCGCACGCCCGCGACACCGGCGGCGAGGACCCGGCCGCCACGGCCGCGGCGGTGCGCGAGGCGCTCGAGGGCGGTGCCTTCCGTCTGTCGCTGCGTGCTGGTGGGCTCCCGGAGCTCGACCGCGCCGAGCCGCCGCTGCGCGCGGACGAGGTCACCACGCTCCGGGCGTTCCTCGACTACCACCGGGACACGCTGCGCTGGAAGACGGCGGGCCTCACGGCCGTGCAGCTGCGCACCCCGCACCCGCCGAGCTCCCTGACGCTCGGCGGCCTGGTCAAGCACCTCGCCCTGGTCGAGACGGACTGGTTCGCGGTGAAGCTGGACGGCGACACCGCCATCGCACCGTTCGACACGGCGGACTGGGACGCCGACCCGGACTGGGAGTTCCACTCGGCGGCCGACGACTCCCCCGAGGAGCTGCGCCGGATCTTCGACGCCGCGGTCGCCGACTCCGACCGGCGCATCGACGCGGCCCTCGCGGCGGGAGGCCTCGACGGCACGTCCGTCCGGGAGTCCCGGCACGGGGACGAGGGGGCGTTCAGCCTGCGCTGGATCCTCGTGCACATGATCGAGGAGTACGCCCGGCACAACGGGCACGCGGACCTGCTGCGCGAGGCCGTGGACGGCGCGACCGGCGAGTGACCCGCGCCGGCGGGGCGTGCCCGGGCCGGGTCGTCGACGGGCTCAGCCGCCGGCGGCGGCCGCCCGCTCCCGCGCCTCGCGGCGCGGGCGCAGCAGGTACTGCTCGGTGACGAAGCCCACGACGGCCGCGAGCAGCACGATGGGGGCCATCGCCGGCGCCGAGGGTCCGAGGAGCATCACCACCAGCACGGACGAGGACACGGGGAACGGCAGGGTCGCCGCGGTCGCCGCCGCCATGCCTGCGGCGAGCGCCGGGACCGCGCCGTAGCCCGGCAGCCCCGAGACCGCCACCCCGGCGGCCGCGCCGAGGAGGACGGCGGGGAAGATGGGGCCGCCCCGCAGGGTGCCGAGCGACACGGCGTACGCGATCCCCTTGAACGCCAGCAGCGCGACCAGCGCCCCGGTCCCCCACGCCGCGGGGTCGGACGCCAGCGTGGGGAGCAGCGCCTGGCCCGAGAGCGCGACCTCCTCCGGCGAGCGGCCGGTGGTCAGCCCGTAGGCCGCGGCGCACACGCCGACGACGAGCGCGCCGATCACCGCCCAGCGCAGCGGCTTCGGCTCGGCGACGCGCGCGACGACCCCGCCCAGCCGGTGCACGAGCCGCACCCCGACGGCGATCAGCACCGCGACCGGCAGGGTCCAGAGCACGTCGCCGAGGTCGGGCCGCGCGGGCCCGTCGATGCCCGGCAGCGTGAGCGAGGCGATCTCCAGCCCGGTCCAGCTCCCCATGCCGGTGAACACGAGGGCTCCGACGCCCGAGGTCAGGAGGCACGGGAGCACGACGCGGGTGAGCTTCGCCCCGGCGAGGCCGCCCAGCGCGGCGGCCTCGACGACGAAGACCGCGCCCACGAGCGGGCTGCCGAAGATCGCCGACAGCGCGGCGGCCGACCCCGCGACGGACAGCACCTGCCGCGCGGGGTCACCGAACGCCGCGTCCCACGGCCGCACCAGGATGAGCGCGAGGGCCGCGCCGATGCCGAGCAGGGGCGCCTCGGGGCCGAGGACGACGCCGAGGGGAAGCCCGGCGAGCGCGGCCAGCAGGATGCCGGGCACGTGCGACGCGGGGACCGGCCCCATGCTCAGCCCGTGGACGGGGACGTGGCCGCCCTGCCCCGGGAGATACCGGATGGCGACCCCGACCACGACGCCGGCCACGGCGAGCCACGGCAGCGGCCACCACCACGGCGGGGTGTCCATCCCCCACGCCGCCGGCAGGTCGTCCCACACCAGGTGGGTCAGCTCGTGCAGCAGGGCGAGGAACGCGAACGCCGCCAGCGAGACGGGGATGCCGATCAGGGCGGAGATGCCGAGCAGCCTGGCGTACGGCCGCCAGTCGATGGTGTCCTGCGCCTCCGCCGTCGTCACGTCGCTCCCTCGTCCAGTGGTGTCGGGCCGGTCCGTGACGCGCTGATCCGGCGCTCAGCCGAGCAACTTGGCCTTGGCCGCGGCGAACTCGGCGTCGGACAGGACGCCGGCCGCCTTGAGGTCGCCGAGCTGCGTGAGCTTCGCGATGAGGTCGTCGCCCGACGGCGCCGCGGGGGCCGCCGCGACCTGTGCCTGCTGCTGGGCCTGCAGCTGCGCCTGCTGCTGGGCGTACGCCTGCTGCTCCTGCTGCGCCTGGTACTGCTGGGCCTCGTACTGCTGCTGCTCGCGCGAGGCGGCCCGGCGGTTCATCGCCCGGCTGGTCGCCTGGGCGGTGCCGGTGATCACGGCCGTGCGGGCCATCGTGCCGATGAGGCCGGGGCGGCCCATCCGTCGCATGGGGGGCATCTCAGTTCTCCTCCTCGATCTCGGCCGCGAGCGCCTCGAGCGCCGCCGGCGGCACCTGGGTCCAGTCGAGCACCTGACCGCCCGCTCCGCGCACGGCTCCGGTGAGGCCGCGCGCCCACACGTGCTCGAACACGAGCATGCCGACGGCCGCGCCGGGGGCGAGATCGGCCGAGATGTCGTCGACGTCCTCGGCCGCGAGCAGGCCCGCGGGCTCTCCGACGATGCGCGCCAGCTCGTCGTCGCCGCCCTCCGTGGCCTCGAGCCACTCGACGGTCCCGTCGTCCGCCTTGAGGATGAGCAGAGCGTCGAGCACGTCGATCGTGCCGGCGTCGACGAGCCGCCCGAGCTCGGCGACGATCTCGCCCTTGAAGTCGCTCCGGGGGAACTCGATGAGCACGAGCTCCACGGGTCCTGTGGGTCGCATGTCCTGCCTCTCGGTCGGCCGTCCGGCGGGGACGGACGGCGCGCGGACGCCGCCCGAGCCGGTCCTGCGGCACACTCTGGCACCGCTCGGCCCGGTCCGCATGCCGTGCGGGCGATGTCACCCTCCGGCCCGCTCGAGGAGCGAAGTCGCAGGTCATCCGACACGATGTGCGATGACCGGAGCGCCGGTCCGCGCACGGACGGCGCAGGGGGCGGAGGGTGACGCGATGACGCGAGACGACGGGCGGGACGCCGGCGAGCAGGGCGTGGGGACGGTGAGCCGCCGGGTCGAGATCGTCGCCACCGTGCTGCTCGCCCTGGCGACTGTCGTGACGGCGTGGTCGGCGTTCCAGAGCACCAAGTGGTCCGGCGTGCAGGCGAACAGCTATGCCGCCGCGGGGGCGGCGCGGGCCGAGTCGACGCGCGCCTCGACGCAGGCGGGCCAGCTGACCGTGATGGACGTGACCGCGTTCGCGTCCTGGATCGACGCCGTCGCGGCCGAGACGCGCGCCGGCAAGGACTCCGGGCTCGGCGACGACGGGTCGTACGCCCCGGTCGACGGCACCGAGTCGGAGTTCCTGTACACCCGGTTCCGGCCGGAGATGGTGCCCGCCTTCGACGCCTGGCTCGCCACCGACCCCCTGCACGACGACGACGCGCCGCGCACGCCCTTCCTCATGCCGGAGTACCGGCTCGCCGCGCAGGCGCGCGCGGACGCCGAGCTGGACCGGGCTGAGGACCTGTCGGCCACGGCGCGGCAGGCCAACCAGACGGGCGACAACTACGTGCTGACGTCGATCCTGTTCGCGTCGGTCGCGCTGTTCGCGGCGCTGAGCACCAAGCTGGTGCACCGCACCGCCCGCCGCGGGCTGCTCGGCGTCGCGGTGGTGCTGTTCGTCGTCTCGACGGTGGTCGTGCTGACCTTCCCGAAGGAGATCTGAGGCCCTCGCGGCGCGGGGACCGCCTCACCGGGGGCGAGGCCGTTCGCGGCGAGGGCGTTCACCGCGAGGGCGTTCACGGCGCGACCGCGCCGCACGAGCGCCGCACCGTGAGGCGGGGCAGCAGCGCGACGTGCCGCGGGGAGCCCTGCGCCCCGGGCACCTCGCCGCCCTCGTCCCCGACGATCCGCCCGACGAGCACGCGCAGCGCCTCGCGCCCGAGCTCGCGTCGGGGCGGGGTGACCGTCGTCAGCGGCACGACGGCGAGCTCGGCGTTCTCGTCGTCGTACGCGACCACGGCGAGGTCCTCCGGCACCCGCAGGCCCCGGTCGAGGGCCGCCTCCACGAGCCGGGCGGCGTGGTCGTCGGTGTGCACCACGACCGCGCGGGTGCCCGTCTCGCGGCAGCGGTCGAGGAACGCGGACAGCTCGCGCCCGAGCCCGGCGGGGTCGCCCTCGCCCTTCGGCAGCGACACGTCCGGCCCCGGCTCGACGCCGAGCCGGGCGACCGCCGTCGCGAACCCCTCGCGCACGTGCGGGGCGGTCGGGGTCCGGTCGTAGACCGCCAGGCCGACCCGGCGGTGCCCGAGCCCGGCGAGGTGCTCCACCGCGAGCACCGCCCCGTGCGCGTGGTCGGAGCGCACCTGGTCGAGCTCGCTCAGCGCGGTCAGCCCGTCGACGCGCCGCTCGACGACCACCACCGGCACGGGCACCGACCGCAACCAGGCCGCGAG
This sequence comes from Isoptericola sp. F-RaC21, assembly GCF_038593535.1. NCBI lineage: Bacteria > Bacillati > Actinomycetota > Actinomycetes > Micrococcales > Promicromonosporaceae > Isoptericola > Isoptericola sp. F-RaC21. The sequence continues at coordinate 722,728 of NZ_JBCFYX010000001.1, read as the reverse complement.
GTCCTCCGGCGACCGGTCCCGGGTGGTGGGCGCGACGACGATCCCCTGCGCCCCCAGGCCCACCAGGCGGTCCACCTGGGCGGCCTCCACCTCGGGACGGTAGTGCGACACACCCAGCACGAGCCGGACGCGGAGGCTGGGGGCCATCGCCTCCATGCCGCGCACCAGCGGCGGGAAGTGCACCGTGGCGCTCGGCACGACGACGCCGACCAGCACACGGGCGGCCTGCGGCTCGCGGGCCGAGCGCAGCGCCACCGCGCCGCCGTGCACCCGCGCCAGCCTGCCGGTGCGGTCCAGCTCGACGATGTCGCGTCGGATCGTCACCTCGGCGACGCCGAGCGCGGCGGCGGCCTCGGCCGAGCGCACGCTCCCCCGCAGCTCCACCTCCCGCAGCAGGTACTCGTGCCGGGCCCGGGGCAGGTGCATCGGTCCTCCGTCTCCTCGAGCGGGTCGGTCGAGCAGCACCGTAGCGGACCATGTCCGGGGATGATCGGAAATGTTCGGACCTTCCCGGACGAGCGTGCGGCGGGCGAGGATGCCGGGGTGACACCCGCTGCACCGACGCCGCCCCGCACCTCGAGCCCGACCCGCGCGGCGGGACCGCCGGCGTCCGACCCTCGCCTCGCCCCCGCGCGGCGCTGGCCCCGGGAGCGGTGGCTCGCGACCGCCGACGGCCTGCTGGACGCCGTCCGCCCGTACGCCTCGCCGGGCGGCGCGCTGATCACGCTGCCCGGGCCCGTCAGCGGGTCGGGCGTGTGGAGCGACGGGCTCGAGGGGTACGCGCGGACGTTCCTGCTCGCGGCGTTCCGGCTGCGGGGCGAGGACGGTCGTGACCCGCGCGGCCTGCTCGAGCGGTACGCCGACGGGCTGCGGCACGGCACCGACCCGGCGGGCGACGAGCGCTGGCCGCGGGTCGACGAGCGGCGGCAGGCGGTCGTCGAGGCCGCGTCCGTGGCGGTCGGGCTGTCGGAGACGCGGCCCTGGCTCTGGGACCGGCTCGACGACGGCACCCGGCAGCGGACCGTCGACTGGCTGGCAGGAGTGGTCGGCACCCGCGGGTACACGAACAACTGGCTGTGGTTCCAGAACGTGATCGAGGCGTTCCTGGCGAGCGTCGGGGGCCCGTGGGAGCAGGCCGACCTGGACCACAACGCCGAGACCGCCGAGGCCCTGTACACGGGCGACGGCTGGTACTCGGACGGCCGCGGCCGCGACGGGCGCCGGCAGAACTTCGACCACTACGCGGGCTGGGCCTGGCACGTCTATCCGGTGCTGCACGCCCGCATCCAGGGACGTCCGATCGACCCCGTGCACGCCGAACGCCTGCGCGCCTACCTCGACCAGGCGCGCCACCTGGTGGGGGCGCACGGTGCGCCGATGCTGCAGGGCCGCTCGGTCACCTACCGGCACGCGGTGCTCGCCCCGTTCTGGGCGGGCGCGATCGCCGACGCGACGCCGCTCGCCCCCGGCGAGACCCGCGCCCTCACCGCCGCCGTGGCCGAGCGCTTCGACGCGGCGGGCGCCGTCGACGAGCGCGGGCTCCTGCCGGTCGGCTGGCACCGCCGGTACGACCGCGTGCGCCAGCTCTACACCGGCGGGTCGTCGCCGTACTGGGCGAGCAAGGGCTTCCTCGGCCTGCTGCTCGGCGCCGACCATCCCGTCTGGACGGCGCAGCCGGAGCTGCCCGAGGCCTGGCGGGAGCCGCACGCCGTCGCGCTCCGCGCGCCCGGCTGGCTGGTCGCCGCGACGCCCGCCGACGGCATCGTGCGGCTGCTCAACCACGGCTCGGACCGCGCGATCGAGCACCCGCTCGCCCCCCGCGCGGACGACCCGTTCTACCGCCGCCTCGCCTACTCCGGGGCGACGTCGCCCCAGCTGGCGGCGGGCGACGTCGCGGCGCCGCTCGACTCGCACACCGCGCTCCTGGACTCCCGCGGCGTGCCGTCGCACCGGGACGCGGTCGAGCGCGTGCACCTGGACGACGCCGTGGCCGTGTCCCGTTCCCGGGTCTGCTGGCTCGACGTCCCCGGCGAGGGGCCGGACGGCGAGGGCCGGCCGGGAGCGGGGCACGGCGCCGCGGGCGACGACGCCGGGTGGGCCGGGCTCCGGCTCGGCCCGGTGCTCACGACCGCGTCGGTGGTGCGCGGCCCGGACGAGGTGCGCCTCGCGTGGTGGACGCCCGCCGCGTCGGCGGTGCCCGGCCGGGCACCGCGCCCCGGCACCACGACGGCCGACCTCGACCGGGACGCCGCCTGGCCGGCCGACTCCGGGCCCTGGCGGCTGCACGTGGGCGGGTGGCCGCTCGCCGCGGCACGCGACGGGTCGCTGCACGTGGAGCGCAGCACCGACGCCTCCGGGGCGCTCGTGCGGGTCGTCCGCGACGACGGGACGTCGTCCCACGTGCGCGCGGTGCCGGTGTCCGTCGAGGACGACGACGCGCCGCTCGCCCTGCCCGTCTCCGCCGTCGATACCCCCCTCGACACCGCCCTCGACACCGCCCTCGACACCGCCGGCGCGGCGCGCCGGACCGGGTCGGACCCGTTCGGCGCGGCCTCCGCCGTGCCCTGGCTGCGCACGTCGGCGCCCGTCGCCGCGGGCGAGGTGGTCGCCGCCCTCGTCGTCCTCACGGGCGAGGGCGGCTCCCGGCGCCGTCCGGTACCCGCCGTGCGGGTGCGCCGCGGCGCACCGGCCGGCCCGCCATCCGCCGTCGAGGTCCGGTGGCCGGACGGCCGCGTCGACACCGTACCGACGGGCGCGACGGCGTGACGCGGCTCCGCGCCGCGTTCGCGATGCGCGACGCCGACCTGGTGCCCGACCTGTTCGACGACGCCGCGCTCGCCCGGCTCCGCGCGGTGGCCGACGTCGCCGACGGCGTGCTCACCCCGGACGTTCTCGCCGGCGCCGGCGACCTGGGGCACGGGCGCGCCGGCGAGGTCCTGGGCGGCGTCGACGTGCTCCTCACCGGCTGGGGCGCGCCCCGGCTGGACGACGCGCTGCTGCGACGCGCGCCGCGACTGCGCTCCGTCGTGCACGCGGCAGGGTCGGTGAAGCCGCTCGTCACCCCGGCGCTGTGGGAGCGCGGCGTGCGGGTGTCCAGCGCCGCGGCCGCGAACGCGCGCCCGGTCGCCGAGTACACGCTGGCGACGGTGCTGCTGGCGGGCAAGCGCGTGCTCGAGGCCTCCGACGCCTTCGCCGCCCATCGTCGTTTCGACGGCTGGTCGCTGCCCGAGCCGCTGGGCAACCACGGCCTCACGGTCGGCGTCGTCGGGGCGTCGCGGATCGGCCGGCAGGTGATGCGGCTGCTGGCGCCGTTCGACGTCGAGGTGCTGCTGCACGACCCGTGGGTCGACGACGACGGGGCGCGCGCCCTCGGCGCCACGGCCGTGTCCCTCGACGACCTCGCCCGGGCCTCCGACGTCGTCACCGTGCACGCCCCGGACCTGCCGGAGACGTACCGCATGATCGACGCGCGCCGGCTCGCGCTCATGCCGCCCGCGGCGACGCTCGTGAACACCGCGCGGGGGCGGCTCGTCGACACCCCGGCGCTCACGCGCGAGGTGCTGTCGGGGCGCCTGCGCGCCGTCCTCGACGTGACCGACCCCGAGCCGCTACCCGCCGACCACCCCCTCTGGGACGCGCCCGGGGCGCTGCTGACCCCGCACGTCGCCGGGTCGCTCGGCAACGAGCTGCGCCGCCTCGGCGACCTCGCCGTCGGCGAGGTGGAGCGCCTCGCCGACGGCGCGCCGCTGGAGCACGAGGTGCTGCCCGAGCAGCTGGGCACGACCGCCTGAGGGCGGCGATCTTGACACGACCTCTACCCCTCCCTACGTTCTACAACGATGTAGCCGAGAAAGAGCCCGGGGCGACGACGCCGCGGGCACGCACGGAAACCGACGACCGCCGGCCGAGGACGACCGCCGGCCCCGAAGGAGAGCTCGATGACGAGACCCCCGCTCCGCGCCACCACGTCCCCGAGCACGACGAGAGCGGCGGTCGGCGTCCTCGCCCTCCTCGTGCTCGCGCTGTGCCTGGCCGCGGCGCCGGCACCGACCGCCCGCGCGGCCGTCGCCCTGGACCGGTGGTTCGTCATCACGAGCGCGCACTCCGGCCTGGCGCTGCAGGTCGAGGGCGAGACCGTCGAGCCGCACGCGGACCTCGTGCAGGAGGCCCGCACGGGCGCCCGGAGCCAGCAGTTCCGCTTCCTCGAGTCCGCCGACGGCTCCTACCGGATCCAGTCGCGCCTGTCCGGGCAGGTGCTGGACGTCCTCGACTTCTCCGAGGAGGACGGTGCCGCCGTCATCCAGTGGCCCGACCACGACGGCGCCAACCAGCGGTGGGTGCCGGTCGAGCGGTCGGACGGCACGACGAGCTTCCGCAACGTCCACTCGGGCAAGATGCTCGACCTGCTCGACGGGTCCGTCGCCCCGGGCGCGCCGGTCGGGCAGTTCGGCGACAACGGCCTGGACGCCCAGCGCTGGGAGCTCGACCCCGTCGCGGACGCCGGGCTCGCCAACCCCCTGCGCTCCAACGGGGCCGACCCGTGGATCCAGTACTCCGACGGCGCGTACTACATGTCGACGACGACCTGGGACTCCACCGTGACCATGCGCCGCTCGACGACGCTCGCGGGCCTCGCGACCGCCCCGGACACGGTCGTGTGGGACGACGCCGGCACCGACTCCCGCTGCTGCAGCCACTGGGCCCCGGAGTTCCACGAGATCGACGGCACCTGGTACCTCATGTACACGTCGGGGAGCTCGCAGACGGACCTCGACGGCCAGAAGCTCCGCGTGCTGCGCTCCACCGGCGACACCCCGATGGGCCCGTACGAGTTCATGGGGACGCCGCTGCCGGACCAGTGGAACATCGACGGCACGTACCTCGAGGTCGACGGCGAGCTCTACCTCCTGTGGTCCGAGTGGGTGGGCGAGGACCAGTCCGTCCGGGTCGCCCGCATGACGAACCCCTGGACGGTCACCGGGCCGCAGTCGACCGTCGCGAGACCTGAGCACGCCTGGGAGACCCAGGGCGGACGGGTCAACGAGGCTCCGGCCGTGCTGCAGCGCGACGGCCGCACGTTCGTCACGTTCTCCGCGTCGTCGTGCAACACGCCCGACTACGCGCTCGGGCTGCTGGAGCTCACCGGTGCCGACCCGCTGGACCCTGGCGCGTGGACCAAGTCTCCCGACCCGCTGCTCCAGCGGGGCAACGGCGTCTTCGGGCCGGGGCACAACGGGTTCTTCACCTCGCCCGACGGCACCGAGGACTGGATCGTCTACCACGGCAACACGTCGGCCACGCAGGGCTGCGGGGACACCCGTCAGACGCGCGTGCAGAAGGTGGGCTGGAACGACGACGGCACCCCGAGCCTCGGCGCCCCCGTGCCCAGCGGCGAGGCGCTCGCCCCGCCGTCCGGCGAGTAGCGCCGCACCACGACCGCTCAGGCCCGCCCCCGCGCGGGCGCGCCCCGGCTCCCCGGACCGCCGTCCGCGCCGGCGTCGGGCAGCACCATCTCGGCACGCACGCCGAGCAGGCGCACCTCGCGGCCGGGCTCGATCCCGGCCGCGAGGTCGAGCACCGCGGCGGTCACCTCCTCGAGCGAGCGGGTCGGCGCGGCCAGCTTCCGCGAGAGCGTGCGGGTGAAGAACGGCGCGTAGCGCACCTTGAGCCCCACCCGGAACACCGCCCGCCCCTCGGCCTCGGTGTCCGCGTGCGCCTGCGCGGCCAGCTCCCGCAGCGCCGCCACGACCTGCTCGGTCGTCGTGAGGTTGCGCTGGAAGGTGGTCTCGCGGCCGTGCCCGCGGGCCACCCACGGCGTGTCGTCGACGACGGCGGCGCCCTGCCCGCGGCCCAGCTGCCCGTACCAGGCGCCCAGGCGCGGCCCGAACTCGTCGACGAGGACGGCGTCGTCCGCAGCGGCGAGCTGGGCGACCGTGCGGATGTCGTGCGCCGCCAGGCGCTTCGAAACCTTCGGGCCCACGCCCCACAGGTCGGCGGTGGGCCGCTGCCCCATGACCTCGAACCAGGTGTCCGCGGTGAGCCGGTACACGCCCGCCGGCTTGCCGAACCCCGTCGCGATCTTCGCGCGGACCCTGGTGTCCCCGACGCCGACCGAGCAGTGCAGCGCGGTCGCGTCGAGCACCGCCCGCTGCACCCGGCGGGCGAACGCCTCCGGGTCCTCGCCGTCGTACCCGAGGAACGCCTCGTCCCAGCCGAGCACCTCCACCACCGTGCCCAGCCCGCGCAGCGTCTCCATCACGTGCGCGGAGGCGTCGTCGTACGCCTGGCGGTCCACCGGGAGGAACACCGCGTCCGGCACCTTGCGGGCCGCGACGCGCAGCGGCGTCCCCGACCCGACGCCGTACGCGCGCGCCTCGTACGACGCGGTCGAGACCACGGCACGCTCGCTCGGGTCGCCGCGACCGCCGACGATCACCGGCCTTCCCGCCAGCTCCGGGCGCCGCAGCAGCTCGACCGCGGCCAGGAACTGGTCGAGGTCGACGTGCAGCACCCAACGAAAGGCGCGCGAGCCCATGGCTCGAGTGTCCGCCACCCGCGACGAGCGGGCCCGGCCACGGGGCGAGCGGCCCGCTCAGTCCCCGGCCGGCGGCCAGCCGACGATGTCGTCGAGGACGGGCGGACGGTACCCGGGCCCCTTGAGCACCTTGCCGTCGGCCCGACGCAGGACCCGCCCGTCCTCGTCCACCTTGCTCAGGTTCGACCGGTGCACCTCGGCGAAGACCGCGGGCAGGTCGATCCCCAGGGCGTCGGCCGCCCCGTAGGTGACGTAGAGGACGTCGGCCAGCTCCTTCGCCACCGCGCGGTACGCGGCGGCCGGGTCGTCGCCGGACGCCAGGGCGGCCGCCAGGTCGGTCAGCGCCTCCGCCGCCTCGCCGGCCTCCTCGGCCAGCAGCGCCCGGCGGTGCCGGGCCAGCTCGGGGCGTGCGGCGTCCACGTCCAGGTCGAACAGCCGGCGGAACTCGGCGACCCGCCGCATCGGCTCGTGATCCATGCCCGAGAACCTAGCGGCGGGTGAGGAGCGGGCGAAAACCCCGCCGCCGCGCATCCGGCGGCGCGCCGGCGCCCTCTCTCCCAGGGCGACCACCCGGGTCGCTCCCCGTCCTGGAAGAGAGCACCGCCATGTCCGTCTCCGCCCCCGTGCGCCGCCCCGCACCGCAGCCCGCGCCGCGTCCCGCCCGTCGCCTCCCGCACGGGCTCGCCGAGCAGGTGGCGCTGCGGCTCGACGTCGCCGTCACCGCCCTCGCCCGGTTCCTCACCCGGTGGTCCGTCCCGGCGCTGCGCGTCGCGCTCGGGCTCGTGTTCCTCGGCTTCGGCGTCCTGAAGTTCTTCCCCGGCGCGAGCCCCGCCGAGGAGATCGCCGGCAGGACCGTCGAGACGCTCACCCTCGGTCTCGTCCCGAGCACCACCGCCGTGGTCCTCGTAGCGGTGACGGAGACCTTCATCGGCCTCACGCTCCTGACCGGGCGCCTGCTGCGGGCCGGTCTCGCGGTGCTCGCCGTCGCCATGGTCGGCATCCTGTCGCCCGTCGCCCTCTTCGGCGACGAGCTGTTCGGTCACGGCGTGACGCTGCTCGGGCAGTACGTGCTCAAGGACGTCGTCCTGGTCGCCGGGGCGGCCGTCGTCGCCGCCGTCGCCCTGGGTGCGCGGCTGCGCCACGAGGCCTGACCCCGCACCATCGCCCCTCCCCGTCCTTCCCTGTCCCGCGCCACCCCCGGAGCCTACGGCCCCCCCCCGGCCGGAGGCTCCGGTGCGTCCGTCGCCCGCCCCTGCGTCCGGATGGTGAGAAGTCCCCGGACGGGCCTGGCGTTCGCCGGATCCGCTGCTATACCTCCGCCCAGGTCACGAGCCCCAGCGCGAAGCCCCGGCTGGCTGGGCAGCAACCCCCACGTCACGGCGGGGTGCTCCGGGAGATGACCTGGCCGCCGGCCGGCCCGCGCTCGCGGGCCGAGACGCCGCGCGGCAAGCGTGATCGACGGACAGCGAGGGAACACCGATGACTCAACCCACGACCGGACCCGACCAGCCCGCCCCCTCGGTGGTGGTGCTCTCCGGCAACCCGCGCGAGGGCTCGCGCACCCTGGCGGCGGCGGAGGCCGCCGGCCGGCGCGTCGCCGAGCTGCTCGGCACCACGGACCTGACGACGATCGAGCTCGCGTCGTTCGCGGGCGAGATCCTCACGGCCGTGCACCCGGCCGCCGACGCGGCGAAGGAGCGGCTCGCCCGCGCGACGGTCGCCGTCGTCGCGACCCCCGTCTACAAGGCCTCGTACACGGGCCTGCTCAAGGCGTTCCTCGACCTCTACGGCCCCGACGGGCTCGCCGCCGTCGTGGTGGTGCCGGTCGTCGTCTCCGGCAACCCGGCGCACGCGCTCGCGGGCGAGGCACACCTGCGCCCCGTCCTCGTGGAGCTGGGCGCCATCGTGCCCACCCGGACCCTCGCGCTCACCGAGGCGCAGCTGCCGGACCTCGGCGAGGCCCTCGACCCCTGGTTCGCCCGCTGGGCGACGCCGCTGCGCCGGGCCGCCGGCAGCACCTCCACCACGACCGAGCTGACGGGAGCCGTCCTGTGACCACCGAGCACACCGAGACCACCGACCTGTCCGCGCTCTCCGGGATCGAGGAGCTCCTGAACCAGCAGGACGAGCCCCAGCTGTCGCCCGACGAGTTCAAGACGGTGTTTCGCCAGCACCCCGCGGGCGTCGCCGTGGTGGCGCTCGCCCACGAGGGCCGGCCCGTCGGGTTCACCGCCACGTCCGTCATCTCCGTGTCGGCGGCGCCGCCCCTCCTGGCGTTCTCGCTGGCGTCTACGTCGTCGTCGTGGCCGGCGGTCTCGGCGGCCGACACGCTCACGATCAGCTTCCTCGCCGACCACCAGGACGACGTCTCCGCGCGCTTCGCCACCAGCGGCATCGACCGCTTCGCCGCGGGCGGGTGGACGCCGCTGGCCACGGGCGAGCCCGTCATCGACGGCGCCCACTCCTGGGTGCGCGCCCGCGTGCTGCAGCGCACCCCCGTGGGCGACAGCTACCTCGTCTCCCTGCGCGCCCTCCAGGCCGGGTCGGACGGCACCTCGCCGCTCGTCTACCTCGACCGCACCTACCACCGGCTCGGCGACGAGTCCGCGATCTGAGCACGGAGACCCGAACCATGACCCACACTCCCCTGATCGTCGGGCTCGACGTCGACGGCGCGGGCTCCCACCCGGCGGCTGCGACCGTCGCCGGCCTGTCCCCCGCCGACCTGGTCGGCGCGGCCCGCCTCGCCCGCACGGTCCGCCAGGCCGAGAACGCCGGCGTCACCTTCGCCACGTTCGCCGACGCCCTGCTGCCCGCGGTCGCCGGCTCCCCCGCCTCGGCGCGGCTCGACGCCGTGACCCGTGCCGCGTTCGTCGCCCGCACCACCACCGCGATCGGCCTCGTGCCCCAGGTGGCGACCACCTACCCCGAGCCGTTCCACGTCGCGGCCCAGCTCGCGTCCCTCGACATCGCCGCCACCGGCCGCGGCGGCTGGCTCGCCGCCACGACCACGACGCCCGAGACCGCCTCCGCCTACGGCCGCGACCCGGTCCCCGACCTCGGCCGCGAGGCCCGTGACGTCGTGCAGGTCGTGCGCGACCTGTGGGACTCGTGGGAGGACGACGCCGTCATCCGCGACGTCGCCACGGGCCGGTACGTCGACCGCGACCGGCTGCACCACGTCGACTTCGTCGGCGAGGCGTTCTCCGTCAAGGGGCCGCTCATCACCCCGCGCCCGCCGCAGGGCCAGCTCGTGGTGCTCGCCGCCTCGGGGGAGGTCGCTCCCTCGGCGCGCGACGAGCGGCTGGTGGACGTCGCGCTCGTCGGCGGCGACGACGTCGCGTCCGCCCGCACGGCGGCGCGCGGCGCGACCGGGGCAGGCCCCGACGGCGCCGCCCTGGCCGTCGTCGACCTCGAGGTGGTGCTCGACGCGGACGGCCGGACCGCGGCCACCCGGCTCCGCGAGCTCGACGCGGCGACGCCCGCCGGCGCTCGCACCGGCTGGGGCGGGGGCCCGCTGCGGTACTCCGGCGACGCCGCGGGGCTGGCCGGCCTCCTCGCCGAGCTCGCGGCGTCGGGCGACGTCGCGGGCGTGCGCCTGCTGCCCGCGCTGCTGGACGCTGACCTGCCCGCGCTCGTCTCCGACGTGCTGCCCGCCCTGCGCGCCGCCCGGCTCACGGCGGCGCCCCGCGCGGGCGCCACGCTGCGCGACACGCTCGGGCTGCCGCGCCCCGCCAACCGCTACGACACCCGACCCCGCGCCGGCGGCCGCCACACGCTGCCCACGACCGCGACCGCCTGAGGAACCCCGATGCCTGCACCGACTTCACCAACCACACCACCGCACGCCCCCGACGCCCCGATCACCCGCCCCCGCGCGCAGGTGCACTTCGGCGTCTTCTTCCAGGGCGTCAACCACACCACCATCTGGTCCGACCCGGAGTCCGGGTCGCAGACGGACTTCGCCTCGTTCGAGCGCGTGGTCCGCACCGCGGAGCGCGGCCTGTTCGACGCGTTCTTCCTCGGCGAGGGCCTGCGCCTGCGCGAGACGCGCGGCCGGATCCACGACCTGGACGTCGTGGGCCGCCCCGACACGATCACCCAGCTCGCGGCGCTCGCGGCGATCACCGACCGCATCGGCCTCGTCGCGACGCAGAACACGACGTACCACGACCCGGCCGACCTGGCCCGGCGCCTCGCGAGCCTCGACGTGCTGTCCGGCGGGCGGGCGGCATGGAACGTCGTGACGACGGACAACGCGTGGACCGGCGAGAACTTCCGCCGGGGCGGCTACCTCGACCACGCCGACCGCTACGAGCGCGCCGCCGCCGTCCTCGCCGTCGCCCGCGGGGTCTGGGACGCGTTCGGGGACGGCCCCGGCGAGGTCGCGCGCGTGACCGTCCCCGCGGCGGACCTGCGCACGCCCCGCGACCTGGTGCTCGACGTGACCACGCCCCGCAGCCCGCAGGGCCACCCGGTGATCTTCCAGGCCGGCGACTCCCCGCAGGGACGGGACTTCGCCGCGGCGCACGCCGACGTGATCTTCTCCCGGCACGGCGCCGTGCTCGCCGACGCGCTGGAGTTCGCCGCCGACGTCCGGCGTCGCGTCGTCGCCGCGGGGCGCCCGGAGGACGACGTGAAGATCTTCCCGGGCACCGCGATCGTCGTCGGGGACACGCCCGCCGAGGCCGAGGAGAAGGCGCGCTGGGTGCGGCGGGCGCAGGTCACGCCCGCCACCGCGCTGTCGATCGTCGGCAACGTCTGGGGCGAGGACCTCTCGTCGTACGACCCGGACGGCCCGCTGCCGGCGCACGACCCGGTGGTGGCCGAGCTGGGCGGCGAGCGCGGCTCCGCGACCACCGGCGCACGCACGCACGAGATCGCCCGGCAGTGGCGGGCCCTCGCCGAGGCCGAGCACCTGTCCATCCGGGAGCTCGTCATCCGCAACGCGGGCGAGCGCGGCTTCACCGGCACGCCCGGCGCCGTGGCCGACGAGCTCACCCGCTGGGTGCGCACCGGAGCGGTCGACGGCTTCAACCTCAGCCCGTGGATCGTGCCGTCCGGTCTGGACGACGTCGTGGAGAAGGTCGTGCCCGCGCTCCAGGAGCGCGGCGCCTACCCGGAGGCCTACGAGGGCACCACGCTGCGCGAGCACCTGGGCCTGCGTGCGCCGCTCACCCGGCGCGCGCTCGTCGGCGCGCCGTAGCCACGCCCACGCCCCCACCGACGGACGGCCCGCCGTCGGTCGCTCGAGCGCGCCCGCACGCCGTCCCCCACCGAGAACGAGGACCACCGTGACCCCCACCCCCACCGCGGTGCGCCGACCTGGTCGGCGCACCGGTCGACGCACCGCGGCCGCCGCCCTCGCCGCCGCCCTGCTCGTCGCGCCGCTCGGCGCCTGCTCCGACGGCGCGGGGACGACGCCCGGCCCTGCCGGCTCCCCCGACGGCGCACCGAACCCCGGCGGCCGGCTGTCGTTCGGCCTGGGCTACGACCCGGCCTGCCTCGACCCGCAGCAGGCGGGCGGCAACGACTCGCTCAACATCGGGCGCCAGCTGGTCGACTCCCTCACCGACCAGGACCCCGACACCGGCGAGATCGTTCCGTGGCTCGCCACCTCCTGGGAGGTCTCCCCCGACGCCACCGAGTTCACCTTCACCCTGCGCGACGACGCGACCTTCGCGGACGGCACCCCGGTCGACGCCGAGGCCGTCCAGGCCAACCTCGACGGTATCGCCGCCCTGGGCGCCCAGTCGACGCTCGGCGCGAGCTACCTGTCCGGGTACGCCGAGACTGTCGTCGAGGACCCCCGCACGGCACGGGTCGTGTTCGACCGCCCCAGCGCGCAGTTCCTGCAGGCGACCTCGACGATGACCCTCGGCCTGATCTCCACCGAAAGCACGGCGCTGTCCGTCGAGGAGCGCTGCGCCGGGGAGTTCGTCGGTTCCGGCCCGTTCGTGCTCACCGGCTGGACGCCGGCGCAGTCCGCCACGGTGGACCGTCGCGACGACTACGCCTGGCCGTCCGCGAACGCCGACCACGAGGGCCCGGCCCACCTCGACGGCATCGACTTCACGGTGGTGCCGGAGGCGTCCGTACGGACGGGGTCGATCGTCTCCGGCCAGCTCGACGCCTTCATGAACGTGCTGCCCGCGGACGAGGCGCAGCTGGCCGGCGCGGGAATCACCGTCTCGGCGCGCGCCAACCCGGGCATCTCGTTCGCCCTCGTGCCCAACCTGGACCGCCCCGTGGCGGGGGACGACGCCGTGCGCGCGGCGATCTCCGCCGCGATCGACCGCGACCTGGTCGTGGACACCGTCCTGACGCCGAGCTACCGCCGCGCGACGGGGCCGCTCACCAGCTCCAACCCGGCGTACACCGACCTGTCGGACCTGCTCCAGGTAGACGTCGAAGGCGCCGCTCGCACCCTCGACCAGGCGGGCTGGACGGTGGGAGACGACGGGATCCGGGCCAAGGACGGCACCCGCCTCAGCGCCACGGTCATCTACATCACCAACTTCGCGGGCAGCGAGCCGGCGCTCGAGCTCGTGCAGCAGCAGCTGCGCGCCATCGGCATCGAGCTGGTGCTCCAGGAGGTGCAGCTGGCGGAGTACGCCCAGGCCCGCGAGGACGGCGACGCGGACTTCAGCTGGAACTCCCTGACGCGGGCCGACGGCGACGTCCTGCGCACGGTCTACGGCTCGCCCGCCACCCTTCCGCTGCCGGACGACGACCCGCTGCTGGACGAGCTGGCGGCCCAGGGCGCCGAACCCGACCGCGACGCCCGCCAGGAGCTGCTCGACGGCATCCAGCGCGAGCTCCTGGAGCGGCACCTGTCGATCCCCGTGCTCGAGTTCAGCACCGTCGTCGCGACCGCCCCGCACGTGCACGACGTGCGGTTCGAGGCGTCCTCGCGCCTCAGCTTCTACGACACCTGGGTGGACGGCGAGTGAGCGCCGCCGAGAGGTACCGCGCCGCGCTCGCGGTCACGACGTCCACCGAGCCGTGGCGGTGGGAGGAAGAGGTGTGGCGGCCCGTCGTCGAGCACGTGCCCGCCGGGCGACGCCTGGTCCCCACGGTGTGGCCGGGTGGCGCGCGGGTCGCCGTGGCGATCTCCGTGGACGCCGACCAGGAGACCCCGGCCCTGCGAGACGGCAACACCTCGCCCGGAGTGCTCGCCGCCGGCGAGTACGGCTCCCGCGTCGCGCTGCGCCGGCTGCTGCGGGTCCTCGACCGGCACGCCGTGCCTGCGTCGTTCTTCGTGCCTGCCGTGTCCGCCCTGCTGCATCCCGACGACGTGCGCGACGTCGCCGCCGCCGGGCACGAGGTCGCGGTCCACGGCTGGATCCACGAGCGCAACGCGCTCCTGGAGCGCGCCGACGAGCGCGACCTCACGCTGCGCGCGATCGACGTGCTCGAACGGCTGGCCGGCAGGCGGCCGGTCGGGATCCGGACCCCGTCGTGGGACTTTTCGCCGCACACGCTGTCGGTGGTCCGCGAGGCCGGCCTGCTCTACGACAGCTCCCTGATGGCCGACGACGATCCCTACGAGCTCGTCGAGGACGGCGAGCCCACGGGCGTGGTGGAGGTCCCCGTCGAGTGGATCCGCGACGACGCCCCCTACTTCGCCATGGCGCGCTACGCGGCCCTGCGCCCGCACACGACGCCCGACGACGTCCTCGGCATCTGGCGGGCCGAGCTGCACGGAGCGATCGCCGAGGGCGGGGTCTTCCAGCTCACCGTCCATCCCTCGATCCTCGGCCACCGGTCCCGCGTACCGGTGCTCGACCGGCTCCTCGCGGAGGCGGCCGCGTCGGGGCCCGTGTGGTTCGCCACGCACGAGCAGATCGCGCGACACGTGGCGCCCGACCTCGCCGGCCGCCCGCTCGCCGATCCCGCCCGTAGCGCCACCCCGACCACCGCACCGCCGGACACGCCTCAGGAGACGTCATGACCGCCACCGCACCACCCCCCTCGTCTCCCGGCGCGACCGGGCACGCCCTCGTCACGGGCGCGGCGTCCGGGATCGGCGCCGCGATCGTCGCCGACCTGGCCGCGCACGGCTGGGAGGTGACCGGCGTCGACGTCCGCGAGGACGCCCTGACCCGGGCGCTCCACGAGGTGCGCGAACGCACCGGCGCCCCGCTGCGCCCCGCCGTCGGCGACCTCGCCGACGCCGAGGTGCCCGCGGCCGCGGTGCGCGACGCGTGGGCGCACCGCCCCCTGGACGCGCTCGTCAACGCTGCGGGCATCTACCCCGCGGTGCCGTTCTTCGAGCTCACGGCGGAACAGTGGGACCGCGTGCAGCACGTCAACGTGCGGGCCCCCTTCCTCGCGGTCCAGGAGCTCGGCCGGCTGTCGTCCGCGGCCGGGCGCGCTCCCGCGGTCGTCAACATCACCTCCGGCGCCGCGCGCTCCGCCCGCCCGGGGACCGCGCCCTACTCCACGTCGAAGGCGGCGCTCACCCTCCTCACGCAGGCGAGCGCCGTCGAGCTCGGGCCCCTCGGCATCCGGGTCAACGCCGTCGCCCCGGACTTCGTCGACGTGGCCTCCGACGTCAACCCCGTCACGACCGAGTACGCGGACGCCGTGCGGCGCAGCCTGCTGCCCGGGCCCGCCCGGCCGGACCACGTCGCCTCCGCGGTGCGGCTGCTCCTGTCCGACGACGCCGGCTGGGTCACCGGGACCACGCTCGCCGTCGACGGCGGTGCCTCGGCCGGCACCCGGGCGCTCCCGCAGCACTGGCGGGGCGTCACCGGCGTCCAGACGCCGTCGCCCCGCCCTTCCCCGCCCACGCCGCAGGACCCGCCCCGCCCCGCACCTCAGGAGGTCCGATGACCACCCGCACGCCCGCCCCGTACTGGGTCGTCGGAGCCGGCGCGATCGGGGGCACCCTCGCCCACGCGCTCACGCAGGCCGGCCACCAGGTGACCGTGGTCGACACCGACGCCGCGCACGTCGCCGCGATCCGCGCCGACGGGCTGCGCATCCGGCGGCCGGACGGGCGCGACGACGTCGCCCGCGTCGCCGCCGCGCACACCCCCGACGACCTCCCGGCCGACTCCACCCTCGGGCGCGTGATCGTCGCCACCAAGTCGCAGCACACCGCGGACGCCGCCGCGTGGGTGGCGCCACGCCTCGCCCCGGACGGGTTCGTGCTGTCCGCGCAGAACGGCCACAACGAGCCGGTGCTGGCCGAGCACGTCGGCAGCGACCGGGTGCTCGGCGCCTTCGTCAACATCTTCGCCGACTGGCTCGAGCCCGGGGTCGTGCGCGACGGCGGCCGCGGCGCCCTCGCCGTCGGCCTCCCAGGCCGCGGGACCCCGGACTCCCGCGTCCTGTCGGTGGCGGAGGACCTGCGGGCCTACGGGCCGGTCAGCGTCACGGCGAACCTCGAGGGCTATCGCTGGGCCAAGGCGGGGTTCGGCGCCGTCCTCGGCGTCACCACCCTCGTGGACGCCCCCATCGCCGAGGTCGTCGACGCCCGGCGCGACGTCGTCTGGGCGGTGGCTCACGAGGCGACCGAGCAGGCGCTCCGGGCCGGGGTCGTCCTGGAGGCCTTCGACGCCTACGAGCCCTACGCGTTCTCGTCCGCCGCCGACGAGGTCGTGCGCGACCGCGCCCTGAACCGGCTGGTGCGCTGGCTGCGCGGGCAGCCCAAGGACCGGTCCGGCGTCTTCCGCGACATCGCGGTGCGCGGGCGCGAGCGCGAGCACGGCCCGGGCCGCGCCGGCCCCGGCGACGACGTGCCGACGCCGCTGCTGGCCGCCCTCGGGTCGTCCCTGGACGACCTCGCCGCCGGCCGTCGCGAGTTCGGCTGGTCGAACGTCGACGAGCTGCGCGCCCTGCTCGCCCCGGCCTGACGCCCCCCACCCCGCTCGGGTCCGTACGGACCCGCCGTCCGGAAGGACCCTCGTGACCCCTCGACCGATCCGCCCCGCCGCCCTCGCCGCCACCGCCCTGCTCGCCCTGTCCGCCTGTTCCGCGGCGACCTCCGGCAGCCCGGGGGCCGCGGGCGACGACGCGCCTGAGCCCGTCCGCGGAGGCACGCTGCGCTACGCCCTCCAGGCCGACCCGCAGTGCATCGACCCCCGCCAGGGCGGCCTCACGGTCAGCCTCGTCGTCACCCGGTCCGTGGTGGACTCCCTCGTCGATCAGGACCCGGACACGGGCGAGATCCAGCCGTGGCTGGCCGAGTCGTGGGAGGTGAACGACGACGCCACCGAGTTCACGTACCACCTGCGCGACGACGTGACCTTCTCGGACGGCGAACCGCTCACGGCCGAGCTGGTGCGCGCCAACCTGGACAGCACGGTCGCGCTCGGCGCGCAGGCGGGGCTGCCCGCGCAGTACCTCACCGGGTATGAAGAGACGAGGGTGGTGGACGAGCACACCGCCACCGTGGTGTTCTCCGCCCCCAACTCGCAGTTCCTCCAGGCCAGCTCGAGCATGTCCCTCGGGCTGCTCTCCAGCGCCAGCCTGGAGAAGTCGCCCGAGGAGCTGTGCGCGGGCGACTACGCCGCGTCCGGCCCGTTCGTCCTGGAGTCGTTCACGCCCGGCTCGTCCGCCGTGGTCACCCGGCGCGAGGGATACGACTGGGCGCCCGCCCGGGCCGAGCACACGGGCGAGGCCTACCTGGACCGGATCGAGTTCTCCGTGGTGCCCGAGGCGTCGGTGCGGACCGGCTCCCTCCAGTCCGGCCAGGTCGACGCGATCGGCGACGTGCCCCCGCACGACGTCGAGCAGCTGGAGTCCCAGGGCTTCACGGCCGCCACGCGCCCGAACCCCGGCAACTCCGGCGGGCTGCTCGTCAACGCCACCCGGCCCGGCCTCGACGACCCGGCGGTGCGCGCCGCGCTGCAGCGGTCGATCAACCGCCGGACCATCGCCGACACGCTGTTCTTCGGCGTCGTCGAGCCCGCCACGTCCGTGCTGTCGGACGCCACCCCGGGCTGGGCGGACCAGTCCGGCGCGCTCGCCTACGACCCCGACGCCGCGGCCGCGGCGCTCGACGCGGCGGGCTGGGTCCCCGGCGGCGACGGCGTGCGGGAGAAGGACGGCCGGCGACTCACCCTGACCGCCGCCTGGAACCCCGCGATCGGCACGGCCGAACAGACGCTCGAGCTCGTCCAGCAGCAGCTGCGGGAGGTCGGCGTCGACCTCACCCTGCGCCGCATCACCCCGACCGAGCTCGCCGACGTGCTGAGCACCCGCGACTACGACCTCTTCTACAACTCGCAGGTGCGCCCCGACCCGGACGTCCTGTGGGGCCTGTTCTCCCCCGACAACCCGACGAACCGGCACGGCGGCGACGACGAGGACCTGGCCCGCGTGCTGGACGAGCAGCGGACCACGACCGACCCGGACGTACGCTGGCCGCTCGTCGCCACCGCCCAGGAGCGCATCCTCGCGGACGGGTTCGCCCTGCCGATCGTCGAGAGCGTCGCGGTGGTCGGCGCCGCACCCGGGGTGCACGGCATCGGCTGGGAAGCCTCGTCCAAGCCGGTCTTCTACGACATCTGGATCGAGCAGGAGCAGGGATGAGCGCGAGCGCCCTCGAGCTGGAGCTCGACCCCGTCTCCGGCCGCGCCCGGCTCTCGGGGCTGCGGCCCGACGAACCGCTGCTGCTCCTGACCACCGTGGTGCGCGGGGTCGGGGCCAGCGGCCTGGGCCTGGACCGCGGCCAGCCCGGCGACGCCCGCCTGGTGCACGTGCGGCTCGTCGGGCCCGACCTGCTGCTCGTGCAGGACAACAAGCATCACGGCGCGTCGGGACCCGGGCCGGCAGGTCGCGCGGCGGGTGCCGACTCGTTCGCCACCTCCGTGCTGTGGAGCGCAGCCGCGGACGAGGCGCCGGACGGCTCCCTGAGCGTGGACGTCACCGACCTGGCCGCCCTCGACCTGCTCGGCGTGGGCCGACGGCTGCGCACCGCCGAGCAGGGCGACCTGCGGCTCGACGCCGGCCGTAGCCGCCTGCTGCCCGCCGAGAGCCGTGCCACGGCGGACGGCGTCGAGCTCACGGCCCTGCTCACCCTCGCCGGCGAGGTGACCGGCGAGCTCCTGGCCGAGGTCGTGCCCGACCCGGGGACCCTGACGGTGACGCAGCGCACCAGCCTGCTGCCCGCGCCCGAGGGATTCGCCCCTCGGGCCTTCCACCCGGCGGCCGGCGGATACGGCAAGGGCTACGCGGACCACGCCGCGGAACTCGGCGAGAGCGTCGAGGTGCGCCACCAGCCGCGGTTCCGCCTGGAGCCCGGCGACGACGGCACCGTCGAGCGGCCCGTCGTGTTCTGGGTCGACCCCGGCATCCCCGGGCCCGTGCGGGACGCGGTCGTCGAGGGAGCCTCCTGGTGGAAGGAGGGCTTCGAGGCGGCCGGCCTCCGCGACGCCTTCGACGTGCGCGTGCGGCCCGACGACGTCGACCCGTTCGGCGCGCGAACCTCCCACGTCTGGTGGGTGCATCGCACGCGGCGCGGCTGGTCCCAGGGCTCCGCACTGACCGACCCGCGCACCGGCGAGATCGTGCGGGGCCAGGTGCGGCTCGGGTCGCAGCGCGTGCACCAGCTCACGCTGTTCGCCGAGGCGCTGCTGACGCCGTACGGGCGCCCCGACGAGGCGGAGCGGCTGGACGCCGTCCGCGAGCTCGTCCTGGCGCGCGTCCGCCAGCTCGCCGCGCACGAGGTGGGTCACGCCCTCGGCTTCATGCACAACTACGCGTCGCACCGGCACCCGCACCCGTCGGTCATGGACTACCCGCACCCCCGGCTGCGCCTCGACGCCGAGGGCGAGATCGACCTGGCCCAGGCCTACGCCGTCGGGCTGGGCCCGTGGGACGTGCTCGCCGTCCGGCACGCCTACGGCCCGGAGCCGGCCGACGATGCGGGGCTCGGCCTGCTGCGCCGGGAGACCGCCGCGGGTCCCGGCTTCGACGTCCTGCCCTACCTCACCGACGCCGACGGGCACGACCCTCACGCCGCGTCCCCGGACGCGGTGCCGTGGGTGCAGCGCAGCACCGACCCGCTGGCCGCCCTGGCCGACGTGCTCGCCGTCCGCCGGCACGCCGTCGCGGTCTTCGGGCCGGGCGCACTGCCGCCGGGCCGACAGGCCGGCGAGCTGGAGGAACGGTTCGTGGTGCTGCACCTGCTGCACAGGTTCGAGACGGTCGCCGCCGCCCGCCTGCTGGGCGGCCAGCGCTACGGGTACGCGCTGGCCGGCGAGGCCCCGGGGGTCACCGTCGTTCCGGGCGACCGGCAGGAAGCTGCGCTGAGCGCCCTGCTCGCCCTGCTGGCCGACGACGTCGTGACGGTGCCGCGCCACGTGGTGCACCTCGTGGTGCCCCCCGCCATCCGGTACGAACGCGGGGTCGGGTACATCGCTCCGCGCCGTGGGCTCCTCTTCGACCCCGCCCAGGCCGCCGCGGTGGCCGCCACCGTGGTGCTGGGCGAGCTCCTCGATCCGGCGCGCCTCAACCGGCTCGCCTGGCAGCACGACGCCGACCCGGCCGTGCCGGGCCCGGCGGAGGTGGTGCGGCGCACGGTCGACGCGGCGTGGGCCCTGGGCGACGACCGGGGCGCCGCGCCCGGAGGCGTGACGCGCGCCGCCGTCGGCTGGGCGGCGGTCCAGGTGCTCGCACGCACCCGCCGCGAGGGCGGGCTGCACCCGTGGGTCGCGGCCGAGGTCGGGGCCGCGGCCGACGAGGCGGCGACGCGCCTGCGCTCCCGCGGTCCGCAGGGGGCGGCCGCGGCCGCGGCGCTCACCGCCCCCGGCGACGTCGACGAGCCGCCGGACGTCCCGCTCGGGATCCCGCTGTGAGTCCGCCGTGCACCGCCGGAATCACCGCGCCGCCCCGTCTGTTCCCTGCACCGGTCGGTGCGCGACGACCGCGCACGCGACAGCACCTCTGGAGGCTTCGTGAGCACCATCCCTGACCTGTCCGTCGCGGCCGTCCTCGACAACCCGCGCTGGTCGTCCCTCACCGGCGCGCACGCGCACCTGGCGGAGGGCAACGAGCTGGTGCTGCGCTACCCCGCCGACGTGTCGCCGTTCGCCGGCGTCCGGTCCTGGGAGGACCCCGACGTGTGGGACGCGATCGTCGACGTCGCGGGCCACGGCGCCGAGTTCCCCGGCCCGCCGGCGGACGTCGCGCTGCCCGCAGGCTGGGAGCTCGTCTCCCAGCACGAGGGCGTCCAGCTCGTCGAGACGGAACGCCTCGTGACCCGGGCGGACGACGAGGCCGTGGTGCTGGGCGCCGCGGACGTGCCCGACATGCTCGCCCTCGTCGAGCGGTCGCGACCCGGCCCGTTCCTGCCCCGCACGTACCTCATGGGGCGGTACGTCGGGATCCGGCGGGAGGGGCGCCTCGTCGCGATGGCCGGCGAGCGCCTGCAGCCGGAGGGCTGGACGGAGATCAGCGCCGTCACCACCGACCCGGACCACCGCGGCCAGGGCCTCGCCACCCGTCTCGTGCTGGACGTGGCCCACCACGTGCGCGAGCGCGGCGCCCGCCCCATGCTGCACGCCGCCGGGAACAACACGAACGCGATCCGGCTGTACGAGCACCTCGGGTTCCGGCTGCGCGCCCGCACCGCGTTCGGCGCGGTGCGCACCCCGCTCGCGTAGCCGCCGGCGTACCGCGGCCCGCGCCCCCGACCGGGGACGCGGGCCGTCGTCGTCCCGCTCACGCCTCCAGCAGGTCGGGCTGCGGGTGCCGCACGCCCTGCACGGCCTCGCGCGGGACGGCGGCCGCGATCGCGGCCAGGTCGTCCGGCGTCAGGGTGATCGCCGCGGCGGCGACGTTCTGCTCCAGGTAGCGCAACCGCTTGGTGCCCGGGATCGGCACGACGTCGTCGCCCTGGGCGAGCAGCCATGCCAGCGCCAGCTGCGCGGTCGTCACGTCGCGCTCGGCGGCGAGCCGTTCGAGCGCCCGGACCAGGGCGCGGTTGTGCTCGAACGCCTCGCCGGCGTACCGGGCGTGCCGGCGCCGCACGTCGTCGGCGGCGAGGTCCGTCACGGCGTCGACCGTGCCGGTGAGGATGCCGCGTCCCAGCGGGGAGAACGGCACGAAGCCGACGCCGAGCTCGCGCAGTGCGGGCAGGACGGCGTCCTCGGGATCGCGGGTCCACAGCGAGTACTCGCTCTGCACGGCGGTGACCGGGTGCACGGCGTGCGCCCGGCGCACGGTGTCCGCGCCGGCCTCCGACAGCCCGATCGCGCGGACCTTGCCCGCCGCGACGAGCTCCGCGAGCGCCCCCACCGAATCCTCGATCGGCACCTGGGGGTCGACGCGGTGCAGGTAGTACAGGTCGAGGCGGTCGGTGCCCAGGCGGGCCAGAGAGCGGTCGATCGCCGCGCGCAGGTACTCGGGGCGCCCGTCCACGGGGCGACCGTCCCGATGCTTCCCCAGCCCGGCCTTGGAGGCCAGGACGATCCGGTCGCGCTGCGGGCCGAGCACCCGCCCGATGAGCTCCTCGTTCCGGCCGTCGCCGTAGACGTCTGCCGTGTCGATCAGCGTCACCCCGAGCTCGAGGGTGCGCCGCAGCACCGCCTCCGCCTCGGCGGCGTCGGCCGGGCCGTAGGAGTCGGCGACGGACATGCCGCCGAAGCCGAGCGCGGAGACGGTGAGGGCGTGGTCCCCGGATCCGAGGGTGCGGGTGGGCAGCGCGCCCGCAGCAGGTGTCGTCATGACCGCAGCCGACCACCGCCGCCGCGAGGACGCAAGGTCGGCGAGCGCGCCTCTCGGATCCTGGACGGCGCGCGGCCGCTCCCCTCGAGGACCCGCTAGGACTCGTCCTCGGCGATCGCGGGGAACGCACCCGCCAGGCGGTCGTGGTCCTCGGGGCAGGCGGTCATCCACTCGATCTGGTCGTTCTCCTGGCCGCCCCGCAGGACCGTCCCCGCGTCCCCGTGCACCGGGTCCGCCCAGGGCGGGCCCGGCAGGCCGAGGGGGGCGTAGGCGTCGTGCAGCGCGGCAGGGGCGTCGTCCTCCACCACGCCGGCACGCACCCCGGGCGCGAGCTCGCCCAGCGGTCCCCTGCCCTGCCCGGACCACGCGCCGACCAGGGTGTCGCTCAGCGTCATGCCGTGGAGGGTCTCCGCGGTCGGCGACGGGGTGAGGTCGAGGTCCGCGTCGTCGACCTCCGTCCGGCCGTCGAACCCGGCGACGAGCGACCAGCCGGCCTGGTTCTCGACCCAGACCGACACCCCCTCGGAGTCGCCGTCGATCGTGGCGAGGCTGGCCGGGAGGTCCTGCACCTCCTCGAGCCGGTGCGCCACCAGCGCGAACCACTCGCGCACCTCGGCCGGGAGCTGGGTGCCGAGCCGTTCCGCCAGCGCCTCGAGCTCCGCGTCGGTGGCACCGTGCTCGGCCTCGAGCGGAGCGGCGTACCACCGGTCGAGCACGGTCGTGAGCCACGACCACCGGTCCGTCGTGAGAAGTGCAGCCTGGGCAGCAGAGATGGGCATGCCGCACACCCTAGCCAGCCGACGCCGGGCGGCGGGCGGGGCTCAGCCCACCGAGCGGCGGTGCCGCTCGGCCAGCTCCTGGTACTCGATCGCGTTGCGGCGCACGCGCTCGGCGCCCTCGGCGTCGAGCGGGCCGCGGTCCTTGGCCGGGACCCCCACGGCGAGGTGCCCGGCGGGGATCTCCTGACCCTCGCGCACCAGGGCGCCCGCGGCGACGAACGCGCCCTCGCCCACGACGGCGTCGTTGAGCAGCGTCGCCCCCATGCCGACGAGGCTGCCGTCGCCCACGGTGGCGCCGTGGATGATCGCCCCGTGCCCGACGCCCACGCCGGCGCCGATGGTCGCGGGCACGCCGGTGTCCGTGTGCACCACGCAGTTGTCCTGGATGTTCGAGCCCTCGCCGAGCACGATCGCGTCCATGTCGCCGCGCAGCACCGCGCCGTAGAAGACGCTGGCCCGCGCGCCGATGCGCACGTTCCCCACGATCGTCGCCGTCGGGGCGATCCACGCCGTGGGGTCGATGTCGGGTGTGTGACCGTCGAAGGGGAGCACCGTCGCCATGGCGGCGACCCTATCGTCCGCTCCCGGTGTGCCGGCGCCAGGCACGACCTCAGCCCAAGAACGTTGTGACGACGTCGCGCAGGGCGGCGGTGGTGAGCTCCAGGGACGCGACGTCGACGCGCTCGTCGTTGCCGTGGAACAGGCCCCGCCACGTGCCCGGGTCCCAGCCCGCACTGAGCAGGCCGAACCCGTAGGCCGGCACGCCGCGGCGCCGGTAGAAGCGGCCGTCGGTGCCGCCCGTGCCGAGGGTGGGCACCACCGGCGCGCCGCCCGTGCGCGCCGTCACCGTGCGCTCGATGACCCGGTAGAGGTCGGTGTCCGTCGGCGACAGCGACGGCTCGCCGAACCGGTCGCCCACGATCTCGACGTGCTCCGCCAGGTCGCCGAGCGTGTCGGCCAGGAGGGCCTCCACGTCGCCCGGGCGGGTGCCCGGCAGGATGCGGATGTCGAGCGTGATCTCGGCCAGGCCCGGGATGACGTTCGGCTTGGAACCGCCGCCGACGACGGTCGGCGCGAGCGTGGTGTGGGTCGTGGCGTGCGCGACCGCACCCAGGTCGCCGAGGCGCGGCAGGGCGTCGTCGAGGCGCTCCGGGTCGAGCAGGGCCGCGCGCAGGTCGGGCTCGGGCGCGAGCGCGTCGACGTAGCGGCGCCACAGGTCGCCCACGACGACGGGGCCGCGGGCCGCGGCGACGCGCCGCACCACCTCGGCCGCGAGGACGATCGCGTTGCGGCTCCCCCAGGGGCCGGACCCGTGACCGGGACGCCCGTGCATGCGCAGCAGCCGCCCCGCGCCGCCCTTCTCCCCCACCGCCAGGGTGCGCGACCCGCGCGGTCCGACGGGCACGCCGCCGGACTCGGTGAGCACGTGGTCGGCCCGCACCAGGTCCCACCGGTGGGTGGTGAGCCAGTCCACACCCCACACGCTGCCGTGCTCCTCGTCCGCGACGGCGGCCAGCAGCAGGTCGCCGCGCGGCGGGCGGCCCGACGTCGCGAGCTCGCGGGTCACGACCGCGTACGCCGCGGTGAGGCCCAGCATGTCGATCGCTCCGCGTCCCCACACCCAGCCGTCGACGAGCTCGCCGCCGAACGGGTCGCGGGTCCAGCCGTCCGGCTCCACGGGGACGACGTCGGTGTGCCCGACCAGCCCGAGGCTCGGCGCCGCCGGGTCGCTGCCGTGCACGCGGGTGACGAGCGACGTGCGGCCCGGTCGCGGCTCCACCCGTTCCAGCTCGAGCCCGGCGCCGTCGAGGAAGTCGGCGATGGTCTCCGCGTTGCGGACCTCCTGTCCCGAACCCACCGTGCCGTCGTTGACGCAGGCGTTGCGGATCAGCGCCTGCAGCAGCTCCACGGTCTGGCCGGCGAGCCGTTCCTCGGTGGTGAGCGGCCGCGGCCCGGTCGTGGTCGTCGTGGTCGTGGTCGTGGTCATACCGTCTCCAGCCTCTGCACGGCCCGGCGGCCGGGGATCGCCGCGACGAGCTCGCGGGTGTACTCCTCCTGCGGGTCCAGGAGGATCTGGTCGGCCGCGCCCGACTCCACGAGCCGGCCGCGACTCATCACGCCGACCTGGTCGGCGACCTGCCGCACGACGGCGAGGTCGTGCGAGATGAACAGGTACGCCAGCCCGCGGGTCGCCTGCAGCCGCACGAGCAGCTCCAGGATCTGCGCCTGCACGGAGACGTCCAGCGCGGACACCGGCTCGTCGAGCACCACGAGGTCCGGCTGCAGCGCGAGCGCGCGGGCGATGGCGACGCGCTGGCGCTGCCCGCCCGACAGCTCCCGCGGACCGCGGCGCAGCACGTCGGCGGGCAGCGCCACGTCGTCGATCAGTGCACGCGCACGGTCGGCGCGCTCCGCCCGGTCGCCGACGCCGTAGGCGCGCAGCGGCTCCGCGACGATCTGCTCCACGGTGAACCGCGGGTCGAGCGACGCGTACGGGCTCTGGTAGACGACCTGGAACCCGCGCCGCAGCGCGCGCAGCTCGCCGCCGCGCGCCGTGGTGATGTCCTGGCCGCGGAAGACGACCCGGCCGGCCGACGGGCGCTCCAGCCGCAGGGCCAGGCGCGCGGTGGTGCTCTTGCCCGAGCCGGACTCCCCGACCAGGGCGTAGGTCCGTCCACGCCCGACGGCGAGGCTCACGTCGTCGACGGCCACGAGGGTGCGCCGCCCGCGGTCGGCCCCGGCCCCGCGCGGCAGCGCGAACTCCTTGCGGACGCCGTCCAGCGCGAGGACCGGCGCCGCCACCGGGTCGGCCGAGGACGCCGGCGGCTCCGCGCTCGACGGTCGGTCGCCGGCGTCGCGCCCGCCGCCCTGGGCGGCCGCGTCGCTCACGACGAGCCGCGAGCCGGCCAGGCTCGGCGCCGCCGCGATGAGCCGGCGGGTGTACGGGTGCCGCGGGTCGGCCAGCAGCCGGGCTGCGGGGCCCTCCTCGACGACGCGACCCTGCTCGAGGACGACGATGCGGTCCGCCCGGTCGGCGGCCACCCCCAGGTCATGGGTGATGAGCAGCACCGCGGTGCCGGTGTCGCGCACGAGGGAGTCGAGGTGGTCCAGGATGCGCCGCTGCACGGTGACGTCCAGCGCGCTGGTGGGCTCGTCCGCGACGATCAGCCGCGGGCCCGCCGCGATGGCGATCGCGATGAGCACCCGTTGGCGCAGCCCGCCCGACAGCTGGTGCGGGTACTGGCGGGCGCGTGCCGCGGGGTCGTCGACGCCGGCCTGGCGCAGCAGCTCGACGGCGCGCACGCGGGCGTCCGCCCGCCGGGCCAGCCCGTGGATGACGAGCACCTCGGCGACCTGGTCGCCCACGCGGACCACGGGGTTGAGGGAGACCGTCGGGTCCTGGGGCACGAGCCCCACGTGGCGGCCGCGCACGGCCTGCCACTCCTTCGCCGTGAGGTCCGAGAGGTCCCGCCCGTCGAGCCGGAGGCGGCCGGCGGTGACCTCGCCGCCGCGGGGCAGCAGGTGGAGGGCGGCGTGCGCCGTCGTGCTCTTGCCCGACCCGGACTCGCCGACGAGGGCCACGACCTCGCCCGCCCCGACCTGCAGGTCCACGCCGCGTACGGCGGGGCGCGTGCCGCCGTCCGCGGTCCGGTAGGCCACCTCGAGGCCCTCGATGCTCAGCACCGGGGCGCTGGCGGGCTCGCTCGGCGTGTCCGTCACTGGTCCTCTCCCGTCTTCTCCAGGGCCCGCGACACGCGGTTCGCGGCGAGCACCACGGCCACGATGACGAGGCCGGGCAGGGTGGTGAGCCACCAGGCGGTGGCGAGGTAGTCGCGGCCGCCGGAGACGAGGGCACCCCACTCGGGCGCGGGCGGTGGCGTGCCGTAGCCGAGGAAGCTCAGGGCGGAGACGGCCAGCACCGCGGTGCCGAAGTCGAGCGCGACCAGCGCGATCACCGGGCCGGACGAGTTCGGCAGCACGTGCCGGCCCAGCACGGCGGGCCACCGCAGCCCCGACGCCCGGGCCGCCTCCACGTAGACCGACGTCGAGACGCGCAGCACCTCGGCGCGCATCACGCGGGCGAACGTCGCCACCGAGCCGATGCCCACCGCGATCGCCACCTTGACCGGCCCGAAGCCGAGCGCCGTGATGATCGCGAGGGACAGCAGGATGCTCGGGATCGCGAGCAGCACGTCGACCAGGCGGCCGATCACGTCGTCCACCCAGCCGCGCAGGAAGCCCGCGAGCAGGCCCAGCAGGGAGCCGACGACGAGCCCGACGACCACCGCGAGCGCCGTCGTGCGCAGCGTCAGCGAGGCGCCGTGCACCACGCGGGCGTAGACGTCCCGGCCCAGGTGGTCGGTGCCGAACCAGTGCGCGCCCGACGGTGCCTGGAGCCGGTCCGCGGGCACCCCGACGAGCGGGTCCTGGGCGGTGAACGCCTGCGGCACCACGGCCCAGGCCGCGACGAGGAGCAGCACGGCCACCGCGACGAGCAGCCCGGGGCGGCGCAGCACGTGGCGCGCGGCGCGCAGGCCACGGCGCGCCGCGGGCGTGCGCGGGTGCGCGGCCGCGGCGGACGTCCCCGCGGCGTCGGTGTCTGGGCGGGTGAGGGTCTGCAGCGTCATGCGGTCACCTCGTCGGGTCGGAGGGTTGCGGTGCGGGGCGACGGGGAACGACGCTCCGCCCGCAGCTGGATCCGCGGATCGAGCAGGGGGTAGACGAGGTCGACCACGAGCGTCACGACGACGAACACGAGCGCCGACAGCACGACGACCGCCAGCACCACGGGCACGTCCTGCTGGTTGACCGACTGCACGGTGAGCCGGCCGAGCCCGACGCGGGAGAACACCGTCTCGGTGACGACGGCGCCACCGAGCAGGCCGCCCACCATCACCCCGAGCACCGTGAACGCCGGGATGGCGGCGTTGCGCAGCGCGTGGGCGAGGTGCACCCGGGTGCGGCTCGCGCCCTTGGCCCAGGCCGTCTCCACGTACGGCTCGCCGAGCGTGCCGCGCAGGGAGCGCGACAGGATCTGGGCGAGCTGCGCCCCGGCCGGGACGGCCAGGGTGATCGTCGGCAGCACCAGGCTGACCGCTCCCTCGTTGCCGATCGCCGGGAACACCGGCACCCGGAACGAGAACCACTGCAGCAGCACCAGGCCGACGAAGAACGTCGGCAGCGCCACGCCGAGGGGCGGGAGGGCCGACAGCGCCTGCCGGAGGAACCGTGCCCGCGGGAACACGCTGGCCACGGCGACCGCCGTGCCGCCCACGACGGCGAGCACGAGCGCCGCGCCGGTGAGCTTGAGGGTCTCGGGCAACGCCTGCGCGACCATCGAGGTGGCGGACGCCCCGCTCACGTAGGAGGTGCCGAGGTCGCCGGTGAGCGCCGCGAGCAGCGCGTCGCCGTACTGCACGAGGAGGGGCCGGTCGAGGCCGTACTCGGCGCGCAGCGCGGCGAGCTGCGCCGGGTCGACCTGGCTCACCTCGCCGCCGCCGGAGGCGATCAGGGCGGCCGGGTCGCTCGGCAGCAGGTAGAGGACGAAGAAGGCGATCGTGAACGCCGCCCACAGGACGAAGATCCCCTGGCCGACGCGCCGCAGGAGGTAGCGGGTCATCTCAGGCCCCCGCGCCGTCGGTCACCCACGCGTCGTAGAAGTCCAGGCGCGAGCTCGCCTCGAACCCGAGGCCGTGGACGCGGTCGGCGGCGGCGATGGTGGTGGACAGCTCGTAGACGGGGATGGCGTGGCCGCGCTCGAGCAGGAGGCGCGACGCCTCGGTGACGAGCTTCTGACGCTGCTTCGGGTCCGTGGCGGCGGCCGAGTCGTCGAGGAGCCGGTCCACCTCCTCCGGGTCGCGCTGGTTGATGTTGCGGGCGTTCGCGGAGAAGATCGTGCGCAGCACGTCGGCGTCGGACCGGGTGAGGTTGTAGTAGTCGAAGTCGAAGTCGCCGGACTCCTTCGCGGCCTCCGACTCCGCCACGGTGACGTGCTTGAGCTGCAGGTCCACGCCGATCTGGCGCAGCTGCTGCTGGACCAGCTCGAGCGGCTCGGGCACCTGCCAGAACGTCACGGTCGTGCTGAGCCTGCGCCCGTCCTTCTCGCGGATGCCGTCGCTGCCGGGGACCCAGCCCGCGTCGTCGAGGATCTTCTCGGCGCCGTCCGGGTCGTAGGCGAGCAGGTCGTCGGCGCCCTCGAACAGGGGCGTGGAGTGCGACAGGACGCCGGTGGCCGGCTGGTCCTGCGGCGTCAGCACCGTGTCCACGATCTGCTGGCGGTCGATGCCCTTGCTGATCGCGGTCCGCACGGCCTCGTCGGACGCGAGCGGGCTGGACTCGTTCGGGAAAAGGTTGAACACGACGCCCGGGTTGGCGCGGTAGGACAGCCAGAACCCGTTGCCGTCGAACTGCGGCACGTCGACGGCGTTGAGCGCGGCGGTGGCGTCGATCTGCCCGGACTGCAGCGATCCGGTGCGCACGCTCGCCTCGGGGATGACCGTGAAGGTGACGGTGTCGAGGTACGCCTCGCCCGTGTGGGCGTTGGCCGCCGAGCCCCAGGCGTAGCCCTTGACCTTCTCCAGCACAATCTCCTGGTCCTGGGTGTACGACTTCACCGCGAACGGCCCGGAGCCGACGTACTCGCCGGCGCAGCGCTGCTCGGCGGACAGCTTCGCCGAGTCCGGCGACAGCAGCCCCAGCGAGAAGGTCGACGTCGCCTGCAGGAACTGCGCGCTGGGCTCGTCGAAGTCCACCCGCACGGTGTCCTCGTCCACCACGGTGGTCCCCGCGTACCCGACGAGGTACTGCGACCCGAGGGACGCGACCGCGCCGAGGTCGACGATGGCGTCGAAGTTGGTCTTCACCGCCGCCGCGTCGATCGGGGTGCCGTCGGCGAAGGTGGCGTCGTCGCGCAGGTGGAAGGTGTAGCTCGAGGCGTCGTCGTTCACCTCCCAGCTCTCCGCGAGCCAGGGCAGGATCTCGCCGGACTCCGGGTCCTGCGCCGTGAGGGACGCGACGGTCTGGCGCGCGGCGGCGATCGCGTCGTTGTTGCCGACCTGCTGCGGGTCGATGCAGTGCGAGTCGACCGTGATGGCGAACGACAGGTCGCCGCCGGCGACGGGCTCGGCGTCGTCCGAGGCGGCCGGGTCTGCGGCGTCGGCGCCGCCGGAGCACGCGCTCAGCAGCAGGGCGGCGGCCGAGACGGCCGCCGCGATCCCGACGGCGTGGCGGCGCGGGGTGCGCAGGGGGCGCGGGCGGCGCGGTGTGCGCGGTGTGGTGGTCATCGCGTGGCGTTCCTCGTGGTCGTGGCGGGTCGTCCCCCACGCCCGGCAGGGCCGGGCGCGGTCGTGGACGGCCGGAGCCGTGCTTACCCCGCCGCGGGCACGGCGGGGTCAGGTCGTTCCCGGAGCACCCCGTCACGTCGAAGGGTTGCTGGCCAGCGAGCCGGGCCTGGGTGCTGGCGCTCGTCACCTGGGCGGCAGGGAAGCCGCCGCGGCCCCGCGAGTCAAGGGTCGGGCGGCACGTCTCACATCACGGACGCGGACGAGGAGGCCGCGGACGCCGAAGGCCCCGCCGTCGGTGACGGCGGGGCCTTCGTGGGTGCGGTGGCGCTGGCTCGCCTCAGCGGGCCGGGTGCCGCAGGCGCGCGCCGAGCAGGTACAGCTCGCAGCCGAGGCACAGGCCCACGACGGCGTTCAGCGCGGCCGCGACGAACGCGAGCCCAGCCGCCCACGGCACGGCGGCGAGCACGCCCGCCAGGCCGAGGACGACGCCGACACCCGTCACGACGAGACCGACGAGCTGCGCGAACCGCGGCGGGCGCGGGTCCTCGAGCTCGGCGGGCGGCGCGAGCCGGGGTCGCACGAGGGCCTTGAAGAGCCAGCCCTGCACGGTGCCCTGCGCCCCGCGCACGACGCCCAGCAGGAAGCCCGCGGCGACGACGGCCAGCAGCACGAGGCCGGCCGTCGTCGCCCCGAGGAGCACGACGACGGCGAGCAGCAGCGCCGTGATGCCGGCGCCCACGCGCGGGCCGCGGGGGTCGATGCCGGCGGGGGCCTGCGTGCGGGTGGTCTCGCGGGTCATGGGCTGCTCCTCGGTGACGGGGTTTCGACAGGCTCAACCAGCGGTGGTGGGACGGGGGTTTCGACAGGCTCAACCGGCGGCGGGGACGACGGCGTCGAGGGCCTGGCGCGCCTGGGCGGGCGACATGCCGCCGCTGCTGCGGGCGGCCTGCACCCCGCTCGCGTCGAGCACCAGGACCGTGGGCGTGGCGAACGCGCCCAGCTCGCGCACGAGGTCCAGGTGGTCCTCGACGTCCAGCTCGTGGTGCACGACCCCGGGCTCGCGCTCGGCGAGGCCGCGCAGCACCCGGGCGGTGGCGCGGCAGGGGGCGCACACCTCGGCGGACAGCTGCACGAACGTCGCGCGCTCCCCCAGCCGGATCCCGCGGGCCGCCCAGTCCACGGCGGCGTCACGTCGCGCGGGGGCCGTGCGCACGCGCCCCTGGCGGGCCTTCCACAGCGCGCCGAGGACGACGGTCGCCAGGACCAGGGCGCCCAGCATCACGAGCTGGGTCGGCTGCACGGTCATGGTGTCCTCCGCACGCGTCGTCTCCTCACGCCGTCGACGTCGCGGACATTCTCCCCGCCGCCCACCATCCGGTCGACAGGGTGCCCGGATGTCGGACACCCCGTCGTCCGGTCAGACGGGCAGGGCAGCGGCGCGGTCGCCGGGCGGCGCACCGGCCGACGCCCCGGGCTGCTCCCCCGCCGTGAACCCCGCCGCCCGGCGCGCGTCGTCCGGGCCCCAGAGCGTCGTCGTGACCTCGGCGCGCACGAGGGGCGCGACCTCGGCGGCGAACCTCCGCAGCACGTCCTCCTGGTGGGACGGGTCCAGCAGGTGGTTCACCGAGACCGACTGCAGCACGTGCCCGAAGGTGCCGTGGTAGTCGAGGATCTTCTCCGCCACCCGCTCGGGCGACCCGACCAGCGCGGGTCCGCGCTCGACGGCGTCCTCGATCGTCTCGAAGGCCTGCGCCTTGCCGACGTGCGTGGCCGGGTCGTAGCCGCGCGCCCGCAGCCGCGCGACCTGCCCCTCGTACAGCGGCCGGTACTGCTCGATCGCCTGCTCCGTGGTGTCCGCGAGGAACAGCCCGCCCGACCCCGCGCCGACGAACCCGTAGGCCGGGTCGTGACCCGCGGCCGCGTACCGCTCGCGGTACCGGTCGATGAGCCGCCCGTAGCTCTCCCGCGGCTGCAGCGCGTTGGCGCTCACGATCGGGTCGCCCCACCGGGCGGCCAGGTCGACGGCGAACTCGCTCGTCGCGGACCCGTGCCAGATGCGGAACGCCCCGGCGTACGGGCGCGGCAGCGTGGTCGCGTGCTCGAGGGCGTGCCGGTGCCGGCCCGACCAGCTGACGTCCTCGGAGGAGAGCAGGAGCCGCAGCAGCTCGTAGTTCTCCTCGAGGTACTCGTACTGCCTGGCGATGTCGAGGCCGAGCAGCGGGTACTGCAGCTCCTCGTTGCCCTTGCCGATGACGATCTCCAGCCGACCCCGGGAGAGCTGGTCCACGGTGGCGAGGTCCTCGGCCACCCGGATCGGGTCGAGCAGCGACAGGACCGTGACGCCCGTGGAGAGCAGGATGCGCCGCGTCCGCGCCGCCACCGCGCCGAGGATCACGGTCGGCGCCGACGACAGCACGTCGCCGGCGTGCCGCTCCCCCACCGCGAACGAGTCGAAGCCGAGCTCCTCGGCCAGCACGGCGTGCTCGATGACGCGCGCGAGCCGGTCCGCGGGCGGCACCGCCTCCCCGGTGACCGGGTGCGGCGGGTTGAAGACGATGTCGAGGAGCTGGAAGCGCATCAGGCCACGCGCTCCTCGGCCCCGCCCGTCGCCGCCTCGCCGGCGGCCCGGTCGCGCGCGGCCACGCCCTCGCGCACGAGCGGGATGACGTACCGGCCGAAGTCGATCGCGTCGTCGAGCAGGTCGTACCCGCGCGCGGAGATGACGCGCACGCCCAGGTCGTAGTACGCCAGCAGCGCCTCGGCGACCTGCTCGGGCGTGCCGACCAGCGCGTTGGAGTTGCCCGCCCCGCCGGTGGCCTTCGCCGTCGCGGTCCACAGGGCCGTGTCGTACCGGTCGCCGGCCGCGGCGATCTCGAGCAGCCGCTGCGAGCCCGCGTTCTCGGGCTTGTCGATCGGGTGCCGGCGCGAGAGCTGCCCGCCCAGCGCGGCCTTGCGGGCCTCGATGCGGTCCAGCACGCGGTGCGCCTTCTCCCAGGCCAGCTCCTCGGTGGGCGCGACGATCGGCCGGAACGCGGCGTGGATGCGCGGCGGCGTGGCGCGGCCCGCGGCCGCCGCCTCGGCGTGCACGCGGTCGATCTGCTCCTGCGTGCGGGCCAGCGGCTCGCCCCAGACGGCGTAGATGTCGGCCTCGGCCGCGCCGACCCGGAACGCGGCGTCGGACGACCCGCCGAACGAGATCGTCGGCACGTGGCCCTCGAACGGCTTCGCGTCCAGCACGAAGTCGGAGAAGTCGTAGAACTCGCCGTGGTGGTCGAAGGCCTCCGGGCTGGTCCACGCCTGCTTGACGATGCGGATGTACTCGTGGGTGCGGGCGTACCGCTCGTCCTTGGTGAGCGTGTCGCCCTCGCGCCCCTGCTCGTGGTCGTTGCCGCCCGTGATGAAGTGCACGGACAGACGCCCGCCGGAGAGCTGGTCGAGCGTGGCGAACGTCTTCGCCGCGTACGTCGGGTAGGAGACGTTCGGGCGGTGGGCGAGCAGCAGCTCGATGCTCTCCAGCCGCGCCGCGGTGTACGCGGCGAGGGCGGCCGGCTCGGGGCCGGACGAGCCGTAGGCGAACAGCACCCGCGTCCACCCGTTGTCCTCGTGGGCGCGCACGATGCGCTCCAGGTAGGCGGGGTCGAACGCGGCCGTGGTGCGGGCCGACGTCTCGGAGGCGTCGTTCGTGGTGGCGATGCCGAGGAACTCGACGGGCATGGTGGTCTCCTTGGTGTGCTTCGGGCGGTCTCGGGCAGCCGGTGGTGTGGTGAGGCTCAGGCCTCCGCCTCGGTCGGCGGCGTGGCCGGCAGCCCGGCGTCGCGCCAGGCGGGGAAGCCGCCGTCCACGTGCGTGACGTCGGTGTAGCCGCGGGCCGCGAGCGCCGCGGCGACCGGGCCGGAGCCGTTCACCGACCCGCACACGACGACGAC
Source organism: Isoptericola sp. F-RaC21 (assembly GCF_038593535.1). Taxonomy (NCBI): domain Bacteria; kingdom Bacillati; phylum Actinomycetota; class Actinomycetes; order Micrococcales; family Promicromonosporaceae; genus Isoptericola; species Isoptericola sp. F-RaC21. The sequence continues at coordinate 688,524 of NZ_JBCFYX010000001.1, read as the reverse complement.
GGGCGTGTCGAGGGACACGGCGGGGGCGTCGGCCGGCCCGAAGAGGGCGTCGAGGTCGTCGCGGTCGGCGAGCGTGGCGCCGGGGATCTCCCCGGTGGCGGCGCGCCCGCGGGCGGAGCGCACGTCGACGAGCAGCGCGCCGCGCTCGACCCGGGCGCCGGCCTCGCGCGCGTCCTGGGGCGCCGGCGCGGCGGCGGGGGTCTCGGGAGCGGTCGTCTCGGAGGTGCTGGTCTCGGGCGTGGTGGTCATGAGGTCTCCTGGGTCGAGTTCGGGCGGGACGGTCAGACAAGCGGCCAGACGATCGGCCGGACGGCCGCGCGGTCAGCGCGACGCGGCGAGGGCGGGCACGCGGGCGTGCTCCCCCTCGGGCGAGCCCCACGCCTGCGCGAGCAGGGCGAACGATCGCTGCCGGTCGGCGGGGTCATGGGTGGCGGTGGTCACGAGCAGCTCGTCCGCGCCGGTGACGCGGACGAGCGTCTCCAGCCGCTCGACGGCGGTCGCCGGGTCGCCGACGACGCGGGTGTCGACGCGGTCGGCCACCACGGCCCGCTCGTCCTCGTCCCGCTCGGCCCACGGCGTGGCGTCGGCGGGGCGCGGGTAGGCGATCGCGCCGTCGGCGCCGCGGCGGATGGACAGCACCCAGTCCGCGAACGGGGCGGCGAGCTCCCGGGCCCGCTCCGTCGTGTCCGCCACGAGCACGTCGGCGGAGACGACGACGTACGGCTCCGCGAGCACGCCCGGCCGGAACGCCGCCCGGTACGCGGCCACCGTGTCGAGGGTGTTCGACGGGCTGACGTGGAAGTTCGCGGCCAGCGGCAGGCCCAGCTCGCCGGCCACGCGCGCGCTCTCGCCGCCGGAGGACGCCAGCACCCACAGGTCGAACGCGGCGTCCTGCACGGGCGGCGACACGTACCGGCGCCCGCCCTCGTCGGCGTACGTGCCGGCCCGCAGGCCGAGCACGAGGTCCAGCTCGGCGCGGAAGCTCGCGGGCGTCCGCGAGGCGCCGACCACCGCCGTCTGCGCCAGGTGGCGTTCCCGCAGCGCGGAGTCGCCCAGCACCGCCGGGGCCGCCGGCACGTACAGGCCGTCGACGACCCGCGGGCCCGGGCGACCCTTCGACCCCGGGGCCTCCGCCGCCGGGACGGGCCGCGGGGCGCCGCCCTTCGGCGGGGCGAACGCCCGGCCGAGACCGAGGTCCACGCGGCCGGGGTGCAGGGCGGCGATCGTGCCGAACTGCTCCGCGGCGATCAGCGGGCTGGTGGTGCTCAGCAGCACCGCGCCCGAGCCGACGCGGATGCGCTCGGTGCGGGCTGCGACGGCGGCGGCCAGCACCGCCGGCGACGCGGAGCCGACGCCCGGCGACAGGTGGTGCTCGGCGTACCAGACGCGGCGGTAGCCGAGCCGGTCCAGGTCGACCGCGAGGTCGACGGCGTCGCGCACCGCCTGCGCTCCCGTGCCGCCGTCGGGCACCACGGCGAGGTCGAGGACGGACAGGGGCACCCGGGTCGGGTCGGTCATGGTGGTCTCCAGTCGGATGGTGCACGTCGTGCGCGGTCGTGCGCGGGATCGTGGGTGGCCCGTCAGCGGGAGGGCAGGCCGAGCGCCGTCAGCGCCTCGCGGAGGCGCTCGCGGCCCCGCAGCGAGCCGCCGCCGCGCAGGCGGTCCACCACCCGCCGCGACCACGAGCCGTCGAGCCGCTCGTCGCGGTAGAAGGCGTCGATGCGCGGCGCGTAGTCGGCGACGTGCGCGACGCGGCGCGGGTCGTAGGTCTCGCGGTGCAGCACCGCGTCCTGCGGCAGCCGCGGTTTGACGCGCGACGTGTCGTCGGGGTCGGGCCGCCCGACGGCGAGACCGACCACGGCGACGGCGCCGGCGGGCAGGCCGAGCTCGGCCGCGAGGTCCTCGGGGTGGTTGCGCACCGCGCCGACGTACACGGTGCCGAGGCCGAGCGACTCCGCCGCCACGACGGCGTTCTGCGCGGCGAGCGCGGCGTCGAGGAACGCCACGACCGTCGTCTCGAGGTAGCCGGCGGCCTCGAGGTCCACGCCCTCGGCCGCCGCGAGCGCCCGGGCCCGCGCCACGTCGGCCACCCACACGAGCAGCAGCGGCGCGTCCCGCACGTGCTCCTGGTGCCCGGCGAGCGCCGCGACGCGGGCGAGCCGGTCGCGGTCCGTGACCGCGACGACGCTCCACAGCTGCAGGTTCGACGACGACGGCGCGGACTGCGCCGCGGCCACGAGCGTGGGCAGCACCCACGGCTCCAGCGTCCCGGGCAGGAAGGACCGCACGGAGCGGTGCCGCAGCTGCACGTCGAGGACGGAAGCCCCGCCGGGCAGGCCGGCGAGCGACGCGGCGACGCCGGGGGCGACCTCCTCCGCGTCCTCCGGTCGCACGCCGTAGCGGGCGGCGACCCGTGCACCGGCCTGCAGGGTCCGCAGGTCCGCCGCCACGCCCACCGCCGTCGCGCGGGCGGGGCGTGGCCGGGCGGTGGGTCGTGGCGCGGCGACGGTCGCCGGCGTGGCGTGTTCGGTCACGATCGCTCCTCGGGGTCGGTCGGGGTGGTCGGGGTCGTCGGGGACCGGCCGTCACTCGGTCGCGGGCAGGCCCGGCGGGTTGGTCTCGGGCTTCTCGACGGCCTCGTTCTCCAGCCCCCAGCGCTCGAGCACCTGCTGGTAGGTGCCGTCGTCGAAGGCCTGCTGCAGGGCTGCCGTGACCGCCGGGGCCAGGTCGTTGCCCTTCTTGGTCGCGACGGCGATCTGCGCGGTGTCGGGCCAGCCGCCGTTGAGCGTGCCGACGACGGCGAGCTCGTCGGGCGCGATCTTGGCCTGGTAGGCGAGCGAGGCGTTCGGGCCGACGTAGACGTCGAGGCGGCCGGACTTCAGCGCGAGGATCACGTCGGAGAGCTGCTCGTAGTACTCCGGCTGCCCGTCGGCGATGGGCTCGAGGCCCTCGGCGACGTTCTGGTCGTTCCACTCGAGCAGGATCTTCTCCTGGTTGGTGCCCGAGCCGACCCCGACGCGCAGCCCGGCGATGTCCTCGCGCTTCGAGATCTCGCCGACGTCGGACCCGGCCTTGGTGAGCCAGCCCAGCTCGTCGTTGCGGTAGGAGGAGAAGTCGATCGTCTCCTTGCGCTCCTCGGTGACGGTGACGTTGGAGATGACGGCGTCGACGTCGCCCGACTGGAGGGCCAGGGGCCAGTCGGCCCAGGCCTTGACCTCGAGGCGCAGGTCCTTGCCGAGGCCGTCGGCGACGAGCTGCGCGATGTCGGTCTCGTTGCCGATCGGCGTGGAGTCGTCGTCGGCGAAGAAGCCGAGCGGCGGGGCGGCGCCGGCGCTCACGGCGACGACGAAGTCGTCCTTGTCGGCGAAGGCGTCCGGCAGCAGGCCGACGGCCTCGGCCGACTCGGTGGACCGGATCCGGTCCTGGTCGGGGCTGGTGCTGACCTCGAGGCCGGCGGCGGCCGCGCCCTCGGAGGCGGTGCCGGCGGGGGCGTCCCCGCCGGTGCCGGCGGCCTCGGGCGCGGAGGTGCTCACGCTGCCGCAGGCGGTGAGGGCGAGCAGGGGGACGGTGGCGAGCAGGGCGAGCGCGCGGGCTCGGCGGGTCGGTGCGGTCACGGGGTGCTCCTGGGGATGGGTGCGATCGGGGGGGGCGGCGGTGGGGGTGCCGGGGTCGCCGGCGGTCAGAGGACCTTGTCGAGGAAGGCGCGCGTCCGCTCGTGGCGCGGGTGGTCGAGCACCTGGGAGGGCGGCCCCTGCTCCACGACCACGCCGCCGTCCATGAAGACGACGTCGTCGGCGACCTCGCGGGCGAAGCCGATCTCGTGCGTGACGACGACGAGCGTGGTGCCGGTGCTCGCGACGTCCTTGATGACCTCCAGCACCTCGCCGACCAGCTCGGGGTCGAGCGCGGAGGTGGGCTCGTCGAAGAGCAGCACGCGGGGCCGCAGCGCCAGGGCGCGGGCGATCGCGACGCGCTGCTGCTGCCCGCCGGAGAGCTGGCGGGGCCTCGCGTCCGCCTTGTCGGCGAGCCCGACGCGGGCGAGCAGCTCGCGGGCCTCGGGCTCCACCTCGCCGCGCGGGCGTCCCTGCGCGGACAGCGGCGCCTCGATGACGTTCTCCAGCACGGTCAGGTGCGGGAAGAGGTTGAAGTTCTGGAAGACGAACCCGATCCGCGTGCGCTGCCCGAGGATCTCCCGCTCCTTGAGCTCCTGCAGCACCTCGACCCTGCGGCCGCCGCGGCGGGTGTGCCGGCGCCGGTAGCCCACGAGGTCGCCGTCCACCGTGACGAAGCCGGCGTCCACCTTCTCGAGGTGGTTGATGGCGCGCAGCAGGGTGGACTTGCCCGAGCCGGACGGCCCGAGGACGACGGTCACGGTGCCGGGCTCGACCGTCAGGTCGACGTCCCGGAGCACCTCGAGGGTGCCGAAGCTCTTGCGCAGGCCGTGCACCTCGACGCGGCCGGCGGCGCCTCCCGGCGCCGGGGCGGGCGGGTTGCGGGTCGTCGTGGCGGTCATGCGGGGCCTCCGTGCCGGGTGGTCGCGGTGCGGGCGGTGCGGGTGAGGACGCCGACCCGGGCGCGGGCGGCGAAGGCCGGCGGCACGTGCGCGGGCACGGGGCGGCCGGTCAGGCGGGCCAGGGCGACGGCCGACGACCAGCGCAGCCGCTGCCACGGCGTGGGCGGCAGGGTCCGCACGGCGCCCTTCGCGTAGTGCCGCTCGACGTAGTACTGGACGATCGTGATGAGCGTGGTGAGCACCAGGTACCAGATGGCCGCGACGATCAGCAGGGGGACCACCTTGCCGTTGCGGCCGTAGATGACGGACGCGATGTAGAACAGCTCGCCGTACGCCAGCACGTAGACGATCGACGTGCCCTTGAGCAGGCCGATCACCTCGTTGACGGCCGTCGGCACGATCGAGCGCATCGCCTGGGGCAGCACGATGCGGGTCACCTGGCGGCGGCGCGGGATGCCCAGGGACGCGGCGGCCTCCTGCTGCCCCTGGTCGACGCTGAGGATGCCGGCGCGCACGATCTCGGCCGAGTACGCGGCCTGCGAGAGCCCCAGGCCGAGGATGGCGGCGCCGAACTTGTCGACCACGCCGAGGGTGTCGAACCAGAGGAACTCGGGGCCGAAGGGGATGCCGAGGCTCAGGTGCGGGTACAGGTAGGCGAGGTTGTACCAGAGCAGCAGCTGCAGCAGCAGCGGCACGGAGCGGAACACCCACGTGTACGCCCACGACACGCCGACCAGCAGCGGGGAGCGCGACAGCCGCATGAGCGCCAGGACGGTGCCCAGCGCGAAGCCCACGACCGACGCCGCCGCGGTGAGCCGGATCGTCGCCCACGCCCCGGACAGGATCGAGGGCCACGTGAGGTACTGCGCGACGACGTCCCACTCCCAGCGGTCGTTGGTGAGCAGCGAGCTGACGACCATCGCCAGCAGCACCGCGACGCCGGCGGTCGCGACCCACCGCCCGGGGTGGCGGGCGGGGACGATGCGCAGGTGGGAGTAGGGGGTGGCGGCGGCGTCCTGCGCGGGCGCCGGGGGCGCGGGGGTCCGGGCGCCCGGGGTCGTGACGGCGGTCATCGGGGCGACCTCTCCCCCGCCGTGACGGCGAACGGGACATGGTTGCCGGGCGGCGGGGCGGGGCACGTGCCGTGGTCGCTGAACGCGTACGGCAGGTTGAGGGCGTCGTTGAGGTCGAGGCGCGCGACGCCCGTGGCACCCGGGGCCAGGCCCTCGGGGAGCTCGGGGCGCGCCGTCCGCCAGGGCGCCACCCCCGGCGCCTCGTCGCTGAAGAGCAGCGTCGGGGCCGCGCCGGGGGCGCCGGTCAGCAGGAGCGTGACGGTCCGGTCGCCGCGCGTCAGGTCGACCTCGCCGACCGCCTGCAGCCGGTGCACCAGGCCGGGCCGGGCGGCCCCGACGACGACGTCGCGCGGCGCCTCGTACAGGCGGACGGGCGCCTCGAGGTCCCACGACGGGTCGTGGTCGAAGGCGGGCACGCCGGCGAAGTCGAGGCGGGCGCGGGCGTGCGGGTCGCGCAGCCGGATCGCGAGGCGCCCCGTGCGTCGCACGAGCTCGATCGCCACCGCGGCCGTCTCGCCGGTCGTCGGGTCGCCGGCCCGGTCGAGGGGCTCGCGACCGACCGGCAGGAACGTCCCCACCTGGACGCTGCCGCCCTCGGGCACGTCGCCGTCGTAGGCGCCGGCGACGACGTCGGGCCCCTGGACCAGCGGCCCGTCCGCCTCGGCCGGGCGCAGGTGGGCACCGGCCTCGTCCGCGAGCCAGAGTCCGGGCACCCCCGGCAGCGGCTCCGGCCGGGACGGCAGCCAGTGGAAGCCCGCCAGGCTCAACCAGCCGTGCGGCAGGGCGAGCTCCCGCTCGCGGGCGGCGCGCCGGCGGGCGCGACTGTCGGCGGCGGGGTCGGCGGCAGGGTCGGCGGGGCGGACACGCGGTGCGTCGGTGACGGTCATCGGGGGCCTCCGGTCGAGGGGCGGGCAGCGTCGCGGTGTGCAGCGGGTCGGACAGCAGGACGGGGAGCGGCGGCGGGCCTGCGGGCGCCGGGTCGGGCGGTCACGCGCGCACCAGCCGGGAGTCGGCGGTGCGACCGCGAGGCCGGGTGCGCGCGGCGGCCGGGGCGCCGGCGGGCCGAGGACCTGCCGCGCCGTCGTCGGGGAGCCCGAGGGTCGCGCGGAGGGTGCGCGGCGCCGGGGACGCCACCGCCCGCACGCCGTCGCGCACGAGCCGCGGCAGGACGCCGTCGACGAGGGCGTCCAGGTCGGGGCCGAGCGACGACGGCCGCAGCAGGAACCCGTCGGAGGCCCCGGCGTCCCGCCAGTCGACGATCGTCTCGGCGAGGTCGTCGGGGGTCCCCGCCACCACCAGCAGCCCGCCGGAGATCTCGGGGCCCTCGAGGGCCTCCACGAGCTCCAGCCGCGCCTGCGCGCTGGCGCGGTCCTCGGCCAGGACCACGTACGCCTCGGTGAGCACGCGCAGCGTGTCGGGGTCGCGGCCGGCCGCCTCGGCCGCGTCGCGCACCTGGGAGCGCAGCCGGACCGCGCGCGCGGGCGCGGTGGCCGCGACGCGCACGACGTCCGCCGTCCGGGCGGCGAGGTGGAGCGCCGCCTCGCTGCGGACGGAGACGACGACGGGCGGGCGGCCCTGCCGCGGGGCGGCGTCCCGGTGGCCGGCGGGCCCCTCGCCCTCGGCCGGGCGGTGGCGGCGCACCGCGAACCGGATGCCGTCGTGGTCCACCCGGAAGCGTCCGTCGTCGTCGACGGCGACGCCGCCGGCGGTGTCGCCCGTGGCCCCGGCCGCCTGCCCGTCCCAGTGCCGCACCACCTGCGCCGCGGCGCCCAGGGCCTGCGCGGCCCAGGCGTCGTCCTGCACGACGGCGCCGGCCGGGAGGCCGACCTGCCACCCGGCCCGGCCGGCGCTGGCCTGGTCCACCCGCGCGATCGCCTGGGCGACGTGCGCCGGGTCCACGTGCGCGGTGTCGACGGCGGCGACGAGCCCCGCCCGCCTCGTGTGCGGCGCCACCCGGGCGGCGGCGACGGCGGCGTCGAGGCGGCCGGTCACCTGCCGCCGGCCGGGGTGCAGCAGGAAGCCCTCGTCGAGGGTGACGAGGTCGAGGCCGCCGGCGTCGGCGGTGCGCACGAGCTGCACGAACCGCTCGCCGTCGAACGACCGCGGCTGCACGATGCCGCGCGCCCGGTGGACTCCCGGGCGGGCGCCGGCGGCCGTGAGGTCGACACCGAGGACGAGGGGGGACGAGGCGGCGGACGAGGCGGCGGACGAGCTGGTGGACGAGGTCGTGGACGGGGAGTACGGCACGTCGGCTCCGATCGAGGCGCGGCGGGCGGGCGCACTCGGGCGCGGGTCGTGGACCCACGGGTGCGTACCGCCGCCGGAAAGGGGGCAGGAGGGGATGGCCCGCCGGGGAATGGCGGGCGGGGCGTCTGCGGGCCCGGCCCGGCGAGCGCCGGGCCGTGACGAGGTCCGGCCGCGGGGGCGGCGGACGCTCAGGCCGCGATCAGCGGCGTCGACACCACGCCGGCGCCGGCGCCACCGGGGCGGGCGTCGCCGAGGTGGGCGCGCCGGACGTGCTCGGCATCTGCCGGGGCCGGGACGACAGGGGGCGCACGGTGGTGGCGTCGCGGTGCATGCTCGTCCTCTCCTGCTCCCGCCGGGGCGGGGGTCGCGTGTTGCCGTGCCGTCGGCGACGGCGGGCCTGGTCCTCACCCGGGGCACCCACCCGCGCTGGGGGTTGCCGTCCGACGAGCCGGGGCTTCGCGTCGGAGCTCATGACCACCCGGGGCGTGCGGCCGCGCCGCCTCGCGGCGCCGCGGTCGTCCGACCCGGTGCGCAGGAACGTAGGTGCCCGGAAGGGGGGTGTCAACGAATTCCCCGGACCGTCTCGCATACCGAACAGTTCCGACCGGCTTTATCGGATACTCGGCCCCGCCCGATCCCGTCTACCGTGGTGCCGTGAGCCAGGACGCAGGGCAGGACGCACCTCAGGACCCCCGGCAGGATCCCGCACCGGACGCGCAGCACCACTCCCCCGACGCGGCCGAGATCCGGGCGCTCGTCGACCGGCTGCGTCGCCTCGTGCTGACGTACAAGTTCGGGATCGACGAGGTCATGACCAAGATCTCGATCCTGCGCGACGAGTTCCGGCACATGCAGAACTACAACCCGGTGGAGCACGTCAGCTCGCGCCTGAAGTCGCTCGAGTCGATCGTCGCCAAGTGCCGCCGCAAGGGCATCCCGCTGACGCCCGAGGGCGTCCGCGAGCACATGTTCGACGTCGCCGGCGTCCGCGTCACCTGCAGCTTCGTCTCCGACATCTACAAGGTGCGGGACATGCTCATGAACCAGGCCGACCTCACGGTCCTGGAGGAGCGCGACTACATCGCCCACCCGAAGCCGAACGGGTACAAGTCGCTGCACCTCATCGTGCAGGTCCCCGTGTACCTGTCCGACCGGGTCGAGGACGTCGTCGTGGAGATCCAGCTGCGCACCATCGCCATGGACTTCTGGGCCAGCCTGGAGCACAAGATCTACTACAAGTACGCGCGCGACGTGCCGCGCCATCTCACGGACTCGCTGAAGCTCGCCGCCGACGTCGCCTCCTCCCTCGACAGCTCCATGGAGCGGATCCACGACGAGGTGAAGGCCATCGCCGGCGCCGAGGAGCCGGCGGAGCACCGCGACGCGCTGCTCACCCCCGAGGAGATGCTGCGCAACTTCTGGAGCGCCGCGGAGGTCGAGGGCGACGCCCTGCGCGCGTCGCGGCAGGACTGACCCGCCGTGGGCCCCACGCAGCACCAGGACCTCGCCGCCGAGGTGGCGCTCGCGCTGCCCGGCACCACCCGCACGTGGCCGTTCGGGCCCGAGCACGACGTCTTCAAGGTGCAGGGCAAGGTGTTCTGCATGACCACCGACGCCACCGGGACGCCCCTGGTCACGCTGAAGTGCGCGCCCGACGACGCCGAGGCACTGCGCCAGGAGCACGCGCACGTCACCGCCGGCTACCACATGAACAAGCGGCACTGGATCTCGGTGGCCGCCGGCCCCGGCATCACGCCGGAGCTCGTCGAGGAGCTGGTCCTGGACGCTTACGCGCTGGTCGTCGCGTCCCTCCCCCGGCGGCTGCGCCCGGTGGACCTCGACGACACCGAGCGCCTGCGCACGGGCGTCCGCGACGTGCTGGACGGCGGCCCCACGGCTCGACCGGGCACCTGAGCGGAGACGCCGCTGCGGTCAGGCGCCCGCCGAGGCGCCGCCCACCGTGCTCGCGCGCACCACGAGCCGCGGCTCGCACGTGACGAGCCGGTGCGGGTGCCGCTCCGGGCCGGTCGCCAGCTCCTCCAGCAGGAGCCGCACCGCCTCCCGGCCGACGGCCTCCCCCGGCTGGCGCACCGTGGACAGCGGGACGGCGGAGTCCCACGCGGCACGGTTGTCGTCGTAGCCGATGATCGCCACGTCGTCGGGCACGCGCAGCGACGACGACAGCAGCAGCGACTGGAGCACGCCCAGGGCCAGGAGGTCGGCCGCGGCGACGACGGCGTCGGGCCGCTCGCGCGGGTCGCGCAGCACGAGGTCGTCCCCCACGCGCCGGCCGTCCTCCACCTGGACGTTGCCCGTCTGCTCGACCTCGAGGAGCACGCCCGGGTGCTCGGCGACGGCGCGCTCGACGCCCAGCAGGCGGTCGCGGACCGGCACGAGCTCGGTCGTGCCGGCGAACAGGAGCCGGCGCCGGCCGTGCTCGATGAGGTGCGACGCGGCGAGGTAGCCGCCGAGCTCGTTGTCCGGCACGACGGAGCAGACGTCCGCGTGGTCGCCGGGGGCGTCGACGACGACGAGCGGCACGCCCGGGGCCGACCGGCGCAGGTCCTGCGTCGACCCGTGGTTCGCCGCCACGAGGATGCCCGCCACCCGGTCCTCCACGAACAGGTCGACGTACGTGCGCTGCTTCTCCTCCGACATGTCGGAGTTCGCCAGCAGCAGGTTCAGGCCCGCTCGGCCCGCCTCCGCCTCGGCGCCCCGCGCGATGTCGAGGAAGTACGAGTTCGCGAGGTCGATGATCACGAAGCCCAGCGTCGAGCTCCGGCCGGCGGCCAGGGAACGCGCGACACCGTTGCGGACGAACCCCAGCTCCCGGATCGCCGCCTCCACCCGGGACCGGGTGGCCGGCGTGACGCGCACCGTGCCGTTGAGGACGTTCGACACCGTGCCCATGGACACGCCGGCCGCGCGCGCGACGTCCGAGATGCTGGGGGACGAACGTCTCACCGGGGTCGTCGCTCCTCGGGCTGGGGATCGGGGACGGGGGGGCACGCGGCGAGCGAGCGCCGCGCGTCGAGGGAAGGCTACGTCACGCGCGCGCCGCGGCCGGGTGAACTCGTCGCGTCGGCGCCCCCGGGCCGGGCGTGGCCGCCCGGGATGTTCCTAGACTCGACGGGACGCGTCCGTCCGAACGTCTCGCCGAACCGGACGCTGACAACGTGCCGGCCGTGCACGGTGGCGGCAGAGAGCCACGGGTCCCAGATGAGCAGCACCGACGAACGCTCGCGCGTGGCGTCGTCGCCCGCCGCGGAGCCCGGCCGTCCCGGGCCGGCGACGCCGGCCACCCCGGTGACGGTGCCTGCGCTCGGCGCCCAGATCATCCCGCGCGCCCGGCTGATGTCGCTCCTCGACGAGCTCGTCGTCCACCGCCCGGTGACGCTCGTCGCCGCACCCGCCGGCTTCGGCAAGACCTCGGTCCTGTCCCAGTGGTGCCGCCACACCGGGGCCACCGTCGGCTGGCTCACGGTCGACGAGTTCGACGGCGACCCGCGGCGCCTCTTCCGGCACGTGGTCGCCGCGCTGCAGGTCGCGGCGCACGGGCGGGACCGGTCCGACGCGGGACCGCTGCTGGAGATCGCCGGCCGCGACCCGATGGGGCGGCGGCCGCAGGGCGCCGGCTGGCCCGATCTTCACGACGAGCTGGTGCGCGCGATCGAGGCGCTCGTCGAGCCGATGGTCCTGGTCGTCGACGACCTCCACCTGATCGCGGGCGCCCGGGCGCGGGAAGTCCTCTCGCGGCTGATCCGGCTCGCCCCCGGCGGGTTCCACCTGGTGCTGTCCAGCCGGTCCGACCCGGGGCTGCCGTTGCACCGCCTGCGGCTGGCCGACGACCTCGGCGAGGTGCGCGAGCGCGAGCTCGCCTTCTCCGCCGAGGAGATCGGCGAGCTCGCGTCCCTCTCCGGGCCCTCGCTCGCGCCCGAGGTCATCGGCTCGCTCAGCGAGCTCACCCGGGGCTGGCCGGCCGCCGTGCGCATGGCGCTGCTGGCGGTCGAGGACGAGGCCGCGCCCGCCTACCGGCTGGCCGGCCTGCAGGAGGTCGACCTCTCGCTCACCGAGTACCTGACGGAGGAGGTGCTCGGGGCGCTGCCGCCCGAGCTGGCACGGTTCATCCTGCGCGCCACCGTCGGCGACCGCATCGACGCCGCCCTCGCGGAGGCGCTGCACGACGGCGCCGGGGGTGCACAGCTGCTCGCGGAGGCGGCGCGCAGGGGCGTCTTCCTGGCGCCGCAGTCGGAGGCGGACGGCGACGTGTCGTACCGCTGGCACCCGGTGTTCGCGTCCCAGTGCCGCGCCATCCTGCGCCGGACGTCGCCCGCCACCGTGCGTGAGCTGCAGCGCGTCGTCGCGAACCACTGGCGCACCCGCGACGCCGTCGAGGCCGTGACCGCCGCCCTCGCGGCCGGCGACCCGGACCTCGCCGCCGACGTGCTCACGGAGCGCTGGCCCGAGCTCCTCGTCCGCGACGACCCCGGCAGCCTCGCCCACCTGTGCGACCGGGTCCCCGTGCCCCGGTCGCAGGACGCCGAGGTCCTCCAGCTGCGCGCCGTGGGGCACCTCCTCGACGACCGGCCCGCCGACGGCACGACGCGACAGGCCCGCGCCGCCGCCGGCCGGCTGCCGCCCCGGCGTCGGCACCGGTTCGAGCTCATCGACCAGCTCGTGTCGGACTTCCTCGCCCCGGGGCGGCCCGGCACCCAGGAGGCCGTCCTCCGGGGGCGGGCGGCGCTCCGGGACCCGACCTACGCGCCGGTCGCCTGCGCGCTCGGCCACCTCCTCGTCGGCGAGGCGGCGGCGCAGCTCGGGCACGACCCCGCGGCCGCGCTCGAGGACCTGACCCGGGGCGCGGACCTCGCCGCCCGGCACCAGCTGCCGGCGATCGGCTTCGCGTGCCGGGCCGCGACGTCCGTCCCCCTCTTCCTGAGCGGGCGGTTCGACGAGGGCGACTCGCTCGCCCGCGACTCGATCGGCCGGGCCCGCAGGTCGGGGCGGCACTGGGCCGGCATCGTCGTCCCCGCGTACCTGACCTGCGGTCTCGCGGACTTCTGGCGGGACGAGCTCGCGTCGGCCCGGCGCAGCCTCGACCAGGTGGTCCGGCTGGCCACGCCGCGGCAGGCGGGCTACCGGCTGCACGCGGCGGTGGTCCTCGCGCTGATCGCGGTCGCGAGCGACGACGCCCCCGCCCTGGAGCGCGCTCGTGCGCTCGCGGCCGGCGCGGCCGGGGCCTCGTCGCCGTACCTCGACGGCCTCGCCCGGCTGGTCGACGCCGTCGCGGCCGAGGCGGGCGGCAGCGACGACCACGCCCTCGCGGAGCTGAACGGCCTGGCCGAGAGCGAGCAGCACCCCGTCGTCCGGCTCTGGGAGGCCGAGCTCTCCCGGCGGGCCGGCGACGTCGCCGGCGCGGCGGCGGCGCTCGCCCGGGTGCCCGCGGACCGGCGCGTGCCGCCCGTCGACGTGGCCGTCACGTTGACCGAGGCCCTGCTGGAGCTCGACCGCGGGAGGGCCGGGGAGGCCCACCGCCGCCTCGAGCTCGCGCTGGCGGCGGCGGGCCCCTCCAGGATCCGTCGTCCCTTCGTCGAGCGCGGGCGGGACCTTCGCGGCCTGCTCGACGCCCATCACGCCTGGGGCACCGAGCACGTCGGGCTGGTGGCCGACCTCGTCGCCCGGATGCAGCCGCGCGAGGACGCCCACCGCAGGCGGTCCTACTGGGAGCTCACGGACCGGGAGCACACCGTCCTGACCTACCTCCGGTCCCCGATGACGACGACCGAGATCGCGCAGGCGCTGTTCGTCTCGTCCAACACCGTCAAGACGCACCTGCGCGCCATCTACCGCAAGCTCGGCGCCGCCGGCCGGCGGGACGCCGTCCGCATCGCCACCGAACGTCACGCCCTCTGAGGACCGTCGTGGCCGGCGGCCACCTGATGGACGTCGCGCACGGTCAGGCCCAGGTCGGCGATCAGCGCGATCATGCCGGTCAGCGCGGACGCGTCGGCGATCGCGCAGGTCAGCACCGTGCCGGCGTCCTGGTGCCGCGCGGTGACGGTGGCATAGTCCGCCAGGCGTGCCGGGTCGACCGGGCCGTCGACGCGGATCTCGTAGATCATGACGTCACCTCGGCCGGCCGTGCGGCCGGCTCCTTCGTCGTCGCGGATCGCCCGGGCTCCGGGCACGAGCCCGCACGTGCGGGTCAGCGCTTGCGGAGCTCCTGGCCGTGCGCCGTCAGGGCGAAGATGATGAGGACGTCCAGCGCGATCATCACGATGCTCCACACGGGATAGGCCGCGACGAACGCGAAGTTGGCGACGGCGCTGAGGATCGCCAGCAGGACGCCGACGACCCGGGCCCAGGTCTGGCCGGCCAGCAGCCCGAACCCGGCGAGGAGGACGACGACCCCGCCGATCAGGTGCACCCACCCCCACGCGCTGTAATCCAGCTGCAGGGTGAGGCCGCTGGCCCCGACGAGGTAGTACTGGTCGTTGAACAGCGCGACCACGCCCTGGATCGCGTGGAACACCCCGAGCATGATCATCAGGGTCCCGGCGAAGACCACCCAGCCCGCCCACCCCGAGGTCTCGGGGGTCTGCGTGAACTGGCCGGGGGCGTACTGGCCGGGCGAGCCGTAGGCGGCTGTCGAGCGAGGATCGGTCATGTCGGCTCCTTGGTCCACGTCTGCCCACGTCCGCCGCGGATGTCCGCGTCCGGGGAGACGTCCGTTCCCAGGATCGGGTCGCCGACCGACGCGCGCCTCCCCCTGCACGGGTGAGCGTGGCGCGGCTAGGCCTGCCCCCGCAGGTCCTCGCCCTCGCGCAGAGCGTCCCGGCCGGGTGTCGCGCGCCTGTGGAGCGCGACCGCCAGGCCGGGGAAGATCATCATCGAGAGCACGCCGGCCCCCACCAGGGCCGCGGCGTTCTCCGGCAGCATGTGACCGGTCCGCAGGCCGACCTCCGCCAGGGCCACGAGCAGCGGGAGCGCGGTCGCCGTCAGGAACGTCATCTGCCATCGCTGGCTGCGGTCCAGGTCCCTGCGGTACAGGAACATCGCGGGCAGCCCGCGTACCACCAGGAGCAGCACGAAGAAGACGACGAGCCGGAGCGGCGCCTCGGCGATCGACGCGAGGTCGAGGTTCATCCCCGACGCCACGAAGAAGACTGGGATGAAGAACCCGTACCCGACCGCGTCGAGCTTGGTCTCCAGGGAGTGGACGTCCCCCGGGGCCCACCGCTTGAGCACCACCCCCGCGAGGAACGCCCCGAGCACGACGTCGAGGCCGAACTCGGACGCCACGACCAGGAGCACGAACAGCAGTGCCACCGTCAGGCGGAGCGTCGTCTGGGACGTCGCGTGCTCCCCCTGCCGGAACGTCGACGAGAACCGGGCCAGGAACGTGAGCCGGGGCAGCACGGTGAACAGCACCGCGACCAGGAACATGGCGAGCAGCGAGGCGAGGCCCAGGAACTTGCCGTTCGCGCTCAGGAAGATGGCGATCCCCACGATCGGCAGGAACTCGCCCACCGCCCCGGCGGGCAGGACGAACGACGCGAACCGCCCGCCGAGCATGTCGTTGTCGCGCAGGATCGGCAGCAGGGCGCCGAAGGCGGTCGTCGTGAGGCCCAGGGCCACCGGCACGAAGGCGTGCACGAAGCCCAGGGCCGCGAGCGCCCCGGTCACCGCGACCGCGATGCAGGCCGTCACGACCCACGCGAGGATCGCGCGCCGTCCGACGTGCCGCGCGAACAGGCCCAGCTCCAGCTCGTAGCCCGCCATGAGGAAGAGGAAGCCCAGGCCCACGTCGGCGAGCAGCGTGACGCTGCCCGGGTCGGCCCAGCCCAGCACCTCGGGCCCGATGAGGACGCCGCCCACGATCAGCACGACGACCTGCGGCACCCGGAGGCGGCCGGACATCGCCACGACGAACGGCGCCAGCGCGGAGACGACCGCCACCACGAGCAGCGTCACCAGTGCCGTCTGCACGTCCACCCCAGGTCCTCCGTCGGTCGCCGTCGGGTCGTCCTCGCCGGATCGTCGCGGGTCGGGCCGCCGCCGCGCGTCACCCCCCGGGGATGAGAGGCCGCGAGGTGCCCTACTCCCGGCCGGGGGCGCGCTCGGCCGCCGGGGGCCTGGACGGCCTCGACGGCCCGCCGACTCCCTGCCGGTCGGCCATCAGCGCGAACCGCCGCTCGTCCCCGTCGCCGAAGCTGAGCCGGACCACCTCGTCCAGGGCCGCGAGGTGCCGTCGCACGGCGGGCCGCCGCGCCGGGAGCACGACGCCGTCGAGGTCGGTCAGCATGGCGCGCAGGCGACGGCACGTCTGCGGGGACCCGCGCCCGTACTGGCGGATCTCGGAGACGCCGAGGTCCAGGTAGTCGTCCCAGCTGCGCGTCGGGGCGGCGAGCCTGAGGTAGCCGTCGGCGTCGACCACGGTTCCGCGCTCGCTCTGCGCCCGCGACCCCACGCCCTCGAGCAGGGCGCCCAGGTGGTTGATCATCTGGGTGGCGGTCGTCGGGTCGTTGACCGCGGGCGAGAGCGCCCGGATCGCGATGTCGACGATGATGCGCACCGCGAAGGCCGGGTCCTGGTCGATCGTCCTCTCGTGCCCGAGGGCGACCATGCCGCGCAGGCGGCGCAGGTCGCGGGGGCTGGGCCCGCCGTGCACGTCCATCATCACGCCGCCGGCGGTGACGAAGTCGCCGACGGTGCACCGCAGGACGCACGTCAGGTCCCGCCGGGTCGCGAGGGCGACGATCCCCTGCGCGTCGAAGGCCTGGATCGCGCCGGCCCGCGTCGAGAGCAGGGGGGTCGCGCGCCCGCGGGCCCGACCGACGACGGCGCCCCGACGGCGGGCCGGCGGCACGACCTCGTCGGCCCCGTCGGCCAGGACCGCGAGGCCCGACCGCGCCACTGCGGCCGCCACGGCGACCGGACGCAGCGCGTGCACGAAGCGGTCCAGGTACAGCAGGAGCAGGACCAGGTCGACGGAGACGGCGACGCCGGCCACGGTGACGCCGAGATGCGGCACCGACCCGGGGCCGACCTCGCGGAGCAGCGCGAAGGAGAAGGCGAAGGTCGCGGCGAACGCCGCGAGGACCAGCTTCTGCAGCCGGTCCCGGTACCAGAGCCGCATGAACCGCGGCGACAGCGTGCCGGTGGCCATCTGCACGACGAGGACGCCGACGGTCACCACCAGGCCGAGCAGCCCGATCATCGCGCCGGAGACGGTCGTGAGCACGCTGCTCGCGGTGGACGCCGAGTACGACCACTCGCGCGGGAGCGCGAGGTGGTCCTCGACGCGCAGGTCGGCGACGGCCAGCGCGCCGCCGACGACGGCCCCGAGCAGCGGCACCGCCCACAGGCTCTGCCGGAAGTGCTGCCGCAGCCGGAAGGCCGCCGCCCAGGACAGCATCCGCCCTCCTCGGTTCGTCAGGAGAACTCCTGGGCCTGCTCGGCGGCGATGATCCGGCCCGCGGCCTCGATGAGGGCCAGGTGGGAGAACGCCTGCGGGAAGTTCCCGAGGTGGCGGCCGGTGTCGACGTCGAACTCCTCGGCGAACAGCCCGAGCGGGGAGGCCACCCGCAGGAGCCGCTCCATGAGGTCCCGCGCGCGCTGCTCCTCGCCGATGATCGACAGCGCGGACACCAGCCAGAACGAGCAGATGAGGAACGTCCCCTCCGCGCCGGACAGGCCGTCGTCGGTCTCCTCGGTCCGGTAGCGCAGGACGAAGCCGTGCTCGGTCAGCTCGTCGGCGACGGCGAGCACGCTCGCGCGAAGGCGCTCGTCGTCGTGCGGCAGGAACCCGAAGATCGCCGCCAGCAGCGTCGAGGCGTCCAGGGCGTCCGTGTCGTAGTGCTGCCGGAGCACCCCCCGCGCGTCCAGCCCGTGGGCCAGGATGTCGTCCTTGATCTCGTCCGCGATCGCCCGCCAGCCGGCCGCCAGCTCGCGGTCGGCGCGCAGCTCGGCCAGCCGCGACGCGCGGTCCAGGGCGACCCACCCCATGAGCTTCGACGACACGTAGTGCTGCGGCTCGCCGCGCGCCTCCCAGATGCCCTGGTCGGGGTCGCGCCACCGGCGGGCGGCGCACTCCGCCTGCGACTGGACGATCGGCCACAGCCGCCGCGGCAGGCGCTCGCTGCGCCGGGTGTGCAGCAGGACGGAGTCCAGGACGGAGCCGAACACGTCGTTCTGGCGCTGGTCGTAGGCCCCGTTGCCGATCCGCACCGGCCGGGCGCCCGCGTAGCCGGTCAGGTCGTCGCGCGTCGACTCCGTGAGCTCGCGGCGACCGTCGATGCCGTACATGATCTGCAGCGCGCCGGACTCGGTCGGCTCGAGGTCGGCGACGAACTGCATGAACTCGTCGGCCTCCCAGTCCAGGTTCAGGAAGTGCAGGGCCTGCAGGGTGAACGTGGTGTCCCGCATCCACGTGTACCGGTAGTCCCAGTTGCGCTCGCCGCCGGGCGTCTCGGGCAAGGACGTCGTCAGCGCCGCCACCGTCGCCCCGGTCGGCATGTAGGTGAGCCCCTTGATGGCGAGCGCCGAACGCTGGAGCGGGTCGCGCCAGCGGTGGTCCGGGATCCGCGCCCGGCCGAGCCACCGGCGCCAGAACCCCGTCGTGGCGTCGAGCAGGCGGCCCGCCTCCCCGACGTCGGACGGGGCGGCCAGCCCTTCGCCCCACGACAGGACGCAGTAGCACTCCTCGCCGGCGGACAGGACGTGCCGGGCGCGGGCGCGGTTGCCCTCGATGCCGAGCGCGAGGTCGGTCTGCAGCCGCACGGTCACTCCCGCGCCGGTCGCGTCGGCGGTGTGCCGGCTGCCTCCGACCAGCGTCCACTCGGCCGGCGTCCGGCCGTAGTCGAAGCCCGGCTCGCACACGAGCTCGAGCTCGACGGCGCCCTCGAGGCAGCGGACGGTGCGCACGAGCAGGTGGTCGGCGTCGTCGTCGGCGGGCGGCCTGGTGTGAGGCGTGACCGTGTCCTCGGTCGCCCGCGGGCCCATCGTCAGCCCGTCGCGGACCTCGACCCAGCTGGACGGCGTCTTCCACGTCGTCGTCAGGACGTTCGACCCGGGCTCGTACGCCCGCGCCGTCGGGTGGTTGATCCCGAAGGGTCCGAGCCTGAAGTACCCGGCCTCCCGGTCGAGGAGCGTGCCGAAGATGCTCGGCGCGTCGAACCGGGGGACGCAGAGCCAGTCGACGGCGCCGTCGGGCGCGACCAGCGCCCCGGTGTGGCAGTCGGACAGGAAGGCGTAGTCCGCGATGGGCGGGAACGGCGACGGCGCCGCCGCGCTCTGGTTCTCGGCGTTCATGCGGCGCGCTCCCCTCGCCGGACGTGTCTCGTGCGAGCGAACCATCCGGCGCGGGCCGCGGTCCTCACCCCGTCCGGGTGATCGGCGCCTCGGGCCCGCCCCCCACCCGCCGACGCAGCACCACGTAGGTGTAGCCCTGGTAGAGCAGCACGACGGGGAAGAAGACCGCCGCCACGATCGTCATGACCGTCAGGGCGTACTCGCTCGAGGCGCTGCCCGACACGGTCAGGCTGTACGCGGCCTCGGTGCTCGAGACGAGCACGTCGGGGAAGAGGCTCGCGAAGAGCGACCCGACGGTGGCGGCGATCGCGGTCGCCGTCGCCACGAAGGCGCGCTTCTCGCCGCCTCGACGCGCCGCCCAGAGGGCCGCGACGATGCCGAGCAGCGCGATCGCCAGGAGCACGTACGACGGCCAGCCCGGCCGGGCGACCCGGACGGTCCAGACCGCGAACCCCGCGACCATGACCAGCGCCACGACGCCCAGCGTCCCGGCCCAGCGGGTGGCGCGCGCCCGGAGGTCGCCGGTCGTGCGGATCGCGAGGTACGTGGCCCCGTGGAACAGGCACAGGGAGACGAGGGTCAGCCCGGTCCAGACGCCGAGTCCCGTGACGATGTCCCGGACCCCGCCGGTGAACGCCCCGTCGGCGTCCACGGGGAGGCCCGCCAGCAGCGCCCCGAGCGCGATCCCCAGCACGAGCGGGGCGACGACGCTGCCGACGCAGAGCCCGGCGCCCCACCCACGACGCCAGGACCTGCCACGGGCCCTGCCGCGCCACTCCACCGCCACACCGCGCGCGATGAGCGCGAGGAGCAGGAGCACGACGCCGAGGTAGAGCGCGGACAGCCACGTGGCGTACCAGGCGGGGAAGGCGGCGAAGATCCCGGCCGCACCCACCACGAGCCACACCTCGTTCCCGTCCCAGAACGGGGCGATCGTCTCGACCGCGGTCCGGCGCTCGGCCTCGGACCGTCCGATCGCCGCATGCAGCGCACCGACGCCGAAGTCGAAGCCCTCGAGCACGAAGAAGCCCGTCCAGAAGACGGCGATGACGACGAACCACACGTCGGCGAGGGTCACGGTTCCTCCTCAGCGAGTCGTCTCGGCGTCGTCACGTCAGTAGCTCAGGACCGAGGTGTCCAGCTCGTCGTCGGCGCCGGACCTCTCGGGCGCGTCGGGATCGCGGCGGGCGAACCGGAGCATGAGGACGACGTCGAGCACGATCAGGAACAGGTAGACGGCGAAGAACGCCGCGAGGCTGACGACGATCTCCGTGGACGAGACGGTCGCCGAGACCCCGTCCGCGGTCTTCATGAGCCCCTGGACGATCCACGGCTGGCGGCCGCTCTCGGTCAGCAGCCAACCGGCGGTGTTCATGACGAGGACCAGGGGCACGGCCCACGTCGCGAGGAGCAGGAACACCCGGGACGTCGGCAGCCTCCTGCGGGCCGCCAGCCACACGCCCCACAGCGCGAGGAGGAAGAACGCCGAGCCGAGATAGGCCATCACCCGCATCGACCAGTACTGCACGCCGACGTCGGGCACGTAGTCCCCCGGGCCGTACCGGGCCTCGTCCTGCGCCTGCAGCTCGTTCAGCCCGGTGACCTCGCCGTCCCACGTGCCCGTCGCGAGCAGCGACAGCAGGTGCGGCACCTCCAGGATCTTGGTGGGCTCCTCCTCGGAGCTCGCGAACCCGCCGATCTGGAACAGCGAGAAGGAGCACGGCTGACAGGTCTCCCACTGGCCCTCGGCCGCGGAGATCTTCATCGGCTGGTAGGTCGCCTCGATCACCCCGAGGTGGCTGCCGACGCCGAGCGCCAGCGCCGACGAGGGCAGCAGCACGACGAGCGACACGATCGCGGAGGTCGTGAACGCCCGGCGCCCGCGTCGCAGCTGCCACGCCGACACCGCGAGCATCACGGCCGCGCCCGTGACGAGCGACGCGAGGATCACGTGGACGTACCCCCACACGAACACCGGGTTGGTGAACAGGTCGCCCATCGAGGAGAGCTCGGGCCGACCCGTCCCGGGGTCCGTCGTGTACCCGACCGGGTGCTGCATCCACGAGTTCGCGGCCATGATGAACGCTGCCGACAGCATCGCCCCCGCGGCCACGAGCCACGCGGACAGCAGATGGACGCGGCGCGGCAGCACCTTCCAGCCGAACACCCACAGGCCGAGGAACGTCGACTCCAGGAAGAACGCGGCCAGGCCCTCCATCGCCAGGGGCGCGCCGAACACGTCACCGACGAACAGCGAGTAGGCGGACCAGTTCATGCCGAACTGGAACTCCTGGACGAGGCCGGTCACGACGCCGACGGCGACGTTGATCAGCAGCAGCGTGCCGAAGAAGCGCGTCAGTCGTTCGTCCCGGCCGTCCTGGGTCCGGTGCCATCGGGTGTGGAGCACGGCCAGGAGGAACGCCAGGCCGATGGTCACCGGGACGAAGAAGAAGTGATAGATGCTCGTCGAGGCGAACTGCAGTCGGGCGAGATCCGTCGCGTCCATGCGATCAGCCCTTCGTCGGATGTCGACCCTGTCCAGGATCCGCTCCGATGCGATTCGACCACGACCGCTCCCGCCGCCGTCTCACCCGTGGCGGGTGACGCGGGCCGGGAGGCCGCCGGATTGACTGGGCATCGCCGAGTGCCACCCCAGCAGGGAGCCAGCGATGACAGGGAGCCAGCGATGACGACCGACCCCGCGACGCCAGCGACGCCGCCCGTCCCCGACCCGTGGTCGTCGGTCGCCGACGTCCTGGTGGTCTTCGGGATCACGGGCGACCTCGCCCGGGTCATGACCTTCCGCTCGCTGTACCGCCTGGAGCTGCGCGGGCTGCTCGACTGCCCGGTCGTGGGCGTCGCCGGCGACGACTGGACCCTGGAACGCCTGGTGCAGCACGCGCGCGACTCCGTCGTCGCGACGGGCGAGACCCTGGACGAGGACGCCTTCGGGCGGCTGGCCGGGCGGCTGGCCTACGTCCAGGGCGACTTCGACGAGCCGGCCACCTACGCCCGGGTGGGCGAGGCGATCAGCGGGACGAAGCACCCGGTGTTCTACCTGGAGATCCCGCCGTTCCTGTTCGGCAGGGTCGCGCGGGGGTTGGCCGAGGCGGGTCTCACGACCGAGGCCCGCGTCGTGGTGGAGAAGCCGTTCGGGCACGATCTCGAGTCCGCGAAGGCGCTGGCGGCCGAGCTGCACCGCTACCTGGACGAGGCGCAGCTGTACCGGATCGACCACTATCTCGGGAAGATGGGATACGAGGAGATCCTCTACCTCCGCTTCGCCAACACGGTGCTCGAACCGCTCTGGAACCGCAGCTACGTGGAATGCGTCCAGATCACGATGGCCGAGGACTTCGGCGTGGACGACCGGGGGCACTTCTACGACCCCGTCGGCGCGCTGCGGGACGTCGTGGTCAACCACCTCATGCAGGTGCTGGCGGCGGCCGCGATGGAGCCCCCGTCCGGCCGCGGGCCGGACGCCCTCCGCGACGCGGTCGTCACCCTGTTCCGTGCCGTGAAGACCGCCGATCCCGCGCACTACGTGCGGGGGCAGTACGACGGCTACCAGGACATCGACGGGGTCGCCGACGGCTCGACGACCGAGACCTACGCGGCGCTGCGGCTCGAGATCGACAACTGGCGGTGGGCGGGGGTGCCGTTCTACATCCGCACGGGCAAGCGGCTCCCCGCCACCCAGACCGAGATGCGCGTCGTCTTCCGCGCGCCGCCGCCGGTGGACCTCGGGCTGGGCGCGGGCGGGGACCGACGCCCGGTGCGCGACGAGTTCGTCGTGAAGCTCGACCCGTCCACCGGTGCCAGGCTGATCGTCGACGCCCGCCGGGCCGACGGGCAGGGACCGCAGGCGATCACCCTCGACGCCGAGCTCTCCGAGGAGGGCGGCGAGGGCGCCACCCCGTACGAGGTGCTGCTGCACGCCGCGATCGTCGGCGACTCCGGCCGGTTCAAGCGCCAGGACGTGGTCGAGGAGAGCTGGCGCATCGTGCAGCCGCTGATCGACGACCCGCCCCCCGTGCATCCGTACGTCCCCGGGACCTGGGGGCCTGCGATCGCGTCGAGCCTCGTCGCGGAGCACGGCGGGTGGCAGGGCCCCTGGATCGTGGAGCCGGACGGAGCCGGACGATGAGCGCCTCGACCTCGCCGTTCCCGCCCATCGCCGACTACGCGTTCCTCTCCGACTGCCACACCGGAGCTCTCATCGCCCCGGACGGGTCGGTCGACTGGCTGTGCCTGCCCGCCTTCGACTCCCCGAGCGCGTTCGGCAACCTCATCGACCGGGGGGCGGGCTCGTTCCGGCTCGGCCCGTTCGGCATCAACGTGCCCACCCAGCGCTCGTACGTGCCGGGCACCAACGTGCTGGCCACGACCTGGCACACGCCGGGCGGGTGGCTGCTGGTGCAGGACGCCCTGACGATGGGGCCTCGGACGGGCCCCGACCACGTCACCCCGCACACGAGACCGCCGGCCGACGACGACGCCGAGCACGTCCTCGTGCGGCTGGTCGAGTGCCTCGAGGGGACGGTCGAGGTCGAGCTGGTGTGCGAGCCCGCGTTCGACTACGGGCGGGAGCCGGCCGCCTGGACGCTGGCGGACGGCGACGAGCACGCGGCCGTCGCCACCGGCGCAGGTCAGACGTTCCGCCTCACCACCGACATGGCGCTCGGGGTGGAGGGAAGCTCGGCACGGGCGCGGCACACGCTGTCGGCGGGAGAGAAGGCGTACTGCTCGCTGTCCTGGGACGAGGCGCTCCCGGCGCCGACCGACGCCGGCGACGCCGCGGAGCGGGTCGGGCGCACCGTGGCGTACTGGCGGCGGTGGCTGGCGCGGGCGCGGATCCCCGACCACCCGCTGCGCTACCACCTGCAGCGCTCGGCCCTGACGATCAAGGGGCTCACGTACATGCCGACCGGGGCGACGGTGGCGGCGCTGACGACGTCCTTGCCCGAGACGCCGGGCGGGGAGCGCAACTGGGACTACCGGTACACGTGGATGCGCGACACCACGTTCACCCTGCAGGCCCTGCACTTCCTGAACCTGGACTGGGAGGCCGACGAGTTCATGCAGTTCGTCGCCGACCTGGAACCGAACCCGGACGGCGGCCTGCAGATCATGTACGGCATCGACGGACGACGCGACCTGGCCGAGTCGACCCGGGAGGACCTCTCCGGCTACGAGGGGGCCCGGCCGGTCCGGATCGGCAACGGGGCCTACGACCAGCGCCAGAACGACGTCTACGGCGCCGTGCTCGACTCCCTGCTGCTGCACACCCGGCGCAGCGAGCGCCTGCCCCGGCGGCTGTGGCCCCTCGTCACGTCGCAGGCCGAGCGCGCCCTGGCGACCTGGCGCGAGCCCGACCAGGGCATCTGGGAGGCCCGCGGCGCACCGCAGCACTACGTGTCGTCGAAGCTCATGGGCTGGGTGGCGCTGGACCGCGCCGCCAAGATCGCGGCGATCCGCGGCGACGGGGCGCTCGAGAAGACCTGGGGCGAGGCCGCCGAGGAGGTCCGCGCCGACATCCTCGAGCGGGGGGTGAGCGACCGCGGGGTGCTGCGCCAGCACTACGACACGGACGCCTTGGACGCCTCGACCCTGCTCGCGGCGATCTTCGGCTTCCTGCCCGGCAGCGACGACCGGATGAAGAACACGGTCGACGCGATCTCGACGGACCTCACGGAGCACGGCTTCGTGCTGCGGTACGTCACCGGCGAGACCGACGACGGCCTGTCCGGGAAGGAGGGGACCTTCCTGATCTGCTCGTTCTGGCTCGTCTCGGCGCTCTCCATCGTCGGGGAACGGGACGCGGCCAGGGACCTGCTGGAGCGGCTGCTGCGGATCGCGTCGCCGCTCGGTCTGTACGCGGAGGAGTTCGAGGTCGCCCGGTCGCGGCACCTGGGGAACTTCCCGCAGGCCTTCTCCCACCTGGCGCTCATCGAGGCCGCGGCCCGCATCATCCTCGCCGACCGGATCGAGGAGATGTCGCTGTGACGCCGACGCATCGAGCCCTGAGGAGACACCATGCCTGACGAGACGGCCGACGACTACGACGTCATCATCGTCGGATCCGGGGCGGGCGGAGGCACCCTCGCCCACCGGCTGGCGCCGTCGGGCACCCGGGTGCTGATCCTCGAGCGCGGCGACTGGCTGCCGCGGGAGGCAGAGAACTGGGACGCCGCGGCCGTCTTCGTCGACGACCGGTACGTCTCGGAGGACACCTGGTACGACGGGTCCGGGAAGCCCTTCCAGCCGCAGGTCCACTACTTCGTGGGCGGGGCGACGAAGTTCTACGGCGCGGCGCTGTACCGGCTGCGGGAGGCGGACTTCGGCGAGCTGAAGCACCACGGCGGGACGTCCCCCGCGTGGCCGATCGACTACGGCGACCTCGAGCCCTACTACGCGCAGGCCGAGGAGCTCTACCAGGTGCACGGCGTCCGCGGCGAGGACCCGACCGACCCGCCCGGCGGGCCGTACCCCTTCCCGCCGGTGTCGCACGAGCCGCGGATCCAGGAGCTGTTCGACGACCTGGGCAGGGTCGGCCTGCACCCCTTCCACTCGCCCAACGGCATCATGCTCGACGAGGCGAACCCGGCCTTCAGCGCCTGCATCCGCTCCGCCACGTGCGACGGGTTCCCCTGCCTGCTGCACGCGAAGGCGGACGCCGAGGTGGTCGCCGTCCGCCCGGCGATCACGCACGACAACGTCACCCTGATCCGCGACGCGCACGTGAGACGCCTCGAGACCGACTCCTCGGGGCGCACGGTCACGTCGGTCGTCGCGGACGTCGAGGGCGCCGAGCAGAGGTTCACCGGCGCGGTCGTCGTGCTCTCGGCCGGGGCCGCGAACTCCGCGAAGATCCTCCTCGCCAGCGCGAACGACGCCCATCCGAACGGGCTCGCCAACGGGTCCGACCAGGTCGGGCGCAACTACGTCTTCCACAACAGCCGGGCCTTCCTGGCGGTCTCGCTGGAGAAGAACGAGACCCGCTTCCAGAAGACCCTCGGCCTCAACGACTGGTACCTCGGGGACGCCGACTTCGACTACCCCATGGGCAACGTGCAGATGGTCGGCAAGTCGTCGCCGCCGATGTATCGGGGCGAGCAGCACATCGCGAAGCTCGCGCCCCTGTTCGCCCTCGACGAGCTGGCCGAGCACGCGGTCGACTTCTGGCTCTCGGCCGAGGACCTCCCCGACCCCGACAACCGGGTGACCCTGGGCAAGGACGGGAACGTCGTCCTGAGCTACACGCCGAACAACCGGGAGCCCCTCGAGCAGCTGTACCGCCGGGTGAAGGGCCACCTCAGCCACCTGGGCATGCACCCCCATCACCTGATCCCGCGCGCCGCGTACATGAAGAACGACATCCCGGTCGCGGGGTGCGCCCACCAGGCCGGCACCGTGCGGTTCGGCACCGATCCGGCGACGTCGGTGCTGGACCCGTACTGCCGAGCGCACGAGGTGGACAACCTGTACGTGGTCGACACGAGCTTCTTCCCGAGCATCGGGGCGGTGAACCCCGCGCTCACCGCGATGGCCAACGCCCTGCGCGTGGGCGACCACCTGCTCGACCGGCTCCGGTGAGGGAGGGGACGACATGAGCGTCGTCGTCGTCGGCGGAGGGATGGCCGGGGCGGCCTGCGCCTCGGCGCTGGCGGGCCACGGCATCGAGGTGACCCTCGTCGACCGGCACGACTACAGCCAGTTCCAGCCGCTGCTGTACCAGGTCGCGAGCTCACAGCTGCCGGCGGAGGACATCGCCCGACCGCTGCGGACCATGTTCCGCGACCGGTCCGAGGTGACCGTCGTCACCGGGGAGGTCGTCGCGGTCGACGTCGAGGCGAAGACCGTCACGACCGACGCCGGCACCGTCGGCCCCGCCGACCAGCTGGTGATCGCGGCGGGGGCGCGGCCGAACTTCTTCGGGGTGCCCGGGGCGGCCGAGCACGCCATCCCCCTCTACTCCGTGCGCGACGCCGAGCGCCTTCGCCGCCACCTCCGCGACCGGCTGCGGGGGCTGGGCTCACCGGAGGGGGGCGGTGCCCTGACGATCGTCGTGTGCGGCGGCGGCGCCACCGGTGTCGAGATCTCCGGGGCGCTCGCCGAGCTCCTGCAGGCGCTCCGGGACGAGGGGCGGCTCGCGGCGCCTGCGTCCGTGCGGCTGGTCGACCTCGGTCACGCCCTGCTCGCGCCGTTCACCGATCGCTCGCACCGCTATGCGCTCGACAAGCTCACCGCGATGGGTGTCGAGGTGACGTTCGGCGTCGCGGTGACCTCCGTGGACGCCGGCTCGGCGACCCTGTCGGACGGGTCGTCGGTCGTGACCGACACCGTGATCTGGGCGGGCGGGATCTCGGGCGCGTCGCTCGTGGACCTGACGGGCATCCCGGCCGGGCGTGGAGGGCGCATCGACGTCGCCCGGGACCTGACGGTCCCCGGCCACCCCGGCGTGTTCGCCGTCGGCGACGTCGCGAACGTGCCCGACGCCGCCGGCGGGACGCTCCCCCAGCTCGGCTCCGTCGCCCAGCAGAGCGGAGCCTGGGCGGGCAAGAACGTCCGGGCCCAGCGGGACGGGGCCGCGCTCGCCCCCTTCCACTACCACGACAAGGGCATCATGGCGATGATCGGGCGCAACACGGCCGTCGCCGAGGTGGGTCCCCACCGCCACCAGCTGGAGGGACCGTTCGCCTTCGCCGCCTGGCTCGGGCTGCACGGCGTCCTCATGTCGGGCTTCCACGACCGCGTGGACGCGGTCATGAACTGGGCCGACGACTACCTCCACCACGCGCGCGCCGCCGACCTCGAGCTCGAGGACTCCGTCGGCCGGATCGCCTGGGCCGACGACGACGCCGACCGGCCCGACCTCGGGCCCCGCTGACCGCTGCCCGGGCGGCACGCCCTGCAGGGAGCGCACCGGCTCAGCCCGTGGACCCGTCAGGGCCCGGCCACGCGGTCCTCGATGAACCGCAGCGCGGGGTCGACGACGGTGCCCAGGTCGTCGACCCCGCGCCACAGGTGCCCGGCCCCGGGCACCGCGTGCAGCTCGACGTCGACGCCCGCCGCGCGCAGCCGCGCCGCGAAGGCCTCGCTCTGCGCGAACGGGACCGCCGAGTCCGCGACACCGTGCGCGAGCAGGAACGGTGGCGCACCGGCGTGGACGTGATGGGCGGGGCTGGCGGCCAGCGCGCGCTCGCGGTCGGCCCCGACCGGGCCGCCGAGGAGCGCCGCCTCGCGGGTCGGCCCGCCGTCCGGCTCGGGACCCTGCGGGAGGGTCGTCAGGTCGCTCGGCCCGTACCAGTCGACGACGGCGCGCACCGCCGGCCCGCCGTCGGACGGGACGAGCGCGGCCAGCGCGGCGAGATGCCCACCGGCGGACTCTCCCCACAGGACCGTCCGGTCGGCGTCGAGCCCGTGCTCGGCCGCGCCCGTCTCCCGGACCCAGCGCACGGCGGCACGGACGTCGTCGAGCGCGGCGGGGAAGACGGCCTCACCGCTCAGCCGGTAGTCGGCCGCGACGACGGCCCACCCGCGGCCGGTGATCCGCCCGAACGTCTCGTCGTCGCCGCGCCCCGGGCAGAAGACCCGCCGGCTCCCCTGACGCCACCCGCCGCCGTGCACGAAGACGACGACGGGCGGGTGGGGGTCGGCGGGCAGGTGCAGGTCGAGGGACAGCGGGCGGAAGCCGGGCCGCGTGGCGTAGACGATGTCCCGGAGGACGCGGGGGCCCACCGTCAGTCGAACAGCTCGTAGCCGGCCACGAAGTTCACGTCGTGCGCGGCGCCCTGACGCGCCATCTCGTCGAACGACGGGATGTGGAACTCCGCCGGCTCGGGGATGCCGGCCTTGTCGGTGGGGCGCGCGACGGCCCGGAAGAAGTCGGTGAAGCCCGCGCTGGTGACGCCGAAGATCTTTCCGGTGCGCTCGATGCGGTACGAGTGGATCGTGTCGCGGGGCACGTAGCCGAAGCCGCCCTCCTCGAGGATGCGGGTCTCGCGCCCGCCGGCCTGGTCGTCGACCCACAGCCGGATCGCGCCGGAGAGCACGAAGAACGTCTCGTGCGTCGTGCGGTGGAAGTGCGCGGGCACGGCCTGGCCGGGCCTGCCCTCGGTGACGAAGGCGTCGAACTGCCCGCTCGTCTGCGGCGACGTCGTCAGCAGGGTGAAGAGCTGGTCGAACAGCACCAGCTTGTCCCCCTCCGCCTCGCCGAGGAAGTACGGGCTCGGTCCGGCGGGGAGCCGGCTCGCCGTCGCGTCCGTGCCGGTCGGCGCTGCCTGGGTCGTCGGGACTGCCTGGGTCGTCGGGTCTGCCTGGGTCATCGGGGCAACCTCCTCGTTGCGTGGTGCCGGCGTGTGCCGGCGTGGTGCAGCTGCGGGCCGTCGTGCGTGGCCGACGGCGTCGATCCTGCGCGCGGCGGCGCCCGCGGTCCAGTTGGACCTCCCGACCGGACGTGAGGCAACGCCTCACGTCGTCTAGCATCGCGGGGTGGACGTCTCGACAGCGGCGTTGCGGTACTTCCTGGTCCTCGCGCAGGAGCTGCACTTCGGCCACGCGGCGGACCGCCTGCAGATCACCTCACCGTCGCTCAGCCAGCAGATCTCCCGACTGGAGAAGATCCTCGGGTGCCGCCTGTTCGAGCGCTCGCCGCGGGCCGTCTCCCTGACGACGGCGGGCGAGGAGCTGCTCCCCCTCGCCCGCGAGGCGGTCGAGGCGCACGAGGCGGTGCACGCGTGGGCCCGCGTCGGACGGTCCCGCCCGGCGCCCCTACGGATCGGCCTGGTCGCCTCGGGCGCGGGCGAGCTCACCAGCACGATCCTCACCGCCGCGGTCGGCCGGGACCCGCGGCTGACCGTGCAGATCGTCCGCCTCGGCTTCTTCGACGCGACGGAGGCCGTCACGACGGGGCGGGTCGACGTCGCGCTGACGCTCGGGCCGCTGCCGCCGGCGCGCGGGCTGCGGTCCGCGCACCTCCTGGACGAGCCGCGGGTCCTCGTGCTGCGCGCGGACCACCCGCTCGCCGGTCGTGCGTCGGTGCACGTCGACGAGACGAACGACCTCGGCCTCGTCGTCCCGAGCGGCGCACCCGACGAGGCACGCGCCTGGTGGACGGCCGATCCCCGCCCGGACGGGAGCCGGCCCCGCGTGGTCACGGTGGCCGACGACGTCGAGGGACTCATGGAGCTCTGCGCCGCGGGGATCGGCGTCAACATCGCGACGCGATCCGTCGCCACCAGCTTCGGACGTCCGGGGCTGGCCTACGTCCCGATCGACGACGTCGACCCGGCGGAGGTCCTCGTGTGCTGGGCGACCCGGCCGCGGCACCCCGCGACACCCGACTTCGTGCGGACGGCCCTCGCGCTCTCCGACCGGACCGCCCGCACCGACCGGGTTACCGGCGCCGACGAGGCGGAGCGAGGGCGGCCGCCTGGGAGCCGGCGCCCCGGGAGATCGACCGGGCCGCGGTCCTGATCGCGGGCAGGAGGATGCGTGCCCCCGGCCGCGTCTGCGGGACCAGCACCGAGAGCGCGGCGATCACCCCCTCGCCGCGCCCGAACACCGGGACGGCCACGGAGACCACGTCGCGCGGGACGGCGCGCTGGAACACCTCGGCACGTCGGTCGACGATCTCGCGCAGCTCCTCGCCGAGCGCGGCGACGTCGACCGGGACGTGCTCGGGCTCGGCCACGAGCGGCCGCGCGAGGTACTCCACGCGGAAGTGCTCGTCGGCGTAGGCCAGCAGCACCCGGCCGACCCCCGTCGAGTGGAGCGGGAGCCGTTCGCCGACCTGGTACAGCGTGTCGACGGCGTGCTCGCCCGAGAGCCGTTCGATGAGCAGCGCGTGCTCGCCCTGCCGCACGGCGAGCAGCACGTGCTGGCCGGTCGCGTCCGCGAGGTCGCCCATGTACGGCAGGGCGATGTCACGGAGCTGCCGACCGCGCGGGGCCAGGCAACCCACCTCGTACAGGTGCACCCCGACGCTGTACCGGCCGTCGGGCAGCCTCTCCAGCGCACCCCACGCGGCGAGGCGCGTCGCGAGGCGCAGCGCGCTGCTGGCGGGGACGCCGCTCGCGCGCGACAGCTCCGAGAGCGACAGGTACGGGCGGTCGGCGCTGAAGCAGTCGAGCAGCGACAGCGCCCGGTCCACGACCGGCTCGCCGTGCGGAGGGCGGCGGCCGCGGCCGCCGCCCTCAGACGTGCCGTCCTGCGGCGGTCCCGACGTGCCCATGGCGCCCTCCCGTTGTCGCGGCGCACAGTGTGACACGGGTCATCCGCTTGCCGCTCAATGGCAGGTCTGCGCATGACGTCCGTCACCCTTCCATTGAGCGGCAGGCGGGCTTCCGCGCGGCCCGGGCAGCGGCCCAGCATCGCAGCCGTCATGTTCGCTGCCGAACCGGGAGGCCGACGATGCCCTCTGCTCCGCCCACCACCTCGGGAAGGTCCCGACCTCTCATCTTCGTCCTGTGCTGGCTGTGCCTGCTGGCCGACGGCTACGACCTCATGTCGTACGGCGCCACCCTGCCGGGCCTCATCGGCCGCCCACCGCTCGCCCTGACTCCCGTCGAGGCCGGTCACATCGGCAGCCTCGCCCTGGTGGGGATGCTCGTGGGATCTCTCGTCGCAGGCACCCTGACCGACCGTGTGGGCCGCCGCCGCATCTTCATCTCCAGCGTCGCGATCTTCTCGCTCGGCATGCTGCTGACGTCCTTCGCCTCCACGCCCGACACCTTCCTCGCGGCTCGGATCCTGACGTGCTTCGGGGTCGGCGGGCTGCTGCCGACCGCCGTGGCCCTCGCCACGGAGTTCGCGTCCCCCCGCACGCGGTCGCGCACCCTGGCCCTGGTGCTCACCGGACCGCCCACGGGCATGGTGCTCGCCGCGGCCGCCGCGGCCTGGCTCGTGCCCACCCACGGCGCACGCCCGGTCTACGCGCTCGCCGGCGCCTTCCTGCTGCTGCTCCCCGTGCTCTGGCTGCGCCTGCCGGAGTCGCCCGCCTACCTGCTCGCCAGGGGCCGTGCCACGGAGGCCGCGGAAGTCGCCGTCGTGCACGGGCTCGAGACCCCGGCACCCCCGGCGACCCCCACCGCGAGGACGACGGTCCGCACCCTGCTGACACCCGGCATGCTCGGGGCGACCCTGCTCATCTGGGCGACGACGTTCTTCAGCCTCCTGACGGTGTTCGGCATCACCACCTGGCTGCCCCAGGTCATGACCCAGGCCGGCTACGGACTCGGCTCGTCGATCCGGTTCCTGCTCGTCTACTGCGTGGGCGCCGTGCTCGGCACGGTCGTCGCGGGCCGGCTCGCCGACCGGGTCGGCCCCAAGCCGCTCGTGGTCGTCGGGTACGCGTGCGCCGTCGCCGCGCTGCTGCTCATCGCGCTGCGGCCCCCGAGCGCGGTGCTGCTCGTCCTCGTCCTCGTGGCCGGCTTCGGCGGTTTCGGGACGCAGAACATCCTCAACGACTTCATCGCCCGCTTCTACCCGCCGGCCGTCCGCGCCACCGGTCTCGGCTGGGCGCTCGGCGTGGGTCGGCTCGGCGGCATCGTCGGGCCCACCTTCGGGGCCTGGGTCATCACGCAGAGCGCCCCGCTGACGGCGACCAGCCTCGCGTTCGCGGCCACGGCTGCCCTGGGCGGGCTCGTGATGCTCCTCGTCCCGAAGGCGGTCGAGGCCCGGGCCGCGACGAGCGCCCCGGACGCGGACCCGGCCGCGAGCGCCGTCCGCCCGGCCTGACAGCACCCGCACCACCGAGAGGAGCTCGCACCGTGAGCGCCCAGCCCCCACCCTTCCCGACCCAGGTCGACGTCGTCGTCGCCGGGGGCGGCCCGACCGGCCTGTTCCTCGCGACCGAGCTGTCGCACCGGGGCGTGTCCTGCGTCGTCCTCGAGCCCCGCGAGGAGCTGGACTGGCTCCACCCCCGGGCGAAGACGACGAACGCCCGCACGATGACGCACCTGCGGCGTCTCGGCCTGGCCGACGCCCTGCGGGAGGCGGCACCCCTGACTCCGCAGTGGTCCGATCACGTCGCCTTCTGCACGTCGCTGGTGGGCCGCGAGCTCACCCGGTTCCGGCACGCGTTCCAGCTCGACGCCGGCCGCTACGGGCCCCAGCCCGAGTGCGGGCAGCAGGTCGCCCAACCCGTCGTCGAGCAGGTGCTGCGCGCTGGGCTCGAGGCGTCGGATGCCGCCCACCTGGCCCTCGGCGTGCGCCTCGACCGCTCGACGGACCTCGGGGCCGACGGGGTGGAGACCGTCGCCGTCGACGCGGACGGCACCGAGCACCGGATCCGGTCCCGGTTCCTCGTCGGTGCCGACGGCGTGGGTTCGACGGTGCGCCGCGGCCTGGGGGTGCGTCTGGAGGGCGGTTCGGCCGCGAAGTCGAACCTCGGCCTGCTGTTCCGGTCCGCGCGGCTCGCGGAGTCGGTCGCGCTCGACCCGGCCGTGCAGTACTGGGTGGTCGGTCGCGAGTACGCGGGCATGGTCGGCCCGATGGACCTCGACGGCCTGTGGTGGGCGATCGTGCAGGGGTACGACCCGGCGGCACCGCAGTTCGCGGGAGTCGGGCCCCAGGAGGTCCTGCGCTCGCTCGTCGGCGCGGACGTCGACGTCGAGCTCCTCGCCGAGGACCCGTGGACGGCGCGCATGCTGCTGGCCCCCACCTACCGTGTCGGCAACGTGCTCCTCGCCGGCGACGCGGCCCACGCGAACCCGCCGTGGGGCGGGCACGGCTTCAACACCTGCGTCGGCGACGCCGCCAACCTCGCCTGGAAGCTCGCGGGCGTCGTGCACGGCTGGGCCGGGCCGGGTCTGCTCGACAGCTACGAGCCCGAGCGACGCCCCGTCGCGCGGCGGACCATCGCCGAGGCGCAGCGCAACGGCGAGGTCCTCGCCGACGACCTCATGGACGACGACCTCGACCGGCCCGGCGCGGCGGGGGACGCCGCCCGCGCCCGCGCGGCGCAGGCGCTCGCCGTCAAGGAGTCGGAGTTCCACTCGCTCGGCCTCGTGCTGGGCTACCACTACGCGGGTTCTCCGATCGTCGCGGACGAGCTCGCGGACGCGCCACTCGAGGACCCCGTCCGGTACGAGCCGAGCACCGCCCCCGGCTGCCTGCTCCCCCACCACTGGATCGACGCCTCCACCTCCCTCTACGACGTCCTGGGCGCCGACTTCACCGTGCTGCTGCGTGCGGCGCCCGGGGCCGTGACCCACGACGACACGGCCTATGTCGAGACGGGCCTGGTCGACGCCGGGCTCGGCGTCCCGGTCACGGTCCGCACCGTGCCCTGGTCGCCGGAGTCCGCGGCCTGGCCCGACCCGTGGCTGCTCGTGCGCCCCGACCAGCACGTCGCCTGGCGCGGCTCGAGCCTCGCCGGACTCGTCGGGGCGCTGCGCCGGGCCGTCGGCCGCGCCGCCGGCGCACCGGACGACCTGACCGCCCCCTGCACCGCCCGAACGACCAGGAGCTCCTCATGAAGATCATCGGCGTCCGTCTCGACGACGGCTCGGTCCACGTCGCACGCCTCGCCGGCCCTGGCTCGGCCGAGCTGCTCGCGCCGCTCGAGCGCTTCTGGGCCGACCCGCAGGCCCACCTCGCCCCCGAGGCGACGGCCACCGCCGTCGTCCTGCTCGACGACGTCGAGCAGGTGCCGCCCGTGCTCCCGGGCGCGAAGGTGCTGTGCATCGGCCTGAACTACCTCAAGCACGTCGAGGAGGGCAGCTACTCCGCCGACGGGGTCCCGCCGTTCCCCACGCTGTTCGCCCGCTGGACGAGCAGCCTCTCCGTGGACGGCGCCACCGTCCCCGTGCCGGCGAACGAGCCCGGCGTCGACTGGGAGGGCGAGATCGTCGCCTACGTCGGCCGCACCCTCGTCGACGCCGGCCCCGACGAGGCGCTGGACGCCGTCGTCGGCTACTCGGTCTTCAACGACCTGACGTCGCGCACGGCGCAGAAGCTCACCTCCCAGTGGATCCTCGGCAAGAACGGCGACCGGTCCGGCCCGCTCGGTCCCCTCGTCCCGGCGTCGGAGGTCGGCGACCTGCGCGACGGCCTGCGCGTCACCACCCGCGTCAACGGCGAGACCGTCCAGGACGGCCGCACCGACCAGATGGTCTACACGGTCGGCGAGACCCTCTCCCTGGTCTCGCGCACGATGACGCTGCGGCCCGGCGACCTGCTCGCGACCGGCACGCCGTCGGGCGTGGGGTACTCGCGCACCCCGCCGTGGCTGCTGACGCCGGGCGACGTCGTCGAGGTCGACGTCGAACGGCTCGGGGTGCTGCGCACGCCCGTCGTGGGCAACGAGGCCCGCCACGCCCACGGCCACGCCCACGACGACGTCCCCGCCACGTCCGCGGAGGCGACCCGATGAGTGCCGCCACGACGGCCGGCGGCCCCGGGTCGCTCGCCGGGACGCTCGTCGTCGACCTCTCCCGCGCGCTCGCCGGCCCGCACGCCACGATGATGCTCGGCGACCTGGGCGCCCGCGTCGTCAAGATCGAGTCGCCCGCCGGCGACGACACCCGAGGCTGGGGCCCGCCGTTCGTGGCGGCGCGACGCCCCGGCACGCCGGCCGCCGGGTTCGGCGCGACCACGACCCGCCCCGGGCCGCAGGACGGCGAGTCGACGTACTTCCTCAGCGCGAACCGCAACAAGGAGTCCGTCGTCCTCGACCTCAAGCACCCGGACGACCTCGCCGTGCTGCGCGACCTCGTCGCCCGCGCCGACGTCGTCGTCGAGAACTTCCGCACCGGGGTGCTGGAGCGTCTCGGGCTCGGCGTCGAGGCGATGCTCGCGCTCAACCCGCGGCTCGTCGTGCTGTCGATCACCGGCTTCGGGCACGACGGCCCGGAGGGCGGGCGCGCCGGCTACGACCAGATCGCGCAGGGCGAGGCCGGTCTCATGTCGCTCACCGGTTCCGGCCCCGACGACCCCCAGAAGTTCGGCACCCCGATCTGCGACCTGCTCGCCGGCATGTACGGGGCGTACGGCGTCGTCGCGGCGCTGCTCGAGCGGGAGCGCACGGGCGTGGGGCAGGTCGTGCGCACGTCGCTCCTCGCCGCCGGCGTCGGCGTGCACGCGTTCCAGGGCACCCGCTGGACCGTCGCCGGCCAGGTCGGGCGGGCCGCGGGCAACCACCACGCGTCCATCGCGCCGTACGGGCTGTTCCGCTGCCGCGACGGCGCGGTGCAGATCGCGGTGGGCAGCGAGACCCTGTGGCGCCGGTTCTGCGACGGCTTCGGGCTCGACGCCGACGACCCGCGCTTCGCCACCAACCCCCTGCGGGTGGAGGCGCGCGAGGCCCTCGTCGCGCACGTCGAGGAGCGCTTCGCCGACACGGACGCCGCCGACCTGCTCGCACGGCTCACCGAGCTCGGTGTGCCGTGCGGCAAGATCCGGAGCGTCGACGAGGTGTACGCGTGGGACCAGACCGCCAGCCAGGGCCTGCTCCTCGACGTCGACCACGCGACCCTCGGCGTCGTCACGCTTCCCGGCCCCCCGCTGCGCTTCTTCGGTGCCGACGGGGGCGAGCGCACCCGCACGGCGCACGACGCCCCGCCCACGCTCGACCAGCACGGCGACGCCGTCCGTGCCTGGGCCCGCGGAGACTCCCCGCACCGGGACGACGCCCGCCCCGCCTCCGCGCCCGAGGCCGTCGGGGCGGCAGCCCGATGACGGCCGTCGTTGAGCGGCCCCGCGCCGCCGTGCCCCGCGCCGCCCGGGTCGTCGCCGCGCTGGTGGACCCCGGGTCGTACACCTCCTGGGACGAGCCTCTCGAGCGAGGCGCCGGGCCGGGCCACGACGACTACGCGGCCCAGCTCGCACGCGCCGCACAGCGCGCCGGGACGGACGAGGCGGTCGTCACCGGGCGCGCGCGGGTCGGCGGCCGGGCCGTCGCCCTGGTCGTGAGCGAGTTCGCCTTCCTCGGCGGCTCCGTCGGGGTCGCGGCCGCCCGTCGCACCCTGGCCGCCGTCCGCCGTGCCACCCGCGAACGCCTGCCGCTCCTCGCCCTGCCGGCGTCGGGCGGGACGCGCATGCAGGAGGGCACCCCGGCCTTCGTCGAGATGATCGGCCTCACCCGCGCGGTCGAGGAGCACAAGGCCGCGGGCCTGCCCTACCTCGTGCACCTGCGCCACCCGACCACGGGCGGCGTGCTCGCGTCCTGGGCGTCGCGCGCCCACGTGACGTTCGCCGAGCCGGGGGCGCTGATCGGGTTCCTCGGGCCGCAGGTGTTCGCCGCGCTCGAGGGCCACCCGTTCCCGGACGGCGTGCAGCTCGCGGAGAACCTGGCGGCCCGCGGGATCGTCGACGACGTCGTCCCCCTCGACGAGCTCCACGACGTCGTCGGCAGGACGCTCACCCTGCTCGACGCGACGGACGGGGCCACGGCCCACGACGTCGGCGAGACCGGGCCGGTCGCCCGCTCACCCCGCGTCGGCGCCAACCCCGTGCGCCACGCGGACGCGTGGGACAGCATCCGCCGCACCTCCCGCGAGGACCGCCCCGGCGTGCGCGACCTCCTCGACCGGGCTCGCGAGGTGGTGTGGCTGCACGGTCGTCACACGGCCGTCCGGGACGTGCACGGCCCGGGCGTGCCCGGGCGGGACGCCCTCGTCGTCGCGCTCGCCGACCTGGGCGGGCGGGTGTGCGTCGTCGTCGGGCAGGACCGGGTGGCCGCCCGCCAGGGCGCACCATGGGGCCCCGCAGCCCTGAGACGGGTCCGCCGGGCGTTCGCCACCGCGCAGTCGCTGGCCCTGCCGGTCGTGACGGTGGTCGACACCCCCGGCGCCGAGCTGTCGCGCGAGGCGGAGGACGGCGGGCTCGCCGCGGAGATCGCGGGCTGCATCGCGGAGCTCACCGCCCTGCCGGTGCCGACCGTGGCGGTGCTGCTCGGCCAGGGGACGGGCGGCGGGGCGCTGGCCCTCCTCGGCGCCCGACAGGTCGTCGCCGCCGAGCACGCCTGGCTCGCGCCGCTCCCGCCCCAGGGCGCGAGCGTCATCCTCCACGGCACCGGGGACCGCGCCGCCGAGCTCGCCCGCGCCCAGCACGTCCGGGCGCGGGACCTCGAGGCCGCCGGCTTCGTGGACGTCGTCGTCCCCGAGCCCGCCGATCCCACGGAGCCGCCCGACGCCCTCTGCCGCGCCGTCGTCGATGCCGTCGTCGACGCCCTGCGTCGCCAGACCTCCGCCGAGAGGCCCGCAGGCCGGAACCTCGCGCGCCACGATCCCGCAGACCAGATTCCCGAGAGGCAGCACCATGTCCGGTGAGTTCCGCCAGTACCTCTACCCTCACGACCACCCGCGGCTGGCCGAGGTGCGTGGCCTGGACGCGTACGCGTACCGCGAGGCGGCGCGGACCCCGGGCACGTTCACCGGCGGCCTCGTCGCCGGGTGGACGCCGCTGTACAAGGAGCCGTTCCGCGGGGTGACCGAGGACGGGACGCTGCGGACGGACCTCTACCCGCTCACGCCGCCGGGCCCGGACGAGGAGGCGCCCGTGGCGGACATGGTGGCGGCTGCCGACGCGCTCCTCGCAGCCCTGGACGACGCCGGTCGCGACCGCCTCGTGCACGACGTGACCGCGCCCGAGTGGCAGACGTGGGCGAACCCGGAGTTCATGCAGTTCGACACGGGACTGCGGCTGGAGCACCAGCCGCCGGAGGTCCGCGCGCGGGCGCTCGACCTCGTGCGCGCCTCCCTGAGCCCCG
The DNA here is from genome assembly GCF_038593535.1 of Isoptericola sp. F-RaC21. Classification (NCBI taxonomy): domain Bacteria; kingdom Bacillati; phylum Actinomycetota; class Actinomycetes; order Micrococcales; family Promicromonosporaceae; genus Isoptericola; species Isoptericola sp. F-RaC21. The sequence goes on along the minus strand of NZ_JBCFYX010000001.1, from coordinate 649,664 downwards.
AGGGGTTCGAGCTCGCGCACGCGATGATGCGGATCAACGGGTTCCTCGGCGAGGTCACCGACCTGAGGTCCGTGCTCAACGAGTGGAGCTACAACGTCGCCCTGTACGGCGAGCCCGACCGGGAGCGCCCGTGGGGCTGGCAGCTGTTCGGTCACCACTGCGCGCTGAACTGCCTCGTCGTCGCGGGGCGCATGGTGCTCAGCCCGGTGTTCCTCGGCGCCGAACCGGACGAGATCGACACCGGCTCCGCCCGGGTCACCGCGCCCTTCCAGGACCGGATCGACCACGGCCTGGCGCTCATGGCGGCGATGACCCCGCAGCAGCGCGCGGCCGCGACGACGTACGAGCAGATGGTCGACCCTGCGATGCCGCCCGGCCGGGTGCACCCCGGCGACGAACGGCACCTCGCCGGCGCCTTCCAGGACAACCGCGTCATCCCGTTCGAGGGCGTGCGGGTGCGAGACCTGGCCCCGGAGGCACGACGCGAGGCGCTGGCCGTGGCGGCGGCGTTCGTCGGCCTGCTTCCCGCGGGGCCGAGGACGGCCAGGATGCGCGAGATCACGTCGCACCTCGACGAGACCTGGTTCTCCTGGATCGGCGGCCACCAGGCCGGAGACGTCTTCTACTACCGCCTCCAGTCCCCCGTGCTCGTCGCCGAGCTCGACCACCACTGCGGGGTGTTCCTCGACTACGACACCCCGAAGCCGTTCCACGTCCACACCGTGCTGCGCACCCCGCACGGCAACGACTACGGGCGCGCTCTCGCTCTCCAGGCCTCGCACATCAGCCACGCTGATGCGCTCCATCATTGACCTCGTCTTCCCCGCCCCTCGCCCCTCGGCCAGGCTTCGTGCCAGAGGGTCGGCGCGACCCCCCAGGCGTACCGCTCAGCACTCCGGCGACGGTGCCGGACCTCATGGCAAGGAAGCCACGACATGACGACTCCCGCTCCGGCCGTCGACGACGCGGCCGCGCACCCCTGGCCCGACCCGCGCGGCGCGTTCCTCTTCTTCCTCGCGTTCGCGGCGATCGGCGGCGGCATGGCGCAGCTCGTCCCCGCCGTCCTGACGCTCTCGCTCAAGGCCGCCCAGCTGGACCCGGACCGCGAGACCACGATCCTGTCCATCGCCGTGGGCGTCGGCGCCGTCTTCGCCCTCGTCGCGGCGCCCGTCTTCGGGCGGCTCAGCGACCGCATCACCTGGCGGACGGGACGCCGTCGCCCGCTGCTGGTGCTCGGCGCGGTCCTCTACCTCGTCGGCGCCCCGATCATGTACGCGGCGCCTGACGTCGCCGTCCTCACGGCCGGGACGATCGTCACGATGGTCGGCGTCTCGGCCGTCACCGTCGCGTGCACCGCCGTCCTGGCCGACCAGTACCCGCCCGAGCGGCGTGGGCCGGCGTCCGCGCTGGTCGGCCTCGGCCTCCCGGTGGGCGCGGTGGTCGGGCTCTTCCTCGCCCAGCTGGTCTCGGCCTCGCTCCTGGCCCAGTTCCTCGTGCCCGCCCTGGTGGCGAGCGCCGCCGCGATCCTGCTGACGCTCCGGCTCGACGACCGCGTGATCGACCGCGCCGAGGTCCCCCACCGCGGTGCCCGCGACTTCTTCGGCACGTTCTGGGTCAACCCGGTCCGCCACCCCTCCTTCGGCTTCGCCTGGGCGAGCCGGCTCCTGCTGTTCTTCGGGGTGGCGTCGGTCCAGGCGTACCAGGCGTTCTACCTGATCCGGGAGATGGGGTACAGCACGCTCGACGTCTCCGGTGCCGTCTTCGCCTCGACGCTGGTGATGACCGTCATGGCGCTCGCCTTCGCCGCGCTCTTCGGACGGGTCTCGGACCGGGTCGGCCGCCGCAAGCCGTTCGTCGTGGCCGCCGCGGTCATCTTCGCCGTCGGCCTCGTGCTCGTCACCGCCGCGGAGACGTTCCCCGCGTTCCTCGGCGCGATGGCGGTCGTGGGCGTCGGCCAGGGCGTCTACATGGCCGTCGACCTCGCCCTGGTCAGCGAGGTCCTCCCGGACCAGAACGACATCGCCAAGGACATGGGCATCATGTGGCTGGCCAGCTCGCTGCCGAACTCCATCGTCCCCGCCGTCGCGCCCGCGCTGCTGGCGATCGGGGCGGGGGCCGCCGGGGCCCAGAACTTCCCCGCGCTCTTCCTCGCCGGCGCCGCCGCGGCGCTCCTCGGCGCCCTGCTCATCCTCCCGATCCGCGGCACCCGCTAGGTGCGCCGGGCCCACCCGCCAGGGCAGGCCCGGCGCCTCATCCCCGAGGCAGCTGTACCCCGACGCACGCCGCCAGGGACGCCAGCAGCTCGTCCTGGAACGCCTCGTCGTGCACGGCGGGGTGCGGGTCCTCGGTGTGCCCGTGGAACCAGTACCGGCCGCTTCGTCGCGCCGCGTCGTCGTCGGTCGTGGCGAGCCAGGCCTGCGTGACGTGGGCCAGGTCGAGGTCGTCGCTCGCGCCGGGCCCGCCCATCCTGGTCGGCACCCACCCGGGGTCGACGGCGTGCGACCACGTGTCCGGCCACCGCCGGGCGACGGCGGCCATGAGGGTCGTGACGAACAGCTTGCTGTCGGAGTAGGAGCGCGTGGTGCGCGAGCCCGCCCAGTCGGCCCCGGACAGGTCGGCCCGTCCTCCGCGATGCATGCCGCTGCTGAGAAAGACCAGCCGCCCCGGGCGCATCATCCCCGCCGTCAGCGCGTAGGGGGCGACGACGTTCACCGGCAGGACCGCCGGGCCGTCCATGGTGCCGGCGTTGTGGATCACGGCGTCGAACCGCCCGAGGTCGTTCGCCTGCCGGACGAGGTCGCGCACCTCGTCGAGGCGTGCGAGGTCGCCGACCACCACCCCGGCACCGCGGTCCGTCAGGTCCTCGACGGCCGGCACCCGCGCCGTCGTGCGGGCGTGCACGACGACCTCGTGACCGGCGTCGAGGAGGGCCGACGCCGTCGCCCGGCCCACGCCCTCGGTCGACCCCGTCACCAGGATCCGCGCCATGGTGCTCCCCTCCTTCTCGATCGTGTCTCGATCGGTCCTGTCCCCCGCACCGTCGAGCGGGTGCCCAGACGCCCGACGAGCGGGTCCTGCGTCTTCCCGCCTCTCATCGCCCGGGTCAGGCGAGATGCCGCCGTTCGCGGAGCCCGGTCCAGCACCGACAGGTCGGCCAGGATGCATTCCTGCCGCCAGGTCGCCGCCACCTCGACGGGGCGGGCCGTGCGCGGCCGCCTCGGTCAGCGCCCGCTGGGTCAGCCTCGCGCATCCGTTGCCGCGATCGTCACGGTCTGCTCCCCGTCACCGCGGGTGAGCGCATCGAGGGGGCCCGCGATGCGGCCGAGGATGACGAGGCCGGCGGAACGGGGGAAACCCCGGTAGAAGATCGCGAGGTTGCCCCAGGGAGCGAAATAGGCGATGTCGCCGGGCTCGGCTGCCGCTCCGGCAGGCGAGCCGGTCGTGTCGAGCGTGGCGGGCAGGTCCGCGATCTTCTCGGTGGAGTGGAAGTCCGACAGTGTGAGGGTCAGGGGGAGCATGGCGGCGAGGCCGCGGGCGGCAGGGCTGTCGTTGAGCGTGGCGGCCAGAGGCGCGGTGTCGGTGACGATCCGGATGTCCATCATGCGCCTTTCATGAGCGAAAGATCTGGCTGGTCGTGCGGCCACCCTTGGACAGGCCCTCACGCTCCCAGACCTCGTCGAACAGGACCTTGTCCGTGTAGTGCACCAGTCCGGGGGCGAAGTCGCCGAAGGCGTTCTGGCCACCGGTCCAGCCGTTGTTCGTGCTCTCAACCATGATCGTTCCTCTCGCTCGTCGACCATCGACATGTCGATGACAACGCGCATTCCTCGGCGCAGGGAGTCTCCGGTGAGGGGTGTACCGACGGAGCCTCCCTCCGCCGCTCTGAACGACCTAGCGTCGAAGTCACGGACATCAGGAACGAAGCACGGACCGACTGAGGCACCTGGCCAGCCTCGCCGCCATGCCCCAACGCTGACTCGCCCGCGGGCGAGCGGCCGACCACGATCCGGGAGACGTAGCCATGCGCACCAGAACACTCGGGCGCGGGGACCGGCACCACGCACAGCGCATGGCCTACGTGGGCCGATAGGAGAACACCACCCATGGAATATGCACACCTCGGTCGCTCCGGCCTGCTCGTCAGCCGCGTCGGGCTGGGCACGATGAACTTCGGCGACGCGACGGACGAGGCAGACGCGTTCGGCGTCATGGATACCGCGATCGAGCTCGGCGTGAACTTCTTCGACTCCGCCGACGTGTACGGCGGCCCGCAGTCCCCGGACATGGAGAAGGGCTACGGCACCTCCGAGGAGATCATCGGGAACTGGCTGAAGACGTCGGGCCGGCGCGACGAGATCATCCTGGCGACGAAGGCCTACCAGCCCATGGGCCTGAGGCCGAACGACCGTCGCCTCTCCGCGTACCACCTCAAGCGGGCCTGCGAGGCGAGTCTGCGCCGGCTGCAGACCGATCACATCGACCTCTACCAGATGCACCACGTCGACCGGGCCACCCCGTTCGAGGAGATCTGGCAGGCGATGGAACAGCTGGTGGCCGAGGGCAAGATCACCTACGTCGGGTCGAGCAACCATGCCGGCTGGGACATCGCCACCGCACAGCTGACCGCCCGGTCCCGGCACTTCCTCGGGCTCGTCTCCGAACAGAGCATCTACAACCTCGCCAACCGGGCGATCGAGCAGGAGCTCGTCCCGGCGCTGCGGCACTTCGGCGTCGGCCTGATCCCGTATGCGCCGCTGGCGAGCGGGCTCCTCGCAGGCGTGCCCCAGGACGGGGCCGCGGTGCGTCGTCGTGCCCCCGAGGTGCAGGAACAGCTGCGCCGGTTCTCCGACCAGATCGCCGACTACGAGCGCCTGTGCGCCGAGCTGGGGCACTCGCCCGCCGAGGTCGCGCAGGCCTGGCTGCTGCACCAGCCGGCCGTGTCCACGCTCATCGCGGGATCGCGGACGAAGGAGCAGCTCGAGGTCGCCGTCGACACGCTCACCATCGACCTCGATGCCGCGACTCTGGCGGAGCTGGACCGGATCTGGCCCGGTCCCGGCGTCGCGCCGCAGTCCTACGCCTGGTGACATACCGAACGAGCAGAAAGGGCACCATGACTGACACCGGATTCGACCAGATCTTCCCGCTCGGGGAGTCGAACGACGCCTTCGCGCAGTACTTCATCGGCCAGAGCTACCTGGCCCCCCTGACCGATGGCAGCGTGCCGGTCAGCAACGTGTCCTTCGAGCCGGGCTGCCGCAACAACTGGCACATCCACCACGGCACCGCCGGCGGAGGTGACCAGGTCCTGCTGTGCACCGCGGGCAGCGGCTGGTACCAGGCGGAGGGCGAGGACCCGATCAGCATGGAGCCCGGCGCCACGATCCAAGTGCCGGCGGGCACCAAGCACTGGCACGGTGCGAAGGCCGACTCGTGGTTCTCCCACGTCGCCTTCATCACCCCGGGCGAGGACGTCAGCAACGAGTGGCTCGAGCCCGTCACCGACGAGGTGTACGGCCGACTGCCGCAGAACGGAGAGCACGCATGAGCATCCTGAACGAGACCTACACCCTGACGAACGGCGTCGAGATCCCGAGGCTGGGGCTCGGCACCTGGTTCATCGACGACGACAAGGCCGCCGACGCCGTCCGCGCGGCCGTCGAGATCGGGTACCGCAACATCGACACCGCGCAGGCCTACGGCAACGAGCGCGGCGTCGGCGAGGGTGTCCGCACCGCGGGAGTCCCCCGCGACGAGCTGTTCGTGTCCACGAAGCTCGCGGCGGAGATCAAGGACTACGACGCCGCGGTCGCCGCGATCGACGGCTCCCTGCGGACGCTGGGCCTGGACTACGTCGACCTGATGCTCATCCACGCACCCCAGCCGTGGGACGACTTCCGCGGCGGCGACTACGCCGAGGGCAACCGTGCAGCATGGCGGGCCCTCGAGGAGGCGCACCGGGCGGGCAAGCTGCGCTCGATCGGAGTCTCCAACTTCCAGCAGCAGGACGTCGAGAACATCATCGCCGGCGGCACCGTCGTACCGCACGTGAACCAGCTGCTCGTGCACGCGGGCAACACGCCGTCCGAGCTCATCGCCTACTGCGAGAGCAACGGCATCCGCGTGGAGGCGTACTCGCCGATCGCCCACGGCGAGATCCTGAAGAACGCCGACGTCGCCGCCATGGCGGAGAAGTACGGGGTGACGGTGCCGCAGCTGTGCATCCGTTACACCCTGCAGCTGGGCACGGTGTCCCTGCCCAAGACGGCGAGCCCGGACCACATGCGCTCCAACGCCGAGGTCGACTTCGAGATCTCCGGCACGGACATGACCGCGCTTCGCGAGCTGCACGCGCAGGATTACGGCGAGCACAGCGCCTTCCCCGTCTACAGCGGCAAGTAGAAGAGCCGGGGTCCCGCCCCGCCCCCTGGCTGCGTTTCGAGCACGGGCCATCCGCCCGCGCTCGGGACGCAGCCGCCGCCCGCACCTGGATGTCTACGAAAGGACTTCTCGCATGAGCACGTGGGCACCGGACCAGCTGCAGACCATCGCAGCGACCGATGAACTCCACGTCGCGCCTCTCCGCGCCGACGGCAGGACGCCCCGACCACGCACGCGCATCTGGTCCATCTCCACGTGCCCGCCCTCGGCGAACGGCGGGATCGAGCAGTCACTGCTGCATCCCGTCGGTTGGTCAGGCGACTGACTGCGGTCTCCAGCCGACCGGCGCACGATGGACACCCGTTCTGTGGACCGACCGTCGCCGCAGGTCAGCCCGTTGCCGATTGGCCCACAGCCCTCACGACGAAGGCCCCCTGCTCAGCGTTTCCGCTGGTCAGGGGGCCTTTGCTCACGTGTGGGCGATACTGGGTTCGAACCAGTGACCTCTTCGGTGTGAACGAAGCGCGCTACCACTGCGCCAATCGCCCGGTGCGTGGACGATATTAGCCACAGATCGGGCGGCGGACCAAACCGGCACCAGGGCGCGTCAGGGGTCGAGGCGCTCGCGGCAGTACCGCTCGAACAGCTCGCGGGCCGCGCGCGTCACGTCCCCGACCTCGACGTCGGCGCCGTCGAGCCAGACCACGGGCTGCACGTTGCGCCCCGACGACGTCAGCACGAGCTGCGCGCGCCCCTGTGTCACCTCGTCGAGCACGGCGAACGGCAGCTCGCCGTCTTTCGCCTCGCGCACGGGGAGCCCCTCCTCGGCGGCCCACTCGAGCGTCAGGGCACGGGTGATCCCGGCCAGGCACCCGGACTCGAGGGTCGGGGTGATCAGCTCGCCGTCCCGCTCCACGAAGACGTTGGAACCGGTGCCCTCGCACAGGTCGCCGACGGTGTTGGGCAGGATCGACTCGTCTCCGCCCTTGCCCACGGCGTCCGCGAGCGCCACCACGTTCTCGGCGTAGGACGTCGTCTTCAGGCCGGCGACGGCGGACCGCTCGTTCCGCGGCCAGGGCGAGCGTGCGGATCGCGAGGTCGGGGCCATGGCCGACTGCTGGGCGGCGACCACCACGGTCTGCGGGGCGTCGACACGACCGGACCCGAGCGGGCCGACGCCGGCCGTCACGGTGATGCGCAGCCGGCCGTCGAACGCGCCGTCGAGGCGGACGGCCTCGGCCAGGGCGGCCGCGACGCCGTCGCGCACCTTCTGCTCGTCGGGCGTGGCGAGGCCGAGGCCGGTGGCGGAGCGGGCGAGGCGGCGCAGGTGCCGCGTCAGCGCGAACGCCCGCCCGTCGAGCACGGTGCACGTCTCGAAGACGCCGTCACCGACGGTGATGCCGTGATCGACGGCGCTCAGCGCGGCCTCCCCCGGCCCGACGAGGCGGCCCTCCGCCCAGATCACCAGACTCATGTGGCCAGTGTGCCCGACTTCACGCCCGGACGGCGTCGCCCGGGGCGTTCGAGTTCACCCCCGCTTCACCCCGGCCGCTCGTAGCGGCGGCGCGGTGCCCGTCTCACCATCAGAGAACGGGTCGCGACAGCGCGGCCCCCGCTTCCTCGAGGTGATCGCATGAGGCAGGTCTTCCGCGTCCTCGCGTACGTCGTCGCCGCCGGCGTCGTGGTCCAGGCCGCCGTGATGGTCTACGCGGTCGCAGGCCTCGGCCTCTTCATCGACGAGGGCGGCGTCCTGGACCAGGCCGCGATGGACCAGTCGATGTCCGGGGAGCCGCTGTTCCCGGAGGACGTCGGGCTGCTGCTCCACGGCATGAACGGCACGATCGTGCTGCCGGCCCTCGCCCTGCTGACGTTCGTCGCGTCGCTCTTCGCCGGGGTGCGCGGCGCGTGGCGGTGGGGGCTCGGGATCCTCCTCCTGGTGGCGCTCCAGGTCACGCTGGGCCTCGCGGGGCACAGCGTCCCGTTCCTGGGGGCGCTGCACGGGGTCAACGCGCTGCTGCTGTTCGGCGTCGCGATGTACACCGGCTGGCGGGTCACGGCGCGCGGCCGGTCCGTGCACGCGGCCCCTGTGGTCGCCGCGCCCGGCGGCATGCCCGCCGCCGGCGGCGTCCCGTCCTGAGCCGCCACCACGATGGCGGCCCACCGCTCCTCGGTGCTGCGACGCGTCGTCGCGGGGGTCGTGGCGGCGGCCGTCCTCGTCCCGGTCGTGCTGCTCTGGCAGACCAGCCGGGTCCCCGGGCAGTTCTCGGTGACCGAGGCGGGGGCCTTCGAACGGGGCAGCGGGCCCCGCGTGACGACCCTCGACGGACATCCCGACCACACGGGCGGCCCCACGGACGACCACGACGCGGCCGCTGTGAGCGTCGACGCGCTGGTGGCGCCGCCGGGGCCTCCCGACGTCGCCATGACCCTCACCGCGCGAGCGGAGCGCGTCGAGTTCGCACCGGGCACGACGATCGACGCGTACACCGTGAACGGCACCACCCCGGGCCCGACCGTGCACGCGACGCAGGGCGACCTGGTCGAGGTCACGTTCGTCAACGAGAGCGTGCCGGACGGCGCGACCCTGCACTGGCACGGCGTCGACGTGCCGAACGCGGCGGACGGCGTCGCGGGGGTCACCCAGGACGCGGTGCCCGTCGGCGGGGCGCACACGTACCGTTTCGTCGCCTCCGACGCGGGCACGTACTGGTACCACTCGCACCAGGTCTCGCACGAGCAGGTGCGCCAAGGCCTGCTCGGGGCGGTGGTCGTGGCCCCGGCTCGGGACGCCCACCCGGCCGGAGGGCGGGAGGTCGGCCGCCTGCTCGACGACGCCGTCGACGTCCCGGCGGTCGTGCACCGGTACGGGTCCCGGCGCACCGTGCAGGGGACGACCGCCGACCTGGCCGTCGACGTGCGGCCCGGGCACGCGGCGCGGGTCCGGGTGATCAACACCGACGGCGGCGTGCTTCCCGTCTGGGTGGGTGGCGTGCCGTTCCGGCTCCTCGCGGTCGACGGCACGGACGTGCACGGCCCGCCGGAGGTGCGGGACCAGGCCGTGGTGGTCCCGGCCGGCGGGCGTGCGGACCTGCTCGTCGTCGCGCCCACGGACGGCACGGCGGCGCGCGTCGAGCTGGGCGGCGCCTCCGCCGTCGTCGTGGGCCCCGACGGCGCGACGTCGTCCCCGACCCGGCGTCCCAGGGCGACACTCGACCTGATCTCGTACGGAACCCCGGCCCCGCTCGGCCTGGACCCGGCCGCCGCCGACCGCTCGTTCGACTACGTCATCGGCCGCGCGCCAGGGTTCCTCGACGGGAAGCCCGGCATGCACTGGACCGTGAACGGGCACACCTACCCGGACGTGCCGATGTTCGAGGTCGCGGAGGGCGACGTCGTGCGCATGCGGATCGACAACCGCAGCGGGGCGCCGCACCCGATGCACCTGCACGGCCACCACGTGGTCGTCCTGTCCCGCGACGGCGTCACGGCGAGCGGGAGCCCGTGGTGGACCGACTCGCTCGAGGTGGCCGACGGCGAGGTCTACGACGTCGCGTTCGTCGCCGACAACCCAGGGATCTGGATGGACCACTGCCACAACCTGCCGCACGCGACCCAGGGGCTGGTGGCACACCTCATGTACACGGGCGTCACGACGCCGTACCTGCTGGGGCACGCCAGCGGCAACGTGCCCGAGTGACCCGCTCAGCGCCGCAGCACGAGGTGCGTCACCTCCGGCGTGACCCGCGCGGACACGATGCGCAGGTCGTGCGACCCCACCCCGTCGAACAGGCGCACGCCCTCGACGTCGAGCACCACGGGCGCGACGTGCAGCCGCAGCTCGTCGATGAGGTCGGCGGCGAGGAACTGGTTGACCGTCGTGGCCCCGCCGGCGACGGAGACGGTCCGGTCGCCGGCCGCCTCGCGGGCGCGGTCCAGGGCCTCCTGCGGCCCGCCGGTCACGAAATGGAAGGTGGTGCCACCCTGCATCTCGATCGGCTCCCGCTCGTGGTGCGTGAGCACGAAGACCGGCGCGTGGTACGGCGGGTCCTCGCCCCACCAGCCCCGCCACGCGAGGTCCCACTCCCCGCGTCCCGGGGTGAACATGTTGCGGCCCATGACGAACGCGCCCGCGTCGGTGATCGCGTCGAGCTCCGCCCGGTGGTCGTCCGGGTTGTCGAACATCCACGCGTGCATGATCCGTTCGCCGTCGCCGACGCCGTCGCCGAACGGCTGGTCGAGGGACTGGTTCACCCCTGCCGTGATGCCGTCGAGGGAGATGCCGAGGTCGCACGTCACGTGTGTCATGCACGGGAGACGTGCCGGCGTCCCCGGACTCATCGGTCCGACGAGGCGAGCCCCACCAGCCGGTCCGCCTTGAGCTCCGTCTCGTCCCACTCCCGCTCGGGGTCGCTCCCCCACGTGATCCCGGCGCCGGTGCCGAACCGCAGGACGCCGCCGCCGGGCTCGTCCTCCCACCAGAAGGTGCGGATCCCGACGGCGAGCTCGGCCCGCCCGGCGTCGCCGTCCACCCAGCCCACGGCACCGCAGTACGGGCCACGGGCGGTGGGCTCGAGCTCGGCGATCAGCCGCAGCGCCGACGACTTGGGCGCCCCCGACACCGACCCCGGCGGGAACGTCGCCCCCAGCACGCGCGCCCAGCGGCCGGCGCCGTCGTCGAGCAGCTCCCCGCGCACGCGCGAGACGAGGTGGGCCAGGCCCGGGTGCTCCTCGACGGCGAGCAGGTCGGCCACCTCCACCGTGCCGGCGCGGCAGACGCGCTGCAGGTCGTTGCGCACGAGGTCGGTGATCATCACGTTCTCGGCGCGGTCCTTCGCCGTGAGGCCCGACGGCGTGCGCGCCGTGCCCTTGATGGGGCCCGAGGCGATCGACCCGGCGCCGCCGCGAACCCCCTCGAGGGAGAGGTACAGCTCGGGCGAGGCGCTCACCACCCACACCGGGTCGAGCCCGCTCGCGCGCGGGACGTGCACCGCGGCCGCGTACGGGGCGGGGTTGCCGGCGGCCAGCCGCGCTGCGAGGCCGGCGGCGTCGGGCTCGACGACGCCCCCGGCGCCGTCCGACCCGGACAGCGGGGCGCAGAGCACCCGGCACACGTTCACCTGGTAGACGTCGCCGCGCCGCACCCGCTCGCGGACGGTCGCGACCGCACGCACGTAGGCGTCACGATCGAGCGAGCTCGTCCAGAACGACGGCGCCGGGCCGCGCCACCCGTCGGCGTCGTCCGTCGGCCCCGCAGCCGGGCCCACCTCGGCGAACCGCCACGCCCGCGCCCGTCCGCCCGGTCGGGAGACGCCGTCGCGCCCCAGGTCGGCCTCGAAGTCGACGACGACAAACCACAGGCCCTCGTCGAGCCGCTCCGGCTGCTCGGTGAGGTCGACGCACTCGACCGCGCGTGTCGCGCGGCGGCCGGCGAACGTGGCCCAGGAGGTCGGCTCGTGCACACCGAGCACGCTAGCGGGTACGGAGCGAACACTCGGCGGACACCGGGCGGTGGGCGATTGGACGGACTGCCAGGGGTCCACTAATGTTTGGGGCGCGCCAGAACGGCGGGCACCGCAGGGTGTCCTGGTTCCTGGTCGCGCGGATGTGGCTCAGTTGGTAGAGCATCACCTTGCCAAGGTGAGGGTCGCGGGTTCGAGTCCCGTCATCCGCTCGGAGGCCCACTCTCTGATCGACTCACCACGAGCGTCGGGAGAGCACGTCTCAAGGTGGGTTGGCCGAGAGGCGAGGCAGCGGCCTGCAAAGCCGTATACACGGGTTCGAATCCCGTACCCACCTCGCAGCACGGGCGATTGGCGCAGCGGTAGCGCGCTTCCCTGACACGGAAGAGGTCACTGGTTCGATCCCAGTATCGCCCACCAGCATCACGAAGCCCCCGACCGGGAACCGGTCGGGGGCTTCGTCGTTCCTGGACCACGACGCCGTTCACCGTCGACCGGTCGATCGCCGCAACGACCGCAGCGTCGCAGGTCACACGCCCGCGATTGGACCAGCGAGCCACCGGTCGAGTAATGTTCCTCAGGCGCCGGGAGGCCAGGGCAGCAGCCCTGAACGACCCGGCCGTGCGGATGTGGCTCAGTTGGTAGAGCATCACCTTGCCAAGGTGAGGGTCGCGGGTTCGAGTCCCGTCATCCGCTCCGAGCTCTGCATTTCCCTCACGGGGAGCGCAGCAGCCGCCCGGGCGATTGGCGCAGCGGTAGCGCGCTTCCCTGACACGGAAGAGGTCACTGGTTCGATCCCAGTATCGCCCACCAGAACGAGGCCGTCCCGGTGCACCCGGGGCGGCCTTTCGCGTTCCTTCCCTCGACTCCCCTCCCGTCGCCGGGTGTCGCCGCCGTCACCCCCGCGGCGTAGCGTCGAGAGCATGTGCCGCAACATCACGACCCTGCGGGGGCTCGAGCCGCCCGCCACCGACGAGGAGATCCGGGCCGCTGCGGAGCAGTTCGTCCGGAAGGTGACCGGAGTCCAGCGCTCGGCGAGCGCCGCCACCCGCGAGCCGTGCGAGCAGGCCACCGCGGAGATCGCGGAGATCGTCACCCGCCTGCTCGGCGATCTCCCCGAGCGCCGGCAGCCCCCGAAGACCGTGCCGCCGCTGCGCCGCGAGGAGGTGCAGGCGCGCATCGCCGCGCGCCAGGCCGCGCGCGAGGAGCACGAGCGGATGCACGAGCTCGGGATCGCCCACACCCATTAGGCTCGCCCGCGTGGACCAGCCCTCCCCCGCCCCGTTCGACGAGCCGTCCGTCGCGCCCGACCCGGTCTCCGCGACGATGCACCGCGCCAAGGCGCACGCCCGGGCGTCGCACGTCACCGTGGGCCAGGTGCGGCACGGCCAGGGTGGCGCTGTGGAGATCGACTGCTCCTGCGGGATGGTCCTCACCAACGGGCCGGACTGGTCCCTCGACGAGCACATCCGCCTGCACCGGGCCGAGGCGCGCTACGTCGCGCTGAGCCGCGTCGCCCCCGCGGGGATGCCGCGGCTGGTCCCCGTCGGCGCAGACCGCCTCCCGCGCTGACCCGCGGGCCGCGTCGCTCAGAGCTCGTCGGGGTCGTCCCAGGAGACTCCGCTCGAGGCGCCCTCGATGGGACCGAGCTCCGCCGCGGAGAGCGACGCGGGCGCCTTTGCCGCGTCTCCCCCGGACCTGGCGTCCCGGTACCGATCGTCCAGCGGGCGCCGCCGGGGTGCCAGCCTGGCCTGCGAGGCGATCGACTCGTCCAGCTTGTCCACCGGCGCCGTGGGTCGGGCGCCTGTGCCATCCGTGCTCATGGGCCAAGGTCTAGCAGCCGGCGGGCTCGACCGCCCGCGCTTGGCACACTATTTGTTTCGCCAGTCGGAGGCCCGACCGCGGCTGCGCGAACCCCGGACGCCGCCCGAACGACCGCTGCGAACCGCCGTCGACCGCGGCATCCGTCACCTGGACGCGGAGCCGCGAAGGTCGCCGCCGGTGGCTAGAGTGTCCGCCGTGACCGCTGCCGATGCAGGCCTCGCCGACAGGGCGGCACCTGGACCCCCGCCCCCGCTCCCCCGCACACGGGACCGCTGGCCGGGGCCCCGGCCGCTCCTGTGGGCGCCACGGGCGCACACGGTCGAGGTCGTGCTGCCGGACAGCGGCTCCCGCCTCCCCCTCCGCCTCGTCGGGGCGCACGAGCCCGGCTACTGGCGCGCGGACGACGAGCTCGCGCCCGGCACCGACTACCTCTTCTCGGTCGACGGCGGACCGCCCGCGCCGGACCCCTGCAGCGCCTGGCTGCCGCACGGCGTGCACGGCCCCTCCCGGGTGCTCGACCAGGAGTTCGGCTGGACGGACGAGGACTGGCGCGGCGCGGACCTCGGCTCCGGCGCCCTGCTGCGCGTCGACCTGCCCACCTTCACCCCCGCCGGCACCCTCGACGCCGCCGGCGACCTCCTCCCCGACGTCGCCGCGACGGGCGTCGTCGGGGTAGAGCTCTCCCCCGTCGCCGCGTACGACCCCGATCGCGGCCCCGCCGCCGGGGTCCGCCTGTTCGCCGTGCACGAGCCGCTGGGCGGCCCGCGCGCCCTGCAGCGGTTCGTGGACCGCGCCCACGGGTGCGGCCTGGCCGTCGTCCTGGACGCCCCCCACCGGTGGGCCGTCGCCGACGACCTCGGCCTGCACGCGTTCGGCCCCTACGCGACGGGGTCGCGCATCGGCCCGCGCACCGGCGCCAGGCCCGGGCCGCCCGGCTCCGACAGCCCGCGGATCAACCTCGACGGCAGCGGGAGCCGCGGCCCGCGCGACTTCCTCGTGGCCGACGCCGAGCGGTGGCTGCGGGACTTCCACGTGGACGGCCTGCTGCTCGACGTCGAGGCGCTCGTCGACCGCTCGGCCGTCCCGTTCCTCGGGGAGCTCGCCGAGGACGTCCACCGCCTCGCGGAGCGGCTCGGCCGCCGTCTGCACCTCCTCGTCGACGGGCCCGGGCGCAGCGACCGGCTCACCACCATCGTGCACCACATCCTCGCCGCGCCCGGCGACGCCGACCCCGTCCAGGACCTGCGGCGGCTGGCGCACGAGGTGTTCGGGCCGACCACGTCCCCGTGGCGCCCCCCGAGCCTGCGGCGCGCGCACCGGGCCACGCAGCGCGCCGCCTCCGTCCTGGTGCGGGACCTCACGCGGCTGCCCGCGGCGAACCGTTCCGTCCCGTGGACGCCCGACGCGGACGGCTCCTGCGGGGGCGTCGAGGGCGTCACCGACGACGACCGGGCCTGCCTGCTGACGTTCGCGATCCTCGCCGGGACGCCGCCGGTGCTCGACACCGAGCACGTGCCCGTGCCCGCGCGCGACGAGCCGGCCCGCCGGCTCGTCGACTGGACCCGCACGCTGGTGTCGCTCCGGCCGACGGCGTCGGCGGACCGGGACCTGCCCGTGGACGTGCGGACCGACGGCACGGCGCTCCTGGGCAGCCGCGGGCGCACCGCCGTCGCGCTGGCCACCGGCGCGGAGCCGGCGGAGGTCGACGTCTCGTCGCTCCCGGCCGACACACAGCTCGTGGCCGCCTGGGACCCGGCGGGGACGACCCTCGCCGGCGGCGTTCTGCGGATCCCGCCCCGGTCGCCCGCCGTGCTGCACGCCGGCCCCGTCGACCGGTCGCCCGGCGGCTGACGCCGCGGTCCGCGGCGAACCGTGCGAACGGTCAGTCGGCCAGCCCGCGCCCCTCCTCCGCGAGGGCGCCCAGGCGCGACAGCGCCCGGAAGTACTTCTTGCGGTAGCCGCCGCGCAGCATCTCCTCGGAGAACAGGTGCTGCCCGGCGTCGCCGGCGAGGAGCACCGGCACGTCGCGGTCGTAGAGCCGGTCCACCAGGACGACGAGCCGCAGCGCCACCTCCTGGCGCTGCACGGGCCGCACGCCGGTGAGCGCCACCAGCTGCACGCCGTCGAGCAGCGCGCCGTAGCGGCTCGGGTGCACGGTCGCGAGGTGCGCGAGCAGGTCGTCGAAGTCGTCGAGGACGGCGCCCGGGTGGCCGGCCGCGGTCCGCGCCACGACGTCGGCCGCGAGCGGGGCCGCCTCGGTCACGACGGCGCGGTGGCGGTAGTCCTCGCCGTCGACGCGCAGCACCTCGAAGCGCGAGGACAGCGCCTGGATCTCGCGCAGGAAGTCCTCGGCCGCGAACCGGCCCTCGCCCAGCGCCTCCGGCAGCGTGTTCGACGTCGCGGCGAGGGCGACGTCGCGGTCGGCGAGCTCGCGCAGCAGGCGCGACATCAGCACCGTGTCGCCGGGGTCGTCGAGCTCGAACTCGTCGATGCAGACCAGGCGCCGCGTGGCGAGCGCCTCCACCGTCGGGAGGAAGCCCAGCGCGCCCACGAGGTTGGTGTACTCGACGAAGGTGCCGTACGCGACGGACCCCTCGCCCAGCCCCGCGGTCACCTCGTGCGCCAGCGACGTGAGCAGGTGCGTCTTGCCGACGCCGAAGCCGCCGTCCATGTAGACGGCGGGCGCGGCCCGACGGCGGCCGAACAGGGCCTTCAGCCCGGACGAGCGCGGCGCCACGATCTCGCGCGCGACCTCCTGCAGCCGGGCCGGCACCGACGTCTGGCTCGGGTGCGCGGGGTCGGCGCGGTAGGTCGAGAAGCGGGCCTGCGCGAAGTGCCGCGGGGGCACCAGGTCCGCGAGGAGCCGGTCCGGGGAGACGGTCGGACGGACCGCCGACAGCGACGGCACCGGCCCGTCCGGGAGGGGCCCCGGGGGCGTCGCGGCCTCGTCCGTCTCCTGGTCCCGGTCTTCGTCCTGCGTGAGCGTCACGACCGTCAAGGCTACGCCGCGTCAGTACGCTGGCCGCTGTGAGATCTGCCACGACACCGCTGGACCTGCTCGTCCCCGGGCCCGAGCACCTGCCCCTCGACCCCGCCGAGCGGCGGCTGGCGGAGCTCTACGCCGCGAGCCCCGGCGACGGCCCGTCCGTGCGGGCGAACTTCGTCAGCACGGTCGACGGCGGCGCGTGGGGTCCCGACCATCGCTCGGGGTCGATCGGAGACGACGCCGACTGGCGGGTGTTCCGCGTGCTGCGGGCCGCGGCCGACGTCGTCCTCGTGGGCGCGGGCACCGCCCGCCACGAGGGCTACACGGCGCTCGACCGCCCCCGGGACCTCCCCGGCGCCGACCGGCCGCTCGAGCTCGCGCTCGTCACGCGCTCGGGCCGGGTGCCACAGCAGCTCGCCGACGGCGACCGGCCTCCGCTGGTCCTCACCGGCGAGGCGGGCGCGGCGACGGCGCGCCGGATGGTCCCCGCCGATCGGGTGGTCGCGGTGGCGTCGGCGCACGATCCCGACGAGGTGGACCTGCGCGCCGGTCTCGCCGCCCTCGCCGAACGCGGCCTGCCGGGGGTGCTGTGCGAGGGCGGCCCGACGCTGCTCGCCGCCATGCTCGCGGACGACCTGGTCGACGAGCTGTGCGTCACCACCAGCCCCTGCCTGGTCGGGCCCGGCCCGTCGCGCATCGTCGCGGCCTCCCCCGCCGGTGCCCCCGGCGAGGAGCCACGGCCGGCCGGGATCCCGGCGTCGCCGCCCACGCCCGCCCGCCTGGCCCACCTGCTGCACGCGCCGGGGTCCGGGACGCTCCTGGCGCGGTGGCTGCTGCGCTGAGCACACCCCCGGGACGACGAGGCGAGGCGCGCGTCACGTCCGCCCCCGAACGGACCGCTGGCCTCGCATCCGGGCCCCCGGGTGGCTACGGTGCTGGCATGCCGACGACCGTCGTCCTCACCGAGGACGCCCTCACCGACGCCGACGTGGCGCACATCCTGTCCCTGCACGACGAGCAGGCCGAGCGCTACCACGTGCTCGTCCCCTCGGACACCGACCGCAACGTGGTCGCCGCGATCATCGACCACCTGTGGGTGGGCGAGCTGCGCGAGGCCGGCCAGGACATCGTGGGCAAGGAGCCCACGCCCGAGCAGGCGAAGCAGACCGCGGCCCAGCGCCTCGAGCAGTCGCTCGCCGGGCTGCGCGCCGCGGGCGCCGCTGCCGACGGGGCGGTCACGGACGAGGACCCGCTGCCCGCGCTCGCCTCGGCCGTCGCCGCGCAGGGCGGGCCCGACGGCGTCCAGGACGTCGTCGTCGTCACCTACCCGCACGTGGTCGAGGACACGTTCCGCAACGACTGGGCCTCGCGCGCCCGCGAGCACCTGCAGGTGCCCGTGCTGCACCTGTACGCCGGGACCAGCGCGATCGGCGACTGACCGCGCTCCACACCTCCGGTGGTCGAGCCTGTCGAGACCCCGCCACCGCTGGTTGAGCCTGTCGAAACCCAGTCACCGGGTTTCGACAGGCTCAACCAGCGACGGGCGAGATTTCGACAGGCTCAACCAGCGGTGGGTGCGCTCAGCGCACGCGGTGCCCCGCGTGCTCGATCGTCGCCCGCACCAGCTCGTCCATGGAGTCCAGGAACGGCTCCTCGTCGAGCAGGTGGTGGTCGACGGCCGCGACGGACAGCTCGGTGCACCCGAGCACCACGACCGACGCCCCGCGCTCCACGAGCCGCGACGCGACGCCGCGCAGCGCGTCGGGGTCCGCCGGCAGGCCGGCCTTGACCTGGTCGTAGATGACCGCGTTGACGACGTCCTGGTCGGCCGCGTCGGGGACGACGACGTCGACCCCGTACGCGGCGAAGGCGTCGTCGTACACCTTCGACGCGACGGTGCCCGCCGTGGCGAGGAGCCCGACCCGCTCGAGCCCCGGGACCCGCGTGCGTGCCGCCGCGACCGTCACGTCGACGATCGAGACGAACGGCACGGTGATCGCGTCGAGCACCTGCTGCGTGAAGTAGTGCGCCGTGTTGCACGGCATCACCAGGAACTGCACGCCGAAGTCCTGCAGGCGGCGGGCGTCGCGCGCGAGGACGGGCCCGGGGTCGGCGGGCGACCGGCCGAGCACGAACTCCGTGCGGTCCGGGATGGTCGCGTGGTTGAGCACGACGAGGTCCACGTGGTCCTGGTCCCGGTCGGCCACGGTGCGCTGCACCACGCGCTGCAGGAAGTACGCGGTGGCCAGCGGGCCGACCCCGCCGATGACGCCGACGGGCCGGTCCTCGACCGTCCCGTCGGCGCCCTCGACCCCCGGGGTCATGCGCCCTCCCGGGCGCCCTGCGGCGCGGCGGGCCCGGTCCAGGCCAGCGCCCGCGACTGCGCCACCGGGTAGTGGCGCGCGTACTTGCGGAACTGGTTGAGCTGCGCCACGAGCAGGTAGGCCACCCGGCGCGGGTCCCACTCCTTGCGGTACCACAGCGGGTTGGACGCCCGCCGGGTCAGCTGCAGGCGCCGCGTGACGGACCGGGTCGCCGGGTCCGCGACGTACCGGCGCAGCAGCGCCCCCGGCAGCACCGTGTACAGGTGCTCGGTGGTGACCTCGCCGTCGCCCGAGAGCGGGACGTGGGGCCCGAGCACCGCCCGCGGGTCGGGGTCCAGGCCGCGCAGGTGCTCGTGCACGTAGAACTTCACCGGGTTGGCGCCCGTCGCGGTCACGTAGTAGTTCGAGCGGCCCAGTCGCGGGTTGAGCTCGAAGAACACGTAGCGCCCGTCGCGCGGGTCGTACTTGAGGTCGAAGTTCGCGACGCCGGTCCACCCGACGTGCTCGAGCAGGCGGCGCGCCTGCTCGACGACCTCGTGCTGCGTGCCCGTGACGATCGCCGCGGGGTTGCCGAGCGCGCCCGGGGCGTGCTCCTCGAGCAGCACGTGCCCGAACGACGAGAACCGCACCTTGCCCTGCGCGTCGCTGTAGCAGGTGAGGATCCGCATGCCGGAGTCGTCGCCGGGGATGTAGTCCTGCACGACGAACGTGCCGACGTACCCGGCGTCGCGCACCCGGGCGAGCAGATCGAGCAGCTCGGCACGCGTGTCCACGAGGAAGACCTTCTTCTTCCCCGCGAACTCGACGTCGTGGTAGGCCGCCGTGCTGGCCGCCTTCGCGATCACCGGGAACGTCAGGCCGCTGGTGTCCGGCTCGGCGGGTGACGCGACGTCGTGCACCACCGTGGTGGGGTGCGCCAGGCCGAGCTCGGCGCACAGGGCCCCGAACTCCTCCTTGTCGGTGAGGCGCAGCAGCAGGTCCTCGCCCACGTAGGGGATCAGGTAGCGGTCCTCGAGCTGCGCGCGGTGCTGCACGAGCATCCGCACGAGCCAGTCGGCGGAGCCGACGGCGACCAGGTCGGCGTCGGGGTGCTGGTCCGCGATCCGGCGCAGGCGCGCCACGATCGCCTCCGGCTCGTCGATCCGCGGCTCGGCCACGTGCTGCAGGATGCGCGAGTGCCGCACCAGGCCCGTGGACGCGCCGGACACCACGACCGAGCGCACGCCGTACGCCTCGTGGAACGCCCGGGCCAGGCTGTACGCGCCGATGTCGCCGCCCAGGACGACGGGCTGCAGCCGTCGCTGCGGGGTCTGCGTCACGATGCCTCCTTGGCGCCGCTCGCCGCCGACGCGCCGGCCGCGCCGCCGCCCGCGGCGGTGTTGGCCGCGTAGTTCCGGCGCAGCGCCTCGAGCGGGTAGAACTGCCGGTACTTGCGGACGTGGTTGAGCATCGCCGTCAGCACGTAGAGCCGGCGGCGCGGAGACGCGTCGGCCCGGTAGCGCAGGGGGTGCACGGTGCGCCCCGAGCGCTGCAGCCGCACGACGCGGGCGTGCAGCTGAGGGTCCAGCACGTACGAGCGCAGCAGGCGCTTGGGCACGACGGAGTACAGCACCTCGCGGTCCGCGGTCACCGGCTCGCGCCGCACGCCGTGCACGACGTCGTCCACCAGGGCCTCGGTCGGGTTCTGCCCGCCCGCGGTGAGGTAGTAGTTGTTCCGGCCGATGCGCGGGTTCTGCTCGAAGAACTTGAACACGCCGTCGCGCGGGTCCAGCTTGACGTCGAAGTTCGCGAACCCGCGCCACCCGGTGTGCTCGAGGATCCGCTGCGCGGCGTCGAGGATCTCGTCGATCGGCTCGACGATCATCGCCGACGGGTTGCCGCGGGCCGCGGGCGTGCGCTCCTCGAGGAGCACCTGCGCCGAGGAGCGCAGCGTGACCCGCCCGCTCGAGTCGGCGTAGGCCGTGACCGACCGCATGCGCGTGTCGTCGCCCGGGATGTTCTCCTGCACCAGGAACCGGCCACGGAAGCCCGCCTCGCGCAGCGCGATCATGAGCCGGTCCAGCTCGGCCGGCGTCGCGATCTCGTAGATCTTCTTCTTCCCGGCGAACTGCACGTCGTGGTAGTCGGCGCTGCTCGCGGGCTTCGCGATGACCGGGAAGTCGAAGGCCACGGGCAGCGGCTCCCAGCCCGGCTCGGTGGCCCGGGCGAAGTCCTGGATCACCGTGGCCGGCGTCGGGATCCCGAGCTCGGCGCACACCTCCTGGAACTCCGCCTTGTCGGAGATCCGGTCGATCAGCGCGGCGTCCGCGAACGGCACGACGTACCCGGCGGCCTCGAGCTCCTCGCGGTGGTGCACGAGCACGCGCACCACCCAGTCCATGTTGGTGAGGAGCACGAGGGCGCGGCCGGGCGTCGCCAGCCGGCCCGCGACGTCCTGGAGCGCCGCGACGATCTGCTCGGGCGCGGTGCCCGACAGCTCGGTGTCGATGATCTGGGAGTGCGCGATCGGGCCCGGCTCGGCGAACGCGACGACGGTGGTCCGCACGCCGTACCGCTCGTGGAACGAGCGGGCGAGCGCGTACACGCCGATGTCGGACCCGACGATGACGGGCTGGAACCCGGGGCCCGCCTCGGGACGTGCGCCCTCGGCGGTGCCCCTGGTGCTGGTGGTGCTCACGGGTGCGGTCATGCCTCCTGCTCGGAGCGGTCGGCCGACCACTCGGTGTGGAAGGTGCCCTCGCGGTCGGTGCGGCGGTAGGTGTGCGCGCCGAAGAAGTCGCGCTGCGCCTGGATGAGCGCGGCGGGCAGCCGCTCGGCGCGCACGCCGTCGTAGTAGGCGAGGGACGACGAGAACGCCGGCGTGGGCACCCCGTTGAGGGCGGCCTGCGCGACGACGCGGCGCCAGGCGCCGAGGCCGTTCGCCACGGCGTCGGTGAAGTACTCGTCCGCGAGCAGCAGGGGCAGCTGCGCGTCGCGCTCGTACGCCTCGGTGATCCGGTTGAGGAAGCGGGCACGGATGATGCAGCCGCCGCGCCAGATGCGGGCCATGGCGCCACGGTCGACGTCCCAGCCGTACTCGGCCGAGGCGGCGGCGATCTGGTCGAAGCCCTGGGAGTACGCGACCACCTTCGACGCGTACAGGGCGAGGCGCACGTCCTCGATGAACGCGTCGCGGTCCGCGATCTCCCACGTGCCGGCGTCGGCGGGCAGGGCGGCGCGACCCGCCTCGCGCTGGGGCACGGAGCCGGACAGCGCGCGGGCGAACGTCGCCTCGGCGATGCCGGTGATCGGGACGCCGAGATCGAGGCCGTTCTGCACCGTCCAGCGGCCGGTGCCCTTCTGCTCGGCCTGGTCGAGCACGATGTCGACGAACGCGCTGCCGGTGGCCGCGTCGACGTGCTGCAGCACGTCGGCCGTGATCTCGATGAGGAACGACTCGAGGTCGCCCGTGTTCCACTCGGCGAAGATCTGGCCGATCTCGGCGGCGGACGCGCCCAGCCCCTGCTTGAGCAGGTCGTAGGCCTCGGCGATGAGCTGCATGTCGGCGTACTCGATGCCGTTGTGCACCATCTTGACGAAGTGGCCCGCGCCGTCGGGGCCGACGTAGGTGCAGCACGGCGTGCCGTCGACCTTGGCCGAGATGTCCTCGAAAATCGGGCCGAGGCTCGCGTACGACTCGCGCGTGCCGCCGGGCATGATCGAGGGCCCGTTGAGGGCACCCTCCTCGCCGCCGGACACGCCGGTGCCGACGAAGTGCAGGCCCTTCGCGCTCAGCGCCTTCTCCCGGCGGATGGTGTCCGGGAAGTGGGCGTTGCCGGCGTCGACGACGATGTCGCCGGACTCCAGCAGCGGCACCAGCTCGTCGATGACGGCGTCCGTGGCCGCGCCGGCCTTGACCATGATGACGACCTTGCGAGGCCGCTCCAGCGACGCGACGAAGTCGGCCATCGACTCGGACGGGACGAAGTCGCCCTCGTGCCCGGCGTCGGCGATGAGCGACTGCGTCTTGGCGTACGACCGGTTGTGCACCGCCACCGTGTAGCCGTGCCGCGCGAAGTTGCGGGCGAGGTTGCGGCCCATCACCGCAAGGCCGGTCACGCCGATCTGGGCACGAGCTGTCATCGTTTCCCTGCTTCCGTCGGTTCTCGGTACGGGTCGGGCGGTCGGGTGGCGGCGACTGAGGCACGCGCGCCCCCGCCCGGGAGCCGGGACCAGCGTAGTCGGGCCCGGCGGCCGAGGTGTACGGACCATCACGATCCGGACACGACCGGCGCCTCGCCGCGTCGTTTCGCCCCACCGGGCGCGGCGCCCCGTACGGTGGCTGGCGTGACCGGCGATCGCACGGGTGACTCCACGACGGATCCCAGGAAGGATCCCAGGCAGGTGCCCGCCCCGTTCGCGGCCGCGCTGGCGTCCCTGCGCGAGCGGCGGCTGCGCGGCGAGGTGCACCTCGCGGAGATCCCCGGCCCCACGCGCGTGGCCCCCTACTCGGTGGCCCTCGAGGGCGAGGTCGTCGAGCCCGGCGGCGAGGAGGTCGCCACCGGCCGGTTCGTCGTGCTGCACGACCCCGACGGCCAGGAGACGTGGCAGGGCACGTTCCGGGTGGTCACGCTCGTGCGCGCCGTCCTCGAGCCCGAGCTCGCGGCCGACCCGCTCCTGGCCGACGTCGCATGGACCTGGGTGACGGAGTCGCTCGCGGCCGCGGGCGTCGAGACGTTGGCCGTCGGGGGCACCGTGACGCGCGTGCTCTCCCAGAGCTTCGGCGCCCTGGACGCCACGCCCGACGCCGTGGACCTCGAGATCCGCGCGTCCTGGACGCCGACCGACACGGACCTCGGGGTGCACCTCGCCGTGTGGGGCGACCTCATGGCGACCGCCGGCGGCCTGCCGCCGCTGCCCGACGGCGTCGCCTCCCTCGCTGCCCGCTCCGGCGGCCGCGGGCACCCCCGGCCCGGGTCACGACCGCATACCGTGGGGCCATGAGCTCAGCAGTCCCCCCGACCGCCACCGACGTCGTCCCGCTCACCGAGCCCGCGGACGGCGTCGGCCGCGTCGTCGACACCCCGGCCGGCCTCGACCGCGTCGTCGAGCGCTTCGCGGCCGGCACCGGGCCCGTCGCCGCCGACGCGGAGCGCGCCTCGGGCTACCGCTACGGCCAGGCCACCTACCTGGTCCAGCTGCGGCGCGAGGGCTCCGGCACGGCGCTGCTCGACCCGGTCGCCCTACCGGACCTGTCGGCGATCGGCGACGCCGTGGGCGACGCGGAGTGGGTGCTGCACGCCGCCTCGCAGGACCTGCCGGGGCTCGCCGAGCACGGGCTGCGCCCCGCGCGAGTCTTCGACACGGAGCTCGCTGCGCGCCTGCTGGGCCTGGAGCGGGTGGGCCTCGCGGCCGTG
The DNA here is from genome assembly GCF_038593535.1 of Isoptericola sp. F-RaC21. Classification (NCBI taxonomy): domain Bacteria; kingdom Bacillati; phylum Actinomycetota; class Actinomycetes; order Micrococcales; family Promicromonosporaceae; genus Isoptericola; species Isoptericola sp. F-RaC21. The sequence goes on along the minus strand of NZ_JBCFYX010000001.1, from coordinate 625,294 downwards.
GTCGCCGAGCTGCTCGGGCTCGGCCTGGCCAAGGAGCACTCCGCCGTCGACTGGTCCACGCGGCCCCTGCCCGAGGACTGGCTGCGGTACGCCGCGCTCGACGTGGAGGTGCTGGTGGAGCTGCGCGACCGCCTGGCCGAGCGGCTCGACGCGGACGGCAAGACGGAGTGGGCGGCCCAGGAGTTCGAGGCCGTGCGCACCGCGCCGCCCCCGGCCCCGCGGGTCGACCCGTGGCGGCGCACGTCGGGCACGCACACGCTGCGCGACCGGCGCCAGCTCGCCGTCGTCCGCAGCCTGTGGCAGGCGCGCGACGCGAGCGCCCGCGCCCGCGACGTCTCCCCCGGCCGGGTGCTGCCCGACCGCGCCATCGTGGCCGCCGCCCGCGCGCTGCCGCGCACGGTGCCGCAGCTGACCGCCCTGCCGGAGTTCGCCGGCAAGGCCACGCGACGCCGCGCGCCCGCGTGGCAGCGCGCCATCGACGAGGCCCTCGCCCTGCCCGACGACCGCCTCCCGAGCCAGCGCGGCCCGCGCTCCGACGGTCCGCCGCAGCCGCGCACCTGGGCCGACCGAGACCCCGTCGCAGCCCGCCGGCTCACGGCGGCGCGCGAGGTCCTCGCCGGGCTGTCCGAGGAGCTGCACGTGCCGGTGGAGAACCTCCTGCAGCCGGACGCCCTGCGCCGGCTGTGCTGGACCCCGCCGGAGCCGACGAGCGCGCCCGAGATCGCGGACTTCCTCCGCGGGCGCTCGGCCCGGCCGTGGCAGATCGAGCTGGTCGCCTCGCCCCTCGAGGGTGCCTTCGCCGCCGTCTCCTGACAGGTCGGTGAGACGGGGTCTCAGAGTGGTCTATCCTGATTCCCGGTACTCGCGGTAGCGTGTACCTCGGCGCCGGCCCCACCGGGTCGTCGCCCGAGAGCGGCGTCGCTCGTCGGACGCCGAAGTCCCGACCCCCGCCTGCGGATGGAGCTTCCATGACCACACGGAACCCGGCCCGCCGCGCGCTGCGCGACGTCGTCTTCGTCGAGGGCGTGCGCACGCCGTTCGGCAAGGCCCGGCCCGACGGCCTGTACGCCGAGACGCGTGCCGACGACCTCGTCGTCAAGGCCGTGCGCGAGCTGCTGCGCCGCCACCCCGAGCTGCCGGGCGAGCGCGTGGACGAGGTGGCGATCGCCGCCACCACCCAGCAGGGCGACCAGGGCCTGACGCTCGGCCGCACCGTCGGGATGCTCGCCGGCCTCCCCCAGACCGTCCCCGGCTTCGCCATCGACCGCATGTGCGCCGGCGCGATGACCGCCGTCACCACCACCGCCGCCGGCATCGCGACCGGCAGCGCCGACGTCGTGATCGCGGGCGGAGTGGAGCACATGGGCCGCCACCCGATGGGCTTCGACGCCGACCCCAACCCGCGCTTCCTGTCGGAGCGGCTCGTCGACCCCGAGGCCCTGAACATGGGCGTCACGGCCGAGAACCTGCACGACAAGTTCCCGCACCTCACCAAGGAGCGCGCGGACGCCTACGCCGTGAACAGCCAGGCCAAGTACGCCAAGGCCGTGGCCAACGGCGACGTCGGGCCCGAGCTCGTCCCCGTCGCCGTCCGCTCCGCCGAGCAGGGCTGGGGCCTCGCCACCGCCGACGAGCTGCCCCGACCGGGCACCACCGTCGAGGGCATCGCGAACCTCAAGACGCCGTTCCGCCCGGGCGGCCGCGTCACCGCGGGCAACGCGTCCCCGCTGACCGACGGCGCCACCGCCGCGCTGCTCGCCTCCGGCGACACCGCCGCCGAGCTGGGCCTGCCGGTCGCGATGCGCCTGGTCTCGTCCGCGTTCGCCGGCGTCGACCCGTCGATCATGGGCTACGGCCCGGTCCCGGCCACCGACAAGGCGCTCGCCCAGGCCGGGCTGACCATCGACGACATCGGCCTGTTCGAGATCAACGAGGCCTTCGCCGTGCAGGTGCTGAGCTTCCTCGACCACTACGGCATCGCCGACGACGACGAGCGCGTCAACCCGTACGGCGGCGCCATCGCCATGGGCCACCCGCTGGCCAGCTCGGGCGTGCGGCTCATGACGCAGCTCGCGCACCAGTTCGCGAAGCACCCCGAGGTCCGGTACGGCATCACCACCATGTGCGTGGGCCTGGGCCAGGGCGGCACCGTGATCTGGGAGAACCCGCACCACGCCGACTACTCCGGCCACACCGCCGAGCAGACCAGCACCGCGACGGACGAGGAGAACTGACACCGATGACCGAGAACACCTCCGGCGTCCGCGCCGAGCGCGTCACGCACTCCCTCGTCCGGGACGTCGAGCTGCCGGGCGGCGCGGGCACCCTCGCGCTCGTCACGCTCGACAACGGCCTCGACCACACCAAGCCCAACACCCTGGGCCCGGAGGGCATGGCCGAGCTCACGGCGGCGCTCACCGCGCTGCAGGAGCGGGCGGGCCGCGGCGAGATCGCCGCCGTCGCCGTCACCGGCAAGCCGTACTTCCTCGCCGCCGGCGCGGACCTGCTGCAGGTCTCCAGCGTCACGTCCCACGAGCAGGCGCTCGAGCTCGGCCGCTCCGGGCACGCCGCCTACGAGCTGCTGCACACCATGGGCGTGCCGACGTTCGCGTTCGTCAACGGGCTCGCGCTCGGCGGCGGGCTCGAGGTCGCGCTCAACTGCGACTACCGCACCGTGTCGTCCGACGCCCCCGCGCTGGGCCTGCCCGAGACCGGCCTCGGCCTCGTCCCGGGCTGGGGCGGCGCCTACCTCGTGCCGCGCCTGGTCGGCATCGAGAAGGCCGTCGACGTCATCCTCACCCGCCCCGCCGCGCAGAAGCCGTTCAAGGCGGCCGAGGCGGCGCAGATCGGCCTGGTCGACCAGCTCTTCGAGGCCGCCGACTTCCTCGAGCAGTCGATCCTGTGGGCCTCCCGCGTGCTGCGCGGCGAGGTCGAGGTGCCGCGCCGGGAGCTCGACCCGCAGCCCGTGTGGGACGCCGTCGTGGCCGCCACGCGCCAGCGGCTCGACGCCGTCGTCGCCGGCTCGCGCCCCGCGCCCTACCGCGCCCTCGACCTGCTCGCCGCGGCCCGCACCGCGACCCGCGAGGAGGCGTTCGCCGCCGAGGACCGGGCGCTGGCCGACCTCATCATGTCCGACGAGATGCGCGCGAGCGTCTACGCGTTCCAGCTCGTCTCGGGCGGCAAGAAGCCCGTCGGCGCGCCGGACAAGAGCCTCGCCCGCCCGGTCACGCGCGTCGGCATCGTCGGCGCCGGCCTCATGGCCGCGCAGATCGCGCTGCTCGTCGCGCAGCGCCTCGGCGTGCCCGTGGTCATGCGCGACCTCGACCAGGAGCGGGTCGACAAGGGCCTCGGCTTCGTCCGGTCCACGGTCGAGAAGCTCGTCGGCCGCGGCCGGATGACGCCCGAGGCGGCGGCCCGCATCGTCGCGAGCGTCACCGGCACCGCCGAGATCGGCGACTTCGCCACCTGCGACGTCGTGATCGAGGCCGTCACCGAGGTCATGGGCCTGAAGAAGAAGGTCTTCGCCGAGCTCGAGGGCATCGTCGGCGAGGACACGGTCCTCGCGACGAACACCTCGGCGCTGTCGGTCACCGAGATGGCGGCCGACCTCCAGCACCCCGAGCGCGTGGTGGGCATCCACTTCTTCAACCCGGTGGCCCAGATGCCGCTGGTCGAGGTGGTGCAGGCCGAGAAGACCTCCGACGAGGCGCTCGCCACGGCGTTCGCGATCACCAAGAAGCTGCGCAAGACGGCCGTGCTCGTCGCCGACCGGCCGGGCTTCGTCGTCAACAGGCTGCTCGTGCTCGTCATGGGCAAGGTCGTCGAGGCGATCGAGAACGGCACGTCCGTCGAGGTCGCGGACACGGCCCTCGCGCCGCTCGGCTTCCCGATGCCGACGTTCGAGCTCTTCGACCTGGTCGGCCCGGCGGTCGGCCTGCACGTGCTCACCTCGCTGCGCGAGGACCTGGGCGACCGCTTCCCGACGTCGCCCGGCCTGGAGAAGCTCGTGGCCGACGGCACGAAGGTCGTCCTGGACCGCCCGGCGCCCGGGCTGCCCAAGCCGGTCGACCCGGCGATCCAGGCCGTGTTCGGCGAGGCCCTGCCCGCCGGTGCCACGGGCCGCCAGGGCACCCCGGTGCTCGACGCCGACGGCGTCCTCGACTCCGTCCTCACGGCGCTCACGGTCGAGGTCGGGCACATGCTCGACGAGGGCGTGGTCGCCGGGCCGCAGCAGATCGACCTGTGCATGATCCTCGGCGCCGGGTGGGGCTTCCACACCGGCGGCATCACGCCGTACCTGGACCGCGCCGGGTACTCCGAGAAGGTCCTGGGCCGCCGGATCCTGCCCGACGGCGTCGCGAACGTCCCCGAGGCCGTCGCCTGACACGCCCTCCTCGGGGCCCCGAGCCGCACGGCTCATGAGGCGCCCGCGGCCCGTCCCGACCTCGGGGACCGGCCGCGGGCGCCTCACGTGCGCTCGACGGCGCGCCGGATCGCCGCGACGGTCCGCGCGACGTCGTCGTCGTCCGTCGACCAGTTGCTCACCGAGACGCGCAGCACGGCCCGGTCCCGCCACCGGGACCCGGAGATCCACGTCTCGCCGTCGGCGACGAGACGCTCGCCGACGGCCCGCGTCCGGGCGTCGTCCTCGAGCGCCAGGCACACCTGCGTGTAGACGACGTCGTTGACGACCCGGACGCCGTCGATGCGCGCCGCGCCCTCGCCGATGGCGCGGGCGCGACGCGCCAGCCCCGCGACGAGCTCGACCAGGCCGTCGCGGCCCAGCGAGCGCAGCGCGGCCCACGTCGGCACGCCCCGGGCGCGCCGCGAGAGCTCGGGTGCCTTGTCGTACGGGTTGCCGGGCCCGGGGGCGTCCACCAGATACGCCGTGTGCACCCCGAACGCGGCGCGCACCGGCGCCGGGTCGGCGACGACCGCGATGCCGCAGTCGTAGGGCACGTTGAGCGTCTTGTGCGCGTCCGTGGCCCACGAGTCGGCGGCCGCCATCCCCCGCACCAGGTGCGCGAGCCCGGGCACGGCGGCCGCCCAGAGGCCGAAGGCCCCGTCGACGTGCACCCAGGCGCCGTGCTCGTGCGCGAGCGGGACGGTCTGGGCGAAGGGGTCGAACGAGCCGGAGTGCACGTTGCCGGCCTGCAGCACGACGATCGTCGGCGTCCCCGGCGGCGCCTCGCCGAGCGCGGACGCCAGGGCGTCGGCGCGGATCCGGCCCTGGTCGTCGGCCTCGACCGTGGTCGGCCGCCCGAGGCCGAGATAGCGCAGGGCGAGGTCCACCGAGTCGTGGCGCTCGGCGCCGACCAGCACCCGCACGGGTGGCCCGCCGGCCAGGCCGCGCTCGTGCACGTCCCACCCGGCGCGGGCGAGCACGGATGCGCGCGCCGCGCCGAGGCCGGTGAGGTTCGCCGTCGTCGCGCCGGTCACGAACCCGACGTCGGCGCCCGCGGGCAGGCCCAGGGCGTCGAGCACCCAGCGCCCGGCCGCCTCCTCCACCGCGACCACGCCCGGCGTCGAGAACCGCATGCCGGCGTTCTGGTCCCACGCGCTCACGAGCCAGTCGGCGCCGAGGGCGGCGGGGAGCGTGCCGCCCATGACCCAGCCGAAGAACCGTCCCGACCCGATCGCCATGAGGCCCGGCTCCACCCGGGCGGCCAGCTCGTCCACCACCTCGTCGGGCGCGAGCCCCCGGGCGGGCAGTGGCCCGGCGAGCGTCCGCCCGACCGCGTCGGCGTCGGCCCGCGGCGGCACGGGGCGTTCTCCGACGTCCGCGAGCCAGGCCCGCGCGTGGTGGGCGGCACGGTCCAGCGCGCCGTCGAAGTCCTTGCCTCGCACCGTCATCCGGGTGCTCCTTCGCGGCCGGCTCGGGTTCTCCAGCGTACCGAGGCGCCGCCGGCGTCGCGCCGGCCCGCGTCCCTGAGACCGGGCGAACTTCCGGCGACGGCGCGTACGTGTGACACTTCCCCGATGAAGCGGACCATCGGGGTCGAGGAGGAGTTCCTCCTGGTCGGGGCGGACGGCAGGCCGGTGGCGCGGGCGTCCGAGGCGCTGGACGCCGCCGAGGACGACGACACACCCCCGCCGTCCGAGCAGACCGGGGGCGGCGCGCTCGAGACAGAGTTCATGGAGGAGCAGCTCGAGACGGCGACCCATCCCCGCCGCGAGCTCGCCGACCTGGCCGCCGAGATCCGGGCCGGGCGCCGGCGCGCCCAGGCCGCCGCGGACCGGGTGGACGCGCGCGTGGCGGCCCTCGCGACGTCGCCCTGGCCCTTCGAGGGCACCACCGTCGCGCGCCTGCGCTACCTCGAGGCGCGCGCGAAGTTCGGGCTGACGGCCCGCGAGCAGCTCACCAGCGGCTGCCACGTGCACGTCGCGGTCGAGGACGACGCCGAGGGCGTGGCCGTGCTCGACCGCATCGGCCCCTGGCTGTCCGTGCTGCTGGCACTGAGCGCCAACTCGCCGTTCTGGCAGGGCGAGGACTCGGGGTTCGCGAGCTATCGCTCGCAGGTGTGGGCGCGCTGGCCCACGTCGGGGCCGGCCCGGACCTTCGGCAGCCCCGAGTCGTACCACGAGGCCGTCGACGCCCTGGTCGCCACGGGCACGATCCTCGACCAGAACATGGTCTACTTCGACGCCCGTCTCTCGTCGCGCTACCCGACGGTCGAGGTCCGCATCGCTGACGTCTGCCTCGACGCGGACACCGCAACCCTCGTGGGCGCGCTGGCCCGGGGCCTGGTCGAGACGGCCGCGCGGGAGGTGGCGGACGGCCAGCCCGCGCCGGTCCTGCGCACCGAGCTGCTCCGCACGGCCGCCTGGCGCGCGGGGCGCTCCGGCCTCTCGGAGGAGCTCCTGTCCCCGCTCACGTGGCGGCCCGCGGGCGCGCACGACGTCGTCGGGCAGCTCGTGGCGCACGTCCGCGACGCGCTCGTCGACGCCGGCGACCTGGACGCCGTCACCGACCTGCTCGGCCGGCTCTGGGCGTCCGGCGACGGCGCGGCGCGCCAGCGCGCCTGGCACGCGGCCGGTGACGGCGACCTCCGCGTCGTCGTCGAGCGCGCCGTGGCCGCGACACACGCCTGATCGGCCCGACCGGGGCCGCCGGACGGTCGGTCAGTCGTCCCAGCCCATCCGCAGCACCTCGAAGGGTGTCGCGTGCGCGACGCCGAGCCGCGGGCCGGTGGCCGACGTCATCCCGGCGAGGAACTCCGCCGGGTCGAAGTGCTCCCACCCGAGCCCGTCGAGGTAGGCGGCATGCGCCCGCAACGAGGCGACCCCGGCGTCGAACGTGGCGCTGACGTCGACCGCGTGCCCCGCGTCGGGCGAGCCCGCGACCCACACCTGCCGGACGCCGCCCCACGGTTCGAGCCCCTCGTCCTCCAGCTGGTCGGTGAAGACCCAGCGGTTCCCGGCGTCGCGCACGGCGTCGACGACGGCGCGGCCGGTCGCGACGTGATCGGCCTGATTGAGCATGCCGCCGGGGAACGTCTCGCGGTAGTTCCCGGTGATGACGACCTCCGGGCGGTGCCGCCGGACGGCCCCCGCGATCGCCCGCCGCAGCGGCAGGCCGTATTCGATCACGCCGTCGGCGAAGCCGAGGAACTCCACGTCGTCGACGCCGACCGCCCGGGCGGAGGCGACCTGCTCGGCCTCCCGCACGCGGCGCGCCTCGTCGGGGTGCATGCCGTCGATCCCGGCCTCGCCGCTGGTCACCATGACGTAGACGACCCGCTTGCCCTGCCCCGTCCAGCGCGCGACGGCCGCGGCCGCGCCGAACTCCATGTCGTCGGGGTGCGCCACCACCGCGAGCGCCGTCGTCCAGCCCTCGTCGAGCGGCTGCAGGGGGAGGTCGTCGGCCGCGTGCTCGGACGTCGTCGTCATCCCGCCATGCTAGAGCGCGGAGGGCTGCCGAGCGCCGGAGCGTGACGTCAGTCCTCCCAGTGGAAGAGCGCGTCGAACTCGCGATACGAGCCGGGGTCGGACAGGAGCGTGGGTACCTGGACGTCGGGGGCGAGCGGCGTGCCGAGGTCCGAGGCGTGCAGCCGCACGAGACCGTGCCGTTCCACGACCGCCTGGACCTGGGGGGCGATCTCCGCGACCGCCGGGGTGGTCAGCCGATCGACTCCGGCGAAGGTCGGCATGTCCGCGGAGCCGGTGCGCTCGCCCCACGACCTGTTCCCTTCCAGGAACACGACGTACGGCGAGAGGCGGCTGAGGAGCACCGTGAGCCCCTGCCACGACCGGTCTCCGCCGGCCTTCCGGCCGGCCCACCCGGGCTCGTCCCGGAAGAACCACGCGTCGACGAAGGACGCGTATCCCGAGCCGTAGTGGTCCCACGCGATCCGCGACCGCGTCCCCGTCCGCCGTTCGACCTCGCGGCACACGGTCCGGTGCAGCGCGCGCACGGCCGCCTCGTCCGACCTCCCGTAGGCGAAGTCGTCGACGACGGGTCGGCCCTCGACGAGATCACGGACCTGCTCGGGGGTGAACACGCCCCGACCGTATCCCGGCGCGCCCGCGCGCAGGGGCCCGTCGCCGGCCGCTCAGTAGCGCTCAGTAGGTGGTCAGCCCGTGGGCGCGGAACACCTCGCGCACGGCCTGGGTCGCCTCCGGCGTCGGGGGCTCGGTGTCGTCGAGCTCGTAGGTGCGCCCCAGCTCGGCCCACTTGTCGCGGGCCATCTGGTGGAACGGGAGGACCTCGACGCGCTCGACCGTGCCGGGGCGGACCGCCTCGATGTCCGCCGCGTGCCGGGCGACGGCCGCGACGTTCTCCGGGTCGTCGGTGAGCCCGGGCACCAGCACGAAGCGCACCCAGACCGTGACGCCGCGCTCGGCGAGCCGGCGGCCGAACCGCAGCGTCGGCGCCAGCGAGCGCCCGGTGACGCGGCAGTAGGTGTCCTCGTCGCCGGACTTGATGTCGAGGAGCACGAGGTCCGTGTCGTCGAGCATCGCGTCGGTCGCGTTGGCCCCGAGGAACCCCGACGTGTCGAGCGTGGTGTGCACCCCGAGCTCCTTCGCGCCGCGCAGGACGCGCGCGGCGAACGCCGGCTGCATGAGCACCTCGCCGCCCGACAGCGTGAGGCCGCCGCCCGTCGCGGAGAAGATGCCGCGGTACCGCGCCACCCGGGCCAGCAGGTCCTCGGCGAGCACGGGCTCGCCGTCCTTCATCGCGAGGGTGTCGGGGTTGTGGCAGTACAGGCACCGCAGCGGGCAGCCGCTGAGGAACACGGTCAGCCGCGTCCCCGGGCCGTCGACGGCCGTCACGAGCTCCCACGAGTGCACCGAGCCGAGCTCGCCCGAGCGCATCAGCGCCAGGCGGTCGGAGCGGCCCACCTCCTGGGTGTCGACGGTCTCGATCCCCCGCAGGCCGGCGCCGGCCCGGCGCCGGGAGGGGGCGTCCAGCAACGCCGGGCCGGCAGTCATGGTCAGAGCCCCCCGTGGAAGGTCCGCGACAGCACGTCCAGCTGCTGCTCGCGGGTCAGCCGCACGAAGTTCACCGCGTAGCCGGAGACGCGGATCGTGAGCTGCGGGTAGTTCTCCGGGTGCTCCATCGCGTCCTCGAGCGTCTCGCGCACGAGGACGTTGACGTTCATGTGGTAGCCGTCGCTGCCCACCGAGGCGTCCAGGAGGCCGGCGAGGTTCGCCACCTGCTCGTCGCGGGTGCGGCCCAGGCCCGACGGCACGACGGTGTTGGTCAGCGAGATCCCGTCCTGCGCCTGCTCGTACGGCAGCTTCGCGACCGACAGTGCCGACGCGAGCATGCCGTGCGTGTCCCGACCGTTCATCGGGTTGGCGCCGGGCGAGAACGGCTCGCCGGCCCGGCGGCCGTCCGGGGTGTTGCCCGTGGCCTTGCCGTAGACCACGTTGGACGTGATCGTCAGCACCGACTGGGTGGGCACGGCGTCGCGGTACATCGGGTGGCTGCGGATCTTGGCCATGAACGACTCGACCAGCTCGACGGCGATGGCGTCGACGCGGTCGTCGTCGTTGCCGTAGGCCGGCCAGTCGCCCTCGGTCTCGTAGTCGACGACGATGCCGCGCTCGTCCGTCACCGGGATGACGGTGGCGTACCGGATGGCCGACAGGGAGTCCGCCGCGACCGACAGGCCGGCGATGCCGCAGGCCATCGTGCGCAGCACGTCCCTGTCGTGCAGGGCCATCTCGAGCCGCTCGTAGGCGTACTTGTCGTGCGACCAGTGGATGCAGTTCAGCGCCTCGACGTACGTCTCGGCGAGCCAGTCCATGGTGCGGTCGAAGCGGGCGCGCACGTCGTCGTAGTCGAGCGGCAGCCCGGGCGCGACCGCGGGGAACGCCGGCGAGACCTGCTTGCCCGTCACCTCGTCCTTGCCGCCGTTGATCGCGTAGAGCAGCGCCTTGGCGAGGTTCACGCGGGCGCCGAAGAACTGCATCTGCTTGCCGACCGCCATCGGCGAGACGCAGCAGGCGATGGCCGCGTCGTCGCCCCAGGCGGGGCGGATCTGCTCGTCCGACTCGTACTGCACGGCGGAGGTGTCGATCGACACCTTGGCGCAGAAGTCCTTGAACCCCTGCGGCAGGCGCGGGCTCCAGAAGACGGTCATGTTGGGCTCGGGGGCCGGGCCCAGGTTGTACAGGGTCTGCAGGAAGCGGAACGAGTTCTTGGTGACGAGCGGGCGCCCGTCCTCCCCCATGCCGCCGATCGTCTCGGTGACCCAGGTCGGGTCGCCGGAGAACAGGGCGTCGTACTCGGGGGTGCGCAGGAAGCGGACGATGCGCAGCTTGATGACGAAGTCGTCGACGATCTCCTGCGCCTCGGCCTCGGTGAGGCGCCCCGCGGCCAGGTCGCGCTCGAGGTACACGTCGAGGAACGTCGACGTGCGGCCCAAGGACATCGCGGCGCCGTTCTGCTCCTTCACCGCGGCGAGGTAGCCGAAGTAGAGCCACTGCACGGCCTCGCGGGCCGTGGTCGCCGGGCCCGAGACGTCGTACCCGTACGACGCGGCCATCTCCTTGAGCTCGCCGAGGGCGCGGATCTGCTCCGCGTGCTCCTCGCGCTCGCGCACCACGGACTCGCTGAACGGCTGCACGTCAAGGCCGAGCTTGTCGACCTTCTTCGCCGCGACCAGCTGGTCGACGCCGTACAGGGCCACGCGGCGGTAGTCGCCGATGATGCGGCCGCGGCCGTACGCGTCGGGCAGGCCGGTGATGACGTGCGAGCTGCGGGCGGCGCGCACGTTCGGCGGGTAGACGTCGAAGACGCCCTGGTTGTGGGTCTTGCGGTACTCGGTGAAGACCGTCCGGAGGTCCTCGTCGACCGGGTAGCCGTAGGTCTTCAGCGCGCCCTCGACCATGCGCCAGCCGCCGTTCGGCATGATCGCGCGCTTCAGCGGGGCGTCCGTCTGCAGGCCGACGATGAGCTCGGCGTCGCGGTCGATGTAGCCGGGACCGTGCGCGGTGATGCCGGCCGGGGTGTGCGGGTCGACGTCGTAGATCCCCTTCTCGCGCTCGGCCGGGAACATCGCCGAGAGCTTCCCCCACACCGCGGTGGTGCGGTCCGTGGGGCCCGCGAGGAACGAGTCGTCGCCCGTGTACGGGGTGTAGTTGCGCTGGATGAAGTCGCGCACGTCGATGCTGTCGCACCACGGTCCAGGGGTGAAGCCCTGCCAGGCGGTGGTGGTGGTCGGTGCCGCGTCGGTGGTCATAGGAGCCCCCTCCTTCTGAGGTCTGACCACAGCCTATTCGTGAAAGCCTTCACAAGCGATCCCAGGGGACTGTGACGTCGCAGACACCCTTCGAGCACGCGATCTGTCGCGGGTAGCGTCCGGTTCCCGCGACAGATCGCGTGCTCGACGTCAGGCCAGGACGACGCCGGACGCGGAGGCCGCGAGCGCGATCGCCTCGCGCGTGGTGGGCGCGACGACGTCGGGACGGTCCGGGCCGTCCCACGGAAGGCCGTGGGAGACCCACGCCGTCCGCGTCCCCGCGGCTCGCCGGCGGCGACGTCGGCGTGCCCGGCGTCTCCGACCATCCAGACCTGCCGCCGGTCGACGTCCGTCGCGCCCAGCCGGTCCAGGGCGATCTCGAGCAGTCGCGGGTCCGGCTTCGCGACGCCCTCCTCCTCGGACACCACGACCGCGTCGACGTGGTCCCCGAGGCCGCAGCGCGCGATCTTGCCCCGCTGCTGGGCCGAGGTTCCGTTGGTGACGACCGCGACCCGGTGGCCCGCGCCGCGCAGCGCGTCGAGCATGCCGACGACGCCGTCGTACGGGCGCACGCGGTCGAGGATGCCCTCGCGGAACCGCCGGATCGCGGCGGGCACGTCGGCGTCCCAGCCGAGACGGTCGATCAGCGCGCGGGCGAGGGCCTCCTTGGAGCCGTGACCGCCCTCGTCGACCTCGAGGATCGTCGCCAGGTCGTCCGCGGACGCGCCCGCTGCGGCCACGGCGCCGGACGCCCACGCCTCGAACGCCTCCGCGCGGCCCACCAGCGTGTTGTCCAGGTCGAAGAGCCAGATCATCGGCCGACAGTACCGAGGTCGCCGGCCGGTGCGAGACGTCGTCTCGGCGCGCGGGCCCGCCGGCGACCTGGGCGGCTCAGCCGCGGGCCAGGGCGGCCAGGGCGTCGCGGACGGCGTCCTCCGCCCGCATCCGCTGCTGCGTGAGGATCTGGTCGCGGCTGGCGTGGTCGAGGAACGCCACCGGCAGGCCGACGTGCACGAACGGCGTGCGCACGCCCTGCTCCCCCGCCCGCTGGGCCGTCATCGCGCCTACGCCGCCGTCGACGACGCCGTCCTCGATCGTCAGGACGAGGTCGTGCTCGCCGGCGAGCTTCACCAGCGCCTCCGGCACGGGCAGCACCCAGGTGGGGGCGACCACGTCGACCGCGAGGCCGTGCGCGGCCAGCGACTCGCCCGCCGCGAGCGCCGTGCCCGCCATCGACCCGACGCCCACGACGAGGACCTTGCGCCCGTCCGCGGCGCTGCCCGCGCCCGGCACGTGCCGGGCCACGACGTCCACGCCGTCGAGCTCCTCGACGGCGGGGATCGGGTCGACGACGGCGCCCTTGGGGTAGCGCACCACGGTCGGCGCGTCGTCGACGTCCACGGCCGCGCGCAGGGCGGCGCGCAGGGTGGGCTCGTCGCGCGGCGCGGCGAGCCGCAGGCCCGGGACGATGCGCAGCATCGCCATGTCCCACATGCCGTTGTGGCTGGCGCCGTCGTCGCCCGTGATGCCGGCCCGGTCCAGCACGAACGTCACTCCGGCCCGGTGCAGCGCCGCGTCCATGAGCACCTGGTCGAACGCACGGTTGAGGAACGTCGCGTAGACGGCGACCACCGGGTGCAGCCCGGCAAAGGCCATGCCCGCCGCCGAGGTGGCGGCGTGCTGCTCGGCGATGCCGACGTCGAAGGTGCGGTCCGGGAACTCCTGCGCGAACGGGGCCAGCCCCACCGGGTGCAGCATGGCCGCGGTGACGGCGACGACGTCGGGCCGGGCGCGGCCGATCTGCACGATCTCGTCCGCGAAGACCTTGGTCCAGCCGAAGCGGGACGGGGCGACCGGGAGGCCGGTCTCGGGGTGGATCTGCCCGACCGCGTGGAAGCGGTCGGCGACGTCCTGCTCGGCCGGGGTGTAGCCGCGCCCCTTCTCGGTGATGGCGTGCACGATCACCGGGCCGCCGTACGCCTTGGCGCGGCGCAGCGCGTGCTCCATCGCGGCGACGTCGTGCCCGTCGACCGGGCCCACGTACTTGAGGCCCAGGTCCTCGAACATGCCCTGCGGCGCGACGACGTCCTTGAGGCCCTTCTTCAGCCCGTGCAGCCAGTCGTACGCGAAGCGCCCGGGCGCGCCCGTGCGGTGCAGGGTGCGCTTGCCCCACGACAGGAAGGCCTCGTACCCCTGGGTGGTGCGCAGCGTGTCGAGGTGGTTCGCGACGCCGCCGATGGTCGGCGAGTAGGAGCGCCCGTTGTCGTTGACGACGATGACGAGGCGCCGGTCCTGCGACGCGGCGATGTTGTTGAGCGCCTCCCAGGCCATGCCGCCGGTGAGCGCGCCGTCGCCGATGACGGCGGCCACGTGCTTCTCCGGGTGCCCCTGCACGGCGTTCGCCTTGGCGACGCCGTCGGCCCACGACAGGGCCGTGGAGGCGTGCGAGTTCTCGACGACGTCGTGCTCGGACTCGGCGCGCGAGGGGTAGCCGGACATGCCGCCCGCCTTGCGCAGCGCGGAGAAGTCCTGCCGCCCCGTGAGGAGCTTGTGCACGTAGGCCTGGTGACCCGTGTCGAACACGAGGGTGTCGCGCGGGGACGCGAACACGCGGTGCAGCGCGATCGTCAGCTCGACGACGCCCAGGTTGGGCCCCAGGTGCCCGCCGGTGCGCGACACCTGGTCGACCAGGAAGGCCCGGATCTCCGCCGCGAGCTGCGTCGTCTGCTCCGGCGAGAGCCGGCGGACGTCCTCGGGCGAGCCGATGGTGCTCAGCAGGCTCATGCGTTCCTCCCCGTTCATAGCCACCCCACAATAGGCGCTCCGCGGACCCTGCTCGCCCACCGGGACCCGGCAGACACGGTAGTTTCGACCATGCCGACGGGAACACGTGACCGCCGGCGAGCGTTCGGCAGAGGGACGACACAGGCAGCTCGTCCTCTTCCGACACATCTCTCAGGGGACACCTGTGCGCTTTCTCGACGGGCAGCAGCCCACCACCGACCTCACCTACGGCGACGTCTTCATGGTCCCGTCCCGCTCGGACGTGACCAGCCGCTTCGACGTCGACCTCGCGTCCGACGACGGCACCGGCACGACGATCCCGGTCGTGGTCGCGAACATGACGGCCGTCGCGGGCCGCCGGATGTCCGAGACCGTCGCCCGCCGCGGCGGGATCGCGATCATCCCGCAGGACATCCCGGTGGACGTCGTCGCCGACGTCGTCGCCGGCGTGAAGTCCAAGGACCCGGTCATCGAGACGCCGGTCGTGGTGGCGCCCACCGACACCGTCTCCACGGTGCTGACGCTGCTCGGCAAGCGCGCGCACGGTGCGGCGGTCGTGGTGGCCGACGGCAAGCCCGTCGGCGTCGTCACCGAGGGCGACTGCGCCGCCGTCGACCGGTTCGCGCAGGTGCACCAGGTCATGTCGGACGACGTCGTCCTGCTCGACGCCGCGACGATCGACGCGGAGGGCCTCGAGGCCACCTTCGAGCGCATGCACGCCGCGAAGATCCACCTCGCGCCCGTGGTGCGCGACGGCGTCCTGGCGGGCGTCCTCACGCGCAAGGGCGCGGTGCGCTCGTCGGTGTACCGCCCGGCCCTCGACGCCGCCGGCCGCCTGCGGATCGGCGCGGCCGTCGGCATCAACGGCGACGTCGCCGCCAAGACGCGCGAGCTGCTGGACGCGGGCGTGGACGTGCTCGTCGTCGACACCGCGCACGGCCACCAGACCAAGATGCTGCAGGCCCTCGAGGCCGTGCGCTCGGTCTCCCCGGACGTGCCGGTCGTGGCCGGCAACGTCGTGACCGCGGCCGGCGTGCGCGACCTCGTCGCCGCCGGCGCGGACATCCTCAAGGTGGGCGTGGGGCCGGGCGCGATGTGCACCACGCGCATGCAGACCGCCGTGGGCCGCCCGCAGTTCTCCGCCGTCCTCGAGTGCGCTGCCGCCGCACGCGAGCTCGGCAAGCACGTGTGGGCCGACGGCGGCGTGCGCCACCCGCGCGACGTCGCCCTGGCGCTGGCCGCCGGCGCGTCGCAGGTGATGATCGGCTCCTGGTTCGCCGGCACATACGAGTCGCCCGGCGACCTGCACGACGACGGCACGGGCCGCCTGTACAAGGACTCGTTCGGCATGGCGTCCGCGCGGGCCGTCGCCGCCCGCACGGCCGGCGCGGGCTCCGCCTTCGGCCGCGCGCGCAAGGCCCTGTACGAGGAGGGCATCTCCACCGGGAAGATGTACCTCGACCCCCTGCGTCCGGGCGTCGAGGACCTGCTCGACGAGATCACCTCCGGGCTGCGCTCCAGCTGCACCTACGCCGGGGCCCGCACGCTCGCGGAGTTCCACGAGCGTGCGCTGGTGGGCGTGCAGTCCGCCGCCGGCTACGCCGAGGGCATGCCGGTCGCCACGAGCTGGTGAGCCTCCCGATGAGCACGGGGACGAGCGGGACCGGGCCGGCCGAGCGCGCCGCCCGGGCCCAGCTCGCCGAGCTGGCCTCGGACGGCGCGTTCCTGTCCGACTGGGGACTGGCGCGCGGGGAGCTGGACGCCGCCGCCGTGCGCCCCGCGGCCGTCCTGGTGCTGTTCGGCGTGCTCGACGACCTGGCGGCGGACCACGACGCGCAGGCCCTCGCCGTCGCCCAGGACCTCGACGTGCTGCTGCTGGAGCGGGCCGCCACGCTGCGCTCGCACGCCGGCCAGGTCGCGTTCCCCGGCGGGCGGGCCGAGGAGGGCGAGACCCCGGTGGACGCCGCCCTGCGCGAGGCCGTCGAGGAGACCGGGCTCGACGCCGCGGGCGTCGAGGTGCTGGGGACGCTCGCCGAGCTCCCCATGCCCGTGAGCAACCACCTCGTCACGCCCGTGCTCGGCTGGTGGGCGCGCCCCACCCCCGTGGGCGTGGTGGACGTGGCCGAGTCCTCGCACGTCTTCCGCGCCCCCGTGGCCGACCTCCTCGACCCCGGCCACCGCATCACGACCGTGCTGCGGCGCGGCGGCCGCGCGTGGCGCGGCCCCGGGTTCGAGCTGGTCGACGCCGACGGCGCGCCGCACCTGGTGTGGGGGTTCACGGCGGGCATCCTCGACGCCGCGTTCGACCGCCTCGGCTGGACGGAGCCCTGGGACCACGCCCGCGAGCGCGAGCTCTGAACGAACGGGCGGTGAGCGCGAGATCGGGGACGATCCGCCGCCGGATCGTCCCCGATCTCGCGCACACCACGTCCGGGGCGGGATGATGTCCCGGTGCCTGCCGCCGAGATCGACGTCGACGTCCCCCTGACCCGGGCACTGCTCGCCGAGCAGCACCCCGACCTGGCCGGGCTCCCCCTGGAGATCGTGGCGCACGGCTGGGACAACGTCATGGTGCGGCTCGGCGACGACCTCGCCGTCCGGCTGCCGCGGCGCGCGCTCGCCGCTCCCCTCGTCGAGCACGAGGCCGCCGCCCTGCCCGCTCTCGCCGACCGCCTGCGCGACGCCGTGCCCGACGTCGTCGTCCCGGTCCCGGTCCGCGTGGGCGGACCGAGCTCAGCCCTCGGCTATCCCTGGTCGTGGACGGTGGTGCCGTGGGCGGACGGGGTGAGCGCGGAGGCGACCCCGGTGGCGGCCCGCACGGCCTGGGCAGGGACGTACGGCCGCCTGCTCGCCGCCCTGCACGTGCCCGCGCCGGCGGACGCCCCGCCCAACCCCGTGCGTGGCGTCCCGCTGGCCCGGCGCGTCGAGGCGCGCGACCCGGCGGCGCTCGACGAGCGACTGGGCCACGTACCTCCCGACCTGCGCGACGTCGCGCGACGACTGTGGGATCGGGCCGTGGAGGCCCCCGCCCACGACGGGCCGTCCGTGTGGCTGCACGGCGACCCGCACCCCGCCAACCTCGTGGCCGCACCCGGCGGGGGCGCCCGGCCCGACCGCCTGGCCGCCGTCGTCGACTGGGGCGACGTGACGTCGGGCGACCCCGCCTCCGACCTCGGCGAGGTCTGGCTGTGCTTCGACGCCCGTGGTCGCGCCGACTGCCGTGCCGCCGTCCAGGCGAGCGCGAATGGCGGTCACGGCTGGGACGACGCCACCTGGCTGCGGGCCGCCGGCTGGGCGCTGCTCTACGCGACGAACATGCTCGCCCACGCCGACCTGCACCCGAGGATGCTGCCGATCGGCCGGCACGCCCTCGCCGCGCTGCTCGACGAGGCGGCATGAGCGCGGGACAGGGCGTCCGCAGGACGGGACCAAGCCGGACTCGGGCCATGGCCCGCGACGGGCAGAAGACCACCTGGACCGACGCCGACCCGCGCGCGTTCGTCGCCGCCGTCCCGCGGCCGGCGCGGCGGCGGGACGCCGAAGCCCTGCTCGCCCTGATGGAGCGGGCCACCGGGCAGCCACCGCGGATGTTCGGCGCGTCGATCGTGGGGTTCGGGGAGTACCGGTACGCGTACCCGAGCGGCCGGACGGGCCACGCCGCGGCCGCCGGGTTCTCCCCGCGGGCGGCCGCGAACGTCGTCTACCTCTCCGACGGCGTGGCGCCGCACGCCGACGCGCTGGCGCGGCTCGGCCCGCACACGACCGGCGTGGGGTGCCTCTACCTCAGAGACGTCGCGCAGGTGGACCTCGGCGTCATGGAGGAGATCGTCGCCGCGTCCTACGCCGCGCTCACCGCGGGCCCGTACGGGCTGCGGGCGCGCGACGGCGGCGACCTGACGCGCTGACCGTCAGCGGGCGGCGAGCACCGCCGGGTCCGCACCGCGCGCCTCGAGCGTGCCGCGCACGGCCGCCAGCGCGCGGGCGTACACGCCGTCGTCGCCGAGCAGCAGCGAGCCGTCGTTCGCGGCGTTCAGCATCGCGGTGATCTCGAAGGCGAGCTGGTCGACGTCGGTGCCGGCCGCGAGCTCCCCGGCCTCCACCGCGAGCCCCGCGTGCCGGCGCAGGTACGACGTCCAGTCGCGGTGGGCGGCCACGACCGCGTCGCGCACGGCACCGTCCTGGGTGTCGAACTCGACCTCCACGGTCCGGAAGAAGCAGCCGCCCGCGAAGACCCGGCGGCGGGAGTAGTCCGTCCAGCGCCGCACGAGCGCCCACAGCCGGGCCAGACCCGGCGCCGCCTCCCGGGCGGGCAGCACGACGGCCTCGACGAAGATCGCCCGGGCGTGCTCGACGGCCGCGAGCTGCAGCCCCTCCTTGCCGCCGAACAGCCCCGCGATGCCGCTCTTGTTGACCGGCAGCCGCGCGGCGAGCGAGCCGAGCGTGAGGGCCTCGAGTCCGCGGACGGAGGCGTCCTGGACGGCGAGGTCGAGGACGGCGCGGCGCGACCGGTCGCCACGCAGGCGGCGGCCGTCGGCCGGGAGGGGGGTCTCGGTGGTCACCCAGTGAGTGTACGACCGTTCGTTCAGTGTTACTGTGCGAACGATCGTACAGTTTCTTCCATCCCATCTCGTCCGGAGGCCGCCGTGCCCTACGTCCCCGCCGTCGTCAGCACCGGCTTCCGTGCGCTGTCCGCCGTCGCTCCCCCGCTCGCCGTCCGCCTCGCCGCCCGCACCTTCTGGCGGCTCGGCCCGCCCGCTTCCGTGCGCCCCGCGGACCGCGCCGTGCACGAGCGCGCCCGGCGCGGCGCCGTCGCCGTCGACGGCGAGCGCGTCGTCACCTACCGATGGGGCTCCCCCGACGCCCCGGCCGTCCTGCTGGTGCACGGGTGGCGCAGCCGGGCGTCAGGCTTCGCACCCCTCGTCACCGCGCTCGAGGAGGCCGGTCTCGCCGTGGTCGCGTTCGACGGCCTCGGGCACGGCGGGTCGACCGGGCGCCGGATGTCGGCCCTCGACCAGATGGCGGCGATCCGCGCCGTGCACGACGCCGAGGGGCCGTTCGCCGCCGTCGTCGGGCACTCCCTGGGCGCGCTGGCGGCCGGGCTCGCGCTGGCCGACGGCCTGCCCACAGGCCGCTTCGTCTCCGTGGCGGCGATGACGGGCTTCGACGCGGTCGCCGCGTCCTTCCTGCGGCTCGCAGGGATGCCCGACCGGCTGCACGAGCGGTTCTGCGACCACGTGGAGCGCACGTTCCCGGGCGGGGAGCGCGACGTCCGCGCCCGCATCGACCTGCTCGCGCACCCCGTCCCGCCACGGGTCGCGACGCTGTTCGTCCAGGACGACGACGACCGGATGTCGTCGCCCGCGGGAGCGCCGCTCCTGCACGCGGCGGTACCGGGCAGCGACCTCGTGACGACCCGAGGGCTCGGGCACAACCGGGTGCTCGACGACCCCGCCGTCGTGGCGGCCGTCGTCGCCCACGTCACCGCGAGCCGGCCGGCGGCCGTGAGACGGTGAGCGGGGCGGGCTGGGACAGGCCCGCGACGAACCGGGAGGTGCACGGTGCGGGTGGTCGTCGTCGGCGGGACGGGGCGGATCGGGGCGCGGCTCGTCGCGCTGCTGCGGGCGCGCGGGGACGAGGTGCTGGCCGCGTCGAGGCGCACGGGGGTCGACGTCGTGACCGGGGCGGGCCTGGAGCCCGCCCTCGCGGGGGCGGACGCGGTCGTCGACGTCTCCCGCTCCCCCTCCATGGCCCCCGCCGACGCGCGGGAGTTCTTCACGACTGGCACGCGCACGCTGCTCGACGCCGGCGAGCGCGCGGGGGTCGCGCACCACGTGCTGCTGTCGGTCGTCGGCGCCCGGCTCCTGCGCGGCGCGGGCTTCCTGCAGGCCAAGGTCGCCCAGGAGGACCTGGTCGCCGGGTCCGGGCGCCCGCACACCGTCCTGGCGGCCACGCAGTTCTTCGGCTTCGCCGCGGGCATCGCGGACGCCGCCACGCAGGTCGGCCCCGGCGGCCCCGAGGTGCGGCTGCCCGACGTCCCCGACCAGCCCGTCGCGGAGGACGACGTCGCGGCCGAGCTGCTGCGCGTCCTCGACGAGGGACCCGCCGGCGCGACCCTCGAGCTCGCGGGGCCCGAGCAGATGCGTCTCCCGGGCTTCGTGGCCGCGGGGCTGACGGCGGCGGGCGACCCACGTCCCGTCGTCCCCGACCCCGCCGCGACCTACTTCGGCGCCACGGTCGCCGGCGACGAGCTCCTGCCCGGGCCGGGCGCCCGGCTCGGCGTCGTGCGCCACGCCGACTGGCTCACGGCCCGCTGACCCGGCGCGCGACGCACGACGGCGCCCCGCCCCTCCACGCGGGAGGGACGGGGCGCCGTCGTCGTGCAGTGGCTCGTCAGGCGACGAGCGAGCGCAGCACGTACTGCAGGATGCCGCCGTTGCGGTAGTAGTCCGCCTCACCGGGCGTGTCGATGCGGACCACGGCGTCGAACTCGACCGTCGAGCCGTCGGCCTTGGCCGCGGTGACCTTGACCGTCTCCGGCGTCGAGCCGTCGTTCAGCACGGTGATGCCCGCGATGTCGAACGTCTCCGTGCCGTCGAGGCCCAGTGACTCGGCGTTCTCGCCGGCCGGGAACTGCAGCGGCAGCACGCCCATGCCGATGAGGTTGGAGCGGTGGATGCGCTCGAACGACTCGGTGATGACCGCCTTGACGCCCAGGAGCGCGGTGCCCTTGGCCGCCCAGTCGCGCGACGAGCCGGAGCCGTACTCCTTGCCGCCGAGCACGACCAGCGGGGTGCCCTGCGCCGCGTAGTCCTGCGCCGCGTCGTAGATGGTGTCCTGGGCGTTCTTCACGAAGTTGAACGTGTAGCCGCCCTCGACGCCGTCCAGGAGCTGGTTCTTGAGGCGGATGTTCGCGAACGTGCCGCGGATCATGACCTCGTGGTTGCCGCGGCGCGAGCCGTAGCTGTTGAAGTCGCGGCGACCCACGCCGTGCTCGGCCAGGTACTTGCCGGCCGGGCTGTCCGCCTTGATGGAGCCGGCGGGAGAGATGTGGTCGGTCGTGACCGAGTCGCCCAGCTTCGCCAGCACACGGGCGCCTGAGATGTCGGCCACCGGCGCGGGCTCGGCGCCCATGCCCTCGAAGTACGGGGGCTTGCGCACGTAGGTGGACTCGCCGTCCCAGGAGAACGTGTCGCCCTCCGGGGTCTCCAGCGCGCGCCACCGGTCGTCGCCGGTGAAGACGTCCGCGTAGTCCTTGGTGAACATGTCGCGGTCGATCGACGAGTCGATCGTGGCCTGGACCTCCTCCGGCGAGGGCCAGATGTCCTTGAGGAACACCGGGTTGCCGGCCTCGTCGCGGCCCAGCGGGTCGGACTCGAAGTCGAACTCCATCGTGCCCGCGAGCGCGTAGGCGATCACCAGCGGCGGGGACGCCAGGTAGTTCATCTTCACGTCGGGGTTGATGCGACCCTCGAAGTTGCGGTTGCCCGACAGGACCGAGACGACCGACAGGTCGTGCTCGTTGACCGCCTCGGAGATCTTCTCGTCGAGCGGGCCCGAGTTGCCGATGCAGGTGGCGCAGCCGTAGCCGACCAGGTGGAAGCCGAGCTTCTCGAGGTAGGGCCAGAGGCCCGACTTCTCGTAGTAGTTCGTCACGACCTGCGAGCCCGGCGCCATCGACGTCTTGACCCACGGCTTGGCCGTGAGCCCCTTCTCGACGGCCTTCTTGGCCAGGAGCGCCGCGGCGAGCATGACCGACGGGTTCGAGGTGTTGGTGCACGACGTGATCGACGCGATCGCGACCGCGCCGTGGAACAGGTCGAACTGCTTGCCCTCGCTGTCCGTCACCGGAACGGTGCGCCGCACCTGGGCGTGCGTGGACGGCGAGTCGGAAGCCGGGAACGACTCCTTCTCGGCCTCGTCCACGGAGTCGATGACCTCAGGGGCGTAGGCCGGCAGGTCGCGAGCGAACGCCGACTTGGCGTTCGACAGCTCGATGCGGTCCTGCGGGCGCTTCGGGCCGGCGATCGACGGCACCACGGTGCCGAGGTCCAGCTCGAGGTACTCCGAGAACTTCGGCTCGACGTAGGACTCCGAGCTCGGGTCGAGCCACAGGCCCTGCTCCTTGGCGTACGCCTCGACGAGCGCGAGCTGCTCGTCGCTGCGGCCGGTGAGGCGCAGGTAGTCGAGGGTCACGTCGTCGATCGGGAAGATCGCGGCGGTGGAGCCGAACTCCGGCGACATGTTGCCGATGGTGGCGCGGTTCGCCAGCGGCACCTGGGCGACGCCCGCGCCGTAGAACTCGACGAACTTCCCGACCACGCCGTGCTGGCGCAGCATCTGGGTGATCGTGAGCACGACGTCGGTCGCGGTGACGCCGGCCGGGATGGAGCCCGACAGCTTGAAGCCGACGACGCGCGGGATGAGCATCGACACCGGCTGGCCCAGCATGGCCGCCTCGGCCTCGATGCCGCCGACGCCCCAGCCCAGGACGCCGAGGCCGTTGACCATCGTCGTGTGCGAGTCGGTGCCGACGCAGGTGTCGGGGTAGGCGCGCAGCACCTTCTGCCCGTCGACGTCCACCTCGCGGGTCATGATCGTCCGGGCCAGGTACTCGATGTTGACCTGGTGCACGATGCCGGTGCCCGGGGGGACGACCTTGAAGTCGTCGAACGCCGTCTGGCCCCAGCGCAGGAACTGGTAGCGCTCGTGGTTGCGCTCGTACTCGAACTCGACGTTGCGGGCGAAGGCGTCCGCGCGGCCGGCGACGTCGATCTGCACGGAGTGGTCGATGACCATCTCGGCGGGGGCGAGCGGGTTGATCCGCTTCGGGTCGCCGCCGAGTTCCGCGACGGCCTCGCGCATGGTGGCGAGGTCGACGACGCAGGGCACGCCGGTGAAGTCCTGCATGATCACGCGCGCCGGCGTGAACTGGATCTCCGTGTCGGGCTGGGCGTCCGGGTCCCAGGACGCGAGGGCGCGCACGTGGTCGGCGGTGATGTTGGCGCCGTCCTCGGTGCGCAGGAGGTTCTCGGCGAGGATCTTCAGGGAGTACGGGAGGCGCTCGGCGCCCTCGACGGCGGAGAGGCGGAAGATCTCGTAGGCCTTCCCGCCGACCTCCAGCGTTCCCTTCGATCCGAACGTGTCCACGCTGCTCACTGCGGCTCCTTCTGCGGGGCTGGCCGGCGGCGGCACCGTGCGCGCTGCGGCGCGCCGGGTCCGACGCCGTGGTTCTGGGGGCTCCGCCCAGCGTACGCCGGGCACCTGGTCAGCATAGCCCATATATCTTGACGTCAAGATATCTCGGCGTCAGGTCCCGGCGCCGCACGCGGCGGGAATTTCCCGTACGGCGCACGGGAACAGCGGCCGCGGCCCGCGCGTTGTGCTGCTGCTCCCGACCGGAAGGACTCCCATGCCCCCTCCCATGCCCCCGCTGCCGCCGCTCACCGCCCAGGCCGAGCTGCTCGTCGACCGTGGCGTCGTGCCGACCCAGGCGCTCTCCCCCGCCGCGCTGCGCGACGCCGCCACGGCGCTGGAGCGCACCGCCCCGGCCGGGTCGCTGCTGGTGGTGCACCCGCGCGTGCTGCCGCCGTCCGCCCTGGCCGGACACCTGCGCCGCACGGCGACCGTTCGCGGTGGCGCCGTGGAACGCTCGGGGTTCGTCGTCGTCGACATGCGCGACGTGGACGACTTCGCGCCCGTGCCCGGGGTCGACGTGCCGGACGCCGACGTCTACGCCGTCGCCGCCCCCGACCGCGGCGACGCGATGGCGAACTGGTCGCCCGAGGAGGCCGAGCCGGCGATCGCCGCGCGGGGCGCCAGCCCGCTCACCCTCGCCGAGGGGATCCACTGGGTGCTGCAGTCCCCCGACGTGCTCGCCCGGAACCTCTGCTTCATGACCATCGGTTCCCGGCTGCGGCGGCCGGACGGCACCTACGACGCGCGTACGCCCGCCGTCTGGATCTCGAACGGCACCGGCCGCGACGGGGCCGAGCGTCGCGGTGCACCCAAGGTCGGCTGGTGCTGGTGGCGCAACCGGCACACCTGGCTCGGGTTCGCGTCCGCCGCCGGTCGCCACGCCTGACGCCCCCGGCGGCGTCCGCACGTCACCGTTCGAGGACCGCGACGCACTCCACGTGGTGGGTCATCGGGAAGAGGTCGAACGCGCGCAGCCCCGACAGCTCGTACCCGTGCGCCGCCAGGTAGGCGATGTCGCGTGCGAGGGCCGCCGGGTCGCACGCCACGTACACGACGCGGCGCGGGCCGCGCGCGGCGATCGCGTCCACGACGGCGCGGCCGGCACCCACGCGCGGGGGGTCGAGGACGACCACGTCCGTCCCCTCGCCCACCGTCGCCCCGCCGGCGTCGCCACCGGTGAGCACCTGGTCGACGGCCCCGAGGTGCAGCTCGACCTGGGGCAGGTCGTGCGCGTTGCGCCGCGAGTCCTTCACCGCGCGCGCGTCGCCCTCGACGGCGACGACCCGTCCCGAGGCGCCGACGGCGTGCGCGAGCGGCACCGTGAAGAGGCCGGCGCCGGCGTACAGGTCCAGCACGGTGGCGCCGTCGAGGTCGCCCGCCGCGGCCAGCACGGCGCCGGCGAGCAGGTCGGGCGCCGCCCGGTGCACCTGCCAGAAACCGTCGGCCGCGACGCGGTAGCGGTGCTCCGCGCCGCCCGCCCGCACCGTCTCGGTCACGGCCCGTCGCGCGTTGGGGCGGGTGTCCGCGCGCCCGCGGCGCCACGGCACGTCGTCCACGAGGAGCACGGGGTCCGCGCCGTCCGCCGGCGCCACCAGCTCGAGGCGGGCGCCGGGGTGCCAGCGCCGGGTCCACACGCCCTCGGCCTCCGCGAGCGCCGCGACGGCCTCGGTCGCGAGCGGCATCCCGTCGAGCGGCACGACGTCGTGGGAGCGGAACCGCCGCATGCCCGCGCGCCCGTCGGCGTCGGCCACGAGGTCGATGCGGGTGCGGTAGCCGAGGCCGTCGCGCTCGTCGTCGCCCGGCGCCTCCTCCACCTCGACCTCGCGGTCGAGGTGCGCCAGCCGCGCCAGCTGCTCCGCGACCACGGCCGCCTTCCAGCGGCGCTGGGCGGGCAGGGACACGTGCGCCAGCTCGCCGCCGCCGACGCCGCCGGGGCCCGCCTCGGGCCACGCGGAGGGGACGCGGTCGGGCGACGCCTCGAGCACCTCGATCGCGTCGGCGCGCCAGAAGCGCGATCCCGTCTCGGTCACGCGGGCGCGCACGCGCTCCCCGGGCAGGGTGTGCCGGACGAAGACGACACGGCCGTCGAGGCGCGCGACGCAGTGACCGCCGTGCGCGACGGGGCCGATCTCGAGCTCGACCTCGCGCCCCACCTCGGGGTCCGGGGCGGTGGGTCGGGGGCGCGGCGCGGAACGGCGAGGTCGGGGCATGGGGACCATTCTCCCCCGGCCCGCGCCGCGGTCCGAACGGGTCAGAAGCGCGGGCCGCGCGGGGACGTGCCCTCGAGGCCGGTCTGGCCGGCCGACGACGACAGCTGCCACGGCACCGACGCCACCACGACGCCGGGCGTGAACAGCAGCCGGCCCTTGAGCCGCAGGGCCGACTGGTTGTGCAGCAGCTGCTCCCACCAGTGCCCGACCACGTACTCGGGGATGTAGACGACGACGAGGTCGCGCGGCGAGTCCCGGCGCACGGAGCGCACGTACTTCAGCACCGGCCGCGTGATCTCGCGGAAGGGCGAGTCGAGGACGCGCAGCGGCACCGGCAGGTCGAGCGCCTCCCACCGGGCCCGCAGCTCGGCGATCTCCTCCGCGTCCACGCCCACGGTCACGGCCTCGAGCACCGACGGGCGCGACGCCCGCGCGTACGCCACGGCGCGCATCGTCGGCTTGTGGATCTTGGAGACCAGCACGATCGCGTGCACGCGGCTGGGCAGGGCGCGCGCGCCCGCGACGTCGTCGAGCTCCAGCTCGTCGCGCACCCGCCCGTAGTGCGCGCGGATCGCCTTCATGAGGACGAACAGGACGCCCATCGCCAGGAGGGTGATCCACGCCCCGTGCGTGAACTTCGTGGCCAGCACGATGACCAGCACCGTGGCCGTCATCACGAAGCCGACGCCGTTGACGAGGCGGGAGCGCTGCATGCGCGCGCGCTCCTTGGGGTCCGGCTCCTTGCGCAGCGCCCGCGTCCAGTGCCGGACCATGCCGAGCTGCGAGAGCGTGAACGACACGAACACGCCCACGATGTACAGCTGGATGAGGCGGGTGACCTGCGCGTCGAACGCCACGATGAGGACGATCGCGGCGACGGCGAGGGTGATGATGCCGTTCGAGAACGCGAGCCGGTCGCCGCGGGTGTGCAGCTGTCGCGGCAGGAAGCCGTCCTTGGCGAGGATCGAGCCGAGCACCGGGAAGCCGTTGAACGCCGTGTTGGCGGCGAGCACCAGGATCAGGCCGGTGACGATCGAGATCGCCACGAACGCGGGCGTGAAGCCCTGGAACACGGCCTCCGCGAGCTGGCTGAGCACCGGGTGCTGGTTGTAGTCGGCCGGCAGCGGCTGGCCGCCCGCGGTGAGCTGCTCGTGCGCGTTCTCGACGTACTTCACGCCGGTGGCCTGCGCCAGGAGCAGGATCGAGATCATCATCGTGGCCGAGATGCCGCCCAGCAGGGCCAGGGTCGTGGCCGCGTTGCGGGACTTGGGCTTGCGGAACGCCGGGACGCCGTTGCTGATGGCCTCCACGCCGGTGAGGGCGGCACAGCCGGAGGCGAACGCACGGGCCAGGAGGAACGCGCCCGCGAGGCCCGTGAGCCCCTGGTCGAAGCCCGCCTCGGGCGTCATCTCGAAGCCGGCGCTCTCCGCCAGCGGCAGGTCGCCCGCGAAGAACCGGATCGCCCCGACCACCGCCAGGAGCCCGACGAGGGCCATGAAGCAGTAGGTCGGGATGGCGAAGACCGTGCCCGACTCGCGCACGCCGCGCAGGTTCATCACGGTGAGGATCACGACGACCGCGACGGCGAACAGCGCCTCGTGCCCGCGCAGGAACGGCAGGGCGGACGCCGCGTACTGCGCGCCCGACGAGATCGAGACCGCCACGGTGAGGACGTAGTCCACGAGGAGGGCCGAGGCGACGCCGATGCCGGCCGAGGGCCCGAGGTTCGTCGTCGCGACCTCGTAGTCGCCGCCCCCGGACGGGTACGCCCGCACGTTCTGGCGGTAGGAGGACACCACCACGAGCAGCACGACGACGACGCCGAGGCCCACCCACGGGGAGATCGTCGTCGCGGCGATGCCGGCGACGGCGAGGGTCAGGAGGATCTCGTCCGGCGCGTACGCCACGGACGAGAGCGCGTCCGACGCGAACACGGGCAGCGCGACGCGCTTGGGCAGCAGCGTGTGCCCCAGGTTCTCGCTGCGCATGGGGCGCCCGATGAGGAGCCGTTTGGCAGCGTCCGCGATGTCCGACACGTCGAGCAATGCTATGCCCGCCGGGCCCCGCGAGCGCGCGCGTCCCGACGCGGTGTCCGTCGCGATGACCGGGGCCCCCGCGAGGTATAGCGTTTCGCCCGTGCACTTCGTGATCATGGGCTGCGGTCGCGTCGGGTCGACGCTCGCGCAGACGATCGAGTCCCGAGGCCATTCCGTGGCCGTCGTCGACCAGAACCCCGACGCGTTCCGCCGCCTGCCGGCCGGGTTCTCCGGGCAGAAGGTGACCGGCGTCGGCTTCGACCGGGACACGCTGGTCCAGGCCGGCATCGAGGACACGTACGCCTTCGCCGCCGTGTCCGACGGCGACAACTCCAACGTGCTCGCCGCGCGCGTCGCGCGCGAGACGTACGGCGTCGAGAACGTCGTGGCGCGCATCTACGACCCCCAGCGCGCGGAGATCTACCAGCGGCTCGGCATCCCGACCGTCGCGACCGTGCGCTGGACGGCCGACCAGGTGCTGCGCCGCATGCTCCCCCTGGGCGCCACCGACGAGTACCGCGACCCGTCCGGCCAGGTGCGCCTCGCGCAGGTCGACTACCACCCGGGCTGGGCCGGGACGACGGTGCACCGCATCGAGGAGGCCACCGGGGCGCGGGTCGCGTTCCTGTCGCGCTACACCGACGGCATCCTGCCGAACCCCGCGTCGGTGCTGCAGGAGAACGACGTGCTGCACGTCCTCATGCGCGCAGACGACGCGGCCGCCGTCGAGCGGGTGCTCACCCACGAGCCGCGGCAGGAGGACAGCTGATGCGCGTCGTCGTCGCCGGGGCAGGGTCGGTCGGCCGGTCGATCGCCCGCGAACTGCTCTCGCACGACCACGAGGTCGTGCTCATCGACAGGAACCCCGCCGCGATGCGGGTCGCCCAGGTGCCCGAGGCCGACTGGCTGCTCGCCGACGCGTGCGAGCTGTCCTCCCTCGAGGCGGCGGACGTCACCGGGGCGGACGTCGTGGTCGGCGCCACCGGGGACGACAAGGCCAACCTCGTCTTCTCCCTGCTGTGCAAGACCGAGTTCGGGGTGCCGCGCACCGTGGCGCGGGTCAACAACCCGAAGAACGAGTGGATGTTCGACGGCTCGTGGGGCGTCGACGTCGCCGTGTCCACGCCGCGCATCATGACGGCCATGGTCGAGGAGGCCGTGGCGGTCGGGGACCTGGTCCGGATCTTCACGTTCCACCAGTCC
Source organism: Isoptericola sp. F-RaC21 (assembly GCF_038593535.1). NCBI lineage: Bacteria > Bacillati > Actinomycetota > Actinomycetes > Micrococcales > Promicromonosporaceae > Isoptericola > Isoptericola sp. F-RaC21. The sequence goes on along the minus strand of NZ_JBCFYX010000001.1, from coordinate 596,176 downwards.
GGCGCGGACATCGTCGAGGTGACGCTGCCCGACGACTCCCCGCTGGTGGGGGCCCGCGTCGGCTCGGTCGTCTGGCCCACGGACACGGTCCTCGCGTGCATCGTGCGCGGGGCGCAGCCGCTGGCCCCGACGGTGGACGACACCCTCGAGACGGGCGACGAGCTGGTCCTCGTGATGGGCAGCCAGGCCGACGAGGAGTCGCTGCAGCACCTGCTCGCCCACGGCAGCCCGGACGTCGCCGCCATCGCGGCGGGCGAGCCGCTCGTGGCGCCCGAGCACGTGACCACGGACGGCACCGCCCCGACGGGGCCGGACGCCGAGACCGGGCCCGAGCCCGACGGCGAGCGGCCGGCGTAGGCGGGGGCTACGCCGCCGGCTCGCTCGCGGGCCCTGTCGTCCGCCCGTCGTGCGCGCCGCGCACGACGACCCAGGTGAGCCAGAGCACCAGGCCCCACAGCGGGACGCCGAGCACCAGGTGCGCGGTGCCGAGCCAGCCGACGCTGTCCGCGAAGTACAGCGGCACCTTGACCGCCAGCCGCAGCGCGAACAGGCCCGCCCAGAACCAGGTGGCGAGCGTGTACCGCCGCAGCAGCTCCGGGTCCTTGCGCCACGCCACCAGCGCGGCGAGCGGGCTCGGCGCGGCGCCGTCGGCGCCAGGTGCGTGGGTGTCGGATTCGTCGGTGTCGGGCGCGTCGGCGCCGGCCGACGCCTCGGTCTCGCCGCCCCGGGCACGCTCGGCGGCGACGTCGGCGAACCCGCCGCGCACCGCCTCCACCACGAGCCCGACCACCGGCCATCGCACCGCCAGGGACACGAGGATGGCCGCGAGGTAGGCCGCGTTGGTCCACAGCCCCCACACGTAGAAGTTCTGGGCCTCGCCCGAGCGCCAGGCCCAGAAGACGCCGACGCCGATGCCGAGCAGCCCGCCCAGCGCCTGCGTGATCGGGGTGCGCTGCGCCAGCCGGGCCACGACGGCGACGAGCGCCGCGCCCACGGACGCGACGAGCGCCCACGTCAGGGCGGCCCGCTCGTCGCCCCCCATCGACGCGACCACGTAGATGACCACGAAGAGGAGACCGGGCAGCACGGCCTCGACCACGCCGCGCACGCCGCCGACGGCCTGTCCGAACGAGAACGAGTCGCCCGTCACGGCCCGCACGCCACGCCCGTCCGGGGCCGCCGCGCGGGGGTCGGTCGGCTTCCCCGCTGCGGGGTACCCGTCGCTCACTCGCCGGCCCGCGCGCGCAGCTCGTAGCGGGGGTTGAACATCGTGCGCCGCCCCTCGATGTCGCAGACCAGCCCCTCGACGCGGATCCGGCGCCCGGGGTCGATGCCCGCGATGGCGCGGCGGCCCAGCCACACGAGGTCGAGGGAGCCCGACCCGTCGTACAGCTCGGCCTCGACGGTCGGCACGCCCTCGCGCGGGCGCAGCACGACCGAGCGCAGCACGCCGGCCGCGCTCGCCCGCCGGCGGTCGCCCAGGTCGGACACGGGGGTGCAGCCGCGGTGCGCCGCGGCCTCGTGCCGCTCCTCGTCGGCGGCGACCTCGTCGGCCGAGGCGAGCGCGTGCCGGACGGCGGTTCGCAGGGACATCAACAGCTCCAGGCTGGTGGGCGGGGCGGCCTCGCGGCCGGGCCGCTCACCGGATCTCGGTGATCTCCGGCCCGCGGGTCAGCGGGTCGAACGACGGGGTCTGCGGCGTGGCGCCGTCGGGACCGTCGGCGGCGTCCTCGGCCGGGGCGCCGCCCGGCCGCGCGCTCTTGGGCAGGGTCAGCGTGAGGAGGTCGCGCGGCGGCCGCGGGTTGCCGTCCCGCACGACGACGACGTTGGCGAACACGGACTCGAGCTGCTTCGCCGCCTCGGCGTCCACCGCGGCGCGGCCCGAGAGCACGCCCCGCAGGAACCAGCGCGGACCGTCCACGCCCACGAAACGGGCGGGGCGCACGGCGGGCTGGCCGTCGGGGCCGGTGGCCGGGATGCGCGCGATGAGCTCGCGCCCGAACGTGCCGGGCACGTCGTCCACGGTGCCGCCCTGGCGCGTGATGGACGCCCCGATCTCGGCGCGCACCTCGTCCCAGATGCCCTCCGTGCGGGGCGCCGCGAACGCCTGCACCTGCAGGCCCGAGCCGTTGAGGGTCGCGGACACGCCGGTGACCTTCTGGGTCTTCTTGTCGACCTCCATGCGCAGCTCGAGGCCGGGCAGGACGGGCAGCCAGACGGCGCCGAGGTCCACGCGCGGGCCCATGCCCGTCACCTGGGTGGAGTCGAACGGGCCGCGCTCGGGACGCTCGGCGGCGTCGCCGGTGTCCGGGCCGGCGACGGTGCCGGGCTCCGCGGCCTCCGCGGTCGCGGGCTCCCGGGTCTCGTCGGTCCCCTTCTTCGACGCGTTGCGCCGGAACAGCCCCACGGAGGATCTCCTTCTCGTCGTCCTGCTCGCCCGGCGGCCGGGCGAGCCCTACCCATCTCCCACAGTAGACCGGTTCGCGCGTGCCTCCGGTCCGTGTCCGGGGGCCGTCAGCCGCCGGCGAAACCGCCGCTCGAGCCGAACCCGCCCTCGCCCCGGTGGGACCCCGGCAGCGTCGTCGCGACGAGGAAGCGCGCGTGCTCCACCCGCTGCACCACGAGCTGCGCCACCCGGTCGCCGCGGCGCAGCCGCACGGGCTCGGCGAGGTCCGTGTTGAGCAGGATCACCTTGATCTCGCCGCGGTAGCCCGCGTCGATGGTGCCGGGCGCGTTGACCACCGTGACCCCGTGCTTGGCGGCCAGCCCGGAGCGCGGGTGCACGAACGCCGCGTACCCCTCGGGCAGCGCGATCGCGACCCCCGTGGGCACGACGACGCGGCCCTGCGGCGGGATCTCGACGTCGACGGTGGTCACGAGGTCCGCGCCGGCGTCGCCCGGGTGCGCGTAGGCGGGGGTCGGCACGTCGTCGAGCAGCGTCACGAGCACGTCCACCGTGCTCCGGTCGGTGCTCGCATGGCTGGCAGTCTCAGGCACCCGGGAAGCGTAGCCGACCGTCGGGCCGTGCACCGGCGGCGCCCGGCCACGGACGGACCCTCGGCGCGGTGCTGGGATGATGAGCCCATGAGCGAGCACGCGCCCCACCCGTCCCCCGTCACCGGCCCGGCCTACCGGGAGCGCCTCTCGCCCGGGCCGGCCGCCTGGTGCGGCGCCGTCGGGCTGGGCGTGATCGTCGGGGTGACGCTCTGGCCGCTCGCGCACGCGGTCGCCGCCGTGGTCGGCGTGCTCGTGGCGGCCGGCACCCTGGTGGCGCTCTTCGCGTCCGCCCCGGTCATCGAGGTCGCGGACGGGCGGCTGCGCGCCGGCAGGGCGCAGGTCGACGTCGGGCTCCTCGGCGCGGTCACCACGATGGACGACGCCGACGAGATGCGCACCGCGCTGGGCCCCGCCCTCGACGCGCGCGCGTTCGTGTGCCTGCGCGCGTGGGCGCGCACCGGCGTGCGCGTGGAGCTGGAGGACCCGCTCGACCCCACCCCGTACTGGCTGCTGTCGACGCGGCGGCCGCAGGAGCTGGCCGCGGCGCTCGCGCGCTGACCTCCTCCGACGCACGGGACCGCCCGCCCCCGGGGACGACGAAGGCCGTCACGTCTCGACGTGACGGCCCGTGTCGTCCGTGGTGCTGGTGCCCCGACCGGCAAGGGGTCAGGCGGCGCACTCCGTGCAGATCATCTGACCGTTCTTCTCGTAGGCCAGCTGGCTGCGGTGGTGGACGAGGAAGCAGCTCGTGCAGGTGAACTCGTCGGCCTGGCGGGGCAGGACGCGGACCGCGAGCTCCTCGCCGGACAGGTCGGCGCCCGGAAGCTCGAAGCCTTCCGCAGCCTCCGTCTCGTCCTCGTCGACGACACCCGACGACTTGTCGGAACGACGCGCCTGGAGCTCCTGGATCGAGTCCTGCTCCACGTCCTCGTCGTTCTTGCGGGGGGCGTCGTAGTCGGTTGCCATCTGTGTGGTCACGCTCCGTGGTGTCGGGATCGGTACGCGCTGATAATGCTCGGTGACCGGGTTTTGTTCCCGGTCGGCCCACGGATTGTGCACCATTTCGGGCGGGCGCGCGACACCGCGCGCTGTTCCTCGTGTCACAGCCGCGTCATCGGGCCCTGACCTGCGACGACGCACCCGGGCGGCGGAGTGTTCGCCCAGGGCATGACCGACGCTCTGACGCGATTTTTCACCTCCGCGGGAGGCCGCGGAACGCCCGAACCTCGTCAGTCGCTCAGGCCCTCGGGACGGTCGGCGTCGGCGTCCTCGAGCAACCGGACGAGCTCGGTCACGACCGGCGCCGGCCCGGCGACCGTCATGGCGCTGCTCGGCCCCCGGCCGCGCAGGCCGCCCACCCAGGCGCCGGCCTCCGCGGCCACGAGCCCGCCGGCCGCCATGTCCCAGGAGTTGATGCCGCGCTCGTAGTAGAGGTCGAGCGCGCCCTCCGCCACCAGGCACAGGTCGATCGCGGCCGCCCCGAGCCGGCGGATGTCGCGCACGCGCGGCAGCACGTCCGCGAGGACCTCCGCCTGGCGCGCGCGGCGCTCGGCCGCGTACCCGAACCCGGTGCCCACGAGGGACTGGGCGAGCGACGCCGGCGCGCTCACCCGCAGCGCGCGGCCGCCGCGCTCGGCCCCGCCGCCACGGGCGGCCGTCCAGGTGCGCCCGTCGACCACCGAGTGCACGCAGCCCGCGAGCGCCGTCCACCGCTCCGGGTCGGGCGGCCCCGCGACGACCGCCACGGACACGGCGTACGACGCGACGCCGTACAGGTAGTTGACCGTGCCGTCGATCGGGTCGAGCACCCACGTGAGCCCGGAGGTGCCGGGGACGTCGTCGCCCTCCTCGCCCAGGATCGCGTCGTCGGGCCGCTCGGCGGCCAGGCGCGCGCGCAGCAGCTCCTCGGAGGCACGGTCCATCGCCGTGACCGGGTCGACGGCGCTCGACTTGGTCGCGGCGACCTCGACCCGCTCGGGGCGGCCGTCGCGCACCAGTGCGCCCGCCTCGCACGCGAGGCTGCGGGCCAGCGCCCGCAGCGCCTCGACGTCGATGTCGCCGTCGAGGCCGTCGGGCAGGTCACGGGTCGCCGTCGGTTCGTCCACGGCCTACATCTTGCCCGACCGACGCCCCCACCGGGCGGTCCAGCCGGGGCCCGGGTGCGGCACGGTCCACCCCCGCGCGAGCGATGCGATGCGGAACCCGAAGACGAGGACCACCACCCCGAGCGCGGTCCAGGGCTGCAGCACGCCCTCGTGCCACAGGACCGCGGTGAGGCCGGCGCCGACGAGCGCGGGCACCGCGTAGAGCTGACGGTCGGCGAACACGAGCGGCACCTCGCCCACGAGGACGTCCCGCAGGATCCCGCCGCCCACGGCGGTGAGCACCCCGACGACCACGGAGGCGAGCGCGCCCGCGTCGAGGTCGAGCGACTTCGTGGTGCCCTGCAGCACGAACAGCGAGAGCGCGGCGGCGTCGAGCACGAGGACGGAGCGCCGCATGCGCTCCAGCCCCGGGTGGAAGAAGAAGATGATCACGCCCGCGGCGAGGGCCGCCAGCACGAGCCGCCAGCTCGAGATGCCGACCGGCGGCGTGTCGCCGATGAGGACGTCGCGCAGGATCCCGCCGCCCAGCCCTGTCACCCACGCCAGCACGAGGACGCCGAACGCGTCGAACCGTCGGCGCACGGCGGCGAGACCGCCCGAGACCGCCGCGACGAAGACCGCGACGAGCTCCAGGTAGGAGACCGGGCCGGAGGTGAACGCGTCCACGGGACGTCATCCTCCCAGGCGCACGACCGCACAGCGCGCCGATGGCACCCGTCAATCGACGGCACACCGACGCGCCTGCGCGTCGGTGCCGCGCGCCGGTGGCACCCTCGAACCGGCGGACCCGCCCCGACGGACTGACCCGAGGGCGACCTGTGAGGGAGGAAGCATGGCCGAGCTCGAGCTCGTGAGGCTGCACGAGGACGGTGAGCGCCTGGTCCTGCGCGGCCCCGACGGCACCGAGAGCACCCTGCCCATCACGGAGGCGCTGCGCGCCGCGGTGCGACGCGACCGGCCGCGCACGGAGGCGCTGCGCGCCCAGGCGGCCACGACGCTGCGCCCGCGCGACCTGCAGGCGCGCCTGCGCGCCGGCGCGTCGGTCGAAGAGCTGGCCGAGGAGTCCGGGCTCCCCGCCGAGCACGTGCAGCGCTACGAGTGGCCGGTGGCCGCCGAGCGCAACCACGCCATCGGCCAGGTCCGCGCCCACCGGCTGCCCGGGGACGACGAGACGACGACGCTCGGCGAGGTCGCCGACACGCGCCTGGCGGCACGGGGCGTCACGACCGACGAGGCGCGCTGGTCCGCCCGCCGCGACGGCACGGCCCCCTGGGTGGTCGAGGTGCGGTTCTCCGCCGGCGATCGCGACCGCTCGGCCCGCTGGACGTTCGACCCCAAGGGACGCGTCGTGACGCCGCTGGACGACGAGGCGCGCTGGCTCGGCCAGCCCGACGACCCGGTCTCCCCCGACGTGCTGGGCGTGCCGTCCACGGGCGGCCGGACGGCCACGCCCCGCCGGCACGTCGAGGACGACACGACGGCGCTGCTCCTGGACGACCTCGCGGGCCGGCGCGGGCAGCGCCCCGGCGACCGGCGGCGGTCGCCCGCCCGCACGACGGACGACGTCGAGCCCTCCCCCACGCCCATCCCCGTGGGCCACGTCAGCGCCCCCGCGGCCGAGCGCGCCAGCACCGCCGGCGAGCCGCCCGCGCCCGAGGCGGACGAGGTCCCGGCGGGCGCGAGCGTCGTCGACCTCGGGTCGCGGCGCGCGGGCCTGCGCGCCGCGCCGCCGGACCGGTCGACCCACCCCTCCGGGTCGCGACGGCCGGTCCCGGGCGTCCTGCCCCCCGAGCCGGACGGCGGGGACGACCCCGGCGACGGCTCGCCCGCCGGCCGGCCCGACGTCGTGGACGACGCGCCCGCCCCGAGCGGCCCGCCCGCCCAGGGCGCCGCGGGGCCGCAGCCGGCCGCCCCGGCGCCACGCAGCGACAAGCCCGCCGGGTCGCGACGCTCCGGGCGCAAGGGCCGCGCGCAGGTGCCGAGCTGGGACGAGATCGTCTTCGGCGGCGGCCGCCCCTCCTCCTGACCCCGGCCCCGCCGCTGGTTGAGCCTGTCGAAACCCGGTCGCTGGATCTCGGCAGGCTCGATCACCGGTGGTCGGGGGTGGCGCCGTCGCCGAGGTCCAGCTGGTCCGTGACCGCCGCCCGCCGGCGGGCGTCCGCCTGCGTCATGCGGCGCATGTGGTGGCGCCGGCACAGCACCTCGTAGGAGACGGGGCCGCCGTCGGGCGCACCCGCGACGTCCCCGACCACCACCTGGTCCCCCTCGACGACCATGGCGCCGCCCACGGTGCGCGCGTTGTGCGTGGCCCGGGCGCCGCACCAGCACAGAGAGCGCACCTGCAGCTCCTCGACCCGGTCGGCGAGCTCGATGAGGCGGGCGGCGCCGGGGAAGAGGCGGGTGCGGAAGTCGGTGGTGATGCCGAACGCGAAGACATCCAGCTCCACCTCGTCGACGAGGCGGGCGAGCTGCTCCACCTGCGCCGGGGAGTAGAACTGCGCCTCGTCGCACACGAGGTAGTCCACGACCCGTCCCGCCTGCCGCTCGGCGGCGACGACGTCCCAGAAGTCGGTGTGGTCGGTGACCTCGCGGGCGTCGACCTCGAGCCCGAGCCGGGAGGACAGCCGGGACGTGCCGGCGCGGTCGTCGCGGGTGAAGATCAGCCCGGTCCGTCCGCGCGCCGCGTGGTTGTGGTCGGTCTGCAGCGCCAGCGTCGACTTGCCGCTGTCCATGGTCCCGGAGAAGAAGACGAGCTCGGCCATGCGCCCGATCCTGTCAGACGCGGGCGGCCCGACCGGTCACCGGCTCGTCACTGCCCGACGCGCCCGTCGACGCACTCGCGCAGCAGGTCCGCGTGGCCGCAGTGCCGCGCGTACTCCTCGACGTGGCTGAGCAGCAGCTCGCGCAGGGAGATCTCCCCGCCCGGCTCGGCGCCCAGGTCCGAGAACCCCGCGTTGGTCGTCCCGAGGTCGTCGATGCCGTCCACCATCCGGTCCGTGGCCGCCATCTCCTCGCGCCAGCGCCGGAACGCCTCCTCCACGACCGCGGCGTCGGGCACCGCCCCGTCCCAGTCGCCGTCGCGGTGCGCCTCGCTGCGGTACAGCCACGGCGCGTCCTCGCCGGTCATGATGCGACGCACGTGCCGCTCGTCCTCCGTGAGGTGGCGCACCAGGCCCAGCAGCGACATCGTCGACGGCGGCACGGACCGGCGGGCGAGCTGCTCGGCGTCCAGGTCGGCGCACTTCATCTCGACGGTCAGCCGGTACGAGCGCAGCGAGTCGAGCAGGATCGCCCGCTCGTCGACCAGCTCCACGGCGCTCTCGCGCGGGTCGTCGTCCGGGTCGACCCACATGTCCGGGTAGACGGTGGCCCGCGTCCAGCGGGACGCGGGTTCCTGCTCGCCGGCGGGCGTGCGCTGCTCCATCCCGGCATCGTGGCACCCGTGCGGCCGGCCCGCCACGGCTTTCGGCGCCGTGACGCCCCTCCTACGCCTGCGCGACGAGCAGCGGCACGACCATCTCCGCCGGCGTGAGCGACCCGTGCACGCCCGGCATCTCGCGGGCCCCGGACGGGTGCAGCCGCGAGTCCACGACGGTCGCCCCGCCGCGCGCCGCCACCAGCACGTCGCCCACGGCGGGGAGCACGTGGTCGGCCACCGGGCCCAGCCAGCCGGCCGCGACCGCGTCGTCGCGCAGCGCGACGAGCGCGTCGTCGCCGAGCACCGCGGCCCAGCGGTCCGCGACGTCCCGCGGGTCGGCGCCCGGCGTGACGTACACGTGGCCGGCGCGCGGCTCGCCGCCGAGCAGGGCGACGTCGCGCGCGAGCCCGGGGTGCGCGGCGACGTCGTGCTGACGGGACAGGTCGGCCGTCACCATCCCGTGGTCGGCGGTGACGACGACGAGCGTGCCGCGCGGCACGGAGCGCACCAGGCGGCGGAGCTCGGCGTCGGTCTCCTCGAGTGCGTCGCCCCACTGCCACGACTGCGGTCCGTGCTGGTGCCCGGCCTTGTCGACGGCGCCGTGGTACAGGTACACCAGGCCGGGCTCGCGCAGCTCCCGCACCGCCGCGCCCACCTGGACGTCCAGGCCGTCGGCCGGCACGTAGCGCGGCCCGCGCAGCGCCGCGCGGGTCATCCCGGAGCCTGCGAACCTGGCCGGGCCGGGCGAGGCGACGCGCACGCCGCGGGCGACCAGCGTCTCGAGCACGGTGGGCTCGCGCTGCACGTCCTCCGGCTCGGCGCGCATCGGGCCCGAGAGCTTGGTCCGGCGGTACGGGTCGGACTGCTCGGTCCAGGACACGGTGGTGGCCAGGCCGCCGGTGGCGGGGTTGCGCTGGGTGTAGCCCAGCAGCCCGGTGCGGCCCGGGGCCGTGCCGGTGCCGAACGTCGCGAGCGCGGCCGCGGTCGTCGAGGGGAAGCTGGACAGGACCGACCGGCCCTCGGCTGCCAGCGAGCGCAGGAAGGGGGCGTGCCCGCCGCGCTCGGCCAGGTTGCCCAGGCCGAGCCCGTCCACGAGCACGACGACCGCCCGGCGCACGTCGGCCGGCAGCCCGAGCGCCTCGCGGCACTCGTCGGACCGCAGCCCGGTGGCCGTGGTGACGTCCGCCCCCAGGGCGCCCGCCACGGCGGGCAGCACGGCGGCGAGCGAACCCGCCCCGTACGAGGGCGCGAGCAGCCCCTCGGGCAGCGCGAGGGTCGCCGTCATCGGACCGCGCGCCCGCCCGTCCCCGTCGCCGCCGACAGGGCGCGCGAGAACGCGATCGCCCGCCGTAGGGCGTCGCGCCCCTCGGCCGCGCCGCTGACCCGCACGACGACGTCGTCCGGGGTGAGCTGTCCGGTGAGCCCGTGGTCGGCCTCGCAGTTCGGGTCGGGGCACTGGGCCGGCTCGAGGTCGATGCGGGACACGGCGCCCCAGCCGATCGCGAGCGTGAGCTCCGACGCGCTGTCGCCCGGGCGGTGCTCGGCGGGCTCGGCGACGATGTGGGTCAGCGCGACGGAACGGACCTCGCTCAGCGGCACGGCCTCGGTGGTCGCGGCCGCCGACGACGGGTGGGCGGCGTCGCCCTCGTGGTCGTCGACGTGCGCCGTGACGAGACGGGTGGGCGTGAGCGCCAGCACGGTGAGGTGGCGGCGGACGGCGTCGTCGAAGGTGGTCTCCGCCTGGACGAGGTGCGCGAGCACGTCCTCGTCGGCGAGCGCGACGTCGAGGACGTCCTCCACGAGGTCCGGGTAGTACCCGGCCCGGCGCACGTGGGCGGACAGGTCGGCACGGAGGTTCTCTCGGGCAGTGGCATGCGGCACCCGGGCATTCTCCCACCGCGCCGACCGGCCTGACCACCGCCGTCGCCGGCCCGTACCGTTGCGGCCCTCCGGCACGTCAGCCCGGCAGGGCGCGCCGCGGCGCGTCGGCGCGCTGCGCCGCGGACCGCAGCCGGACGACGGCGTGCAGCACGCTCACACCCACGGAGCCCGCGACGACGGGGTACAGCTCCAGCGAGGCGAGCTCGGGGAGGTCGTCCGCCAGCACGGACACGCGCGCGAACACGTCCTCGAGCGCGTCGATGTCCGCCTCGGGCGCTCCGCCGTACCCGAACAGCCGCGGCGCCGCGCGCACGGTGCGCACCATGGCGGCCACGTCGACGTCCGTCAGCGGCGGGATGCCGTAGGCGACGTCGTCGAGGAGGTCGGTCGCGTCGCCGGCGAGCCCGAACGACACCTTCGGGCCGAACAGCGGGTCCTCGCCGGAGCGGATGACGCACGGCACCCCCACGGGCGCCATCGCCTGCACCTCCATGACCGGCTCGTCCAGCCCGAGCACGTCGAGCGCGACCTGCCGCATGCGTTCGACGTCGGCCCGCAGCTCGGCCGCGTCGGCGATGTCCAGGCGCACGCCGCCGAGGTCCGTGCGGTGGCGCAGCGCCGTGGACGCGGTCTTGAGGGCGACCGGCCAGCCGAGCTCGTCGGCCGCGGCGACGGCCTCGTCCGCCGTGCGCACGGTCCGCGAGCGCCACAGCCGCACGCCGTAGCAGTCGAGGAGCTCCGCCGTCTCGTCCTGGGTGAGCGCGCGTCCGTCGCCCTCGGCGCCGGCGAGCCAGCCCTCGACGAGCTTCCGCGCCCGCCGCGCGTCCATCCCCTCGGGCCGCACGTGGGTGCCGCGGTCCTCCGTGCGCCAGCGCGCGTATGTCACGACCTTGCCGAGCGCCGTCACCGCGTCCTCCGGCGTGGAGAACGCGGGGATCCGCACCGGCGTGCCGTCGGGGCCGGTGGCCGCGAGCTCGTCGGGCAGGCCGCTCAGGCCGAGCATCGACGCGACGGTGGTGCGCCCGGTCCGCGCGGCCGCCTCGGCGACCGCGCGGGCCACCGCCCCCGTGCGCGGCACGACGACCGGCACGTCGACGGCCACGACGACGTCACACGCGCCCGGCGCGTAGAGCGCGTCGGTGACCTGGGCGATCTGCTCGTCGCTGGCGTCCGGCGGCAGGAAGTCCGACGACGCGGCGACGACGAGCCCGGCCGCCGCGGCGGCCTCCGCCACGAGCGCGGCCAGCGCGGCCGACGACGCGAGGATGCCCACCCGGCCGCCGGTCGGCAGCGGCTGGTGCGCCAGCACCTGCGCGACGTCCATGAGCTGGTGCGTGTTCTCCGCGCGGATGACGCCGGACTGCCGCAGCATCTCGTCGAGCAGGCGGCGCGGAGCGCGGGTGGCCCGCACCGCGTGCCCCGGCGGCACGACCTGCCCCGACCGGCCGGCGACCACCACGACGACCGGCTTGACCCCGGCGAGCCGGCGTGCGATCCGCGAGAACTTGCGAGGGTTGCCGATGGACTCGAGGTAGAGGCAGACGACGGACGTCCGGGCGTCGTCCTGCCAGTACTGCATGAGGTCGTTGCCGGACACGTCGGCGCGGTGCCCCGCGGACACGAGCGCCGAGACGCCGAGCCCGCGGCGCTCGAGCGTCCGCGTGAGGGTGACCGCCGCGGGCGCGGACTGGCAGAACATCCCGACCACGCCGGCGCGCGGCGGCCGCTCGGCGAGGCTCGCGTGCAGCCGCGCGCCAGGGGTGGTGGTGAGCAGGCCGAACGACGCCGGGCCGACCACCCGCATCCCGCCCGCGTGGGCGGCGCGCACCAGCTCGCGCTGGCGGGCCAGGCCGTCCGGGCCCGTCTCCGCGTACCCGGCGGCGAGCACGACCACGCCGCGCACGCCGCGCCCGGCCAGCCGCCGCACCGCGTCGACGGCGTCGTCCGGCGGCACCGACAGCAGCGCGAGGTCGGCGCCCTCGTCGCCCGCGCCGGCATTCGCGTCGTCGTCACCAGCGCCGTCGTCACCAGCGTCGTCGTCACCGACGTCGCCCCCCAGCGCGTCGTCCCACGACGCCGCGACCGCGAGCCCCGGCGCGTCCGGGACCGGGCCGGGTGCCCCGAGCACGACGAGCCGGGTGTCCCCCGGGTCGGCCGCGGCGGCGTCGACGACGCGCTGCGCGAGGTGGTGCTCCGGCGTCGCTCCCCCGGGCCCCGCCGGGCCGGGACCGACGAGCAGGACGCGGCGGGCGGACAGCAGCGCCTGCATCGAGCGGGCCTCGGCGCGGTGCTCCCGGTCGGCCATCACCTCCCGCGAGCGCTCCGTCGGGTCGAGGTCGAACGCGACCGTGACCACCCCGTCGTCGAGGTGCTGGCTTACGGCGTACCCGGCGTCGCGGAAGACGGCGAGCATCGAGGAGTTCTGGGGCAGCACGTCGGCGGTGAAGCGCCGCACCCCGCGCTCGCGCGCCGCCGCGGCGACGTGCTCGAGGAGCACCGAGCCCAGCCCCTTGCCCTGCATCGCGTCGGCGATGTTGAACGCGACCTCCGCCTCCGCGGGCGAGACCTTGTCGTACCGGGCGACGCCGAGCACGTCCTCGCGCGGGCGGCCCGCGTCGTCGACGCCGGGCCGCACCGCCACCAGGGCCACCCGGTCGCGCTGGTCGAGGTGCGTGAGGCGGTTCAGCTCCCGGTCGGTGAGGCGCCGCACCGGGGCGAAGAAGCGGAAGTACGCCGACCGCTCGGACTGCGCCACCTGGAAGCGCTGGATCGCGTCGGCGTCGTCCGGGCGCAGGGGCCGCAGGTGCATGGTGGTGCCGTCGCGCAGCACGACGTCGGCCTCCCACGCGACCGGGTACTCAGCGCCCGGCTGCTCGTCCGGAGTGTCGGGTACGTCCACCCGAGCAGGCTATCCGGGCCCCCCGACGGCGTCCCGTCGCCGCGCCTGCGCGGCGCTGTGGGCGGCCCCGGCTAGAGTCTGGTGCCGTCCCCGAGGACGCCCGCACGAGCACGACACCGACCGAGCCCAGGAGCCGCACCGCATGGCGCGCAAGAGCAGCAGCGCACCCGCCACCGACGAGCCGTTCGACGAGAAGATCGTCGACATCGACGTCGCGGCGGAGATGGAGACGTCGTTCCTCGAGTACGCGTACTCCGTCATCTACTCCCGCGCGCTGCCGGACGCCCGCGACGGCCTCAAGCCGGTGCACCGCCGGATCCTGTACATGATGTCCGACATGGGTCTGCGGCCCGACCGCGCGCATGTGAAGTCCTCCCGCGTGGTCGGCGAGGTCATGGGGAAGCTGCACCCGCACGGCGACACCGCGATCTACGACGCGCTCGTGCGCCTCGCCCAGGACTTCTCGATGCGCCTGCCGCTGGTCGACGGGCACGGGAACTTCGGCTCGCTCGACGACGGCCCGGCCGCTCCCCGGTACACCGAGGCCCGCCTCGCGCCGCCGTCGATGGCGATGACCGCCGGCCTCGACGAGGACGTCGTCGACTTCGTCCCGAACTACGACAACAAGCTCACGCAGCCGTCGGTGCTGCCGTCCGCCGTGCCCAACCTGCTGGTCAACGGCTCCTCCGGCATCGCGGTCGGCATGGCGACGAACATGGCGCCGCACAACCTCGTCGAGGTCGTCGCCGCCGCCCAGCACCTCATCGCCCACCCCGACGCGACGCTGGACGACGTCATGCGCTTCGTGCCCGGCCCGGACCTGCCGTCCGGCGGCAAGATCGTCGGGCTCGAGGGCGTGCGCGACGCGTACCGCACGGGCCGCGGGACCTTCCGCACCCGCGCCACGGCGCGGATCGAGAACGTCACCCCGCGGCGCAAGGGCATCGTCGTCACCGAGCTGCCCTACGGCGTCGGCCCGGAGAAGGTGATCGAGAAGATTGCCGACGGCGTGAAGGCCAAGAAGATCCAGGGCGTCACCAACGTGCAGGACCTCACCGACCGCAGCCACGGCCTGCGCCTGGTCGTCGAGGTGAAGACCGGCTTCGACCCGGACGCCGTGCTGGAGCAGCTGTACCGCACCACCCCGCTCGAGGACTCGTTCGGCATCAACAACGTGGCCCTCGTCGACGGCCAGCCCCGCACGCTCGGCCTGCTGGAGCTCTTGCGCGTGTGGGTCCAGCACCGCATCGACGTGGTGCGCCGCCGGTCGACCTTCCGGCTCGCCAAGCGGCAGGAGCGGCTGCACCTGGTGCAGGGCCTGCTGCTCGCCATCGTCGACATCGACGAGGTCATCCAGGTCATCCGCACGTCCGACGACGCCGCGACGGCGCGCGAGCGGCTCATGGGCGTATTCGACCTGTCGGAGCCCCAGGCGACGTACATCCTCGACCTCCAGCTGCGCCGGCTGACCAAGTTCTCCCGCATCGAGCTGGAGAAGGAGCAGTCGGAGCTGGAGCGAGAGATCGCGGAGCTGCAGGAGATCCTGGCCGACGACGCCCGCCTGCGGGCGGTCGTGAGCGCCGAGATGGGCGAGGTCGCCTCCACCTACGGGACCCCGCGCCGCACGGTGCTGCTCGACTCCGCCGGCGGTGCCACCGCGCCCGCGGCGACGAGCGGTCGCAGCAAGGCGCCCGCGATCAGCCTCGAGATCGCGGACTCCCCCACCCGGGCGCTGCTGTCCGCCACGGGCCTGCTGGCGCGCACCTCGGGCGAGGCCGCGGACGCGCCCTTGGAGCGCGCCGGCCGCCGGCACGCCCACGACGCGATGCGGGGCGACGTCGCGGCGACCACGCGCGGCGACGTCGGCCTGGTCACGTCCGCCGGCCGC
Source organism: Isoptericola sp. F-RaC21 (assembly GCF_038593535.1). NCBI lineage: Bacteria > Bacillati > Actinomycetota > Actinomycetes > Micrococcales > Promicromonosporaceae > Isoptericola > Isoptericola sp. F-RaC21. The sequence continues at coordinate 580,988 of NZ_JBCFYX010000001.1, read as the reverse complement.
CTGCTGCGCGTGTCGGTCCTCGACCTGCCCGCGCTGCCCCCGGTGGACGGTCCGCCGTCGCTGTCGGGCGGGATCCCGGTGAGCGAGCTGGTGGCGCTGTCGCCGGGCGAGACCGCGCTCGCCGTGGTCTCCCTCGAGGACGACGCGCCGACCCTGGCGCTCGGCACCGCGAACGGCGTCGTCAAGCGCGTCGCGGCGGGCGACGTCCCCGCGAACCGCGACGAGTGGGACGTCATCGCGCTAAAGGACGGCGACCGGGTGGTGGGCGCCGCCGCCGTGGGCGACGACGACGAGCTGGTGTTCGTCGCCTCCGACGCGAGCCTGCTGCACTTCGACGCCTCGTCCGTGCGCCCGCAGGGCCGCGCGGCGGCGGGCATGGCGGGCATCCGCCTCGGCGCGGGCCAGCAGGTCGTCTTCTTCGGCGTGGCCCGCGCGGCGACCCGCGACCTGCACACTGTCGTCACCGTGGCCGGGGCCTCGGGCGCGCTCCCCGGCACCGGCGGCGGCTCCGCGAAGGTCACGCCCTACGAGCTGTACCCCGGCAAGGGCCGCGGCACCGGAGGGGTGCGCGCGCACCGGTTCCTCAAGGGTGAGGACGGTCTCGTCCTGGCCTGGGTCGGCGAGGGCCCCGCGCGCGCCGTCGGCGGTGCCGGCCAGCCGGCCGAGCTGCCAGAGAGCACCGACCGCCGCGACGGCTCCGGCCAGCCGCTCGCGGCGCCGGTCGCCGCGATCGGCTGACGCCGCCCGTCAGCGACCGACCGCGTCGACGATCGCCGACCCCAGGTCGGCGGGCCGCGTGAACATCGGCCAGTGACCGGTGGGCAGGTCGACGATCTCGTAGTCGTGCAGCCGGGCGAGCTCCGCGACGTACGGGTGGCCGGAGCTCATGAGGTCGCGCAGCACGCTGCCCGGCATCTCGCAGGCGATCACCGTCGAGGGGATGTCGAGCCGGCGCGGGTCGTCGCCGAGATGGTGCCCCTCGCGGACGGTGCCGCCGGGCTGCGGGACCGCCCGGGACCGGAACTGCGTGCGCAGCTCGTCGGTGAGCCCGACGAGGTCGGCGTCCTCGAGCTCGTCCCACGCGGGCAGGTCGTGGTCGACGACGTCGGCCGGGAGGTCCGCGTTCACGGCCTGCCCCTCGGCGAACGGCCCGGAGTCGACGTACACGACGTGGGCGACCCGCTGCGGACGCCGGTCGGACGCCGCGTACACGAGGCCGCCGCCCGCGGAGTGCCCGACGAGCGCGACGGGCGCGTCGCCCGGGACGGCGTCGATCGCGGCGGCGACGGCGTCCACGTGGTCGGCGAGATGGATGCCGGACCGGTCGGCGTCGGCCGACTCCATGCCCGGCAGGGTGATCGGGTGCGCGGTGTGGCCGGCGGCCTCGAGCGCCGGGACCACCTCGTCCCACGCGGAGCCGTCGAGCCAGAACCCGGGAACCAGGATGATGTCCATGGCGCGAGATTACGAGTGACCTCCGACACTCCCGCTGCTTGACTGCCGACCGTGCCCGAACCGACCCTGCACCCCGACTACGAGTTCTCCGCCGACCCCGCCCGCGTCGACGCGGCCCGCGTGCACGCGCTCCTCGCCGAGCACGCCTACTGGGCGGCGGGCCGCACCCGCGAGGTCCAGGACCGCGCGCTCGCCGGGTCGCGCAGCTACGGCGTGTACCTGCGGGCCACCGGCGAGCTCGTCGCGTACGCCCGGCTCGTCACGGACACGGTCACCTTCGCCTGGCTCGCCGACGTCATCGTCGACCCCGCCCACCGCGGCAAGGGCCTCGGGACCGCCGTCGTCGCCGGGGCCATCGCGGACGTCGAGCCGCTCGGCCTGCGCCGGATGCTCCTCAAGGCCTCGGACGACGGCCGCGGGGTCTACCTGCGCCTCGGCTTCGACGCGGTGGACGAGCCCGACAGGTGGATGCAGTGGCGTCCCACCCCGCCACACTTGCCATGATGGCAAGTGCTTTCCAGAGTCGCGACGTGGCCACTTCTCCCGGGCCGGACTCCCCCGCCGTCGCGCCGGAACAGGCCCGTGCCCTGCTCGTCCGCGCGCCCGGGCCAGCACTGACCGCTCGACGCGACCGGCGGGCGCACACGCTGGGCGTGCTCGGAGCGGGGCTCGCGATGGCAGCGATGGTGCTGGCATCGTCGCTCACGCGGCACCAGGCGTGGTATCTCCTCGCCCTGGGGGCCGCGATGCTCGGCGCTCTGGGTCTGGTCGTGCTCGTCGAGGGCCTCGCCCGGCGCCACAGCACCGCCGTCCCCCGCGGGACGGCGAAGGCCGAGCGCGTGGCCTCGTGGGCGGGCTTCGGCGTCCTGGTCGTCGGGCGCCCCGTCCTCGACGCCCTCGCCGGCGACGGTCCCGCTCCCCTCGGTCCGGCGCTCCTGCTCAGTGCGGCCGTCGCCCTTCCCTTCGCGGCGGCAGCACACCGCATCTGGTGGGGCGACTGGCTGCCCGGGAGGCAGCAGTGACCACGCCGACCCCGCAGCGCCCCGACGCGGCCGCCGCCGTCGTCCGGGCGAGGTCGCTCGCTCTCACCAGCTCCCGCGACCGAGTGGTGCACGCGCGCGCCGTGGCGGGCATCGGTCTGATGCAGGGTGCGATGGCGGCCCTCACCTGGGGCGTCGCGGCCAACGACCTCCCGTGGTCCGGCATCGTCCTGTGGGCGGCCCAGGTCTGCTGGCTCGCCGCGATCGTCACCGTGTCGGGGTGGCGCGAGTCCCGCACCGGCACGACGCCCCGGCACGCCCGCCGCACGGCGCTGCTCGGCGTGGTGGCCTCGGGGGTGCTGCTCCTGGCCATCTCCTGGGCGGTCCACCTCGGCGGCGCGCCCGGAGTGGGGCCCGCAGCGGCCGTGGCGGCAGGCGTCGTCGTCGCGCTCCCCTCGGTGCTGGCCGGCCGGCGGATCCGGATGGCGGGCGCACCCGAGGCCCACCGGTGACCGAGCACCCCCGTCACCGGCTCGACGCCGTCATCCACGCGCCGGTGCGGTTCAGCATCGTGGCGGCACTGGCCACCGTGGACGAGGCGGATTTCGCCACGGTCCGCGACGCCGTCGAGATCACCGACTCCGCGCTGTCCAAGCAGATCAGCACGTTGGAGGACTCCGGGTACGTGGCGGTGCGCAAGGGCGCCGTCGGCCGGCGGCCGCGCACGTGGCTGCGCCTCACCCGCACGGGCCGGGACGCCTTCGAGCGTCACCTCGACGCGCTGCGGCGCATCGCGGAGGGCGCCTCCTCCTGACGGCGTCACCGGCGGCGCGCGAGCACCCCCGCCACCAGCAGCGCCTGGCCCGCGACGTAGGTGAGCATCACCCAGAACCCGGATGCCGGCGGGTCGAACCAGTCGGTGAAGGCGCCCAGCGCGATCATCGCGTCCGATGCCAGGAAGACGACGCCGCCCGCACCGGCCAGGGGGTGCACGCCGGTGGCGAGCACCGCCATGGCCACCAGGCAGACGCCGTACACGACCACGGCCGCCAGGAGCAGGCCCGGCGCGCCGGGAGCGCAGGCCACGACGAGCGCCACCGCCGCGAGCGCGTAGGGCGCCAGGAGCGCCGGACGGCGCGCCACGCTCGCGCCGCGGGTCGGCCAGAACGCGACGACGTACGCCACCTGGGCGAGCAGGAAGAAGCCGAACATGACGAGGAACGCGGTGTCGCCCTCGAACGCCGCGGGCGCCGTGTCCCCGAGCCAGGACAGCCCCAGGGCCACCGTGACCAGGCGCACCAACCGCGACCGGGGCGCGGGCGCGGCGGACCAGAGGGTCGCGGCGAGGAGCGGCATGAGGCAGACCTGAGTGACCCGTGCCCAGGTGCTCGCCTCCGCCGTCTGGGCCACCAGGTGCAGCACGGCGAGCATGGCGAGCGCGACGGCGGCCGCGCGCGAGGCGACGGTGGGCAGGAGCCGCTGCGGCGGCGCCGGGAGCAGCCCGGGATGAACGACGTCGGTCACGCGGGCAGCCTAGGCCCCCGGACCGGCAGGTCGAAACCCGCCCGGGCGGCGTCGGCGCGGGCCGCCGCGAGCCTCAGAGCTCGATCGTCAGCAGCCGCGAACCGTGCCGCTTGCCGTACCCCAGGCTCGCGTACAGGCCGTGCGCGCCGCTCGGGTTCTGCGTGTCGACGTCGAGCGCGGCCGCCGCCATCCCGTCGTCCGCGAACGCCCGCATGCCCGCCGCGAGCAGGGCGACGGCGACCTTCCGGCCGCGGTAGGCGCGGCGCACGCCGAGGATCTCGGTGTAGCCGAACGGGTAGCCGCGCACGGCGAAGTCGGCCGTGTACCGGGCCGCGACGTGATAGCCGACGACGAGCGGCTCCCCCGCCCGCAGCGCGGCAGCGGTCTCGGCGTCGGTGTGCGGGTCCGCCAGGAGCGCGTCGACGTCCGGTGCCGGGTCCACGACCACGAACGACCACTCGGGCGCGTACGTGCTGCGCCCGCTGCGCCACTGCTCCGGGGTCTGCGGCTCGCTGCCCCAGTGGTCGCGGAACGCGTCGTTGTGGGCCAGGCGGGCGGACTCGTCGAGCTCGGCGCGCAGCGGCAGGAGCAGCAGGCCGTCGTCGGGCTCGACCGCCGGCAGCGGGTGGGCCTCGAGGTCGCGCAGGTCCCGCTCGAGGTCGGCGTAGAAGCGCAGCGGGGCGAAGCCCGCCCGCTCGTAGAGCCGGACCTTCGCCGTCGGGGCCTCGTCCTCGAGGAAGCCCGCGAGGCGTGCGGGCACCTCCTTGCCGGACGCCGCGAGCAGCTGGCGCGCCCGCGCCTCCTGCCAGGCGAACAGCTCCCGGCCGATGCCCTCGCCGCGGCGGTCGGGGTGCACCGCGCCCCACAGGAAGGCCCGCACCCGGCTCGTGTCGCCGGGCATCGTCTCCACGTAGCCGTAGGCGCGCAGCGCCCCCTCGGCGTCGACGCCGACGATCGAGTCGGTGTCGAGCCGGCGCCAGGGCGCGTCGAGGATCTCGAGCAGCTCCTCCATCGACTCGCGGTACGGCTCGTGGTCCGCCTCCGCGACCGTGTTGCGCAGGTCGAGCAGCGCGGGGGCGTCGTCGCGGGTCGCCGGACGCCAGGTGAGGTCGCCGGCGGTCAGAGCGGGCAGGACGACGGGCGCCGCGGCACGCTCGGCGATCGGCGCCGGGGGCCTCGTGGGCTGGACGGTGGTCACCCACCGACGGTAGGTCTCACGGTGCGTCGGGCGCACCGGAATTCCCGGCCCCGCGGCTACGCTGCACGGGTGACGACCACCCTCGATCCCGCCACGGCCGACGCCCGCTCCACCGCCCTGCACGAGGCGCTGCGCACGCGCGTCGTGGTGGCCGACGGGGCCATGGGCACGATGATCCAGGCCGCGGACCCGACCCTCGAGGACTACCAGGGGCACGAGGGCTGCAACGAGATCCTCAACGTCTCGCGGCCCGACATCATCCGCGCGGTGCACGACGAGTACCTCGAGGTCGGCGTCGACGCCATCGAGACGAACACCTTCGGCGCCAACTGGTCCAACCTGTCCGACTACGGCATCGACGACCGCATCCGCGAGCTCGCGCGCGCCGGCGCCGCTCTGGCCCGCGAGCGCGCCGACGCCTTCGCGTCGCCCGACCACCCGCGCTGGGTGCTCGGCTCGATGGGCCCCGGGACCAAGCTGCCCAGCCTCGGGCACACCACGTACGCCCACCTGCGCACGACGTTCGCGGAGCAGGCGGCCGGGCTGCTCGAGGGCGGGGCGGACGCGCTGCTCGTGGAGACCAGCCAGGACCTGCTGCAGGCGAAGGCCGCGGTCACGGGCTGCCACGACGCGATCCGTGAGGTCGGCCGGTCGGTACCCGTGATCGTCTCCGTGACGGTCGAGACCACCGGCACCATGCTCATGGGCTCGGAGATCGGCGCGGCGCTCACGGCGCTGCAGGCGATCGGCGTCGACGCGATCGGCCTGAACTGCGCCACCGGCCCGGACCAGATGAGCGAGCACCTGCGCCACCTCGCGCGGCACAGCGAGGTCCCGGTCACCTGCATGCCCAACGCGGGCCTGCCGGAGCTGGGGCCGCACGGCGCCGTCTACCCGCTCACCCCGGAAGAGCTGGCCGCGGCGCACACGCAGTTCGTGCAGGAGTTCGGGCTCGGGCTCGTGGGTGGCTGCTGCGGCACGACGCCCGAGCACCTGCGCCAGGTGGTCGAGGCCGTGCGCGGCAAGGAGCTGCCCGACCGCAACCCGCAGCGGGAGAACGGCGTCGCGTCCCTGTACTCCCACACCGACCTGCGCCAGGACACCTCGTACCTGGCCATCGGCGAGCGCACCAACGCCAACGGGTCCAAGGCGTTCCGCGAGGCGATGCTCGAGGGCCGCTGGGACGACGTCGTCGACATCGCCCGCGCCCAGACGCGCGACGGCGCGCACCTGCTCGACGTCTGCGTCGACTACGTGGGGCGCGACGGCGTCGCGGACGTCAAGGAGGTCGTGTCGCGGCTCGCCTCGGCGTCGACGCTTCCGCTGGTGATCGACTCCACCGAGCCCGCGGTGCTGCAGGCGGGGCTCGAGCTGCTCGGCGGCCGCGCCGTCGTGAACTCGGTGAACTTCGAGGACGGCGACGGCCCGGGCTCCCGGTACGCGCGCATCATGCCGCTCGTGCAGGAGCACGGCGCGGCTGTCGTCGCCCTGACCATCGACGAGGAGGGCCAGGCGCGCACCAAGGACGGCAAGGTCGCCATCGCCACCCGCCTCATCGAGCAGCTCACGGGCGACTGGGGCATGCGGGTGGACGACATCATCGTCGACGCCCTGACGTTCCCCATCGCCACCGGCCAGGAGGAGACGCGGCGCGACGCCATCGAGACGATCGAGGCGATCCGCGAGATCACCACCCGCTTCCCCGGCGTGCACACGACGCTCGGCGTCTCCAACGTCTCGTTCGGGCTCAACCCGGCCGCCCGCACCGTGCTGAACTCCGTGTTCCTGCACGAGGCGACGCAGGCAGGCCTGGACTCCGCCATCGTGCACGCCGCGAAGATCCTGCCCCGCAACGCCATCCCCGACGAGCAGTGGGAGGCCGCGGAGAACCTGGTGTGGGACCGCCGCGAGTACGACGCCGAGGGCAACCTCACGCACGACCCGCTGTCGCACCTGCTCGAGCTGTTCTCCGGCGTGGACGCCACGGCCCTGCGCGACCAGCGCGCCGCCGAGCTCGCCGCGCTCCCGGTGGGCGAGCGCCTGGAGCGCCGCATCGTCGACGGCGCGCGCAAGGGCCTCGAGGAGGACGTCGACGAGGCGCTCGGCGCCGGCATGAAGGCGCTCGACATCGTCAACACGCACCTGCTGGGCGGCATGAAGGTCGTCGGCGAGCTGTTCGGCTCCGGCCAGATGCAGCTGCCGTTCGTGCTGCAGTCCGCCGAGGTGATGAAGACCGCCGTGGCGCTGCTCGAGCCGCACATGGAGAAGGTCGAGGGCGACGGCGACCGGTCCAAGGGCACGGTCGTGCTGGCCACGGTGCGCGGCGACGTGCACGACATCGCCAAGAACCTCGTGGACATCATCCTCACCAACAACGGGTACACGGTGGTCAACATCGGCATCAAGCAGCCGGTGAGCGCGATGATCGAGGCGGCCGAGCAGCACGACGCCGACGTCATCGGCATGTCCGGTCTGCTGGTGAAGTCGACGGTCGTGATGAAGGAGAACCTCGAGGAGCTGGTCTCGCGTGGCCTCGACCAGCGCTGGCCGGTGCTGCTGGGGGGCGCGGCCCTGACCCGCACCTACGTCGAGGACGACCTCGCCTCGGCCTTCCCCGGCACCGTGCGGTACGCGAAGGACGCCTTCGAGGGGCTGCGCCTCATGGAGCCGCTCGTCGCCATCGCGCGCGGCGCCGACCCCGAGTCGGTGGGCCTGCCCGCGCTGCGCAAGCGCCGGCACGGAGTCGTCACCGTGACGCAGACGGCGCCCGAGGACCTGCCCGCGCGGTCCGACGTCGCCGACGACAACCCCGTGCCCACCCCGCCGTTCTGGGGCACCCGCATCGTCAAGGGCATCCAGCTGGCGGACTACGCGGCGTTCCTCGACGAGCGCGCGACGTTCATGGGCCAGTGGGGCCTCAAGCCCGGCCGCGGGACCGAGGGCACTGCCGGCGCCAGCTATGAAGAGCTCGTCGAGACCGAGGGCCGGCCGCGCCTGGCCGCCTGGCTCGAGCGGGTCCGCACCGACCAGATCATGGACCCCACGGTGGTCTACGGGTACTTCCCGGTGTGGTCCGACGGAGACGACGTCGTGGTGGCGCACCACGACGGGCCCGACGGCGGCTCCGGCGGCGAGCCGGGCACCGAGCGCCTGCGGTTCCACTTCCCGCGGCAGCGGCGCGACCGGCACCTGTGCCTGGCGGACTTCGTGCGCCCGCGCTCGTTCGCGCAGGAGACCGGCCGGTTCGACGTGCTGCCCGTGCAGCTCGTCACCGTCGGCGACGCCGTCTCGGGTCACACCGCGAAGCTGTTCGAGGCGAACGCCTACCGCGAGTACATGGAGCTGCACGGACTCTCCGTCCAGCTGACGGAGGCGCTGGCGGAGTTCTGGCACTCCCGCGTGCGCGACGAGCTCGGCTTCTCGGGCGAGGAGCCCACCGACGTCGAGGGCCTGTTCAAGCTGCAGTACCGCGGTGCCCGGTTCTCCCTGGGCTACCCCGCCTGCCCCGACATGGAGGACCGCCGCAAGGTGGTCGAGCTGCTGCGCCCCGAGCGCGTGGGCGTCACGCTCTCCGACGAGCTGCAGCTGCACCCCGAGCAGTCCACCGACGCCTTCGTCTTCCACCACCCCGAGGCCAAGTACTTCAGCGTGTAACGGCCGTCCGGGACCCGACCGCGTGCGCCTCACGCGGTCGGTGAGCGTCCGGGCGTGAGCTGGGGGCAGCCTCCGGCTCCCGAGATGACGCGATCGCGACCTCGGGGCCGCGCCCTGGTCGTGCACCCCTTCCACAGCGCCGTCTCCGCCTCGCCGCGTTCCGGCCATGCTGGCGTCCACGAGACGACCCGGCAGACGGAGGCACCATGCGGCAGCAGCACCCGACGACACGCGAGTCAGCGCGCTCGGAAGCGCGCGCCCTGCTCGACAGGTTCGGGGCTCAGCAGCTCACGGGCCGATGGAACTTCGGCCCGACCACAGGCTCGATCCTCGAGGCGATCGCCGCCACCCCCGAGCGAGTCCGGTGCGACCTCGGACGCCTCGAGGCGGACTCCCCGGCCAGCTGGCCCGCGACCTCGACGGTCTACGTCCGGCCGCCGCGGCCGATGAGGATCTCCGTCGGACCGAGCCAGTTCTACCCGCCGACGCCCGAGGACGACGAGTACGAGCACCCGGAGTGGTGCGAGTGCGCGGCACTGATGGCCTTCGTCCGCGACGAGTTCCGCCTCGACTTCCTGCACCGGCCCGACGAGATCCTCCCCCGGCCGCCGATGGGGCTGCACGGAGAGGATGATTCGTCGTCGTGGTTCATGCTCTGGTGGGACTGAGCCCCGGCCTCAGGCAGCCTGGCTCCCGCGCAGGATCGAGGTCATCTTCTTGCCCTTGGCGACCTCGTCGACCAGCTTGTCCATCCAGCGGATCTGCTGCATGAGCGGGTCGTCGATCTCCTCGACCCGCACCCCGCAGATCACGCCGGTGATGAGCGAGGCGTTCGGGTTCATGGCGGGCGCCTGGGCGAAGAACGTCTCCAGGTCGACCTCGTCGGCGATCGTCCGCTCGAGGCCGGCGTCGTCGTAGCCGGTGAGCCAGGTCAGCACGCGGTCGAGGTCGTCCGTGCTGCGCTCCTTGCGCTCCACCTTCTGCACGTACATCGGGTAGATGCTGGCGAAGGTCATGCGCCGGATCCGGTCGGCAGGCATCGAGGTCGCCTCCTGTCGTGACGGTGGGGCTGCTCGTCGCAGGCTATCGCGCGGCGACGACGCCCGGGGTCGGCACCGCAGCACGCTCGAGCCGGGCGACCAGCGCCACCAGCCCGGCCGCCAGCGGCACCAGCACCAGGTTGCCGAGCAGCATGGGCCGCAGGAACGGCAGGCCGGCGACGTAGCTGGCCAGCAGGCCGTCGAGGCCCTCGGGGTAGAACGTGCCGCGGCCCAGCCACCACACGCCTGCGTTGGTCCACAGGTAGAAGAACAGCGAGGAGCCGACGCCGAAGCCGAGCGCGCTCAGCCACCGGCCACCGCCGCGCACGCGACCGGCCCACCAGGCGCCCGCACCGATCGCAGCCCAGGCGGTCCAGGTGAAGACCAGCACCGTCGAGTTGCCGAGCAGGACGTCGCTCAGCGCGACCACCACCAGCGGCGCGAGCATCGCGAGCCGGTGGCGCAGCAGCCCCGCCGCGGCGAACGCCGCCGCCGTCGAGAGCTCGAGGTTCGGCGGTGCGCCGAGGTCCGCCTTCACCAGGCGCCAGACGACGGCTCCGACGACGAGCAGCACCGCGAGCGCCGGCCGCCACCAGTGCCGCACGAGCTCGCGCGCGGTGAACGGGGCGTCCAGGCCGGGCGTCGCGGCGGTCACTTCTCGATCTCCTCGAGCTTCCAGGTGATGGTCTGCCCGTCCTTGGTCTCGAGCGATCCGGCGCCCACCGTGGCCAGCTCGTCGTCGACGTACAGGCCCCAGAACTCCGTGTCCGGGTCGGCCTCGCGGCCGCGGATCGCGGTGACGAAGGCGTTCTCGCCCTTGCCCTGCACCTGCGCGTCCGGGTCGTGCTGCTCGAGGAGCTCGAGCGCCGTCTTGCCGTCCTCGCCCGCGTAGGAGAACTCGCTGAGGTTCTCCGCGACCTGCTGCGTCGGGTCGACCGACGCGCTGGCGGACGCCGAGGAGCCGGCGTCGGGTGTGCCGCCGTCCGAGCACCCGGCGAGCAGGCCCGCAGCCAGGGCGGTCGCCGGGAGCAGCGCGAGCAGGCGGGACGATGCCGGGCGGGAGGCCGTGCGGGGGATCTTCACGGCCAGAGGGTACCCATCACCGGCAGGCACCCGCCGCTCGGGCCGCCATGCGGACGGGAGCAGGCGGCGTCCCGGGGCGTGCTCAGGCGTCGATGCGGGACTGGTCGAGGGTGTGCGCCCCGGCGACGATGAACTCCTTGCGGGGCGCGACGTCGCTGCCCATGAGCAGCTCGAACACGCGCTCCGCGGCCTCGGCGCCCTCCACCGTGACGCGGCGCAGGGTGCGGTGCCGCGGGTCCATGGTGGTCTCCGCGAGCTGGTCGGCGTCCATCTCCCCCAGGCCCTTGTAGCGCTGGATGTCCTCCTTGTACCGGCGCCCGGCGCGGTCCAGCTTCTTGAGCGTCGCGGCGAGCTCGGCCTCCGAGTACGTGTACAGGTACTCGTTCTTGCGCCGGCCGCTGCCCAGCACCTCCACCCGGTGCAGCGGCGGCACCGCGGCGAAGACGCGGCCGGCCTCCAGCATCGGGCGCATGTAGCGGTAGAAGAGCGTGAGCAGCAGGGTGCGGATGTGCGCGCCGTCGACGTCGGCGTCCGTCATCAGGACGATCTTGCCGTAGCGGGCGGCGTCGAGGTCGAAGGACCGCCCGGAGCCGGCGCCGAGCACCTGGATGATGGCGGCGCACTCCGCGTTGCGGAGCATGTCGCTGATCGACGCCTTCTGGACGTTGAGGATCTTGCCGCGGATCGGCAGCAGCGCCTGGAAGTCGCTCGAGCGCGCCAGCTTGGCCGTGCCGAGGGCGCTGTCGCCCTCGACGATGAACAGCTCGCTGCGGTTCACGTCGTCGCTGCGGCAGTCCGCGAGCTTCGCCGGCAGGGACGACGCCTCGAGGGCGTTCTTGCGCCGGGAGATCTCCTTCTGCTTGCGCGCCGTGACGCGGGCTCGCATCTCGGCGACGACCTTGTCGAGCAGCAGCGCCGCCTGCGCCTTCTCGTCGCGCTTGGACGAGGTGAGCAGGGCGCCCAGCTCCTTCTCGACGACGCGGGAGACGATGGCGCGCACCGGCGCCGTGCCGAGCACCTCCTTGGTCTGCCCCTCGAACTGCGGCTCGGCGAGGCGGACCGTGACCACGGCCGTGAGGCCGGCGAGGACGTCGTCCTTCTCGATGCGCTCCGCCGCGTCCTTCGTGGAGACCTTCAGGCGCCGCGCGTTCGCCTCGATCTGCTTGCGCACGGTCTTGAGCAGGCCCTGCTCGAACCCGGACAGGTGGGAGCCGCCCTTGGGCGTCGCGATGATGTTGACGAAGCTGCGGACCTCGGTGTCGTAGCCGCCGCCCCACCGCAGGGCGACGTCGACCTCGCAGTCGCGCCGCACCTCCTGCGGCGACATGTGACCGCGCGAGTCCAGCACCGGCACCGTCTCCGTGAACTGCCCGCTGCCCTTGAGCTGCCACGTCGAGGTCACCGGGGCGTCGGGCGCGAGGAACTCGACGAAGTCCACGGCGCCGCCGTCGTGCTGGAAGACCTCCTCGTGCGGCCCGTCCTCGCCCGGGGTGCCGGGCAGCCCGCGCTCGTCGCGCACGGTGAGCTTCAGGCCCGGCACGAGGAACGTCGTCTGGCGGGCCCGGGTGACCAGCTCGTCGTAGCTGAACACCGCCGTCTTCGGGAAGACCTGTCGGTCGGCCCAGTACCGCACACGGGTGCCGCTGACCCCGCGCTTCACCTTGCCGACGACGGCGAGCTCGGACCCGGACACGAACGGCTCGAACGGCGACTCCGGCGACGGCCCGGTCGCCGGGTCGGTGAAGACGCCCGGCTCGCCGCGGTGGAACGTCATCTTGTGGGTCTTGCCGCCGAGGTCCACCTCGACGTCGAGGCGCGCCGAGAGCGCGTTGACGACGGACGCGCCGACGCCGTGCAGGCCGCCCGACGCGGTGTACGAGCCGCCGCCGAACTTCCCGCCCGCGTGCAGCTTGGTGAAGACCACCTCGACGCCGGACAGCCCCGTCTTCGGCTCGATGTCGACCGGGATGCCGCGCCCGTCGTCCTCGACCGTCACGGACGAGTCCGCGTGCAGGACGACGCGGATCGCCGTGGCGTGGCCGCCCAGCGCCTCGTCGACGGAGTTGTCGATGATCTCCCACAGGCAGTGCATGAGGCCGCGCGAGTCCGTCGACCCGATGTACATGCCGGGGCGCTTGCGCACCGCCTCGAGGCCCTCGAGGACCGTCAGGTGGCGTGCGGTGTACCCGGACTCGGAGGTGGCTGTCACGGGAACGAGGGTAGACGACTCGAACGCCTGTTCCGACGGCCCACGCCGCCGAGACTGTGCTCCACGCCGCTATGCCGGGAGCGAACCTGCCACCGGTCCGGGATGCTCCGGGCTACCCGTCTGGTTGGATGGAGACGTGAGCACCACGACGACCGAACCGACCCAGCCGCTGACCGCCGCCGACCGCTGCGACCGCTGCGGCGCCCGGGCGTACGTGCGAGTGGTCCTGCCCGTCGGAGAGCTCCTCTTCTGCGGACACCACGCGCGCGCGCACGCGGACGCCTACCAGGGTGTCGCCGTCCACATCCAGGACGAGACGGACCGGCTCCGCGAGGAGAGCGGGACGCACTGACCCGCGACGACAGACGGACACGAGAGCCCCGCACCTCGGTGCGGGGCTCTCGTGCGTCCACGGCAGCGCGCCCGCCCGGCAGGCGCGCACGAGGAGGATGACCTCGGCATGGTCCAGTTCTACGACAACGGGGACGAGGTCCCCGCCGGGTGGCCGGGCGGCGACGTCGAGACCGTGATCGACGTGGACCGCGTCTACGCGGTGCGTGCCGACCTGACGCCCGGGCAGTGGCGGCGCCTCGACCAGATCTACCGCGCGCTGCCGGGCGGGGACGCCGGCCTCGGCTCGGGCGCATGGTTCGGCCCGGAGGACGACCCCGACGGGTGGCTCGTCGCGTCGGTCGAGCCGTCCGGGCTGCAGGTCTCCGGCCGGCTGCCGGTCGCCCAGTGGCAGCGCTGGACCGCCGCGTTCCAGGCAGCGCTCGACGGCGCCCGGTTCCCGGGCCACGACTTCGGCACGGGGACGTAGCGGACGTAGCGCCCGGGACCACCCCGCGGCGCGGGTTCACCCGCTCCTCACCCGGCGGCGCCGTCACTTCCGCACGGCCCGCCGTCTCCCTGTTCTCAGGACGTTCCCGAGCACCAGGAGAGACCATGACCGGCACCGCAGCCCCCGCCCGCGACCTGCCCCGCTCCGCACGGCTGCGCGCCGCGCTCGCTGCCGGGCTCGACGGCGACGTCCTGGAACCCGGGGAGCCGGGCTACGACGCCGCGCTGCCCGGCTTCAACCTCGCCCTGGAGCACCGGCCGGCGCTCGTCGTGCGCGCGGCGTCGGTGGGCGACGTCGTCGCGACCGTGCGCGCCGCCGCGGACCACGGCGCCGGGGTCGGCGTCCGTGCCACCGGCCACGGCGCCCCGCCCACCGGTCCCGACGACGTGCTGCTCGACGTGGCCGCGCTCGACGGTCTCGACGTCGACCCGGCGGCCCGCACCGCCACGGTGGGCCCCGGGGTGCCGTGGTCGGCGGTGCTCGAGGCCGGGGCGCCGCACGGCCTCGGGGGCCTGTGCGGGTCGTCGCCGCACGTCGGGGTGGTCGGCTACACCCTCGGCGGCGGGCTCGGGCCGCTCGCCCGCACCTTCGGTTTCGCGGCCGACCACGTGCGCTCGCTCGACGTGGTCACCGCCGCCGGGGAGCTCGTCACCGCGACGCCCACCCGGCGCGAGGACCTCTTCTGGGCGCTGCGGGGCGGCGGCGGCGCGTTCGGCGTGGTCGTCGCGATGACCTTCGACCTGTTCCCGCTGTCCACCCTGCGCGCGGGGACGCTCTGGTTCGACGTCGACGACGCGCCCGCCGTACTGCACCGGTGGCGCGAGCTCACGTCGGCGCTCGACGACGACGTCTCGACCTCGGTCGCGCGGCTCAACCTGCCGCCGCTGCCCGACCTGCCCGAGCCGCTGCGCGGGCGCGCGGTGCTCGTGGTCCGCTACGTGCGCCACGGTGAGCTCGCGGCGCCGGACCCGCTGGTGGACGCACTGCGCGGCGTCGCGCCCCCGCTGCTCGACGCGGTCGGCGACCTGCCGTACGTGCAGCTCGGCGCGGTCCACGCCGACCCGGAGGACCCGATGCCGTTCCTCGAGCGCGGCGGGCTGCTGCGCGAGCTGTCCGAGGACGCGGTCGACGCGTTCCTCGGGGCGGTGCCGCCCGACTCCCCCGTGCTCATGGCCGAGATCCGCCTCCTGGGTGGCGCGGTCGCCCGGCCCCCGGCAGTCGCCGGCGCGGTGGGCGGTCGCGACGCCGGCTGGACGCTCTTCGTCGGCGCGCTCGGCGTCCCCGCCGGGCCGCCCGACGCCGCGGCGCACGTCCAGGGGGTGCACGACGCGATGGCGCCGTGGGCCACCGGCGGAGCCCTCCTCAACTTCGCGGGCCCGCGCGACGACGTCTCCGCGGCGCTGGTGCGGGAGGCGTACGGCCCCGCGACCTACGACCGGCTCGTGGCCCTTCGGCGGACCCTCGACCCCCGCGGCGTCCTGGCCCCGTCGTCGCGGTGGTCCGTCGCCGCCGACGTCGCGCCCTGACCGGCGACGCGCCTCCCGTCCCGTCCGCTCGCCCACCCGGACGCACGAGAGCCCCGGTACCGATCGGTACCGGGGCTCTCGTGCGACGTGCTCGCGTGGTGCGCGGATCAGTCCAGGTAGTCGCGCAGCACCTGGGACCGCGACGGGTGCCGCAGCTTCGACATCGTCTTGGACTCGATCTGGCGGATCCGCTCGCGCGTGACGCCGTAGACCTTGCCGATCTCGTCCAGCGTCTTGGGCTGGCCGTCCTGCAGGCCGAAGCGCATGGAGACGACGCCCGCCTCGCGCTCCGACAGCGTGTCGAGCACCTGGTGCAGCTGCTCCTGCAGCAGCGTGAAGCTCACGGCGTCGGCCGGGACGACGGCCTCGGAGTCCTCGATGAGGTCACCGAACTCGCTGTCGCCGTCCTCGCCCAGCGGCGTGTGCAGCGAGATGGGCTCGCGGCCGTACTTCTGGACCTCGACCACCTTCTCGGGGGTCATGTCCAGCTCCTTGGCCAGCTCCTCCGGGGTGGGCTCGCGGCCCAGGTCCTGGAGCATCTGACGCTGCACGCGGGCCAGCTTGTTGATGACCTCGACCATGTGCACCGGGATGCGGATGGTGCGGGCCTGGTCGGCCATGGCGCGGGTGATCGCCTGCCGGATCCACCAGGTGGCGTACGTCGAGAACTTGTAGCCCTTGGTGTAGTCGAACTTCTCGACCGCGCGGATCAGACCGAGGTTGCCCTCCTGGATGAGGTCCAGGAACAGCATGCCGCGGCCGGTGTAGCGCTTGGCGAGCGAGACGACGAGGCGCAGGTTGGCCTCGAGCAGGTGGTTCTTGGCGCGCTTGCCGTCGTGCGCGATCCAGCGCAGGTCGCGGTACATGCGACGCTCGTCGGCGCTCGCCTTGGTCTTGTCGTAGTCGGCGTAGTCCTTGGACAGGCGCTCCTCCGCGAACAGGCCGGCCTCGATGCGCTTCGCGAGCTCGACCTCCTGCTCCGCGTTCAGCAGCGCGACCTTGCCGATCTGCTTGAGGTAGTCCTTCACGGGGTCGGCGGTGGCGCCGGCCGTGACGACCTGCTGCGCGGGCTGGTCGTCGTCGTCGGTGTCCGAGACGACGAACCCGGTCTCCTCGTCCTCGCCCTTGCCGGCCCTGCCGCCCTTCGCGGTGGTTCGCCCGGCGGCCTCGTTGTCCTGCTCGCCCTCGACGTCGTTCGCGTCGTCGGGCTCGACGTCCTCGACGCCGTCAGGGATCGGGTCGTCCTTCGGCGCCGCCTTCCGGCCGCGCGCGGGCTTCGTGCCCTTCGCCGCGGCGGTCTTGGCACCGGCGGCCTTCGTCGCGGGCTTCTTGCCGGCCGGGGCCTCGGCGGGCTCGTCGTCCGCCGACGCGGACGACTTCACGGCGGAGGTCGTCACGGTCGAGGTCTTCACCGGGCTCGCGGGCCGCGCCGCCGGCGCCTTCGCACGCGTCGTCGTGCTCCGGCCGGCGCTGGCCGCGGCGACCTTGGTGGCCGTGGGCACACCGATCTCCACCCCGGCGGTCGCGAAGGCGCGCAGGACCGCCTTCAGACGCTTCGGGTCCGCCACCGCGGCGTTCTCGCAGGCAGCGCGGAAGCTCTCGGCGTCGACCCGGCCGTCGGCGGTGCCTCGGGCGAGCAGGCCCTGCAGGGCAGGGTGCTCGAACTCTCGGGGAAGTGCAGGGTTCTGCGCAGTGGACGCCACAAACCGACCTTTCGGCATTCGAGGGGACGGTGCTTCGCCGTCAAGGCCTCCGACTCGGGCTGTCGTGGCTCAGGCGAACACCTCTATTGTACCGGCGACATCCGCGACGGAGGGGCACCACGGGCTCCTGCGCCCAGTCCCGTACCCGCGTCGTCCGTTCTCCGGTGCTGGCTCAACGCACGAGACGGCGCGAAGATTCCCGGCACGCCGGGCGAAACGACGGGTGCTGGTCCGCCGGCGCCACGCCGGGGGTCGTCCGCGGACGGTCACGAGCGTCACACGTCCCGGCGACCCGGGCGCGCGTGTCGTCACGGCTTCACCGCCAGGACCGGGCAGGGTGCCTCGAGCAGGATGCGCTGCGCCCCGGACCCGAGGATCAGCTTGCCGACCGGGCTGCGGCGGCGCAGCCCCACGACGATGAGCTCCGCGCCCGCGTCGTGCGCCGTGCGGACGAGGTCCTCGGCGAGATCTCCCGTGCCGGCGACCACCGAGTGCGTGACCCCGGACGCGGCCAGGTCGTCCTCGACCGCCTGCTGCTCGGGCCCGCCGTCGGCTCGGGCGACGACGACCGTGAGCGGGACGGACCGCTCCTGCGCCTCGCGCTTCGCTGCGGCGAGAGCCGCCTGTCCCTCGGCCGTGCTCAGGAGTCCGACGACGATCGCCATGGGGGGCACGCTACCCGACCGTGGGCCGCGCCACACCGGCCGCCACGGGCTGTCGCGTCGAGCTCACCCATCCCGGCGGCACCGCAGCCTCGAGAACGCCGGCCAGGAGGGCCGCGAGCCGGTGACCCGGGTCCTGCCGGGCGGACTCGCGCACGCGGCGCGCGGCGAGCCACCCGTCGCCCCGCCACCAGGCCAGGAAGCCCAGCAGCGCCAGGGGCGCCGCGTGCCACCGCCGCGGCGCGCCGCCCACCAGCTGCTCCAGCACGACCCGGGCGGCGTCCGCCGTCGCCGCGTCGGGCGGCACGCCGACCCGCGGGTCCACCACCCGGGCGATCGCGCGCGCCGTGGCAGCCTCGACGTCGATTCCGTCGCCGGCACCGCCGTCGGCACCACCGTCGGCACCGAGGCCCGTCCCGTGGCCGGCCCCGTGGCCACCGCCTGCGGTGCCGGGGCCGACGACACCGGCGGTGCGGTCCGCCACCTCGCGACCGCCGGGGACCAGGGACAGGAGCACGGCGTCGCGGACCGGGACGTCCGCGAGCGCCACCGCCAGTCGACCGAGGCGCGCGGGCGCGAGCTCGACCTCGGTGGCCGGGCGCTCGCACAGCTCCGCGGCCGCCTGGCGCACCAGGTCCCGCCACACCTCGTAGGCCTCGGCCCGCCACCGCCCCAGCGCGTCCGCCCGGCCCGGCCCTCGGCGACCCGCCGAGCCCGACGCGGCACGCGCCTCGGGCACCCGCGGGGCCGCGGCCTCCTCGCTCGCCGCGGCGCGCGCCCGCTGGGCGCGCGCGGCCGCCTTCGCGACGCGGTCGCGCACGCCGTCCGACGGCCGCCGGATCCGGTGCGCCTCCTCCTCCGAGGCCGCGATCGCCCGCCCGGCCACCACGAACGCCGCCCCCACTTCGCCGTGCTCGAGCTCGCTCACCGGGCGCCCCTGCGGCGGGCAGCACGCGGGGTCGACGCAGTCCAGCCCGCGGTAGCCCTGCGGGCCCACCAGCCAGGCCTCCACGTCGACCGTCGGCGCCAGCGACTCGTCCAGCGCGCCCACCACGGCCGCGGCGTGCGCACGAGCCCGGCCGGGCGGGGCGGACGTGTACAGCACGACCAGCGCCAGGCGCGCCCCGACCCGGGAGGCGGCACGGGCGACGGCGTCCACGTCGGCCGCCATGCCGGCCGTCCCGCCGGCCCCCGAGCCGTCAGCGAGCTCCGCCAGGGCGGTCCGGGCGACGAGACCGATCTGTCCCTCCGCCGTCACGGCCACCACGACCACGCACTCCCGCGGCCGGAACCCCAGCAGGTACGGCACGGCCGCGAGGAGGTCGCGGGAGGAGCGGAGCACGAGCGGGGCCTCGAGGGCCGAGCGGGATGCTCCGGCGCGGTCGGTGGAGTATGCGGCGTCCATGACCCGATCCCACCGCGGCGTCGCCGGCTCGGACGCCGCCCGTCGCCCGGTTGTGGACGGCGCGGCACTGGGGGCAGGCTCCCCGCCGCGCGTCGCCTGGCGACGTCCGCGACGTCGGTCGGCACCGGGATGCGGAAGCGCCGCCGTGGGCCGCTACGGTAGGCGCCGTGCCCACGCTCCCCCGCCGGCCGCGTCACCCGGTCCGGTCGCGCCCCGCGCCCGCGGCAGGCGTGCGCGGCGTCGGCGCCGCGGCGCTCACCACCCTGCTCACCCTGTCCGGCTGCGGACTGCTCGGCGACTCCGGGGCCCCGGACGACGAGGTCTCCGCGACGGGCGAGGACGGCTCGGGCGTCGGAGTGCGCGGCGCCACCGAGGCCCCTGCCACGGACCCGGGCCCGAGCGACGCGGCCACCCTGCCCACGTTCGACCCGGACACGACGGTCGGCGGGTACGCCGCCGGCTTCCCGAAGAAGCTGCTCGGCGCCCCCGAGGACGCCACCGTGCTCGCCAGCTCGGCGACCCCCGGGGAGGGGGCGCTCACGGACGTCACCCTCAACCTCAGCACGTCGCGCTCCACCCAGGAGGTCATCGACCAGCTCGCGAAGCGGCTGCGCAAGGCGGGCTTCGACGAGTCCGACGCCTCGTCCTTCTCGGGCCTGACCGCCCAGACGACGTTCGGCCGCGAGAGCACGCCGAAGGGGAAGAAGGACGCGGACCCCGTCGTGGAGTCGGTCACCCTCGGCGTGCTGGACGACGGCGAGCGGCGCCTCGTCACCGTCAGCGGCTCCGTGGTCGCGGGCTGACGGCTCCCGCGACCCGCCCTGCACCTCCGCCCGGCAGCTCCGCCCGGCGGCGTCGCCGAGCAGTCGGGACCACCCGGCCGGCCGCATAGGCTGTCGACATGCCCACCGCCGCGTCGCTGGTCGACCTCGAGAACCTCCGCACCGACGTCGACGTCCGGGTCGAGGAGCACCTCGACGCCCTCGCGCAGGAGGTCTCCACCATCGGCGCCCCGGCGACGGCGCTGACCGACCAGGCCGCCGTGCTGCTGCGCGGCGGCAAGCGGCTGCGCGCGGCGTTCTGCTACTGGTCCTATCGCGCCCACGGCGGCGCGGCGGCGGGCCCTGAGCGGGACGCGGTGGTCCGTGCCGGGGCCGCCCTCGAGCTGTTCCAGGCGGCCGCCCTGCTGCACGACGACGTCATGGACGCGTCGGACACGCGGCGGGGCGCGCCCACCGCGCACCGCGCCTTCGAGGCGCGGCACGCCGGGGCCGGCTGGGCGGGCTCGGCCGAGCGGTTCGGGACGGCCGCCGCGATCCTGCTCGGCGACCTCTGCCTCGTGGCGTGCCAGCGCGAGATCGCGGCCGCCGTCGCGGACCTGCCCGCCGACCGCGCCGCCGCGGCGCGGGCCCTGTTCGACGCCATGCAGACCGAGGTGGTGGTGGGCCAGTACCTCGACGTCCTCGTGCAGGCCGAGCCCTGGGGCCTGGACCCCGCGGCCGACGAGGAGCGCGCCCGGGGCGTGCTGCGCGCCAAGTCGGCGCGCTACTCGGTGGAGCGCCCGCTCGTGCTCGGCGCACTGCTCGCGGGCGCCTCGCCCGCGCGCGTGACGGCCGTCTCGGACGCCGGGCTGCCGCTCGGGGAGGCGTTCCAGCTCCGCGACGACGTGCTCGGCGTGTTCGGCGACCCGTCGGTGACGGGCAAGCCCGCGGGGGACGACCTGCGCGAGGGCAAGCGCACCGTGCTGATGGCCCGCACGCTCGCGGCGGCGGGCGCCGCCGACCGCGACCTGGTCGTGGCGCGGCTGGGCGACCCGACCCTGGACGCGGCGACCGTGGACCGGCTCCGTGGGGTCATCGCCGGGTCGGGGGCCCTGGACGGCGTCGAGACGCTCATCGGCACGCTCGCCGACGGCGCGCTCGACGCGCTGGCCGCGGCCGGGCTCGCCGACCCCGGCCGCGAGGTCCTGCTCGACCTCGCCCGCGCCGCCGTCGACCGGGCGGCCTGACCTCCCGACGGGAGAGGCCGGCCGTCAGAGCAGCGCCTGAGCCACCCGGCGCACCTCGGCCCGTCGCCCCGCGCGCAGCTCCCCGATCGGCGCGCCGCCGATCGACGGCTCCGTCTCGAACAGCCAGCGCAGGATCGCCGCGTCGTCCATCCGCGCGTCGGAGAGCAGCAGCACCGTGCCGCGCAGCGTGCCCAGGACGTGCGGGGCGCCGTCGTCGGTCACGAGGAACGAGGCGGGCACCTGGAAGGTGTTCCGCTCGCCGCGCTTGATCCCCACGAGGGTGCGCTCCGACACCAGCCCGCGCACCTTGCTCACGGCCGTCCCGAGCACCTCCGCGACGTCGGGCAGGGTGAGCCACTCGTCCACCAGGGACTCGACGACGGCGCGGTCGTCCTGGCTCTCGCTGGTGCTGCCGGGGGTGGGGACGCCGGGCTCCGGCGCGGTCGTGTCGTTCACCGGGCCAGCCTACGGGCCTGCCGATCCGGGCGCCCCTACACTCGTCGCGTGGCCATCGCGACGACCGACCCGATGCTCGGCCGCCTGGTCGACGGGCGGTACGAGATCGTCGCGCGCGTCGCCCGGGGCGGCATGGCCACCGTGTACCGCGCCACCGACCGACGCCTCGACCGCGAGGTCGCGATCAAGGTGATGCACCCCCACCTGGCGGACGGCGTGGACGGCGCCGCGTTCGTCTCCCGGTTCCGCCGCGAGGCGCGCGCCGCGGCCCGGCTCACCCACCCCGGCGTCGTCGCGGTGTACGACCAGGGTGTCGACGGCGACACCAGCTACCTCGCCATGGAGTACGTGCCCGGCACCAACCTGCGGCGCGAGCTGCACGACTCGGGCGCGCTCACGCTGGGCCGCGCGCTCGACGTCGTCGCGCAGGTGCTGGCGGCCCTCGCCGCAGCGCACCGCAAGGGGCTGGTGCACCGGGACGTCAAGCCGGAGAACGTGCTCGTCGTCGGCGACGACGCGCCACCGGCGGGCAGCCCCGACGGCAGCACGGACGGCAGCACGGACGACAGCACGGACCGCGGCCTCGCCCCCGGGACCCGGGTCAAGGTCGCCGACTTCGGCCTCGCCCGCGCCGTCACCGAGGTGACCACGACCGCCACCGGCACCGTGCTCGGCACGGTCGCCTACCTCGCGCCCGAGGTGATCACGAGCGGCACCTGCGACGCGCGCACCGACGTCTACGCGGTCGGGGTGCTCGCGTACGAGCTCGTCACGGGCACGCTCCCGTATGCCGGCGAGACGCCGATCCAGGTCGCCTTCCACCACGTGCACGAGGACCTCCCGGCCCCGTCCGCGCTCGTGGGCTGGCTGCCCGCCGAGGTCGACGCGCTCGTCGCGTCCTTCGCGGCGCGCGACGCGCGGCAGCGCCCGCCGGACGCCGCCGCGGCGCTCACCGCCGTCGAGACGCTGCGCGCCGGGCTCGACCCCGACGTGCTCGCCCGCCGCGCGGAGCCGTCCGCCGTCGTCGCCGGGCCCGGCCCGGCCGACCTCGACCGGGCGGGCGCCCCGGACGGCACCGGGACCGACGGGCAGGACGACGGGCAGGCAGGGACGGACGCCGTCGACCAGATCCCCACCGCCTTCTTCCAGGAGGTGTCGGCGAGCGCGCCGGCGCAACCCACGGACCGGCTCGTCGAGCAGCCCACCGAGACCTACCGGCGTCCCTCGCGGCGGCGGCGCACGGTCGCGTGGCTCCTCACCGTCCTGCTGCTGCTCGGCGGTGGCGGCTTCGGCACCTGGTGGTGGTTCGCGGACGGCCCCGGCGCGTGGACGTCGGTGCCGACCGGCGTGGCCGGGGTGGCCGCCGACGACGCCCGCGCCGTCCTCGAGGACGCCGGGCTCGGCACCACGACCAGCCGCGCCTTCGACGACGACGTCCCGGAGGGCTCGGTGGTGACGACCGTGCCCGCCCCCGGCGACCGCGTGCGCACCGACGGCTCCGTGGAGCTGGTGGTCTCGCGCGGGGTGCAGATGCTCACGGTGCCGGACGACCTCGTCGGCGCGGACCGCAAGGATGCCACCGCCGCCCTCGAGGACGCCGGCTTCACCGTGGGCGATCCCACGCGCTCGTACGACGACGAGGCCGACCGCGGCGAGGTGCTCGACGTGTCGGTGGACGAGGGCTCGCGCCAGCGGCACGACACGGTCGTGACCCTCACCGTCTCCGACGGCCCCGCTCCGGTCCAGGTGCCGCAGGAGGTGGGCAAGGAGAAGGACGCGGCCGTCGCCGACCTCGAGGGGCTGGGGCTCGTCGTCGAGCTGGCCGACCCGGAGTACTCCGAGGACGTGCCGAAGGGGCACGTGCTGGCGCAGGACCCGAAGGAGGGGGCCACGGCGCACCGCACGGACACCGTGACGCTGACGATCTCCCAGGGCCCGCCCCTGGTCGAGGTGCCCAACGTCGTGGGCAAGCACACCGAGCCGGCGCGCAAGGCGCTCGAGAAGGCGGGCTTCACCGTCAAGGAGAACGCCTACCTGGGCGGCATCCTCGACACCGTCCGGTTCCAGGACACCACCGGCAAGGCGCCGAAGGGCAGCACGGTCACCCTCACCGTCTGGTGAGCGGTCGTCACCAGCTCGTGAGCATCTCCGCCACGCGGAACGCCATCTCCAGCGACTGCTGGTGGTTCAGGCGCGGGTCGACGAGCGTCTCGTACCGCAGCGCCAGGCCGGCGTCGTCGATCTCCTCGCTGCCGCCGAGCACCTCGGTGACGTCGTCGCCCGTGAGCTCCATGTGCAGGCCGCCCGGCACGGTGCCCAGCGCGCGGTGCACCTCGAAGAAGCCGGTGACCTCGTCCAGCACGTCGGAGAACCGGCGCGTCTTGTAGCCGCTGTCGGACGTGATCGTGTTGCCGTGCATCGGGTCGGTCACCCAGGTGACGGCCACGCCCGCCGCGGTGACCTTCTCGACCACCTCGGGCAGCACGTCGCGCACCTTCCCGGCGCCCATGCGGGTGACGAAGGTGAGTCGTCCGGGGGTGTTGTCCGGGTTGAGCCGCGCGGCGAGCGCCAGGGCGTCGTCGGGCGACGTCGTCGGGCCGAGCTTGACCCCGATGGGGTTCGCGACGCGCGAGAGGAACTCGACGTGCGCGCCGTCGAGCTGGCGGGTGCGCTCGCCGATCCACAGGAAGTGGGCCGACGTCGCGTAGGCCTCGCCGGACCGGGCGTCGACCCGGGTGAGCGCCCGCTCGTAGTCGAGGATGAGGGCCTCGTGGCTGAGGTAGAACTCCACCGAGCGCAGGGCGTCGAAGTCGGCCCCGCAGGCCTCCATGAAGCGGATCGCCCGGTCGATCTCGGCGGCCGTGCGCTCGTACCGTGCGTACGCGGGGTTGCGCATGAAGCCGCGGTTCCACTCGTGCACGCGGCGCAGGTCGGCGTGCCCGCCCTGCGTGAACGCCCGCACGACGTTCGCCGTCGCCGCCGAGATGCGGTACGCCTGCTCGAGCCGCAGCGGGTCGGGCGTGCGCGAGGCGGGCGTGAACTCGTGCCCGTTGACCATGTCGCCGCGGTAGGCGGGCAGCGTGACCCCGTCGCGCGTCTCGGCGTCCGAGGAGCGCGGCTTGGCGTACTGCCCTGCCAGCCGGCCCATCTTCACCACGGGCGTGCTCGCGCCGTGGGTGAGCACCACGGCCATCTGCAGGATGGTGCGGACCTTGTTGCGGATGCGCGTCGCGTTCGCGTCGGCGAACGTCTCCGCGCAGTCCCCGCCCTGCAGGAGGAACGCCTCGCCGCGGCCCGCCGCGGCGAGGCGTTCGGTGAGCAGCCGGGCCTCGGCCGGCACCACGAGCGGCGCGGCCTGCGAGAGCCGGCCCGCCACCGCCGCGAGCGCCTCGGCGTCCGGCCACACGGGCTGCTGGCGCGCCTCGAGGGCTCGGAACCGGTCCAGGCCCTCGGGATCGCTCCCGGGCGGGGTGTCGACGGCGGTGGTCATGCGGGCTGCTCCTGCCTCAGGTGGTCGGCGCTGTCTCGGCGGGTGCCGTCAGTGCGCGGCGGGCTTCGCGGGCACCAGCGGCTGGCCGATGCCGTCGAGGATCTCGCCGAACCAGCCCTGCGAGACGTCGAACGCCTTGCCACCGGCGATGCGGGGGAACGCGATCGCCTTGAGGCGGTCGCCGTCCTCCTCGTCGTGGCCGATGACGCCGGGCTCGCCGCGCAGGGCGCACTCGACGGCGAGGTCGGTCATCGACTTGATGAGGCGCAGGTCCTCGGCGTTCGCCGCCGCGGCGCGCGAGTAGTAGCCCGACTTCTGGACCATGACCTTCTCGGCACCCAGCTTCTCGGCGAACTGCTTCGCGAACCACTGGCCCGGGTTGATGGTGTCGAGCTTGACGTGCCCGAACGGGTCGCGCGGCACCTCCTCGCCGGCGGCCTCGAGCTGCTGGACGATCTCGTTCATGCCCGCGCCCTCGGACAGGAAGATGTTGACGTTGCCGATGGAGTCCATGACGGCGCGCAGGCGGGCGGCCTCCGCGTCGATGTCGATCTCGAGCTCGGGCAGGAACACCGCGTGCACGTCCCAGCGCTCGCGCGTCAGGCCGAGGGCGGGCGCCCACTCCTGCGCGTCGAGCCACTTCCGGTACTCCTTGGCGGTGGCCGCGGTGAGCCAGCCGCAGTGCCGGCCCATGACCTCGTGCACGATGAGCATGCGCGGCCCGGAGCGGTGCTCGCCGATGACGTTGGCGGCGAAGCCCGCGGCCTCCTCGGCGGCGGTCCAGGCGCCCAGCGACTGCTTGATCGGCACCACGTCGTTGTCGATCGTCTTGGGCAGGCCGACGACCGTGAGCTCGTAGCCGTTGTCGTGCAGGTACGCGGCGAGGTCCGCGGCCGTGGTGTTCGTGTCGTCGCCACCGATGGTGTGCAGCACGTCGACGCCGTCGGCCTTGAGCTGCTCGGCCGCGACCTCGAGCGGGTTCTGGCCCTCCTTGACGAGGCCGCGCTTGACGCAGTCCGCGGCGTTGGTGAGCTTGACGCGCGAGTTGCCGATGGGCGAGCCGCCGAAGCGGTGCAGGATGCCGGCCTGCTTGCGGGCCTCGTCGTCGACCACGATCTTCGTGCCCGTGAGGAGCCCGTGGTAGCCGTACTGGTAGGCGATGATCTCGATCGACGGGTCGAGCTCCGTGTAGCGCTCGATGAGGCCGCCGACGGCGGAGGACAGGCAGGGCGCGAAGCCGCCGGCGGTCAGGAGAGCCACGCGACGAACCGACATGACAGGGGCTACCTCTCGGTGGGGGACGGGATCCCTCCCATCCTAGGAGCACCTCCCCGCGCCCGGGCCCGGCCGTCCGCCGGGCGAACCATGGGTGCGCGCCGCCGCCCGGCCGTGCGATGATGTCGCGAGCCTCCCCGCCGCCCGGCGCCGGGAGGCTCTTGCGTATGACGACTCCCGCGCCGCGTCCCCTGCCCGCCCCGCAGCCCTTCGTCCGTCGCGCCGTCCCGGCGGACCGCGACGCGCTCGAGCGGCTGTGGCTGCTCTTCCGTCACGACCTGTCCGCCGTCACCGGCGAGCTCCCCCGGCCCGACGGGCGGTTCCGCGACGAACGCCTCCGCTCCGCGCTCGAGCACCTGGGCCACGACGACCCCTCCGCCGACTGGCGCGCGTACCTCGCGACGGTGCCGGGCGGCCGCCCGGGTGGGCCAGGTGGGACCGAGGGCCCGCCTGACGACCGCCCGGTGGCGTTCGCGCTGGTCCGGGGCCTCGGGTCGCCGACGCGGGTGCTGTCCGCGTTCTTCGTGGTCCGGGCGGTGCGCCGCTCGGGCGTGGGAGCCGGGGTCGCGGCGGCGGTGCTGCGCGACGTCCCGGGCCCGTGGGAGATCGCGTTCCAGGACGCCAACGCGGCGGCCGCGGCGTTCTGGCCGCGGGTCGCGGCCGACGTCGCGGGCGACCGGTGGACGCTGACGCACCGGGCCGTGCCCGGCCGGCCCGAGCTGCCGCCCGACGCGTGGCTGAGCCTCACCGCGGCCTGAGCCGCCCGAGGCGCTCAGGCGTCGGCGCCGCCCTGCTCCGGCTGGTGCTGCGCCGCCGCGGCGAGCCGCGCCTTCATGGTGGCGGCGTAGACGTCGACGTACTCCTGCTCGGACAGCCGCAGGATGGCGTACATGATCTCGTCGGCCACGGAGCGGAGCACGAACCGGTCGCCCTCCATCCCCCGGTAGCGGCTGAAGTCGAGCGGCTCCCCGAAGACGATCCCGATCGGCATGGGCTTCGGGACCGAACGGCCGAGCGGCTGCGCGACGTCGGTGCCCACCATCGCGACGGGGACGACCGGGGCGCCGGACTCGAGGGCGAGGCGCGCGACGCCCGTCTTCCCCCGGTACAGCCGCCCGTCGGGGCTGCGGGTGCCCTCGGGGTAGATGCCGAACAGGTCCCCGTCGGCGAGCACGCGCAGGCCGGTGTTCAGGGCGGCCTCGCTGGCCTTGCCGCCGGAGCGGTCCACGGGGATCGTGCCGACGCCGCGCATGAAGCCGGCCACCAGCCGGCCGCGGACGCCGCCGCCGGTGAAGTAGTCCGACTTGCCCAGGAACTGGACCTGCCGGTCGAGGACCAGCGGCAGGACGAAAGAGTCGATGACGGCGAGGTGGTTGCTCGCGAGGATCGCCGGGCCGGACGACGGGACGTTCTCGACGCCCTTCGTCCAGGGGCGGAACGCCAGCCGGAGCCACGGCCCCACCAGCACGTTCTTCATCACCCAGTAGAACAACGGTCCTCCTTGCCCAGATGTCGCACGGCCGCCCCGCTCAGCGGACCGCCGGTGACGGGCCCTGGCGCCGACGGGCGGGACCGCCGACACGAAGCATCGCCCACGACAATAGAGTGAACCCATGCCCGCACCGAACCCGGACGCCGAACCGGACCTGCCGGACGACGACCTGCCCGACGAGGCGGTCGAGGCCCGCTGGGCCGACATCGTCGCGCAGCTGGGCCCGCTCGACGAGGCGGCGGACGCCGGGCCGGCGGAGGACGCCGCGGGTGATGCGGGCGACGCGGGTGATGCGGGCGACGCGGGCGGCGACGCCGACACGACTGCGGCCGGGCGCGCGCCAGGCCCCGGTCCCCGCGACTGGCCCGCCACCCCGGAGGTCGAGGAGCTGGAAGAGACGGAGTCTCATTTCGTGCCGCCGGACCCGGAGCCGGTCCTGTCGCGCGACCCGCTCCTCACGCTCGCCTGGTCGGTCGTCGTCGCGGTGCCCGTG
The DNA here is from genome assembly GCF_038593535.1 of Isoptericola sp. F-RaC21. NCBI lineage: Bacteria > Bacillati > Actinomycetota > Actinomycetes > Micrococcales > Promicromonosporaceae > Isoptericola > Isoptericola sp. F-RaC21. Next base: position 552,494 of record NZ_JBCFYX010000001.1, on the reverse strand, counting down.
CTCGTCGTGGTCGGCGTCGTCCTGCGCTCGGCCGTGCCGGCGCTGCGGATCCCGGCCTGGTCCGGCCCGGTGGCCGGCGTGCTGTTCCTCGTCGCGCTGGGCATCCTGCTCTGGCGGATGCCGCACCGCCGGGACCCGGACGACCACAGCACCGGCGCCGTCGTCTGACGCGGACCGCGCCGACGGGTGCCGGCGCGGGCTCAGCGCAGGATCAGCGCCGGGCGAGGTCGGCGGCGCCGATGATGCCCGCCTCGTTGCCGTGCTCGGCGAGCTCGATCTGCGCCACGGGGCGGTGCCCGAGCGCCGACAGCTGCGCCTCGTAGGCCTTGCGCACGGGCAGGAGCAGCAGGTCGCCGGCCGCGCCCACGCCGCCGCCGATGACGATCAGCTCGGGGTCGAGCAGCGCCGCGACGGACGCCGACCCCTCGCCGATCCACCGGCCCAGCGTCGCGAGCAGCTCGATCGAGAGCTCGTCACCCTCCTGCGCCGCCTGCGTGACGTGCGGGCCCTCGAGCGCGGAGACGTCGCCGCCGGCCAGCTCGATCAGCCGCTCGGCGCGCTCCGGCTGGGCGATCGCGGCCTGCTTCGCGTCGCGCACCAGCGCCGTGCCGGACGCGTACTGCTCCCAGCAGCCCTCGTGGCCGCAGCCGCAGTAGTGGCCGCCCGGGACGACGCGCATGTGCCCGACCTCGGCCGCGACGCCCCACTTGCCGCGCACCAGCTCGCGGTCCACCACGATCGCCCCGCCCAGCCCCGTGCCGACAGTCAGCATCAGCATGTCGGTGGCCTCGCGGGCGGCCCCGAAGCGGAACTCCGCCCAGCCCGCGGCGTTCGCGTCGTTCTCGACGACCACGGGGACGTCGACGTCCAGCAGGCCCTCGATCCGCTCGGCCAGCGGGTACTCGCGCCAGGCGATGTTCGGCGCGAACAGCACCGACCGGCGGTCGGGGCTCACGAAGCCGGCCGCCGCGAGGCCGATGGCCCCGATCTCGTGCTCCTTGGCCAGCTCCGTGCACGCGTCGGCGATGGCACGGTCGATGGAGGCGACGTCGTCGGCCACCGTCTCGCGCCGCACCTTCGCGAGGATCTTGCCCGCCTCGTCCACCACACCCACGGCAATCTTCGTGCCGCCGATGTCGACTCCGATGGCGTGCATGCAGGAACCTCGCGTTCATGTGTCGGGACGCCGCGTCCGCACGGCGCGTCACCCGGCCGCCGTCGCGGCACGGGGGCGCGCGGTGCGCGCAGGGACCAGACTAGCCACCGCGACCGGAGGGTGCGACGCTCGTCCACCACCGACGGTCACCGACCGTCACCGAACCGTGTCCTGGACCACTCGTGAGACCCGGTATCGTGGCGGCCGGGGAACGCACCCCTGGCCAATGCACTGAGCATGGACGATGGAGTCAGCATGGACGAGATCACCATTCCGCAGGCGGTCGAGCTGCCTGCCACGTCGAACCTCAACGACATCCTCGCCACCCGCATGGCGAGCGACCCGCGCGCCACGCTCGCCGAGCGTCCCTCCGGCAGCGGCTGGCAGCCGGTCTCGGCCGCACAGTTCGACGCCGAGGTGGTGGCCGTCGCCAAGGGCCTGGTCGCCAAGGGCGTGCAGCCCGGCGACCCGGTCGGCATCATGTCCCACACCCGCTACGAGTGGACCCTCCTCGACTTCGCCGCCTGGGCCGCGGGAGCGGTGCCCGTGCCGATCTACGAGACGTCGTCCGCCGAGCAGGTGGAGTGGATCCTCACCGACTCCGGGATCACCCTGCTCGTCGTCGAGGACTCCGGGCTCGCCGCCACGGTCGCCGAGGTGTCCGGCCGCGCCCCGGCGCTGCGCGAGGTCCTCGAGCTCGAGGACGGCGCGATCGCCAAGCTCACGGCGGCCGGGGCGGACGTCACGGACGAGGAGATCGCGCGCCGCCGCGGGATCGCGGACCTCGCCGACGTCGCGACGATCATCTACACCTCCGGCACGACCGGCACCCCCAAGGGCGCCGAGATCACGCACGGCAACCTCGCCCTGCTCGCCGTGAACGCCGTCGCCGTGGTGCCCGAGGTCTTCAAGGACGGCGGGCGCACCCTCCTCTTCCTGCCGCTCGCCCACGTGTTCGCCCGCTACATCGAGATCCTGGCGATCGCGAGCGGCACGGTGCTCGGCCACTGGGCCGACCTCAAGACCGTCACCGCCGGGCTCGGCGCCTTCAAGCCGACCTACATCCTCGCCGTGCCCCGCGTCTTCGAGAAGGTGTACAACGCCGCGGAGCAGAACGCGGCCGCCGGCGGCAAGCTCAAGATCTTCCACTGGGCGGCCGCGACCGCGATCGAGTACTCGCGGGCGCTCGACGCGCCCTCCGGCCCGTCGCTGTGGCTGCGCCTGCAGCACAAGGTCGCGGACACCCTGGTGTTCTCGAAGCTGCGTGCCGTGCTCGGCGGGCAGGCCCAGTACGCGGTCTCCGGCGGCGGCCCCCTCGGCGAGCGCCTCGGCCACTTCTTCCGCGGCCTGGGCCTGACGATCCTCGAGGGTTACGGGCTCACCGAGACCACCGCGCCGACCAGCGTGAACCGGCCCGAGAACACGAAGATCGGCTCCGTCGGGCCGCAGCTGCCCGGGTGCGGCGTGAAGATCGCACCGGACGGCGAGGTCCTGCTGCGCGGCATCCAGGTCTTCAAGGGCTACCACAACAACCCGGAGGCGACCGCCGACGCGTTCGACGAGGGCGACTGGTTCCGCAGCGGCGACCTCGGCGCCCTCGACGACGACGGCTTCCTCACCATCACGGGCCGCAAGAAGGAGATCATCGTGACGGCCGGCGGTAAGAACGTCGCGCCCGCGCTGCTGGAGGACCGGATCCGGGCCCACGCCCTCGTGAGCCAGTGCGTCGTGGTCGGCGACAACCGCCCCTTCATCGGCGCGCTGATCACGCTCGACGCCGAGGGGCTGCCCGGCTGGCTCAAGATGCACGACAAGCCGGAGCTCACGCCCGAGCAGGCCGCGAAGGACCCGGACGTGCTGGCCGCGCTCGACACCGCCGTGACCCGCGCCAACCAGGCGGTGTCCAAGGCCGAGTCGATCCGGAAGTTCGCGGTGCTGCCGGGCGACCTCACGGTCGAGAACGGGTACCTCACGCCCAAGCAGAGCGTGCGCCGCCACGTCTTCGTCAAGGACTTCGCCGCCGAGATCGACGAGCTGTATGTCGACACCCGGCAGAAGTCCGCGAGCTGACGCCGCGGGGACCAGGACCACCCGCGCTGCACGACCCGTCGAGCCCGCCGAGACCACGTCCCGGCGGGCTCGACCGCTGTCCGGGACAGGCCGTCCGGCTGCCCTGTCGGAGGCCGCCGCTACGGTCCCGGCATGCCGAGCACCACCCCGCCCCCGACCCGGAGCACCGCGCTCCAGCCCTCGTTCGAGGACCTCGGCACGCCGCTGCGCGACGTCACCTTCGTCGTCGTCGACCTCGAGACGACGGGCGGGCGCGCCGCCGACGGCGGGATCACGGAGATCGGGGCGGTCAAGGTCCGCGGCGGCGAGGTGCTCGGCGAGCTGCAGTCCCTCGTCAACCCGGGGCACGCGGTCCCCGCGTTCGTCGCCCGGCTCACGGGCATCACGACGTCCATGGTCGCCACGGCTCCCCCGGTCGACCTCGTCCTGCCGAGCTTCCTGGAGTTCGCCCGCGACGCCGTCCTGGTGGCGCACAACGCGCCGTTCGACGTGGGCTTCCTGCGGGCGGCGTGCGACCGGCTCGGGTACGAGTGGCCGGGGTTCCGGGTGGTCGACACCGTGCCCCTCGCGCGCCGCGTGGTCACCCGGGACGAGGCGCCGAACCACAAGCTGTCCACCCTGGCCGCGCTCTTCCGGGCGCGCGTGACCCCCGAGCACCGCGCGCTGGCCGACGCCCGGGCGACGGTCGACGTCCTGCACGCCCTCCTCGAGCGGCTGGCGCCGCTGGGCATCACCCACCTGGAGGACCTCGCGGGCGCGGCCGACCCCGTGCCGCCCGACGTGCGCCGCAAGCGCACCCTCGCGGACGGGCTGCCCGAGGCCCCGGGCGTGTACCTCTTCCGCGGCCCCGGCGACGAGGTGCTCTACGTCGGCACGTCCACCAACCTGCGCAAGCGCGTGCGGTCCTACTTCACCGCCGCCGAGAAGCGCGGCCGCATCACGGAGATGGTGCGCATCGCCCACGCCGTCACGCCCGTGGTCTGCGCGACGCCGCTCGAGGCGCAGGTCCGCGAGCTCCGCCTCATCGCCGAGCACGCCCCGCGGTACAACCGGCGTTCCAAGCATCCCGAGCGGCAGTCGTGGGTGCGCCTCACGGACGAGGCCTACCCCCGCCTGTCGGTCGTCCGCGACGTGCGCGCCGGGGCCCCGCACATCGGCCCGTTCCCGTCCCGCCAGACGGCGCTGGCCGCGGTCGAGGCGGTGCACGACGCGCTGCCGCTGCGCCAGTGCACGGCACGCCTCCCCCGCGTCGCTCGGACGGCGGGCAGCCCGTGCGCCCTCGCCGGCATGGGGCGCTGCTCGGCACCCTGCACGGCCACGGGCGCGCCGGACGACGGGTACGACGCCGTGGCGGACGCGGCGCGCACGGCGCTCACGTCCGACCCGTCGGCCGTCGTCGACGCCCTCGCGGCGCGCGTGGGCCGGCTCGCCGCCCAGGAGCGGTTCGAGGAGGCCGGGCGCCTCACGCACCGGTTGCGGGCCTTCGTGCAGGGCGCGGCGCGCGCCCAGCGGCTGGACCCGGTCGCCCGCTGCGCCGAGCTCGTGGCCGCTCGCCCCACGGCCGCGGGCGGGTGGGAGCTGGTCGTCGTGAAGCACGCACGGCTCGCGGCCACCGCCGTGACGGGGCCCGACGAGGACCCGCTGCCCGTGGTCGACGCCCTGCGCGCGACGGCGGAGGACGTCGCGCCCCCGGTGCCGCCGGCGCCCGCCTGCCACCCCGAGGAGGCGGCCCTCGTGCTGGCGTGGCTCGACGCCCCGGGCGTCCGGCTCGTGCACGCGAGCGACCCCTGGACGTGCCCGGTGCGCTCCGCCGCGGCGCACGCCGACCTCGGCGCCGTCGCCTCGACGGTCGCCGGCCTCTGGGCCGACCCGGGCGAGCGTCCCGACGCCGCCGCGCCCGTCGCGGACGCTCCGCCGGTGGCTACGATGACGGCATGCTGACCGCGATCGTGCTCATCGACACCGAGGCCGACCAGATCCCCGAGGTCGCCACCAAGGTCACCGACCTCAAGGGAGTCAGCGAGGTCTACTCCGTCACCGGCAAGGCGGACCTCGTCGCCATGGTGCGCGTGCGGGAGCACGAGGAGCTCGCCGACGTCATCGCGGACGGGATCAGCAAGGTGCCCGGCGTCGTGCGGACCGAGACCCTCATCGCCTTCCGCACGTACTCGCACGTCGACCTCGAGCAGGCGTTCGCGCTCGGCCTCGACGACTGACCGCCTGCGCCGCGGTCAGGCCTGTGTCGCGGCGGCCCAGCGCTCCAGCACCCCGGCGGCCGCGCCGTCGTCGACGCTGCGCGCGGCGTGCCCGATGCCGGCCGACAGCCGTTCCGCGAGCGTGCCGGCGCCCGTCCCGGGCAGGCTGCCGTCCGCCACGAGGGCGGCCGCCGCGTTGAGCAGTACCGTCTCGCGCACCGGGCCCTGGTCGACGCCGGTGAGGACGTCGCGCGCCACGGCGGCGTTGTGGCGCGCGTCCGCGCCGCGCAGGTCCGCCACCTCGATGGGGCGCAGCCCGAGCTCGGCCGCGGCGTCGAGGCGCGTCTCGGTGACCTGACCGTCCCGGACCTCCCACACGGTGGAGCCGCCCGTGGCGGCGAGCTCGTCCAGGCCGTCGTCGCCGCGGAACACGAGCGCCCGGGTCCCGCGGGAGGCGAAGACGCCGGCCACCAGCGGCGCCATCCGGGCGTCGGCGACCCCGACCGCGGTCGCCCGCGGCTGCGCCGGGTTCGTCAGCGGACCGAGGAAGTTGAACGCGGTCGCCACCCCGAGCTCCTTGCGCGCCACGCCGGCGTGCCGGAACGACGGGTGGAAGACCATCGCGAAGCAGAAGGTGATGCCGACCTGCTCGGCCAGCTCGGCGACGCGCTCGGGTCCGTGGTCCAGGCGCACGCCCAGCTCCTCGAGCACGTCGGCGGAGCCGGACGACGAGGACGCGGCACGGTTGCCGTGCTTGACCACCTTGATGCCAGCGCCGGCCACGACGACCGCCGCCATGGTCGAGATGTTCACCGTGTGCGCGCGGTCCCCGCCGCTGCCGACGATGTCCACGCTCGGCCCGGGGACGGTGAACCGGCGGGCGTGGGCGAGCATCGTGTCCGCCAGCCCGGTGAGCTCCTCGACCGTCTCGCCCTTGGCGCGCAGCCCCACGAGGAAGGCCGCGAGCCGCGCCGGGGAGACCTCGCCCGACATCACCGCGTCCATCGCCCAGGCGGTGTCCTGCGCGGTCAGGTCGTGGCCGGCGATGAGCTCCGTGAGCAGGCCGGGCCACGTCTGCTCGGGCGCCGTCTGCTCGGGCGCCATCGGCTCGGGCTGTGCGGGCGCGGGGCGGTCGTTCGTGGGCACCAGGTTCCCTCCGGTTCGGTGGACGCGCGGTCCGGACGACCCGGGCGTCCCCTCGCGGGTGCGCCCCTCAGACCGTCGCGGCGAGCTGGCCGGCCACGGTGCGCTGCAGCTCGATCGCGTCGAGCGGCCTCGGCACCACGGCGTCGGCGAGCGACCACGATGCTAGCCATCCGTCGTCGGGCCTGCCGGTGAGGACCACGACGGGCGGGCAGCGGTACACCTCGTTCTTCAGCTGGCGGCACAGTCCCATGCCGCCGGACTTGTCCGCCTCGCCGTCCAGCACCAGCAGGTCCCAGCCGCCACGGTCGGCCGCCGCGATCAGCGCGGCGGGCGTCGCGACCTCGGCCCAGGCGATCTCCGGGGCGTGGGCCCGCAGGCGCGGGCCGACCGCGGTGCGCACGTGGGCGCGCACGGTCCGGTCGTCGCTGTAGAGGAGGATGCGCGGCCCGCGGGCCGCCGGCCCCGTGCGGGCGGTCGGGGTGAGCGCCCCGGCCGGGCCGGGCGTCGTCTGATCCGTCTGATCCGTCAACGTGAGACTTCCCTTCGCGGCTGTGCACGGCATCGGGCACGGGCTCGACCTCCGGTGCCGGCCGCGGCCTCCGGACGTCGACGTTTGCTGGCATCGTGGCACACTCGCGTCACCTCGGGCAGGTGCCGAACGTGGTCTTTTACTGGCACTCTCCACCGATCCGTCACCTCGTAGCGGCAGAGTGGCGAGTTTCCGCAGATTCTGTGCACATCGACTTCGCGCAGCGCGCGCTCGAGTGGCTCGAACCGGCCGTATGTCGGCCATAATGGCTGACGTGTCGACCGCAACGGCTGCTGCCCCCCATGCCCACCAGCACGTGAGCGTCAACCGTCCGAACCCCGTGTCGGTCGGGACGATCGTCTGGCTCGCGAGCGAGCTCATGTTCTTCGCCGGCCTCTTCGCGATGTACTTCACCGTCCGGTCGGTGATGCCCGAGGCGGAGTGGGCCGCCCAGGCGGACAAGCTCAACATCACCTTCTCGACGATCAACACCACCGTGCTGGTGCTGTCGTCCGTCACCTGCCAGATGGGCGTGTGGGCCGCCGAGCGGTTCAAGCCGGTGCGCTCCGGCTCCATCCTCCAGGTGAACAAGTGGGGCATGCACGAGTGGATGACGCTCACCTACCTCATGGGCGCGTTCTTCATCGGCGGCCAGATCTTCGAGTACACCGAGCTGGTCCACGAGGGCCTCACCATCTCCTCCAGCCCGTACGGCTCGGTCTTCTACCTGACCACCGGCTTCCACGGCCTCCACGTGCTGGGCGGCCTCGTCGCCTTCCTGTTCCTCCTGGGGCGTTCGTTCGCCGCGAAGAACTTCGGCCACCACGAGGCCACCACGGCGATCGTCACGTCCTACTACTGGCACTTCGTCGACGTGGTGTGGATCGCCCTCTTCGCCGTCATCTACCTCCTGCGCTGAACCCCCCGGCCGGCGTCGCCGCCGGCCTTGACCCTGCACCTTCGATCTGCGAGACGAGGATCATTTCGTGAAGGCACTCGCCGCCCGCAGGCACCACCGGTTCGCGCCGGTCGTGCTGTTGCTGCTGGCGCTGCTGGTCACGGGCGGCGTCTACGCCGCTCTGGCCCCTAGCCCGGCCCAGGCCGACACCGCCAGCACCGCGGACATCGAGACCGGGAAGAAGCTCTTCCAGGCCAACTGCGCCACCTGCCACGGCCCGAACGCGGAGGGCACCTCCGAGGCCCCGTCGCTCGTCGGCGTCGGCGCGGCCGCGGTCGACTTCCAGGTCTCCACCGGCCGGATGCCGATGCAGATGAACGGCCCCCAGGCCGAGGCCAAGCCCCGGCAGATGGACGAGGAGCAGACCGCTGCGCTCGCCGCGTACGTCGCGTCCCTCGGCGCCGGTCCCGCCATCCCCACCGACGAGCAGGTGGACGGGAGCAAGGGCGACGCCGCCAACGGCATGGCCCTGTTCCGCACCAACTGCGCGATGTGCCACAACGCCGTCGGTGCCGGCGGCGCCCTGTCGGAGGGCAAGTTCGCGCCGCCCCTGACCGACACGTCGGAGCGCAACATCTTCCAGGCGATGCTCACCGGCCCGCAGTCGATGCCGGTGTTCAACGACGCCAACATCACGCCTGACGAGAAGCGCGACATCATCGCGTTCCTCGACGAGCAGGACCAGGGCTCGGCCGGCGGCCTCACCCTCGGTTCGCTCGGCCCGGTCAGCGAGGGCCTCTGGGCCTGGGTCATCGGCATCGGGCTGATCATCGGCGGCGCGGTGTGGATCGGAGCGAAGTCCTCGTGAGCGAGAACCAGAACCCCCAGGGCCCGTCCCGCGACGTGGCCCGGCACGACGGCGACGGCACGGTCGTGCAGTCCGACCGCTTCGCGGACCCGGGCGTCCCCGAGCACCACCCGCGCCTCGCGGACACGGACCCGAAGGCGGCCAAGCGCAACGAGCGGATCGTCGCGATCCTCTTCGCCGTGTCGTGCCTCGGCACGATCGGCTCGCTCGTGGCCTACTTCGCCGTCCGCCCGGACGGCACCACGCCCGGCGTGCGCCTCTCGACGGTGCTGCTCGGCGTCGCCATCGCCATCTCCCTGTTCGGCATCGGCTTCGCGGCCGTGCACTGGGCCAAGACCCTCATGTCGGGCAAGGAGTACGTCGAGGAGCGCCACTCCAGCAGCAGCTCGGAGGAGGTTCGCGAGGTCGTCCAGCAGCAGTTCAAGGACGGGCTCGAGGACTCCGGCATCGCCCGCCGCCCCGTCCTCAAGGGCGCGGTCGTCTCGGCGCTCGCCCTCTTCCCGCTGACCATCGCCGTGCCGCTCGTCTCGAGCGTCGGCGGCACCTGGAACGTCGCCAGCTTCCGGCACACGATCTGGCGCAAGGGCGTCCGCCTCGCCTACGACCCGTCCGGCCGCCCGATCAAGGCGTCGGACCTCACGGTCGGCTCCGTCGCGCACGTCATCCCCGACGTTCCCGCCGAGGAGCGCGAGTCGCACGAGTGGATCACCGAGAAGGCCAAGGCCGTCGTGCTGCTGGTCCGGCTCGACCCGCGGGACCTCAAGCGTGACCACCGCGAGGGCGCGTCGTACGACGGCATCGTCGCGTACTCGAAGATCTGCACCCACGTCGGGTGCCCGGTCGCCCTCTACGAGCAGCAGACGCACCACCTGCTGTGCCCGTGCCACCAGTCGACGTTCGACGTCGCCGACGGCGCCAAGGTGGTCTTCGGACCGGCCAAGCGCCCGCTGCCCCAGCTGCCCATCACCGTCGACAGCGAGGGGTATCTTGTGGCTGAGGACGACTTCGACGAGCCCGTCGGCCCGAGCTACTGGGAGCGACTGAAGTGAGCGCCACGACCACTCCCCCCACCGCAGAACCGACCACCGTGATCGGCAAGTCCGCGGACTACCTCGACCAGCGGACCAAGATGGGCGTGCTCGCGAAGCAGCTCGTCCGCAAGGTCTTCCCGGACCACTGGTCCTTCATGCTCGGCGAGATCGCGCTGTTCTCGTTCGTCGTGCTGCTCATCTCCGGCGTTTTCCTGGCGATGTTCTTCGAGCCGTCGATGGCGCTCACCACGCACCACGGCGCCCCGGCGACGATGGACGGCCAGCTCATGTCGGTGGCCTTCTCCTCGACGCTGGACATGTCGTTCGAGGTGCGCGGCGGTCTGCTGATGCGGCAGATCCACCACTGGTCGGCGCTGATCTTCGTCGCCGGCATCGTGGTGCACATGATGCGCGTCTTCTTCACCGGCGCGTTCCGCAAGCCGCGCGAGCTGAACTGGCTCGTCGGCACGATGCTGCTGATCCTCAGCCTCCTCGCCGGCTTCTCCGGCTACTCGCTCCCGGACGACGTGCTCTCCGGCAACGGCCTGCGCATCACCGACGGCGTCATCAAGTCGATCCCGATCATCGGGTCGTACCTCTCGTGGTTCGTCTTCGGCGGCGAGTTCCCGGGCGAGCACATCATCCCGCGCCTCTTCACCGTGCACATCCTCCTCGTGCCCGCGCTCATCCTGGCGCTGGTCGGCGTGCACCTGTTCCTCATGGTGCTCAACAAGCACACCCAGTACCCGGGCGGTGGCCGCACCGACAAGAACGTCGTCGGCTACCCCGCCGTCCCGGCGTTCGCCACGAAGATGGGCGGCAACTTCTTCATCATCTTCGGCGTGCTGGCCCTCATGGGCGGCACGATGGCGATCAACAACGTGTGGAACTACGGGCCGTACGACCCGTCACCGGTGTCCGCGGGCGCCCAGCCGGACTGGTACATGCTGTTCCTCGAGGGATCGCTGCGCCTCATGCCCGGCCAGGCCGAGATCGTGACGTGGGGCGACTTCACGCTCTCGCTGAACATCCTCATCCCGGCGGTCGTCATCCCGGGCCTGCTGTTCACGTTCCTGTTCGTGTACCCGTTCGTCGAGGCGAAGGTGACCGGGGACCACCGAGAGCACCACGTGCTCGACCGGCCCCGCAACGTCCCGACCCGCACGGGCCTGGGCGTCGCGTTCCTCACGGCGTTCGTCATCCTGGCGCTCGCCGGGTCGAACGACCTGATCGCCACGCACTTCGCCCTGTCGATCAACTCGATCACCTGGGTCTTCCGGATCCTGTTCTTCGTCGGCCCGGTCTTCGCGTTCTGGGTCACGAAGCGGATCTGCCTCGGGCTCCAGCGCAAGGACCGCGAGCTGGTGCTGCACGGTCACGAGACCGGCCGCATCGTCCGGTTCGCCAACGGCGAGTACATCGAGGTCCACCGCCCGCTCGACGAGCAGGAGCGCTGGCTGCGCGTCAACTACGAGGCGCGCCGTCCGCTGGAGATCGAGCCCGCGACCGACGCCCGCGGCGTCAAGCGCAAGGGCTACAAGAAGGACAAGCGCTGGCAGAAGCTGTCGCGGTTCTTCTACGAGGACCGGGTGGAGCCCGTGACCCCCGCCGAGTTGGCCGCGGCGCACGCCCACGGCGAGCACGACGAGCTCGAGCCCGCCCACGACACCCCCGAGCTGGTCTCGGGGTCTGGAAACGTCGAGCGGGAGCACTGAGTCTCCTGCAGGCTGGACCGGTGGCCCGCGCTCCCCTCCCCCGATTCGTCGGGCGGGGTGCGCGGGCCATCGTCGTCCCCGGCGGGTGAGATCAGCCGGCCGGACACCAGTCGTCGACGACGTCCCCCACCGCACGCCGGCACGACGTGCGGCACGCAACCGGAGGTATCTCAGCATGGCTGTCTACACGCTCCCTGACCTGCCCTACGACTACAGCGCCTTGGAGCCGCACATCAGCGGCAAGATCATGGAGCTGCACCACGACAAGCACCACGCGGCCTACGTCACCGGCGCCAACACCGCGCTGGAGAAGCTGGCCGAGGCCCGCGAGTCCGGCGACAACGCCGCGGTGAACCTGCACGAGAAGAACCTCGCGTTCAACCTCGGCGGCCACACCAACCACACCGTGTTCTGGAACAACCTCTCTCCCGAAGGCGGCGGTCAGCCCGAGGGCGAGCTCGCCGAGGCCATCAAGGAGTACTTCGGCGACTTCGCCAAGTTCCAGGCCCAGTTCGCCGCCGTCGCCACCGGCATCCAGGGCTCCGGCTGGGCCGTGCTCGGCTGGGACGCCATCGGCCAGCGCCTCGCCATCTTCCAGCTCTTCGACCAGCAGGCCAACGTGCCCGTCGGCATCACCCCGCTGTTCATGCTGGACATGTGGGAGCACGCCTTCTACCTCGACTACCTCAACGTCAAGGCCGACTACGTCAAGGCCGTCTGGAACATCGCCAACTGGCAGGACGTCGCCGCCCGCCTCCAGCGCGCCCGCACCCAGACCGCCGGGCTCATCGTCCCCGCCTGACGCGTCCGCGCCCTGCACGGGCGCGCAGGGAACGCACAGGGCCCCGCACGCATCCGCGTGCGGGGCCCTGTGCTGTACGAGGCGTGCTGTACGAGGCGTGCTGTACGAGGCCCTGTGCTCTCCCGTGGCCGGCGTTCCGGCTCAGCCCTGGCCGAACTCCGAGTACGGGATCACGTCCTCGTCGGCGGGCGCCGTGACGTCGACCGGCTCGCCCCACTTGCTGAACGTGGACTCGACGACCATCTCCTGGCCCTCGACCTCCATCGTGACGTCGGCCTCGACGGGCAGGCCCTTCGGGTCCACCTTGTACACCGCCGAGATCTCCCCCAGCTGGTCCGCGGTCGACGCGTCGATCCCCGCGGTGCCGTCCGTGACCTTGGACGGGTCGATGGTCGCCGTGTAGACCTCCGTCTCGACGCCGTCCACGGTCTCGGAGCCGGTGTGCTCGAACGAGGTGACCGCGTCGGCCATCGCCTTCGCCTGGGAGGCGGCGTCCATCGACTCCATCGAGTCGATCGTCCCCGCCAGCGCCGGGTCCTCGGACATCTCGTCCGCGGTGAGCGACAGGTACTTGCCCTGGGTCATCTCCCCCATGGACAGGTAGATCGTGCCGTCGAGCAGCACGATGTCCATGTCCATCCCCATGACCGCCATCGACATCTGCATGGTGGTCTCGTCGAACGTCGGGCCGTAGGCGACGTCGGCGCTGGTGGTGCTGTCGGTCATCCCGGCGGCCTCGGCGAGCTCGCCCGAGTACGTCAGCTCCATGTGCGCGCTCGAGGCCTCTTCCTGCGCGGCCTGCATCTGCCCGGCCAGGTCGGTCATCGTCGAGACCGTCTCGACCTCCACCGCCTGCTCCTCGCCGGCCGCGGGCGTCGCGGGCTCCTCGCTCCCGCAGGCGCTCAGGGCGAGGGCGACCAGGCCGGCCGACACCGCGGCCACGGTCTTCTGGGGGACGCGCATGGTGCTCCTTCTCAGGGAATCGGGAGGTCTCATTCCATCACGGGAGCTCACGCGCGCGGAGGCTCGGACCGTCGTGAGCACCGATCGTTGCCGATCCGTGTCCCGAGAACGACGAAGGCCCCCCACGCGACATGCGTGGGGGGCCTTCTGTGACCTGAGAGGTCAGTGGGCGTGCTGCCCGCGGCTGAACTCGAAGACCCAGCCGACGAGCCCGATGACGCCGAGGATGAAGCCGATGTACAGCACCCACCAGCCCACGGCGAGGCCGAGGAAGGCGATCGCGGCGGCGCCGGCGATGACGAGCGGCCACCAGCTCCACGGCGAGTACACGCCCTGGTCGCCGGCCCCCTGCTCGATCTCGCCCTCCTCGTCGTCCTCCGGACGCGGGTCGATCCGGCGGGCGGTGAGGGCGAGGTAGGCGCCCACCATGGCCACCAGCGCGCCCACGAGCGGGATGCCGAGGAAGCCGACGGGCTCCTGGAAGTGGGTGACGAATCCGTAGATCACGCCGACCAGGACGAAGAACGGGGCGAGGAACAGGAAGAGCTTGATCTCGATCTTCACTTGCGGTTCTCCTCCTCGTCGTCGATCACGGTGGTGGTGGACTGGGCCGCCGACGACTGCGCCGCGTCGCGACGCTCCTCGACCAGCTGCTGGTGCCCCTGGCGCTCCGGGTCGCCGAAGACCTGGTTCAGCGGGCCGTGACCCGGCGCCTGCTCCATCGCCGCGACCTCGGGGTGGTGCAGGTCGAACGCCGGCGACTCCGAGCGGATGCGCGGCAGCGAGGTGAAGTTGTGGCGCGGCGGCGGGCAGCTGGTGGCCCACTCGAGTGAGCGGCCGTAGCCCCACGGGTCGTCCACGGTCACCTTCGGCGCGTTGCGCCAGGTCGTGTACACGTTCCACAGGAACGGGAGGGTCGAGGCGGCCAGGATGAACGCGCCGACGGTCGACACCTGGTTCTCCCAGGTGAAGCCCTCCTCGGGCATGTAGTCCGCGTAGCGGCGGGCCATGCCCTCGACACCCAGCCAGTGCTGGATGAGGAACGTCATGTGGAAGCCGATGAACAGCAGCCAGAAGTGGACCTTGCCGAGCCGCTCGTTGAGCATGCGGCCCGTGAACTTCGGCCACCAGAAGTAGAAGCCGGCGAACATCGCGAACACCACGGTGCCGAAGACGACGTAGTGGAAGTGCGCCACCACGAAGTACGAGTCGGACAGGTGGAAGTCCAGCGCGGGGCTCGACAGGATGATGCCGGTCAGGCCGCCGAAGAGGAACGTCACGAGGAAGCCGATCGACCACAGCATCGGTGTCTCGAACGTGAGCTTCCCGCGCCACATCGTGCCGATCCAGTTGAAGAACTTCACGCCGGTCGGGATGGCGATCAGCATCGTCATGAAGGCGAAGAACGGCAGCAGCACCGCGCCGGTGACGTACATGTGGTGGGCCCACACGGTCACGGACAGCGCCGCGATCGCGATCGTCGCGTAGATCAGGCCCTTGTAGCCGAAGATCGGCTTGCGGCTGAAGACCGGGAAGATCTCCGACACGATGCCGAAGAACGGCAGCGCGATGATGTACACCTCGGGGTGGCCGAAGAACCAGAACAGGTGCTGCCAGAGGATCGCCCCGCCGTTCTCGGGGTTGAACACCTGCGCCCCGAGCCGGCGGTCGGCGCCCAGCGCGAAGAGCGCGGAGGCCAGCGGCGGGAAGGCCATCAGCACGAGGAGGCTCGTGACGAGCGTGTTCCACGTGAAGATCGGCATCCGGAACATGGTCATGCCCGGCGCGCGCATCGTGATGATCGTGGTGATGAAGTTGACGGCACCGAGGATGGTGCCGAAGCCCGCCAGCGCGAGGCCGAACACCCAGAGGTCTCCGCCTAGCCCTGGACTGAACGTCGTGTTGGACAACGGAGCGTAGGCGAACCAGCCGAACGAGGCCGCGCCCTGCGGGGTGAAGAAGCCGGCGCCGGCGATGATCCCACCGAAGAGGAACAGCCAGTACGCGAACATGTTGAGCCGCGGGAAGGCGACGTCGGGGGCACCGATCTGCAGGGGCATGATCACGTTGGCGAAGCCCGCGAACAGCGGCGTCGCGAACAGCAGCAGCATGATCGTGCCGTGCATCGTGAAGAGCTGGTTGTACTGCTCCTTGCTCTGCACCACCTGCAGGCCGGGCATGAACAGCTCAGCGCGGATCAGCAGGGCGAGCACACCGCCGATCGCGAACCACGCGAACGACGTGATGAGGTACATGTACCCGATCGTCTTGTGGTCCGTGGAGGTGATCCACTTGACCACGGTGCGACCGAGGTTCTGGCGCTTCGGCGCGAGGCCGGGGATGACCTCGGCTCCGTACGGCTCGGTGGCTGTCGTGGCCGCCATCAGTTCTCGACCTCCGGGAGGGTGTCTTCCTGCGGGAAGTTCGCGTCGTGCTGCTGACGGTTCAGGTCGAGCCCGAGCTCGCCCGTCTGGCCCGCGGCCTTGAGGTCGGCCATGTGGGCGTCGTAGTCCGCCTGCGACACGACCTTGACGTTGAAGAGCATCCCGGAGTGGAACTCGCCGCAGAGCTCGGCGCACTTGCCGGCGTACGTGCCCTCACGGGTCGGGGTGACCTGGAAGGTGTTCGTACGGCCCGGGATCATGTCCTGCTTGTAGAGGAAGGCAGGGATCCAGAACGAGTGGATGACGTCGCGGGAGTCCAGCGTGAACTCGACCGTCTTGTCGACCGGCAGGTAGAGCGTCGGGACGTCCTTCGACGTGCCCGGCTCGCCGTCCACCTCGTCGTCGACGGTCTGGCCGCCCGGCTCGAGCAGGTGCTGGCCGGAGTCGTAGACGTCGGAGTCCAGGTAGTTGAAGTCCCAGCTCCACTGCTTGCCGATGACCTGGATGTTCACGTCGGGCTCGGCGCTGGTGTCCTGCACCGCCGACATGTCGCGGTCCGTGAAGAAGAACAGGACCAGGATCATGATGGTCGGCACGGCCGTGTACATGATCTCGAGCGGCATGTGGTAGCGCGTCTGGACCGGGAGCTGGTGGTCGTCGCGGCGCTTGCGGTAGGCGGCGACGCACCACAGCATCAGGCCCCACGTGATCACACCGACGATCAGGGCCGCGATCCAGGAGCCGACCCAGAGGTTCGTGATCCGCTCGGTCTGGTTGGTCACCTCCCCGTCGCTGTAGCCGGGCAGGTATCCGCGCTTGACGGAGTCGCTGGCACAGCCGGAGGCCAGCACTGCGACGGCGCCGGCGATCGCCGTCGCGCGCAGGATGACCCGCCGGGTGCGGGTGGGGCTCTTCGAGTGCAAGGGAGGCCTTTCACGTCACGTCCTACCGAACGCCACGGCCCCTGGCGGGCAACAGGCACGCGGACAGGACCTTCGTCCTCGATGAAGTGCAGCCTAGCGCGCCCGGAGCAGGTTCGACGCCGCAAAAGCCCCCTGCGGGCGTGACTCTTTCCGCACGGGACGTCCACAACTCCTTCTTGCACACACACCCCCGGAGAGTGTCAGATCGATCCTCGGGTGTGTCAGATCCTCGGTCGGCACCCGGGGTCGGCCCGGTGGGTCCACGAGGCGTCGAAGATGGCACGATCGTGCCCCGGGCGCGGTCCTCGCGCCCTTCCGGCGGTCGTCCGACGCCCGTCGGACCGCACGTCAGCCCCACGGAGCACGCCTGTGACCGACACCACCGGCCCGACCGAGCCCGGCTCGCCCGCGGACGCACCCGTCGCGGCGCCTGCTCCCGAGCGCGTGCACCTGGACAACGGCGGCGGCGCGCCCCTGCACCCGCTCGCCCGCCAGGCGCTCCTGCAGGCGCTCGACGACGGCTGGGCCGACCCCCACCGCCTGCACACCGAGGGCCGGCGCGCCGCCCGGCTCCTGGACGGCGCGCGCGAGGCGGTCGCCGAGGTGCTGGGGGCGCGGACGGAGGAGGTGCGCTTCACGGCGAGCCACGCGTCCGCGCTGCGCGCCGCGGTGCTGGGCACCGCGCAGGCACGGCGCCGGGCGGGGGGCGACGTCGTCGTCGGCGGCGTCGAGCGGGCCACCGTGCTGCACGCCGCCTCCGCCGCCGCGCAGGCCCACGGGGGCGCGCGCGTGGTCGTCGACGTCGACCGCCACGGCCGCGTCGACGCGGACGCCTTCGCGTCGGCGGTCGCGCGCCCCGGGGTCGCGCTCGCCGCGCTCCAGCACGCCAACGGCGAGGTCGGCTCGCGGCAGCCGCTGGCCGCCGCGCACGAGGCCGCGCGGGACGCGGGGGTGCCGCTGCTGGTGGACGCCGGGGCCTCGCTCGGGCACGACGTCGTCCCCGGCTCCTGGGACCTCCTCGCCGCCCACCCGGCCGACTGGGGCGGGCCGGCCGGCGTGGGCCTGCTCGCGGTGCGCCAGCGCGTGCGCGCCGTCCCGCCCGACCCGGAGGACGCCGACCCCTGGGCGCCCGGCGGGGTGAGCGTCCCCGCCGCCTTCGCCGCCGCCGTCGCCCTGCAGGCGGCGACGGCCGACCGGGCCGCCGAGGACGACCGCCGCCGTCGCCTCACCGACCGCGTCCGCGCCGCCGTCGCCGCCGTGCCCGACGTCGAGGTGGTCGGCGACCCGGACGACCGGCTCCCCCACGTCGTCACGTTCTCCTGCCTGTACGTGGACGGCGAGGCCCTCGTGACGGAGCTGGACCGGGCCGGGTTCGCCGTCGGCTCGGGCTCGGCGTGCACCGCGAGCACGCTGGAGCCGTCGCACGTGCTCGCGGCGATGGGGGTGCTCACGCACGGCAACGTGCGGATCGCGCTCGACCGCTCCACGACCTCCGACGACGTCGACCGCTTCCTCGCCGTCCTGCCGGCCGCCGTGCAGCGGGTGCGTGACGTGCTCGGGGTGGGCGGGCTGTGAGCGCCGACGACGCCCCGCACGAGGCGCCCGACGACGCACCAGTCGGGGCCGTGGTCGACGCGCGCGGGCTGCGCTGCCCGCTGCCCGTGATCCGGCTGGCCGCGGCCGCACGGGATCTCCCCGCCGGGACGCTCGTGACCGTGCTGTCGACCGACCCGGCGGCCCGCCACGACGTGCCCGCGTGGGCCCGGATGCGCGGGCACGCGACGGTGAGCGAGACCGCGACAGAGTCAGAGACCGAGGGCGACGGCGGGGCGGGCGGCACCACGTGGTCGCTCACCGTGCGGCTGGGTGCCCACGCCTGATCCGGCCCCTGGTCCGGGAACGACGACGGCCCGGCCACCCACGCGGGGCGGCCGGGCCGTCGAGGTCGCTCAGCGGTTCAGCTGAAGGAACCGCCGCAGGCGCAGGAGCTGCCGGCGTTCGGGTTGTCGATCGTGAAGCCCTGCTTCTCGATGGTGTCCGCGAAGTCGATCTTCGCGCCCTCGAGGTAGGGCACGCTCATGCGGTCCACGACGACCTCGACGCCGTCGAAGTCACGCAGCGCGTCACCGTCGAGGAGACGCTCGTCGAAGTAGAGCTGGTAGATCAGGCCGGAACAGCCGCCGGGCTGGACGGCGACGCGCAGGCGCAGGTCGTCACGGCCCTCCTGCTCGAGGAGGCTGCGGACCTTGTCGGCAGCGACGTCGGACAGGTCCACGCCGTGCGTGGCGATCTCGGTGGTGTCGGTCATGCTTCCCTCCAACAGGCGGACCGGTACGGCCATTCCCGATCCTACGCGCGAATTCGCCGGGCGCGACGACGCGACCGGCTCAGGCCCAGGATGGCGCCCACGTCCGCGCCACGCGCGCGGTGGTCGCGACCGCGTCGGCGCCCGTCTCGTGCACCCCGCTCACACCGGCGCCCGACCACTCGCGCCGCGAGACCTCGCTGCGGCCCGCCAGCACCACGACCGGCACGGCGTGCGGGGCCGCGGCCGCCACGGCGGCGGGGACGCGACCCTCGCGCAGGGTCGTGCCGTCCAGCACGGGCACGTGCACCACCACGAGGTCGGACTCCGCGGCGGGACCCGTCAGCGGGCCGTCCTCCGCCCCCGTGGCGCTCGTCAGGCCGAGGGCCTCGAGCGGGACGAACACCCCGGCGCGCCCCGCCTCGGCCGCATCGTGCGACGGCGGGTCCGGCAGGGCCACGGTGCGCACGTCGCACGACGGCGCGCCCGCCCGCCACGCCGCCGCGAGCGCGGGGGCCAGGGAAGCGTCGTCCTCGCGGACGCAGAGCAGCACGTGCATCCCGCGAACCATCCCGTGATCGTGGCACAGGCCGCACGCGTGCGCTGTGGAAACATAGGCGGGGTGACCACCCTGCTGAACGAAACCGCGGGCGCCTCGACCGGCTTCGCCGAGCCCGCACCCTCCGCGCTGCTGCTCCTCGGCCAGGGCCGCGACCTCGCCTCCGAGCGCGGCGTCGAATGCACCGGTGCGCTGCCGTCGCCGTCCGACCCGGACCTGGTGGAACGCGCCCGCGCCGCCCGCGCCGCGCTGGGCGAGCGCGCGTTCGTGCTCGGCCACCACTACCAGCGCGACGAGGTCATCGACTTCGCCGACGTCACCGGCGACTCCTTCAAGCTCGCGCGCGAGGCCGCCGCCCGCCCCGAGGCCGAGTTCGTCCTGTTCTGCGGCGTGCACTTCATGGCCGAGAGCGCGGACATCCTCACCTCGGACGCGCAGCAGGTCGTGCTGCCCGACCTCGCCGCCGGCTGCTCGATGGCCGACATGGCCGAGATCGGTCAGGTCGAGGAGGCCTGGGCCGTGCTGCAGGACGTCGGGATCGCCGACGACACCGTCCCCGTGACCTACATGAACTCGTCCGCCGCCATCAAGGCCTTCACCGGCCGGCACGGCGGCACCGTGTGCACGTCGTCCAACGCGCAGGTCGCGCTGCGCTGGGCGTTCGACCGCGTGGGCGGCGTCGAGGGCACCGGCAAGGTGCTCTTCCTGCCCGACCAGCACCTCGGCCGCAACACCGCCGTGCTCCAGCTCGGCCTGAGCCTGGACGACTGCGTCGTCTACGACCCGCGCAAGCCGCTGGGCGGCCTCACCGAGCAGCAGCTGCGCGACGCGCGCATGATCCTGTGGCGGGGGCACTGCTCGGTGCACGGGCGGTTCTCCGCGCGCAACGTCGACGAGATCCGCGCGAAGGTGCCGGGGGTGACCGTGATGGCCCACCCGGAGTGCAAGCACGAGGTGATCACCGCGGCGGACGAGGTGGGGTCCACCGAGTACATCATCAAGGCCCTCGACGCCGCCGAGCCGGGCAGCTCCTGGGCGATCGGCACCGAGCTCAACCTGGTGCGACGCCTCGCCAAGGCGCACCCGGACAAGCAGGTGCACTACCTGGACTCGACCGTGTGCTTCTGCTCGACCATGAACCGCATCGACCTGCCGCACCTGGTGTGGGCGATGGAGTCGCTGGTCGAGGGGCGCGTGGTCAACCGGATCGTGGTCGACGCCGACGACGCCCACTGGGCCCGGGTGGCGCTCGACCAGATGCTGGCGCTGCCGGGGATCTGAGCGTGATCTGGTGCGACCAGCCCGACGTGATCTGACCGACGTGATCTGACCAGGGCCACGACGGCCCCCACGACGCAGGAGATGGCATGAGCACCGACGGCGGGCTCCACATCGGCATCCTGGTGTTCGACGACGCGGAGGAGCTGGACGTCGTCGGCCCGTTCGAGGTCCTCGCCGCCTGGGAGCAGCGCTCGAGCGCCGAGTCGGGGGTCAAGCCGCACGTGAGCACGTTCTCCCGGGACGGCGACGGGGTACGGCTGGCCAAGGGCCTGCGGCTGGTGCCGGCACACTCCGCGGACGACGTCGGACCGTTGCACGTGCTCGTGTACCCGGGGGGCTGGGGCACCCGGGCGATGATGGCCGACCCGGCCCACCTGGAGTGGTTGCGGCAGGTCCGGGTGCAGACGCCGGTCCTCGCGAGCGTGTGCACCGGCGCCCTGGTGCTCGCGGCGGCCGGGCTGCTGGCCGGGCGGCCGGCGACGACGCACCACGACCACTACGACGAGCTCGCCGAGATCGACCCGAGCGTCGTGGTGGACACCGAGGCGCGGTTCGTCGACGACGGGGACGTCGTGACCGCCGCCGGCGTCTCGGCCGGGATCGACATGGCCCTGCACCTCGTGGCCCGGCTGGAGTCGCCGCAGGTCGCGCGGGCGGTGCGCCGCGCGATCCAGTACGACCCCGCTCCCCCGGTCTGACCGCCGGGCACCCGCCGCAAGGTATCTGATACCGGAGGTCGCCGATATAGCCTGCGCGGGTGACTCGAATGATCCAGCTCACCTGGGCGTCCCTGCGTCCCCGCAAGCCGGTGCCCGGCCAGGGCCTGCTCGACCCGTCCGTGACGCGCCTGCGCGTGCACCCCGGCGACCTCGACATGTACCTGCACGTCAACAACGGCTCGTACCTGCAGATGATGGACGTGGCCCGGTCCAACTTCATCGCCGACCTCGACGGCTTCGCCAAGATCGGCGACCGCAAGTGGTACCCCGTCGTCGCCGCGTCGACGATGACGTACAAGCGGTCGCTCAAGCTCGGCGACCGGTTCGAGATCACCACGCGCGTCCTGGGCTGGGACGAGCGCGTCGTCTACATCGAGCAGGTCTTCACGTGCCGCGGGCAGCTCTACGCGCGGGGCTACGTGGCCGGCCGCTTCCTGGGCCCGGGGAACACGCGCGTCCCGGCACCCGACGTCGTCGCGCTCATGGGGCCGGACGCCCCGGCGCAGAGCCCCGACCTTCCCGACGACGTCGCCGCCTGGGCGAGGGCGCTGGACGTCGCCCATCGAGACGCCGGCCGGGTCTGACGGCGGACCGACGCCCTCAGTGGAAGGTGGTCGCGTAGTACGTCTGCCGGTCCACCGTCTCCACCGTCACGGCCTGCGTGCGTTCCAGGCGGCGACGCAGGTTGTCGGCGAAACGCAGCGAGTCGTCGTTGAAGCGGGAGACGTCGTACGCGCACACGACCCGGTGCTCGGCGAGGTGGGCGACGAGGGCGTCGATCATGTCCATGAACGTGCGGGTCGCCCGCCGGCCCGGGTGGGCCAGGGTGAACCCGACATACCAGACCGCGCCCCGCGCGGCGTGCTCGGGATAGCGCTCGGCGAAGAACTCCGGGCTCACCCAGGGCACGGCGGCGAGGTCGGTCGCGAGCGTCGTCAGCCCGACCGCCTCCCCCTGCGGGTCGTGGGCGAGGAGCTTGAGCACCCGCGGGTCGCTCATCTCCTCGTCGAACTCCTCGCGGTGCAGCACGTGGCGGGCGGCGGCACGGGTGCGCAGGGGCTCGAACGCCTCGAGGTACAGGCCCCAGAACCTCTCGGCGGTCTCCGCCGCGACGGTGTGCTCGAAGGTGACGTCAGCGCGCACGGCTCAGCTCCTCCCACCCCGCCCGGCGGAAGGTCGCGACGACCACGGCACACACGGGCAGGGACGCGCAGGTCAGACCGGCGACCCGTCTCCCCTCCGGGTGGTAGGCGTGCCCGCGCGTCGCGGACAGGTCCTCGAGGCTGTGCGCCAGGTCAGTCACCACCTGCTCGTGCGACGGCCCGTCGTGCTCGACGAACAGGCCTGCACCGCTGCCGTCGTCGCGTCGGGACCAGGCCACCCCGGCCCACGCCTCGTGGCCGGGCAGCGAGGCGTGCGCGGCGGCGTACACGCAGAAGAGCGCGTCGCCGTGCTCCCCCGGCAGCTGGTCGCGCCCGTCCACCTCGAGGATCGTGCTGCCCGAGGGCACCACGGAGCTCAGCCGGACGAGGTTGAAGTCGCCCACGCCCGCGTCGACGAGCGCCGCGTCGAAGGCGGCGAGAGTCGTGCGGCCCGTGCCGGTGCCGGCGCTCACGCGGATGGTCAACGGCTCGGTCATGGCGTCCTCGGGAGGGTCGGGTCGGCGGGCGCGCCGGCCGTGCGGCCGGCGGCGGCGTCCAGCAGGTCCAGCACGGGGCGGAGGATGGCGTCCGGCGCCTGCCGCCCCTTGGTGAGGAAGACAGTACTGCCCAGCCGCAGGTCCTCTCGCTCCTCGGGGCCGACCTCCGCGCCGGAGTACACCACGAGCGGCGTCCGACGGAGCCGTCCGCTCCGCCGTAGGTCGGCCACGAGGTCGTGGCCGGTCCCGTCGGGCAGGCGGAGGTCGAGCAGCACCAGGTCGGGCTCGTCGCCGTGCGCCAGGGCCTCCCGCGCCTCGGCGAGCCCGCGCGCCGGCGTCGCGGCCAGTCCGCCGCTCTCCAGCACGGCCGTCAGCACGGCGCGGAGGTCGTCGTCGTCCTCCACGACCAGGACGCGGCCGTGATGGGGGCGGAGCCTGACCACGTCCTGCACGGTCGCGACGAGTCGTTCCGGATCGACGGGCTTGACCAGCCAGCCGTCCGCGAGCGCCGCGGTCTCCCGCGCGGCCGACGCGGGGGTCCCGGAGACCACCACGACGGGCAGCTGGGCGGTCGCCGCGGTGCGGCGCAGGCGCCGCAGCACCTCCGCACCGCTCGTGCCGGGCATCGCCAGGTCGAGCACGATGGCCGCCGGATGCTCCTGCTCGACGACCTCGAGCGCCGCGCGTCCCTCGGTCACGCCGACCACGTCGTACCCGCGCGACTCGAGCACCGTGCGCAGGACGTCGACCACGTACGGGTCGTCGTCGACGACGACCACCCGGGTCGCAGCCTCGCCGCCGGGCGCCGGTGGGGCGACGGCCACGCCATCCCGCCCGGTCGATCCGGCCACGGGCACGCGCGGCAGCGTCAGCCTGAAGCTGGAGCCGTGCCCCTCGCCGTCGCTCACCGCCCACACTCGGCCCCCGTGCCGTTCAACGATGCTGCGCGCGATGGCGAGCCCGAGCCCGGTGCCGCCCCGCTCGCGCGCGTCGGAGGCGTCCACCTGCTCGAACCGCCTGAAGACCGCCTCGAGCCTGTCGGGCGGGATGCCCCGGCCGTCGTCGTCGACGCGCACCTCCACGAGGTCGCCCACCGGCGTGGCGGCGACCCGCACGGCGCCACCGCGAGGAGAGAACTTCACGGCGTTGCTGAGCAGGTTCGTCAGGGTCTGCACGATGCGCTCGCCGTCGACCCGGACCACCTCGTCGCTGCCGTCGGAGACCAGCTCCACCCCGGCCTCGTCGGCCAGGATCGACACCTGCTCCGCTGCGCCCTCGACGAGGTCGCGCAACCGGTGGTCGGCGAGCTCCAGCTGCGTGGTGCCCGCGTCCATGCGCTCGACGTCCAGGATGTCGTCCACGAGCCTGCCGAGCCGCTCGCTGCTGGTCAGGGCGATGTGCACCATGCGAGCGGCCTGCTCGGAGGACCGGTCGAGCACGCCGCTGTCGAGCAGCCCGAGCGCCCCGCGGATGGAGGTCAGCGGCGTGCGCAGCTCGTGGCTCACGACAGACACGAACTCGTCCTTGATGCGCTCGACCTCGCGACGCTCGGAGATGTCGCGGAACACGACCACTGCTCCGCTCACCACGCCGTCGGTGCGCAGCGGGCTCGCCGCGACCTCGACGGGCACGTCCTTGCCGTCCATCCGTCGGTAGACGTCCTGCTCCGCCGTCGCCGTGAGCCCGTCGCGCACCGCCTCGGTGATGTAGCAGCCCTCGGCGGGGTACGGGGTGCCGTCCGGCGCGGGCGCGTGGAAGGTCTCGTGGGCGTCGCGCCCGACGAGGTCCCCCGCCGCGACGCCCAGCGTCCGCGCACCGGCGTCGTTGACGAAGGTGACCCGGCCGGTGGCGTCGACACCGTAGATGCCGTCGGCCACGGACTCCAGCGTCCGCTCCCGCTCGCTCGCGAGGGCCCGCAGCTGCGCGGTCCGCTCCCCCACGCGGCGCTCCAGCCCGTGGCGCAGCGACTCGTTGTCGACGACGACGAGGATCTGTCGGGCGGCGACCGCGACGAGGACCGCCACCCACAGGGCGTTCGCGACGCCCGGGAAGTCCTCGCTCGACTGCCAGACGCGTGCGAGGGCCGCCGCGAGGAAGATGCCGAAGGTGATCACGGTCCCCAGCACCGGCGAACCGTCGGCGCGCTGGCTCGTCACCGGGCTGCCGGAGGCGGCAGGGTGCCGCGCAGCGACCGCGATGGCGAGATAGCCGCCCACCCAGCCGACGTCGACCGGGCTCCCGAAGCTGAACCCGCCGCCGGCCGTGAGGAGCGCGAACGCGACGTCGGCCACCGCGTACAGCACGAAACCGATGCCGACGAGGCCGAGGGGCACCCGCTCGGCCGCCGGCGACCGGGTGAGGACCAGCACTGCGAGGGTCGCGAGCAGCGCGTCGGCGACGGGGAGGGCGTACGCGGTGAGCGCCGGCTGCGCCGCGAAGCCCTCGCCCTGCAGCGCGACCCCGAAGACCGCGATGTACAGGACCGACCCGCCGACCACGACGCTGTCCAGCAGCATGCGCACGAGCTCGTGCCCGCGCGGCCGGACGGTCGGGAAGAGGGCCAGCCCCACCATGCCGAGCAGCAGCGCGGCGATGTAGGCCGTGTCTCCGGTCTCCGGGTCGCCGACGAGACCGGCGTACACGTTGCCGAGCAGGCCGACCACGCCGCCGAGCGACAGCAGCCCCCAGGCGCGTCGCCTCCGTCCGGCCGACCGCACCGCACGCCACCCGCAGCTCAGGGCCGCGACCACGCCCGCGGCGGCGATCGCCGCTCGCGAGAGCTCCGCCTGCGTCGCCGGGTCCAGGGGGCCTGCGAGCAGCACCACCAGCACGAGCACGACGACCGCCGCCGTCCAGCTCCACCCCATGAACGCGGCATGCGCCCGCGCCGTGGCCTGCCGCCCGTCCCCCATGCGCCGAGACTAGGAGAGGTTCGTGCCCTTCGCCCCCGATGCCGCCCGGGCGACGAAGCGCGGCACGACCCGTCCGGGGGTAGCGTCGAGCGAACGCAGGTGAGCCGACAGGAGGCACGACACGTGGCGACGGGGGGCCGACGCGTGGTGGTGATCGACGACGATCCGTCGATCCGCGAGGTGGCGGCCGTCGCGCTGCGCGCGGTCGGAGGCCACGAGGTCCACACGGCCGGCGACGGCACGGAGGGCCTGGAGGTCGCGCGACGCGTGCTGCCGGACGCGATCCTGCTGGACGTCATGATGCCGGTGCACGACGGTCCGACGGTGCTCGGGCGGCTGCGCGGGGTGCCCGAGCTGCGCGACGTCCCGGTCGTGTTCCTCACCGCGAAGGTCGGCGCGCAGGACATCTCACGGCTCGACGGCCTCGGCGCCGTCGCCGTGCTCACGAAGCCCTTCGACCCCATGAACCTGTCGGCGGAGCTCGCCGCCGCCCTCGGGTGGGACACGTGACCGCCGCGGAGGACGGGCTGGACGAGGTGATGGTCGCGCTCGCGCAGCGGGCGCACGCACGCAACAGGGACCGGGCCCGGCGGGTGGCCGAGCTGCTGACGGCGCCCGCCGGCACGATCGAGCCGGCGGCGTACGAGGAGGTCGCGCGGCTGTGCCACACCATGGCGGGGTCCGCGGCCACCTTCGGCGAGGAGCACCTGGCCGCCGCGTCCGCACGGCTCGAGGCCGTGCTGCGCGAGGGGCCGGACGGCGACGTCCCCGCCGCGCTCGACGCCCTGCGCGCCGCGGCGGGGACGGACTGACCGGCGGCCCCGTCGCGACCGCCCGTCAGCTCTCCGGGGTGGCGACCCGGCGCAGCAGGAGCGCCTCGGCCAGGACGACCTTGCGCAGCTCGCCGAGGTGGACCGACTCGTCGGCGCCGTGCGCGCGGGAGTCGGGGTCCTCGACCCCCGTGACGAGCACGGAGGCGTCGGGGAAGAACTCGAGCAGGTCGGCGATGAACGGGATCGACCCGCCGATGCCGACGTCGACCGGGTCCGTGCCCCAGGCGGAGGCGAACGCCGAGCGGGCGGCGCGCATCGCCGCGGAGTCGTCCGCCGCGTGGAACGCACGACCCTGCTCCCCCGGGTGCCAGGTCACGCGCGCCCCGAACGGCGCGTGCGACTCGAGGTGGGCCCGCAGCGCGTCCTCGGCCGCCTGCGGCTCCTGCCCCGGCGGGATGCGCAGCGACAGCTTCGCGGCGGCGCGCGGCGCGAGGGTGTTCGAGGCGTGCGCCACGCTCGTCGCGTCGATGCCGATGACGGACAGCGCCGGCTTGGTCCACAGGCGGCCGGCGATGCTGCCCTCGCCCGCGAGCGCCACGCCGTCGAGCACGGAGGAGTCGGCGCGGAACGCGGCCTCGTCGTAGTCGACCTCCGGCTCGGGCGCGCCGACCAGCCCGGCGACCGCGACGTTGCCGGCGTCGTCGTGCAGGGTCGCGACCAGGCGGGCGAGCAGCGTGTTGGCGTCCAGCACCGGGCCGCCGAACATGCCGGAGTGCACCGCGTGGCCGAGCACCTCGACCTCGACGACGCCGTCGACCAGGCCGCGCAGCGAGGTGGTCAGCGCGGGCACGCCCACCTTCCAGTTGGTGGAGTCCGCGACGACGATGACGTCGGCGGCGAGCAGCTCCCTGTGGTCCGCGAGGAACTGCCGGAAGCTCGGCGAGCCGGACTCCTCCTCGCCCTCGACGAAGACGGTGATCCCGACCGGCAGGTCGTCGCCGGTCTCCTCGCCGAGTGCGGCGAGGGCGCGCAGCGCGCCGACGTGCGCCACCAGCCCGGCCTTGTCGTCCGCGGCGCCGCGGCCGTAGAGCCGCATCCCCACCTGGACGGGCTCGAACGGGTCCGTCGACCACGCGGACGCGTCGCCGGGCGGCTGGACGTCGTGGTGCGCGTACAGCAGCACCGTCGGCGCGCCCTCGGGCGCCGGTCGACGAGCGACGACGGCGGGCGCGCCGGGCGTCCCGTCGGGGCGGTCGGAGCGCAGGATCCGCACGTCGGGCAGCCCCGCGTCGCGCAGCAGCGCGGCCACGGCGTCGGCGCTCTCGGCCACGTGCGCCTGGTCGAACGCGGCGGCGGAGACGCTCGGGATGCGGACGAGACGCTCGAGGTCCGCCTGCAGGGCGGGGAACTGCCGGTCGACGTGCGCGCGCAGGGTGGAGGCGTCGTCGTGCGGCTGGGCGTCCGGGAAGGTGGCGTGGGTGTCGGTCACGCGGCTCACGCTACCTGCGCGCTCGACTACGCTGGGTGCGTGTTCTCCCGCAACAAGCCCGACGCGACGCCGTCGTCCCCCGACTCCACCGACCCCGTCGACGCGGCCGCCGAGATCGAGAAGGCCGGCACGCCCGCCGGCAAGGGCCGGCCCACGCCCAAGCGCAGCGTGGCCGAGGCCGCGAACAAGCGTCCCCTGGTGCCGGACGACCGCAAGGCGGCGACCAAGGCGGCGCGGGAGAAGGCGCGCGAGCAGCGCAACCTCGAGTACCGGGCGATGCAGACGGGCGACGAGCGGCACCTGCCGCCGCGCGACAAGGGCCCGCTCAAGCGCTACGTGCGTGACTACGTCGACGCGCGCTGGAACCTCGGCGAGTTCTTCCTGCCGGTGGCGTTCCTGTTCATCGTCCTGAACTTCATCTTCATGCAGAACGTGACGATGTCGGCGCTCGTGCTGATGCTGCTGTACGCCGTCGTGCTGCTCACCATCGCCGACGCGTTCCTGCTGTGGCGCGGGCTCAAGAAGCGCCTGCTGGCCAAGTTCGGCGAGGTCCCCAAGGGCACGATGATGTACGCCGTCATGCGCGCGTTCCAGATCCGCCGGTCGCGGCTGCCCAAGCCGTCGTCGAAGAAGCACGGCGTCTGGCCCGAGTGACGGTCGCCGGGCCCGGGTGCCCGATCCTGCGTCCTAGGGTGGGCGCATGGTCAACTACCGGTACCTCGGCAACAGCGGTCTGAAGATCTCCGAGATCACCTACGGCAACTGGCTCACCCACGGCTCGCAGGTGGAGAACGACGTCGCCACGCAGTGCGTGCGCGCCGCCCTCGACGCCGGCATCACGACGTTCGACACCGCGGACGTCTACGCGAACACGAAGGCCGAGCAGGTGCTCGGCGACGCCCTCGCCGGCGAGCGGCGCGAGTCGCTCGAGATCTTCACCAAGGTGTACTGGCCGACCGGCCCGGGCGGCCCCAACGACACGGGCCTGTCCCGCAAGCACGTCATGGAGTCGATCAACGGCTCCCTGAAGCGGCTCGGCACGGACTATGTCGACCTCTACCAGGCGCACCGCTACGACACCGAGACGCCGCTCGAGGAGACGATGCAGGCGTTCGCCGACATCGTCCGCCAGGGCAAGGCCCTGTACATCGGCGTCTCCGAGTGGACCGCCGACCAGATCCGCGCCGGCGCCGCCCTGGCGAAGGACCTCGGCTTCCAGCTCATCTCCTCCCAGCCGCAGTACTCCATGCTCTGGCGGGTCATCGAGGACGAGGTCGTGCCCGCGTCGAAGGAGTGCGGCCTGTCGCAGATCGTCTGGTCGCCGATGGCGCAGGGCGTGCTGTCCGGCAAGTACGTGCCCGGGCAGCCGCTGCCGGCCGGATCGCGCGCGACGGACGACAAGGGCGGGGCGCAGAGCATCCGCCGCTTCCTCGACGACGACGTGCTCACCCGGGTGCAGAACCTGCGCCCCGTCGCCGACGAGCTCGGCCTGTCGATGGCACAGCTCGCCGTCGCCTGGGTGCTGCAGAACGACAACGTCGCCGCCGCCCTCGTGGGCGCGTCCCGGCCCGAGCAGGTCGCGGAGAACGTCAAGGCGTCCGGCGTGACCATCCCGGCCGAGCTCCTCGCGAGGATCGACGACGTCCTGGGCGACGTCGTCGTGCGCGACCCGGCCAAGACCGCCGAGAACGCCCCGCAGACCCGAGTGGCCTGACGGCCCTCGTGCCGACGTAGCGGTTCCTTCCCGTCCGGCTGGCCGGAGAGCTGGCCGGAGAGAAGGTCACCGCTACGTCGGCCAGCCCCACCCGCGCCGTCAGTGGTCGCGGTGCTCGCGCGCGATCGCGTCCAGCGCGTCGGCGATCTCTCGGCCGCGGGTGGCGATCCGGTCGCCGTCCGCGGGCCGGGCCGCGGGCTCGTGCTCGCGCCCAGGGACGTCACCTGCCGGCCGTCGGCGGCTTCGCGGCGCCTCGCCCGTGAGCCCCGCCGGCACCAGCCACCGCCAGCGCACCGTCGCCTGCACCACGGGCCCGACGCCGAGCGCGTACGCGATCGTGGCCCAGCCGAACGTGCCGCCGAGCAGCACTCCCACGAGGACGACGCTCACCTCGATGCCCGTCTTCACCAGGCGGACCGACCAGCCCGTGCGCTGGACGAGGCCGGTCATCAGCCCGTCGCGGGGGCCAGGGCCGAGGCGCACCCCGATGTAGGCGGCGGTGGCCACGCCGTTGAGGACGATGCCACCGACCGCGAGGACGACCCGGGCTGCCAGGGCAGGGTCCGGCACGAGCCGCTCCA
Organism: Isoptericola sp. F-RaC21; assembly: GCF_038593535.1. NCBI lineage: Bacteria > Bacillati > Actinomycetota > Actinomycetes > Micrococcales > Promicromonosporaceae > Isoptericola > Isoptericola sp. F-RaC21. Next base: position 521,842 of record NZ_JBCFYX010000001.1, on the reverse strand, counting down.
TGGCCGTCAGGCTCGGGCCGATCGCCACGCTGATCAGGACGACGTTCGCCAGGGTGCCGATGCCGGGCCGCTGCCGCAGCGGGATCCACGCGAGCAGCACCAGCACGGCCGTCAGCGCGACGACTCCGCCGAACCCGAGCCCGGTGCTGCGCACCAGCCCCTGGTGCAGCACGTCCCACGGCATGCCGCCCTCGCCGGCGTGCAGCATCATCGCCATCGACCACGCGAAGCCGAGCAGCCCGAGGACGAGCTGCACGCCGCGGCGCACCGGACCCATCGCCGTGGCCGGGGGCGCGCTCGGCGCGGCGCCCGAGTCAGGGCGCGGGACGGGGCTCGGGACGGGGCTCGGTGCGGGATGCGCGCCGGTCCCGGCGGCCGGTCGGCGGTGCAGGCGCCGCCCGGGCCGACGGGCGGCGCGGGGGCGGCGGACGGGGCGGGACGTCGTGCTCATGGTCCCCACCCTCCGCGCCATTGGCCTTGCATTCCATATCCAATAGGGCAACAGTGGCCCCGTGACCGTCGCACCCACCGCCACGACCGCCCCGCCCGCCGTCCGCCAGCTCTCCCCCGCCGCCACGGCACGCCTGCTGGGCGACTGGCGCGCGGGCGGGCCGGCCTACCTGGCCCTGGCGGACGCACTCCGGGCGGCGGTCCTCTCCGGGAGCCTGCCGCCGCTGACGCGGGTGCCGAGCGAGCGGGAGCTGGCCGCCGCGCTGCGGGTGTCGAGGACCACCACGTCGGGCGCGTACGCCCGTCTGCGCGAGCTCGGCTTCCTGGTCAGCCGCGTGGGGTCGGGCACCGTGACGACGCTCCCCCGCGGCGCCGGGCCGGCGCGCGGCAGGCTCCCCGTCGCCGCGGGCGACGCCCCGGCCGACGCCCCGCCGGACGGCGCCGACGAGGCCCTCGTCGACCTCGCCCAGGCGACCCCGTCGGCCACCTCAGCCTTGCACGACGCCTACTCCGCCGCGCTCGAGGTGCTGCCCGGATACCTCGGCACCGGCGGCTACGCCCACCTCGGAGTGGAGGTGCTGCGGTCGGCGATCGCCGACCGCTACACGGCGCGCGGGGTGCCGACCACGCCGGAGCAGATCCTCGTGACCACCGGCGCCCAGCAGGCGATCGCGGTGCTCACGCACGCCTTCGTCGGCCGCGGCGAGACGGCCGTCGTCGAGTCCCCCACCTACTTCCACGCCCTGGAGCCGGCGCGCCGCCTCGGCGGCCGGGTCGTGGGCGTCCCGGTCGGCGACGTCGAGACGCTCGCCTCGGCCGTGCGGCGGGCCCGGCCCCGGCTCGTCTACCTGGTCCCGGACTTCCACAACCCCACCGGCGCCACCATGCCCGCCGAGGCGCGGGCGGCGGTCCGCGACCTCGCCGACCGCGCGGGGGTCACCGTGGTGGGCGACGAGACCCTCACCGACCTGGCCCTCGACCCGGGATCGCAGGTGCCGGAGCCGTTCGCGGGCGACGGCACCTCGCCGCACGTCGTGACCATCGGGTCGGCGTCGAAGTCCTTCTGGGGCGGGGTGCGCGTCGGCTGGGTGCGCGCCGACCCGCAGGTCGTGCGCCGCCTGGCGCGTGTGCGCGAGTCGGCCGACATCGCGACGCCGGTGCTCGAGCAGCTCGCCGTCGTCGAGCTGCTGCGCCGGGCGGACGAGATCCTGCCGGGCCGCGTCGCCAACCTGCGCGCGCGACGCGACCTGCTCGTCGACCTCGTCCGCGACGCCCTTCCCGACTGGCGGGTGCCCGTGCCCGCGGGCGGGCTGTGCCTGTGGGCGGACCTGGGCCGGCCGCTCGCCCAGGCGTTCGCCGCCGCGGCCGTGGCCCGCGGTGTCCTGGTCACCCCGGGGCCGGCGTTCACGCCCGACGGGTCGTCGCGCGACCGCGTCCGCCTGACGTTCACCCGCGACCCCGACCAGCTCGCCGCCGCCGTGCCGCGGCTGGCGCGCGCCTGGGCCCAGGTGACGGCCGGGGCGTGAGACCGCTCAGGCGCCCGGGAGCACCACGCCGGGCGTCGCCTGCGACCCGTCGTGCAGCAGCCGGGCCAGGGTCGCCCCGCCGGCGGCCAGCTCACGCCAGTGCTCCCCGAGCCACTGCTCGGCGTCGTACTGCGTGGTGAAGACCGGGCTCGGCACGCTCAGCGGCCGCCCCTCGACGTCGTCCAGGGCCCACTCCCACCGCGGCTGGATCATGCGGCGCTCCCGCCGTCACGACCGCCGTCCGGGCGGTCGATGCTGCCGGCCGCCACCGAGCCACGGGTGCGCGTCAGGGCACGGTTGACCCGCGACGGCCAGAACGGCCCGGAGTAGATGAAGGCCGTGTAGCCCTGGGTGAGGTCGGCGCCCGCGCGCAGGTAGGCACGCACGTCGTCGGCGTTCGAGATCCCGCCGACGCCGATGATCGCCGGGTCCGGCCCGAGCCGCTCCCGCAGCCGGGCCACGACCTGCAGCCCGCGCTCGAGCAGCGGCGGCCCGGACAGCCCGCCGGGGCCCCGGTCGTGGCCGATGGTCGTGTTCACGGCGACGACGCCGTCCAGGCCGAGCTCCGTGACGAGGTCCGCCACGGCGTCGACGTCGGCGTCCGCGAGGTCGGGCGCGATCTTCACCAGCAGCGGCACGCGGCGGGTGCCGGCCGCGGCGGTGGCCTCGTCGGCCGCGGCGCGCGCGGCCGTCAGGATGGGCCGCAGCTCGGCCGTGGTCTGCAGGTCGCGCAGGCCCGGCGTGTTCGGCGACGAGACGTTCACCACGAGGTAGTCGGCCCACGGCGCCAGCTCGCGGGCGCAGGCCGCGTAGTCGTCGGCAGCGCGCTCGGCGGGCGTCGTCTTGTTCTTGCCGATGTTCGCGCCGACGACGACGGCGCGGCCGGCCGGCGTGGCGCGCAGCTCGCGCAGCCGGGCCGCGGCGGCCGACGCGCCCTCGTTGTTGAAGCCCATGCGGTTGCGGACGCCGCGCACGTCGAGCTCGCGCCACATGCGCGGCGCCTCGTTGCCGGGCTGCGGGCGCGGGGTGACCGTGCCGATCTCGACGAACCCGAACCCGAGCATGGTCAGGCCGCGGATCGCGCGGGCGTTCTTGTCGAACCCGCCGGCCAGCCCGAACGGCGCGGGCACGGTGCGGCCGAGCACCTCGATGCTGCCCGGCCCCCCGCTGCCGCGGCCCAGGTACGGGGCGAGCGCGCCCTGGACGACGTCCCGCAGCACGGGCAGGCGGCCGGCGAGCGAGATGGCGCCGAACGAGAGCTCGTGCGCCCGTTCGGGGTCCATCCGGCGAAAGACGCCGTTGAAGAGCAGGGTGTACGGGCTCATCGGACCTCCGGGTCGGGGGCTGCGGGCTCGGTGGGCGGCTCGGTGGGCGGCTCGGTATGCACGGTGGGCGCTGTCGGCTCGGGCGGGCTCGTCACGACGTCGTCGGTCCGGCCGTGCGGGCGGGTGCGCCAGAGCCACCACAGCCCCACGAACGGCAGCACGAGCGGCACGTAACCGTAGCCCTGGCCGAAGCCGGACCACACGGTCGTCTCGCCGAAGACGTCGGGCGAGGCCACGGAGGCCGTGCCCACCGCGAGGACGCCGACGGCCTCGAACCCCACGGTCACCCACGCGACGACGCGCCAGCGCGGGCCGCCCTTGGCGAGGGCGACGGTGGCCAGCACGTACACGACGGCCGACAGCGTCGACAGCGAGTAGGCGACGGGCGCCTCGGAGAACTTGGTGGCCAGCTCGTACGACGAACGGCCGATCGCGGCGAAGGCGAGGATGCCGTAGACCGTGACGAGCAGCCGGCCGAAGCCGGAGCCGGTCCGGCGCCCTCCGGGCGCGGCCGACGGGGTCGTGGCGCTCATGCGGCCCCCCAGATCTGCCACAGCCGCCAGTCGAGGAAGCCCACGGTGAGCGCGGCCACCGCCAGCACGACCGACGACCACTTGGTGCGCTCGGCGAACGCCCAGATCGCGGCCACCGGCAGCACGACGAGGGCGGTGGCGACGTAGCCCCAGAACAGCGGCCCATCGACGGGGTGGTCGCGGGTGACCATGAGCACGCCCGCCACCACCGCCTGCACGACGATCAGCGCCTCGACGACCGCCGCACCGATCAGCTGCTTGAGGATCACGGCGCGGTCCTGGACGACGAACCACAAGGCCCACCCGGCGAGCGCGGCGCACGCCAGCAGGACGACGATCAGGAGGGGAAGGACCACGCCCGCAGACTACCGGCCGCCCGGCCCGACCGAGGCGGCCGCGAGCGCCGTCCGGTGCGGGGATAGCATCGACGCGTGGCAGACCTCACCCTCACCGGCAAGAATCCCAGCTCTCTCAAGGTCGACGCGCTCGTCGTCGGCACCTGCTCCACGTCGGACGGCGTCGCCGTCGTCGCGGACCAGCTGCCCGAGACGTTCGTGCGACAGATCGAGACGCTCGCCCCCCGGCTCGGCGTCACCGGCGCCCGCGACGAGGTGCGCCGCGTGCCCGCGGCCGACGGCGTCGCCGCCGACGTCGTCGTGCTCGCGGGGCTCGGCGAGCGCGCCGCCGACGGCACGTTCTCCCGCGAGGTGCTCCGCTCCGCGGCCGGCGCCGCCACCCGCGAGCTCGCCGGGTCGGACACGGTCGCCGTCGCGCTGCCCGCGGTGGACGAGGACGAGCTCGGCGCGGTCGTCGAGGGCGCGCTGCTCGGCGCGTACTCGTACACCCGCTACCGCACGGGCAAGGACACCAAGGCCCCCGTCGGCGGCATCCAGGTCGTGACGTCGTTCGCGCGCTCGGGCCGCGCCAAGGCCGCCGTCGCGCGCGCCGAGGTGCTCGCCGCGGCCGTGCACGGCACGCGCGACCTGGTCAACGACGCCCCCAACGAGCTCTACCCGGCCGCGTTCGCCGACGCCGCCAAGGCCGCGGTCAAGGGCATCAAGGGCGTCAAGGTCACGGTCCTCGACGACAAGCAGCTCGCCGCCGGCGGGTACGGCGGCCTGGTCGGCGTCGGCCAGGGCTCCACGCGCGGCCCGCGCCTGGTCAAGCTGGCGTACTCGCCCGCCAAGGCCGCCGAGAAGGTCGCGATCGTGGGCAAGGGCATCACGTTCGACACGGGCGGCATCTCGCTCAAGCCGCCGGCCAGCATGCCCACGATGAAGTCCGACATGGCGGGCGCCGCCGCGGTGCTGCACACCGTCCTCGCGGCCGCGCGCCTCGGCCTGCCCGTCGCGGTGACCGGCTACCTCTGCCTGGCCGAGAACATGCCGGGCGGCAACGCGCAGCGCCCCGCCGACGTCGTCACGATGCGCGGCGGCAAGACCGTCGAGGTCACCAACACCGACGCCGAGGGCCGGCTCGTCATGGCGGACGGCCTGGTCGCCGCCGTCGAGGACGGGCACGACGTCGTCCTCGACATCGCGACGCTCACGGGCGCGCAGATGGTGGCGCTCGGCAGCCGCACCTCCGGCGTCATGGGCACGGACGCCGTCCGCGACGAGGTCAAGGCCGCCGCCGACGCGGCCGGCGAGGCGTTCTGGCCGATGCCGATGCCCGCCGAGCTCAAGGCGGGGCTCAAGTCGACCGTCGCCGACATGGTGAACTCCGCCCCCAGCCGCTGGGGCGGCATGCTGTTCGCCGCGCACTTCCTCGCGGAGTTCGTCGGCGACACCCCGTGGGCGCACCTCGACATCGCGGGCCCGTCGTACAACGAGGGGTCGTCGTTCGGGTACACGCCCGCCGGGGGCACCGGCGTCGGCGTGCGCACCCTGCTCGCCTTCCTCGAGGGCCGCGCGGGCGCCTGACGTCCCGCCCGGCGCACCGGCCCCCGCACCTCCACCGCGGACGACGGCGCCCGGCCACCGACCCGGTGAGCCGGGCGCCGTCGGCGTCCTCGGGAGCGTCGCGTCAGGCGGGGGTACGGGCCACGGCCCAGCGGAACGCGTTCGCCAGGCGGTAGGCGCCGCCGGGCGTCCGGAAGGGCGCGGCCGCCGCCAGCACCGCCGGCGCCAGCTCACGCAGGGTGCGCTCGTCCTCGCCGAGCAGGACGCCGCGCACGAGCCGGTCGTCGTCCGGCGCGGTCCACGGCACGTCGACGATCCCGGACCCGACGACCTCGAGCCCGGCGCCCGTGAGCGCGGCCTCGAGGCCGCCCGGGGCGCGCAGCGGTCCGTCGGGCGGCACGTCCTCCTCGAAGGCCGCGGCGACGGCGCGCTCGACGACGTCGAGGTCGTTGCGGGAGCCCTCTGCCCAGCAGGCGATCCCCACGCGGCCGCCGGGCGCCAGCACGCGGGCGGCCTCCGCGAGGGCGTCGCCCGTGTCGTCGGCGAGCTGCAGGGCGTTCACCGCGAGGACCACGTCGAAGGCGCCGTCGTCGAACGGGAGGTGCTCGGCGTCACCCTCGACGACGGTCGCCGCGGGGTGCCGCTCGGCGGCCCGCCCGACCATGGCCGGGGCGGGGTCGACGCCCGCGGTCACCGCACCCGCCGCCAGCAGGTGCCCGACCAGCTCGCCCGTGCCGCACCCCACGTCGAGGACCCGCGAGCCCGGACCCGCACCCGCGGCGGACAGCAGGGGCGGCCAGGCCGGCGCGGCGAGCGCGCCCCAGAGCTCCGCCCACGCGTCGGCCACCGACGACCAGCGCTCGCCGGTGCCGCCGTCCCCGCCGTCGTCCCCGCCGACGTCCATGCCGCGACTCAGCCCTTCCGGCGCTGCGCCGACGTCCAGTCCCGCATGCGCTGCGGGTAGCCGGTGAACCGCACGTTGTAGACCGGGACCCCCAACGAGCGCGCCACCTCGAAGCCCGTGCGCTCGTCCGGGACGCGGCGGCGCGTCCACTCCCCCGTGGTCGCGACCAACAGCACCGTCGTCGGGGTCTGGGCGTTGGGCGGCTCCACGTAGGCCTCCACCCCGACCCGGGTGCGCACGAACTCCTGCAGGTGCGCCATCGTCTCGCCCCGGGATCCCGAGGAGGGCGGCGCACCGGGAGCCGACGACGACGATCTGCCCAGCAGGCGTCCCAGCGAGGTCCTGAGCGACATGGCGCGAGACTACCGCCGTCGTCGGCGTCGTGGTCGGAGACGTCCTGGAGACCGACCGGAGGTGTCCTGAAGGTCATGCGGCGGTCAGGTGTACCCAGCGTCACACCAACCCGGACCCCCGAACGATTGGGGCGACCCCCGTGGAGGTGACAAGATGGCAGGCAGTGACCAGAACGCGGCAACCGGAGATGTCGCGGGCCGGCAACCCGGCTCGCCTCGGCACGTCGCCTGACCCACTGATCGAAGGAGACTCCACAGGTCATGTCTGAGAACGTGCAGCTCCCTGCACTCGGCGAGTCCGTCACCGAGGGCACCGTCACCCGATGGCTCAAGGCCGTCGGCGACACCGTCGCCGTCGACGAGCCCCTGCTGGAGGTCTCGACCGACAAGGTCGACACGGAGATCCCCTCCCCGGTCGCCGGTGTGCTCGAGCAGATCCTCGTCGAGGAGGACGACACCGTCGAGGTCGGTGCGACCCTCGCCGTCGTCGGCGACGGTTCCGGTGCCGGTGGTGGCGACGCGGCTCCGGCCGCCGAGGCCCCCGCCGCCGAGCCCGAGGCCCCCGCGGAGCCCGAGCAGCCCGCCGCCCCGTCCGAGCCCGCCCCGGCCCCCGAGGCCCCCGCTCCTGCTGCCGAGGCGCCCGCCGCCGGCGGCGGCGAGGGCACCGAGGTGACCCTGCCCGCCCTGGGCGAGTCCGTCACCGAGGGCACCGTGACCCGCTGGCTCAAGGCCGTCGGCGACTCGGTCGAGGTCGACGAGCCCCTGCTCGAGGTCTCGACCGACAAGGTCGACACCGAGATCCCGTCCCCCGTGGCCGGCACCGTGCAGCAGCTCCTCGTCGAGGAGGACGCGACCGTCGAGGTCGGCGCCGTCCTGGCGATCGTGGGCTCCGGCGCCGCGGCCCCGGCCGCGCCCGCCGCTCCGGCCGAGCCCGAGCCCGCGAAGGCCCCGGAGCCCGTCGGCGCCCCCGAGAAGCCCGAGCAGCCGGCTGCCGCCGCCCCTGCCCCGGCTCCCGCCGCCCCGGCTGCTCCTGCCGCCCCGCCGGCTCCGCCCGCCCCGGCTCCCGAGGCGCCCGCCGCCCCGGCTCCGGCCGCCGGCAAGGGCTCCTACCTCACGCCGCTGGTGCGCAAGCTCGCCGCGGAGAAGGGCGTGGACGTCTCGACCCTCCAGGGCACGGGCGTCGGCGGCCGCATCCGCAAGGAGGACGTGCTCGCCGCGGCCGAGAAGGCCGCCGCCCCCGCGCCCGCCGCTGCTGCGCCCGCGCCCGCCGCGGCACCCGCCGCCAAGGCTCCGGCCGTGCTGCCGGTCTCCCCGCTGCGGGGCACCACGGAGAAGATGTCGCGGCTGCGCAAGATCGTCGCGGAGCGCATGGTCGAGTCCCTGCACACGCAGGCCCAGCTCACCACCGTGGTCGAGGTGGACGTCACCAAGGTCGCCAAGCTGCGCGCGAAGGCCAAGGAGTCGTTCAAGGCCCGCGAGGGTGCGAACCTCACCTACCTGCCGTTCTACACGCTCGCCGCGGTCGAGGCGCTCAAGGCGTTCCCGAAGATCAACGCGTCGATCGACCAGGACAAGGGCGAGATCACCTACCACCCCTCGGAGAACGTCGGCATCGCCGTCGACACCGAGCGCGGCCTGGTCGTCCCGGTCATCAAGAACGCCGGCGACCTGAACCTGGCGGGCATCGCCCGGCAGATCGGCGACCTGGGCGCCCGCACCCGGGCGAACAAGGTGGGCCCGGACGAGCTGTCCGGCGCCACGTTCACGATCACGAACACCGGCTCGGGCGGCGCGCTCATCGACACGCCGATCGTCCCCGGCGGTCAGGTCGCGATCCTCGGCACCGGCACGATCACCAAGAAGCCGGCGGTCGTCACGGGCCCGGACGGCGAGGAGACCATCGCCATCCGCCAGTTCGCCTACCTGTTCCTCTCCTACGACCACCGCCTGGTCGACGGTGCGGACGCCGCGCGGTTCCTCACCGCGATCAAGGCCCGCATCGAGGAGGGCGCGTTCGAGGCCGAGGTCGGTCTCTGACCTCTCCCCGTCCCTGACCGACGAAGGGCGTCCCGGCCGCGGCCGGGACGCCCTTCGTCGTCTCCCGGCACCCCGGCACGGCCCGGGAGGAGCTCAGGAGACCTCGGCGACGCGCCAGCCGGCCGGCGTCCAGGCGAGCCGTAGCGTCGCGGTCCGGACGTCGGACGCGGGGACGGCGGTGACGGTACCGTCGTCGGCCACCTGCTCGTGCGCGCCGATCGCGTAGCGCACCACGACGTCCGCCTCGGCGCCCTCCTGCCGCCGGGTGTCCGTGTCCTCCACCCGCGCCGCCGCGCCGCGCACCTGCGTGCCGGCCTGCGCCGTGTCCTCCAGCAGCGCGACGTCCGCCTCGTGCGCGGGCGACGCCGGCACGTCGACCGAGCCCCACCCCTCGGGGGCGGGCTCCTCGGCAGCCAGCAGCGCGACCCTGCGCCGGGTGAGCTCCGCGGCGGCGGCCGCGGGGTCGGCACGGTCCTGCGTCGGGTCCTGCGCCGGTGCCCGCTCGGCCGCCGCCTTCTGCAGGGTCGCCTCCCGCGCCGTGGCACCCGGCTCCGCGGCGCCGCCGGGGGCGCGCACCTGGACGGCGACCGTCGTCAGCACCGCGACGACGCCCACCGCACCCACGACGCCGAGCACCCGCCGCCCGGCCCTGCCCCGCCGGGGGGCGGGCGCGCGGTGCCCTGACCGGCTCGGCGGGCGCCCGACCGCGCCGCCGTCCGCGCGCCGCACCGTGCGGCGCGCCCTCGGGACGCCGGCGCGCGGGGTACCGGCGGCCGGCGCCGGGACGGTGGCGCGCCGGCCGAGAGACGCCGCCGCGAGCGCCGCCGGCTCCGGCAGGCGCACGGTCTCGACGGCCACCGCGGCGTCCGCCTGGGCCGCCAGCGCGCCCGCCTCCGGCCGGACCCGCGGGTCCGGCGCCGACGCCGGCGCCAGCACGGCGCGCAGCGCGGCCGCGTCGTCGTCGCTCCGGTCGCCGAGCAGGTCGGCGACCAGCGCCGCCAGGGCGTGCACGTCCGCCGCCTCGCCGTCGGCGGGGTCGTCCGCCGCCGCGCCGACGCCCGCGGTGCCGCCGACGTCGGCCCTGGGCCGCAGGAGCGCGCCGCCACCGGGGTCGAGCACCACGTCGTGCGCCGCCAGGGCGCCCTGCCGCAGCCCGGCGCTGTGCACCGCCGCCAGCCCGCGCGCGACGGCGACGAGGACGCCCGCCGCCTCCCGCGACGTCAGTCGCCCCCGGACGGCGAGCACGGTGGGCAGGTCGGTCGCCGCGCCCCCGCGCCGCACGGCCAGGGTGCCGTCGTCGCGCACGTCGACGGCGACGACGGGTTCCACGCACGGGTGCCGGAGCGTCGCGAGGGCGCGCACCCGCTCCAGGAGGGCGTCGCGGGTGCCGGCGTCGGTCGGGATCGGCAGCGTCTGGGTGGGCACGGAGCCCATCGAACACCCTCCCGGCGCACCGCCGTCGCCGTCATCCACAGGCCGGGGTCAGAGCGCGATGCGACGCCCCTCGCGGGCCGACACACGGGCGGCGTCCAGCACCTCGGCGGTGCGCACGGCGTCGGCCGGGTCGACGGGCGCGGGCTCGTCGCCGTGCAGCCACGGCACCAGCGCCCGGTAGAAGTCGGCGTGGCCGCCCGGTGCCGCGGGCACGGCGCGCCGGTCGCGGCCGCGCGTGAGCCAGCCGACCGACCCCTCGGGCGCGTCGTCGTCCAGCGCCTCGAGGGGGGAGGCGTCCTGCTCGAAGGTCGTCACCAGGTAGGCGCCCGCCGTCCCGAGCACGCGGGTCCGGGGGCCAGGAGCGCCCACGACGGACCCGGCCCAGAGCCGGGACACGACGGCGTGCGGGCTCGCCGCGCGGCCCCCGCCGGCCTCGTGCTCCAGCACCAGGAAGACGTCGTCCTCGGTGGGCGTGCTGACCTTCCGGGTCTGCGCCCAGACCGACTCCACCCGGCCGAAGAGCTGGGTCGCCGAGTCGACCAGGTGCGGGCCCAGGTCGAGCAGCAGCCCGCCGCCGACCGGGTCGTTCTCCTTCCACCGTTGCCGCGGCACCGGCCGCCAGCGCTCCCACCGGCGCTCGAACGTGTGCACGTCGCCGAGCTCCCCCGCGTCGAGCAGGCTCATCAGGGTGAGCTGCTCAGGGTCCCAGCGCCGGTTCTGGAACACGGTGAACGGGGTTCCGGTGGCGGCCGCCTCCTCGACGACGGCGCGCGCCTGGTGCGCGTCGAGCCCGATCGGCTTGTCCAGCACGAACGGGATCTCGGCGCGGGCGAGGGCGGCGGCGTGCTCCGCGTGCAGGGCCGTGGGGCTGGCGACCACGACGAGGTCGTAGGCGCGGCGCGCGGCGATCAGCTCGTCGAGGTCGGACAGCAGCCGGGCCCCCGGCCAGTCCCCCGCGGCCTGGTTGCGCCGGCCCGGGTCCCGGGTCACGACCGCGGTCACCCGGTGCCCGGTCTCCGCCGCCAGGCGGGCGTGGATCTCCCGGCCCGCTCCGCCGTACCCGACGATCGCCAGGCGTGGCGGAGGTACCGCCGTCGCGCCGTCGGTCGCGCCCGCCACTGCCGCCTCGTCCGTGACCATGCGACCCATCGTGCCCGACGCCGTGCCCGATCTCGTGCCCGACACAGCCGTATCGCACCGGCGAGCCCCGCGACCGGCGGGTTGTGGGCACCGTGCGCCTCCCGTAGACCGGAAGGAGGGAGCCGCACACCACGGCCCCGCAGGAGCGACCGGAAGGAGCGACGACGATGGCGACGCGACTGAACCAGCCGGGCCTGGAGCAGGCCCGCGCGCTGGTGCGCGAGGGCCGGGTGGTCCGCGACGAGCGGGACGACTGGAGCGAGCACGCCCCCAGCACGGACGACGAGAACCGCTTCGTGGACCGCGAGGGCTGGACGGAGTTCCGGCACTGGCACCTCGGCATCGACGACGACGAGAACCCCGAGACCAAGCAGGCCGTGTCGTTCCCCTACGGCGACCTGTCCAAGGTGCACCGGTGCGCGGTGGTGTCGCTGGAGAGCCGGGCCGGGCAGTACGACCACGACGACATCCGGGACGCGGCCCGAGCCCTGCTGGAGCTCATCGACTCGACGGCGTGACCTCCCGCGACCGCCGCCCGAGCCGCGACGGCCACCAGACGCGGTCGCCGACGTCGTGCACCAGGGCCGGCACGAGAAGGCTGCGCACGGCGAGCGTGTCGACCAGCACGCCGAACGCGACGATCACCGCGAGCTGGGCGAGGAACAGCAGCGGGATCACACCCAGGGCGGCGAAGGTCGCCGCCAGCACCACGCCCGCCGACGTGATCACCGAGCCCGTGACGGCCAGGCCCCGCAGCACGCCCCGGCGGGTGCCCACCCGCAGGCTCTCCTCCCGCACGCGCGTCATGAGGAAGATCGAGTAGTCGACCCCGAGCGCCACGAGGAAGCAGAACGCGTACAGCGGCACCGCCGGGTCCGCGCCCGGGAAGGCGAGCACGTGCTCGAACACCAGCGCGGAGACACCCAGCGCGAACCCGAACGAGAGCACGTTCGCGGCCATGAGCAGCACGGCCGCCAGCACGGAGCGCAGCAGCAGCACGAGGATCAGCAGGATCACCGCCAGCACGACCGGCACGATCACCCGCAGGTCGTGCTGGCCGGCGAGCTGGGTGTCGAGCCGTTCGGCGGCCGCCCCGCCCACCAGCGCGTCGGGACTGACGTCGTGCACCGCGGTGCGCAGGTCGGCCACCGCGTCGACCGCCGCCTGGCTGTCGGACGGCGCCTCGGTGGTGACGTCGACGCGCACCCGGCCGTCGACGACGAGCGGGTCGCCCTGCGCGGGCATCCCGGGCGCGGTGGCGGGCTGGTCCGTGACGAGGGTCGCGGCCGTGATCCCGTCGCTGCCCTCCGCGGCCTCCACGACGGCGTCCGCGTCCTCCTCGGGCGCGATCACGGTCGCCGGCTGCGCCGAGACGCCCTCGAAGTGGCGCGTCAGGGCCGCCTCGCCGTCGACCGAGTCGACCTGCGTGAGGAACACCTCCGAGTCACCGGTGCCGTTCGCGTCCAGCGTGGGCACGAACGCGGCGCCCGCGGCAAGCACCACGGCAGTGACGACCCACACCACCCGGTCGTGGCGGCCGACGAACCCGGCGACGCGCGACCACACGCCGTGCCCGGCGACGTCCACGTGCGTGTCGTCCTCAGCGCCCTCGGCGTCGTCCGCGGTCACGGCGACGGGCTCCGGCGCCTCCTGGGCATCGGAGTGCCGCCCGAGCGCGTGCGGCACGCGCGGCCAGAAGACCCAGCGGGCCCGGCGTCCGCCCACCAGCAGCATGGCGGGCAGGAGCGTCGTCGCCGACAGGAACGCTGCGGCGATGCCGATCGCCGCGACGGGGCCCAGGCTCCGGTTGGACGACAGGTCCGACAGCAGCAGGCACAGCAGCCCGACGATCACCGTGCCCGCGCTGGCCGCGATCGGCTCGATCGAGGCGCGCACGGCCCGGCGCATCGCCGTGTACGGGGAGCTGGTGGCCCGTAGCTCCTCGCGGTACCGCGCCACCAGGAGCAGGGCGTAGTCCACGGAGGCGCCCACGACGAGGATCGACAGGATGCCCTGCGACTGGCCGTTGAGCGTCAGGACGTCGTTCGCGGCGAGGTGGTAGACCACCAGCCCCGCGAGGCAGAGCGCCAGGACCGCCGTGAGGATCACGACGAAGGGCAGGAACGGCGAGCGGTAGACGAGCGCCAGGATCACCAGGACGGCGCCGAGCGCGACGAGCAGCAGGACGGTGTCGATCGCGCCGAACGCGCTCACCAGGTCGGCGACGAAGCCCGCGGGCCCCGTGACCCAGGCCTCCAGCCCCGTGCCCGCGAGCCCGCCGTCGGCGACGTCCGCGGCGGCGAGCGCGCGGAGGGCCGCGACCGCGAGCTCGGAACCGCTCGACTCCTCCGCCCCGAGGTCCTCGGACGCCTGCGCGGCGTCCAGCGACACGACGACGAGCGCGGCCTGGCCGTCCTCGGACGGCACGACGACGGGGTCCGCGATGCTCATGTCCCCCACTGTGCGGGGCTCGTCGCCCGACGTGCCCTCGAGGGGCGCGTCCGCGATCGCGTCGGCGTACGCCTGCACGTCGGCGAGCTGCTCGCGCGTCAGCGCGGACCCGTCCGCCGTCTCGGCGACGACGAGCGCCGGCAGCGTCTCGGAGTCCGTGAACTGCTCGGCCAGGTCGGCCGCCTGCGTGGACTCGGCGCTCGCGGGCAGGAAGGCGGCGTCGTCGTTGGTCTGGACGCTGCTCAGGCTGCCCTGGGCCTGGCCCCCGAAGGCGCCGATCGCGAGCCACACCCCGATCGCTGCCAGAATGACGAGGCCTCGCAGCAGGCCCCGCCCCCGATTGCCCCGCGCTCGATTGCTCAGCATGCTGAGTATTCTGGCAGACACCTCCAGGAGGTCGCACGTGCAGCCCGACGAACGGCGCGACACGCCTGGGCCACAGGCGTGGCCCGACGCCGTCGACCCCACCAGCGACGAGCCGGCGGACTGGCCCACGGGCCGCCTGCTGTTCACCGTGGTGCGCCGCATCGAGCACGACTGGAACGCGCACCTGGCGGGGTGGAACCTCAACCACGCGGGCTTCCCGGTGCTCCTCCACCTGTTCGCGGGCCCGCGAACCCAGCGCGAGCTCGCCTCGCTCAACGGAGTCACGGAGCAGACGATGAGCCGCGTGGTCGCCCGGCTCGAGCGGGCCGGGTACGTCACCCGGGGAGCCGACCCCCGCGACCGGCGCCGCCGAGCCGTCGCCGTCACGGACGCCGGACGCCGCGCGGCTGCGGAGGCCGGCCGGCTCCAGCCCGCCGAGGACCTCACCGCCCGCGGCCTGGCCGACGACGACGTCGAGCGGCTGCGTGAGATCCTCGTCACCCTCGTGCGCGCGCAGCGCGCCGCCGACGAGGACTAGCCTCGGCCGGGTGGACGTGATGACGCTGCCCGGACTGACCGACTACCACGAGGCGTGGGAGCTCCAGCGCCGCGTGCACGCCGACGTGGTCGCCGGCGACCGACCCGACACCCTGATCGTGGTGGAGCACCCCGACGTCTACACGGCCGGGCGGCGCACGCACCGCGACGAGCGGCCCACCGACGGCACGCCCGTCGTCGACGTCGACCGGGGCGGCAAGGTCACCTGGCACGGCCCCGGGCAGCAGGTGGTCTACCCGATCCTGCGCCTCGCCGAGCCGATCGACGTCGTCGCCTACGTGCGGGCGCTCGAGGAGGCCGCCATGGAGGTGTGCGCCGGCGTCGGCCTCGACACGATCCGGGTCGAGGGGCGCACCGGCGTGTGGCTCGCCGCGGACGCCGCCCGTCGCGAGCGCAAGGTGTGCGCCATCGGCGTGCGCACCGCCAAGGGCGTGACGATGCACGGCATCGCCCTCAACTGCGACCCCGACCTGAGCCGGTTCGACCACATCGTGCCGTGCGGCATCACCGACGCCGACGTCACCTCGCTCACGATCGAGACCGGCCGCCACGTCACCCTCGACGACGTGCGCGCGCCGCTGGTCGACGCCCTCACCCGCCACCTCGGTCCTCTGCGCGCCGCCTCCGGCCGGGCCGTCGCCGCGGCGGGTGTTGCTGAGGTCACGTCCACACGGTGAGCACACCGCGGCGCCGGGACACGGCGCTCACGTAGTCTGACCAGGTCCGGCGGCAGGACCCGCACAGGCCCCGCCCGCCCGACGTCCACCTGCTCGACGACGACCGGGAGACACCCGTGACGATCGCACCCGAGGGCCGCCGCATGCTGCGGATCGAGGCCCGGAACGCCGCCACCCCCATCGAGAAGAAGCCCGAGTGGATCAAGACCAAGGCCACGATGGGGCCCGAGTACCGGGAGCTCAAGGGCCTGGTCAAGGGCGAGGGCCTGCACACGGTGTGCGAGGAGGCGGGCTGTCCCAACATCTTCGAATGCTGGGAGGACCGCGAGGCCACCTTCCTCATCGGCGGTGACCAGTGCACCCGCCGCTGCGACTTCTGCCAGATCGACACGGGCAAGCCGGCGGACTTCGACGCCGACGAGCCGCGTCGCGTGGCCGAGTCCGTGCGGACGATGGGCCTGAAGTACTCGACGATCACCGGCGTCGCCCGCGACGACCTGGCCGACGGGGGCGCCTGGCTGTACGCCGAGACCGTGCGGCAGATCCACGCGCTCAACCCGGGCACCGGCGTCGAGCTGCTCATCCCCGACTTCAACGCCATCCCCGAGCTTCTCGACGTGGTGAACGAGTCGCGGCCGGAGGTCATGGCGCACAACGTCGAGACCGTGCCGCGCATCTTCAAGCAGATCCGCCCCGCGTTCCGCTACGAGCGCTCGCTGTCGGTGCTCACCCGCGCCCGCGAGGCCGGCCTGGTCACCAAGTCGAACCTCATCCTCGGCATGGGCGAGACGATCGACGAGGCCCGCGAGGCGCTGCAGGACCTGCACGACGCCGGCTGCGACCTGATCACCATCACGCAGTACCTGCGCCCGTCGCTGCGACACCACCCCGTGGACCGGTGGGTGCGCCCGGAGGAGTTCGTCGAGCTGTCCGAGGCGGCCGAGGAGATGGGCTTCCTGGGCGTCATGGCCGGCCCGCTGGTCCGGTCGTCGTACCGCGCCGGGCGCCTGTGGGGCCAGGCGATGACCCGCCGCGGCCTGCCGATCCCGGAGTCGCTCGCGCACCTCGCGGAGCCGACGACGTCGCGCCAGGAGGCCGCGAGCCTGCTGGCTCCCCGAGCGCACTAGACTTGACGACCATGGCCCGCACCAAGTCCGACGCCGGCGCGCCCGCCGACGCCACCGGTAAGCAGAAGAAGCCCAAGAAGCAACGCTGGTACCACCAGGTGTGGGCCGCGTACCAGATGACGCGCAAGCAGGACCCCACGGTCACGTGGCTGATCCTCGGCGTGTTCGTCGCGATCCTCGCCGTGGTCGCGGCGATCGTGCTGCTGCTCGACGTGCCGACCGGCTTCCAGATCCTGTACATCGTGGTGCTCGGCATCCCGTTCGCGGCGCTGGGCGCGATGTTCACCCTGACCCGCAAGGCCGAGAAGGCCGCATACACCCAGATCGAGGGCCAGCCCGGCGCCGCCCGTGCGGCGCTCGGCACCGTCCGCGGCGGGTGGGACTTCGCGGACGAGCCGGTCGCGATCAACCCGCGCACCCAGGACTTCGTGTTCCGCGGCGTCGGGCGGCCGGGCGTCGTCCTCGTCTCCGAGGGCCCGTCGCACCGCGTGCAGCGCCTCCTCGAGGACGAGCGCCGCAAGACGGCCCGCGTGCTGCCGAACGTGCCGATCACGCTCATCCAGATGGGCAACGAGGAGGGGCAGGTCCCGCTCCCCAAGATCGCCAAGAAGGTGCAGAAGCTCAAGCGGAGCCTCACCAAGCCCGAGGCGGAGCAGGTCAAGAAGCGCCTCAAGGCGCTCGGCGGCGCCCGCCTGCCCATCCCCAAGGGCGTCGACCCGATGCGCGCGCGCCCCGACCGCAAGGGGCTCAAGGGCCGCTGAGCCGACAGGCCACGAGTCACAGGAGAAGGGCACAGGAGAAGGGCCGGGTCGCCACGGGCGACCCGGCCCTGCTCTCGTGCTCAGTCCGTCCGATCAGGCCGTCCGCGTCACCGCCGCACGAGGACGGTGCCGGCGGCCCGGTCGTGCAGGCCGCGCCCGTCGCGGTCCCACACGACGGCGGGGATCACGAGGCACAGCAGCAGCGTGCGGACGGCGCCGCGCGCGAACCCGGGGGCCGTACCCTCGGGGGCGCCGAGGGTGCGCACCTGCATCCCGAGCAGCCGGTGGCCGATGGTGAACCCGACGGTGCTCACCAGCAGCAGGTTCTCGAGCGCGAAGACGCCCAGGGTGACCCACGAGCTCAGCTCCGCGAACGACGCCGGGCTGGTGACGAGGTAGGCGATCAGCGTCGCGACCGCCCAGTCGACGACGAGGGCCACGGCCCGGCGTCCGAGCCGAGCCAGCGACCCCGGGCCGGCCTCGGGGAGCCCCAGGCGTCCGGCGGCTCCGGAGTCGTCCCGACGTCCGCCCTCGAGCCACGAACCCATGTCCTCCCGCGATGCCATGCGCCCAGGCTACGCGGCGCGGCACGGCACCAGAGGCGCGACCGCCGTAACGTGTTCGAAACAAAGGCGCCATGCCGGAGAAACGCCGTCGCCCTACCGTCGTGGGCGTCGAGCGGCGCGCACGAGCCCGCCGCGCCCGTCCTTCGGAACCGTCCGGCGGCACCGACCGAACGGCACCATCCACGCAAGGAGTGCATGCATGTTCACGAACGCCGAGGAGGCCATCGCCTTCACCCGTCGCGAGGGGGTGGAGTTCATCGACGTCCGCTTCATCGACCTGCCGGGCGTGATGCAGCACTTCAACATCCCCGTGGAGCAGTTCGACGAGTCCTCGTTCACCGAGGGCCTCATGTTCGACGGCTCGTCGATCCGCGGCTTCCAGGCGATCCACGAGTCCGACATGAAGCTCGTGCCGGACGTCACGACCGCGTACCTGGACCCGTTCCGCAAGCGCAAGACGCTCATCGTGAACTTCTCGATCGTGGACCCGTTCACCGACGAGCCGTACTCGCGCGACCCCCGCACGATCGCCGCCAAGGCGGAGGCGTACCTCAAGTCGACCGGCATCGCGGACACGGCGTTCTTCGCCCCCGAGGCCGAGTTCTACGTCTTCGACGACGTCCGCTTCTCGACGAACCAGCACGAGAGCTTCTACAGCATCGACTCCGTCGAGGCCGCGTGGAACACCGGGCGCGAGGAGGAGGGCGGCAACCTCGGGTACAAGACCCGCTACAAGGGCGGCTACTTCCCCGTCTCCCCCAACGACCAGTTCGCCGACCTGCGCGACGAGATGTGCGCCGTCCTGGCCGAGGTCGGGCTCGACGTCGAGCGCGCGCACCACGAGGTGGGCACCGCCGGCCAGCAGGAGATCAACTACAAGTTCAACACCCTGCTGCACTCGGCCGACGACCTGATGAAGTTCAAGTACGTCATCAAGAACGTCGCCTGGCAGCACGGCAAGTCCGTCACCTTCATGCCGAAGCCGATCTTCGGCGACAACGGCTCGGGCATGCACTCGCACCAGTCGCTGTGGCTGAACGGCGAGCCCCTGTTCTACGACGAGAAGGGCTACGGCGGCCTGTCCGACATGGCCCGCTGGTACATCGGCGGCCTGCTCAAGCACGCGCCGTCGCTGCTGGCGTTCACCAACCCGTCGGTCAACTCGTACCGCCGCCTGGTGCCCGGCTACGAGGCCCCGGTCAACCTGGTCTACTCGGCCCGCAACCGCTCCGCGTGCATCCGCATCCCGGTCACCGGGTCGTCCCCGAAGGCCAAGCGCGTCGAGTTCCGCGTGCCGGACCCGACGGCCAACCCGTACCTCGCGTTCGCCGCGCAGCTCCTCGCGGGCATCGACGGCATCAAGAACCGCATCGAGCCGCCGGCGCCGATCGACAAGGACCTGTACGAGCTGCCCCCCGAGGAGCACGCGCAGATCGCCCAGGTGCCCGCGTCCCTCGAGGAGGCCCTCGACAACCTCGAGCGCGACCACGAGTTCCTCACGCAGGGCGACGTCTTCTCCGAGGACCTCATCGCCACCTGGATCGACTACAAGCGCAGCAACGAGATCGACCCGATCCGCCTGCGCCCGCACCCCCACGAGTTCGAGCTCTACTACGACATCTGATCGGCACGGTGGTTGAGCCCGTCGAGACCACCACCTGATGTCGCCGGAACGGCGGCCGACCTGCTCGCAGGTCGGCCGCCGTTCGTCGTCCCGGGGTCGGCGTCGCGCCGCACGTCAGCGGCGGTGCGCGGCCATCCACTGCCAGACGTGCGTCCCCTGGTGCTGCGGGTCGTTCCGGGCGACGTAGATCCACGACCAGTGCCCGTCGAACCGGTGGCCGTCCCAGGTCACGGTGTCGTAGAGCGTCATGAGGGAGCCCGGGATGAGCTCGTGCGCGTGCACCGTGTTGTCCATCGGCGGCACCGTCCCGTCGTCCCGGGAGGCGACCAACCAGGTCGGGGTCGTGATCGCCGCCAGCTGGTCGTCCGGGATCAGCGGCCCCGTGGCGTCCCCGAAGGGACCGACCACGCCGCAGATCGGCACCGCCGCCGCGAACAGCTCGGGGTACGTGGCGACCACCTTCATCGTCAGGTAGCCGCCGTTGCTGCAGCCGGCGACGTAGACGCGGTCGAGGTCGACGTCGTGCGCCCGCACGACCTCGTCGACGATCTCCCGGATGATCGGCGCGAACCGGTCGCCGTCCTCCATCCAGAACGACGTGCTCTGCGGCGCCACCACGTACGCACCGCCGAAGATTCGCTGCGCCTCCGGGGTCGCGAAACCGAGCGCGCCCCGGTTGGCGCGCAGCGTCGTCTCGTTGTCGTAGTACCCGTCCTGCAGCGAGGCCCCCTCGCCACCGCCGTGCAGCCACACGACCAGTGGCCGCTTGCCGCGACGGCCACCGCTGCCGCCGCGGGGAGGCGAGTAGAGCCGGTACTTGGTTCCCGAGCGCGAGACGCCGTGCGCGAACGCGTCGACCTCCGGATTGGTGAGGTCGCCCTGGACGAGCTCGCCGATCGCGATCGGACGGCGGTCGCGCCCTACGACCGGCCGACGCTGGGTCACGGTGTAGGCGAGGTCGAGCCGGACGTTCCGTCCCCTGCTGGGGAGGTAGCCGAGGGTGCCGCCGCCCACCTGCCCCTCGACGGACTCGAGCTCGAGCACGACGTCCCCCCGCCGGTCGAGCCGGGCCTCCGTGACCGTGCGGTCCAGGTCGAACGTGACGAGGTCGGCCTCGCTCGGGTCCAGAGGGATCGGGCTGGTCGCGGCGGCGTGGACGGCGAACGTGCCGGTCGTCAGGCTGCGGGGGTCGATCGGCCCGAGACGCGAGGTCTCGAGGGTGAGCGAGGTGACCTGCTCGCCGCCGTCGAGGGTCCGGGCGTCGAGCCGGAACGGCACGGTCGCGGGTGGACG
Source organism: Isoptericola sp. F-RaC21 (assembly GCF_038593535.1). NCBI lineage: Bacteria > Bacillati > Actinomycetota > Actinomycetes > Micrococcales > Promicromonosporaceae > Isoptericola > Isoptericola sp. F-RaC21. The sequence goes on along the minus strand of NZ_JBCFYX010000001.1, from coordinate 500,816 downwards.
TGCTGTTGCGGCCGCGGCCCCCGCAGGGAGGGCGACTCCGGCGGCTGCGGCTGCTCCGGCAGCGAGGACCGTGCGACGACTGATCTGTGCGGACATCGGACTCCTTCGTCGATGGTGCACGACCGCGCGGCCGGGATCGCCCGCGGCGAATAGCTACCGCTCGGTCGAATTGTCCGACAGTGAACACCGTCGCCCGCGGTTCGGCAATCGGACGGCCGCGCCTCAGCCCAGGTGGAGGCAGTGCGCCAGCACCGCCTGCTGCACCGGCAGCAGGTGCTTCTTGAAGCCGTATCCCACGAACGGGCCGCCGGGGGCGACGGCGTCCGCGGAGACCTCCTGCCCGCGAGTGAACGGCGGGCACGGGTTCAGGACCGCGCCCGGGTGCGCGAGTCTCATCAGCTCGCGCGTGACCCGGTAGGGCGCGAGCGCGTCGGCGTGCCGCCCGGCGCCGTCGGTCAGCACGACGTCGGCACCGGTGAGCGCCGCCGCGAGGTCGTCGGTCCACGCGGCGCCGGGGCTCGCCAGGTCGGCGGGGCAGCACTGGACGAGATCGAGCCCGAGCACGCGGCCGATCTCCTGCCAGGCCCGTGCGATGTTGCCGTCCGCGCCGACGAACACGAGACGCATCGACCGCACGTCGCCGCGCTGCGCGAGCGCGTAGACGTCCGACAGCACCTCGCACGGGTGGTTGGCCCGGGTCATGGCGTTCACGACGGGCAGGGCGTCCACGCCGGCCAGCCGGTCGAGCAGGGCGATCTCGGGGTGCCGCACGACGAGCACGTCCGCCCAGTTCGCGAGGTAGCCGACCACGTCCTCGGCGGCCTCCGGCTTCTCGAGCGTCTCCGGCGGGAACAGGATCGACTGGAGCCCCATGAGTCGCGCGCCGCGCTCGAACGTCACCCGCGTGCGCAGGCTGCTCGCGGGGAAGAACAGGACGGCCGCGCCGTCCGTCGTCGGGCCGCGCCCTGCGGCGTAGGCGTCGGCGAGACCGAGCACCGCCTCGACGTCGGCCTCCGACCAGTCGTCGAGCCGGACGAGGTGCCGGGCCACGTCAGTGGTCGTCGGCGGCTGTGGAGGCCGCGCCGGCCCCGCCCTCGTGCTCGTCCCCGCCGTGCTTCTTGCCGAAGGGCAGCACGTGCACCACGGCGACGACCACAGCACCCACGATCACACCGATGACGGCGGAGAAGAACGTGTTGACCAGCCAGCCGAGGAACCCGCCGATGCCGGGCACGGCGTGCGCGACCGCCTCCTCGAGGTGGTGCACGAACTCGTACGGGGCGTGCCAGCCGAGCTCGTCGGTGCCGGTCAGCAGGATGTGGCCGCCGACCCACAGCATCGCGACCGTCCCCACGACCGAGATCACGGCCAGCACCTTCGGCATGCCGGACACGAGCCCGCGGCCCAGGCGCTGGCTGGCGCGCGACTCGCGACCCGCCAGCGCGAGGCCCATGTCGTCCATCTTCACGATGACGCCCACCACGCCGTAGACGATCACCGTGATCACCAGCGCGACGACGAGCAGGATGATCAGCCGCGAGAAGAACGGCTCGTGCGCCACCTCGTTGAGCGCGATGACCATGATCTCGGCCGACAGGATGAGGTCGGTGCGCACCGCGCCCGCGATCAGGGTCTTCTCGGCCTCCGGTCCGACGGCCGCGGCGGGCTTGTCGTGCCCCTCGTGGCCGCGCAGGCGCCCCCAGATCTTCTCCGCTCCCTCGAACGCGAGGTACGTGCCGCCGACCATGAGGATCGGCGTCAGCAGCCACGGCGCCCACTGGCTCAGGATCAGGGCGATCGGCAGGATGATCAGCACCTTGTTGCGGATCGATCCCCAGGCGATCTTCTTGACGATCGGGATCTCGCGGTCCGCGGCGACCCCGTGCACGTACTGCGGAGTCACGGCCGTGTCGTCGACGACGACGCCGGCCGCCTTCGCCGTCGCCCGGCCGGCGGCGGCACCCACGTCGTCGAGCGACGCGGCGGCGAGCTTGGCGATGGCCGCGACGTCGTCGAGCAGGCCGAGCAGGCCGGCGCTCACGCGCGGGCTCCTCGAGGAGCACCATGGGTGGTCGGGGCCGCGGCCGACGACGGCGAAGACGTGCGCATGGACATATCGTGCCGTACGGCGGGGCCGACGGGAGCCTCCGTCTCGGGCGTCATCACTCCTCGCCGTAGAAGACGCGCTCGACGACGGCGCGGGCGCGGCGGGCGGTGCGCAGATAGAGCTCCTCGAGCTCTCCCCCGGTGCCCACGTCTCCGAGCAGAGCAGCGACGCCGGTCAGGTCGCGGGAGTCGTGCGGCAGCCGGTCGGTCTGCGCGCCGGTGGTGCGCCCCGACCAGAGCACCACGGCGGACCGCAGGCGCGACGCGAGCACCCAGGCGTCGCGCAGCTGGTCCGCGTCCTCGGCGTCGAGCAGGCCGGCCGACGTCGCGGCGTCGAGCGCCGCGACCGTGCCGGTGGTGCGCAGGCCCGGCACCTCGGCCGCGTGCTGCAGCTGGAGAAGCTGCGCCGTCCACTCGACGTCCGCGACGCCGCCGCGCCCGAGCTTGAGGTGGCGCGACGGGTCAGCGCCGCGGGGCAGCCGTTCCGCCTCGACGCGGGCCTTGATCCGGCGCACCTCGCGCAGGCGCGCGTCGTCGAGCCCGCCGTCCGGGTAGCGCAACGGGTCGACGAGCGCCACGAACCGGGCGCCCAGCGACGCCTCGCCGGCGACGTCGCCCGCGACCGGCCGTGCGCGCAGCAGCGCCTGCGCCTCCCACACGCTCGACCAGCGGCCGTAGTACTCGGCGTACGAGTCGAGGGTGCGCACGAGCGGGCCCTGCCGCCCTTCCGGGCGCAGGTCGGCGTCCACGGGCAGCGTCGGTTCGGGCCCCACCTCGGACAGCAGCGCGCGCAGCCGCGTGGCGGCACGGGTGGCGAAGTCCTGGGCCAGCGTCGGCTCCGCGCCGGGCACGGGCTCGTGCACGAACATGACGTCGGCGTCCGAGCCGTACCCCATCTCGCGCCCGCCGAGCCGCCCCATCGCGACGACCAGCATCCGGGTGGGGTTCGCCTCGGGCGACTCCCCCAGCCCGAGCTCGGCCCGGGCCGCGTGCTCGGCGACCCGCAGTCCGCCCGCCAGGACGACGTCCGCCGCGTCCGAGACCGCGGCCGCGGCGTCCACCGGGGGCAGCAGCCCGAGCACCTCGCCGGCCCCGGTCCGCGCGAGCTCGCGCCGACGCAGCGCCCGCAGGCGCTGCGCCGCCGCCTTGGGCTCGTCGGCCCGGGTGAGGATCGCGTCCGCCTCCGCGGCGAGCCGCTGCGGGCCGCGCGGCTCCAGGCCCGAGGTGTCGGCCAGCCAGCGGACCGACTCCGGCGAGCGGGCGAGGGCGTCCGCGAGGTACGTGGACGACGCCAGCAGCCGGCTCAGGTGGTACGCCGCGTTCTCGGAGTCGCGCAGCAGGCGCAGGTACCAGGGCGTGGCGCCCAGCTCGTCGGACAGCTTGCGGAACGCCAGCAGCCCGGCGTCCGGGTCGGCCCCCTCGGCGAACCAGCCGAGCAGCACGGGCAGCAGCTGCCGCTGCAGGGCCGCCCGGCGCGAGGTGCCGGTCGTCAGGGCCACGACGTGCCGCATCGCGCCGTCGGGGTCGCGGTAGCCGACCGCGGCGAACCGCTCGCGCGCGACGTCCGGGGACAGCGACAGCTCGGCGTCCGAGAGCTGCGCCGAGGCCGGCAGCAGCGGCCGGTAGAAGACCTCCTCGTGCAGGGCGCGCACCTCCCGCCGCGTGGCACGCCACCGGTCCAGCAGGCCCTTCGCACCCTCGGCGCGCATGCCGAGCGACCGCGCGAGACGGCGCAGGTCCTCCTCCGCGGTGGGCAGCAGGTGGGTGCGGCGCAGCCGGTACAGCTGCACCCGGTGCTCCAGCGCGCGCAGGAACCGGTAGCAGACCGCCATCCGCGCGGCATGCTCGCGCCCCACGTACCCGCCGGCCGCGAGCGCCGCGAGGGCGGACAGCGTGTGCGGCGAGCGGATCTGCGGGTCCGCGCGGCCGTGCACGAGCTGCAGCAGCTGCACGGTGAACTCGACGTCGCGCAGGCCACCCTTGCCCAGCTTGATCTGCCGGTCCGCCTCGGCCGCGGGCACGTGCTGCTCCACCCGGCGGCGCATCGCGCGGGCGTCCTCGACGAAGTGCTCGCGGTGCACGGCGGACCAGATGAACGGGTCGACCGCCGCGCGGTAGTCCCGCCCCAGCTCGGCGTCGCCGGCCACGGGACGCGCCTTGAGCAGGGCCTGGAACTCCCACGTCTCGGCCCAGCGCTCGTAGTAGGCGACGTGGCTCGCGAGGGTCCGCACCAGCGGCCCCTGCGCGCCCTCGGGCCGCAGCGCGGCGTCGACGGGCCACAGGGCCGGCTCGGCGGAGGCGGCCGAGCACACGCGCTGCAGCCCCGTCGCGAGGCGCGCACCGATGGCGAGCGCCGTCTCCTCGTCGAGGGTGCCCCCGCCCGGCAGCTCGCCGGGCTCGCACACGTACACGACGTCGACGTCGGAGACGTAGTTCAGCTCCCGACCGCCGGTCTTGCCCATGCCCAGGACGGCGAGCCGCACGCCCGCCCCGTGGTCGTCCAGGTCGGCCCGCGCGACGGCGAGCGCGGCCTCGAGCGCGGCCGACGCCAGGTCGGCGAGCGCCGCGCCGACGACGGGCATGCGCGTCAGCGGTTCGCTCGCGGTGAGGTCGTCGGCGGCCAGCGCCAGCAACCGGGCGCGGTACGCCCGGCGCAGCGCGTCCGTCGTGGTCGCCGCACCCGTGTCGGGCCAGCCCTCGCCCGGCCCGGATTCCGGGTCTGCGGCCACCGGCACCGCGGCGTCCGGGTCGGCGCCGACGGCGCGCAGCAGCGCCGCGCGCACCTCGGCCGGGCCCGTCACGGTGCGCGGTCCGGGGTCGGCTCCGTCGTCGTCGGAGGCGTCGTCGTCGGAGCCGTCGTCGGTGGCGCCGGTGTCGTCGAGGTCGGGCGCATCCACCGCGGCGCCGTCTGGCTCGGCGAGCAGGTCGAGCAGCTCGGGGCGGCGCACCACCTCGTCGCCGAGGGCGGACGACGCCCCGAGCACGGCCAGCAGCCGCGTCCGCGCGCGGGGCGACGCGTCCTCGTCGAGGAGCGCGCCGAGCCGCTCTCGGGCGTCGAGGTTCTCCGCCAGGCGCACCAGCTGCAGCAGCGCGAGGTCCGGGTCGGCGCAGGCTCCCAGCGCCCCGAGGAGCGCGTCGTGGCGCCCGGGCGCCACGAGCACCTCCTGCAGCGCCGGGTCGGACCACAACGACGCCGACCGGGTGAGGTCCGCGAACCCCGCGTGCAGCAGCCGGCTCGTGAGCGTCGGCGGGCGGGCCGTCACAGGTTCTGCAGGAACCGGCGCAGCTCGTAGGGCGTGACCTGCGCGCGGTAGGCGTCCCACTCCTGCCGCTTGTTGCGCAGGACGTAGTCGTAGACGTGCTCCCCGAGCGTCTCGGCCACCAGCTCGGAGCGCTCCATGAGCTCGATCGCCTCGTCGAGCGACTGCGGCAGCGGCGCGATCCCGAGGGCCCGACGCTCGCGGTCCGTCAGCTCCCAGACGTCGTCCCCGGTGGCCTCGGGCAGCTCGTAGCCGTCCTCGATGCCCTTGAGGCCGGCAGCCAGCAGCACGGCGAACGCGAGGTACGGGTTGGCCGCCGAGTCGAGAGCCCGGTACTCCACGCGGGCGGAGTTGCCCTTGCCCGGCTTGTACATGGGCACGCGCACGAGGGCGGACCGGTTGTTGTGCCCCCAGCAGATGTAGCTCGGCGCCTCGGCGCCGCCCCACAGCCGCTTGTACGAGTTGACGTACTGGTTGGTCACGGCCGTGATCTCGGCCGCGTGCACCAGCAGGCCGGCGATGAACTGCCGGGCCGTCTTGGAGAGCTCGAACTGGGCGCCTGGCTCGTGGAAGGCGTTCTGGTCGTCCTCGAACAGCGACAGGTGGGTGTGCATGCCGGAGCCCGGCTGGTCGGCCATCGGCTTGGGCATGAACGACGCGAACACACCCTGCTCGAGCGCCACCTCCTTGACCACCGTGCGGAAGGTCATGAGGTTGTCCGCCGTGGTCAGTGCGTCGGCGTACCGCAGGTCGATCTCGTTCTGGCCGGGCCCGGCCTCGTGGTGGGAGAACTCCACCGAGATGCCCATCGACTCGAGCATCGTGATCGCCGCGCGGCGGAAGTCGTGCGTGCTGCCCCGTGCCAGGTGGTCGAAGTAGCCGCCGTTGTCGACCGGGACCAGCGGGTCCTCCGGCGACGCGAGCTGGTTGAACAGGTAGAACTCGACCTCGGGGTGCGTGTAGAAGGTGAAGCCGCGGTCGCTGGCCTTCGCGAGCGTCCGCTTGAGCACGTTGCGGGAGTCCGCGAGCGAGGGCTCGCCGTCCGGCGTGAGGATGTCGCAGAACATGCGGCCCGTGCCGTGCCGCTCGCCGCGCCACGGCAGCACCTGGAACGTCGTCGGGTCGGGCTTGGCGATCATGTCCGCCTCGTAGACCCGCGTCAGCCCCTCGATGGAGCTGCCGTCGAAGCCGATGCCCTCCGTGAACGCCTGCTCGAGCTCGGCCGGGGCGACCGCCACCGACTTCAGCACCCCGAGCACGTCGGTGAACCAGAGCCGGATGAAGCGGATGTCGCGCTCCTCGACCGTGCGGAGCACGAACTCCTGCTGCCTGTCCATGAGCCCATCCTGCACGAGAAGTGTTAATAGCGTATGTCGCGACTGGCATAGGCTGGCCGGCATGTCGAACCCCGGTCCCGACGCCGCCGCCGACGTCGCCGCAGCACCCTCGCCCGCCGCCGACCTGACGCGCCACCGCCGCGTGCGGGTGCACCACCTGGCCGAGGCCAAGGAGCGTGGCGAGAAGCTCACGATGCTCACGGCGTACGACGCGGTCACGGCCCGGATCTTCGACGCGGCGGGCCTCGACCTGCTGCTCGTGGGCGACTCGATCGGCAACACGATGCACGGGCACGCGACCACGCTGCCGGTCACCCTCGACGACATGATCCCGCCGGCCCGCGCCGTCGCGCGCGCCGCCGAGCACGCCCTCGTCGTCGTCGACCTGCCGTTCGGCACCTACGAGGCCGGCCCCGAGCAGGCCCTCGCCTCCGCGGTGCGGGTCATGAAGGAGACCGGGGCCGCCGCGGTCAAGCTTGAGGGCGGGCGTCGGTCCGCCGCCCAGATCCGCGCGCTGACCGATGCCGGCATCCCCGTCGTCGGGCACCTGGGCTTCACGCCGCAGTCGGAGAACATCCTCGGCGGTCCGCGCGTGCAGGGCCGCGGGGACGGCGCCGCCGAGGCGCTGTGCGAGGACGCGCTCGCCGTGCAGGAAGCGGGGGCGATCGCCGTCGTGCTCGAGATGGTGCCGGTCGACGTCGCCGCACGCGCCACGGAGATCCTGCGCATCCCGACGATCGGGATCGGCGCCGGACCGCGCGTCGACGGGCAGGTGCTCGTCTGGACCGACATGGCCGGGATGACGGACTGGTCGCCGCGGTTCGCGCGCCGGTTCGCCGAGGTGGGCAACCTGCTGCGCCAGGCGGCCCAGGACTACGCCGACGAGGTCCGCGGCGGCACCTTCCCCGACGCCGCGCACTCCTTCGAGCGCTAGGCGCCCCCAGCGCTGTCGGTGCCGCCCGAGAGGGCGAGCATCGCCGCCGCGACCCGGCCGGCAGCGGCGTCGGGGACCGCCGTCGACCCGTCCTCGAGGACCAGCAGGCCCGCACCCGGGATCTCGCGTGCCAGCGCCTGGCCGTTGCCGACCGGGAAGAACGGGTCGCGCCGGCCGTGCACGACCAGGGTCGGCACGGCGATCTCGGCGAGGCGCTCGCGCCAGCGCGGGGCGCAGTCGAGGTGGGCGAAGACCGTGCCGAGCTGGTTGGCGGCGTGCACCGCGGGCGCCGTCCCCGGCGTCCGGTCCCAGATGCGCCCGGCGACCGCGCGCGCCGCGACGGGGTCGTCCCCGAGGACCTCGGCGCCGCGGGCGGCGTGCTCGGCGACGGCGTCGCGGTCGGACCAGTCGGGCATCGGCAGCGAGAACAGCCGCCCCATCGCCGCGCCGTCGTGGTCGGGCAGGTCGTCATCGACCGGGCCGGGCGCGACGGGCCGCGTGCCGACGAGGGTCAGCGTCGCGAACGCCTCCGGGTGCTCCAGCGCGGCGACCTGGGCGACCATCCCGCCGACGCCGATCCCCGCCAGGTGCGCCGGCCGGTCGTCGAGCTCCCGGGCGAGCGCCGCGGCGTCGGCGGCGAGGTCCCGCAGCGTGTAGGACGGCGCCTCCGGGTCCGCGGTGGTGGACGCACCGGCGTCGCGCAGGTCGTACCGCACCACGTGCCGGCCGCCGCGCGCGAGCGCCTCGCACAGGGCGTCCGGCCAGGACAGCATCGTCGTGCCGCCCGCGCAGAGGACCAGCGGAGCCGCCGCGTCCCCGAAGTGCTCGACACCGAGCGTGACACCGTTCGCCTCGACAGTCGTCGTCATGCCCGGCTGACGCCGGAGGCTGTGGGAACTCATCGGCGCGGGCTGACGTCGTGCCGATCAGTCACGGCCGCGCCAGTCGGCGTCCTCGCCCTCCCACTCCTCGTTGCGGCGCTGCGCGGAGTCCAGGGCGTTGCGGGCGGCCTCGCGCGTGGGGTACGGACCCATCCGATGGCTCCAACTGGAGCGGTCGCGGCTCTCCTCGACCTCACCGGTCTTGGTGTTGTACCAGTACTGCACCGGGCTTGTGTCGCTCATAGGACGATCCTGCATCAAGATGGGCCCCATGGTGGAGGCAGCGCAGCCGGTCGCGTTCGGCATCGACATCGGCGGGTCGGGGATCAAGGGGGCACCCGTCGACCTGACGACGGGCGAGTTCGCGGACGAGCGCCGCCGCATCCCCACCCCCGAGAGGTCCACGCCGGAGGCGGTGGCGGGCGTGCTCGCCGAGCTCGTGGACTCGTTCCAGCTCCCGCCGCACGTGCCGGTGGGCGTCGCGTTCCCCGCGCCGATGGACCACGGCGTCGTGCGGTTCATCGCCAACCTGCACAAGTCGTGGAAGGGCGTCGACCTGCCCGCCCTGGCCAGCGAAGCGACGGGCCGGCAGGTGACCGCCGTCAACGATGCCGACGCCGCGGGAGTCGGCGAGCAGCGGTACGGCGCCGCCCAGGGGCGCGACGGCGTCGTCCTCGTGGTCACGCTCGGCACCGGCATCGGCTCCGCGCTGCTCGTGGACGGCGTGCTCGTGCCGAACACCGAGCTGGGCCACCTCGAGATCGACGGGCACGACGCCGAGTCACGGGCCGCGGAGTCCGCACGAGAGCGCCACGACCTGTCCTGGGAGAAGTGGGCCGAGCGGCTGCAGCGCTACTTCGAGACCGTGGAGATGCTGCTCTCCCCCGAGCTCATCGTCGTCGGAGGCGGCGTGAGCAAGCACCACGAGAAGTTCCTGCCGCTGCTCGACCTGCACGCCCCGATCATCCCCGCCACCCTGCGCAACCGTGCCGGGATCGTCGGGGCCGCAGCGCTCGCCGCCAGCGGTCGCGACCACTGACGCCCGATCGCGCCTCGCGCCCCTCAGCCGGCGAGGCTGTGCGGAGCGCGGGGGGCCGGCGCCGTCGGCGTGGTGGGCCCGTCGAGGACGTTGGCGTCCCCGGGGACGTCGAGGTCGAGCATCCGCAGCACGTCCAGGACCGCCGCCGGCGGGCGGTGCAGCGACACGCGCAGGCCCTCGTCCCGACCGATCCGGCAGAGCTGCACGAGAAAGGCGACCCCGGCGGAGTCGATGAACGTCACGCGCGACGTGTCCACCACCACGGGGAGGTCGCGCTCGAAAGCCCTCGCGAGCGCCGCGCTCGCCTCGTTGCGCAGGGCGATGTCGATCTCGCCCCACATGTCCACCACGCTCACGTCGGTCCGCTCCACGAGGGCGATGCCCCCGGCCTGAGCCTCGTCGGTGAAAGTCACTGCCGCACCTTCGTCCCACGTCCTGCGTCCCTGCGCGCCTCGGTCTCGAGCGCTGCGTTCCGGACTCGCGACCTCGTCGTCGCGACGTCCGACACGGTACACCTCTGCCGACCCGGAACGGAACCTCGGCATAGGGTTTCTTTACGCACCGTTCACACGCGCCTTGGGTCGCCGGCGACGCCTCGGACGGTCCGTCGCGCCCGCTACGCTGCGACGTCACGAACAGCGCGCGGAAGGACGGGCGCATGAGCAGACCGGCAGCCTCCCACACGTGGTTCGTCGTCCGAGACCACGCCCCACGGGCCACCGTCGAGGCGGCCATCCAGGGCGCGCTGCGCGCGCAGCGGCTGCGTCTCGCCCTCGTCGAGATCGATGTCTTCTCCGACGACGAGTGGCCGCCCGGGGCGCAGGACGCCGTCCGGGAGGCCGAACGCCGGCTGGCGGCTCGTCGCGGGTCGAGCTCTGCGGTGGCCCTCGACCCGCGGGACGACGAGGACCTCGACATCGCTCTCGCGCTCGCACCGCACAGCATCGGCGGCTCCGGGATCAGCGCGCGCGGCGACCTCGTCTGGGACGTGAACGACACGGGCACCAGCGCCGCGTTCCGACTCACCCTGGGCGAGGCGGACGTGGTCAGGTCCGCCATCGAGCACGCCGGAGGGTGCGTCGACGACCTCACGCCCCTGGCGGAGCGCCGACTCCGGCGGCGGACGCTGACCTCCGGAGGCGCCCTCGGCGCCACCGCGCCCGCCGCCGAGGACTGGCGGCCGCCGGAGGGATGGCGGGCGTTCGAGCGCACCGTGCACCTCGGCGTCGGGCCCCAGGTCTGGGACGACGCCTCCGAGGCCGTCCTGTCGTGGGGCGTGAAGACGCGCAGCGGCTTCGCCGTCGACCCGCCGCTCGAGCCGGGCGTCCCGGCGCGACGAGGACAGCGGTCGTGGCTCGTCGCGGGCGTGGGTCCGTTCCGGGTGCGCGAGCCGATCGAGGTCGTCGACGTCATCGCGACCGAGCGGCGGGCCGCCCTGTCCTACGGCGCCTTGGAGGGTCATCCCGTCACGGGCGAGGAGGCGTTCATCGTCCATCGCGACGACGACGGGTGCGTCAGCATGACGCTGCGCTCGCTCACCCGGCCGGGTCGGGGGCTGTGGCGGGTGCCCTTCCCCGTCATCCTCGTGGCCCAGCGGCTCTACCGCCGCCGATACCTGCGCGCCCTCGTGCCGGCCGCGTCGGGCGCCGACCAGCGGGACTCCGCGAGCGGGTGAACTTCGCGACCGGCCGCGCCGCGTTGGGAGCGCTTCCCTATCGTGTCGTCCGTGCCGGCAGCGACACACGCCTCCTGACCACCCGGGCAGCGGACACGCCCGCCCGACACCGACCGCGACCGGCTGGGCGCGGATCCTCTGGCGCACTTCGACTCCCCCTGAGAGGCCAGCCATGAGCGACACCACCGGTACCACCGCGCCCGACACCGTCGTCCTCGTCCACGGTCTGTGGATGACCCCCCGCAGCTGGGAGGGTTGGGTCCAGCACTACCAGCAGAAGGGCTTCACCGTCGTGACCCCGGCCTACCCCGGGTTCGAGATCGAGGTCGAGGCCCTCCGCGAGAATCCGGAGGTCATCGCGGACCTGGGCGTCCCCGAGACCGTCGAGCACCTCGCCGGAGTCATCAGCGGCCTCGACCGCCCGCCCATCATCATGGGCCACTCCTTCGGGGGCACCCTCACCCAGATCCTCCTCGCCCGGGGCCTCGGCGCCGCCGGGGTGGTCCTCGACTCCGCTCCGACGGAGGGCGTCCGGGTCAACCCGCCGTCTCAGGCGAGGTCGCTCTTCCCGGCGCTCAAGAATCCCGCCAACAGGCATCGGGCCGTCGGGTTCACTCCCGAGGAGTTCCACTACGCGTTCACCAACACGCTCGCGGAGGAGGAGTCGCGCGCGGCGTGGGAGCGCTACGCGATCCCGGCTCCCGGCCGCTGGGTCTGGGACTACGGCCTGATCGCCAACTTCAAGCCGGGTCACCAGGAGACCTGGGTGGACTTCAGCACCGACCGGGCGCCCTTGCTGTTCATCGCCGGCGAGCTCGACCACATCATGCCGCCGTCGGTGAACCGGTCGAACGCCAAGCACTGGGAGAAGTCGCCGGCCGTCACCGCGTACCACGAGTTCCCAGGGCGGGACCACTGGACCTGCGCCGCGCCGGGCTGGGAACAGGTCGCCGACCACGCCCTCACCTGGGCGCTCGAGCATGCCGCCAGACCGGAGCCCTCCGCCGCCTGACGCGGCGTAGGGCAGCGGTCGGAACGTGCGGACGAGCCGGTCTGTACGCCGGGTTCTGTTCCCGTGCCGGGTTGCCCCGGCGCGGGCGACGGTCATCCATCTAGGCCCTGCGTTGCCGCAGGGCTCGAGCGGTCTACCCGGGAGCATCGGGCGGGCAACCCTCGAACGCTCCCTGTCTGACCTTGCTCCAGGTGGGGTTTACCGAGCCACGACCGTCACCGGCCGCGCTGGTGGTCTCTTACACCACCGTTTCACCCTTACCGCCACCGGTCGCCCGGCGACGGCGGTCTACTTTCTGTGGCACTGTCCCGCGGGTCACCCCGGGTGGCCGTTAGCCACCACCTCGCCCTTCGGAGCCCGGACGTTCCTCGGCGACGACACCCGAGGGCACCGCCGACGCGACCGTCCGACCGACTCGTCCGCCTGGCACAGTCTATGCGCGGTCGAGCCGGTCGGACGCCCGCTCACGTCGTCACGGTCAGACGTCGACCTTGTAGTTCAGCGACAGCTCGTCGCCGGACCGCCCGCGGATGCCCCAGCTCTCGGCGGGAGACTCGATCACGACGAGCTCGACGTCGTCCGCGGCGACCCCGAGGGCGGGCGCGACGTCGTCGTACACGCGGCGGATCAGCTCACGCTTGGCCTCCCGCGTGCGGCCGGCGAAGGCGACGATCTCGATCATCAGGTAGTCGTCGGAGCGCGGGGCGACGAGGTCGCCGTCCTCCAGCAGCAGGAACCGGTGGAACCGCTTCTCCTCGGGGATCTGCCACGCCCCGACCATCGCGGCGTGCAGCGCGTCGGACACCTCCGCGCGCCGCTGTCCCCACACCCGTCGGTTGCCGTAGACCTTCACGTGGACCATGCCCGGCGACGCTAGCGGTGACCGACCGCACTGTCACCGGACGGTCCGCGTGCCGAGACCCGCCCGTAGGGTGTCGGGGTGCTGATCTGCCTGCCGCCCTCCGAGGGCAAGACGCCCGCGCCCGACGGCGCCGCACCGGCCGACCTGGACGGCCTCACCGGGGCCGAGCAGCTCACCGACCAGCGGCGCGCCGTGCTCGACGCCCTCGCCGCGGTGAGCGCGCGGCCGGACGCGACCCAGGTGCTCGGGGTGGCCGCGTCGCTCGCCGCCGAGGTCGCGCGCAACACCGAGCTCAAGGGCGCGCCGACCGCGCCCGCGTCCCGCGTCTACACGGGCGTGCTCTACGCCGCGGCCGGCCTGGCCGACCTGCCCGACGACGCCGCGCGCCGCGCCGCCCGCGACGTCCGGGTGTTCTCCGGCCTGTGGGGCGCCGTCTCCCCCGCCGACCTGATCCCCGCGTACCGCCTCTCCATGGGCGTCGACCTGCCGGGCATCGGCAGGCTCGCCACCGCGTGGCGGCCGCACCTGTCCGCGGCGCTCGACGCACGCGCCGCGGGCGACGTCGTCGTCGACTGCCGCTCGGCCGCCTACCTCGCCGCGTGGAAGCCCGCCACCACGGGAGACGCCGCCGCCGACTGGGTGACCGTCCGGGTCGTGCGCGAGGCGGACGGGAAGCGCACCGTCGTGTCGCACAACGCCAAGCACACCCGCGGCGTGCTCACGGGCCACCTGCTGCGCCGCTCGGGGCCCGCCCCGACCAGCGCGGACGAACTGCTCGACGCGGCCCGCGAGCTGGACGGGCAGGTCATCGGCACGGAGGTCGGCACCGGCCTGTCGTACCGGATGGTCGAGGCGACCCTGCACGACGCAGCCACGCGGCGCGGGCCGCGCACGCTCGAGGTCGTCATCGCCTGACGGGCGCGAAGCCGCCCACCCGGCGCACACTGACCGCATGGCCTACGACGAGGTGCTCGCCGCCCGCGTGCGCGACGCCGTCGCCGAGCGCGCCGACTTCGTCGAGCGGAAGATGTTCGGGGGCGTCGCGTTCATGGTGAACACCCACATGGCGGTGGGCGTCGGCGACGACGAGCTCATGGTGCACGTCGGGACGGACGGTCACGCGCAGGCGCTCACCGACGGCGCGCACGAGATGCGGATGGGCGAGCGCACCATGCGCGGCACGGTCACGGTGGGACCCGACGTCACGGCGGACGACGACGCGCTGCACGCGTGGGTCGACCGGGGCGTGGACCTCGCGCTCGCGCTGCCGCCCAAGCGCGACACCGCTGGTTGAGCCTGTCGAAACCGAGCACCCGGGTTTCGACAAGCTCAACCAGCAACGACCGGGTTTCGACACGCTCAACCAGCGGGGAACGGGTTTCGACGGGCTCAACCAGCGGGGAACGGGTTTCGACGGGCTCAACCAGCGTCGGTCGGGAAGCCCGCCGCGACGACCTCCGCGAGCGCCGGCTCGCCGTCGTCCGCCAGGCCGAAGCGCAGCACGGTGAGCGAGCACGGGGGCACGCGCAGCAGCCGCCACGACGACGGCGGCGTGCCGAGCGCCCTCCCGACCAGCGCGCGGATCGTCACCGTGTGCGCGACGACGACGGTCGTCGAGGCGGGGTCGGCGTCCGCGACGGCGTCGCGCAGGCCGACCCAGGCGCGCTCCCCCACGTCGGCGTACGACTCGCCGCCGGGGGCCCGGTCGGTGCCGGTCGTGGCCCACGCGGCGAGCTCGTCGGGCCAGCGGCCGGCGATCGCCTCCGGCGTCAGGCCCTCCCAGTCACCGAAGTCGCACTCGGCGAACCGCTCGTCGGGCCGCACGTGCTGCCCGGTGCGGCGGCCGACCGCGGCCGCGGTCTCGAGGGTGCGGACCAGCGGCGAGGCCAGGAGGGTGCCGGCGCGCGGCAGGTCGGGCCACAGGTCCTTGCCGATCCGGAAGACGGCGTCCGCCGCCCGAGCCGCCTGCACGCGACCGCGCGTCGTCAACGACGGGCCGGGGACGGCGCCGCCCGAGTAGGCGCGCGCCTCGGTCAGCTCCGTGACGCCGTGCCGCACCAGGACGACGGTGCGCAGGTCGGCGCCCGCCGCCGGGCTCGCGCCGGACGGTCGCGCCATCAGGCCGCGGCGCCGTCGTCCGCCAGGCGCACGAGGATGCGGCCGCACTCCTCGCAGCGCACGATCCGGTCGGCCGGGGCGGCCTTGGCGGCCGCGAGGTCGCCGGGGTTCAGGTCCAGGCGGCAGCCCTCGCACCGGCCGCCGCGCAGCGCCACAGCGCCGAGACCGCCGAGCTGGGCGCGCAGCTTGTCGTAGAGGGCGACCAGGCCGGCGTCGAGCCCCGCGGCGACGGCCTCCCGCTCGGCCTTGACCTTCGAGCCGGTCGCGTTGATCTCGGCCCACGCCTCGTCCCGCTCAGCCGTGGCCTTCGCCTTGGCGGCCTCGAGCTCGGCGTGCGCCGACTCGACCTCGGCGAGCGAGCCCTGGTGCGCCTCCAGCCGCTCCATGACCTCGATCTCGGCGTCCTCCAGGACCGACTGGCGCCGGGCGAGGGACTCGAGCTCGCTCACCAGGGCCTGGGAGTCCTTCGCCGAGAGTGCTCCCGAGTCGAGCTTCTGCTGGTCGCGCTCGGCGCGCGTGCGCACCTGGGCGACGTCCGACTCCGCCTTGGCGAGCTCCCGCTCGAGGTCTGCCACGGCCGTGCGCGAGTCGACGAGCGAGGTGTGCAGGTCGCCGATGCGGCCGTCGAGCTCCGCGATGGTCGCCAGCGACGGGTGGTTGCGGCGCTGGTGGACGAGCTGCTGCAGCCGCGTGTCGAGGGCCTGGACCTCGAGCAGTCGGCGCTGGTCCTCGGGGGGTGCAGTGGCCACGGGCGGGTCCTCTCGCAGTGATTCAGCTGGTGGGGCGGTCGGTCTCGCGCACGGTGCTCGCCACCCGCGCGGTCCACGGGTCGGTGCCGATCGTGCTCACCCTCGTGGTCACCGTACCTTCTCCGGAACCCTCCCCGGTCACGCCTCCGGGCCGGCCCCCGAGGCGCGCGACGACGTCCTCGGCGGCGTAGGCGAGCCACGGCCACTCGCTCGCGAAATGGGCCACGTCCACCAGGAAGGGCGTCGCCGCGTTGCCGCCCGCGGGGCGGGCCTCGAACTCCGCCCGCTCGCGCAGCTCCGAGGCGGGGTGGTGCCGCAGGTCGGCGGTCACGTACACGTCGACGGCGGCCGCGCGGACGGCGTCGAACAGCGAGTCCCCGGACCCGCCGACGACGACGGCGGTCGCGACCGGCGCGTCCAGGTCGCCGGCCACGCGCACGCCCTGCGCCGTCGCCGGCAGCGCGGCCGCGACGCGCTCGGCGAACCCGCCCAGCGTGGTGGGCTCGGCGAGCCGGCCGACCCGGCCGATCCCCCGCTCGACGCCGTCCCCGTCGTCCCCCACGACGAGCGGGCTCCGGTCGGTGATGCCGACCAGGTCCGCGAGCGCGTCCGCGACGCCGCGCGGGGCGGCGTCGGCGTTGGTGTGCGCGACGTACAGCCCGCAGCCCGCGCGCAGGAGCCGGTGCACCACGTCGCCCTTGAACGTCGTCGCCGCGACCGAGTGCACGGGCCGCAGGAACAGGGGGTGGTGCGTGACGAGCAGGTCCGCGCCCCAGGAGATCGCCTCGTCGACCACCTCGGCCACCGGGTCGACGGCGAACAGGATCCTGCGCACCGGCGCCGCCGGGTCCCCCACCACGAGGCCCACCGCGTCCCAGCCCTCCGCCGTCGACGGCGGGTAGAGGTCCTCGAGGGCGGCGACGACGTCGGCGAGCGGTGGGGCGCTGGCGGCTGTGGCATCCATGCGCCCGACCCTAGGGTGGATGACCGTCAACGCGCGCCGTCGGCACTCTCCAGGCCGTCCACGCCATGGCAGAACTCCCGCACGGCGGCGTCGAACTCGGCGGGCCGCTCGAGGTTGGTCACGTGGCCGCAGCCGGGGATCAGCACGAGCCGCGCGCCGGGGATCGCCTCCTCGAGCTGCCGGGCGACGCGGACCGGGGAGCGGGCGTCGAGCTCGCCCCACAGCAGCAGGACGGGCACGGCGACGGTCGGCAGCACGTCGGTCAGGTCCGCCTCCGCCATGATCGCCAGTGCGTGGCGCATGCTGCGCGGCCGCACGTCGCGGGCCATCGACTCGATCAGCGGCACGTGCTCGGGCGGCGGGCCCGCGGCGAAGAGACCCGGCATCGTCGGGTCGAACGCTCCGGGCTCGGCGTCGAGCATCCGCCGCACGCCCGCGACACGGGCGGCCACCTCCTCGGCAGGGAGCGAGCCCTTCCAGCCCGCGTACCCGCCGGTGAGGACGAGGGACGCCGTCCGGTCCGGGTGCCGCCGGTACAGTTCGAGCGCGACCGTGGAGCCCCACGACAGGCCCACGACGTGCGCCGGGCGACCCACCGCCCGGTCGATCACGCCCGCCAGGCAGTCCGCGTAGTCGGCGAGCGCGAAGCCGTCCGGGACGTCCTCGGAGCCGCCCGCGCCCGGCTCGTCCCACGCCACGACCGTGAACTCGTCCGACAACGACTCCAGCTGGGGCGTCCAGCCCCGGCCGTCCTCGCCGGCGCCGTGCACGAGGACCAGTGGCGCCCCCGAGCCCGCGCGCCGGTAGACGACCCCCAGCCCGTCGACGAGGGTCCGCTCGACCCGGATGCTGCCCATGGCACCCTGCCGCCGTCCGTCTCGTGGTCCGCGTCGGCCGGCGCGGAGCCTTCCTCGACGCTAGCTCCACACCACCGGCCACACCCGCCGGCCACGGGGCAGCTACTTGGCGTCGGCGTACGAGTCGACCGTCGCGACGGTGAGCGGGAAGTCCACCGGGAAGTCGCCGAACAGCAGGCGGCCCGCCTCGTCGGCGGCCGCACGCACCTCGACGGCGACCGCGTCGGCGAGCTCGCGCGGGGCGTGCACCACCACCTCGTCGTGCAGGAAGAACGCGAGGTGCGGGCGGTCGGCGAACGGGGCGGGGGCCAGGCCCGGCCGCGCCCCGTCGGCGACGCCGAGCGCCCACAGTCGCCGGCGGATCGACGCCAGCCAGCACAGCGCCCACTCCGCGGCCGTGCCCTGCACCACGAAGTTGCGGGTGAACCGCCCCCACGACCGCGTGGCCGACCGGGCCCGGGCGGCCGCGTCGGCGCCGGCGTCGTCGGCGAACGCGCCCGCCTGGGCCTCGTCCCACGCGGCGCCCGGGACCGGGGACGACCGGCCGAGCCATGTCGTCACGACGCCCCCGCGCTCGCCCGTGCGCGCGGCCTCCTCCACCAGCGCGATGGCGCGCGGGTACTCCCGGCCCAGCCGCGGCAGCACCTGCGCGCTCGCCCCGGTGGTGCCGCCGTACATCGCGCCGAGCATGCCCACCTTCGCCAGCTCGCGCGTCGGCACCACCCCGGAGGCCACGATGCCGGCGTACAGGTCGCCGGCGCGGCCCGCGGTCGCCATCGCCTCGTCGCCGGCCATGGCCGCCAGGACGCGCGGCTCGAGCTGGGCGACGTCGGCGACCACGAGGCACCAGCCCGGGTCGGCCACCACGGCGCGTCGCACGCCCTTCGGCAGCTGCAGGGCGCCGCCGCCGGTGGACGCCCAGCGCCCCGTGACCACCCCGCCCACCACGTACTCGGTGCGGAACCGCCCGTCGGTCACCCACTCGTCGAGCCAGTGCCAGCCGTTGGCGGTGAGCAGCCGGTAGAGGTTCTTGTACTCCAGCAGCGGGGCGACGACCGGGTGGTCGATCGTCGACAGCTCCCACTTGCGCAGGCTGCGCGCCCCCACGCCGGCGTACTGCATCGCCTTGAGCAGGTCCGGGTGCGAGTCGGGGTTGAGCGACGGCGGGGCGTCCAGGGCTGCGCGGATCTGCCGCACGAGCTCCTCGAGCCGCACAGGTCGTCGCCCCTCGGGCGGCCGGGGGCCCAGCGCCTCGGTGAGGATCGCGTCGTGCACGTCGGCGCGCCACGGCAGGCCCGCGTGATGCATCTCGGCGGCGACGAGCGCGCCCGCCGACTCCCCCGCCGCGAGCAGCCGCAGCCGGCCCGGGGCCGCCGAGCCGCGCACCGCGTCCTCTTGCCGCCGCAGCTCCGCCACCGGGTCGGCCGCCCCGGCCGCGTGCTCGTCGCGGGCCGACGGCGCGGGTGCCGCGAGGTCGAAGAGCGCGTCGCCCTGCGGTGCGCGGCGAGCGCCCGCCAGCGGCTCCGCGCCCGCCGGCGTCGGGGTCATCGCGTCCCAGGCGCCGGGCGGCGACGTCGCGAGCTCCGAGCCCGCGGTGGCCGCGGAGTGCCGCAGGATGCGATGCACGAGGCGCAGGTCGTGCGACCGCTCGACCCGGACGCCCGCCCGCAGCAGGCCGAGGTACCAGCGGTTCGTGTCGTCCCACGTCCAGCGCGGCACGGCCGCGCCCCCGCGAGCCCCGCCCTCCGCGTCGGCCACGAGCGGGGGCAGCGCCCCGACGGGCACGGCGCGCTGCGCACCGTCGTGCACGCGGACCGTGCCGTCAGCTTCTCGGGTCAGGACGACGTGCACGCCGCCATCCTGCCCCGGGCCACCGACGACGACGCGGCGGCCGTCACGCCGGACAGGCGGCGAGCGCCGCGGCCTCGTCGAGGCGTCCGACCTCGGCGGCGCTCATCGCGGGGTTGACCCGCCGCAGCTCGACGGCGGCGGTCAGGTGGTCGCGGTACTCCGGGTCGCACGCGGCCACGAACGCCGCCAGCAGCCCGCGTGCCAAGGGCGCGACCTCGTCGGCCGACGCCCCGCCCACGGTGGCCGACGCCGGCTCGAGCGCGCTGAGGGCGAAGGTCAGGGCCGTCATGGCGACGTCGAGCGGCGCCGGACCGGGGCGCGCGTCGGTCCAGTCGATGACGACCGGCCCCCGGGCGGACATGATCACGTTGAACGGGTGCAGGTCCAGGTGCAGCAGAGAGCCGCCCTGCCAGGGCACGGCGTGGAGCCTGTCGTGCAGCGACGCGAGCAGCGGGCCCGCCTCCGCGACGTCGCAGGTGCCGTCGAACAGCGCCGCTCCGAGCGTCGGGCCCGTCAACCGCTCGAGCACGAGGGCGGGTCCGTCGACGTCGAGGACCGCGGGGGCGGGATATCCGGCGGCGCGCACTGCCGCGAGCAGTACGGCGTCCTGCTCCGCGGGGCGACCGTCACGGTAGCGGCGCAGCACGCGGCGCTCGTCCAGGGCGAAGACGTCGGCGTCGCGGCCGGCGGCGATCAGGTCCACCGCGCCAGCCTGGCAGAGTGGCGTCCGTCGCCGCCGACGCGTCCGTTCGCCGCGCGACGGGCGCGCGGGTGTGGTGCGCTGGCCGGGGTCGGCGCACCCGGCCGGCCACCCCTGCAAGGAGGACCCGCATGACGACCGAGCAGCCCGTCGAGACCGTCGACGTCGTGGTGATCGGCACCGGCCCGGGCGGGGAGGACGCGACCGGCCGGCTGGCCCGTGCGGGGCTGGACGTCGTCGCCGTCGAGGCACGACTGGTGGGCGGCGAGTGCCCGTACTTCGGCTGCATCCCGACGAAGATGATGGTCCGCGCGTCGGACGCGCTCGCGGAGGCCCGCCGCGCCGGCACGCTGGCCGGCCGGGTCGACGTCACGCCCGACTGGGCGCCCGTGGCGCGGCGCGTCCGGGACGAGGCCACCACCGACTGGGACGACACCGCGGCCGTGGAGCGGCTGGAGAAGGCGGGCGCGCGCGTGGTCCGGGGACGCGGGCGGCTGGTGGGGCCGGGCGAGGTGGCCGTGGCCACGCCCGACGGCGAGCGTCGGTTCCGCGCCACGCGGGGCGTGCTGCTCAACCCGGGCACGGATCCGGCCGTGCCGCCGGTCGAGGGGCTGGCCGACACGCCCTACTGGACGAACCGGGACGCGGTGCGCGCCACGGAGGCGCCGACGTCGCTCACTGTGCTGGGCGGCGGGGCCATCGGCTGCGAGCTCGCCCAGGTCTTCGCCCGGTTCGGCACCGCCGTCGAGGTGGTCGAGGCCGGCCCCCGCCTGCTGGCCCCCGACGAGCCCGAGGCGAGCGCGCTCCTCGCGGACCGGTTCGCCGCCGAGGGCATCGGCGTGCGCACGTCGGCGAAGGTCGCGTCGGTGTCGCACGACGGCGCCGGGTTCACCCTGACCCTCGGCGACGGGACACGGCTGGTCTCCGAGCAGCTGCTGGTCGCCGCGGGACGGCGCACCGACCTGCGGGCGCTCGGGGTCGCGACGGTCGGCATCGATGACTCCGGGCGCACGATCCCGGTCGACGACCGGCTGCGCGCGGCAGACGGCGTCTGGGTCGTCGGGGACGTCACGGGCAAGGGGGCGTTCACGCACGTCTCGATGTACCAGGCGCGCATCGCGGCCGCCGACATCCTCGCGGGCGACGACGGCGGCGAGGAGCGGGCCGACTACCGCGCCGTCCCGCACGTGACGTTCACCGACCCGGAGATCGGGGGCGTCGGGCTCACCGAGGCCGCCGCGCGCGAGGCCGGGCTGACGGTCCGGACCGGGTCCACCGACCTCTCGGCGTCGTCGCGCGGTTTCGTGCACGGGCCCGGCAACGAGGGCCTGATCAAGCTGGTCGAGGACGCGGACGCCGGCGTGCTCGTCGGCGCGACGGCGGCCGGGCCTGCGGGCGGGGAGATCCTCGCCGTCCTCACGCTCGCCGTGCAGGCGCGGGTGCCCGTGGCCGACCTGCGGCGCCTCATCTACGCCTACCCCACGTTCCACCGCGCCATCGAGAGCGCGCTGGCAGACCTCCGCGAGGCGTGACCGGGCACACTGCAGCACGCGTGACCACCACTTATCCTGTGATGGCCCATGACTGAAATGACCGAGTTCGCCGCCCCGACGCCGCCGCGCGCAGGCGTCCGCCTCGACCCCCCACGTTCGCCGCGGTGCCCGGCATGACGCCGAAGGACCCGGCCGAGGAGCCGGGAGCCGGCCACGTCGTGCTCGGCGGGAAGTACGTGCTGGGCGACGTCCTCGGCACCGGCGGCACGTACACGGTCTACGAGGCCTCTCGCCTGCCCGGCTCGGAGTCCCCGGCCGACACGGCGACCACGGCGGGCGACGTCGCCGACGCGGAGGGTGCGGACGGCGCCGGGTCCCCCGCGCCCGCCGACGAGCCGGAGCTCCTGGTCAAGGTGCTCCACCCGCACCTCGTCGACGACGAGGTGGCGCGCGCCAGCCTCGCCCGCGAGATCGCGGCGTCGGCCCTGGTGGACCACCCCGGGGTGGCGAAGGTCCTCGACACCGGCGAGGACGAGGTCGCTGGGGCGAACGTCCCCTGGCTCCTCATGCGACACCTGCCCGGCACCCCCCTGTCGGAGCTGGCGGGCGGCACGGGCCTGGCCTGGCCGGAGGCGCTCGCCGTCGTCGGCGGGCTGCTCGACGGGCTCGCGGCCGTGCACGATGCGGGCCTGGTGCACCGCGACGTCGGCCCGCGCAACGTCGTGGTCGACCGGCACGACGACGGCAGCATGACGGTGGGGCTGCTCGACCTCGGCCTCACCGCGCCCGGCGGGGGCGACGGCGACGGCGAGCGCGTCGCGGGTTCGGCGTCGTACATGTCTCCGGAGCAGGCGCAGGGCCACCCGCTCGACGCGCGCAGCGACCTGTACTCGGTCGGGGCGCTCGCCTACTTCGCCCTCACGGGCCACCCCCCGTACGAGCGGGCCCGCCCCGGCGACGTCCTGCTGGCCCACGTGGGCGCGCCCGTCCCCGCGCCGTCGGCGCGCCAGGCCGCCGTCCCCTCCGCCGTCGACCGGTTCGTGGTCCGGGCCATGGCGAAGAACCCCGCCCGCCGGTTCGCGACGGCCGGCGCGATGGGCGAGACGGTGGCCACGCTGCTCGGCGGCGCGCCGCCGACGGCGGCGGCCACGACCCCGGGGGCCGACGGCCCCCAGAACGCCGACGGCGACCAGACCCTGACGATGGGCCAGATCGCCGCCCAGGACCCGCACCGCACGGCGGCCATCGGCGCCGCCGGTCTCGCAGCCGCCGCGGCGGCGGGCGCCGAGGCCGAGCTGCAGCGCACGAGGATGCTCGGCGCCGTCGACGCGACCGAGCCGTTGACGCCGCTGCCGGACGCCGGCGCTCCGACGGAGCCCCTCGCCGACGCCGGGGAGGAGCCCACCCAGGTGCTGGGCGGGCCGCCGCCCGAGCCGCCCACGGACACCCCCGTCGCCGGGGTGCCCGCCGCCGCGGAGCCCGAGCCGTCCCGGTCGCGCCGGGTCCTCCTGATCGTGCTGGCCGCGCTCCTCGTGGTCGCCGTCGGCGCGGGCGCGTTCTGGTTCTTCCGCGACACGGACGACGGGGCCCCGGTCGCCCCGGTCACCCACAGCCCGTCGCCGTCGACCACCCCGTCGCCGACGCCGAGCGCGACGGACCCCACGACGCAGGCCCCGGCCGAGCCGACGTCGCGGCCGGAGCGGACGTCGACGCCCACCCCGACCAGCACGCCGACGCCCAGCGAGACTCCGTCGCCGACCTCCACGCCCACGCCGTCCTCCACGCCGACGCCCACGCCCAGCGACGAGCCGACGTCGACGCCCACCCCCACGGACGAGCCGACGTCGACGCCCACCCCGACGGACGAGACGACGGAGCCGGAGCCGGACCCGACCGACGAGGAGACGACTCCCCCGGCGGAGCCCGAGCCCTCCGGCGGACCCGTCGACAACGCGGGCGGCAACGGCTCGACGCCTACGCCCTGACTCAGTAGCCCCGCAGGCTCTGCCGCAGGGGGCAGTCGAACGGGTCGCGGGCGGCGAGGCCGACGCGGTTCAGGTAGCCGACGACGATGGCGTACGACCGCACGAGCCCGGTCTCGGTGTACGGCAGGCCGTGGGCGGCGCAGTGCTCGCGCACCAGGAGGCGTGCGCGCGCCAGGTGCGGGCGGGGCATGCTCGGGAACAGGTGGTGCTCGACCTGGTGGTTGAGGCCGCCCAGGAGCGCGCTCGTCCAGGCGCCGCCGCGGATGTTGCGCGAGGTGAGCACCTGCTTGGACAGGAAGTCGAGGCGGCTGCCCTCCGGGACCATGGGCATGCCCTTGTGGTTGGGCGCGAACGACGCCCCCATGTACACGCCGAAGACGGCGAGCTGGACGCCCAGGAAGGCGAACGCCATGCCGAGCGGGAGCCACCAGAACACCACGGCCGTGCCGAGCGCCAGCCGCAGGCCGATGGTCACGAGCTCCCGGGCGCGGTCGCCGCGGTCGGCGTCGTTGCCGTGCAGCAGCGAGCGCACCGACGTGAGGTGCAGGTTGAGGCCCTCCAGCGTGAGGAGCGGGAAGAACAGCCAGCCCTGGTACCGCGTGACGAGCGCCAGGAGGCCGCGGTGCTCGCGGGCGCCCTCCTCGGTGAAGACGATCGTGTCGTTCGCGACGTCCGGGTCCTTGCCCACGTGGTTCGGGTTCGCGTGGTGGCGCGTGTGCTTCGACATCCACCACGAGTAGCTGATGCCGACGACGGCGTTCGCGAGGACCCGGCCGACCCGGTCGTTGACCGGCCCGGTCGCGAAGACCTGGCGGTGCGCCGCCTCGTGCGCGAGGAACGCGAACTGCGTGAGGATCAGCCCGAGGGCGCCGGCGACGAGCAGCTGGAGCCAGGAGTCGCCGAGCAGCACGAACCCCGTGGCCGCGCCCGCGAGCGCCAGGACGAGCAGCGCGCCCGTCCGCAGGTAGTACCCGTACGCGCGCTGCAGGAGGCCCGCCTCGCGCACGGTGCGGGACAGCGCGCTGTAGGAGCTGGTGTGCGGGGCGTCGGAGAGCCGGGCGGCTGCCGGCGAGCGGTCGGCGGTGGCTGTGGTCATCTGGTCTCGCAGAGCTCGAGGTCGACTTCCCAGCCGTGGGGGTGAGCGGTCACTCGGTCGTGCGGATGCCTCGAGCCTACGTGGCCCGAGGCTCAGGACAAGGGGGCTGTCCCCCGGGCGTCGGCCCCGGCGCGCCGGTTCCAGGCGGTGACCGCGGCGTCGAGCCGCGCCCGGGCCGTCAGGTAGAGCGCGAGGTCGATCGGCAGGCCTCCGTCGACGACGGCGACCACGTCCTCCACGGCCCACTGCGCGGCGGCGAGCTCACCGAGCAGGTCGTGGAGCCGGTCCGGTCGGGAGGCCAGGGCGTCGCGGGTCATGGTGCACCTCCAGCGCGGGGCGGCCGGTCACTCGGTCCGGTGCGAGCGCCGTTGGCGTCGGCCGGAGCGGGCCGCGCCGACGATCAGCACGACGACCCCGACCCCGACGCCGGCGATGAGCAGGGCGACCGCGAGCGGGACGGTGCCCTCCAGCCCCAGGAACGAGACCAGGACCGCCTGGGTGTTCTGGAGCATGAAGACGACCAGGGCGGCGAGGAGGAGCACGGCGACCCCGACGGCGGTCCAGACCGCACCGGAACGACCGCGCCGGGGGCTCCCGGGGACGGTCCCGGCGCTCGCGCGGGCGCCGCGGGACGCCCGGCGGGTGCCGGTCACCCTGCGGGTGGGGTTGCCGTTGGTCGCGGAGGCCAACGGCGGGGTCGGGGTCGGGGCGGTGGCCATGACGGCCTCCTCGCTTCTCCGGACCCGCGCACCTCAGGTGGGGGACGTTCGTCCCGGATACCTCGACTCTACGCGCCGCTCCCCCGGCTCGGGCCGGCGCGCCTCACCGTCCGAGCTGCGCGGCCAGCGGGCAGCCGAAGGGGTCGCGCGCGCGGTGCTCGACGTCGTTGAGGTAGCCCACGACGATCCGGTACGAGACGAAGAACCCGACCTCCGTGTAGGTGACGCCGAGCGTCGCGCAGTACTCGCGCACGAGCGGCTGCACGCGCCGGAGGTTCGGCCGAGGCATGCTCGGGAACAGGTGGTGCTCGATCTGCCGGTTGAGCCCGCCCATGAAGAAGTCGACGACGACGTTGCCGCGGATGTTGCGGGACATGAGCACCTGTCGCCGCAGGAAGTCGACCTCGGCGTCCGCCGGGACGATCGGCATGCCCTTGTGGTTGGGCGCGAACGCCCCGCCCAGGAGGACGCCGAACAGGCCGAGCTGGACGGCGAGGAACGCGCCCGCCATCGCGGGTGGCAGGAGGATCGCCAGGACGGCGACGTTCAGGGCCAGGCGGGTCAGCAGGACCGGCACCTCCACGCCGCGGTGCACGACCGGGCCACGACCCAGCACGGTGCGCACGCTCGCCACGTGCAGGTTGAGGCCCTCGAGGGTCAGCAGCGGGAAGAAGAACCAGCCCTGCCGGCGCGCGAACCACCGGCGCCATCCGCGGCGGCTCGCGAGGATCCCCGGCGTGAACGCGATGACCCCGGGCGAGACGTCCGGGTCGTGCCCCTCGCGGTTGGGCGCCTCGTGGTGGGCGTTGTGCTTCGTGGTCCACCACACGTGGCTCAGCCCGACGAACACGTTCGCCAGGACCCGTCCGGTCCAGTCGTTCCAGGCCCGCGAGCGGAAGATCTGCCGGTGGGAGCTGTCGTGCCCGAGGAACGCCAGCTGGGCCAGGACGACGGCCAGCGCCGCGGCGAGCACGAGCTGCCACCAGGAGTCGCCCAGCAGCACGACCCCGGCCCACACCAGGGCGAACGCGGCCACCGTCGCGATCAGGCGCGTCCAGTAGTAGGCGTAACGACGGCGCGTGAGGCCGGACTCCCGGACGACCTTGGCCAGGACCGCGTAGTCCCTCGTGACGCGCCTGGCGGGGCTGCGGTCGGTCGTCCTCGAGGGCGTCGGCCGGTCACTCGAAACGGACACGGTCTGCCTCCGCCTTCACCCGGGCAGCACGGCGGGCCTCCGCCTCGCTCCACCGCGCACGCTCGTCGTCGCGCCGTTCACGCGCCGCGGCAACCTGCTGCTCGACGCCCCGCAGCAGTGCCGCGACCTGCGAGGCGAGTCCGCTCTCGAGCGCCGCCAGATTCGTCCCCGAGATCTCCAGGCGACGGTCCGCGACCTTGAGCCCCACCCCCGGGTATCCCCGCTCCGCCAGCGTGGACCGGGCGTCCGGCCCCTCGATCAGGGCGCGCTCCTCCGGGGCGACCTGGCGCGAGAAGACCGCTGCGACCGTGTAGCGCTCCGGCCCGTCGTCCGTGCCGAGCTCGTGCGGCAGGGCGGAGTCCAGGATCCCGCGCAGGAAGAGCCCGGCCGGCACCGGGGTGTCGCGGTCGGGAGGGACGTCGGCGTCCTCGGGCTCGTAGCCGCCGTCGTCGTCCCAGCGCGCCTCGGAGGTGTCCTCGTCGGGAGCGGAGGACCGAACCTCCGTCGGCGAGCCGTCTCGATCGCCCTCGTGCGGGCCGAGCCGTCGACCACCCACTCCTTCACGGTACGCCCGCAGTCGGCGCCGTGGGCCTCCGGCCGCCGGGATCGGCGGCGCGCTGCGGCCGTATGCTGCCCCTGTGACCCTGACCGAGTTCCTGACCGCCCGGCTGAACGAGGACGAGGCCAGAGCGACGGCCGCGGAGCTCCGGAGCGACCGCGGGCCGGACGGCGGGACGCCGCGGGGCGAGCCCGATCGGCCGTTCACGCGGGCGCGGCTGCTGGCGGAGGTCGAGGCGAAGCGGCAGCTCGTCCATCTCGCCTACGAGGCGACGGGCCTCGACATGGACAAGGACCTCGACCGAGAGGTCGACGCACGACAGGTCAGCGGCATCGAGTTCGTCGGCGAGCGCATGCTCCGTGCCCTCGCGCTCCCCTACGCCGACCACCCCGACTTCGACGAGGCGTGGCGGCCGTAGCTGCACCGGCCCGGCCCGACGTCCCGTCGAGGGACGCCGAGCCGGACCCCGGCGGCTACGCCCCGCCGGCCCGCAGCGTCCAGACGTCGACCGACGTGAACAGCGTCTCCCCGCCGCCGGACGTCAGCAGGATGCCCGTGCTCAGGGCGGCGCCGTCCGCGTCCGTGCGTGTGGGGTAGATCCGGTTGGAGAACGCGGCGGCGTCGTTGACGAAGACGTCGACGACCGAGTGGTCGACGAAGACGTGGAACGTCTCGGGCTTGCCGAAGGCGGCCTCGTCGTACGGGGCGCGCAGGAGCACGGCCTCCTCGTTGTCGAAGCCGGTGCTCGAGCTGCTCTTGTCGATGACCAGGTCGCCGTCGTCGTAGTAGATCCGGGTGATCTCCTGGTCGTCGGGCGACGCGCAGACCGCGAGGCCGTACCGCGTCCCGGTGCTGGCCGGGTCGACCTGGGCGAGGATCTCGACCTGGTTGCCCTGCGCGGCCAGCCGGTGGTCGCCGCTGACGGCGACGTCGGCGACGCTCTGCTTCGTGCCGCGCAGCGACTGCAGGGCCGGCAGGGCGCGCTGCCCCAGCGTCCTGCCGTCGGCCAGCAGGCGCCACTCGCGCGGCAGGCTGTAGGTGTGCGCCCAGCCCAGGTCGAGCTGCATCTGCGAGCTGGACCGCTCGTCGACGATACCGATCCCCACGAGGCTGCCGCCCTGGCCGCGAGCGACGGCGGGCGACAGGTGCCCGTGGATCACGTCCAGCGGCTTCGGCGTGGCCTCGAACGGCGTGAACTGCGCCCCGTCCCAGGTCCCCGTCCAGTAGACGCCGCGCGTGTACGGCTCGGTCAGCTTGGACACCTCGCCGCCGATGGGGTTGGCCAGGAGGATGTACACGTCGGTGCCGTCGTGGGTGCCGAGCTTCTCGAAGACCGGCATCTCCCAGATGACGGAGCCGATGTCCATCTGCCCGAACCCCACGGTGGAGAACGGCTTCTCCGACCGGGTCCACTGCCCGCCGACGCTGGAGGCCGTGTAGTGCGCGAGGCCACCCCCGGTGTCCACGGCGGCGCCGACGACCATGTGCCAGGTGTCGCCGTCGGCGAACAGGTACGGGTCGCGCGTGTCGTTCACGCCGGTCTTGTCGAACAGCCCGGCGGAGTCCTTCGTCCAGGTGGCCAGGTCCGGGTCGCTGCTCGTGGCGCGCGTGACGCCCGGGTCGAAGGGCCCGCCGTAGTTCACGGTCGTGAAGAACGCGTACGCGGTGCCGTCGACCGAGACGACGTCGCCGGACCAGATGCCCTTGGACCCCTGGCCGGACAGGCCCGCCCCGGCGACGGCGCCCAGCTGCGCCTCCCGGTCGTTGAGCTCCGGCAGGAGGGCGTCGTGCTGGTTCTTCCAGGTCACCAGGTCCGCGCTGGACATGTGGCCCCAGTGCATCTGCGACTTGAACGGGCCGTTCGGGGTGCGCTGGTAGAACAGGTGGAACTTTCCGCCGTGCTCGACGAGGCCGTGCGGCTCGTTGGTCCAGTTGGCCGGCGGCATGGCGTGGACGCGCGGCCGCAGGACGTCGTCGGCGAACCGCAGCGCCGTGACCTGCAGGGCCTCGTCCGCGCTGCCCGCGCCCTCGATCCCCGCCGTGTACTCCGCGGCGAGCGCGGCCTTGTCGCGGGCGACCGTGTAGATCTTCGTGTCGTCGTACGCCGCGTCCAGGGCGTTGACGAGGAATATGTCCATCGTCTCGTCCTTCGCGGCCTTGCCGATCACCAGCGGCGCACCCGTGGCCTGGTCGAAGGTCGAGCCGGCAGGGATCTCCAGGCGCGCCTCCCTGGTCCCGGCGCTGCTGTCCAGCTGGATCCGCAGCTCGCCGGCGTCGCCGTCGACCACGGCGGCGACGTGCACCCACTCGTACAGCGGGAACAGCCAGGGCGCCTTGACGGTGCGCTCCTTGCCGTCGATCGTGGCGGTGAACCACCACTCGCCGTAGGTGTTGATGCCGAGGTCGAAGCCTGCGGAGTCGGACTTCTGGTGGATGATCGACGAGGACGACAGCTCCTCGTACGGCAGCTCCGTCCCCGAGGGGTAGCTCTCCAGGGCGACCCAGGTCTGCACCGTCAGCTGCGAGGTGATCGGCGCCGCGAAGTCACCGGTCGCCCAGGTCGAGAAGCCGTCGGTGCGGAAGGCGTTCCCCCGCACGCCCGGCACGCGCTCGGCCGGGTTCTTCGCCACGTGGGCGCTGAACGTGCGCTGCCCCGCCTTGTCGAGGAACTCGGTGGCCCCGTTCGCCTCGTCGTACGCCAGGTGGAGCACCGGGTCGGCCGCCTCGGCCGCGCCGGCAGCGAGCCTCGGGACCCCCACCGCGGCCACTGCTGCCGCGACCGTCGCGCCCCGCAGGAACGTCCTGCGTCCGAGCCTGGGGCCGTGATCCGTCCGTCGCTGTTCCGTCATCGCAACAAGCTCCTTCTCTCGTCTCGGTCTGACTTCTCGTCTCTTCTTTCAGCCCCGCCGGGTGCGGCGGGGCGCGCCCGGGCGGCCGACCGTGCCGGAGGCCGCCCGGGCCCGGTCATGCCGTGGCGGCCTCCCGCACCGTGAGCCGGGTGAGCGGGGCGCTCGGGAAGACGAGCTGCGTGAGCGTGGTGAGGCCGCCGCAGGCGTAGACCTCGAGCACGCAGCCGTCGACGACGACGGTCAGGTCGACCGCCGCGCCGACGTCGTGCAGCGGGGCGGTGTCGACGGAGGGGAACGCCGGGTGGAACCCGGTGTCCCCGCTGTCGCGGCGGTCGCTGGTCAGCGTCCGCGCCGCCCCGTCCACGGTGAGGACCACGGCGTCGGGCCCGTCGCCGTGCAGCACGATCTCGTGCCGCCCCCCGTCCGCCGGGACGGCGACCTCGTGGACCACCAGCCCGTCGCGCGGCCCCGCGGGCAGCACGGGCCGCTGGACGACCCGGTCCCGCCCGTCGGGCGTGCGGACGAGCTCGAGCTCGCGGGCCAGGGACATCGCCGAGCGCCACGGCGCGGTCGGGGTCTCGTTCGCGTAGTCCCAGTTGCTGGCCCACCCGATGGTGACGCGCCGCCCGTCCGGGGCGCCGTTGAACGACACGGGCGCGTAGTAGTCGCGCCCGTGGTCGAGCCAGTCGGCGCCCTGCGGCCCGTCGCCGGGCCGGTCGGGGGTGAACGTGGTGCCGTCGAAGTCCCCGACGAAGTACTGGGCGCCGGAGCCACCCGCCACACCGCCGGGGTTGAGGCTGACGATCATGACCCAGCGCACCCGGTCGGTCCCGCGCACGGGCAGCGGGAACAGGTCGGGGCACTCCCACACGCCGCCCGTGGCGTGCGCCGGCCCGAACGTCGACAGGTGCTCCCAGCGCTTGAGGTCGTCGGAGCGGTACAGCACGACCTGGCGGTCGGTGGCCTCGACCGCGAGCATCACCCAGTGGCCGCCGCCCTCGCTCTCGTACCAGAACACCTTGGGGTCCCGGAAGTCGGCGCTGCCCCGGTCGACGACCGGGTTGCCCTCGTACCGGGTCCAGGTGCGACCGTCGTCGAGGCTGTAGGCGAGGGACTGTGCCTGCCGGCCGGCGAGCGTCGGGTGGCCGGGGCGGTACGCGCTGGTGTAGACGGCCACCAGCGCCGTCTGGCCGGGCCCGGCGAACCCCGCGGTGTTGCGCTCGTCGACGACGGCGCTGCCGGAGAAGACCTCCTCCTGCGCGGTGTGCCGGATCGCCACCGGCTGCTCGGTCCACGTCACGAGGTCGGGCGACGTCGCGTGGCCCCAGGACAGGTTGCCGTGCGTGTCTCCGTCCGGGTTGTTCTGGAAGAACAGGTGCCAGGTGCCGCCGTGGAACACGAGGCCGTTGGGGTCGTTCAGCCAGGTGTCGCGGGCGGTGAAGTGCGCGACCGGGCGCAGGTTCGCGGTGGCGCGTGCCCGCGCCCGGTCGACGGTGGTGTCTGTCACTGATCGGTCTCCATGAAGCGGTCGTAGGCCTGCTGGTAGGTCGCGGTGACCTCGTCCACCCCGAGGCTCTGGAGCTGGGAGACGTATCCGTCCCACTCGCCGTCGATCGTCCCGTCGACGATCCAGCTGGCGAACTTCTCCTTGACGAGGGTCTTGATGTCGGTCTCCGGGTAGGAGACCTGGTCCAGCTCGTCGTTCGAGAGCAGGACCGGCGGGTACTTCTCGTTCGCCGCGAACGGCTCGTAGAACTCCTTGACGAGCTTCTGCCGCTCGGCCGCCCGGGGCTCCGGGGCGACGACGGTCTCGAAGTCCTCGGCCGTGGTGATGCGCGGCCCCATCGGCGCGACCTGCTGGCGGCGCTCCCCCTCCGAGGTCCCTGCCGGGGCGGGGATCTGCTCCAGGAGGCCGGACTTCGGGTTCTTCTCGAGGGTGACGCCGATCGGTCCCCACGACGTCTCGGCCGACATGACCGGGTCGTAGAGCCGGTCGGCCCAGCGCATCGTGGCCGCCGGGTACTTGTTGGCCCGGGTGATCGCCATCGCGCCGCGGCTGATCTCCTGGTTGTTGGTGACGCTCGCGCGCTGCTGGCCGTCGGTGCCCTCGAGGACGCCGACGAGCTCGTAGTCGTCCAGCTGGTCGGTGCCCACCATCTCCTCCAGCTCCCACCAGAAGAACGAGCCCAGCACGGGCGTCTTCGCCTTGCCCTTGGCGAGGTAGGCGACGTCGTCCTGCGAGAACGACTCGGGGTCGATGAGGCCGTCCGCGTACCACTCGCCGAGGGCCTTCACCCCGTCGCGGTAGGCGTCGGTGTTCGCCGTGAACTCGACCTTCCCGTCGCGCACGATCCGGTGGTCGTTGTTCTCCGGCTGCCCGCCGAGCGCGGTGATGAGGTCCCACGGGTTCGCCGCGAAGGAGTCGGGGCGGAAGCTCAGCGGGATCTCGTCGGCCTTGCCGTTGCCGTTCGGGTCCTTCGTGGCGAAGGCCTCGAGCGCCTGGCGGTACTCCTCGATCGTGCGCGGCATCTCCAGGCCGAGCTCGTCCAGCCACTTCGTGTTGATGAACAGGAAGTTGGGGTACGGCAGGATGCCCAGCTCCTCGACCGAGGGCAGCGTGTAGATGTGCCCGTCCGAGGCGGTGATCGCCGCCCGGACGTCCGGCCGCTCGTCGAGGATCTTCTTGAGCGTGGGCGCGTACTCGTCGATGAGGCCTTCCAGCGGCAGCAGGGTGCCGTTGCTGCCGTTGTCCACGACCTCCGCGTCGGTCAGGCCGGAGTTGAACAGCACGTCCGGCAGGTCGCCGGAGGCCAGCATGAGGTTCTTCTTCTCCTGGTAGACCTGGTCGGGCAGGTTCTCCCAGTCGATCGCGATGTTGGTGTCCTTCTCCCACCGCTGGACGAGCTCCATCTCGGAGTAGTCCGGCGCCAGCGCGGACTTCGACCCGCCGAAGGTGAGCGTGAGCGTCTTGTCGACGATCGGCAGGCCTTCGGCATGGAGCCCGAAGTCGGCGGAGGCGTCGTCGATCTCGGCGGCCTGCTGAGACCCGCCGCTGCACGCGGTCAGGGCCAGCAGGGCGACGGTGGTGACGGCAGGGATGACAAAACGGCTGTGTCTCATCGGTTCGCTCCTCGCGATTGCCATGGTGAAGAGATCGGGGAATGTGTCGACGGGCGTCGGCGCGGCGTCGATCAGCTCTTGACGGCGCCGAGCAGGGCGCCCTTGGTGAAGTGCTTCTGCATGAACGGCAGCGCGATGAGCAGCGGGATCGTGGAGATGACGATCATTCCGTACTTCATCAGCTCTCCCATGCGTTGTGCCGCGGCATAGGAGTCGACGGCGCCCGCACCTCCGGAGGCGGACACCTCGGACTGGATCAGGATGTTGCGCAGCACGAGCTGCAGGGGGTACTTGTTCTCGTCGTCGAGGAAGATCAGGGCGTCGAAGAACGCGTTCCAGTTCGCCACCAGGTGGATCATCACCATCAGCGCGATCAACGGCTTCGACAGCGGCAGGACGATCCGCCAGAAGAACCGGAAGTCGTTCGCGCCGTCGAGCTGGGCCGCGTCCCGCAGCTCGTCCGGCACGTTGCTCTCGAAGAACGTGCGGGCGATGATCAGGTTCCACACGCCCACCGCGCCCGGCAGGACGACGGCCCACATGGTGTTGAGCATCCCGAGCTCCTGCACCACGAGGTAGCGGGCGATGAGGCCCCCGTCGATGAACATCGTGATGACGAACAGCAGCATGAAGAACGTGCGGCCGAACAGGTCACGACGCGACAGCGCGTAGGCACCGCAGAGGATCGTGGCGACGCTGACGGCCGTGCCCACGACCGTGTACAGGACGGAGTTGGCGAACCCCCGCAGGATCCCCGGGTCGGACAGGATCCGGGCGTATCCCTCGAAGGTGAGGCCTCGGGGCCACAGCCACACGTCGCCGTTGAGGATCGCGGACGGCTCGCTGACCGACGCGACCACGACGAAGTAGAGCGGGTAGAGGATCACGAGGATCGCGCACAGCAGGGTCGCGGTCACGACGATCGTGAACGCCCTGTCGGCGCCGGACTCGCGGTGGCGGCGGCGCGCCCGCGGGGGCCGCGGCGCGGCGTCCGGGGTCGAGGCCGGCGCCTCGACGGGAGGATGGATGGTCGTCATGGCGTCATCACCACAGGCTCGTCTTGTTGGCCCGGCGTGCGACCCAGTTGAAGGTCAGCAGCAGGGCGAGGTTGATGAGGGAGTTGAAGAGCCCGATCGCGGCCGAATAGCTGAACTGGGCGCCCTGCAGACCGGTCTTGTACACGTAGGTCTGGATGACCTCGGACGTCGGGAGATTGAGGTCGGTCTGCATCAGCAGGACCTTCTCGAATCCGAGGTTGAAGAGGTTCCCGATGGCCAGGATGAACAGGATCGTGATCACGGGAAGGATGCCGGGGATGTCGATGTGCCACATCCGCTGCCACTTGTTCGCCCCGTCGACGCGGGCGGCCTCGTGCAGGGCGGGGTCGATCGCCGTCAGCGCGGCCAGGTAGACGATCATGGAGAACCCGGCGTTCTGCCAGATGTCCGACCCGATGTAGAGGGGCCGGAACCATTCGGGCGACCCCATGAAGAAGACCGGGTCTCCCCCGAACGCCGTGATCGCGCTGTTCACGATCCCCGACCGTGGCGAGAAGAGCAGGTAGATCATGCCCACGACCACGACGACGGAGATGAACGACGGCGCGTAGAGAACGGTCTGCGTGAACTTCTTGAACCGGTCGCCGGAGAGCTGGTTGACGATCAGCGCCAGGACGATCGGCACGGGGAAGGCGATGAGCAGCCCGAGCGCGTTCACCGTGAGGGTGTTGACCATGAGCCGCTCGAACTGGAACGACTCGACGAAGCGGGTGAAGTGCTCGAGCCCCACCCACGGGCTGCCGGTGAAGCCGTCCACGGGGTTGTAGTCGCGGAAGGCGATCTGGGCGCCGAACATCGGCCAGTACTTGAAGACCAGGACGTAGACGACGGCCGGCGTAAGTAGTACGTATAACTGCCAGGACCTGATCACCCGCCGCCACCACGGCGTGCGGCGCGCGACGATCGTCGCCCGGGCCTCTGCGTGAGCTGTCATTCGTGCACCTTCGCACTCGCCACCGATCCCCGTGGGACCAGTGAGCACTCGATGGGATGGTCGGACACCTCGTCGGGACGCGTCCCGAGCAGGGTGTCCAGGGCGCTGCGAGCCATCTGCTCGAACGGCAGCGCCACGGTCGTCAGTCCGGGGTCCAGGTACGGCGCGAGCGTCTCCTGGTCGTCGAAGCCGACGATCGAGCAGTCGTCGGGGATGCGCAGGCCGAGCGCCTCGAGGGCGCGGTAGGCACCCCAGGCGGTCCGGTCGTTGCCGCAGAAGATCGCCGTCGGGGCGGCGGGCCCGGCCATGAGGTCGCGGGTCAGCGCCAGGCCGTCCTCGACCACACCGCCGCCGTAGCGCACGAGCCGCTCGTCGAACTCCACGCCCGCCTCCTCCAGCGCCCGGCGGTACCCCGCCATCCGGCCGATCCCGGCGGGCAGGTCGCTGTCGGGCGGCTGGATGTTGATCATCGCGACGCGCGTATGTCCGGCGTCGAGCAGGTGGCGCGTCGCGGTGTACCCGCCCCGCTCCTCGTCCGGGAAGAAGCTCGGGACCTTGCCGTCCGCCTCCCGGGCGTTGAGCACGACGGCCGGGATGTCCTGCAGGGCGGCGGGAAGCCGCAGCACCCGATGGTACATGGACCCGTACACGACGCCGCGCACCCGGTAGGACCGCATCATGTCGATCGCGGCCTCCTCGAGCGCGTCGTCGCCGAAGGAGTCGACGCTCAGGATCACGTGCCCGGTCTCCCAGGCCAGCTCCTGCGCCCCCTTCAGGAGACGACCCGCGAACGGCGCGCTGGCGACCTCGTCCGAGACGAACCCGATCAGGCCGGACTCGCCGCTGCGCAGCGACTTGGCGAACGCGTTGGTGCGGTAGTCCAGCTCCCGCACGGCGTCGAGGATCCGCTCGCGGGTGGCGTCCGAGACGCGCCCGCGGCCGGCGTCGTTCAGCACGAGGGAGACGGACGCCTGCGAGACGCCGGCCAGGCTGGCCACGTCCCACATGGTCGGCTGCTTGGACGCGCCGTTCGCACCTCGCGCCATGCCGTCACCTCCTCGTGGTCCGCGCCAACCCTGGCGTCATTCGTATAACTCGTGCTGCACGCAGACATTAGAAGAACGCGACCAACGGTGTCAATGCCTGGCTCGGGACGATCCGCGCCGAACCGGCGCACCCCCGCCCGCCACGGCGTCGCCGACGTCGATCCCGGACGACTCCCGCCCCCAGCGAACGGGGCGGGAGCCGTCGGACGTCGGCCGGTGTTTCCGCCGACGCGTCACGCGACCTCTTCGGCGACGTCGGCGCCGAGGGCCTCCAGGATGGTGCTCGTGACCTCGAGGGGACGGGAGACGGCGATCGCGTGGGACGCGCCCTCGACCTCGTTCACCGTCCGGGCCCGCGCGCGCTGAGCCTCGGCGTGCAGCTCCGCAGCCGGGATGTTGCGGTCCTGGCCCCCGAAGACGAACCACGAGGGCAGCGTCTGCCACGCCGGAGTGTCGGTGGGAAGCCCGTCCCGGAGCGCGGACTCCGTGACCGGCCGCTGCGTACGCGCGAGCCGTGTCGCGTCCGCGAGCGGCACGTCGGCCGCGAACTGCGCGGGGAAGGCGTCGAGCCGGATGGCGAGCTCGTTGCCGCCGGTGCTCACCGGGTAGGCCGTCAGCGCCTCGCCGAGCGTGCTGCCCGGGGACCGCGCCGAGAGCTCGAACGCACTCTCGCCGTGGTCCGGGGCGAACGCCGCGACGTAGACGAGGCCGACGACGTCGGGGTTCCCCGCGGCGGCCTCGGTGATCACGATCCCGCCGTACGAGTGGCCGACCAGCAGGACGGGCCGGCCGATCGCGGCGACGACGTCACGGACGTAGGCGGCGTCGCCGGCTACGCCGCGCAGGGGGTTCGCCGCCGCGACGGCCTCGATGTCGAGCTCGTGCAGCCGGTCGATGACGCCGTTCCAGCTCGCGGACTCGGCGAAGGCGCCGTGCACGAGCACGACGGTGGGGTACTGGGTGTCCATCTCGGTCTCCTGTGGTGGGTGCGGGTAGGTGTCTCAGCGGGCGTGGAGCGCCGCGCGCAGGACCGCGACGGCCTGCGCGACCGCGCCGGACGACGCGGCCGACGGCCGCAGCGGGTTGAGCATCATGAAGTCGTGGATCGTCGCGTTGTAGCGCACGGTCGTCGTCCGGACCCCCGCCGCGAGGAGCTTGCGTGCGTAGGCCTCGCCCTCGTCGCGCAGCACGTCGTTCTCGTCGACGACGACGAACGCCTCGGGCAGGCCGGCGAGGTCCTCGAGCGTGGCCCGCAGCGGCGACGCGGTGATCTCCTGGCGCCGGGACTCGTCCGGCAGGTACGCGTCCCAGAACCAGGCCATCGACTTGGCCCGCAGGAAGGGGCCCTCGGCGAACTCCACGTAGCTCGCCGTGTCCTGCGCGGCGTCGGTCACGGGGTAGTAGAGCGACTGGTGGCGGAAGGTCACGTCACCGCGCTGCTTGGCGAGGATCGCGACGGCGGCCGCCATGTTGCCGCCCACGGAGTCGCCGGCGACGGCGATCCGGGCGGGGTCGAGGCCCGCGTCCGCACCATGCCGGGTGATCCACTGCGCCGTCGCGTACGCCTGCTCGATCGCGACCGGGTACCGGGCCTCGGGCGACCGGTCGTACTCGACGAACACCACGGCGACGTCGGCGCCCGTGGCGAGGTCGCGGACCAGGCGGTCGTGCGTGCCGGCGTCGCCCAGCACCCAGCCTCCGCCGTGGACGTAGAGGACGGCGGGCAGCGGGGCGGTGCTGCCGACGGGCCGGACGACCCGCACCCGGACGTCCCCGGCGGGGGCGGGCACGACGACCCACTCCTCCTCGACGTCCGCCAGGTCGGTGGGCTGCGCCTGGACGTCGGCGAGGACCTGGCGGGCGTCCTCGGGTGTCATCTCGTAGAAGTAGGGCGGCTGTGCGGTCGCGTCGGCCATGGCCTGCGCCTCGGGCTCGAGAACGTGGTCGTTCATGGGGGTGTCCTTCCTGCGTCGGCTGGAGGCCGTCGGGGCGCGCGCTGCGACGCCAGGAGGCCGTGTCCGTCGACGGCGGGCGCCGTCACCCTGAACGACCGGACGTCGTGCGGGCGCGTGACACCGCACGCGCTATTCGACGAGCTTTCCGTCGGCGGAGACGTCGTGCATGCGCTCGGCGATGTCGGTCGGGATCGGAGGCAGCGCCTCGCGACGCACCCCGGTCCCCGGCGACCACACCAGGTTGACCTGCAGCTCCGGGTCCAGGTCCGGGTGGTCGGACCGGTTGTGGCACCCGCGCGTCTCCCGCCGTTCCAACGCGCACTCCAAGGTCGCCCGCGCCGCGAGCGCCGCGGACCGCAGGTCGAAGGCGTGCGCGAGGTCCTGGTACCCGCCGATGTCGATATGGATGCCCGCCCGCGTCATCCGGTCCTCGACCTCGTCGAGTCCGGCGAGACCGGCGCGCAGGCCCGCCTCGTCGCGCACCACCCCGGCGTGCTCGGTCATCAGGTCGCGAACGCTGCGTTGCATCGCGCGGACGTTCTGGTCGCCGTCGGAGTCGAGCAGCCCGTCGACCGCCTGCTCGGCGTCCCGCACGGCGCCCAGCGACCGGCGCTGCGTCGCCAGCCCAGCCGAGTACGCGGCGGCGGCGCGGCCCGTGATCCTGCCGTACACCAGGAGCTCGATGAGCGAGTTGCCGCCGAGCCGGTTCGCGCCGTGCAGCCCGCTGGACGCCTCGCCGATGGCGAAGAGGCCGAGCACGTCGGTGCTGTGGTCCTCGGGGCGCACCCACACGCCGCCCATCGAGTAGTGCGCGGTCGGTGCCACCTCGATCGGGTCGCGGGTCACGTCGAGCACCTGCAGGTCCATGAGCGTCTGGTACACGCGCGGCAGCCGGGTGAGGATCGTCTCGCGCGGGAGGTGCGAGAGGTCGAGCCACACGCCCCCGGCCCGGGTCCCGCGGCCCTCCTTGATCTCCGTGGAGGACGCGAGGGCGACACGGTCGCGGGTGGACAGCTCCATCCGCTCCGGGTCGTACCGTGCCATGAAGCGCTCTCCCAGGGTGTTGAGGAGGACGCCGCCCTCGCCCC
The DNA here is from genome assembly GCF_038593535.1 of Isoptericola sp. F-RaC21. Taxonomy (NCBI): domain Bacteria; kingdom Bacillati; phylum Actinomycetota; class Actinomycetes; order Micrococcales; family Promicromonosporaceae; genus Isoptericola; species Isoptericola sp. F-RaC21. The sequence goes on along the minus strand of NZ_JBCFYX010000001.1, from coordinate 461,374 downwards.
GCGCGGCCTCGCTGACGAGGGTCCCGGCGGCGTTCTCCGGCTCGATCAGCCCCGACGGGTGGAACTGCACCAGCTCGGCGTCCCGCAGCCGGGCCCCGGCCTCCGTGGCGAGGCGGAACGAGTCCCCCGTGTTCTCGTCGCGCCGGGACGACGTACGCCGCCAGATCCGGGTGTGGCCGCCGGTCGCGAGGATGACGGCATCGGCGTGCACGAGGTAGCGCGACCCGTCGACGAGGTCGAAGCCGTACGCGCCGAACACCACCCCGTCGTTGACCAGCAGCCGGGTCACGTAGACCGTCGACAGGACGGGGACGGCCAGCGCCGCCGCGCGCTCGAGCAGCGCCCGCTGGACCTCCAGCCCGGTGAAGTCGCCGACGAAGGCGGTGCGCCGGTAGGTGTGGGCGCCGAAGTAGCGCTGCGCGATCCGGCCGTCAGGCTGACGGTCGAACCGCACGCCGTAGCGCTCCAGGTCGTCGATCCCCCGCGACGCCCCCTGCGTCACGACCTGCACGGTGCGGGGGTCGGCCAGCAGGTAGCTCTCCTGGAGCGTGTCGGCCGCGTGCTGCTCCCACGAGTCGGCGGGGTCGGTCGTGGCCAGGGCGGCGTTGATGCCGCCCGCCGCCAGCGAGGTGTGCGCGTCGGGCGCGGGGCGCTTGCCGACGGCGAGCACGGAGACGCCCGCCTCGGCGAGCTCGATCGCGGCGCGCAGGCCCGAGCCTCCGGTGCCGATCACGAGCACCGCTGTGGCGAGCTGATGTGTACGTGGGGACACGGTTCCTCCTGCGACAGACGATCTGCTGACCATGGATCGACCGTGTGGCGGCGCCGTGCGTGACACGGCCCGGTAGCCTGCCCCCGAGGGCGCCACCGACGGTGTGCTCCCCGCGAGGCCAGGAGCTGCGATGAGCGCGAGTCCCCTCCCCCGTCTGGTCGGGCGCGGCAGCGAGCGCGCGGCCCTCGACGCGGTGCTCGCGAGCCTCCGCGGTGGGACGTCGGCGGTGTGCGTCCTGCGGGGCGACGCCGGCGTCGGCAAGTCGGTGCTGCTCGACTACGTGGCCGCCCAGGCCTCAGGGGTCACCGTGACGCGGGCCGTCGGCGTCGAGGCGGACATCGAGCTGGCGTACGCCGGCCTGCAGCAGCTGTGCGCCCCGTTCCTCGGCGAGGCCGGGCGACTCCCGGACCCGCAGCGCGACGCCCTGGCGGTGGCCTTCGGGACGGCGACGGGAGAGCCACCCGCCAGGTTCCTCGTCGGCCTCGCGGTGCTCACGCTCCTGACCCGTGCGTCCGAGGCGAGGCCGGTGCTCGTCGTCGTGGACGACGCGCAGTGGCTGGACCAGTCGTCCCTCCTGACGCTCGAGTTCGTCGCCAGGCGGCTCCTCGCCGAACCCGTCGCGCTGGTGGCCGCGGTGCGCGACCCCGAGGGACAGGGAGCGCTGGCGGGGCTCGTCGAGCTGCGTGTCGAGGGCCTCGACCCGCAGTCGGCCGGCCGGCTGCTCGACTCCGCCGTCGACGGCCGCCTGGACGACCCGGTGCGGGCGCGGCTCGTCGCGGAGACGCACGGGAACCCGCTCGCCCTCCTGGAGCTCTACCGAGGTCGCCATGCGGCGGAGCTGGCCTACGGGCTCGATACCGACGTCCTCGGCTCGGTCCCCGACCGTGTCGAGGCGGACTTCAGCCGTCGTCTGGGAGCGCTCCCCTCGCCGACCCGGGCCCTCTTGCTCGTCGCCGCGGTGGAGCCCGTCGGCGACGCACGACTCCTGCTGAGGGCAGCCGAGCACCTCGGCATCGCTCCCGACGTCGCGCCCGCCAAGGCGGCCGGCCTCGTCGAGTTCGGCGAGGCGGTGCGGTTCCGCCATCCTCTGGCGCGGTCCGCGGTCTACCGCGCGGCCAGCCCCGCTGAACGCCGGGCGGCGCACGCGGCCCTGGCCGCGGCCACCGATGCCGTCCACGAGCCCGACCGCCGCGCGTGGCACGCCGCGCAGGCGTGCGACGGGCCGGACGAGGACGTCGCCGACGGCCTGGAGCGGGCCGCGGCCCGTGCCCGGCAGCGCGGCGGCATGGCCGCCGAGGCCGTGCTGCTCGAACGTGCCGCCGAGCTCACGCCGGACGCAGGGCGGCGCGGACGCCGCGCCCTCGCCGCGGCCGAGGCGCACTTCTCGGCGGCGGCGCTCGACCGTGCGACCGAGATGGCGACAGCCGCCGACCTCTGCCCGCTCGACCCGACGGACCGCGCCCGTGTGAACCGTCTCCGCGCCCGCGTCCTCTTCGCCCGCAGCCGCAGCGACGACGCCGCTCCCCTCTTGCTGGAGGCAGCCGCCGGCCTCGCCTCGGCAGGTTCGCCGCTCGCCAGGGAGACCTACCTCGAGGCGCTCAGCGCCGCCGTCTTCTCCGGCCGCGTCCACGGCACCGCGGGGGTCGCGGCGGCGGCGCGGGCCGCCCGCGGCCTCGACGCGCAGCTGCCGGGGTCGAGCCCCTCCGACGCCCTGCTCGACGCGATCGCCACCCTCCTCGCCGACGGCCCCGGGCCAGGTGTCGGCGCGATCCGGGCGGCTCTCGTCCCGTTCGCCGAGGAGGAGCTCGACGGCCCCGGGGCCACCACCCGCTGGCTCCTGCTGGCGCCGGTCGCGATGGAGGCGTTCTTCCACCACGCGTGGGACTTCTCCGCCTGGGACCGGATCTCGGCGCGGGCGGTGCGCCTCGCCCGGGACGTCGGCGCCCTGGGCGTGCTGCCGCCGGCGCTCGTCTACACGGCGGGCGTCGACGTCTTCCACGGCGACTTCGCCGGCGCGGCACGGAAGATCGACGAGGCCGACACGATCGCCGCCGCCACCGGGAACGCCCCGTTCGCCTACGCGTCCCTGGTCCTGACGGCGTGGCGCGGCGAGGAGGCGACCGCCGTCGCCTTCTTCGACGAGGCGCTCGCCCGAGCCACCGAGGGCGGCGAGGCGTCGCTGCTCGCCGTGACGGGCTACGTCCAGGGCGTGCTGTACAACGGGCTGGCACAGTACGACCGGGCCCTCGCCGCGTCACGCACCGTGATCGACCACGACGGGTTCAATTTCATCGGGCTGGCGCTGGTCGAGCACGTCGAGGCGGCCGTGCGCTGCGGCGAGCCCGAGCAGGCCGCAGCGGCGTTCGCCCGCCTGGACACGCTGATCGGCGTGGCGGACACCGGCTGGGCGCGCGGGCTCAGGGCGCGCTGCCTGGCCCTGCTCCGCGCGGGGGACGACGCCGACGCGCTGTACCGCGCGGCGCTCGACCACCTGAGCGGGGAAGGTGTCACCGCGGAGGTCGCCCGCACCCATCTGCTCTACGGGGAGTGGCTGCGCCGAGAGGGCCGGCGGGCCGCCGCGCGGCAGCACCTGCGCGCGGCACACGACCTGTTCGCGGCGATGCCCGCTGCCGCGTTCGCGGAACGGGCGCGCCGAGAGCTGCTCGCCTCCGGCGTCAGGGTCCGCGCGCGCGACGACACGGTGGCGTCACCACTCACCGCGCAGGAGGCACAGATCGCCGCACTCGCGGCGGACGGGATGACGAACCCGAGGATCGGCGCGGAGCTGTTCCTGAGCCCCCACACCGTCGAGTGGCACCTGCGCAAGGTCTACACGAAGCTCGGCATCGCCTCGCGACGGGAGCTCTCGCGCGCGCTGGCGAGCCCCGGCGCCGCGGCGGGGGGCACGCCCTCCCCCGCGTGAGCACGGCATCCCGCGCGCCCGGCACCACGCACGGCACCACGCAGCACCACGGACCGGACCACGGGACTGCATGGCGCGCCAGCCCCCGACGCGGCCGAAGGCTGGGCATGTCGCCCACCCGGACGACCCGCACCGAAGGAGCCGCCATGGATGCGTCGACGACCGAGCCCGACCGCACGATCCGCGGGGCCTGCGCGCGCCCCGACGACCTGGAGCGCGCCGGCGTATTCTTCGCCTCGCAGCGCGCACGGCTGTTCCGCATCGCCCTCCGGGTCACCGGCGGGGATTCCTCGAGCGCGGAGGACGTCGTCCAGGAAGCCTGGTTGCGGTGGCAGCGCACCGACCGGACCGAGGTGCGGAACCCGGAGGCGTTCCTCACGACCACGACGAAACGGTTGGCGATCAACGTCGTGCAGTCGGCCAGCCACCGCCACGAGTACCCGACCGATGTCCACGCCCCGCGGCCGGAGGACGACGGTGCCGATCCGGCCGTCCGGGTGGACCAGACCGCCGCGCTGTCCGAGGCGCTCGGGCTGCTCCTGTCCCGGCTGTCGGGCGGCGAGCTGGCCGCCTACCTGCTGCGGAAGGTCTTCGACTACCCCTACGACGAGATCGCGCGCCTCCTGCGCACGAGCGCCGTCAACGCCCGACAGCTCGTCCGTCGGGCAGCGCCCCGGATCACACGGGGCCCGGCGCGCGCGCCGGTCGAGTCCGCGGCCCACCGGAACCTGGTCGCCGCGTTCCTCACCGCGTCCCAGGAGGGCGAGGTCCGTCCCCTGGAACAGCTCCTGGCGCTCCGCGGTGGCCACGCGGCGGCGCGCACGGCGCCCGTCGGAGCTGCGGGAGGACGGCGCCGGGCCGCGATGGCGGTGTGACCGAGCCGCCGAACCGGGCGCCCACGAGCAGGTCGGCGGTGTCACAGCCGGCTCCCGAGCGCGGTCGGACGGGCTGACAGGCGGAGGGTCGAGTCGCAGGTAAGGACGAGACTCACCGGGTTTCACCGGGGCGGCCGGCGCGTCGCCACGCCGGAAGCAGAGAGCGACTGGACCCCCTCGTCACCCCTGCCTGTCGCACCGTCCCGTGTCGCCGGCGCCCCTGCCCCGTGGGTCGCAGCAGGACCTCCGTGAGGGACACGTGTGCGCCGCGCGACAGCTGCCTTCCGGAGCGGCCCGGGAACAATCGGAGGGCGGCGTCGCTTGGTCGGACCAGAAGGCGACCAAGGAGGAGATTGAAGCATGGCGAGGTTGGGGATCATCGGGAGCGGCGCGATCGGTTCGGCGGTGGCCCGGCTGGCCGTCGCCGCGGACCTGGAGGTGCTGATCGCGAACTCGCGCGGCCCGGAGTCGCTGGCCGACCTGGTGGCGGAGCTGGGTGCCGGAGCCCGCGCGGGCACCTCGAGCGAGGCGGCGGCGTTCGCCGACCAGGTCGTGGTCGCGGTCCCGCTGACCAGGCTGCGCGACCTGCCGCTCGAGGCCCTGGCGGGAAAGGTCGTCGTCGACACCGGGAACTACTACCCGCACCGCGACGGACGCATCGCCGAGCTCGACGCTCTTGAGCTGACCACGGGCGAGTACGCCCAGCAGCTGCTGGCCGGCGCCCACGTGGTGAAGGCCTTCAACAACATCCTCGCCCGCCACATCCCGCTGCTCGCCCGACCCGCCGGCGCCCACGACCGCAGCGCGTTGCCGATCGCGGGCGACGACGACGGCGCCAAGGCCGCCGCCGCCCGGCTGGTCGACCGTCTCGGGTTCGACACCGTCGACGCCGGCGGCATGTCGGAGGGCTGGCGGTTCGAGCCCGAGGCCGCCGCCTACACCCAGGCGTACGCCGCCGAGCCCTCGTCGCTCGCGGAGAACTACCTCACCGACCCGGGCAAGCCGCTGCCGGTCGACGCGCTGCGCGCGCTGCTCGCCGGAGCCCGGCGGCCGGACGTCGCGGCTCGCGCCTTCTGAGACGTGACCTCACCGGGACCAGGCCTCACCACGATTCATGCGTGGTGGGCTCGGAGGGACTCGAACCCCCGACACCCACGGTGTAGTCCCCGGAACTGGCTCTGACCTGCAGATTTGCGCCGGGTGGCCGCCTCGCCGGGAGTTCAGCGGGGGTACGTCGGCGAGCGATGCCGCGTGCACCCACCGTGCCATGGCGACGGCGCTGGAGCAGGTGGTGAACGAGCTATCAGGAACGATCTCCGGCTCCCCGGGACCTGCTCAGGCACATTCGGGTGAAAAGCGCCGAGCATCTGCCCCCGAGCGGCCGCGGTCCCTAGATTTGAGGGGTGAGCCACGAGCCGGGCACGGCTGGGGCATCCGCGGATTTCAGCCGCCTGCTCTTCGAGGCCAAGTTCACCGTGCCCCGCCCTCGTGCGGGTACGGCGAACCGGGCCGACCTGATCCACGCCGCACGGACCAGCGGCTGCCGGGTCGTGGGCGTGACCGCGCCCGCCGGGTACGGCAAGTCGACGTTGCTGGCGGAGTGGGCCGCCCGCGACGACCGTGCTGTCGGCTGGGTCTCTCTCGACCGGCTCGACGATGACCCGTTGAGCCTCCTCACCGTCGTCGCCACCGCGTTCTCTCGAGCGTGTCCCGGGCACGACGACCTGGTCGCGGACATGATCGGGCCCGACACGTCCGTCCTGGGACGGGCCGCCCCGCGCCTCGCGGCGGCCCTGCGATCTGCGCGGCAACCGTTCCTGCTCGTGCTCGACGACCTGCACGAGATCCGCTCCTCGGCCGGCCACGACGCCCTCGGCGTCGTGATCGCGGGCCTGCCCGCCGGGTCACAGCTCGTCGCCGCGAGCAGGGCCGCACAGCCGCACGTCTCACGACTCCGCGCCTCGGACGAGGTCGTGGAGATCGGCGCGAGCGACCTGGCGCTCGGCGTCGCCGACACCCAGCAGGTCTTCGCGGCCGCGCGCGTGACCATGTCGCTGGACGACGCCGCCGCCGTGACGGAGCGGACCGAGGGCTGGCCGGCCGGCGTCTACCTCGCCGCGCTCGTCGCTCGGCACGGCGACCCGCGGTCAGTGTCGGTGACAGGGCGCGACCCGTACATCGCCGACTACCTGCAGCACGAGACCTTCGGCCGGCTGTCCGCGACGATGCGACGGTTCCTGCGCCGTACGGCGGTGCTCGAGGTCCTGTCCGCGCCGCTGTGCGACGCCGTCCTCGAGGAGAGATTCTCGCAGCGGCTGTTGCGCCGGCTCGAGGCGTCGAGCATGTTCCTGGTCCCGCTCGACCGGCGTCGCGAGCTGTACCGCTACCACGCGCTCTTCCGGGAGTTCCTCCTCGGCGTGCTCGCGACCGACGAGCCCGGTCACGAGGATGTCTTGCGGGTCCGTGCCGCAGACTGGTTCGAGTCTCACGACCTGCCCGAGCAGGCGGTCGAGCACCTGCTCCCTACGCCCGAGCGCGACCGCTGCGTCCGCCTCGTCACACGGATCGTCATGACGAGCTTCCAGGCCGGGCGTATCGCGACCGTCGAGCGATGGCTGCGTGCCCTCGGCGACGACGCGATCGCGGGCTATCCGCCGCTCGCTCTGCTCGCCGGTTACGTGGCGGTGTACGAGGGGCGCGCGCTCGAGGCAGAGCGGTGGGGCGCCGTGGCCGACGCCGCGACGTACGACGGCGAGACGATCGACGGGACCGCCTCGTTCACCTCGGCGCGTGCGATGTACCACGCGCTGCGGTGCCCGGACGGCCCGCAGCGGATGGTCGACGATGCCCGCGTCGCCCTGGCGCAGGAGCCGCCGTGGAGCGTGTGGCGCGACACCGCGCTCGCCATGGCGGGCGACGGGCTCCTGGCCGGGGGTGACGTCGCGGGCGCGACACGGTGCCTGGAGGAGACCGTCGCGACCGCGCTCGCCGTCGGGAACGGGGACACCCTCGTCTTCGGCGAGGCACTGCTCGCCCTGCTCGACATGGACCACGACCGCTGGGACGACGCCCGCGGGCGCGTCGAGCACGCCCTGGGGGCCGTGCGCGAGCACCGGATGGACGACTACCCGACCAGCGGCCTGGGCTACGCCGCCGCCGCCCGCCTTGCGCTCCATGACGGCGACATGGAGGAGGCACGCCGGCGGCTGACGCAGGGAATGCGGGCCCGGGCGTTCTGCACCTACGCCTTCCCGACGCTCGCCGTACGCGTGCGTCTCCACCTCGCCCGAGCGAGCTGGGCGACGGGCGACGTCGCCGCCGTCCGCCACCTGTTCCGGGAGATCGACGACGTCCTGCTGCGGCGACCGGCCCTGGGCACGCTCGTCGACGAGGCCGCCGACCTGCGCAAGGCGTTCGGGGCCGAAGGACGCACCCTCGCGCCGACCGATCCCGGCTCCCCGCCGGCGGCCCCGCTCACTCCGGCCGAGCTGCGGCTCCTGCCCTACCTGCAGACGCACCTGACCATCCGCGAGATCGGTGCCCGGCTCTTCGTGACCCGCAACACCGCCAGCTCCCAGGTGGGCTCGATCTATCGCAAGCTCGGGGTGTCGTCCCGCAGCGGCGCGGTCGACCGGGCCACCGCCATGGGGCTGCTCGGCTCCTGACCGAGCACTCAGTCGGCCTCCGCCGCATAGAGGTCGTGGCCGAGACCCAGCGCGAGCTTCGGCGCGGCCGCGACCACCCGGGCGAGGCCGACGACAGGCACGACCGCGGCGAGGACGTCGACGATCTCGGCCGTGGTCGCTCCCGCCGTCACGGCCTCGTCCACGAGGCTGCCGTACGTCGGCTCGGCGCCGCCGACGGCCACCAGCGCGGCCAGCCGCGTCAGCGCAACGTCCCGCGGGTCGAGCACCCTCGGTGCGATGTGCACCTCGGTGTCGAGGTTCGGATCGTTCACGGCGAAGCGCCGCAGTCGGTCGATGTAGTCCACGAGGATCGCCTCTCCGGCGTCGGTCGACCTGCCCCTTCATCAACGCGCGCACGCCGTCGTCTGGCATCACCCCGATCACATGAACCGGGCACGCGGGTACGGAGTTCACGCACTCTGCATGACGACGCGGGCCGGGCGAGCGCCGCAGCATGCGATCAGGGCCGTGACCGTCAAGGCCCGATCTGCGAGGAGGGCAGCTCCGTGAACAGCTTCATGGACTGGTTCTGGCTCATGCTCTGGTGGTTCGCGTTCGTCATGTACCTCATCGTGCTGTTCCACATCATCGGCGACCTGTTCCGGGACCGGGACCTCAGCGGCTGGTGGAAGGCGCTGTGGCTGGTCGCCCTGATCGCGATCCCGTTCCTCTCGGCCCTGGTCTACCTGATCGCCCGGGGGCGTGGGATGGCCGAGCGGCAGGAGGCACGAGTGAGCGCGGACCGCACCAAGACCGACGCGTACATCCGCGCCACGGCTGGTGGGTCGTCGGCCGCGTCGCAGATCACCGAGGCCAAAGGGCTGTACGACGCTGGGGTGATCAACGACGAGGAGTTCGCGGCCCTCAAGGAGAGAGCCCTGGGCTGACCAGTCCGGGGCGCCGCGAGACATGTCTCCCCTCCCGCGTCCGACGGAGCGACGCCTGCCGGAACGTCGCCCGCTCCGCGCGCGCCGACGGCTGCGATCGGGCGTCGTCCAGCTGCTCTGCGCCGGGGTCGGCGCGGCCGCCGGGCTGACACTGCCGGCCTCCGGCGTCGGCCCGAGCGTGGACGGCGGTCGCCTGGTGGAGCCCCTGGTGACCCTGGGCATCGGGGTGATCGGGGTGGTCAGCCTCGTGTACACGCTGTTGTTCGGCGTGGTCCAGTGGTCGGCCGGCGCCTTCTCGCCGCGTCTCCCGATCTTCCGCGGCGACGCGCTGGTGTGGCGGACCTTCGGGTCAGCGATCGGGGTGTTCGTGTTCTGCACCGTCGCAGCCGTGGCCGGAACGGACCTGCCGCGGGTGTCGGTCCTCGTCCCTGTCGTAGCGATCCTGGGCGTGCTGACGACGATCGCGCTCATCCGGCAGCTGCAGACCCGCGCATTCCTGTCGATCCAGCTGGCCTACGTGCTCGAGGTGGTGGCGGCACGGGGCCGGCGCGTCATCGATCGTCTGTACCCGCCACGGCCCGGTACCCATGACGAGGGCCCTGCCGAGCCCCCTGCCGAACTCCCACCCCCGGTGCGGACGATCGTCTGGGCGGGCCGGCACGGGGTGGTCCAGCAGCTCGACCTGCGGCAGCTCGTCGAGGCCGCCAGCCGGGTCGACGGTGTCGTCCATTTCCGGGTGGCGGTGGGCGACACCATCGTCGAGGGGACGCCGCTCGCCGCGGTCGTTCGCGGTGACCTTCCGGACGACCTGGTCCGGCGGGCGGTCGTCCGTGGCCGCGAGCGCTCGTTCGACCAGGACCCGATGTTCGCGTTCCGACTGCTGGCGGACATCGGCCTGCGTGCCCTGTCGACGGCGGTGAACGACCCGGCGACCGCCGTCGACGCGCTCGACACGACCGACGAGCTGCTGCAACACCTGGCCACGCGTGACCTGACCGCCGTCGAGGTTCATGACGCTTCCGGCGAGGTCCGCGCACGGCTCGTCGTGCCGGCGTGGTCGGACTACCTGCGGACCGCTGTCACCGACCTTCTGCCGACGGCTCGGGCGTCCCCGATGGTGCTGCGCCGGATGCTGCTCCTGCTGGATCACCTGGCCGAGGCCGCACGGTCCGTCGACAGAGCCCGGCTGGAGCCGATCCGTGACGAGGTGCTGTCGGCGCTCGGCGGGCCAGGACGGAGGGGATGAGGGTGGACGATCTCGCGCTGACGGTCGTGCTCGTGACGATCTTCGGCTGGTGCGTCCTGGCGGACCGGCTCGGACGCCCCGGTCTGACCGCTCCGATCGTGTTCGTGGCGGCGGGCTTCGCGTTCGTCCAGGTGCTCGGCCTGTTCGAGGTGGGCATCGGTCCCGAGCTGGTCAAGCTCATCGCCGAGGTGACTCTCGTCTGGGTGCTCTTCGGAGACGCCTCCGGGGTCCGGCTGAGCCGGTTCCGGCGTGACCTAGGCACGTACGTCCGCCTGCTCGGCGTCGGCCTCCCGCTGACCGTCGCCCTGGGGACCGTGATCGCCGTCTTCGTCCTAGGCCTCGATCCGTGGGCGGCGTTGCTCCTCGGCGCGGCACTGGCTCCCACCGACGCGGCCCTCGGCGCCACGGTCATGTCCAACCCCGCCGTCCCCGAGAAGGTACGGAACACGCTCAACGTCGAGAGCGGCCTCAACGACGGCATCGCCACCCCGATCGTGCTCGTGGCGATCGCCGGAGTCGCCACGGACCACGGGATCGCCGGCGTGGAGGGCCCCGGCAGCGCGGTCCTGGCCCTCGCCCTGGGCGCGCTCGTCGGGGCCGTGATCGGCGGCCTCGGCGGTGCGCTCACCCGGACGGCCCGCGATCGCGGCTGGCTCTCGGAGGAGCTCGCGGGTCCCGCGGTCCTGGCCCTCGCGCTCATCGCCTACACGTCGGCACTGCTGGTCGAGGGCAACGGCTTCGTCGCGGCGTTCGTGGGTGGGCTGATGTTCGGGAACGTGGCGGGACGTGGCGGCGCGAAGGAGACGTACTTCGTCGAGCAGTGCGGGAGCCTCGCTTCGATGGTCAGCTGGCTCATCTTCGGCGCCGTGGCCGTGCCGGTGATCGGGGCGCAGTGGAGCTGGGCCATGGTGCTCTACGCGGTCCTCAGCCTCACCGTGGTCCGTATGCTCCCGGTCGCTCTCGCCCTCCTCGGTGCGGGATTCGACCGCTACCGGGTCGGATTCATCGGCTGGTTCGGCCCACGCGGGCTCGCCTCGGTCGTCTTCGCGCTGCTGGCGCTGGAGGACCTCCACGGCGTTGCCTCCGACGTCGTTGCCGTCATCGCGCTGACCGTACTGCTCAGCGTGGTCGCCCACGGGTTCAGCGCGGGGCCGCTGGCCAGCAGGTTCCGGCGGGCCGCGCCCGCCGCTGCCGGCAGGTGAGGCCGCCACCGCCCCTCGTCCTCACGCGGTCGCCGCGTCCGCGGACCTGTCGACGACGCACCGGAAGCCCAGGTGGCAGGTCGCGGTGTCGACGGCCTCGGGCTGTCGCGCCGCGGGACGGTACCGCAAGCAATAGTCGGGAGAGCACAGGTGCGAGCCGCCCTTGATCACGCGCCGAGGGACGCCCTCGCCCGGGGCGGCCGTGCTCCGGCCGTCGTCCGTACCGCAGCAGGCATGAGCGGCGGGGCGGTGGCCCTCGTGCCACCAGTCGCTCGTCCACTCCCAGACGTTGCCTGCCATGTCGTGCAGGCCGTATCCGTTGGCGGGGAAGGAGCCCACCGGGGACGTCGCCTCGTAGCCGTCGAGGGCGAGGTTCTGCCAGGGGAACCGCCCGCGCCAGGTGTTGGCCAGGTACGGCCCGTCGGAGTCCGGCTGGTCGCCCCAGGTATACACGCTCCCGTCGAGCCCGCCGCGGGCCGCGAACTCCCACTCGGCCTCGGTCGGCAGCCGGGCACCGCGCCAGGCGGCGTAGGTGCTCGCGTCCTCGTACGCCACCTGCACGACGGGGTGGTCCGCCAGCAGCTCGACGTCGGTCCCCGGGCCCCGGGGAGTGCGCCAGCTCGCGCCCGGCTGATAGCGCCACCACGCGGTGTAGTCGTTCAACGGGACGGGCCCGTCCGTCTGCTGGAAGACCAGGCCGCCAGGCTGCAGCAGCTCCGCCGTGGCGCCGGGAAAGCCCTCCGGGTCGAGCGGCCTCTCGGCGACCGTGACGTAGCCCGTCGCGGCGACGAACGCCGCGAACTGGGCGTTGGTCACCTGACAGCGGTCGATCCAGAAGCTGCCGACGCGCTTGCCCCGGACCGGCCGTTCCTCGGGGTAGAAGTCCGCGCTGCCCATGAGGAACCCGCGCCCGACGACCGGCACCATCCCGCCGCCCAGCACGGCCCTCCCGGTATGGGGAGGGCCCGGGTCGTCCGTCTGCGCCATGAGAGCCTCCTGTGTCGAGCGACGCACGTCGTCTACTGCCGCGCCATCGCGACGCGCAGCCGCTCCTCGGGGCTGACGAGGTGGTCGGCGTCGTCCTTGTCGACGTCGAGCTGGACCCAGTGGAGCCGGCCCGAGAACCGACTGCCGTGGGCCGTGTAGTCCGGGGAGACGGTCGTGCCGGACTCGTACCCGACGTCCGTCGTCTCGTCGGCGGAGAAGATCAGCGGCTGCGTGGCCTCGACCCGGCCTGTGCCGACCAGCGTGCCGTCGTGGTAGAGCGTGACGTCGCCACCCTTGCCGAGGCCGCCGCCGTCGTACGCGAGCTCGGCCCGCAGCTGATGGCTGCCGGGCGGGACCGGCTCGTCCGCCACCACCCGGTACAGGTGGATGCCGAGCACGTTGTACGCGAAGGTCAGCCGGCCCTCGTGGACGTACACGCTCCACCCGCCGAACCGCCCGCCCTGGGCGATGAGCACGCCGTGCGCGTCGCGCTGGGGCACGTCGACCTCCGCCGTCACGGAGAACGACCGGTTCTTCATGCTCACCACGCTGTTCTCCGACAGGCGGCCCATGCCGGGGTAGAACAGCTGGGACGTTCCCCGCACGAGGGTGGGGCGGCCCGCCATCGAGGGCTCGAGCCGCTCGGACGTCCGGTCGTCCAGGGGCAGCACGTTGTACTTGGTGGCCTCGATGAGCCACAGCCGCTGGAGCCGGGCGAGCGCGTCGGGGTGCTCGGCGGCCAGGTCGTGGGCCTGGCTGAAGTCCGTCGTCCCGTCGTAGAGCTCCCACACGTCGTCGTCGAATGGCGGCACCGTGCCGCCGACCATGACCCACGGCGTGCGGTGCTTGGTCACCGCGCTCCACCCGCGGTGGTAGACGCCGCGGTTGCCGAACATCTCGAAGTACTGCAGGTCGTGCCGCTCGGGCTCGTCGGCGTCGCCGAACGCGTACAGCATCGACGTCCCCTCCATCGGCGACTGCTGCACGCCGTTGACCATCACCGGCTCCGGCAGGCCCGCCGCCTCCAGCACCGTGGGCGCCACGTCGACCACGTGCACGAACTGCGAGCGAAGGCCACCCCGCTCGGCGATCCTGCGCGGCCAGTGCACGATCGTGCCGTTGCGGGTGCCGCCCCAGTGCGACGCGACCTGCTTGGTCCACTGGTACGGCGTGTCCATGGCCCATGCCCAGCCCACGGCGTAGTGGCCGTACGACGACGGGGACCCGAACTCGTCGATCTTGCCGCGCATGAACTCCGGCGTCTCCAGGGCGGCCATGCCGTTGAAGTTCGCCATCTCGTTGAAGGCGCCCTGCAGGGTGCCCTCGGCCGACGCGCCGTTGTCGCCGATGATGTACAGGACCAGTGTGTCGTCCAGGACCTCCAGATCGGCGAGGGTGTCGATGAGCCGCCCCACCTGCACGTCGGTGTGCTCGAGGAAGCCGGCGTACGTCTCCATCTGCCGGGCGAGCACGGGCTTGAGGTCGTCCGGCATCTCGTCCCAGGACGGGATCTCGGCGTGCCGCGAGGTGAGCTCGGCGTCGGCCGGGACGACGCCGAGCTCCTGCTGCCGGGCGAAGGTCCGCTCGCGCTGCGCGTCCCACCCGTCGTCGAACCTGCCTCGGTACTTCTCGATCCACTCGGGGGCGACGTGGTGCGGGGCGTGGGTGGCGCCGGGAGCGAGGTAGACGAAGAACGGCCGGTCCGGCATCAGCGCCTTCTGCTGGCGCACCCACGCGCACGCGTGGTCGAGCAGGTCCTCGGTGAGGTGATACCCCTCCTCCTCCGTGGCAGGCGGCTCGACCGGCGTCGTGCCGTCGTACAGGGCCGGGTCCCACTGGTTGTTCTCGCCCCCGATGAAGCCGTAGAACGTCTCGAACCCGCCCCCGCCCGTCGGCCACGCGTCGAACGGGCCCATCGGCGACGTCTGCCACACCGGCACCTCGTGGCACTTGCCGAACTGGGCGGTCGAGTAGCCGTTCAGCTTGAGCGTCGCGGCAAGAGGCGCCTTGGTGTTCGGGCGCAGCGAGCTGTTGCCCGGCGCCGACGTCGCCGTCTCCGTGATGCTCCCCATGCCCACGGAGTGATGGTTGCGGCCCGTGAGCAGCGCCTGGCGGGTCGGTGCGCACAGCGCCGTCGTGTGGAACCGGTTGAACTTCAGCCCGCTCGCGGCGAGCCGCTCCGCCGTCGGGGTGCGGCACGGCCCGCCGAACGCGCTCGACGCCCCGAACCCGACGTCGTCGAGCAGGATCACGAGCACGTTCGGGGCGCCCTCGGGCGGCAGCAGCGGCTCGATCGGCGGGTAGGAGGTGTCAGGGTCCTTGGCGTCGTAGGTCGTCAGACCCGGCGCCGGCCGGTCAGGGATCGGCAGCATCGTGCGGGCATGCGCATCGGGTCGCATCGGGAGCTCCCTGGTCGGGCGAGAGTATGGACACCGTCGACGCTAGGAACGGCGCCCGAGCGGCACATCACGCAGAAGAGGTGAACGACGCGCTCCGGGACGGCGCGATCCACGGATGGACAGGGAACTCTCTGGGAAGGTCAGCTGGAGCGGCCCTTCCTGACCGCGCCGATGATCACCTTGATGCCCAGCCCGAGGACGACGAGGTCGAGGAGGACCTGCACGGCGACGAGGAGCCGTACGCCCTGCGCGGTGGGGGCCACGTCCCCCAGCCCGACGGTGGCGAACGTGGTGATGGTGAAGTACAGCGCGTCGGACCGGCTCAGGCTCTCGCTGAACGAACTTGGGTCTTGGAACGAGAGCATGAAGTACGTCGTCGCGAACACGATGAGGAAGAGCGGCACGACGGTCGCCAACGCCTGTGTCGCCCGGATACCCGGGTAGGGGGAACGGACGATTGCGCGCACCTGCCAGACCGTCGTCGCCACGAGCGCTGCGAGGCCGAGCACGAGTACGAGCACGAGGGACGAGGTCGAGCCCCGGTCGAAGGGCAGCACGTAGTAGAGCGCGACCAGAAGGAGCGCCGTCGCGCCCGCGCGCAGCAGGCCGAGGGTGACCAGCGCCCTTCGGCGCCTGGCGGTGAGGGCCTGCAAGGGCGGCGTGCCGGCCGTATCGGTGCCGCCGTCGCTGCGTTCCTCGTGTGGTTCGCTGGCTTGCACCTCCGCTCCCTCCGACGTGGTGGATGGGTGCGCCGGGTCGGGCTACTGGAGCATCCGCTGCACCGTGGGCTTGGCACGGGTAAACACCCGGTCGAAGAAGCCGCGGCGGCGCAGCCGGGCGAGGCCCTCGGCGGCGACCACCCAGGCGGGGACCGCCAGGATCAGCCCGACGATGCCGCCGACGATCCCACCGAGCGCGGTCACCACGAGGACGACCAGGGGATGGATGTCCAGCGTGCGCCCCATCACGCGGGGCTCCACGAAGTTCTCCAGCAGCAGGTTGGATGCGATCACCACCACGAGCATGATCGCGGCGGTGGGAGGGCCGCCGTCGCCCAGCGCGACGATCACGGCCAGCCCACCGCCGAGGAACGCGCCGATGTACGGGATGTAGCCACCGACGAAGTTCACGACCACGATGGTGAGGACCAGCGGCAGGCCCAGCACGAGCGCGGCGAGCCCGATGACGACGGCGACGATGGCGGACATCGCGGTGCGGCCCCGTCCGTAGTCGCGCAAGGTTCGGCACGAGTCGCCGATGAAGCCGTCGACCTCCGCGCGCGTGTCGTCCTGGTCGAACAGCGAGGCCGCTGCCGCCTTGAGCCTGGTGCCGTCCTTGAGCAGGTAGTACATGATCAGCGCACCCAGGATCAGACCGCTCGCCAGGCCGACGATCGTGCCGACACCTTCGACCAGCCCCGTCACGAACCCACCGGTCACGGTGGGGGCGGCGTCCTCGACCGCTTGGCGGGCGGCGTCCAGCGTGCCCTGGTCGAGGTCGGTCTCAGCGACGAGGCGCGCGATCGCGTCGTCGACGGAGTCACCGATCCCCGCCGTCTGCTGGGCGACACCTCGCACGGTGGCGGCCACGACGATCGTCGCGAGGCCGAGCAGGAGCAGGACGATCAGTCCCGCCGCGACGGAGCCGCCGACCCCGTGGCGGCGCAGCTGGTCGGCCAGCGGTTTGAAGCACACGGCGAGTACGGCGGCGAAGGTGAGCGGCAGGACGATCTCGCTCACCGCCGCGAGGGCGAGGACGACGATGACGACCGTCGCCACGACACCCACGAAGCTCCACGCCCAGATGCCGAGCTTGGGCCCCCAGGTGAGCGACCTTCCCGAGCCCGCCGCCGTCTCCTTCCCCGACCCCGCACCGTCACGGGCAGGGACGCGGCCGCCCCCGTCGCCTGTCACGGGTGCTACGCCTCGTTCTGTTCCTCAGCGTCGACGACGGCGACCGCGACCTCCATCGCCAGAGACTTCGCGATACCGGCCGATGCTGCGACGACGCGGGAGGTCCCGACGATGGGAGCGACTGCAGCGAGCACGTCGGCGACCGTGTCGGCGTCGAGCCCCGAGCCGGCGGCCGCCTCGAGGTTCATCAGGTACGACACCGGGGGTGCATCGACCGCGACGAGTGCGGCAAGCCGGACGAGCATCAGCGTCCGGGTGTCCAGGTCCGACGCGTCGACCGAATCTGCAGTCATGCGTACCAGCAGGTCGCGCACAGGAGTGTCTTCCGTGAGCTCGCTCATGATGGTCGTCCTTCCACGTGCCGCGGTTCGTCGAACGCCGTGAGCCGGGCCGGGAGACCCCACCGTCGTATCGACGTCCTCGTCCATTCGACCGGTGTCGTGAGCGATCGCGCGTCATGCAGATCAGGTGAACCAGCGCCCGACCGGGCCAGCGCGACGACCATCGTCGCCGTCTCCGTCACCAAGTAGCGCTCGGGGCCGTGTGAGCTGCATGCGGCAGGGTTTCGGAAAGCGTCCAGTCCCCATTCCCACACGCGTCAGATCCGTTCCTTTCCTGGCCCTGCAATCGCTCCGAAGGCTCCACCCCTCGAGCGACGTCAAGAGGCAATCCCCGTACGCACCCTGACCTGCGGTGATCTGTTGGGCGAGGGTGCGTACGGGGTCCGTACGGGGTGCCCACCCCGTACGTTTGCGGTAACGCACCGGGTCGATCATCGAGCCATGCTCACCTCGCCCTGCACGCGCCTTCGAGAGCTGGCCCGACGGTGACGATTCGGCACCGTCGAGCGGTCGGCGTCGTCCAGGGCACAGGTCGTCGTGACGCCGACGGGACGGCATCTGACGATCGCCGGGCGAGGCGTTCTCGGGAAAATCAACGGTGCCGCGGACTCCGCGGCACCGTGCGACCTGCGCAAGTGCGTCCGCGCCGCACCGAGCGGCGTCCACAGTCATCGCTCATGAAGTCGCCGCCCTACGTCCGTGCCGACGGGATCGTCATCGCCAGCCTGTCGCGCAGCTCGTCCAGGTCGATACGGATGAGCCTGCCCACCCGGTACCCGGTGACGCCCATGGGTGGAGCCCGAGGGATCTCCTGGGCACGACGGCACACCTACGCCACGAGGCGCCTACGGCGGGTCGCCCGGTCCTTCGAGTTCGTGGTTCGCATGATCGTTCTTCTTCCCGGCGACGCCCGTGCGTCGTCGTCACGACGGTGCCGTCGGCGATGCGTCGCCGGATGGTCTTCACCGACACCCTGAACTCCTCCGCCGCGTCGGCCAGGGCCGACGTACAGCTGACCACCTGGTTCCTGAGCGGCATCGTGCGAGCCGGCGTCGAACGGATGGTGCGCGATCAGGTCAGCCCCACGGACGTGTCCGGCCCCTGCCGTCGCCGATCATCCTGGTTCCGAGCCGGCCTCTAGGCCTGCCCCAAGGACAGCACCACCTGGAGGTTTCGAAACATCCAGAACCCGATTCTGGCGCGACTCAGAATCGGTCAGTTCTGATGCATCGGCGTCCGTTGTCGAAGGTCTACAGGATGCCGCCCTGTGCGTGACAGCCCTCAGTCACTGGGTGAGGGAGTCGCGTGCGCCACGGCCGAGATGTGGCCGACGTTACTCACCAACCCAGAACTGACCGATTGACCAGATGGGTCAGTCGGGTCAACGATGTCCCTATGACGGACGCATCGAACACCTCACGCAGGGCCCTGGTCGTCGGGGCAGGAATCGCCGGGCTGTCGGCCTCGATCGCGCTCGAGAAGGCGGGCTGGGAGGCCGAGATCGTCGAGCGGTCCCCCGGTCGGCGTCGCGGCGGCTACTTCATCATGATGTTCGGCTCCGGTCGGATCGCCGCGCAGCACCTGGGCATCACAGGGCTGCGTGCGCGCAACCCGGCAGACGGCAGGACCTACAAGGCCGACCGCCAGGGGCTGCGGGGCCCGAGCGTCGGGTTCGGGGACACTCCGACGAGCCCGTGGTTGATGCTGCGCGGGGACGTCGAGGCAGCGGCCTTCGAGTCGTTGCCCGCTTCCGTGGACGTCCACTTCTCGACGACTCCGACGGCGATCGTCCAGGGTGCGGACCGCGCGACGGTCACTCTGCGCAACACCGTGGACGGCACCGAGCGGACCGAGGACTTCGATCTGGTGGTCGGTGCCGACGGTCTGCGCTCCACGGTCCGCCGGCTGGCCTGGGGCCCGCACACCGACTATCTGGACCGGGTGGGCGACATGGTCTGCGCCTACGAGCTGCCGCAGGGCCTTCCCGGTCTGCGGGTCCAGGACGGCGCGAGCATCAAGGAGGCGGGACGCTCGTTCACCGTCTTCAGCTTCGAGGACCACGCGCCGACGGTGGCGTTCTCCTACAAGGCGCAGGACGTCGACGCCGAGCGGGCCCGGGCCAAGGAGATCGGGGTCGCTGCGCGCTTGCGTGAGGTCTACGGACCTGAGCCGCTCGGCGACATGCTCGAGGCGGCGCTGAGCCACCTGGAGAGCACCGACGAGTTCCTCTTCGACTCGGTCGAGCAGGCACACGTGGACCACTGGCACCACGGCAACGTCATGCTGCTCGGCGACGCGGCCTGGTGCCCCACCCTCTACTCCGGGATGGGCGCGACCTCGAGCCTCAGCGGCGCCGACGTGCTGCGGGCGATGCTCCTGAAGCACCCCGACTCGCTCGAGAAGGCCCTGACCGCCTGGGAAGCGGCGATGCGCGGCCCCGTGGCGACCTTCCAGAGGTCCGCGTCACCGATGCGCGCCATCTTCACCGTGGACACCGAGGACGAGATCAGGCGCAGCGGTCGCATCCAGGCCTTCTACCGACGCATGTTCGCCCTGCCTCCGGCACGGGCCGTCTTCGCCCGGCTGCCCCTGTTCCGACTGCGCGAGGCCGATCTCGCCGCCTGATCCAGCCGCACCGTGGCAGCCACCACGCCGCAGCGGCGACAGGTCTGAAGACGCACGTGCGACGTGCGTCCAGGCCGCGACCGCTGCGGCATGCTGGCTGCCCGGCTCCAGCGAGAATGGGCGCACGGCCGGACCGTGCGGCCACAGCGACGCAGACGACGGACGCGACCACCCAGCAACCGGTGAGGCGCAGGACACGAGGAGTCACTGATGGGGACGACGGGCACCACGTCGCCGCGGATCGAGCGGATCCTGCACGCCGCGCGGGAGCTGGCGCTGCAGGGCGGGACGCGCGGCGTCACGATCGCGAACATCGCCCACCACGCCGGAGTCGGCAAGGGCACGGTCTACCTGTACTGGGCGACGAAGGAAGACCTCTTCGCCGACCTGCTCGCCCACGACTTCCTCGACGTGCTCTCCGAGATCGGCGCCGCGATACGCGACAACCCGGCGAACGTCGTCCCGCACCGCCTGTTGCCGCTGGTCGCCAGCACCTTCGAGCAGCATCCCTTCGCGGTCGCCGTGCTCTCGACCGGGCAAAACGTGCGCAGCGTGATGGGGAACCATCCCGCTATCGAGCGAATGACCCGCTCCATCGGCCCTGTGGCAGTGCTCCTGCGAATCTTTCCCGTCCTGCGACGTCACGAGGTGATCCGCGCCGACCTGCCCCTGGAGATGCAGGTGCACGCCGCCGCCGGGCTCCTGCACGGGCTGCGCGACATCGGCTCCCGCGAGCATGTCGCCGACCTGCTGCCCGGCAGCGACCCCCAGACAACACTGGCCACGGCGTGTGCCGTACTGCTCGAGCCCGCTGACGCCGTCGACCCCGCAGCAGCTGCCCGCGAGGCGCGTGCCGCGCTCGACGATGCATGCACGGCCGCGATCGCCGACCTCCACGAGCACGGCTTGGGGAAAACGGTATCGCCGTGAGGAGACGGACTGAAGCGTCCTGACTCCGGTGGGGACCTCAGGGGGCGCTCCACCATTCCCCCGCGGGGGTGTGGCGGGGGAATGAACGGCCATTCGGGGGCCCTGGTGTCCTCGCGCGTCCAGGGCGGCCGGAAGCAAAGCTGCAGGTCAGAGCAAGAAAAGCGGGGGTGGTGGGCCCGGAGGGACTCGAACCCCCGACATCCACGGTGTAAGCGTGGCGCTCTGACCAGCTGAGCTACAGGCCCTGGACAGCGCAGCAAAGAATACCCGGCGGCGACGCCTCGCCGGACCGCCGCGCGGCGCTCGTCGCGGTCAGATCTCGGCGAGCGCCTCGCGGTACGCCTCAAGGTCGCGACGCTGCCCCCGCGGGTTCACGACCGACCACCGCACGATCCCGTCGGCATCGATGAGGAAGGTGCCGCGCAGCGCGTGCCCGCTGCCCTGGTCGAACACGCCGTAGGCGTCGGCCACGGCGCCGTGGGGCCAGAAGTCGCTGAGCAGGTCGAAGCCGAACCCCTCCTGCTCGTGCCACGCCTTGAGCGTGAACACCGGGTCGGTGGAGACGGCCAGCAGGCGCACCCCCGCCGCCTCGAACTCCTCGATGTTGTCGCGCAGCTCGCACAGCTCTCCGGTGCAGATGCCCGAGAACGCGAACGGGAAGAAGACGAGCAGCACCGGCTCGCCGCGCAGGTCGGCGAGGTGCACGGGGGTGCCGTGCGTGTCCGGCAGGGTGAAGTCGGGCGCGGGGTCGCCCGCGCGCCAGCGCACCTCGGGCGTCGTGCCCGTCACCGGTTCAGCGCCCGCGGCCGCGGTTGGCCAGCTTGGTGGCCGACCAGTCGGGCGCGACGGCGAACGTGCTGGTGGCATGGAGGCCGGCGGTGGTCGCGGCCTCCTGGATCTCGTCGTGCGCGACGTGCCCGTCCCGGCCCGGCTTCGGCGTCAGCAACCAGATGAGGCCGCCGTCGTCGAGCACCGTCAGGACGTCGACGAGCATGTCCGTCAGGTCGCCGTCCTCGTCGCGCCACCACGCGATGACGCCGTCGGTGACGTCGTCGTAGTCCTCGTCGACGAGCTCGCCGCCGACCAGGGCCTCGATATCGGCCCGCAGCGCGTCGTCGACGTCGTCTCCCCACCCGAACTCCTGCACCACCTGGCCGGTGGTGAACCCGAAGCGTGCTGCCGGGGATTCCGCCTGCTTACCCACGTTGGACCTTCGTTCCTCTCCGTTGACTGCTGAGCCGCGCGGACCGCGTGTGGCGGTCATCTCTCGTGTGCGCCAACGTAGTCCACCGGACGCGTCGGCGCCCGGCAACCCCCTGACCCCTGCGAGTTTGCCTCCGATCGAGCCGGGACAGTGATCTCGGCAACATCGACAGGTGCCGGCATGACGTAGATCACGGATCCTTGACCGCCCGATGGTGTTCCCCCGGCCCGTCTGGGGACACAATGAGTGATGACCACCCGTTCGGGGGCCGCACCGTCGCGACCACGCGCCGCGGTGCCTTCACGACGGGATGCCTGACACGGACCGGGGCGGCGACCATGTGCCGCACACCGTCCGAAGATGAGAGAGGTTGCTGGTGGCTTCGTACGACGAGACCGGACCGTTGATCAACGGCCTGCTCAGCGCCGTCCCGGACATCGACCCCGCCGAGACCGGCGAGTGGGTCGAGTCGTTCGACGGTCTGATCGACGACAAGGGCGGCCCGCGGGCGCGCTACGTCATGCTCAACCTGCTGCGTCGCGCGCGGGAGCGCAACGTGCACATCCCGGCGACGCTCGCGACGCCCTACGTCAACACGATCGCCGTGCACGACGAGCCGTACTTCCCGGGCGACGAGGCGATGGAGCGTCGCTACCGCTCGTGGATCCGCTGGAACGCGGCCGTCATGGTGACGCGCGCCCAGCGCCCCGAGATCTCGGTGGGCGGCCACATCTCCTCCTACGCGTCGGTGGCGACGCTGTACGAGGTGGGCCTGAACCACTTCTTCCGCGGCAAGGACCACCCGGGCGGCGGCGACCAGGTGTACTTCCAGGGGCACTCCTCCCCCGGCCAGTACGCCCGCAGCTTCCTCGAGGGCCGCATGTCGGCGGAGACGCTCGACGGGTTCCGCCAGGAGAAGTCGCACGCCGGCGGCGGTCTGCCTTCCTACCCGCACCCGCGCATGCTGCCGGACTTCTGGGAGTTCCCGACCGTCTCCATGGGCCTCGGCCCGGCGTCGGCGATCTACCAGGCATGGACCAACAAGTACCTGCACAACCGCGGCATCAAGGACACGAGCCAGCAGGACGTCTGGGCGTTCCTCGGCGACGGCGAGATGGACGAGCCCGAGTCGCGCGGCATGCTGCAGCAGGCGGCGCACCAGCAGCTCGACAACCTGACGTTCGTCGTGAACTGCAACCTGCAGCGCCTCGACGGGCCGGTCCGCGGCAACGGCAAGATCATCCAGGAGCTGGAGGCCCAGTTCCGCGGCGCCGGCTGGAACGTCATCAAGGTCGTCTGGGGCCGTGAGTGGGACGCCCTGCTCAACGCGGACAAGGACCGCGCCCTGGTCAACCTGATGAACGCCACGCCCGACGGCGACTACCAGACCTACCGTGCGGAGTCCGGCGCGTTCATCCGCGAGCACTTCTTCGGCCGCGACCCGCGGACGAAGGCGCTCGTCGAGAACATGACCGACGACGACATCTGGAACATGAAGCGCGGCGGGCACGACTACCGCAAGATCTACGCCGCGTACTCGGCCGCCCGCGCCCACACGGGCCAGCCGACGGTCATCCTGGCGCAGACGGTCAAGGGCTACGCCCTCGGCTCGAGCTTCGCGGGCCGCAACGCCACGCACCAGATGAAGAAGGTCAAGAACTCGGACCTCAAGGCGCTGCGCGACAACCTGCACATCCCGCTGACGGACGAGCAGATCGACGCCGACCCGTACCTGCCCCCGTACTACCACCCGGGCATGGACGACGAGGCGATCCAGTACATGCTGGAGCGCCGCCGGCACCTGGGCGGCTTCCTGCCCGAGCGCCGCTCGACGCCGAAGCCGCTGACGCTGCCGGAGCCGAAGTCCTACGAGATCCTCAAGAAGGGCTCGGGCACGCAGCACGTCGCCAGCACGATGGCCTTCGTGCGCCTGCTCAAGGACCTCATCAAGGACAAGGAGTTCGGCAAGCGCATCGTGCCGATCATCCCCGACGAGGCCCGCACCTTCGGTCTGGACGCGATCTTCCCGAGCGCGAAGATCTTCAACACCCAGGGGCAGAACTACCTCGCCGTGGACCGCGAGCTCATGCTGAGCTACAAGGAGTCCGAGGCCGGGCAGATCATGCACACCGGCATCAACGAGGCCGGCTCGGCCGCCGCCTTCCAGTCCGTCGGCACGTCGTACGCGACGCACGGCGAGGCCATGGTGCCGGTCTACATCTTCTACTCGATGTTCGGCTTCCAGCGCACCGGCGACCAGTTCTGGGCGGCCGGCGACCAGCTCGCCCGCGGCTTCATCATCGGCGCCACCGCCGGCCGCACCACCCTGACCGGTGAGGGCCTGCAGCACGCCGACGGGCACTCGCCGCTCATCGCCGGCACCAACACGGCGATGGTGCAGTACGACCCGGCGTACGGCTACGAGATCCGCCACATCGTGCGCGACGGCATCGAGCGCATGTACGGCGACGGGTCCGACGGGCGCGACCAGAACGTCATGTACTACCTCACGGTGTACAACGAGCCGATGATCCAGCCGGCCGAGCCGGAGGACGTGGACGTCGAGGGCATCCTCCGCGGCATCCACCGGATCTCGACGTCGGACGTCGAGGGCCCCAAGGCCCAGCTCCTCGCCTCCGGCGTGGGCGTGCCGTGGGCGCTCGAGGCGCAGCAGCTCCTCGCCGAGGACTGGGGCGTGTCGGCCGACGTCTGGTCCGTGACCAGCTGGAACGAGCTGCGTCGCGACGCGCTGGCCGCGGAGAAGGACGCGCTGGTCGACCCCACGGCCGAGCCGCGCACCCCGTTCGTGACGCAGAAGCTGTCGGGCGCCCAGGGCCCGTTCGTCGCCACCAGCGACTACGACCACCTGGTGCCGGACCAGATCCGCGCCTGGGTGCCGGGCGACTACGCGGTGCTCGGTGCGGACGGCTTCGGCTTCTCCGACACCCGCGCGGCCGCGCGGCGGTTCTTCCTCATCGACGGCCCGTCGATGGTCGTGAAGACGCTGCAGCAGCTCGCCCGTCGCGGCGAGGTCTCGGCCGACGTCGTCGCCAAGGCGGTCGAGAAGTACCGCCTGCTCGACGTCAACGCCGGCACGTCCGGCGTCGCGGGCGGCGACAGCTGACGCCAGGCAGAGGCCAGCCCTCGTTCGCTGGTTGAGCCTGTCGAAACCTCCTACCGGGTTTCGACAGGCTCGACCAGCGTGCGAGGGCACTCGCCTTTCTAGGTCGGGGACGTCTGCTCGCGCGCGGCGACGACGCGGCCCAGCTCCGCCCGCAGCTCGTCGGTGCCGGGGTGCAGCGCGAGGGACTCCAGGTGCTGGCGCGCCTCCGCGACACGGCCCGCCTCGAGCGCGGCGAGCACCAGCTGGCGCCCCACCTCCGGCACGTGCTCCCGCACGCGCCAGTGACCGACGCCGAGCCCCAGCGCCTCGGTCGGCATGCCGGCGTCGCGCAGGATCGCCAGACCCTCCGCCAGCGCCTCGCCGCCAGGATCGCGCTCGGCCGCGGTGGCGAGCCGCCGCGCCGCGCCCTCCGGGTCGTCCGAGACGGACAGCCGGCCCAGCTCCAGCAGCGGGCGCCAGCCTCGCGGGTGCCCCGCGAGCTCCTCCGCGAGCGACCAGACGGCGAGATCGGCGGCCCGCTGCTGCGCGGCCTCGTCGGACGGGGCCGTCAGCGGGTCCTCGGCATGGGGCGACTCGGCCGCCCGCCGGCGCACGATCTCGGCGAGGGCGCGGAAGGCGGGCGCGTCGTTGGGGTCGTCGGTGAGGATGGCCCGCAGGGCGTCCTCGGACGGCGTGTCCCCGTGCTCCTGCGACGGCGACGGCCGCCGTGCCGCCACCGTCGAGGCGGAGAACGGCCGGCGCAACAGCTGCCGGAGCCGGGGCATGAGGGCCATGGGACCGACCCTATCCAATGCGCTCCGTGCCGGCCGGGGGCCGCTCTGGCCGGCACGGTGTTTGTGCACTCCCCACAACGGCGCCCGTATCCTCGTCCCATGACGACCAGCGGCACCGCGACCTCCCCGACCGACGGGACCGCCGTCCCCGAGGACGGCACCGCGACGGACGGCACCCCGGTCTCCCGGGGCGAGAACGTGCAGCGCGTGCGCGAGGGGCTCGGCGTGCTCACCTCCGCCGCGATGCGGCGCCTCGACGAGGAGGTGCACTGGTACCGCCAGCTCCCGGCCGAGGACCGGTCCTACGTGGCCCTGGTCGCGCAGTCCGGCATCAACGCGTTCGTGAGCTGGTTCGCCGAGCCGACGCCCACGCCGCACGGCGTGGGCGAGATGTTCGCGGCCGCGCCCCCCGAGCTCACCCGCTCGATCTCCCTGCAGCACACCCTGCAGCTCGTCCGGCTCATGGTCGACGTCGTGGAGCAGCACTCGGACGAGATCGCGGCCCCCGGGTACGAGCGCGAGCTGCGGGAGGCCGTGCTGCGCTACTCCCGCGAGATCGCGTTCTCGGCGGCCGAGGTGTACGCCCGGGCCGCGGAGGTCCGCGGCGCCTGGGACGCCCGCCTCGAGGCGCTGGTCGTGGACGCGCTGGTCCGCGGCGACGGCGACGACTCGCTCCGGTCGCGCGTCTCGGCCCTCGGCTGGAGCGGCCGCGGCCAGGCGCTTGTGGTGGTCGGCGAGGCGACGACGCGGCTCGACGACGTCCGCACGGCCGAGCTGCGCCGCCTGGCGCGGCGCGCGGCCGGCGACGCCCTGGTCGGCATCCACGGGGACCGGCTGGTGCTCGTGCTGGGCGGGGAGGGCGACCTGGTGGCCGCCGCGACGTCGCTGCTCGACCGCTTCGGCCCCGGCCCGGTGGTGATCGGCGGCGTCGTGCCGGACGTGTCCGACGCCGCCTCGTCCGCGGCCGCAGCCCTCGCCGGGCTCGCCGCGGCGCCTGCCTGGCCGCAGGCCCCCCGCCCGGTCCTCGCCGACGAGATCCTGCCGGAACGGGTGCTGACCGGCGACGTCACCGCGCGCCGCACCCTCGTGGCCCAGGCGTTCCGGCCCCTGCAGGAGGCGTCCGGCTCGGTGCTCGAGACGCTCTCGGCGTACCTCGGCACCGGCCGGTCGCTCGAGGCCGCCGCCCGGCGCCTGTACGTGCACCCCAACACGGTCCGGTACCGGCTGCGCAAGGTCTCGGAGATCACCGGCTGGGACCCGCTCGACGCCCGCGAGTCCTTCGTGCTGCAGATCGCCCTCGCCCTCGGCCAGCTCGAGGGCGGCAGTTAGAGGATTCCCACAATCGCCTCCGACGAGGTTCGTGCGCGTCGCGACGACGCGCCCCCCGCGCGGGGTGGCAACGTGAGCACGTGCTCGCCGTCGTCTGCCCTGGACAGGGCTCTCAGACCCCCGGGATGCTCAGCCCCTGGCTGGAGCTGCCCGGCACCGCCGACCTGCTCGACTCCTTCTCGGCCGCGGCCGGGACCGACCTCGCCCAGCACGGGACGACGTCGGACGCGGACACGATCCGCGACACCGCCGTGGCCCAGCCGCTGATCGTCTCGTCGTCGCTGCTCGCCCTGCGCGCCATCCTCGACGGCCGCCCCACCACCGAGGTCGTGGACGTCACCGCCGGCCACTCGGTCGGCGAGCTCAGCGCCGCCGCCGTCGCGGGCGCGCTGGACGACGCCGGCGCCGTCGGGCTGGTCTCGCACCGCGCGCGGGCGATGGCGGAGGCGGCGTCCGCCGCCGAGTCCGGCATGAGCGCCGTCGTGGGCGGCGACCCCGACGAGGTGCTGGCCGCGATCGAGGCCGCCGGCCTCTTCCCCGCGAACGTCAACGGCGGCGGCCAGGTCGTGGCCGCCGGTGACAAGGAGCGCCTCGCCGCGCTCGCCGCCGACCCGCCGACGCGCTCCCGGGTGATCCCGCTGCAGGTCGCGGGCGCGTTCCACACCCCGTTCATGGAGACGGCCCGGGTCGCCTTCGAGCAGGTCGCGACCGGCTGGCTGGCCACCGACCCGCGGCTGCCCCTGCTGTCGGACGCCGACGGGGCCACCTACGACACCCTCGCAGCCGGCTCCCACGGGCACGGCACGGCCACGGACGTCCTCGCGCGCCTCGCCGCGCAGGTCACCGCGCCGGTGCGCTGGGACCTGTGCCAGGCCACGCTCGCCGAGCGCGGCGTCACCGGCATCCTCGAGCTCGCCCCGGGCGGGGTCCTCACGGGCCTGGCCAAGCGCGCGCTCAAGGGCGTCGAGTCGGTCGCGGTGAAGTCCCCCGACGACGTCGAGGCCGCGCGCGACCTCATCGCCCGCCACTCGGTCGCCGCCGGCGCCGGGACCGCCGCGTGAACCAGCCGCCCCCGGGGCCGCGCCGCACGCTCCGCCAGGCCGAGCCCGTCCGCTTCTCGCGGATCCTGGCGATCGCCGGCGAGCGGGGCGAGCGCGTCGTCACGAACGACGACGTCGCCGGGCCGATCGACTCCTCCGACGAGTGGATCCGCCAGCGCACGGGCATCGTCACGCGGCGGTACGCCGCGGCGGACGTCGACGTGCTCGACCTGGCGGAGGCCGCGGCCCGCAGGGCGCTCGACGCGGCCGGCCTCACCGGCGCGGACGTGGACGTGGTGATCCTGTCCACGGTGACGTACTTCCACCAGACGCCGGCGGGCGCCGCGCTCCTCGCGGAGCGCCTCGGCGCCACCCCGGCCGCCGCCTACGACGTCTCGGCCGCCTGCGCCGGCTACGCCTACGGGATCGGCCAGGCGGACGCCCTCGTGCGGTCGGGCGCCGCCCGCCACGTGCTGGTGATCGGCGCCGAGAAGATGTCCGACTTCGTCGACCCGACCGACCGCTCGATCTCGTTCCTGCTGGGCGACGGCGCGGGCGCGGCCGTGGTCGGCCCCTCCGACGTGCCGGGCATCGGCCCGACGGTGTGGGGCTCGGACGGCGCGAAGGCGCAGGCCATCACGCAGACGCGCCCCTGGTCGGACCTGCGGGCGGAGCCCACCGCCGGCTGGCCGACGCTGCGTCAGGACGGCCCGACCGTCTTCAAGTGGGCGGGCTTCCAGATGGCGCCGATCGCGGCGAAGGCCATGGCGGAGGCGGGCGTCGAGCCCGAGGACGTCCAGGTCTTCGTGCCGCACCAGGCGAACATGCGCATCATCGACCAGCTCGTCAAGCAGCTGCAGCTGCCCGACACCGTCGTCGTCGCGCGTGACATCGCCGACACCGGCAACACGTCCGCCGCGTCGATCCCGCTCGCGACCGAGCGGCTGCTCGCCGAGGGGCAGGCCCGCTCCGGCGACCTGGCCCTGCAGATCGGCTTCGGAGCGGGCCTCGTCTACGCGGCCCAGGTCGTGGTGCTGCCCTAGCCTCAGGTGCGACCCCGGCGATCGGCCACGCGATCGGACGCCCGGGGTCGTGACCGACCCCCGTGGTGCGGGACAATCGCACCGCAACACCCCACGGTGCCGGACGGCCGGTACCCCGTTTCAAGGAGAGACGCACCCCATGGCTTACACCTCCCAGGAGATCCTCGAGGGCCTCGCCGAGATCGTCGCCGAGGAGACCGGTCTGCCCACGGACGCGGTCGTGAGCGAGAAGTCGTTCACCGACGACCTCGACATCGACTCGCTGTCGATGATGACGATCGTGACCCACGCCGAGGACAAGTTCGGCGTCCGCATCCCCGACGACGAGGTCAAGAACCTCACCACGGTCGGCGACGCCGTCTCGTACATCGAGGGTGCGCAGGCCGCGTGACGCCGCGGGGCGCCCGCCCCGCCGCGCGGGCGGGCCGGTGACCCCGGCCCGCCCGGCAACCTGAACCACCCGAACCCGCTCTCACCTCAGGAGTGACCCACCCATGACTGCCGCACCCGCCTCGCGCGACGTCGTCGTCACCGGCCTCGGCGCCACCACCCCTCTCGGTGGCGACGCCCCCAGCACCTGGGCTGCCGCCCTCGCGGGAGAGTCGGGCGCGCGCACTCTCGACAACGACTGGGCCGAGACCTACGGCCTTCCCGTGACGTTCGCCGCGTCCATCAAGGTCACGCCCGACCAGGTCCTCTCCCGGCCCGAGACGAAGCGGATGGACCCGTCCACGCAGTACGCGATGGTCGCCGCCCGCGAGGCGTGGCAGGACGCCGGCGCACCCGAGGTCGACGGCGAGCGGCTCGGCGCTGTGGTCTCCTCCGGCATCGGCGGCATCTGGACCACGCTGGACGGGTGGGACACGCTCAAGGAGCGCGGCGCCCGCCGGATGCTGCCGATGACCGTGCCGATGCTCATGCCCAACTCCCCGGCCGCCTACGTCTCGATGGAGTTCGGGGCCAAGGCCGGGGCCCACGCCCTGGTCTCCGCGTGCGCGTCGGGGGCGGAGGCGATCGGCTACGGCGTGGACATGATCCGCAACGGCCGGGCCGACGTCGTCGTCTGCGGCGGCACGGAGGCGACCATCCACCCCATGCCGATCGCGGCGTTCGCCGCGTCGCGCACGCTCTCCCTGCGCAACGACGACCCGCAGCGCGCGTCCCGCCCGTACGACGTCGACCGCGACGGCTTCGTCGTCGGCGAGGGCGCCGCGATCGTGGTGCTGGAGAGCGCGGAGCACGCGGCCGCCCGCGGCGCCCGCGTCTACGCGAAGATCGCCGGGGTCGGCCTGTCGGCGGACGCCTACCACATCACCTCCCCCGACCCCGAGGGCACCGGGCAGGTCTCCGCCATGCGCCGCGCGCTCGAGGACGCGGGCGTCACATCCCGCGACGTCGTGCACGTCAACGCGCACGCCACGTCCACGAAGGTCGGCGACCTCACCGAGACCGCGTCGATCCGCACCCTCATGGGCGGCGAGGCCGACCACGTGCGGCTCTCGGCCACCAAGTCCATGACCGGCCACCTGCTGGGCGGCGCCGGCGCGCTCGAGACGCTCTTCACCGTCAAGGCCGTGCACGAGCGCCTCGCCCCGCCCACGATCAACGTCGAGAACCCGGACCCGGAGCTCCAGGTGCCGCTCGTGCGCGCCACGCCGGAGAAGCTGCCCGACGGCGACATCGTCGCGCTCAACAACTCGTTCGGCTTCGGCGGGCACAACGTCGCGCTCACCGTGACGAGCGCCTGAGTCTCGTTGGTTGAGCCTGTCGAAGCCCTCGCCGGGTTTCGACAGGCTCAACCAACGTTTCGGGTTCCGACAGGCTCGACCGCCGTTCTGGCTCAGCCGACCCGGTGCAGCCAGCGCACGGGAGCGCCGGCGCCGGCGTAGCGGAAGGGCTCGAGCTCGTCGTCCCAGGCCGTGCCGAGGGCGAGGTCGAGCGCCTCGCGCACGCCGCGGCCGTCGTGCGCCGACTCCATCGCGGCCCGGATGCGGTCCTCCGGGACGACGACGTTGCCGTGCACGTCCGTCATGGCGTGGAAGATGCCGAGGTCGGGGGTGTGCGACCAGCGCGCGCCGTCGGCGCCGTGGCTCGCCTCCTCCGTCACCTCGTAGCGCAGGTGGTCCCAGCCCCGCAGGGCAGAAGCCAACCGGGCACCCGTTCCCTGGGCGCCCTGCCACGAGTACTCGGCACGGTAAAGTCCGCGCCCCGCCGGCTGGGCAGTCCAGTCCAGCGACACGCGTCCCCCGAGCACGTTGCCCGCCGCCCACTCGAGGTGAGGGCAGAGCGCACGGGGTGCCGAGTGCACGAACAGCACACCGCGGGTGATCGCACCAGCCATGTTGTCCTCCCTGGTTCCGAGGTCCGTCTTCCCCTACGTCCTCGAACCGGTTGGCCTGCTGGTCGGCGAGCTCCGACGGTGTGTCGTCTTGACACATCCTGCCCGATGGCGGGCCGGGGTGCGAGAGGA
This sequence comes from Isoptericola sp. F-RaC21, assembly GCF_038593535.1. NCBI lineage: Bacteria > Bacillati > Actinomycetota > Actinomycetes > Micrococcales > Promicromonosporaceae > Isoptericola > Isoptericola sp. F-RaC21. Next base: position 429,605 of record NZ_JBCFYX010000001.1, on the reverse strand, counting down.
AACGCAGATCTCATCGCTCCTCTTGAGCACCCCTTGAGGAACTCAGAGCCTTTCGCGGAGCTCCCGCATGGCCTTCTTGCGCGCGGCGCGCTCGAGGCGGTCCAGGTAGAGCTTGCCGTCCAGGTGGTCGCACTCGTGCTGCAGGCAGCGCGCCATGAGTCCGGTGCCCTCGACCACGAGCTCGTTGCCGTCGACGTCCATGCCCACCACGCGGGCGTACCAGGCACGGGTGGTCGGGTACCAGAGCCCCGGCACGGAGAGGCAGCCCTCGTCGCCGTCCTGCGTCTCGTCGGAGAGCTCGACGATGCGCGGGTTGAGCACGTAGCCGATCTCGTCGTCGACGTTCCAGGAGAAGGCCCGCAGGTTCACGCCGATCTGGTTGGCCGCGAGCCCCGCCCGCCCGTCGGCGTCGACGGTCTCCACGAGGTCCTCCACGAGGGACCGCACCCGGTCGTCCACGGTGGTGATCTCGTCGCACGGGGTGCGCAGCACGGGGTCGGGCAGCACCCGGATCTCTCGCATCGCCATGGCCCGCATTCTCCCACGTCGTGAGCCGGTCGAGGCGCCGATTATCACGGTTTGATAACGTGCCGAGCGATGCTACGACGGATGACCGAGTCAACGACGCCTGCCCTCGCCCCGGGGCGGGCGGCCGCTCCCGCTGCGGGCCGCCCGCGGCTGGCGGCACTCGACGGGCTGCGCTTCCTGGCCGCGATGGCGGTGCTCGCCTACCACTACGTCGCCGTGAACCACTCGGCCTGGGGCGCCCGCACGGAGGACTCGTTCCCGAACCTCCAGCCGGTGGCCGCGTTCGGCTCGTTCGGGGTGCAGCTCTTCTTTGTGATCAGCGGCTTCGTCATCCTCATGTCCGCCTGGGGCCGTGACGTCCGCTCGTTCACCGCGTCCCGCGTGGGCCGGCTGTTCCCCGCGTACTGGCTGTCCGTGGCCGCCGTCGTGCTGCTGCTCGTCGTCGTCGCGCCCGGGCACAAGGACGTGGGCATCCCGGAGACGGCGGCGAACCTCACGATGGTCCAGCGGGCGTTCGGCGTCCAGGACATCGAGTCCGTCTACTGGACCCTGTGGGCCGAGCTGCGGTTCTACGTGCTGGTCGGGCTCCTGCTCGCCGTCGGGATGACCCGCAACCGGCTCGTCGCCTTCGCCGCGGTGTGGCCGGTCGTGGCCGCCGTCGCCGTCCAGTCCGGCAGCACCCTGTGGACCACGCTGCTCGTGGGCACCGACGCGCCCCTGTTCGCGGGCGGCATGATGCTCTTCCTGCTCACCAAGGAGCGCCGGTCGCTCGTGCTGTGGCTCGTCCTGGGGCTCAACGTCGCGCTCGCGGCGGTCGTCTCGGGCCACAGCCAGGCGCTGCGGATCGCGACCAGCACCGACGTCACCGTGGGCCCCCAGACGTACTGGGTCGCCATCGTCGCCTGCTTCGTGCTCGTCGCCGTCGTCGCGCTCACGCGCCTCGACCGGCTCTCGTGGCGGTGGCTCACCGTCGTCGGCGCCCTGACCTACCCGCTGTACCTGCTGCACTCGTCGTGGGGGCAGTGGCTCATCGGCAAGACGAGCCCGCACCTGCCCGCCGGCGCGACGTTCGCGCTCGTCACCGTCGTCATGCTCGCCGTCGCCTACCTCGTGCACCGCTTCGTCGAGCGCCCGTTCGGGCCGCGGCTGCGCCGCGCCGTCGCGCGCGACCTCGAGCGGACGACCCAGGCGCTCAGCCGCGCCCCGCGGGAGGCACAGGCAGCTCAGGTGCCCGAGCCGGACCCCGCGTCGTCGAGGTAGGCCTGCAGGACGTCGCGCAGCACCAGCGCCTGGTTGTGCGCCGGGTCGCGCGCCGAGTACAGCAGCGTCAGACGCCGGTCCCCCGCGCCCAGCGCGGCAAGTTCCGCGACCTCCGGGTTGTCGGCGAGCTCAGCACGGTAGCGCCGCTCGAACTCCTCGAAGCGCTCCGGGTCGTGGTGGAACCAGGTCCGCAGGTCCGACGACGGCGCGACCTCCTTGGACCAGCGGTCGAGGCGGGCGCGCTCCTTCGAGACGCCGCGCGGCCAGAGCCGGTCCACGAGCACCCGCGAGCCGTCCTCCGGGGACGGCTCGTCGTAGACACGCTTGACGGCGATGGTCACCTGCCCATGACACCGCGCCCCTCGGCCCGGCGCACGCCCGGGCCGGTATGCTCGCCGCGCGCCCCGTTAGCTCAGCTGGTCAGAGCAGTCGACTCATAATCGATCGGTCGCCGGTTCAAGCCCGGCACGGGGCACCGACCCGCTACGCTCCGGGCCATGCTCCGCGTGCTGCCGATGCTGGCCTACCTCGCGCTCGTCGTCTACGCCCTCGTGGACGTCGTCCAGTCCGACGAGGAGGACGGCGGCGGCATCCAGAAGGGCTTCTGGATCCTCATCATCCTGCTGCTCCCGTTCGCCGGGTCGATCGCGTGGATCGTCGTGAGCCGGCGCGCCCGGGCGAACCGTCGCCCCGCACCGCGGGCGGGGTACCCCGCCGGGCCCCTGCCGCCCGCGCAGTACCCGGGGCGTCGGCGCACCTGGGAGACCGACGACGTTCCCTCGAGCCCCGACGACGACCCCGAGATGCGGTGGCTGCTGGAGCAGGCGCGCCTCAAGCGGGAACGCGAGCAGGCGGGACCGGACCCGGCACCGAGCGCCGAGGACGAGCAGCGCGGGCCCGCCGCGGGCTGACCGCGCCCGGTCGACCCGGACCTGCCCGCGGCCCGTCCTCTCACGCGGTCCCCATCGTCGGGTCCACGACGTCGTACCCGAGCCAGGCGAGCACCGCGATGCCGATCAGGACCGCCGCCCCGGCGACCCACCACGGCGGTCGCAGCGGCAGCGCGGCGATCGCGGCCGCGACCAGTCCCGCAGCCACCGCGGTGATCACCGGGCCGACCGGCGCAGACACCGTCGGGCTCAGCGCGGCTCCCCAGGCCGCGAGCCCGACCACCGGACCGGTCGCCCCTGCCCGCCGAGCGACAGGCCCCGCCGGGAGCATCGCCTCGGACCCCACCCAGGCGGCCGCGACGACCGGCAGCGGGACGAGCAGGAGGCCGAGGCCCCCGCTGATGGCGCCCGCCAGCGCGGTGAACGCCAGGACGGGCGCTCCGATCACGGTCGCCACAAGCACGACGAGAAGGCGCGTCGCCGTGGCTCGACCCGTGGGCGCGGGGTCCGTCTCAGGGCTGTGTGCGGGCACCGTCACATGGTGGCCGATCCGGCGACGTCGTGCGCGGCGCCTCGCCTCGCCGTCCACCTCGGTACGGTGACGCCATGTGGTTCCGCCGCTTGCCCCTGCCCGACGACGTCCGCCGCACCCTTCCCCTGGCCCGCGGCGAGCGGATCCTCGCGTCCGCGGAGCTCGTCGACGACCGGTGGGCCGTGGCGACGACGGCCGACCTGGTCGTCGTCGGCCCCGGCACGGGGGACGTCGTGACGCGACGCCCGTGGTGCGACGTCGACCGGGGGGTGTTCGACCCCGAGCGGTCCGAGCTGGCGATCGAGTGGGTGGACGCCGCCCCGGACACGGTGCTGCGGCTCATGGACGCCGAGCGCACGTCGTTCCCGCAGGCGCTGCGCGAGCGGGTGCAGTGGTCGGTGGTGCTGTCCGAGACCGTGGCCGTGCCCGGCGGCGACGTGAAGGTCGCCGTGCGCAGGACCGCGGACGGCCGGTTCTTCTCCCAGGCCGTGGCCGGGGCGGGCGTCGATCTCGACGACCCGCGCGTCGCCCGAGTGGTGGACGCCACGGAGTCCAGGGTCCGGGGAGCGTCCGGACTACCCGTGTGAGCCTGGTATTGTTCTTCCCGGTTCGAAGGCCACCGGCCGGACGACCACGCGATCCCGCGTAGCTCAGCTGGCAGAGCATCCGACTGTTAATCGGACGGTCGTTGGTTCAAGTCCAACCGCGGGAGCATCGAGAGAGGCCCCTGACCTGCACCGCAGGACAGGGGCCTTCGTCGTGTCCCCCGCGACGTCGCGCAGGGGCGGTCGTCGGCTCAGGGCAGCTCGTCGCCCACCCGCGGGTAGGACGGCTGCGCCCCGGACCCACGGACGGCGAACGCCCCCACACGGACGGCGACGCGCGCGGCGTCGACGAGCCCGCTCCCCCGCGCGAGCTCGGCCGCCAGCGCGCCGACGAACGCGTCGCCCGCGCCCGTGGTGTCCACCGCGTCCACGCGCGGCGCGGGCACGACGACGACGTCAGCGCCAGAGGGGACGTCAGCGGGCTCGCCGGCGCCCTCACGGCCGGCGACCAGGGCGCCCAGCGGCCCCCGGGTCAGCACCACCGAGGGCACACCGAGGGCACGCAGCCGGGACACGACGTCCTCGTCGCCGACGTCGGCCCCGACGGAGCCGCCGGGGTCGAGGAGCCCGAGCGCGCCGTGCGCCTCGTGCTCGTTGACGACCAGGGGGTCCGCGCGCCGCAGCACCGCGGGGTCGACGGCGATCACCGGCGCCAGGTTCACCACCAGCCGTCCGCCGGCCAGGCGCGCGGCGGCCTCGACCCCGTCGCGCGGGATCTCGCCCTGCAGCACCACCACGCCGGCCGCGGCGAGCAGGTCCGCGTGCCGGCCCACGGCGGCGGCGTCGACCGTGCCGTTCGCCCCGGGGACCACGACGATCGAGTTCTCCCCGTCGGCGGCGACGGTGACCACCGCGACGCCGGTGCCGCCCGGGACGACCGCCAGCCGCTCGAGGTCGACCCCGGCCGCCCGCAGCCCCGACGTGGCGGCGTCGGCGAACTCGTCGTCGCCCACCGCGCCGACGAAGGCCACCCGCGCCCCGAGCAGGGCGGCCGCCACCGCCTGGTTGGCGCCCTTCCCGCCGGGGAGCACCGACAGGTCGCGGCCGAGCACCGTCTCGCCCGGGGCGGGGTGCACCTCGGTACGGGCCAGCAGGTCGGCGTTGGCGGAGCCCACGACCACGACGGACGGTGCCGCGGTCGGGGCGGGAGCGGTGGGCGTCGTCGGCATCGTCTCTCCGGGGTGTCGGGCGGTCGTCGTCGGTCGCGGTCGGGCTGCGCCCGGTCAGAGGGTGAGCAGCCGCTCCATGAGGTGCGGGGCGAGCGGCCGGTCCGTGGCGAGGACGACGCGCGTGCGCGCCCCCGGCACGTCGGGGTACCCGGCGTACCGGCCGCGCAGGTCGCACAGCGTCTGGCCCCGGCCGGGCCCGTCGGTGGCGTCGACGACGACGGGCACCCGCGGCGCCACGGTCGGCGTCACGCCGCCCACCGCGATCGCGGCGGCCAGCGGGTCGTGCAGGGCCGAGCAGCGACGGCCGAACGTGGGCACGTGGAAGCCGAAGTACAGGTCGAGCACCTCGCCGAGCCACGGGGCCAGCGCGGTCCCCGCCTCGAGCAGCGCCTTGCGGTCCGTCTCCTCGAGCAGGTTGGCCATCGTGACGTCGAGGGGCACCAGGGTGACGTCCCAGTCGGCGGCGAGCGCCTCCGCGGCCGCCTCGGGGTCGTTCGCGACGTTCGCCTCGCCGGCCGGCGACACGTTGCCCGGGTGCAGGGCCGCGCCGCCCATGACGGTGACGTCGCGGACCCGCTCCGGGAGCGTCGGGTCCGCGCGGAGCGCGAGGGCAAGGTTGGTGAGGGGCCCGACCGCCACGACGCGCAGCCGCCCGGCGTGCTCGTGCGACAGCCGCAGGAGCAGCTCCACCGCGGACTCGTCCACGGGCTCGCGGCCGGACGACGGGAGGTGCACGTCGCCCACGCCGTTGCGGCCGTGGACGTGCGGCACCCCACCCCCGTAGCGCCCCGCGAGCGGGTCGTGCGCGCCCACGGCGACAGGGACGTCGTCGCGGCCCGCGAGCGCCAGCAGGTCGAGCGTGTTCACCGCGCCCTGCCGGGCGCCGACGTTGCCGTGCACGCTCCCCACCCCGACCAGGTCGATCTCCGGGGAGGCGAGCAGGTAGGCGAGGGCGAGCGAGTCGTCGACGCCGGTGTCGCAGTCGAGGTAGAGCGGGTCGGACGAGGGGCGGGTCTGGGTCACGGACGGTCCTTCGTGGGGGCGGCGGTGCAGGGCACAGTCTCTCGCACCCGCGCCTTCCGGCCCGACCGGGAATACCTGCCACGGGCGACCGGCTTGTGCCTCACGTGCCCACGACCGGTCATGCCTCCGTCGGGCTGCGCTCCGAGCGCGGCCCCATCCTCCTGTCCCTCATGCTCGCGACGGCGCTCGTCGCGCTCGACTCGACGATCATCGCCACCGCGTCGGCCACGATCGCCCGGGAGCTCGGCGGGTTCGACCAGCTCCCCTGGCTGTTCTCCACCTACCTGCTCGCCCAGGCCGTGAGCACGCCGGTGTTCGGGCGCCTGGCGGACGTGCTCGGCCGCAAGCGGCTGATGCTCGCCGGCGTGGCGCTGTTCTTCGCCGGGTCGGTGCTCGCCGGCGCCGCCCCGACGATGGGCGTGCTCATCGCGGGCCGCGTGCTCCAGGGCCTCGGCGCGGGCGCCGTCATGCCGGTGTCGATGACGATCGCCGCGGACATCTACACCCTGGAGGAGCGCGCGAAGACGCAGGGCTACCTCGCGTCCGTGTGGGCGATCTCCGCCGTCGTCGGCCCGACCCTGGGCGGCGTCTTCTCCCAGTTCACGAGCTGGCGCTGGATCTTCTGGGTGAACATCCCGCTGTGCGCGCTCGCGGCCTGGATGCTGGCGCGCCGGTACCGCGAGGCGCCGCGCGAGGGCGAGCGGGAGCCGATCGACTACCTGGGCGCGGCGCTGCTCGCGGGCGGCAGCACGATGCTGCTGCTGGGCCTGCTCGAGGGCGGCACCCGCTGGGGGTGGGGCTCGCTGCCGTCGGTCGTGATCTTCTCGGCCGCGGTGCTCCTGCTCGCGGCGTTCGCCGTGCAGGCGCGGCGCACCCGGCACCCGATCGTCGACCTCGCCATCCTGCGCCGCCGCGTGGTGGGCGTGTCGACCGCGGTGTCGCTGCTCGTGGGCGTCGTCGTGCTCGGCCTGTCCACGTACGTGCCGATCTACGCCCAGGGCGTGCTGGGCACCGGCCCGCTCGTCGCCGGCTTCGCGCTCGCCGCCATGACGGTGGGCTGGCCGCTGTCGGCGTCCAACGCCGGGCGGTTCTACCTGCGGATCGGCTTCCGGTACACCGCCGTGATCGGCACGTCGCTCGTGGTGGTGGGCACGGCGCTCACGCTCCTGCTCGCCTCCGGGTCGTCGGTGTTCGCGGTCGCCGCGGCGTGCTTCGTCATCGGGGCGGGCATGGGTCTCACCGCCGTGCCGACGCTCATCGCCGCGCAGTCGCAGGCGTCGTTCACCGAGCGCGGCGCGGTGACGGGCACCAACATGTTCGCCCGGTCGCTCGGCTCCGCCGTCGGCGTGGCGGTGTGCGGCGCGATCGTCAACGCGCGCACCACCGTCGGCCCGGACGGCACCCCGGCCGGGCCCGGCCTGATGTCGGCGATCCACCTCGTGTTCGTGCTGCTGGTGGGCGTGGCCGCGGTGCTGGTCGTGCTCGCCGCGCTCATGCCCGCCGACCTGCAGGAGGCCCGCGAGCGCCGCGCGGCGACGGCGGACGCCACACCGGCCTGATCGCGCCCCGGCCGGTGCTCAGGGCAGCGCGGGCGGCGTCCAGCCCATGACGGCGCGGGCGCCGCGGGTGACGGCCGCGGCCGGCACACGGCGCAGGAGCGCGTTGCGCAGGCCCTGCCAGCGCGGGCCCAGGTGGGAACCGAACCGGCCGCTGCTCACCGACGCGCGCGCGAGCGCCCGGCACCGTGGCCGCCGCGTGGCGTCGTAGGCCGCGAGCGCCTCGCCGAGCGGCCTGCCCGACGCCACCCCCGCCGCCACGATCCGGCCCACGCACACGCCGTCCTCGAGCGCGGTGGCGGCGCCCTGACCCATCGTGGGGAGGGTGGCGTGCGCCGCGTCGCCGACCATGACGACGCGGCCCCGCGCGTAGCGCGGCAGACCGCCGGGCAGGTGCAGCACGTCGTGCCGGATGACGGCGGCGGGCGGCGTCGCGTCGATCACCCGCCGCACCTCGTCGGCCCAGCCCGCGAACCGCTCGGCGGCGGCCGAGTGCTCGTCGTCGAACCGCGTGCCCTCCGGCAGTCGCACGTACCCGTACCAGTAGGTGGCGCCGTCGGACACCGGCATCGTGCCGAACTCCGCGTGCGGTCCCCAGTACTGCAGCAGGCCCGGCCCGACGGACAGCCCCGGCACGACCGCACGCCAGCTCGAGTACCCCGAGTACACGGGCCCGCGACCGTCGTAGAGTGCGGCGCGGACCGCGCTGCGCACGCCGTCGGCCCCCACCACCAGGTCGGCCTGGCGCGCCTGCTCCGTCCCCGCGCGGCCCGCGTGGCGCACCACGGCGCGCTCGCCGCCCGGGTCGCCCTGGGTGACGGTCGTGACGCGCGCGTCGGTGACGACCTCGACGCCGAGCGCGCCGGCACGGTCGAGCAGCGCCCCGTGCAGGCGCGCGCGGTGCACGCCGCGCAGGGCGGTGGTCGCACGCAGGCCGGGGTCGTCGGGCAGGCGGAGGATCGGCCGACCGTGCCAGTCCCACGTGCCCGTGGCCCAGGTGCGGGGCCCGAGTGCGGCGACCGCGTCCCCGTCCAGCCCGAGACCGCCCAGCGCTGCCACGGCGTTCGGGGTGAGCGCCACCCCCGCGCCGACCTCGCCCAGCTCGCGGGCCCGCTCGAGCACCGTCGTGCGCCAGCCCGCCTCGGCCAGCGCGACGGCCGACGCGAGCCCGCCGATGCCGCCCCCGACCACGATCGCGGTGTCTGCCATGTCGTCCTCCGTGCGAGTCGATACCACTACGTGCGTGGTGGTATCGATCTTGCCATACTGGCGCACGTGCCCCGGACCAACCCCGAGCGACGCCGCGCCCTCACCGACGCCGCGATCGCGCTGCTCGTCGACGCGGGGGTGCACGGGCTCAGCCACCGAGCCGTCGAGCGTGCCGCCGGCCTGCCCGCGGGCACGGCCGCGAACTACTTCCCCGGCCGCGAGGAGTTGCTGGTCGCCACGGCGCAGCGTGTCGTGGACCTGCACCTCGCCGACGCCCGGGCCGCGACGGAGTCGTCGGTGGCGGCCGAGCCGCTGGGCGTCCACCGGCACGACGAGCGGGACGAGCGGGACGCCCGGGCCGAGATCCTCGAGCGCATGACCGACCTCCTCGCGGCCTCGCTCCTCGACGCCGCGACCCGCCACCGCGACCGCTACCTCGCCATCGCGGAGCTCCAGCTCGAGGCACGCCGCCGGCCCGCGCTCGCCGCGGCCCTCGCCGGGCTGGCCACGCAGGCGTCCGACCTCACGGCCGCGATGCACGCCGACACGGGCCTCGACGTCGACCCCGCGGCGGTGCCCACGCTCGTCCTGCTGTACGGCGGGACGCTGCTCACGCTGGTCACCGGAGCCGTCCCGGTCGACGCTGCCACCACCCACCGGCTCGCCCACGCCATGGTGCACGGCAGCCTGGCGCCCGCCGAGGGGCCGCACCCGTGACCGGAAACTCGTGGAGCGGCGCCGCACCCGCTGCTAGCCTCTCGCCGAGGCCGTGCGAGACAGAGCAAGGAGGTGGTACCCGTGAACGGAACGACACAGGTGCTCCTCCACGGAGTCATGGTCGGGCGATAGGTCGCCCGGGAGCGCCGCTGGTTCAGCACTCCCGAGAGGCACGACCATGAACGCCGCACCGCGCTCGACCCCCAGCCCGACGCCGGGCACCACCCTGACCTTCACGACCGAGCGGCAGCTCGACGACGGCGTCCTCGAGCGCCGCTTCACCCTCGGCGACGCCCCCGGGATCCCCGGCATCCTCTGGACGCCGGCGACCGCCACGCCGTCCGCCCCCGCTCCCCTGATCCTGCTCGGCTCACCCGGGGGCCTCGGCCTCGACCGGATGTACCCACGGCTGGTGGGCCGGGCGCGGCACGCCGCGGTCGACGGCATCGCGACGGTCGCCCTCGAGGGCCCCGGCAGCGGCGACCGACCACCTCTCCCGGGCGCCGACCAGGCGCGGGCGGACCTGCGCAGCGCGCTGTCCGCCGGCGAGCCCGTCCCCGACGAGGTCGTCGACCGGCTGGTCCTCCCGCTCGTGGACCAGGCGGTCCCGGAGTGGCAGGCCGCCCTCGACGCGCTCCTCGCCCTGCCCGAGATCGGCGGGCCGGTCGGTGTCTCCGGCGGGGTGATCGCCGTGGGCGTCCGGCTGGCGGTGGTCGAGCCGCGCCTCGTCGCCGCCGGGCTCTTCGCCGGGAGCTACGTGCCCCGGGCCACGGTCGAGGAGGCCCGGCGCGTCACGATCCCCGTGCACGTGCTGCTGCAGTGGGACGACGAGGGCAACGACCGACAGGCGGCCCTGGACCTGTTCGACGCCTTCGGCTCGGCGGAGAAGACGCTCCAGGCCAACCTGGGCGGCCACACCGGCGTCCCGGCGTTCGCCGGCGACGACGCGGCGCGGTTCTTCGCGCGGCACCTGCGCTGACCGGCCGGCCCCCGTCCGCCGGCCGCTAGGGTCGGCGGATGGGAGTCGTGTCGGCGCGGGGGCCGCAGGTCGTGCTCGAGACGGAGCGGCTGCTGCTGCGACCCTGGCGCGTCGAGGAGGCGGTCGTCCAGCGAGCGCTGTGGGCCGAGCGCGACCCCCGCGTCCCGCCGCACCGCCGCCTCGACGAGGCAGGCCGCCCCACGACCGACGAGATCGAGGCGTGGATCCGCGGCGGTTCCCGCGCGGGGCTCGGTCTGCTGGCCGCGCAGCGCCGACGCGAGGGGGACGTCATCGGGTACTGCGGCCTGGTCGACGGCGCCGTGGGCCCCCACGAGCCGGAGCTGGCGTACGAGCTGCTGCGCCGGGCCTGGGGCGCGGGGTACGCGACGGAGGCCGCGGGGGCGGTCGTCGGCTGGGCGCGCGAGTCGGGCTACCGGCGCCTGTGGTCGACCGTCCGCGACTGGAACACCGCCTCGCTCCGGGTGCTGGCGAAGACCGGCTTCGTGCCCTCCGGCCGCGTGGAGGCGGACGCCGTCCACGGCGACTCGGTGTTCCTCGTGCGAGACCTGTGACGGACCGGACCCGCCTCAGGACCCGGCGCGCTCCCGCAGCGTGCGGCGCTGCTGCTCGATGGCGAGCAGATCGGTGAACGCCTGCTGGTAGGCGGCCGGGTCCTTCTCCTGGTCGAGGCGCTGCAGGCGGCTCTTCGCGTCCGCGATGCGGCGCGTGAGCCCGAGGTCGACCAGGGCGCGCACGACGTCGGCCACGTACGCCCCGATGACGGACTCGCGGTCCTCCGGCACCGGTGCGACCGCCAGCTCCGTGACCAGCGGCGCGACCGTCTCCGGCGCCTCCTCGACCACCGCCTCCACCCAGCGGCCGCCGCCCACGTCGCGGCCCGCGGCCACGCCGCCGGCCGCGCGCACGGCGTCGTGCACGGCCCGCCAGGCGGGGACGCCGAACGCGTCCTCGCCGAGCTCGTCGAACGACGCGGGCACGTGCTGCGGGTACTGCAGGACGACGATCAGCGCCTGGCGCTCCAGCCGGGCCACCGGGTCGCGCGGGTCGGGCGCGGCGAGGACGGGCGTCGCCGGCGCGTCCTCGGGAGCGGGACGCGCGTCGCGGCGCTGGTCCTGCCGGGCGCCGCGCGACGGCGTCGAGGCGGCGCGCGCCACCTCGCGGCGGACGTCCTCGGTGTCGATGCCGATCCACCGCGCGAGCGAGCGGGAGTACCCCAGCTGCATCGACCGGTCGCGGATGCCCGCGACCAGCGGCGCGGCGGCGCGCAGCGCACCGACGCGCCCCTCGACCGTGTCGAGGTCGAACGTGTCGAGCGTGGTGCGGATGACGAACTCGAACAGCGGCTGCCGCCCGTCCACCAGGGCGCGCACCGCCTCGGGCCCGCGGGCCATGCGCAGCTCGCAGGGGTCCATGCCGCTCTGCTCGACGGCCACGAACGTCTGCGCGTGGAACCGCTGGTCCTCGCCGAACGCGCGCACGGCGGCCTTCTGCCCCGCCGCGTCGCCGTCGAACGTGAAGATCACCTCGCCGCCCAGGGAGGCCCCCGACGCGAGCTGCAGGCCGCCGCCCGCCGTCGTGTCCCCGAGCAGGCGCCGCACCACCTTGGCGTGCTCGGCGCCGAACGCCGTGCCGCACGTCGCGACGGCCGACTCCACCCCGGACAGGTGCGCGGCCATGACGTCGGTGTACCCCTCGACGATCACGACGCGCTTGCCCTGCGCGATGGACTTCTTCGCCAGGTCGATCCCGTACAGCACCTGGGACTTCTTGTAGAGCGACGTCTCGGGCGTGTTGAGGTACTTGGGCCCCTGGTCGTCGTCGTACAGGCGGCGAGCGCCGAACCCGATCACCGCGCCCGTGACGTCGCGGATCGGCCACACGAGCCGGCCGCGGAACCGGTCGTAGATGCCGCGCTGCCCCTGGCTGACCAGCCCGGAGGCGACGAGCTCCGCCTGCGTGAAGCCCCGGCCCTGCAGGTGGCGCAGCAGCGTGTCCCAGCCGGTCGGGGCGTAGCCGACGCCGAAGCGCTCGGCGTCCGCGCGGTCGAAGCTGCGCTCGGCGAGGAACGCGCGCCCGGCCTGCGCGCCCGGGGCGAAGAGCTGCTCGGCGTAGAACTCGGCGGCCACCTTGTGCGCCTCGATCAGGCGCTGCCGCTTGCCCGGCTCCTCGCGCGGGCCCCGGTTCGCGGCGGCCCCGGTGCGGGAGTCCTCGTAGCGCAGCTGCACGCCCGCACGGTCGGCGAGGTACTCGACGGCGTCGGTGAACCCCATCCCGTCGATCTTCTGCACGAACGAGATGACGTCGCCGCCCTCGCCGCAGCCGAAGCAGTGCCAGCGCCCCACGCCCGGCCGCACGTGGAACGACGGCGAGCGCTCGTCGTGGAAGGGGCACAGCCCCTTGAGCGAGCCGACGCCGGCGGGCTTGAGCGTCACGTGGGCGGAGACGATCTCCTCGATCCGTGCGCGTTCGCGTACCGCCTCCACGTCCTCGCGCTTGATCAGTCCCGCCACGGGCCCGAGTCTATGCGCGCCCGGAGGTGACCAGGTCGGCCGTCCCCCGGGGGGACGGGGCCGGGCCGGCGACCGCGGTCGCGAGCGCGGCGCGCGAGGCGGCGCACCGGCGGGCGTAGGCGGCCGGTGGCGTCCCAAGAGCACGCGCGAAGTCCGTGGTGAGGTGGGCCTGGTCGTAGTAGCCGACGGCGGCGGCGACCTCGGCGAGGGGCAGGCCGGGGTCGGCGGCGACCAGGTCCGCGGCGAGATGCACCCGGTGCCGCTGGAGCACCCACTTGGGGCTGACGCCGACCCAGTCGGCGAAGAGACGTTGCAGCGAGCGGGGCGTGGTCCCGACCAGCGCGGCGAGGTCGGCGACCCCGGCGTCCGGCCCCAGCTCCCCCGCGACCACCGCGCCGAGCACGTGGGCGACCCGGTCGAGGGCGCGAGCCGCCCGGGGCGTTCGACGTGCTGCCGCCGCGGCCCGCAGCACCGGCGTGACGGCCGCGACCGCCGCCGCGTCGTCCCCCGCCCGCGCGGCGGCCACGGCCCGGCGACCGGCGTCCTCGACGTCGTGCCCGGCCGGTCCGTGCGCACCCGAGAGCGCGACGGCGGCCGGCGCGACGAGCCCGGGGCGCAGCGCGTCGGGGCCGCCGAGGAGCACCCGCAGCGCGCCCGGGCGCAGCTTGGTACCCAGCACCGCGCCCGATCCCCGCAGCGTCCGCGAGAACAGGCCGCCGGGGATCCCGTGCACGCCGAACCCGTCAGCCTCGGCCACCACGTTGGCGTTCGGGTGCGGGATCACCACCTGCGTGAACTCGGCGCCGGGCGGCAGGCTCCACCGCACCACCCAGTGCCGCTCCACGAGGTCCGCCAGGTCGGGCGCGGGGTCCAGGCGCACCAGCTCGAACCCGGAGCGCGCGGCCGCCGGGTCGACGAGCCCGCGCGTCGACGCCGTCGGGCCCGGTGGCGCCGTCGGCACGGGCCGCCCCGTCCGCTGTTCGAACACCTGTCGCATTCCTCCAAGACTGCCCGCACCCACCGACAGCAGCATGGGTGGTGCCCGTCCAGCTCGACCGACCTCCGGAGGCTCCCATGGACCTGTCGCCGCTGCACCCGAACCTCACCGTCGCCGACCCGCGCGCCGCGATCGACTTCTACGTCGCCGGCCTGGGCGCCGAGGTGATCGACGAGATCACCGCGGGCGACGCCGTCATCCACTCCGACCTGCGGATCGCCACCGAGAAGGGGGTGTCCACGTTCACCGTCGCCGCCGCCTTCCCCGCCGAGGGAGCCGTGGCCCCCGACCGCGACGGCGCCACCACGGGCTCGTTCACGCTGTCCGTGGACGACGCCGACGCCGCCCACGCCCGCGCCGTCGCGGCGGGTGCGACGAGCACGCAGGAGCCGGGCGACTGGTTCCCGGGGTTCCGGCAGGCCGCCGTGCGCTGCCCGGCAGGGCACCGGTGGTTCTTCGCCCAGGTGGCCGACCACGTCACGGCCGCCGACGTCCAGAAGGCCAGCGACAGCTGGATGGCCGAGCAGTCCTGACGCCCGGTCAGCGCCCGCGCACGAGGCGGTCGTGCCACTGGAGCGCCGACACGTCCGTGAGCGACGCGACCTGGTCGACGACGACGCGCAGCCGCGCGCCGTCGTCGACCGCGGCGCGCCAGTCGGCGGCGAACGGCGCCTCCAGGGCATCGGGCGCGCGATCGGCGAGGACGTCCACGAGCTCCGCGACGACCTCGCGCTGGCGCCCGTACACCGGCTCGGACTCGCGCGGCGCCATGACGTAGGCGACGGCGACGCCCTTGAGGGCGAGGATCTCGTCCGCGGTCTCCTGCGGCACGACCAGTCGCGCCACGTACCGCGTGAGAGGGCCGTCGCCGAACACCTCGCGCGTCGCGTCCTGGGCCGCGCCGCTGAACCGGCCGATGAGCTGGCTGGTCGCGTCCTTGAGGCGGGCGAGGGCACGGCGGGAGCCGTCGAAGTCCGTCACCAGGTACCCGGTGTCGCGCAGCCGGCACAGGGCCGCGTCGATCGCGTCGGGCTCGTGCCAGCTCCCGTACCAGGCCCGCACGTGCGCGGCCACGCGCGCCCGCTCGTCCGCGTCGTCGAGCACCCGCAGGTCGAGCCGGCCGCCCACGACCGCGTCCTCGACGTCGTGCACGGAGTAGCTGATGTCGTCGGCGAGGTCCATGACCTGCGCCTCCATGCACCGCGCACGGCCGCGCGGCGCGCCGCGCCGCAGCCACTCGAAGACCGGCCGGTCGTCGGGGTAGACGCCGAACTTCGGCGTGGGCGCGCCGTCGGGACGCGCCGGGCCGGCGCCGAACGCCCAGGGGTACTTCACGCTGGCGTCGAGGCTGGCCCGCGTGAGGTTGAGGCCGCGGGGCGACCCGTCGCCGGCGAAGATCTTGGGCTCCAGGCGCGTGAGCAGCCGCAGCGTCTGGGCGTTGCCCTCGAAGCCGCCGATGCCCGCCGCGACCTCCGCGAGCGCCCGCTCCCCGTTGTGCCCGAACGGCGGGTGGCCGAGGTCGTGCGTGAGGCAGGCGGTGTCCACGAGATCGGGGTCGCAGCCGAGCGCACGCCCCATCTCCCGCCCGACCTGCGCCACCTCGAGGGAGTGCGTCAGCCGCGTGCGCACGAAGTCGTCGCTGCCGGGCCCGAGCACCTGCGTCTTGGCGCCGAGCCGACGCAGCCCCGACGAGTGCACCACGCGGGCGCGGTCGCGCTCGAACGCGGTGCGGTGCTTCGACTTGGGCGGCTCCGGGTACCACCGCTCGGTGTCCGCGTCGGTGTACGACCCGAGCCACTCCTCGGGCACGCCCGGGCGCGCCGCGGGGCCCATCACCTCGGCGTCGAACGCCCCCTGCTCGAAGGTCTGCACGGGGGCAGCCTAGCGAGCCCCGCCGACGCCCCGGGCGGCCTCGACGACCGCCCGCAGGCGCGCGTCGAACCGGGCGTACGCCTCGGGCCCGACGGCGCCGGCGAGCTCGCTCTCGAGGTCGGCGACGATCGCGTCCGACCGGGTCATCTGGCGCCGCCCGCGGGCGGTCGGCACGACGAGCTTCGCCCGGCGGTCGTCGGGGTCGGGGTGCCGCTCGACGTAGCCCAGCGCCTCCAGCTCGTCCACGAGCTTGCCCACCACCTGCTTGTGCTGGCCGGATCGGCGGGCAAGGTCGGTCGCACGGCTCCCGTCGGTGTCGAGCCAGGCCAGCACCGCGCCGTGCTGCGGCCGCAGGTCGTCGAAGCCCTCGGCGGCGAGCCTGCCGAAGAGCGCACCCTGGACGGCGAACAACAGCCGACTCGCCAGGACGCCGAGGTCGGGGTGCTCCGCCTTGGCCACGGCGCGCGACGAGCGGGGGGTGTCCATGCGAGATCTCCTCCTCCGGTGGCGACGACGGAATATAGTCACCTATGTTGACGATATGGATCGGTGACCACATCGTACGTCTCGCGAGCGGAGAACCTCATGTCCCTCCCTACCGGCAGCACAGGCGGCGGCGCCCCGGTGACCGTCGAGCTCACCCGTTTCCGCGTACCCGCCGACCGCGCCGACGAGCTGCTCGCCGCACGGCCCGGGATGGTGGCGGCCTTCGCCGCCCACCGCCAGGGCTTCCTCGGGGCCGAGCTGGTGCGGCTCGACGCCGAGACCTGGGTCGACGTCGTGCGATGGCGGCGCCCCGAGGACCTGGCCGAGTCGCGGCGTCGCGGCGGGGACGACCCCGCGGTCGCCGCGTTCTTCGCCCCCATCGTCGAGCTGGTGGCCGCGGAGTCCGGCCCGGCCGTCGACGGCCCCGCCGCCCGGGAGGCACGATGACCGCGGTCGCGGGCACCGACGTCGTGCTCGGCACGGTCGACCCGGGCTTCGAGCCCGTGCGCGAGGCCTTCGCCCGTTCGGTTGCCGCCCACCCGGAGCCGGTGGGCGCGCAGCTCGCCGTCCGGCATCACGGCCGGTCCGTCGTGGACCTCTGGGCGCCCGACACGTCCGCCGACACCGTGACCGGCCTGTTCTCCGTCGCCAAGGGCATCGCCCACCTCGTCGGCGCCCTCGCGGTGCAGGACGGCGCGGTCGACCTCGACCGTCCCGTCGCGCACTACTGGCCCGAGTTCGCCGCGGAGGGCAAGGGGGACGTCACCGTCGGCACGCTCTGGTCCCACGGCGCGGGCCTCGTCGCCGTGCCCGGGGGCTTCACCGTCGACGAGATCGCCGACGACGCCGCCCTCGCCGAACGGCTCGCCGGCCAGCGCCCCTGGTGGCGCCCCGGCAGCGGGTACGGCTACCACGCGCTGGTCATCGGGGCGTTGGTCGCCGAGGTGGTGCGCCGGGCGACAGGGGCGACTCTCGCCCGGCTGTACGCCGAGCGCGTGCGCGACCCCTTCGACGTCGACCTGCACCTGGGCCTGCCGGACTCCGCCCGCGCCCGGTTCGCCCCGGTCGTGCGCGCGACCGGCGCCCCGGAGCCCGACGCCGTCCCGGTGGCGCCGGCCGACGCGACGCTCACGGACCTCGCGTTCAACCGGCACGCCCCCGCGCCGACCGACGTCGTCGCGCTGGCCTCCGACCCGAGGATCCACACCGGCGGCCCTGCCTCGTCGGGAGCCTTCGGCACGGCGCGTGGCGTCGCGGCGCTCTACGCGGCGGCGATCTCCGGGGCCGCCGGGCGGGAGCCGCTGCTCTCTCCCGCGACGGCGCGCGACCTCGCGATCCCCCGGCAGGCCGGGCGCGACCTGGTCACCGGTGAGCGCGACCACTTCGGGACCGGCTTCGAGCGCATCGCGTCCCGGTTCGCCCACGCCCCGGCCGGGGCGTTCGGGCACTCGGGCGCCGCCGGGGCGCTCGGCTTCGCCGACCCCGGCTCCGGGATCGCCTACGGGTACGCGCGCTCGCGCTTCGGCGCCGGCGGCGGCGGCGGCGCCGGAGAACGGGCCGCTCGTGGCCGCCGTCGTCGAGGCCGCGCGTCAGGTCGACACGACCGCGCGTCCGCGGTAGACGGCCGTCCGCAGCTCCTGCGCCCATTCTGCGTAGCGGGGCATCCCCACCTCGCGGGCGACGGCGAGCTCGGCCTCGACGTCGTACGGCACCCGCACGTGCTGGATGCCGAACGGCGCCGGGTCCGGGGAGTCCGCCACGCCCTCGAGGATCGCGTACACCGGGGTCGGGTCGTCCAGCGGGTTGCCCACGCTGCCGGTGTTGAACAGCGTGCGCCCGTCGGAGACCTCCAGGTAGGCGTCGTGCACGTCGCCGTACCCCACGACCGTCGGCTCAGGCCCGCGCCCGGTGAGGTCGGTCGCGGCGAACATGCCGGCGAACTCCTCGGGCGTGTGGTGGAAGTGCACGCGCGTGTGCACGCTCGTGGCCGAGGCGTGGAACAGCCGCACGCGGCGGCCCGAGAGCAGCAGGTCGTGGCTGAGCGGCTTGGCGCCGAGCCACGCCACCTGGTCGGGGCGCAGCTCGTCACGCCACCACACCATCTCGTCGGGGTCTCCGTCGCCGATCGTGCGCAGGAAGTCGTCCCAGTTGCCGCGCACGTCCGCCTCGCAGACCTCGCGCAGGCGGTCGACGACGGCGCTGCCGCGCGGCCCCTTGCCGGCGTCGTCCCCGAGGTTGATCACCCGCGTGATCCCCCGGGTCTCGATGTCGGCGAGCACCGCCTCGAGCGCCCCGAGGTTGCCGTGCACGTCCGAGACGACGGCGATCCGCTCCAGTTCTGCAGCCACGCCCCGATGCTGCCACGCCGGCCCGGTGCCGAGCAGGCGGTCTCGCGCGTTCTGAGCGCTCAGAACGCGCGAGACCGCCTGGTCGGCGGGTCAGGCGAGGCGGACGACGGCGATGCCGGGCCCGTCGCCGGCGACGTCGAGCCCGCCCGACGTCGCGCGGACGCCGAGCCCACCGAACAGCACCTCCGGGTCGGCGCCGGGGGCCAGCAGGGAACCGGGCAGCCGCACGCCGGGCCACGGCGCCCGGGCCAGCACCACGAGCACGCGCTCGTCCGGCGTCTCGCGCAGGTAGGCCACGGCGTCGTCGTGCACCGCCGCCCAGCGCAGTCCGCCGTCGCGCAGTGCGGCCGACGACGAGCGCAGCGCGGACAGCCGCCGGTAGACGCCCAACGTGGCGGCGTCCCACCGGGGCCCGCCGCCGCGCGCGGCCTGGTCCCACGCCATCGTCGTGCGGGCGTGCTCGCCGTTGGTGCCGGTGGCGCCCACCTCGTCGCCCGCGAACACCACGGGCGCGCCGGGGTAGGTGAACAGCAGCGTCGCCGCCACCTCGACGAGCGCGCGCGAGCCCACGAGCGAGCGCAGCCGCGGCGTGTCGTGCGAGCTCAGCATGTTCCACTGCGTCGCCGTCACCCGCCACGGCACCAGGGCCGCGACCTCGCGCATCGTCTCGACCATCGCGGCGGCCGGGCGGCGCGGCACCGGCACGGGTAGGTCGAGGAACGGCACGTCGGAGCCGCCCGGCACCAGCCACGACCAGGCGGGGCGGGTGAAGCCCGCGTAGTTCATACCGGCGTGCCAGCCGTCGCCGGCGAGGTCACCGGCGGCGTCATGGAAGTGCTCCGCCACCAGCGCGCCGTCGGGCCGCTCGGCGAGGATGCGCTCGCGCAGCGCCCGAGCGACGGCGTGCGTGCGGTCCGCGCTCCCCCGCCGGCCGGTCATGTTGGCCACGTCCACGCGCCAGCCGTCGAGGGCGAACGGCTCGCGCAGGTAGCGCGCGATCACCGCGTCGTCGCCCGTGACCATCCGCCGCCACGTCTCCTCGGCCGCCCAGTCCAGCTTGGGCAGCGAGCCGTGCCCGAGCCAGCCGACGTACGGGTCCGCGTCGCTCCCGTACCGGGCGGGCCGCACGACATCGGGCCCGCCGTCGTCCCACAGGTACAGGTCGCGCTCGGGCGACGCCGGGTCCGCGAGCGCCCGTGCGAACCACTCGTGCCCGTCGCCGGTGTGGTTGGTCGTGACGTCGCCCATGAGGCGCATCCCGCGCACGTGCACGGCGCGGGCCAGCCGCGCGTACGCCGCGTCGCCGCCGAGCAGCGGGTCGACGTGGTCGAAGGTCGCCGCGTCGTACCGGTGGTTCGACCGCCCCGGGAAGACGGGCGTGAGGTAGAGGGTGCGCACGCCGAGCGCCTCGAGGTGGTCGAGGTGCTCCACGACGCCGTCGAGGTCGCCGCCGAACAGCTGGGTGCCCGCCAGCGGGCCGGAGCCGGCCGGCTCGTCGTCCCAGGCGGCGGGCACGGCCCACCCGGGCACCGGGCGGGAGTCCGCGCCGGCGGACCGCGCGAAGCGGTCGGGGAACACCTGGTACGCGAGCCCGTCGCGCAACCACCCCGGCGCCGGGGCGTGCGTCGTGAGGCGGAAGCTCGCGGCGTCGGGCACCTCGCGGTCGTGCACCCCGCGCCCGTCGAGCCAGCGGTACCCGCCCGGCACGGCGAGGAAGAAGCGGTAGGAGGTCACCGGGTGGTGCACGACGACGTCGGCCGCGTACCAGTCCTCGTGCGCGTCCCCGCCGTCGCGGCGGGCGGGCAGCAGGCGGGGCTCGCCGTCGTGCACCGTCCGGAGGCGCACGTCGCGCGCCCCGGCACCCTTCGGCACCCGCACGCGCACGGTGACCTCGTCGCCGAGCGCGGGCGTGCCGGCCGGGGCGTACAGGGCCGACCCGTCGTGGTGCGGCACGTCCAGGAGCGTGCGGACGGTGGTCCGGGCGGTGGTACGGGCGGTGGTCGAAGTGGTGTGCGTCGTCATGTCGTCCTCTCGTCGGTCCGGCGGGCTGGCCGCCGGACCGACCGGACGACGGTCAGCGGCGGCGGCGCCCGATCGCCCACCCGGCGGCGAGCGCGATGGCGATCCCGACGACCTGTCCGCCGAGGATCACCCTGTTGAGGTCCAGCACCGGCTGGTAGCGCGTGCCCTCGGCCGAGACCACGACGACGCCCAGCGGCTTGACGCGCAGCCCGTAGCCGCCGCCACCGCCGCCACCCTCGCCGTGGCCTTCCCCGTGGGCCTCGCCCTGCAGCTCGCCCTTGGCGTCGCCCTGGGCCTCGCCGGAGGCGTCGCCGCGAGCGGACCCGCCGCCGCGCGGCGCGTCGCCCGCGTCCGCCGTGTCGGCGGGCTCGTCGGCGGCGGCGTCGGTGCCGCCCGAGCCGATGTTGAACGACCGGCGCCAGCCCGGCGCGCTGCCGTCGCCCTTGCCCTGCCCCGTGCCCCGGCCCGAGCCGCTGCCCGTCCCCGTGCCGGCGCCGTTGGCGGCGCCGTTCCCCGCGCCGCCTCCCGAGCCGGTGCCGATCCCGCCCCACACCTTGGCGACGGGGATGATCAGCTGCCCCTGGTGCTCGTAGGGCTCGCCGTACGCGCGGCGCACGGAGAACGAGTCGTCGGCGGCGTCGGTGAGCCGTGCGAGGTCCGGGGCGTAGGAGCGCGAGTCGTCGGTCATGACGCCCAGGCTAGGACCGCGCTGTGACGGCCGCCACAAGGATCGCGGGTGGATCCGCGCGAACCTCGCGGCGGCCGCCGTGCGGCGGGGGGCTCAGCCCTTGACGGAGCCCGCCGTCAGGCCGCCCACGATGTACTTCTGCAGGAAGAGGAACAGCGCGAGCACCGGGATGGCCGACAGCACGGCGCCCGCCGCGAAGAGGCCCCAGTTGGCCTCGAGCAACGACGACACCCAGCCGTACAGCCCCACCGCCAGCGTCCAGTTGGACTCCGACTGCAGCACCACGCGGGCGATGATGAACTCGCCGAACGTGCTGATGAAGCTCAGCAGCGCCACGACGGCCAGGATCGGCGTCACCAGCCGCAGGATGATCGTCCAGTACACCTGGGCGTGCGTGGCGCCGTCGATCTTCGCCGCCTCGTCCAGCTCCCGCGGCACGGTGTTGAAGAACCCGTACATGAGAAACGTGTTCACGCCCAGGGCGCCGCCGAGGTACACGCAGATGAGCGCCAGCTTGGAGTTCAGCCCGAGCGCCGGCACGACCTCGCCGAGCGAGATGAGCAGCAGGAAGATCGCGACGAACGCGAGCATCTGCGGGAACATCTGGATGATGAGCAGCGACGTCAGGCCCAGCCGCCGGCCCGCGAACCGGAAGCGGGAGAAGGCGTACGCCGCGGCCGCGCCCATGAGCACGGTGCCGACGGCCGTCGCGACGCCGATGACGAGCGTGTTGCCCATCCACGTCCAGAACTTGGTGGCACCCAGCGCGGCGTAGTTCACCCCGCTGACCTGGGCGAACAGCTCGTTCGACCCGGTGAGGGTGCCGGTCGGCGACAGCGAGGCCGACACCACGTACACGATCGGGAAGACGGCGTACAGCACCGCCAGCACGCCGACGACGTGGCGCCAGCCGAGCTCCCGGGCCCAGCGGCCCGGCCTCATCCGGTGCCGCAGCTCCTGCTGACCCGCGCCCGTCGTCGCGGACGAGCCCGCGCGGTCGGTCGTCGTCGTCATCAGACCATCTCCTCGAGCTTGCGGGTCTGGCGGAACGCGACGGCGGAGATGACCCCGACCACCACGAAGATCACGATGGACAGCGCGCTGGCGAGGCCGTAGTCGCGCGGCGCCGAGCCGTCGAGCCCGGACACGTTGTAGACCATCGAGATGAGGATGTCCGTGTGCCCGAGGGGCACCGACGCGTCGTCGAACCGTGGACCGCCGCCCGTCAGCATCTTGATCAGGGTGAAGTTGTTGAAGTTGAAGGCGAAGCTCGAGATGAGCAGCGGCGCGGTGGCCACGAGCAGCAGCGGCATCGTGATCGAGCGCCACGTGCGCCACTTCCCGGCGCCGTCGATCCGGGCCGCCTCGTACACGTCGCCCGGCAGCGACTGCAGCGCCCCGGTGCAGATGAGGAACATGTACGGGAAGCCGAGCCACAGGTTGACCCCGAGCACCGACAGCTTGGCCAGCCACGGGTCGGTGAGCCACGGGATCGCGGCGCCGCCCAGCAGCACCTGGTTGATCACGCCGAAGCTCTTGTTGAGCATGCCCGACCACAGCAGCGCCGCGAGGAACCCCGGCATCGCGTACGGCAGGATCATCAGCGTCCGGTAGACCTTGCGCCCGCGCAGCCGCGGGTCGTTGAACACCATCGCCAGGAACATGCCCAGCGCGAAGGTCGTCACGACCGACAGCACGGCGAACGCGAACGTCCACAACAGGATCTTCACGAAGGGGCCCGCGTACCGCTCGTCGCCGAACGCCGTGGCGAAGTTCTCGAAGCCCACCGTGACGCGCCAGCCCACGGGCAGCGTCTCGCCGTCGGCGGACTCGAACTGGCCGTCGTCGTTGGGCGTGTAGACCACCCCGGTCGACGTGTCGGTCATCGTGTCGGCGGCCTCGTCGTACTCCAGCACGGGCTGGAAGACGTAGCCCGTCCGGGCGTCCTGCGTGCGCACGGAGCCGTCGGCGGCGTCGTCGGACACGGGCACCCGCAGCGTGGTGACCTCGTCCTGCCGCTGCAGCACGGTGGCGCGGTCGAGCACCGTCCACCCCGGCACCTCGGTCACGGTGCCGCCGTCCAGCGTCGCGTCGGGCGCGGCCGCGAGCGGCTCGTCGGCGGTGCCGACCTCCGTCTCGCCCCCCTCGACGACGGCGAAGCCGAGCTCGCCGTCCCCGTTCTCCACGACCGTCAGCGGCAGGGCCGGCGAGCCGTCGACCCGGCGCTCGTTCTGCGCCAGGAGGGCGTCGACCGCCTGCTCCTTGGTGGAGTTGTGGCCGTCGCCGTAGTTGGTGAAGGCCACGTAGCCGGTGTAGCCGACCACGTACACCTGGTAGACGAGCAGGAAGGCCAGCCCCGGCAGGATGTACTTCAGCGGCAGGGAGCGCTTGGTGAAGTACACCCAGTTCGCGGCGGCGAGCAGGGCCACCATGGCCGCGAGGATCCCCCACGACCCGGCACGCCACGCGGCGAGCACCCCGAAGACGCCGAGCGCGTCCACGAGCGCGATGAGCACGAGCTTGACGGCGAAGCCGGCTCCGGGATGCGTCCCGGAGCCGGCCTCGGCGCCCTTGTAGCGGGCACGCGACATCAGCCGAGCGCACCCTCGATGTCGGAGACCATCGTGTCCCAGGCCTTGGCCGGGTCGTCGGCCTTGCCGGAGATGATGCTCGCCTCGGTGACGCCCCAGAAGGACCACACCGAGCCCATCTCCGGGATGGACGGCATCGGCACCGCGGAGGCGCCGACCTCACGGAAGCCCGCGACCAGCGGGTCCTCGGACGCCGCGTCCGCGGCCTCGACCAGCGCCGGCGGGCGGCCGCCGGCCTTGAACAGCGCCGTCTGCGCCTCGGGCGTCGACAGGTAGTTCACGAGGAAGTCGTTCGCGAGGAGCGCGTTCTTGCTCTGGGCGCTCACGTAGAAGCCCTGGACGCCGACGAACGGCTGCGCGGGCTGGTCGCCGGGCGCAGGGATCGGGTCGACCGACAGCTTCATGCCCTTGAACTTCTCGAGCATCCACGGGCCGCCGACGACGAACGGCGACTGGCCCTTGGCGAACGCCTCCACCGCGATGTCGTAGGAGATGTCGGTGCTGAGGTTGCCCGCCTCGCCCTGCTCGCCGAGCCAGGTGGCGAAGGCCTCGCCGTTCTTGCCGCCGAGGGCGAGCTCCGGACGGTACGAGCCGTCGTCGTTCTGCTCGAAGACCGGCGCGCCGAACGACGTCTGGAACGGGTAGTACGTGTACGGGTCGCCCTTGTCGCCGTCCGACTGGATGAGGAACGGGAACTTGGTGTCCGCCTTCTTCCCCGCGGCGATCATGTCGTCGAAGGTCTTCGGCGCCTCGGGGGCGAGCTCCGTGTTGCGGATGAGCGCGATGTTCTCGATGGCGTACGGCAGGCCGTAGACCTGGCCGTCCTGGGTGAACGCCTGCACCGAGACGGGGATGAAGTCGCCCGCCTTGTCCCCCAGCTCGATCGGCGCGACGACGCCGTTCGCGGTGAACTCGCCGAGCCAGTCGTGGGCGCCGACCGTGATGTCCGGGCCCTCGCCGGTGGGAACCTGCGCGAGGAAGTCGGCGCGGATGTCCTCGAAGTTCTTCTGGACGATCTCGACGTCGACGCCGGACTCCGCCTCGTACGCCTCGGCGGCCGCCTGGACGGCGGCCTCGCGGGTCTCGTCGACCCAGACCGTCAGCGAACCGGAGGCCGAGGGCTTGGCGCTCGCGTCCGCGTCGGCGCTCGAGTCGCCGCTCGGCTCGCCGCTGCCGCACGCCGTCAGGGCCAGGGTCGCGGCCAGGGCCGAGGCGAGAAGGATGCTCCTTCGCATCGTGGTTACTCCCAGCTGTCATCGGTGGACGGCCCGCGCGACGCGCTCGTCGCCGGGCCCTTGATGCCCACAACGTACGGACGGTTGCAGCGGGATGCAAGATCTTGCGATAACCTTTCAGCAACGCGCGGCAACCAGCAGGAGACGCGCAGGCGACCGGCGACCGACCGCCGGCGTCCCACCCCAGGACGAGGAGGTCCCGTGTCCCCTACGATTCCTCGGGTGCGAACCCGACTGAGCGACCTGGCAGAGCAGGCAGGCGTGTCGACGGCCACGGTGTCCCGCGTCCTCAACGGCAAGCCCGGGGTGGCCAGCTCCACCCGGCAGGCCGTGCTCGCCGCGCTCGACGTCCTCGGGTACGAGCGCCCGTCGGTGCTGCGGGGCCGCTCCGCCGGCCTGGTCGGCCTCATCGTCCCCGAGCTGACCAACCCGGTCTTCCCGGCGTTTGCGCAAGCGATCGAGTCGATCCTCGCCCAGCGCGGGTACACGCCCCTGCTGTGCACGCAGGCCCCGGGCGGCACCACGGAGGACGAGTACGTCAGCACGCTCGTGGACCACTCGGTCGACGGCATCGTCTTCGTCTCCGGGCTGCACGCGGACACGCGCGCCGACCACACGCGGTACTCGATGCTGCGCAGCCAGGGAGTGCCGATCGTGCTGGTCAACGGCTACGCGCCGGGGATCGACGCCCCGTTCGTCTCGCCCGACGACGCCGCGAGCGTGGACGTCGCGGTGCAGCACCTGGTCACGCTGGGCCACCGCCGGATCGGCCTCGCCATCGGCCCCGAGCGGTACGTGCCGTCGCGGCGCAAGCTCGCCGCGTTCCTCGCCGCGCTCGTGCGCCACGGGCTGGCGGACGACGAGGACGCCGCGCGGGGGCACGTGCGCTCCAGCCTGTACACGCTCGAGGGCGGGCAGGCCGCGGCCGCCGAGCTGCTCGACGCCGACCACACGGCGATCGTCTGCGCGTCGGACCTCATGGCGCTCGGCGCCGTGCGTGCCGCGCGCTCGAGGGGCCTGTCCGTGCCCGCGGACGTGTCGGTCGTGGGGTATGACGACGCCCCGCTCATCGCGTTCACCGAGCCGCCCCTGACCACCGTGCGGCAGCCGGTGGAGGCCATGGCTCGCGCGACGGTGAGCGCGCTGCTCACCGAGATCCAGGGCGAGCAGGCCACCCGCACCGAGCTACTGTTCGCGCCGGAGCTGGTCGTGCGCGGCTCCACCGGGGCGGCGCCGAAGGACTGACGGGCGCCGCTTCGGGGGCGATTGCTGCAACCCTTGCAGCAACGCTTACACTCGACGGTCTGGCACGGATCGACCGACCGTGCCGACCCAGACCCCGATCAGGTGAGGAAGCCAGCGATGACCTCCACCCAGCCCACCCCCGCCGCGACGGTGGCCGACGACAGGTCCGACGTCGGGGACGACCTGCTCCGCACCGGCGCCGTCGTGCACGCCGGGAGCGGCGCCGCCCGGCAGTGGTGGCGCGACGCCGTGATCTACCAGGTGTACCCGCGCTCGTTCGCCGACGCGAACGGCGACGGCATCGGCGACATCCCCGGCGTCACCGCGCGGCTGGACCACCTCGAGACCCTCGGCGTCGACGCCGTCTGGCTGTCCCCGTTCTACCGTTCCCCGCAGAACGACGCCGGCTACGACGTGGCCGACTACCGCGACGTCGACCCGCTGTTCGGCACGCTCGCCGACTTCGACGACCTGCTCGCCGGCGCCCACGCCCGCGGCATCCGCGTCATCGTCGACCTCGTGCCGAACCACACCTCCGACCAGCACGCCTGGTTCCAGCAGGCGCTCGCCGCCGCCCCCGGGTCCCCCGAGCGCGCGCGGTACCTGTTCCGCGACGGCCGCGGCGCCGACGGCTCCCAGGAGCCGAACAACTGGCAGTCGATCTTCGGCGGCCCCGCCTGGACGCGTGTCACCGAGCCCGACGGCACCCCCGGCCAGTGGTACCTGCACCTGTTCGACTCGACGCAGCCCGACCTCGACTGGACCAACCCCGAGGTGCGCTCGGAGTTCGAGGACGTGCTGCGCTTCTGGCTCGACCGGGGCGTGGACGGGTTCCGCGTCGACGTCGCGCACGGCATGATCAAGGCCGACGGCCTGCCCGACTGGGACGGGCACGTGGAGATGGTCGCCGGCTCGTCCGACGACGCCGCCGACGAGAGCACCGGCGACGTCGACCCGGGGGCCCCCGAGGACGGCTCCACCGGCGCCGGCAACCAGGGCCCGATGTTCGACCAGGACGGCGTGCACGAGATCTACCGCGCCTGGCACCGGGTGCTCGCCGAGTACGACGGCGACCGCTGCCTCGTCGCCGAGGCGTGGGTGGAGCCGCTCAGCCGCCTGGCCCGCTACGTGCGCCCCGACGAGATGCACCAGGCGTTCAACTTCTCGTTCCTCACCACCGGCTGGGACGCCGCCGCGCTGCGCACCGTCGTCGCGGCGTCGTACCGGGCGAACGACGAGGTCGGGGCGCCCACCACCTGGGTGCTGTCCAACCACGACGTCGTGCGACACCCCTCGCGGCTCGGCTCCGCCGACCCGTCGCGCAAGGTCAACGGCGTCTTCGCCACCGACCCGCAGCCCGACGAGGAGCTCGGCCTGCGCCGCGCCCGCGCCGCCAGCCTGCTCATGCTCGGCCTGCCCGGCTCGGCCTACCTCTACCAGGGCGAGGAGCTCGGGCTGCCCGAGCACACGTCGCTGCCGAACGAGGTCCGCCAGGACCCGGGGCACTTCCGCACGGGCGGCGCCGAGGCCGGACGCGACGGCTGCCGCGTGCCGCTGCCCTGGTCGGCCGACGCCCCCGGGTTCGGCTTCGGCCCCGCGGGCGACCCGTGGCTGCCGCAGCCCGCGTCGTTCGCGCGGTACGCCGCCGACGCCCAGTACGGCGTCCCCGGCTCGACCTTCGAGACCTACCGCGCCGCGCTCGCCCTGCGGAAGGCCGAGGGCCTGGGCCAGGGAGCGCTCGCCTGGCTCGACGCCTGGGCCGACTCGCCCGACGTCGTGGCGCTGCGCAACCAGGACGTCGTCGTGCTGGCGAACCTGGGCACCGAGCCGGTGCTGCTCCCCCGCGGCGCGGACGTGCTACTCGCCTCCGGGCCGGTCATGACCGACCGGTCCGCGGACCCGCAGACGCGCGTGCCCGCCGACACCACGGTCTGGCTCCGCGCCTGACCGTCCGCGAGGTAGTTCCGGATCCGCCGAGGTAGTTCAAAAATCGCCGAGGTAGTTCGAGCCCCGTGAGGTAGTGCACTACCTCACGGCTCCTCGAACTACCTCGGCGATTTTTGAACTACCTCGGCGCTTCGTGAACTACCTCGGCACGGTTCGGTCAGCCGCCGCTGACGCTCAGCTCGGCCTCCCGCAGCCTCGCCTCGAACTCGGCGTCGAGGTCGCGGGAGTCGAGCCAGCCGTAGGGCAGGTGCGGCTGCTTCGGCGAACCGGCGCGACCACGCGGGCCCTCGGCGTCCTCGCCGGGGTAGCCCTGCTCCAGGTCGAGGGCGTCGAGCCGCTCGCGCAGCTCGGCGAGCGTGGAGACCATCGCCAGGGCGTGCCGCGCCTCTCCCCCGACGACGTACCCCTTGAGGTACCAGGCCATGTGCTTGCGCAGGTCGCGCATGCCCTTGCCCTCGTCGCCGTCGAAGTAGTCGATCATCAGCTCGCCGTGCCGGTAGATCGTGTCGGCGACGTCGCGCAGGCCGGGGCGCACCCGCGTCGTCGTGCCGTGGAACGCGGACGCGAGGTCGGCGAAGAGCCACGGGCGCCCCTGGCAGCCTCGTCCGACGACGACGCCGTCCACGCCGGTCTCGCGGACCATGCGCAGCGCGTCCTCGGCCGACCAGATGTCGCCGTTGCCGAGCACCGGGATCGTCCGCACGGCCTCCTTGAGGCGCGCGATCTGGGTCCAGTCGGCGGTGCCGGAGTAGTGCTGGGCCGCGGTGCGCCCGTGCAGGGCGACCGCCGCGACGCCCAGCGACTCCGCGATCCGGCCCGCCTCGAGGAACGTGTGGTGCTCGTCGTCGATGCCCACCCGCATCTTCACGGTGACGGGCACGCCGTGCGGCTCGGCGGCCTCGACCGCGGCGCGCACGATGTCGGTGAACAGCTGCCGCTTCCACGGCAGCGCGGCGCCGCCGCCCTTGCGCGTCACCTTGGGCACCGGGCAGCCGAAGTTGAGGTCGACGTGGTCGGCGCGGTCCTCGCCCGCGATGATCTTCACCGCGGCGCCCACCGTCGCCGGGTCGACCCCGTACACCTGCGCGGACCGGGGGTTCTCGTCCTCGCCGAAGGTGACGATGCGCAGCGACTCGACGTTGCGCTCCACGAGCGCGCGGCTGGTCACCATCTCCGCGACGTACAGCCCGGGGTCGAAGCCCTGCGACGCGCCGGCCTCGCGGCACAGCGTGCGGAACGCGCGGTTGGTGACGCCGGCCATCGGGGCCAGCACCACCGGGGTGTCCACGGTGATCGGGCCGATCTGCAGCGGCGGCAGGACGCGCTCGGCCGCGCCGAGCTCTCCGGGCGCGGGCGTGCTGACGGGATCGAGGGTGGAAGTCACGTCCCCCATTGTCGCAAACCACCGCAGCGCCCTGCGGTCAGGTTCGTCACCCTCCCGCCTTGGCCGGCGCGCTGATGCCGCGAGCGGTCAGAGCCAGCCGTTCTCCTGCGCGATCCGCACCGCCTCCGCCCGCGTCCGCGCGCCCGTCTTGCCGATCGCCGCCGACAGGTAGTTGCGCACCGTCCCCTCGGAGAGGAACGCCTCCGCCGCCACCTGCGCCACGGTGCCGCCGTCCGCGGCGAGCGCCAGCACGTGCCGCTCCCGCTCGGTGAGCGGGCTCGCACCCACGGTCAGGGACGCGACGGCGAGGTCCGGGTCGACGGCGCGCAGCCCCGAGTGCACGCGCCGGACGGCGTCGGCGAGCTGTTCGGCGGGCGTGTCCTTGACGACGAACCCGCTCGCCCCGGCGTCGAGCGCCCGGCGCAGGTAGCCGGGCCGGCCGAAGGTCGTCACGACGAGCGACCGGCAGGCCGGCAGCTCGCGGCGCAGCGCGGCGGCGGCCGCGATGCCGTCGAGGCCCGGCATCTCGACGTCGAGCAGGGCGACGTCGGCGGCGCAGGCGCGGGCGGCGTCGACCACCTCGTCGCCCCGCCCCACCTGGGCCACGACCTCCAGGTCGGTCTCGAGGTCGAGCAGCGCGGCGAGCGCGCCCCGGACGAGGGCCTGGTCGTCGGCCAGCAGCAGTCGGATCACGGGACGATCCTGGCACCCGGACCGGACGCGCCCGACCGGACCGTGACGGCCAGCCGGAAGCCGCCGAGCGGGCTCGGGCCGGTCTCCAGCACGGCGCCGGCCGCGCGGGCGCGGGCGGTGAGGCCGATCAGGCCGTTCCCGCCGCCCGAGGGTGCCGGCCCCGCGCCCGTGCCGTCGTCGTCGACGACCAGCCGGACGGGACGGACGGTGACGACCACCCGCGTGGCGCCGGAGTGCCGCAGCACGTTCGTGGTGCCCTCCCGCAGCACCCACGCGAAGAGCTCCCGCTGCTCGGCGGGCACGTCGTCGACCGCTCCGGGCAGCCCCGCCTCGATCCCGGCCGCGTCGAGCGCGGACCGGGCGGCGGCGAGCTCTCCGGCGAGGGTGACCTGTCGTGACCCGGCGACCATGCCGCGCACGTCTGCGAGAGCGCCGCGGGCCAGGTCCTGGATGTCGGCGACCTCGACCGCCGCGCGCGCCTCGGGCGAGGTGGCGGGGCGATCGGCGGCGCCGGCGCGCAGCAGCTTGGCGGCCAGCTCCGCCTTGACGGAGATGACGGTGAGCGAGTGGCCGAGGACGTCGTGCATGTCGCGCGCGATGCGCTCGCGCTCCCGGGCGACGGCGAGGTCCGCCACCTGCTGCTGGGCCTCCCGCAGCCGCCGGTTCCGGTCGATCACCTGCGTGAACCCGTACACCGCGGCGCTGGCCAGCACGGCGCCGACGACGTTGCCGTCCTCGGTCTGCCAGCCCGGCAGGACGCGGGGCAGCACGAGCATGACCGCGACGCTCGCGACCACGATCGCGACGGCGGCGCGGCCGCGCACGACGTAGATCGCCGTCACGCAGACGAACACCAGGCCGACCAGGCCGTGCTGCTGCGCGGCGAGGCACGACAGCCCGACGCACACCACCTGGGCGACCAGCAAGGTCCCGGCCGCGCGGGTGCCCAGCGCGGGTCTCTCCCCGTCGGCGGCAGCCCCGGCCAGCACGACCGTGCGGCGGAACCGGAGGAAGATCGCGGCGAAGATCGCCGCCACGCCCAGCACCCCGACCACGCCGACCACCCGGAGCCATCCCTCGGGGGCCTCGAGCGAGGACTGGAGCGGCTCGACCAGGAAGACGAGCCAGACGAGCGCGAGGATCGGGCCGAACCGCGGGATGCGCCCGAAGGGGGCGCGGGAGTCGGGGTCGACGGGGCCCCCGGCGGGCGGCTCCGCGGACGCCGCGGTGGGGGACGTCGAGGTCACGTCCCCCACCGTGCCACGCCCGCCACCCGTCGTGACGGACCGGGCGCTCACACCCGCGCCGTGTCCTTGCGGAACCGCCACGCGGCGCCGGCGGAGAAGATCGCGGCCCACGCGACCACGTTCACCACGGCCGCGACCCCGAGGTCGCCGCCGAGCGGCGCGTGCACCAGCTCGGCCAGCCCGTAGGTGGGGAAGAACTGCGCGACCGTGGCCCACCACCCGTCGCCGAGCGGCACGAACAGCCCGCCGGCGAAGGAGAGCAGCGCGAGCACCGGGCCGAGGATCTGCATGACGTTCTCCGCCGGCAGCAGGTAGCCCATGAACAGGCCGAACGCGGCGAAGACGAGCGAGCCCACCCAGGCGAGCAGGGCGCAGAGGATCCAGGCGCCCGCGGACATCTGCGCGCCGGTGAACGCCGCGACGACGAGGGTGAGCAGCACCGAGACGCCGCCCAGCACCATCGCCGCCGCGACCTTGACGACGACGTACGCGGCGGGCTTCAGCGGCGTGAGGCGCAGCTGCCGCGTCCAGCCCTGGGCCCGCTCCACCGACACGCTCGCGCCGCCGCCGGTGGCGGCGACCATCGCCCCGTACAGCGCCATCGAGACGGCGATCCAGCCGGTGACGTTGCCGTTGCCGGTGCTCTGGTTCGCGTAGTCGCCCTGGAGCCCGAAGATGAGGAACAGCACCGGCGGCATCACCGTCGAGAAGATGAGCGTGCGCCGGTTGCGCAGCGAACGCCGCATCTCGACGCCGAGGTAGGTGCGGACCGCCGCGGCGGTACGGATGCGCGGGCGGGCGGTCGAGACGGCGGTCGGCACGCCGGCCGCGGCGGGGGTGGAGGTCGTGGCGCTCATCGGGCGGCTCCGTCCGTGGTGGTGGCGGTGAGGGCGACGAACGCGTCCTCGAGATTCTCGGAGGCGACCTCGAGGTCGCTCGCGGCGGTCTGGGTGAGCAGGAAGCGGGCGACGACGTCGGAGTCGCCGGTCCGCACGACGAGGCGTGCCCCGCGGTGGTCGATGGCGTCCACGACCGGGAGGCCGCGCAGCTGGGCGGCGACGGCCGCGCGCTCGCCGTCGTCGTCGATGCGCGCGCTCACGGTGCGGCCCGACGCGAGGCTCTTCACCTCGGCGGTGGAGCCGTCGGCCACGACGCGGCCCCGGCTGACGAGGACCACCCGGTCGGCGTAGGTGTCGGCCTCCTCGAGGTAGTGCGTGGCGAAGACGACGGTGCGCCCGGCGGCCGCGTCGGCGCGGATGGCGGCCCAGAACTCGCGGCGGCCCTCCACGTCCATGCCGGTGGTGGGCTCGTCGAGGAGCAGCAGGTCAGGCTCGCTGACCAGCGCCATCGCGAACCGGAGGCGCTGCTGCTGCCCGCCGGAGCACTTGCCCACCATCCGGTCGGCGAGGTCGGCGATGCCCGCCCGCTCGAGGTAGGGCTGCGGCGACCCGGTCCGGCCGAACAGCGACGCCGTGAGGGCGACGGTCTCGGCGACGGTGATGTCGCGCAGCAGGCCGCCGGTCTGCATGACGGCGGCCACGCGGCCCGCCGCGATCGCGTCGGCGGGCTCGGCGCCGAAGACCTGCACGGTGCCGGACGTGGGCGTGCTCAGGCCGAGCACCATGTCGATCGTGCTGGTCTTGCCCGCGCCGTTGGGGCCGAGGAAGGCCACCACCTCGCCGGGGGCGATCTCCAGGTCGATGCCGTCGACCGCGCGGACGGGGCCGGACGGTGACGGGAACTCCTTGCGCAGCCCGCGCAGGCTCAGCGCGGGGGTGGGACGAGGTGTCGAGGTCATGCCTCGATCCTGGTCGCGCGGCGCCCTGACCTGCAGGGTCGCCTGTCACGACGTCGACATGACATCTGTCATGCACCCGGTGGTCGAGCCTGTCGAGACCCACGGGCCGGGTTTCGACAGGCTCAACCAGCGGGTGGCGGGTGGGTCAGCCGAAGTTCACGCCCTGCGCGAGGGGGAGCTCGGTGGAGTAGTTCACGGTGTTGGTGACGCGCCGCATGTACTGCTTCCACGAGTCGGAGCCGGACTCGCGGCCGCCGCCGGTGGACTTCTCGCCGCCGAACGCGCCGCCGATCTCCGCGCCGGAGGTGCCGATGTTGACGTTGACGATGCCGCAGTCGGAACCGGCCTCGGACAGGAACGTCTCGGCCTCCCGCACGTCGAGGGTGAAGATGGCGCTGCTCAGCCCCTGTGGGACGTCGTTGTGCAGGGCGATGGCCTCCTCGAGCGTGTCGTAGGTGAGCACGTAGAGGATCGGTGCGAACGTCTCCCGACGCACGACGTCCGTCTGCGCCGGCATCCGCACCAGCGCCGGCGAGACGTACGCGGCGCCGGGGGCGCCGTCGACGTCCACCGCCGCTCCTCCGACGACGACCGTGCCGCCGTCGGCCCGCGCCTCCTGGAGCGCGGCGAGCATGCGGTCGCGCGCGGCGGCGTCGGTGAGCGGACCGACGAGCGTGCCGTCCGCGCGCGGGTCCCCGACGGGCAGCCCGGCGTACGCCCGCTCGAGCCGGCCCACCAGGTCGTCCACCACGGACGAGTGCACGACGAGCCGCCGCAGCGACGTGCACCGCTGCCCGGCCGTGCCGGCGGCCGCGAACACGATGCCGCGCACGGCGAGGTCGAGGTCCGCCGACGGCGTCACGACGGCGGCGTTGTTGCCCCCGAGCTCCAGCAGGTACCGGCCGCCGCGCCCCGCGACGACGGGCGCCACCTGCCGGCCCATCCGCTCCGACCCCGTGGCGGACAGCAGCGCGACGCGCCGGTCGGCGACGAGCGCCTCCCCCGCCTCGCGCGCGCCGAGCACCACCTGGCTCACGGCCTCGGGGAACCCGGCCTCCGCGAGCGCCCGCCGCAGCAGCGCGTTCGACGCGAGCGCGCTCAGCGGCGTCTTCTCGCTCGGCTTCCACACGACGGTGTCGCCGCAGACCAGCGCGACCGCCGTGTTCCAGGACCACACCGCGACCGGGAAGTTGAACGCGCTGACGACACCGACGACGCCGAGCGGGTGCCACTGCTCCATGAGGCGGTGGCCGGGGCGCTCGGAGGGCATGGTGCGCCCGCCCAGCGACCGCGACAGGCCGACGGCGTAGTCGCAGACGTCGATCATCTCCTGCACCTCGCCGAGGGCCTCGGAGGTGATCTTGCCGGCCTCGAGGGTCACGAGCTCGGCCAGGTCGGCCTTGTGCTCGGTGAGCAGCTCGCCCAGGCGGCGCACGACGCCGCCGCGCACCGGCCCGGGCACCGAGCGCCAGGTGCGGAACGCCTCCGCGGCGGCCGTGACCGCGGCGTCGACGTCGGCGGCGCCCGCCTCGGGCAGGCGGAGCAGCGGCTCGCCCGACAGCGGCGAGACCACGTCGATCCCTTCGCTGGTCGAGCCTGTCGAGACCCCGGAGCCGGCCTCGACGAGCTCGACGGACGGCACGTCGGCGCCGATCCGCCGCAGCGCGGCGAGGGCCGCCTCGCGCAGCTCGGCGGTCAGCGTGCTGGAGGTCTGGGTGGTCATCGGTCTGCTCCCGTGCTGGTGGTGGTGGGGACGGCGGGCGTCGCGGCCAGGGTCTCCGGCGCGACGCCGAGTCGCTGCGCGGCGGAGGCGAGCGAGGCCGCCACCTGCGCCGCGTAGAGGTCGAAGGGGTCGAACAGCTCGCGCCCGACGGCGTCGGCCATCCAGCCGGCGTCGCGCTCCGCGCCGGCCTGGCTGGCGTCCTTGGCGCCCTCCTCGGTGAGGTTCGACTGGAAGATGCCCGCGGCCGAGCGGGGCAGGAAGTCCTCGTAGACGACCGGCTCGCGCGTCAGGGACCCGTCGTCGCCGACCTCGTGCATGAAGTACCCGAGGCCCTGCTCCACGAGCCCGGCCTCGGTGGCGGGGAACGCGCGGCGCCACACCTCGGGCGTCGCGCCCTCGACGACGGCGGCGTCGTACCGCGCCCGGCCCTCGCGGGTCAGCGCGATCCCGCGCGCCTCGACCTCGCCGAACCGCACGCGCAGGGAGTCCTGCACGACCTCGCCGTCCGGCGTGCGGAACGTGCGCGGCTCGGCGAGCGCCCGGAACGACGTCTGCCGCAGCAGCACGTCCGGCCCCTCCCACCGCGGCGGGCCCTGGATGGCGTCGATCATCGTGATGCCGCGCGCCTCCATACGGGCGTACAGGTCGTCGATGTCGAGCACCCGCGGGGTGAGGTGGTTGATGTGCGTGGACGGCACGCCGCCGATGTCCGCGGCCACGGCGGAGACGGCCTCGAGCTCCCGGTACCAGGCCTGGTCGACCGGCTCGCGCCCCAGCTCGAACGCGGCGGTGGCGAGGCGCAGGAACTCCGCGGCGTCGTCGGCGCCCAGGCCGCCGTCGGCCTCGGCGCGGTCGGCGAGCGCGAGCAGCTCGGGCCCGAAGAGGGACCTCCTCGTCAGGAAGGTCTCGAGCCGCGCCTGCAGGTCCGCGCTGAAGAACCGTCGGTCCGACGGCACCAGCAGGGACGTGAAGACGCGGAAGGGGTTGCGCGCCAGCTCCGCGCGGTCGGTCGGCCGGAACGCCGTGGAGATCACGGGCACGGAGGACGACGACGCGTCGCGCAGGTCGTAGAAGCCCACCGGGTGCATGCCCATCGCGCCGAAGATCCGCGCGACCTGCTGCAGCTCCGCGGGCGTGCCCACCCGGATGGCGCCGTGCCGCTCGGCGGTGACGCGGTCGATGGAACCGAGCCGCTCGGCGTCGGCGCCGCGGGCGCGCACGACGTCGGCGTTGACGTCGTGGGACACCTCGAGCAGCGTCGTGTAGGCGGGCACCTCCCGCCCGTACATGTCGGACAGCGAGCGCGCGAACGCGGCCCGCAGCTGCCACGGTGCGAAGAACTCGGTCGTCACGGTGCGTGCGTCCTCTCTCAGATGATGTTGGCCTCGGTGCGCGTCCGGCGCGCCCCGAACCGCCCGGCGTCGAACGCGGACACGTCGACACCCCGTGCTGCGGGCGTCCCCGCCCGCCCGAGGTACAGGTCGGTGACGGCCTCGCCCACGGCGGGTGCCTGCAGGAAGCCATGGCCGGAGAACCCGCACGCGTACAGCACCCGCGCCCCGCCCGGGCCGGTCGGCGCCTCGCCGATCAGCGCGTCGTGGTCGGGCGTCAGCTCGTACAGCCCGGCCCAGCCGCCGGTCAGCGGGGCGTCCGCGAGCGCCGGCGTGGCCCGCGCGGCGAGCCCGCGCAGCCACGGCTCCCAACCCGGGTCGTAGGCGGTGTCGAAGCCGACCGGGGTGTCCGGCTCCGAGGCGCCCAGCAGCAGCGTGCCCCGCGCGTCGGCGTTGTGCAGGTAGTAGGTGGTGCCGAAGTCGATGGTGAACGGGAGCGTCGGCGGCGCGGGCTCGAGCGGCGCGGTGAACGCGATCTGGCGCCGCACGGGGTCCACGGGCAGCTCGACGTCCGCGAGGGCGCCGACCGCGCGCGACCAGGCCCCGGCGCACACGACGACGGCGGCGGCCGTGACGGCGCCGCGCGGCGTGACGACCGTCGACCGGCCGCCCGGTGCGGCCTCGACGGCGGTCACCGGAGCCCCGGTGACGACGCTCGCCCCGTGCCGCAGCGCGCCGTCCGCGTACCCTGCGACGACGGACGCCGGGTGCGCCCAGCCGTCGCGGGGCGCGTACGCGGCGCCGGCGTACGCCGTCGCGGACAGGTACGGGTTGAGGCGCCGCGCCTCGGCGACGGTGAGCAGCCGGCTGTCGACGCCGAGGTCGCGCTGCATCGCGACGGACCGGCCGAAGAGCGCGACGTCGTCGTCGGTGGGCAGCGCGAAGAGGTAGCCGGGCTGCCGCAGCCCGACGTCGGCCCCCGGCCGGGACCGGAAGTCCTCGAACAGCTCGAGGCTGCGGTGGCCGAGCGCGACGTTCGCCGGGTCGGAGAACTGCGCGCGCACGCCCCCGATCGGCTTGCCGGAGCTGCCGCGGCCCAGCTCGCCGGCCTCGAGCAGCACGACGCGGGCCCCCGCCTCGGCGAGGTGGAAGGCGACGGACGCGCCCATCACCCCGCCGCCGACCACGACGGCGTCCGTCGTTCCCGGCAGCTCCTGCGCCCTCGGCACGCTGTGCGCCACCCGACCTCCCTCGCTCGGCGACCCGGTCTCATCGTGCCGACCCGGAGCGTCCAGCACCATCGAAGATTGGTGACGCCCACCGTTCAGGCCGGCTATACGGTGAGCGCGCGCGGATGGGCGCACGATGGAGGCGGAGGTGACGACGTGGACACGACCTCGCACGACCTGCCGTGGCCCGCGCTGCGGGCCCTGCGGGCGCTGGCCGAGCACGGCACGATGACGGCCGCGGCGGCCGCGCTGGGGTACACGACCGGCGCGGTGTCGCAGCAGCTCGCGGTGCTGGCCCGGCACCTGGGCACGGAGGTCGTCCGCCCGCACGGACGCGGCGTGGCGCTCACCGAGGCGGGCGCCGTGCTCGCGGCCCGGGCCGAGGGGCTGCTGGTCTCCCAGCGGGACGCCGTGCTGGCGGCGCGCGCCGCCACGGCGGACACGGTCGGCACGGTGCGGGTGGGCGCCTTCGCGACCGTCGCGGCCAGCATGCTCCCCCGCCTCGTGGCCGGGCTCGCGACGCTGCACCCGCGGGTGACGCTCGAGGGGTACGAGCTCACCGTGGACGACGTCGCCGCCGCGGTGCGCCGCGGGGACGTCGACCTGGGGCTCGGCCTGGACTACCCGGGCGCCCCGATCCCCCGCGTGCCCGGCACCACGCTGCGCCCGCTGCGCACCGAGAGGTTCGGCGTCGTGTCCGCGCCGACGGCCGACCTGCCCGACCGGCTCGCCCTGGCGGACCTGGAGGACGTGCCCTGGATCCTGCCGCCGCTGCCCACGCACTACGGCGCCGCCGTGCGGCACGCGTGCCGCGCCGCGGGCTTCGAGCCGCGCGCCGCCCACGAGGTGAACGACACCTCCACCACGCTCGCCCTCGTCGCCCAGGGGCTGGGCGTCGCGCTCGCGACCCCGATGATGCGCACGCTGCGCCCGGCGGGCGAGCTGCGCACCAGCACGTTGCGCGACCTCGTCGAGCGGGAGATCGTGCTGCTGGAGCCGGCGTCCGCGCCGCACCGGCCCGCCGTCGACGCCCTCACCAAGGTGATCGAGGGGGTGGTGCACGGCAGCCTCACCCACGACGACATCGCGCCCCGGTCGGCGTGGTGACCGAGCGAAGGAGCACCCGTGCGCATCAGCATCAACGTCACCGACCAGTCGTGGCCCGACGCCCCGCCCGACGCCCCGCCCGACACCCTGCCCGGCGCCCTCGCCGACGTCGCGCGCCGTGCCGAGGACGCCGGCGTCGACACCTTGTGGGTGCCCGACCACCTCGTGCAGGCGGACCCGACGCTGCCGCCGGAGCACGACGACCAGCTCGAGGCGTACACGACGCTCGGCTACCTCGCCGCGCGCACGTCGCGGGTCCGGCTCGGCACGATGGTGAGCGCGGCGACGTTCCGCGCGCCGGCCCTGCTGGTCAAGGCCGTCACGACGCTCGACGTCCTGTCCGGCGGGCGCGCGTGGTTCGGCGTCGGCGCGGGCCACGAGGCGCAGGAGGCCGCCGACATGGGCCTGGAGCTGCCCGGCACGCGGGCCCGCCTGGACCGGCTCGAGGACGTGCTGCGCCTCGCGCGACAGATGTGGGCGGGCGACGAGTCGCCCTTCACCGGCAGCGACGGGCTGCGGCTGGAGCGCCCGCGCTGCCGGCCGGCGCCCACCACGCCCGGGGGCCCGCCCGTCCTGGTGGGCGGCGCGGGCGAGCGCCGGACGCTGCGGCTGGTGGCCGAGCACGCCGACGCGTGCAACGTCTTCGACCTGCCCGACGACGGCGTCACCGTGCGGCACAAGCTCGCCGTCCTCGCCGAGCACTGCGCCGACGTCGGGCGCGACCCCGACGCGATCGACCGCACGCTCAGCGCGCGGCTGCAGCCCGGCGCGACGGCCGACGTCCTCGCGGCGAAGGCGGAGGCCGCCGCCGGCTGGGGCGTCACGCACCTGGTGCTCGTCACGCCGCAGCCGTGGGACGCCGCCGCCCTGGCGACGGTCGCCGGCGCCCTCGCCCGCGTCGCGGACGCGTGAGCGCCCGGCCCCGCGGGAGGCGGGACCGGGCGCTCGGGTGACGCGGGGTCGGGTCAGAACGCGGCGAGGTGCTCCGCGAGGTACCCGGTGACCTTGGCCAGCGAGACGCGCTCCTGCGCCATGGTGTCGCGGTGGCGGATGGTCACCGCGTCGTCGTCCAGGGTGTCGAAGTCGACCGTGACGCAGAACGGCGTGCCGATCTCGTCCTGGCGGCGGTAGCGGCGGCCGATGGCGCCGGCGTCGTCGAAGTCGACGTTCCAGGACCGGCGCAGCTCCGCGGCGAGGTCGCGCGCCTTGGGCGACAGGGCCTCGTTGCGGCTCAGCGGCAGGACGGCGGCCTTGACGGGCGCGAGGCGCGGGTCGAGGCGCAGCACGGTGCGCTTGTCGACGCCGCCCTTGGTGTTGGGCGCCTCGTCCTCGGCGTACGCCTCGACGAGGAACGCCATGAGC
Organism: Isoptericola sp. F-RaC21; assembly: GCF_038593535.1. Taxonomy (NCBI): domain Bacteria; kingdom Bacillati; phylum Actinomycetota; class Actinomycetes; order Micrococcales; family Promicromonosporaceae; genus Isoptericola; species Isoptericola sp. F-RaC21. The sequence continues at coordinate 389,301 of NZ_JBCFYX010000001.1, read as the reverse complement.
GAGCGGGTGAGGCCCGCGGCCGGCTCGATGACGTACGGCAGCCAGCGCTCGTTCGTGGTCTGGTCGAAGAACGACAGGTCCTTGCCCGAGTGCTCCGAGTGCGTCTTGAGGTCGAAGTCCGTGCGGTTCGCGATGCCCTCGAGCTCGCCCCACTCGCTGCCGGTGAAGCCGAAGCGGTACTCGATGTCCACCGTGCGGGTGGAGTAGTGCGACAGCTTCTCCGCCGGGTGCTCGTACAGGCGCAGGTTCTCCGGGTCGATGCCCAGGTCCGTGTACCAGGCCATGCGGGTGTCGATCCAGTACTGGTGCCACTCGGCGTCCGTGCCCGGCGCGACGAAGAACTCCATCTCCATCTGCTCGAACTCGCGCGTGCGGAAGATGAAGTTGCCGGGCGTGATCTCGTTGCGGAACGACTTGCCGATCTGCGCGATGCCGAACGGCGGCTTCTTGCGCGCGGCCGCCGCGACGTTGGCGAAGTTCACGAAGATGCCCTGCGCCGTCTCGGGCCGCAGGTAGTGCACGCCGGACTCGTCCTCGACGGGGCCGAGGTACGTCTTGAGCATCATGTTGAAGTCGCGGGGCTCGGTCCACTGCCCGCGGGTGCCGCAGTTCGGGCAGGCGATCTCGGCGAGGCCGCCCTCGGGCGCGCGGCCCTTCTTCTCCTCGAACTCCTCGATCATGTGGTCCTCGCGGAACCGCTTGTGGCAGGACAGGCACTCGGTCAGCGGGTCGTTGAACGCGCCGAGGTGGCCCGACGCCTTCCACACGGGGGTCGGGAGGATGACGGCGGAGTCGAGGCCCACGACGTCGTCGCGGCGCGTCATCGCGCGCCACCACTGCTGCTTGATGTTCTCCTTCAGCTCGACGCCGAGGGGCCCGTAGTCCCACGCGGAGCGCGTACCGCCGTAGATCTCGCCGGACTGGAACACGAAGCCCCGCCGCTTGGCGAGGGAGACGACGGCGTCGAGCTGGGCGCTGGGGGACGGTGCTGCCACGGATCACTCCTGGGTGTCGGGCCGCCACGTGGCTCGTGGGGCCGGTGCGGGGTACGCCGCCCGGTCGGCACGTCGGGGCCCGACGTCGACCGGCTGCGGTGCCCCCAGCCTACCGGGGCGGCCGGCCGCCTCCCGGGCGGGCGCGACCCGACGCCCTCAGCCCTCCGCCTCGGCCGACGAGCGCGGCGGGACGCCCGGGCCGGCGACGACCATCCCCGCCGGCAGCCACCGCGTGCACTCGGCCACGAAACGCCCCGCGAGCACGCCGGGGTCCTGGGCCCACAGCTCCCGCGCCTCCACGACTCCGCACGTCATGAGCCCGAAGCCACGCAGCCGCTCGTCGGGTCCTGCGGCCGGTCCCGCCGCGAGCAGCAGGCCGCGGTCGTGCAGGTCGGCGACCGCGGCCAGGTGGGCGTCCTGGACCTGCACCTCCGCGTCCGCGGGCAGCGGCGCCCAGTCGTCCGGGCGCACCAGCCTGACCAGCACCAGCTCGTCGAACCGCATCGGCCCGTCCCCTCCCTGCGACGCCCGCCGGCCGCTCCCTCCTCCAGGGTAGGGAGGCTCGGCGGTGTCGACAGCCCCGCGAGTTGACAACCGTTCTCAACTTCCTGAGAATCGTTCTCATGCTTCGCCGACGCGCGGCCCTCGCCGCCCTGCCCGTCCTCGCCCTGCCCGCCGTGCTGGCGGGCTGCTCCACCGACGACGGCGCCGCCGACGGCACGCTCGAGGTGCTGGCCTCGTTCTACCCGCTGCAGTACGTGGCCGAGCAGGTGGGCGGCGACCTCGTCACCGTCTCGAACCTCACGCCGCCCGCGGCGGAGCCCCACGACCTCGAGCTCTCCCCCGCGCAGGTGCGCGAGATCGGCACGGCCGACCTCGTCGTCTACTCCTCCGGCTTCCAGGCGGCGGTCGACGAGGCCGTCGGGACGCAGTCGCCCGAGCACGTCGTGGACACCAGCGACGTCGTGTCGCTCGAGAAGCACCCGGGCACCCCCACGGACGAGGACGCGACGGCGGACGCCCTCGAGGGCGCGGACGAGCACGCCGACGAGGGCACGGACGACGGCCACGACCACGCAGAGGGCGCGATGGACCCCCACTTCTGGCTCGACCCGACGCGCGTGATCGACGTCGGCCACGCCGTCGCCGCGTCGCTCGGCGAGGCGGACCCGGAGCACGCCGCCACGTACGCCGAGAACGCCCGGGCCCTGGAGAAGTCGCTGAAGGACCTCGACGCCGACTACGCCGCCGGGCTGAAGGAGTGCGCGTCGCGCACGCTCGTCACGTCCCACGAGGCGTTCGGATACCTCGCGGAGCGCTACGACCTGGAGCAGGTGGGCATCGTAGGCCTCGACCCGGAGGCCGAGCCGTCCCCCGCGCGGCTGCGCGAGGTCGGTGCCATCGTCGAGGAGAACGACGTCAGCACCGTCTTCACCGAGACGCTGACCAGCCCGAAGGTCGCCGAGACCCTCGCGAAGGACATCGGCGTCACGACCGCCGTCCTCGACCCGCTCGAGGGCCTGTCGAAGGACGCGGCCGAGGCCGGCGACGACTACGTCTCGGTCATGCAGGACAACCTCGCCGCGCTCACCGAAGGGCTGCAGTGCTCATGACCACCCTCGCCACCGACTCCCCGAGCGGCGCGACCACGCCGCCCGACGACGCCGTCCCCGCGATCGAGGCCCGCGACGTGCACGTGCGCCTCGGCGCCAGCCCCGTCCTGCGCGGGGTGGACCTCACCGTCCGGCGCGGCGAGGTCGTCGCGCTGCTGGGCGCCAACGGCTCCGGCAAGTCCACGCTGGTGCGCACGCTCGTCGGCGTGCTGCCGGCCACGGCGGGCAGCGTGCACCTCTTCGGCCACGCGCTCGGCAACGCCGTGCCCTGGTCCCGCGTCGGCTACGTCCCCCAGCGCGTCAGCGCGGCCGCGGGCGTGCCGTCCACCGCCGCGGAGGTCGTCGCCTCCGGGCTGCTGCACGGCCGCCGCCTGCGGCTGCCGCGCGGCTGGCGCTCCCGGGTGCGCGAGGCGCTCGACCTGGTCGGCCTGGCCGACCGCGCCCGGTACGCCACCCATCAGCTCTCCGGCGGCCAGCAGCAGCGCGTGCTCATCGCCCGCGCCCTGGTGCGCAGGCCCGAGCTGCTCGTGCTCGACGAGCCCGTCGCGGGCGTCGACCGGCCGAGCCAGGAGGCGTTCGCCGCCACCATGACGCGGCTCGTGGCCGACGGCATGACGGTGCTCGTCGTGCTCCACGAGCTCGGCGAGCTCGCCCCGCTGGTGCAGCGGTGCGTCGTGCTGCGGCACGGCAAGGTCGTGCACGACGGCGCCCCGCCCGCCCCGCAGCCGGGCCACGGCGGCGAGGCCCACGAGCACGTGCACCCGCACGCGCACGGCCGCACCGTGCAGCGGCCCGAGGACGTGCGCCTGGCCGACGGCCCGTTCGAACGACCCGACGACACCGAGGACGAGGTGGCACCGTGAGCGGCCTGTGGGAGATGGTCACCGACCCGTTCATGCAGCGCGCGCTCGTCGCAGCCCTGCTGGTGGGCGTCAGCGCGCCCGTCGTCGGCACCTACCTGGTGCAGAAGCGCCTCGCCCTGCTGGGCGACGGGATCGGGCACGTCGCGCTCACGGGCGTCGCCCTCGGCTGGCTCGTCGGCGCCGCGATGGGCCTCGTGCCCGACGACGTCCTCGCCGTCCCCGGCGCGGTGGTCGCCGCCGTCGCCGGCTCGGTGCTCATCGAGGTGGTGCGCCGCCGCGGCCGCACGTCGGGCGACCTGGCGCTCGCCATCCTGTTCTACGGCGGCATCGCGGGCGGCGTGCTGCTCATCGGCCTGGCGGGCGGCTCGTCCGGCAGCCTCATGGCGTACCTCTTCGGCTCCATCTCGTCGGTGACCCTGTCCGACGTCTGGGTCACGGTGGCGCTGTGCGGGCTCATCCTGCTCATCGGCCTCGGGCTGCGCGCCGCGCTGTTCTCGGTGAGCCACGACGAGGAGTTCGCCGTCTCCTCCGGCCTGCCCGTGTGGGCGCTGAACATGGCGGTGGCGGTGCTGGCCGCGCTCACGGTGACGGTGGCGATGCGCGTCGTCGGGCTGCTGCTCGTCTCGGCGCTCATGATCGTGCCCGTGGCGATCGGCCAGCTCGTCACGCGGTCGTTCCGCCGCACGATGCTCGTCGGGTCGGTCGTCGGCGTCCTCGTGTGCGTCACCGGCCTGTCCATCACCTACTGGCACAACGTCTCGCCGGGCGCGCTCATCGTGGTGCTCGCGATCGCGGTCTACGTGGTCGTCGCGGCGCTGCACCCGCTGCTCGCCAGGCGCCGCGCGCCCGTCGACCCGCATCCCGACATCCCCGACGACGTCGCCGTCGCCCCGGCCGGCGCCGGGCGGGGAGCGCCTCAGGAGGAGTGCACGCCGTGAACGACACCACCCGGACCGCACGCACCGCCCCGCCGCCGCGGATGACGCGGCAGCGGGCGGCCGTCGCGGACGCCCTCGGCGACACCGACGAGTTCCGCAGCGCGCAGCAGCTGCACGAGCTCCTGCGCTCGCGCGGCGACGCCGTCGGCCTCGCCACCGTGTACCGGACGCTGCAGGCCCTGGCCGACGGCGGCGACGTGGACGTGCTGCGCAGCGAGGACGGCGAGAGCCTGTACCGCCGGTGCGCCCGGCGCGAGCACCACCACCACCTGGTCTGCCGGGCCTGCGGGCGCGCCGTCGAGATCGACGGCCCGACGGTCGAGCAGTGGGCGGCGGCCGTCGGCGCCGCGCACGGTTTCGCCGACATCGACCACACCGTCGAGCTGTGGGGCACGTGCGCCGCGTGCCGCGCGTCCGCCGACCGGTCGAATTAGGGCAGGCATACCTCAGTCGGGCACAATGATCCCGTGCAGCTGACCACGCCCGCGCTCGCCCGGGCCGCCGAGGAGTCCGGCGGCACCGGCGTGTTCACCATCGCCGGGGTGCCGTTCTGGGTGGTGTACGCGGCGGCGTTCGGCATCGTGCTGGTGCGCGCCCAGGCCACCTACTGGGCCGGCCGCGGCGTGGCCCGCGGCACGTCCCGCGGCCGGGTCGCCGACGCGCTGGCGAGCCCCGGCGCCGTGACCGTCATCGCGCGCGTGAACCGGTGGGGCCCGCCCGCGGTGACCCTGTCGTTCTTCACCGTCGGCGTGCAGACCCTCGTCAACCTCGCCGCGGGCTACCTGCGGATGCCCTTCGGCCGTTATCTCGTCGCGCTGCTCGCGGGCTGCGCCGTGTGGGCGGGCATCTGGACCACGGTCGGCACGGCGGCGGTCAACGCCGCGATCGCCGTGGGCCTGCGCCACCCGGTCACGCTCGTCGCCGTCGGCCTCGGCGCGGTCGCCCTGGTCTCGTGGGTGGTCTACCGCCTGACGCACCGCGCGGACCGCACCGCCGCCCCCGCGGCGGAGGACGCCGCATGAGCGCCACCACCGCCCCCGTGGCCCCGGCGGCACGCCCCGCGGCGGCCCTCGTCGCCCGGCGCGCCCGCGGCCGCCTGCTCGTGGTCCTGGCCGCCCTCGTCGTGCTCGCGCTGGTCGTCCTGGCGAGCCTCGCCCTGGGCGTGCGCGACATCGACGTCGCGACCGTCTGGCAGGCGCTCACCCACCCGATCGCCGGGAACGTCGACCACGACGTCGTGCGCGACCAGCGCGTGCCGCGCACGCTCATCGGCCTCGCCGCGGGCGCCGCCCTCGGCATCGCCGGCACCCTCGTCCAGGGCGTCACGCGCAACCCCATCGCCGACCCCGGCCTGCTCGGCCTCAACTCGGGGGCGTCGCTCGCCGTCGTGATCGCCGTGTCGCTGCTCGGCGTGGCCTCCCCGCTCGGGTTCGTCTGGTTCGCGTTCGCCGGCACCGCCGCCGCCGCGCTGCTCGTCTTCTCCATCGGCGCGGGGCAGCCCGTCAAGCTCGCGCTCGTCGGCGCCACGGTCACCGCGCTCATCACGCCCCTGATCACCCTGGTGCTGCTGCGCGACCCCGAGGCGTTCAACATGTACCGCTTCTGGGCCGTGGGCTCGCTCACCGGGCGGGGCACGGAGACCCTCGCGGTGCTGTGGCCGTTCGTCGCCGTCGGGGTCGTGCTCGCCGGGTTCCTGGCGCACCGGCTGTCCATGCTCGCGCTCGGCGACGACGTCGCCTCCGCGCTCGGCCAGCGCGTCGGGGTGACGCGCGGCCTCACGGCGCTCGCCGTCGTCCTGCTCGCCGGTACGGCGACCGCGCTGGCCGGGCCGATCGCCCTCGTCGGGCTCGCCGTCCCGCACGCCGCCCGCCGCCTCGTCGGCACGGACTACCGGTGGATCGTGCCCCTGACCGCCGTCCTCGGCCCCGTGATGCTGCTGGGCGCCGACGTCATCGGTCGCCTCGTGCTGCCGCACTCCGAGCTCGAGGCCGGCGTCGTGGCCGCCGCGATCGGCGCCCCCGTCCTCGTCGCCGTGGCCCGCGGCAAGACCGTGGCGGGGGTGTGACATGACCGCCGACCTCGCCGCCCGCCCGGACGCGCCGGGATCCCCCGCCGACCCCGTCGCCGTCCTGCGGCACCGCCGACGTCGCCGGCTCGCCCTCGTGGTCGCCGTGCTCGCGGTCCTGCTCGTGGCGTGCGCGACGCTCGCCCTCACCCTCGGCGAGGCCTCGCTCGCCCCCGGCCGCGCCCTGGCGGCGCTGTTCGGGTTCGGGTCGGACGCCGACGTGTTCGTCGTGCACCGGCTGCGGCTGCCGCGCATCGAGACGGCGGTGCTCGCGGGGGCGTCGTTCGGGCTCGCGGGCGCCATGTTCCAGACCACGCTGCGCAACCCGCTGGCCAGCCCGGACATCCTCGGCATCGCCAGCGGCGCCAGCCTCGGGGCCGTCACCGCCATGCTCGTGCTCGGGCTCACCGGGCTGGCCGTGTCGGGGGCGGCGTTCGCCGGCGCGCTGCTCGTCGCCCTCGCGATCTGGGTGTTCGCGTGGCGCCAGGGCCTGCACTCGATCCGGTTCGTGCTGGTCGGCGTCGGCTTCGCCTACCTGTGCTCGTCGTTGCTGGCGTGGCTGCTGGCCAGCGTCGAGATCCGCGCCGCGCAGTCCGCGCTGGTCTGGACGGTCGGCAGCGTGGCCGACGTCCGCGGCGGCGACCTCGTGACGTTCGCCGCGTCCGCCCTCGTCCTCGGCGCCGGGATCGCCGTCGTCTCGCGGTGGCAGGGCCCGCTCGCCCTGGGCGACGACAACGCGCGCGCCCTCGGCGTCCCCGTGGACGCCGCGCGGGTCACGTCCCTGCTCCTGGCCGTCGGCCTGGTGGGCGTGGCGACGTCGTTCGTCGGCCCGCTCGCCTTCGTCGCGCTCGTCGCGCCGGCGATCGCCCGCCGCCTCCTGTCCGACGGCGGCCCGGCGCTCGGCGTCTCCGTGCTGACCGGCGCGCTCCTGGTGCTCGCCGCGGACGTCGTGGCCCAGCACCTCCTGTTTGGCCTCGAGGCGCCCACCGGCATCGTGACCGGCCTCATCGGCGCCCCCTACCTGCTGTGGCTCCTGGCCACCGACCGAAGGAAGAGACTCGCATGACCGACGTGCACCGGCCCGCCCCGGCGCCCGCGCGTCCCGACGCGACCCCCGGCTCGCCCCGCGAGGCGGCGCCGGACGTCACGCTGCGCGCCCACGGCGTGAGCCTGGGCTACGACGGCCACCGCGTGATCGACGGGCTCGACCTCGAGCTCCCCGCCGGCCGGGTGACGGCGATCGTCGGCCCCAACGCCTGCGGCAAGTCGACGCTGCTGCGCGGCCTGGCGCGCCTGCACCCCCTCGACGAGGGCCGCGTCACGCTGGGCGGCGAGGACGTGGGCGCCCTGTCGCGCAAGGAGCTGGCGAAGCGGGTCGGCGTGCTGCCGCAGTCGTCGATCGCGCCCGACGGCGTCCGCGTCGCGGAGCTGGTGGCCCGCGGTCGCTACCCCCACCAGGGGTGGTTCGGCCGGCACAGCTCCACCGACGACGGCGCGGTGCTGCGGGCCCTCGAGGCCACCGGCGTCGCCGACCTCGCGGACCGGCCCGTGGCCGAGCTGTCCGGCGGGCAGCGCCAGCGCGTGTGGATCGCGATGGTGCTGGCGCAGGAGACCGACATCGTGCTCCTCGACGAGCCCACCACGTACCTCGACCTCGCCCACCAGGTCGACCTGCTCGACCTGCTCACCGAGCTGAACCGGACCCGCGGCACGACCGTCGTCATGGTGCTGCACGAGCTCAACCTCGCCGCCCGGTACGCCGACCACCTCGTCGTGATGAGCGCCGGGCAGGTCGTGGCCGAGGGGCGACCGGGCGACGTCCTCACCGCCGCGTCGGTGCACGCGGCGTTCGGCCTGCGGGCCCAGGTCGTGCCGGACCCGGTGTCGGGCACACCGCTCGTCGTGCCCCTCGGACGGTCGCACACCGACGGTGGAAGATAGGTTAGGCTCGCCTCACCTACCGTTCCTCTCGCGCCGTCCGCGCGAGCACACCGAGGAGAACTCGTGCGTCTTCGCCGTCCTCTCGCCGCCGCGGCCGCCGTCGCGGCCACCGCCGCCCTGACCCTCGCCGGCTGCTCCGGCGGCTCGTCCGACGACGAGGGCCCGGCCGCCACGGGCAACGTGCAGTCCGAGCCCACCGACGAGTTCCCGGTCACCATCGAGCACGCGCTCGGTGAGACGGTGGTCGAGAAGGCTCCGCAGCGGGTCGCCACCTGGGGCTGGGGCTCCACCGAGGCCGCCATCGCCGCGGGCGTCTACCCCGTCGCCGTCGCGGAGCAGGTCTTCACCGTCGGCGAGGACGCGCTGCTGCCCTGGGTCGAGGACGCCTACGACGAGGCAGGCGTGGACAAGCCCGCCATCCTGTCCGACCCGGACGGCGGCTCCACGGTGCCGTACGAGGAGTTCGTCGAGGCGGAGCCCGACCTCATCGTGGCGCCCTACTCGGGGATCACCGAGGAGCAATACGACGTGCTCAGCGACATCGCCCCGGTCGTCGCCTACCCGGACGCCCCGTGGACCACCACCTGGCAGGACACGATCACGCTCACGGCCCAGGCGCTCGGCCGGTCCGCGGCCGGCGACAAGGTGCTGGCCGACATCGACGACTTCGTCGCGAAGAAGGCCGACGAGCACCCCGAGTTCGCCGGCAAGACGTTCGCCGCCATCGTTGACGACCCGACCAAGGGCATCGTGTCGGTCTACACGCCGGCGGACCCGCGCACCACGTTCCTCGAGGGTCTGGGCGTGAAGAACGCCCCGGCGGTCTCGGACCTCGACACGTCGAAGGGCGGCTTCTACTACGACCTGTCCTACGAGGAGCTCGACAAGCTCGACTCCGACTTCGTCGTCGCCTACGCGTACAGCGACGAGGCCGCCAAGGCCTTCGACGAGAACAAGGACCTGCAGGCCATCCCGGCGGTCAAGGCCGGGAAGGTCGTGAAGGTCGTCGGGCCGCCCGAGGTGTCGGCCGTGTCGCCGCCCACCGCGCTGTCCGTCTACTGGGAGGACGGCTTCCCCACCCTCGTCGACTCGATGGCGAAGGTCCTCAACGCTGGTTGAGCCTGTCGAAACCCCCGGCACCCCACCCGCTGGTTGAGCCTGTCGTTCCCCTCAACGGGTTTCGACAGGCTCAACCAGCGTGTCCCGTCTCGGCAGGCTCAGCCGGCGTCGGGGGTGTCGACGGCGCCGCCGTAGCGGCGGTCGCGGCGGGCGAACTCCTCCACGGCGCGCCAGAGGTGCCGCCGGTCGACGTCGGGCCACGGCTCGGGCAGGAAGACCATCTCCGCGTACGCGGCCTGCCAGATCATGAAGTTCGAGGTGCGCTGCTCCCCCGACGACCGCAGGAACAGGTCGACGTCCGGCAGGTCGGGCTCGTCGAGGTACTGCTGGACCGTCTTCTCGGTGACGCGCGCCGGGTTCAGCCTCCCCGCGGCGGCGTCGCGCGCGATGGCGGCCGCCGCGTCGGCGATCTCGGCACGACCGCCGTAGTTCACGCACATCGTCAGGGTGCAGCGGTCGTTCTCCTTGGTCATCTCCTCGGCGACCTGCAGCTCCTTGATCACGGAGCCCCACAGCCGCGGCCGCCGGCCGGCCCAGCGGATGCGCACGCCCCACGAGGACATCTCGTCGCGGCGGCGGCGGATGACGTCACGGTTGAAGTTCATGAGGAACTTCACCTCGTCCGGCGACCGCTTCCAGTTCTCCGTGCTGAACGCGTACGCGGAGACGTGCTTGACGCCGATCTGCACCGCTCCGGCCACGACGTCGAGCAGGGACTTCTCCCCCTGCTTGTGCCCCTCCACGCGCGGCAGCCCCCGGGCGTTGGCCCAGCGGCCGTTGCCGTCCATGACGATCGCCACGTGGTTCGGCACGAACTGCGCCGGGATGTTCGGCGGCGTCGCGCCCGACGGGTGCGGGTAGGGCTCGGCGTACTGGGCGTCGGACGAACGGGGCATCGGGTCTCTTTCTCGGATTCAGGCGCGCTCGATCATGCGCAACGAGCGCAGCGTGCGCTCCAGGTAGTACTGGGAGTAGGCGGCGACCAGGCCCGAGGCCTCGGTGCGGTGGCGCGGGTCGGAGGCGTCCGCCGTCTCCCAGTCGCCGCCGAGCAGCGCGCCCAGCAGCGCGAACGTCTCCGGCGCGGGCGCCGTCGACCCCGGCGGCCGGCAGCGGGAGCACACCGCGCCGCCCTGACCCACCGAGAACGCGTGGTGCGGGCCGGGCTCGCCGCAGCGGGCGCACTCGGTGAACGACGGCGCCCACCCGGCGACCGCGAGCCCGCGCAGCAGGTACGAGTCGAGCACCAAGCCGGGCGCGTGCGCCCGCTCCGCCAGCGCCCGCAGCGCGCCGGCGAGCAGCCAGTACTGCTGCACCGCCGGCTCGTGCTCCGCGGCGACCAGGCGGTCGGCGGCCTCGAGCATCGCCGCGCCGGACGTGTACAGCCCGTAGTCCTCGCAGATCGCGCGGGCGTACGGGCCCACCGTCTCCACCTGGGTCACGGTGTCGAGGTTGCGCCCGGTGTGCAGCTGGACGTCCACCACCATGAACGGCTCCAGGCGGGCCCCGAACCGCGACGACGTGCGCCGCACGCCGCGACCGACCCCGCGCACCTTGCCGTGCTCGCGGGTGAGGAACGTGACGATGCGGTCGGCCTCGCCCAGCTTGTGGGTGCGCAGCACGATCGCGTCGTCTCGGTAGAGGGGCACGGCCCTATTCTCTCAGCCCCCACCCACATGTTTCCGCCGGTCGAGCCGGTCGGGACCATCGCGAGGTCTCCACCGGCTCGACCGACGAGAGCCGTCAGGCGCGGGCGGCCCGGTTCACGGCGGACACGATCGCCTTGAGGGACGCGCCCGTGATGGACGGGTCGATGCCCACCCCCCACAGCACGCCGTCGCCCACCTGGCACTCGACGTACGCGGCGGCGGTGGCGTCGCCGCCCTCGGACAGCGCGTGCTCCGCGTAGTCCAGCACCCGCACGTCCACGCCGACCTTGGAGATCGCGTCGACGAACGCGGCGAGCGGGCCGTTGCCGACGCCCTCCAGCGTGTGCTCCACGCCCTGGTCGAGCACGTCCACGGCCAGCGCCGTGGCGCCGCCCTCGGCCGCCGTCGTGCGGGTCTCGCGCAGGCGCAGGCGGCCCCACGGCTCCAGGCCGCGCGAGTCGCCGGCCTCGACCGGCAGGTACTCGTCGCTGAAGATCCGCCAGATGTCGGAGCCCGTGACCTCGCTGCCCGCGGCGTCGGTGTACCGCTGCACGACGCCGGAGAACTCGATCTGCAGGCGGCGCGGCAGGTCCAGGGAGTGCTCGGTGGACAGCAGGTACGCGATGCCGCCCTTGCCGGACTGCGAGTTCACGCGGATGACGGCCTCGTACGACCGCCCCACGTCCTTCGGGTCGATCGGCAGGTACGGCACGCCCCAGGTGAGCTCGTCGACCGGCTTGCCCTCCGCCTCCGCGCGGGCGCCCATGTGCTCGAAGCCCTTCTTGATGGCGTCCTGGTGCGAGCCGGAGAACGCGGTGAAGACCAGGTCGCCCACGTACGGGTGCCGCTCGTGGACGGGGATCTGGTTGCAGTGCTCCACCGTGCGGCGGATGCCGTCGATGTCGGAGAAGTCGATCTGCGGGTCGATCCCCTGCCCGAACAGGTTCATCCCCAGCGTCACCAGGTCGACGTTGCCGGTGCGCTCGCCGTTGCCGAACAGGCAGCCCTCGATGCGGTCCGCGCCGGCCTGGTAGCCGAGCTCGGCGGCGGCGACGGCGGTGCCACGGTCGTTGTGCGGGTGCAGGGACAGCACCACGTGCTCGCGGTACGCCAGGTTCCGGTTCATCCACTCGATCGAGTCGGCGTAGACGTTCGGGGTGGCCATCTCGACCGTGGCCGGCAGGTTGACGATCACCGGGCGCTCGGCCGTGGGCTCGAGCACCTCCAGCACCTCGTTGCAGATGCGGGCGGCGAACTCCAGCTCGGTGCCGGTGTACGACTCGGGCGAGTACTCGTAGTAGACGGTCGTCTCGGGGATGGTCTCCTCGAGCTTGCGGCACAGCCGCGCGCCCTGCAGGGCGATGTCGACGATGCCGTCCATGTCGCTGCGGAAGACGACCTCGCGCTGCAGGATCGACGTCGAGTTGTAGATGTGCACGATCGCCTGCTTGGCGCCGCGGATGGCGTCGTAGGTGCGCTCGATGAGGTGGTCGCGGCACTGGGTGAGCACCTGGATGACCACGTCGTCGGGGATCCGACCGGTGTCGATGAGCTGCCGCACAAAGTCGAAGTCCGTCTGCGACGCGGACGGGAACCCGACCTCGATCTCCTTGTAGCCCATCTGGACCAGCAGGTCGAACATCCGCAGCTTGCGCTCGGCGTCCATCGGCTCGATCAGGGCCTGGTTGCCGTCACGGAGGTCGACCGCGCACCAGCGCGGCGCCTGGGTGATGCGCTTGTCGGGCCACGTGCGGTCCGGCAGGTCGACGGTGATCTGCTCGTGGAACGGGACGTAGCGGGTGTACGGCATCCCGGAGGGGCGCTGCGGGTTGGCGCCGGCGATGCCCTGAGGGTGGTGGTTCTGCATGGTGTCGCGTCCTTCGGTGGGGGCTCGGTGACCCACGTCCCGGATGGGGTCGTCGGTCATGACCAGTCGGCCGGCGCGCCACAACCTCCGCGACGGGAGTCCGGCCTAGAGGGCCCCGCCGCGGCACCGAAGGAGAAGGACCACCGTGCGCTGCACGCTGCCACCGTACACCTTCGTCAGGGCGTCGCCTGGAGCGTCCAGGATCTGGCCGGACGCCCGCCTTGCCGCAGCGTATTGACCTAGCGCCGGGAGCGCAGCGCGGCGTCCACGGCGGGGTCGCCGAGGGCACCGAGCCAGTCCAGGAGCGCCGGGTAGGTCGAGGGGTTCGCGGCCACGTAGGACCGCAGGTGCGGTGCCTCCGCGGAGATACGAGCGAGGTCGGCGAGCGGCGTCGACGGGTCCATCGCCTGGGCCACCGTCCAGCCCGGCGCCGCCGCGGCCGGCGCCTCCCGCACCGGCGGCAGCACCTGCGTGGAGTCGGGAGCCTGCGCGACGCGCACCGGCTCCATCTGCTGGGTGGCGTCGAGCGGTCGGGCCGCCGGCCGGGCCGCGGCGGGCGCGGCCTGGGGCGCCGTGCGCGCGGGAGCCTCGACGGGCGTGGCCGCCGGGGTCGCAGCCTGCGGCGCGACCGGCTCCGCTGCCGGAAGGGCGCCGGTCCCGGGGGACGACGAACCGTCGGACGAGGAGACGTCAGCCTGCGCAGGCTCGGACGGCGCGGTCGTCCCGGCGTCGTCCGCCGCGGGCTCGGACGCTTCGGGCGCCCCCGGAGCCGACGCCACGAGCGCACGCACCGACGGCGGCACGAGCAGCACGGCGAGGGCGATGGCCGGCAGCCCGAAGGCCACCAGCAGCTCCTCCACGTTCGACTGGGTGCCGAGGCCGGCGCGCGCGACGACCATCACCAGGCCGAGCACCACGATCACGCACGAGGCGCCGACGGCCGCGGCGTGCCCGGCGCGCGGGTCGCGCGCGAGGGAACGCCGCGCGGCGACCGCGACACCGACCATCAGCACGCCGACGACGAGGCGCAGCACGCGTCCCACGCTCACGCCGTCGGCCACGATCAGCAGCAGCGCCACGAGCGCGACGAACGCCGCGACCAGCGCGACGAGCCCCAGGGCCCGCAGCGCGACCGCCACCCAGCGCGCGGCGCGGACGTCGTCGGTCTCGCCGGCGGTGGCCGCGGCGTCGTCGACGATGCGGCGCGCCGTGACGGCGGCGACCACCGGCAGGAGCAGCAGGCCGAGGCGCTGCTCGTGCACGCTCTCGAACCACGGGTCCACGTTGCCGCCCGCGAAGAGGACGAGCTCGAGCGCGACGGCGCCGCCGAGGGCGAGCAGCACGTACCCCGCGGCGAGGTCGCCGGAGCGCAGGTAGGTGCCGACCGTGAACCACAGCACGCCCAGCACCACGAGGGCGTTGAGGACGCCGATCACCGGCCCGGCCCAGGGCGCGCCCTGGACGAGCGCCGCGACCGGGGCGGCCAGCGTGCCGACCGCGACCACGCCCGCCACGACGGCGGGCGTGTGCACCCACCGGGGCGCGGCCGCGAGCGCGGCGCCCGCGAGACCGACCGCGAGACCGGCGCCGACGCCGCCCGCCGCGTCCGCGGGGGCGAAGGCGTCCAGCACCAGGTAGACGACGGCGACCACCACGTACGGCACGCAGGCGAGCGCCACGGTGCGGCGCGACGACAGCACGTCCCACGACGACGGGCCGACGCCGCCGCGCCGCAGGTAGGGGGCCGCGAGCGCGAGCAGCGCGAGCACGGTGACGAGCACGATCTCGAGCCGGTCGCTGCCGCGGTGGGCGTGGTCCCACGGGAGCGGGAGCGCGACGAGCAGCGCGAACGCGGCCACCACGTCACGCACGAGCTCGCGGACCGCCACCCCACCGAACGGCGAGCGCTCCTGCTCGGGGGCGTCGAGGGTGTCGGGGTCGGTCATGCGTGCGTCTCCAGGGCTGGGATCCGAAGGGGGCCGGGGCACGGTGCCCCCGCACCCGTTTCTACCCGACGCCGAGGCTCCGCGTCGTCTCCCGCGCGGGTGGGTTGGTCACACCGTCGCCGCCCCCGCACGGCACGTTCACAGACGCGGTCAGATGCCGAGCTGGTACACGCCCCAGTACGCGAGGGTGCCCAGCAGGGCGAGCGAGCCCGCCAGGGTGCACCAGAACGTCAGCACCGCCGGCCAGCCGCGCGCGACGGCCACGTCGCCCCCCGCCCGGCGCTCCGTGCGGGCGTCGGCCACGCGCCGGATCACCAGGGCGGCGGCCACGGCGGTCGCGACCCCGAGGAGGCGCACCACGATCCAGCCGCCCTGCACCACCAGGTCGTCGCGCTGGTAGTCCAGGGCGAGGCGCGCCACCGCCAGGAGGTACACCACGAGCGCCGCCATGGTCGCGACCGAGCCGAGCGCCAGCCCGAGCAGCGAGGACCGCAGCCCGCGGGCGAGACGGGGCGCCACGGCCGACGACCGGCGCAGCACGGTGCGGCGTACCAGGGCGTGCACCCCCCACACCAGCGGCCCGAGCACGAGCAGCCCCGCGCCCGCGATCACCGCGCCCACGACGATGTCCCCGTTGCCCCACCACCGCGGCTGCGGCACGGCCGAGGCGACGTAGAGCTGGTTGGGCGTGTCGCCGGCGATCCGGGGGGCCGCCTCGGCGGTGCCCGGCATCCCCTGGATCCAGGTGGCGACGTCCCGCGCGAAGTCGGGGTGCAGGTGCATCCCGCCGTCCAGCGCCACGTTGATGCCGTGGTTGGCCCCGGCGTAGTACCGCACCGTCACCGGGGCGTCGTCGCCGTTCACCGCGGTGTCCGCGATGACCTGTCGCGCGCCCTGCTCGATCGGCATGGACGGGTCGGCCGTGCCGTAGACGACGAGGACGGGGGCGGTCTGCTGCTCGAGCCACGGGCGCACGTCGAAGTCGGCGTACTCGAACCCGCCGCCCGGCAGCTGCATGCCGACCGCGCGCGGGATGGCGCGGAAGACCTGCTGGGGCACGCCGGTGTTGCGCAGATAGCTGTCGACCGCGAACGCGGCCTGCTGGCGGGGCG
This sequence comes from Isoptericola sp. F-RaC21, assembly GCF_038593535.1. Taxonomy (NCBI): domain Bacteria; kingdom Bacillati; phylum Actinomycetota; class Actinomycetes; order Micrococcales; family Promicromonosporaceae; genus Isoptericola; species Isoptericola sp. F-RaC21. The sequence goes on along the minus strand of NZ_JBCFYX010000001.1, from coordinate 373,196 downwards.
GCACCACCGGCGCCGACACGAGGACGGTGTACGCGATCGTCGGGTCCTTCGCCTGCATGACGGGCACGATCCACGTGCCCTCCGACTCGCCGTAGACACCCACCTGCTCGGGGTCGACGCCGTCGATGGTGCGCAGCAGGTCGACCGAGTGCTGGTAGTCCGCGGCCATGGCGACGTAGTCCCGGTCACGGGTGGTGTAGGTGTCCAGGCGCTTGTCGGGCACGAGGGTGACGACGCCGGCGCTGGCGAGCGCCGTGGCCGACTCGGTGAAGGCCTCCGAGGCCTTGCCCGTGCCCGCGCCGTGCACGTACACGACCCCGGGCCGGTCGGTCAGCGGCTCGCCGTCGTCGCCCAGCGGCTGCCGCAGCAGCCCGCCGACCACGGCGCCGTCGAGCGGGATGGTCACCGCGGTCTCGCGCACCTCGAACTCGCCGACCTCGCCCAGGTCGGCGTCGGGGTCCACGCCGCCGATCGCCGTGTCCTCGGTCGCCGGGACGAGGTGGTCCGTGACGGGCACCGGGTCCCACTGCGGGCCGGCCACCGCCCCGGTCAGTGCCAGGCCCACCAGGATCGCCGCCGTCGTCGCAATAGTCCGGAACACCACGCAGCGATGCTACTCGGCGCAGTCCCCGGGCACGGCCAGGATTTCCCCCGCGACCTCGGGGGACGTCCCCCGGACCTCGCCCGGACCACGCCCGGACCACGCCCGGACCTCGCGTCAGAACCCGAGGCGCTGCAGCTGCTTCGGGTCGCGCTGCCAGTCCTTCGCCACCTTGACGTGCAGGTCGAGGTACACGCGCGTGCCGAGCAGCTTCTCGATGCCCTTGCGGGCGTTCGTGCCGACCTCGCGCAGCCGCGACCCGCCCTTGCCGATGACGATCGCCTTCTGGCTCTCGCGCTCCACGAACAGGTTGACGCGCACGTCGAGCAGCGGCGGCTTCCCCTTCGCCGGGTCGCCGGTGCCCTCCCGCTCGAGGATCTCCTCGACCACGACGGCCAGCGAGTGCGGCAGCTCGTCGCGCACGCCCTCCAGCGCGGCCTCGCGCACCAGCTCGGCGACCATCACCTGCTCCGGCTCGTCGGTGAGCTCGCCGCCCGGGTAGAGCTCGGGTCCGGCGGGCAGGTGCGCGACGAGCACGTCGGTCAGCTCGTCCACCTGGTAGCCGTCGCGGGCGGACACCGGCACGATGGCGGACCAGTCGCGGTCGACGGAGCGGGCGAGCTCGTCGACGGCGAGCAGGTGCTCCACGAGACGCCCCCGGTCCACCAGGTCGGACTTCGTCACCACCGCGACCACCGGGACGGCCCGGCGGCCCTCCATCAGGGGGGCCAGCTGGGAGGCGATGTACCGGTCGCCCGGCCCGATCTTCTGGTCGGCGGGCAGGCAGAACGCGATGACGTCGACCTCGCCGAGCGTGTCCTGCACCAGCGCGTTGAGCCGCTCCCCGAGCAGGGTGCGCGGGCGGTGCAGTCCCGGCGTGTCGACGAGCACGAGCTGCGCGTCGTCCCGGTGCACGATGCCGCGGATGGTGTGCCGCGTGGTCTGGGGCCGCGCGGACATGATCGCGACCTTCTCCCCCACCAGCGCGTTGGTGAGCGTCGACTTGCCGACGTTGGGCCGGCCCACGAGGCAGGCGAAGCCGGAGCGGTGGGCGTCGCCCTCGTCGTGCGGGGCGACGACGGAGGGATGGTGGTGGGAGGAGGTCATGCGTGGGCTTCCTTCTGGTCTGGCGGCGTGGCGTGCTCGCCACCCGCTGCTGGGTCGTCCTCGTCGTGCGAGGGGTGTGTCGTGCGGCGCACCCGGAGGGTGGCCAGCTGCTTGCGGCGCCCGTCGACGCGGTCGGCCGTCAGGTGCAGGCCGCCGACGTCCGCTGTGGCGCCCGTCAGCGGCACCTTGCCGAGCGCCTTGGCCAGCAGGCCGCCGGCGGTGTCCACGTCGTCGTCGTCCAGCCGCAGGTCGAACAGCTCGCCGAGCTCGTCGACCGGCATCCGCGCGGAGACGAGGAAGGTGCCGTCGCCCAGGTCCTCGGGCTCGAGGACCGGTGCGGTGTCGTGCTCGTCGGTCAGCTCGCCGACCAGCTCCTCGATGACGTCCTCGACGGTGACGAGCCCGGCGATCCCGCCGTACTCGTCGACGACGACGGCGATGTGCGAGCGGGAGGCCTGCATCTCGCGCAGCAGCTCGTCCGCGGGCTTGGACTCCGGCACGAACACGGCGTCGCGGGCGACCTCCACCACGGGGCGCTCCGCGTCCGCCGGCTCGTTCTCCAGGACGCGCGCGACGTCCTTGAGGTAGGCGACGCCGACGAGGTCGTCGACCTCCTCCCCGACGACCGGCACGCGGGAGTAGCCGGAGCGCAGGAAGAGCCGCATGACCTTGCCCAGCGGCGTCGTCGCGGCGACCGTGACCATGTCCGTGCGCGGCACCATCACCTCGCGGGTCAGGGTGCCGCCCAGCTCGACCACGGAACGGATGAGCTCGCGCTCGGCGTCCTCGATCGCCTCGTTGTCCCGCACCCGCTCGGCGACCTCGCGCAGGGCGTCCTCGCCGGGGTCGTGCTCGCCGTCGCGCTCGGGGCCGCGCCCGCCCGCGCGGTCCGGCGTGCGGTCGGTGAGCCAGGCGGCGGCGCGGTGCACCGCGGACAGCGGGCCGGCGAGCGCGACGAGCACCGGGAGCGGGCGCCGCAGGCCGAGAGCGCGCGGGCTCAGCCGCACGAAGACGACGCCCGCCACGAGGCCGACGACGGCGGCGGCGAGCAACACCTGCCACCACGAGTCGAACCAGTCCGCGATCATCAGCGTCGCCGCGGCGAGCGCGACCGTCTCGGCGAACACCCGGACCAGCGCGAACGCCGCGACCGCCGCGGGCGGGTCGACGACGAGGCCCTGCACCGCGCGCAGCCGGGCGAGCCGGGTGCGGCGGGCCGTCGGGGTGAGGTCCTCCGACGTCTCCGCCTCGATCACCGCGTCCGCCACGGAGGTGCGCGTGATCCGCAGCACCGCGGCCTCGCCCGCCGACAGCATCCCCGCCAGGGCGAGCGCGACCGCCGCCACGAGCGCCAGCAGCAGCTCCGGTCCGTCCATCAGGCCACCGTCCGGTCCGACGTCGCCGTCACCGGCCCGCGAGGAAGGTGAGCAGGAGGCGGCGCTGCAGCGCGAACATCTCCTTCTCCTCCTCGGGCTCGGCGTGGTCGTAGCCGAGCAGGTGCAGGATGCCGTGCGTCGTGAGCAGCAGCAGCTCCTCGGTGGTGGAGTGCCCCGCGACCTTCGCCTGCTGGGCGGCCACCTCGGGGCAGAGGACGACGTCGCCGAGCGTGCCGGGCGGCGTCTCCTCGCCCTCGCGGCCGGGGCGCAGCTCGTCCATCGGGAAGGAGAGCACGTCCGTGGGGCCGGGCTCGTCCATCCACTGCACGTGCAGCTCGGTCATGACGGCCGTGTCGACGAACATGATCGACAGCTCGCTGCGCGGGTGCACGTGCAGGGTGTCCAGCACGAACCGGCCGAGCGCGGCGAACTCCGCCTCGTCGACCTCGACACCGGACTCGTTTGCTACTTCGATGCTCATGGGCGCTCGCCCCGTCCACTCGCCGCAGCCTCGATGCTCATGACCTGCGCGTCCCTCGCTCGTGCGGGCCGCGGCCCTGCCGTCCCTGTCCCTGTCTGCCCTGTCCCTGCCGACCCGGCTCCGGGCGCGCCGTCGCGACGTCCCAGCGCGCGTACGCGTCGATGATGTCGCTCACCAGGCGGTGCCGCACCACGTCCGCCGAGGTCAGCCGGCAGAACTCGACGTCGTCGACGCCGGTGAGGATGTCCTCGACCACCCGCAGGCCCGACGTCGTCCCGCCGGGCAGGTCCACCTGCGTGGCGTCGCCCGTGATGACCATCGTGGAGCCGAAGCCCAGGCGGGTGAGGAACATCTTCATCTGCTCGGCGGAGGTGTTCTGCGCCTCGTCAAGAATCAGGAAAGAATCATTTACGGTTCTACCGCGCATATAGGCGAGCGGCGCCACCTCGATCGTCCCGGCCTCGATGAGCCGCGGGATGGCGTCGGGGTCCATCATGTCGTGCAGCGCGTCGTACAGCGGCCGCAGGTACGGGTCGATCTTGTCGCTCAGGGAGCCGGGCAGGAAGCCGAGCTTCTCCCCCGCTTCCACGGCGGGCCGGGTGAGCACGATGCGGTTCACGCGCTTGGCCTGCAGCGCCTGGACGGCCTTGGCCATCGCGAGGTACGTCTTGCCCGTGCCGGCCGGGCCGATGCCGAACGTGATCGTGTTGGCGTCGATCGCCTCGACGTAGCGCTTCTGCCCCACCGTCTTCGGGCGGATCGTGCGACCGCGGCTGGAGAGGATGTTGAAGGTCAGCACCTCGGCCGGGCGCTGCACCGACGCGGCGGTGAGCATCTGCACCGACCGCGCCACGACCTCGGGCGTGAGCGGCGTGCCGGACTCGACCACCTCGACGAGCTCGTCGAGGAGGCGGGAGACCAGGGCGACGTCGCCGGCCGGGCCGCTGACGACGATCTCGTTGCCGCGGGCGTGCACGTCGACGCCGGGGAAACCGTCCTCCACCGCCCGCAGCACGGAGTCCCGGCTGCCGAGCAGCGCCACCATCGGCACGTGCGGGGGCACCACGATGCGGTGCTCGGTCGAACGTTCGGCGTGCGCGGCGGGGTCGCCCGGCGCGGTGCTGGGTGTCGATGTCATGGGGCCGGCTGCGCCGGGGCCCTCCTTCGCGAGACGGGGTGGTGGGCACCACGAGTCTATCGAGCGGGCACCGACCCCGGCACGGGGATTCCGCCGCCGGGCGACGCTCAGGCCGGCGTCCAGCCCAGCTGGGCCCCGGCGAGCACGTGGCCGTGCACGTGGAACACGCTCTGGCCCGCGCGGGGGCCGGAGTTGAAGACGAAGCGGAACTGGCCGTCCGCGAGGTCGCCCGCCACCCGGTCGGCCAGCTCGACCACCTCGGCCAGCAGCGCCGGGTCGGCCGCGGCGAGCGTCGCGACGTCGCCGTGGTGCTCCTTCGGCACCACGAGCACGTGCACGGGCGCCTTGGGGTCGATGTCGCGGAACGCGATCACGCGGTCGGTGCTGGCGACCACGTCCGCCGGCACGTCGCCGGCGACGATCTTGCAGAACAGGCAGTCGGTGCTGGGCGCGCTCGTCATGCCCCGGACGTTACCGCGCACCGTGACAGCGCGCCGCCACCGTGCGCCGTGACCACGGTCAGCCGGCCGCTCAGGCCCAACGCCCGAGCCGCTCGCTCAGCAGCGCGACGGCGACCGGCCCCGCCGTGGAGGTGCGGAGCACGTGCGGCCCCAGGCGCGCCGTCACGGCCCCCGCCTCCTCGAGCGCGGCGACCTCGGCGTCCGAGATCCCGCCCTCGGGCCCGACGACGAGGAGCAGGGCGGGGGACTCCACGGCGCCGGGCGCCGGGGACGGCAGGGCCACGTCCGCGAGCGGCGTCGTGGCGTCCTCGTGCAGCACGACGGCGGCCCCGCCGGTCGCGACCACCTCGCGCACGCGCACCGCGAGCTGGCGGGAAGTGACGGGATCCGCCACCGGCGGCAGGCAGGCGCGCCGCGCCTGCTTCACCGCCGAGCGCACCGTCGCCACCCACTTGGCCAGCGACTTCGCCGCCCGCTGCCCGCGCCACACGACGACGGACCGGTCCGCCTGCCACGGCACCACGGCGTCGACGCCCACCTCGACGGCGGCCTCGACGGCGAGCTCGTCGCGGTCACCCTTCGCGAGCGCCTGCACCAGCGTCAGCACGACGTCCGGGGCGGGCTCGACGACCACCTCGTCCACGCGCAGGCGCACCTCGCCGTCGTCGACGGACTCGACCACGCACCGCAGCCGCGTGCCCGCGCCGTCGACCACGTCCAGCCGCTCGCCCGGGCCGCGGCGCTGCACGACGCCCGCGTGCCGCCCCTCGGCGCCGTCGAGCAGGTAGACGTCCCCCGGGGCGAGCGCGCCCAGCGCGCCGCCCTCGGCGAGGAAGACGGGGGCGCTCACCGCTGCGTCCTGGGGCTCACCGGCCGCTCAGCTTGTCCCGCAGCCGGGAGAACACGCCCGGGTGCGCCGCGGTCAGCCGCGGCTCGGGGCGCTCCTCGCCGCGCAGCGTGGCCAGCGAGCGCAGCAGCTCGGTCTGCTCGTCGTCCAGGGCGGTGGGCACCTGGACCTCGACGTGCACGTTGAGGTCGCCGCGCCCGCCGGCGTGCAGGTGCCCGACGCCGAGGCCCTTGAGCGTCACGACCTGTCCCGGCTGGGTGCCCGGGCGCAGGTCGATCTCCTGCTCGCCGTCCAGGGTCTCGAGGTCGAGCACGGTGCCGAGCGCGGCCGCCGTCATCGGCACCTGGAGCGTGCAGTGCAGGTCGTCGCCGCGCCGGACGAAGGTGTCGTGCGGCTTCTCGCGGATCTCGACGTACAGATCGCCCGCGGGGCCGCCGCCGGGGCCGACCTCGCCCTGCGCGGTGAGCTTGATGCGCGTGCCGGTGTCCACGCCGGCCGGGACGTTGACGGTCAACGTGCGGCGGGAGCGGACCCGGCCCTCGCCGGAGCAGTCGGCGCACGGCTCGGGGATGACCGTGCCGAAGCCCTGGCAGGCGGCGCACGGCGCGGTGGTCATGACCTGGCCGAGGAAGGAGCGCGCCACGCGCTGGACGTTGCCGCGCCCGTGGCAGACGTCGCAGGTCTTGAGGTCGGTGCCGGGCCGGCAGCCGTTGCCGCCGCAGGTGCCGCAGACCACGGCGGTGTCCACCTGCAGCTCGCGCTTGGCGCCGAACGCCGCCTCGGCGAGGTCGATGTCCATCCGCACCAGGGCGTCCTGGCCCCGACGGGCGCGCGGCACGGGGCCCGCCGGCTGCCCGCCGCCGCCGAAGAACGTCTCGAAGATGTCCTGGAAGCCGAAGCCGTTGCCGAAGCCGGCACCGGCGCCGCCGGACGGCGAGCTCGGGTCCACGCCCATGTCGTACTGCTGGCGCTTGTCCGGGTTGGACAGCACCTCGTACGCGCGGGCGACGTCCTTGAAGCGTTCCTCGCCGGCCTCGCCGGCGACGTCGGGGTGCAGCTCGCGCGCGAGCTTGCGGTACGACTTCTTGATCTGCTCGGCCGAGGCGTCGCGGGGGACGCCCAGGATCTCGTAGTAGTCGGTCACAGGTCTCTCTTCGGTGACGTGTCGGTGACGTGCACGGTCAGGTCGGCGGGTTCAAGGGTGCCGGGGGGTCAGCCGGGCAGCACCCGGGACAGGTAGCGGGCGACGGCGCGCACCGAGGCGATCGTGCCCGGGTAGTCCATCCGCGTGGGGCCGATCGACCCCAGGATGGCCACGGTGTCGCCGTCGCCGCCGTACCCGGACGCGACGACGGAGGTCTCGGCGAGGCCGTCGAGGCGGTTCTCGTGCCCGATGCGGACGCCGACGCCGCCGCCGACCCTTCCGCCGGGCTCGGACGCCAGCTCGGTGAGGAGCCCGAGCAGCACGACCTGCTCCTCGAGCGCCTCGAGCACCGGGCTGAGGCCCTGCTCGAACCGCATCTCGGCGCGGGCCAGGTTGGCGGTGCCCGCCAGCACGATGCGCTCCTCGCGCTGCGCGCCGAGCGTGTCGACCACCAGGTCGGCGATGCCGCGCGCCAGCGGGGCCAGGGCGGCGTCCATCCCGGCCACGACGTGTGCGAACGCGTCGGGCAGGTCCTCCAGGCCCTTGCCCGCCGCGGCGGCGTTGAGGCGGGCGCGCAGCACGCTCAGCGTGCCCTCGTCGAGGGCGCCCGGGTCGGGCTCCGGCCCGGCAGGGGCGTCCACGGCGACGACCGAGGGCTCCGCCCCCGGCCCGACGCCGACGTCGAGGAACCGCTGCTCCACCCGGCCGCTGTCGCTGATCACCACGACCAGCAGCCGCGCGCCCCCGACGGGGACGAGCTCGAGGTGCCGCAGCCCGGCGAGCCGCAGCGACGGGTACTGGACCACGGCCACCTGGCCGGTGAGCTGGGCGATGAGCCGCCCGGCGCGGCCGAGGACGTCGTCCATGTCGATCGCCTCGGACAGGAAGGTCTCGATCGCCCGGCGCTGCGGCGTCGTGAGCGGACGGACCTCCGCGAGCCGGTCGACGAAGAGCCGGTACCCCTTGTCCGTGGGGATGCGACCCGCGGACGTGTGCGGCTGGGCGATGTACCCGGCCTCCTCGAGGGCGGCCATGTCGTTGCGGATCGTGGCGGGCGAGACCCCGAGGCCGTGCCGCTCCGTGAGCACGCGCGACCCCACGGGCTCACGCGTGTGGACGTAGTCCTCCACGATCGCGCGGAGCACGGCCAGGCGACGTTCCTCGCTCACGGTCCTCCTCGGGTCGGGTCCGGGTGGGCTGCACCGAGCCCTCCCGGTCTTAGCACTCTCATATCCCGAGTGCCATCCTACGCGGGCTCGCCGGGGGTCGGCGGGACCCGGCCGCCGGCACGCCGCAACACCGCCCGCGGGCCCGCCCTGAGGTACCCCGCCCCGCTCTGAGGTACCCCCGCCCCCGAAGATCCGGCACCTGACCGATCCGCCGCCGTACCTCAGGAGCCGAGGGTGGAGTCACCGGCGGCCGCACGGCCCCGGCGAAGGAGAACGGTGATGAACGAGTACCTGTACTACGACGAGTTCCGCGTCCGCCAGGCGGACCTGGAGCGGGCGGTGCGCCGGGAGGCGGAGAGCCGGGTCGGTGCGCAGCTCGTCCGCCGGGAGCGTCGCGCCCGGCGCCGGGAGGTGGCGCGCCGCCGTCGTGCGGAGCGCCGCCCCTGGGAGCTGCCCGGCGGCCTGGTCCGGCCCTGGCCGCAGTGACGTCCCGATGACCACGCCCACGAGCACCCCGACGGCCCCGCCCGCGACCCAGACGGACGCGGCGGCGCCGCACGCCACCTGGCACGATGGCGAGGTGCCCACCCTCTCCGCCCCCTCGCCGCTCGTCGGCCGCGCCGCCGAGCTGGACTCCCTGCGCGAGGCGTTCGCGAGCGCCCGCGCCGGCTCGGGCGGCGTGGTCGTCGTCGGCGGGGAGGCGGGCATCGGCAAGACCCGGTTGGTCACCGAGTTCCTGGCCGAGCAGGAGCGGTCGGGAGGACCGGCCGACGCCGCACCTCTCGTGCTGCACGGGCAGTGCGCCGACTCCGGGTCGGGCCCCCTGCCCTATGCCGCGCTCACGGGCGTGCTGGCGGACGTCGTCGACGCCCTCGGCCCGGAGGCGACCCTCGCGGCCGCCGGCCCCGCCGCCGACGCGCTGGGCGTCGTCGCGCCCCGACTCGTCGACGTGCGGCACGACGTCGACACCGGCCGCCTGCCCGAGGTGCTCGCCGACCTCGCGCTCGCGCTCGCCGCCGACCGGCCCGTCATCCTCGTGCTGGAGGACCTGCACTGGTCCGACGACGTGACGCGGACCGTGCTCGCCCGGCTGGCGCGCACCGCACCCGGCACGGGCCTGCTCGTGATCGCCACCTACCGCAGCGACGACGTGGGGCGGCGGCACCCGTTGCGCACCACCCTGGCCGAGCTGGAGCGGGCCCGGCTCGCCGTGCGCGTCGACGTGCCGCGGCTCGACGACGCCGAGGCGACCCGCCTCTTCTCGTCGCTCGTCGCGATGCGCCCCGACGCCCCCGAGCTCCCCGGGGCCGTGCTGGGCGAGCTCGTCGAGCGCAGCGAGGGCGTGCCGTTCTACGCCGAGGAGCTGGCCGACTTCGCGGGCGACGCGATGCCCGACTCGCTGCGCGACCTGCTCCTGCTGCGCTACTCGTCTCTGGGCGACGCCGCCCAGCGGTTCTGCCGGACCGTCGCGGCCGCCGGCCAGCGCGCGCCGCACGAGCTGCTCGTCGCGATGCTCGGCGCTGCCGGGCTCGACGAGGCCGAGCCGGCCGCCCGCGAGGCGGTCGATGCCCACGTGCTGGTCGCCGACGCGGACGGCTTCCGCTTCCGGCACGCCCTCATCCAGGAGTCGGTCGACGCCGAGCTCCTGCCCGGCGAGTCGCGCCGGCTGCACGCGGCGTGCGCGAGCGCCCTGGAGGAGGGCGACCGCACCCTGGCGCGCATCGCGGCGGCCGCCGACCACTGGTGGCGGGCCCGCCTGCCCGACCGTGCGCTCGCCTCCGCGGTCGAGGTCGTCTCCGCGGCCGAGACGTACGGCCGGACGTCGTCCGCCGTGATCGCCGCGGCCGGCGAGCGCGCGCTCGAGCTGTGGGACCTGGTGCCCGACGCCGCACGGGTCGCCGGGCTGAGCCACGCCGCGCTGCTGCGCCACGTGTCGGTGGCGCTCCAGGACGCGGCACAGATCGAGCGGGCGGCCGGCCTGGCGCGGGAGGCCGTCGCCGAGTGGCCCGCCGACGACCCCTCGGGTCGGGCACAGGCGCTGTCGACCCTGGCCCACATCCTCGGCAAGGCGGGCGACCCGGACTCGGACTCCATGCTCGACGAGGCGCTGGCCCTGCTGCCGGAGGACGACCACGCCGGCCGGGCCCCGCTGCTCCGGCTCAAGGCACGGAACGCGATGATGGACCACCGCCACGACGCGGCGATCGCCGTCGCCGGGGAGGCGCTCGCCGCCGCGACGGCGGTCGGCGACCACCAGAACGCCTCCCTCGCCCTCAACCTCCGCGCGATGAGCCGCCTGGACAACGGCGACCTCGACGCCCTGGACGAGCTCGAGCGCTCCCACGAGGTCGCCGGCGACGACTGGCGTGCCCAGTGCCACTACTACACCAACGCGTCGGACATCCAGCTCAAGCTCGCGCGGTTCGGCGAGGCCGAGCGCCTCGCCGACTCCGGCGCCCGGATCGCCCGCGCGCTCGGCGCGGGATGGGCCACGCGCGCGATGCTGGAGGGCAACGTCGCCGAGGCGTGGATCGGGTCGGGGCGGTGGGCCGACGCGGCGGCGTGGTACGAGCGGTCCGTCCCGCTCATCGACCTCAGCGACTACTCCGTCTACCTGGGCGAGCGGTGGACCTGGCTCACGATGTGGCGCGGGGACGTCGACGCCGCGCAGGCCCGGGCCCGGGCGCACCGCGCGACGTGGCAGCGCTTCGGGCGCGTCGAGGAGCAGATCCGGGCCCGGGTGTCAGCCACGCTGGCCGAGCTCGCCCTGCTGCGCGACGACCTGGACGACGCACTCGACCTGGTGAGCCTCGCGATCGCCCCGGGCGCGCTCGGTCCGTTCTACCGGCTCACCACGCTCGCCGTCGCCGCGCGCGTGCTGGACCGCGCCCGGAGGGCCGGGCGCGAGGTCGACGTCGCGCCGTACCGCGAGGCCCTCGCCTCGTGCGCGGTGTGGCCCACCTACCCGACGTGGGCGGCGCTGTTCGACGCCGAGCTCGGCGACGGGTCGTGGGAGGCCGTCGTCTCGGCCGACGGGCCGGCGTACCTGCGCCCCTACGCGCTCTTCCGGGACGGCGCGTCGCTCCTGGAGGCCGGCGACCGGTCCGCCGCGCGCGAGCGGCTCGACGCCGCGGTCGAGGCCGCGGACGCGATCGGCTGCGGCCTCGTCGCCGACCAGGCGCGGGCGCTGCTCGACGGCGCGGGCCTCGCCGGCGGCGCGTCGCGACGCGCCCGTGCCGGGCAGGGCGCCGTCGACCGGGCCCTCACCGACCGCGAGCGCCAGGTGCTCGCCCTCGTCGCCGAGGGCCTGACGAACGGGCAGATCGCCGAGCGGCTGTTCATCAGCCGCAAGACGGCGTCGGTGCACGTGTCCGCGATCCTCCGCAAGCTCGGGGTGGCGAGCCGCACCGAGGCGGCGGTCGTGGCGCGGTCACAAGGCTCCTGACGCCGCCCGACGCACCCGGACACCTGACCTGAGCCGACGCGTCCGGGCCGGGCCGACCCGCGGCGCGTGTCGGGGCCTGCTCCCCCGTGACCACGACCGTAGGCTCACGGCCGTGCACGACCGCTACGGCTCCGACGTCCTGTCTTCCGCCACCTCCCGCGCCCCGGGCGCGCCGGACGGCTCCGCCCACCACCGCCGGCGTCCGGTCTCCCGGCCGCGGCCGGCCGACCACGGGCTCGTGGTCGAGGAGGTCACGACCGGCTGGGTCGGGGCGGTGGTCCGCGTGGAGAAGTCGGGCGGCGTCCACCTCGTGGTGCTCGAGGACCGGAAGGGCCGCACCCGGTCCTTCCCGCTCGGCCCGGGGTTCTGGGTCGACGGGCAGCCGGTGGAGCTCACCGCCCCGGTGACGAACCGCGCCCCCGCGCGCCCCACCCGCACCGCGTCCGGCTCGGTGGCCGTGCACGACCAACGGGCCCGGGTGGCGCGGGGGTCGCGCATCTGGGTCGAGGGCAAGCACGACGCCGAGCTCGTCGAGAAGGTGTGGGGCGACGACCTGCGCGTCGAGGGCGTGGTCGTGGAGCTGCTCGACGGCGTGGACAACCTCGCCGACGCGCTGGACGAGTTCGCTCCGACGCCGGAGCGGCGGGTGGGGGTGCTGGTGGACCACCTCGTGCCCGGGTCGAAGGAGCGGCGCCTGGCGGACGAGGCATTGCGGCGGGTCCCGCGCGGCACCGTGCTGGTGCTGGGCCACCCGTACGTGGACGTCTGGCAGGCCGTGAAGGCGGAGCGCCTCGGCCTGGCGTCGTGGCCCACCATCGAGCGGGGCACGGAGTGGAAGCGCGGGATCCTGCGCGAGCTGGGATGGCCGGCGTCGTCCACCGAGGACGTCGGCCGCGCCTGGCAGCGGATCCTGGCGACGGTGCGCGACTACCGCGACCTCGACCCGGCCCTGCTGGGCCGGGTCGAGGAGCTGATCGACTTCGTGACGGCGTGACTCGCGCGAGGGTCAGCGCGTCGTGATGCCGTCCCGCTGCGCGTAGGCGTTGACCTTCTCCGACACCGTGATGACGGCCACGAAGAACTCGAGCGTGATGCGGGCGAGGGCCAGGTAGACGAGCGCGATGATCCACCCGAACACGAGGTAGAGGATCCCGCCCCAGACCGACTGGGAGAACGTGGCGACCAGGCCGGAGAGCCACGCCAGCGCGACCAGCACCGTGACGATGATGTAGACGACCTTCACCACGCTGGGCGTGATGTACCGGCTGAACGAGTAGTCGAACAGCGCACCCAGGAAGCCGCTGCCCTCGCCGTGCGGCGTGATCGGCCCGCCCGACCGGTCGGGCGGGTACTCGGAGCCCGGGTACAGGCCCGGGTCGGGCATCTGTCCCTCGTACGGCTGCTGCGGCTGGGCGTAGGGCTGGTCGCCGTAGGGCGGCTGGCCGCCGTGCGGGGGCGGCCCCGCCTGCGGCTGCTGCCCGTACGGCGGCTGCGGGGCGGGCTGGCCGGGCGGCGGCTGGTACCCGGGCTGCTGCGGGTCGCCGGGCTGCTGCGGCGTGTTCTCGCTCATCGTTCCTCCTCAGTGGTCCGGGCGACGCACCCGGCGGGGCCGGCGCCTTCGCCCACTCTGGCCGCAGCCGAACGGCTCCGCCACCGCACGTGACCACGGCAGATGCGCGAGGATGGGCCCCATGAGCACGCCGCCGTACGGACCCCCGCCGCAGCAGCCGCCGCCTGGTGGGCCTCCCCCGGGCCAGCCGCCGTACGGCGGTCAGCCGCCCGGGCAGCCCCCGTACGGGTACGGCCCGCTCCCGCTCTCGCCGTCGGACGAGCGCACCTGGGCGATGGTCGCGCACCTCGGCCCGCCCGTGCTGGCGCTGCTGAGCTTCGGCCTGCTCGCCTTCCTCACCCCGCTGCTGGTCTGGCTCTTCCTGCGCGACCGCAGCGCCTACGTCGCCGACCAGGCCAAGGAGTCGCTGAACTTCCAGATCACGCTGCTGATCGGCTACGTGGTCTCGGCGATCCTCTTCCTCGTGTTCATCGGCTTCATCCTGTGGGCCGCCGTCTGGATCGCGTCGATCGTCTTCGCGATCCTCGCCGCCGTCGCCGTGAACCGGCACGAGGCCTACCGCTACCCGATCAACATCCGCCTCGTCTCATGACCCGGCCCCGCCGGTCGCCGGTCCGCAGCCCGGCGGGAGGATGAGCGGCTGAGCCAACCCACCGACGGCCGGCCCGGCCGAGATCAGGCGGTGAGGTCCCGCACCACCGCGTCGGCCAGCAGCCGCCCGCGGCGGGTGAGCACGACCCGCCCGCGCACCGCCGCGACGCCGTCGAGCAGGCCGCGCGCGACCAGCCCGGCGACAGCTGCGCGCCGGGACGGGTCCAGGGCGTCGACGTCCAGCCCCTCGCGCACGCGGACGCCGAGCAGCACCCGCTCGAGCTGCGCCTGCCCGGGCGTGAGCAGCTCCCGCCCGGCGCCGGGCGACGCGCCGGACTCCAGCAGCGCCGCGTACCGCCGGGGGTGCTTGACGTTCCACCAGCGCACCCCGGCGGCCATCTCGACAGGCTCCACCGGCGACGAGGGGGCGGCGACGTACGAGTGGGCGCCGGGGCCGATCCCCCACCAGTCGTCGCCGCGCCAGTAGGCGAGGTTGTGCCGGCAGGCGTGCTCGGGTCCGCGCGCCCAGTTGCTGACCTCGTACCAGCCCAGGCCGGCCTCGGTGAGCAGGTCGTCGGCCAGCTCGTACTTGGCGGCCTGGTCGTCCTCGTCGGGCAGCGCGAGCTCGCCGCGGCGCACCTGGGCGTGCATCTTGGTGCCCGGTTCGACGACGAGCGCGTACGCCGAGACGTGGTCGACGCCGGTGGCCAGCACCGCCTCGAGGGACGCCCGCCAGTCGTCGAGGGACTCCCCCGGCGTGCCGTAGATGAGGTCCAGCGAGACGTCGAGGCCCGCGTCGCGCGCCCAGGCCACGGCGTCGGGCACGCGGCGCGGGTCGTGGGTGCGCTCCAGCGTGGCCAGGACGTGCGGCACCGCCGACTGCATGCCGAACGAGACGCGCGTGAACCCGGCGTCGGCGAGCACGCGCAACGACTCGGGCGTCACGGAGTCCGGGTTGGCCTCGGTGGTCACCTCGGCCCCGTCCGCCAACCCCCAGGCGTCGTCGATCCCGCGCAGGATCCGCGCGAGGTCGGCGGCGGGCAGCATCGTGGGGGTGCCGCCGCCGAAGAACACCGTCGACACGGGGCGGCCGCTCAGGCCGGCGTCGTCGAGCACGCGCGCCGCGAGGTCGACCTCGCGCAGCGCCGTCGTCGCGTACGCGGCCTGGTTGGCGCCGCCGCCCAGCTCGGACGCCGTGTAGGTGTTGAAGTCGCAGTAGCCGCAGCGCACGGAGCAGAACGGCACGTGGACGTACACCCCGAACGGCCGGGCACCGCCGCTGGTTGAGCCTGTCGAAACCCGGTTCTGGGTTTCGACAGGCTCAACCAGCGGCAGGAACGGCAGGGCACCGTCGTCCGGCACGGCCTCGCCGTCAGGCAGCGCGGGCACTACTTCTTCTTGTCCTTGGCGTCCTTGCCGCCCCCGCTGTCGGAGGAGAGCGCGGCGATGAAGGCGTCCTTCGGGACCTCGACGGACCCGATGTTCTTCATGCGCTTCTTGCCCTCCTTCTGCTTCTCGAGCAGCTTGCGCTTACGGCTGATGTCGCCGCCGTAGCACTTGGCGAGCACGTCCTTGCGCATGGCGCGCACCGTCTCGCGGGCGATGACGCGCGCGCCGACGGCCGCCTGGATCGGCACCTCGAACTGCTGGCGCGGGATGATCTCCTTGAGCTTCGCCGTCATCATGACGCCGTAGTCGTACGCCTTGTCCTTGTGCACGATGGCGCTGAACGCGTCCACCTGGTCGCCCTGCAGCAGGATGTCGACCTTCACCAGGTCGGCGGCCTGGTCCCCCGAGGGCTCGTAGTCCAGCGACGCGTAGCCGCGGGTGCGGGACTTGAGCTGGTCGAAGAAGTCGAACACGATCTCGGCGAGCGGCAGCGTGAAGCGCAGCTCCACGCGGTCCTCGGACAGGTAGTCCATGCCGAGCATCTGGCCGCGGCGGTCGTTGCACAGGCCCATGACCGTGCCCACGAACTCGCTCGGGGCGAGGATGGTCGCGCGCACGACCGGCTCGCGGACCTCCCCGATCTTCCCGCCCGGGAACTCCGACGGGTTGGTCACCTTCACCTCGGTGCCGTCGTCGAGCGTGACGTCGTAGACGACGTTCGGCGCGGTGGAGATCAGGTCGAGGTCGAACTCGCGCTCCAGGCGCTCGCGCACGATCTCCAGGTGCAGCAGGCCGAGGAACCCGACGCGGAAGCCGAAGCCGAGGGCGACCGACGTCTCCGGCTCGTAGTTGAGCGCGGCGTCGTTGAGCTTGAGCTTGTCGAGCGCGTCGCGCAGCGCAGGATAGTCCGTGCCGTCCACCGGGTACAGGCCGGAGAACACCATCGGCTTCGGGTCGCTGTAGCCGCCGAGCGCCTCGTCGGCGGGCTTGGCCATGTTGGTGACCGTGTCGCCGACCTTCGACTGGCGCACGTCCTTCACGCCCGTGATGAGGTAGCCGACCTCGCCAACGCCGAGCCCCTTGGTGACGATCGGCTCGGGCGAGATGACGCCGATCTCGAGCAGCTCGTGCGTGGCGCGCGTGGACATCATGGCGATGCGCTCGCGCGGGCTGAGGTTGCCGTCGACCACCCGCACGTAGGTGACCACGCCGCGGTAGGTGTCGTAGACGGAGTCGAAGATCATCGCCCGGGCCGGGGCGTCCGCGTCGCCGACGGGGGCCGGGACGCGCTCGACGATCCGGTCGAGCAGCGCCTCGACGCCCTCGCCCGTCTTGCCGCTCACCTTGAGGACGTCGTCGGGGTCGCCGCCGACCAGGCCCGCCAGCTCCTCCGCGTACTTCTCCGGCTGCGCGGCGGGCAGGTCGATCTTGTTGAGGACGGGGATGATCTCGAGGTCGTTCTCCATCGCCAGGTACAGGTTGGCGAGCGTCTGGGCCTCGATGCCCTGGGCGGCGTCGACCAGGAGGACGGCGCCCTCGCAGGCGGCGAGCGAGCGCGAGACCTCGTAGGTGAAGTCGACGTGCCCGGGGGTGTCGATCATGTTGAGCGCGTGGGCCTGGTCGCCCAGCTGCCACGGCATCCGCACGGCTTGCGACTTGATGGTGATGCCGCGCTCGCGCTCGATGTCCATACGGTCGAGGTACTGCGCCCGCATCGCCCGCGGCTCGACGACGCCGGTGAGCTGCAGCATGCGGTCGGCAAGGGTCGACTTGCCGTGGTCGATGTGCGCGATGATGCAGAAGTTGCGGATGAGCTCGGGCGCCGTGGCGTTCGGCTCGATGCGCGCACTCAGCGCGGGTCCGGGGATGGGCAACGCGATCTCGCTCCGTCAGGGTCGCTGGGTGGGTGCCGTCGGTGGTGACGAGGCCCGGTCATTGTCCCATGCCCCCGTCGACGTGCGGGCATCGCCCACCCCTGCGTACGGTCGATGACCCACCGACCCACGCGACGGGAGGAGCCCCGACATGACCGACACCGCCGACCTGACCGGCAAGCGAGTGCTGGCGATCGTCACGAGCTACGGCGTCGAGCAGGACGAGCTGGTGGTGCCGCTCGAGCACCTGCGCGCCGCGGGCGCCGAGGTGGTCGTCGCCTCGAACGAGCCGGGCGAGGTGCGCACCCTCGTCGGCGACAAGGATCCCGGCCGGTCCGTGCCCGCCGACACCACCTACGACGCGGTCGACGCCGACGGCGCGGACCTGCTCCTGGTGCCGGGCGGCACCATCAACGCCGACACGCTGCGCCTCCAGGAGGCCGCGGTCGGGCTCGTGGCCGCGTTCGCGCACTCCGGCCGCCCGGTCGCGGCCATCTGCCACGGACCCTGGGCGGTCGTCGAGGCCGGGTGCGTCGGCGGGGCGACCCTCACCTCCTACCCGTCCCTGGCCACCGACGTGCGCAACGCCGGCGGTCGCTGGGTGGACCGGTCCGTGGTGCGCGACGACGGCGCAGGCTTCCCCCTGGTGACGTCGCGGAACCCGGGCGACCTCGACGACTTCCTCGGCGAGGTCGACGCCGTGCTGAGCTCCTGAGGAGCTGGGCTCCCGAGGAGCACCACGCCGCCGGGTCGTGCCGCGCGCTAGCCTCGCGCCGTGCCGACCTCCAGCGCGCTGCCCCGTCCTGCCGTCGACCCGCGCACCGGGCGGCGCACCGACGGCGGGCCCGAGCCGGACCGCCTCGCCCTGCTCGCCCGCCTCCAGGACGAGTTCGCCGCCGCGGTGCCCGACGTCGCGCCCGACGCCCTCGTCCCGGCCTGCGGCGACTGGCGCGCGGCCGAGCTGGTCCTGCACCTCGCGGGCGTGCACCACTGGGCGGCCGGGATGGCCGTCGGCGACCCGTCGCGCGACGAGGACCTGCCCGCCCCCGACACCACCGGGCCCGGCGACGCGACCGGAGCACTCGCCGGGCTCTACCGCCGGCACGCCGCCGACCTGCGCGCGACGCTCGCCGCCGCGGGGCCGGACGGCCCGGCGCGCACGCTGCTCGGCGACGGGCCGGCGTCGTTCTGGTGGCGACGCCAGTCCCACGAGACGCTCGTGCACCTGCACGACCTGCACGCCGCGCGGCTGGGGTCCGGCCCGGCCGCCCTGGCAGCGGTCGCCGTCGCCCCCGAGACGTGGGGCGACGGCGTCGACGAGGTCGTGACGATGTTCCAGCCGCGGCAGGTGCGGCTGGGCCGGATGGCGCCGCCGGCCGACCGGCTCCGCGTCGTCGCGTCCGACCTCGGCTGGTCGTGGACGCTCGGCGCCCCCGGCGCCGGCGACGACGCCGGTCGCCCCGGTGGCGGGGACGATCCGGACGCGACGCTCACGGCGACGGCGCAGCGGCTCGACCTGCTGCTGTGGGGGCGGCTCACGCCGAGTGAGGCGGGCGCCGTCGTCGACGGCGACCCCGATGCCGCCCGGCGGGTGCTCGCGGCGCCTCTCGTGCCCTGACCGACCCGCCGATGAGTCGGCCCGGGCCGGCCGGTCCATCCGCCATGAGCGACGACACCTCCACCACGACCGGCAGCCCCGAGGTCACCACCGCCTCGGTCGTCACCGCGCGCGGCGACCGCGTCACCTACGACCTGCGGGGGACGGGGCCCGCGGTCGTCTTCGTCGCCGGCGCCGGCCCGTTCCGCGCCGTCGACCCGGTGACCACCCGCACGGCCGAGCTGCTCGCGCACCGCGGCGTCACGACGGTCGTCTTCGACCGCCTCGGCCGCGGCGACTCTCCCGCCGCAGGGCGCCTCGAGCTGGACCGCGAGCTCGAGGCCGTGGCGGCGGTGCTCGACGTCGCGGGCGGGCCCGCGGTGCTGTGCGGGCACTCGTCGGGCTGCGCGATCTCGCTGCGGGCGGCCGACCGCGGCCTCCCCGTCCTCGGGCTCGCCCTGTGGGAGGCGCCCCTGGAGTCGGGCGCCGAGGAGACGGCCGACTGGGCCGCCGAGATCGAGCACCGGATCGACGCCGGAGACCTCGAGGGCGCCACCGAGCACTTCATGAAGGACATGCCGCCCGAGTGGCTCGCCGGCGCCAAGGCCTCCCCCGGCTGGCCCGCGATCGCGGCGTCCGTCGTCTCGCAGCGCGCCGACGCGCAGGCGCTGGCGTGGGCGACACGCGCGCTGGCGGACGGCGGGCTGGCGGGCATCGACGTCCCGCTGCTCGCCATGACCGGGACCCGGACGTTCCCCGGCATGCCGGAGGCCGCACGCGAGCTCGCGGCCGCGCTGCCCGGCGGCACGGCCGAGACCGTCGACGGCGCCGACCACTCGTGGGAGCCCGAGGTGATGGCCGACCGGCTGGCCCGGTTCGTCCTCTCGCTCGCTGGTTGAGCCGGTCGGAACCCGGACCGCACCCTAGGCTGTCCGCCGTGGCGAACCGATGGCTGAACCTGCTGGTGGACGTGCTGCGCTCCGCGACCCGCTCGTCCGGGCGCACGGCGTCGCGCGGCACCTCGCGCCCCTCCACGACCACCCGGCGGGGTGGCACCGCGACTCCCGCTCGGCCCGCGTCGGCCGGGGGCTACCCCGGCGACTTCACCGGCGCGGTGCGCCCCGTGTACTCCCCGCGCCTGGACGGGGAGCCGGACCCCGGCGAGGTCGTGTGGACCTGGGTGCCGTACGAGGAGGACCACGCCCAGGGCAAGGACCGGCCCGTGCTCCTGGTGGGCCGCGACGGCGCGTGGCTGCTGGCCCTGCAGCTCACCAGCAAGGACCACGACCGGGACGCCGCCCAGGAGGCACGGCACGGCCGGCTGTGGATGGACGTCGGCACCGGGGCGTGGGACTCTCGGCAGCGCCCCAGCGAGGTGCGGCTCAACCGCGTGATCCGCGTCGACCCCCGGGCCGTGCGCCGCGAGGGCGCCGTCATGGACCGCCGGACGTTCGACCGGGTCGCCCGTGCGATGGCCGACGCACGCCGCTGACGCGCACCTCACAGCCCGCCCGGCCGCTCGGGGGTTCAGCCGGGCCCGGGTCCTCTGCTATCGTTGCTCTCTGCGTGTCCGCCCAGGTCGGCGGGCACAGCCGCAGTTCCTCTCCACGGGTTCCCCACCCCAGTCCCGGAGCTGTGGCCGCCCTCTACGACCTATCCGCTCGCCGGCAGGCGAACACACCAGGAAGTCCACACGTGGCAAACATCAAGTCCCAGATCAAGCGCATCAAGACGAACGAGAAGGCGCGCCTGCGCAACAAGGCCGTCAAGTCTGAGCTGAAGACCTACGTGCGCAAGGTGCGCGAGGCCGTCGCCGCGGGCGACAAGGAGGCCGCTGCCACCGCGCTGCAGGCCGCGTCCCGCAAGCTCGACAAGGCCGTCTCGAAGGGCGTCATCCACGCCAACCAGGCCGCGAACCGCAAGTCGGCCATCGCGAAGCAGGTCGAGGCTCTCTGAGTCGCCTGTAGTCGTCGCGCTCCGTCCGCCTGACGCCTCTCACGTCGGGTCGGACCAGCAAGGCTCCGAAGGGCGCCGCACCCCCGGGTGCGGCGCCCTTCGCGCGTCCGGCCCGTGTCGTGAGCGGGCGGCGGTCAGTCGCGTCGCGCGCGGGCGATGGTCAGCACGGCCTTCTCGACCGCGAAGACGGGGTCGCGGCCGCCGCCCTTGACGTCGGCGTCCGCCTGGGCGACCGCGCCGATGGCGGTCGCGAGACCCTCGGGGGTCCAGCGCGACAGGTCGCGCTGCGCGTTGCGCACCTGCCAGTCCTGCAGCCCCAGCTGGCGTGCGGTGGCCGCGCCGCCGCGGATGGCCGCGACCCGGGCGAGGGTGCGCAGCCGCAGCGCGAGGGCCGCGACGATCGGCACCGGGTCGGCCCCGGTCGCCAGGGCGTGCCGCAGGAGCGCGACCGCGCCGCCCGTGTCCCCCGCGACGGCGGCGTCGGCGACCTTGAACCCCGTCGCCTCGACCCGGCCGCCGTAGTACCGGTCGACGACGGCCTCGCTGATCGTGCCCGTGGTGTCCGCGACGAGCTGCGAGCACGCGGACGCGAGCTCGCGCAGGTCCGTGCCGAGCGCGTCGACCAGCGCACGCACCGCGGCCGCGTCCGCCCGGCGTCGCGCCGCCCGGAACTCGGCAGTCACGAACTGCACCTTGTCGGCGTCCTTCGTGATCGGGTCGCACTCGAGGACGGGCGCGCCGCTGGCGACGACGGCGTCGAGCATCTTCTTGCCCCGCTGCCCGCCCCCGTGCACCACCACGACGACGGTCTCCGGGTCGGGCGCCGCGACGTACGCGACGACGTCCGCGACCAGGTCCTCGGTGGCCGCCTCGGCACCGCGCACGACGACGACGCTCGGCTCGCCGAACAGCGACGGGCTCGCCGCGACGGCGAGCTGACCGGCGGCATACGTGCCGCCGTCGAGCTCGGCCTTCTCCGTGCTGGCGTCGCGCTCGCGCGCCAGGGCGACGATGCCGTCCACGGCCCGCTCGGCGAGCAGCCCCTCGGGCCCGCGCACCAGCAGGACCGGCGCCAGCGTGGGGTCGTCCCAGGACCGGCTGTTCGCCGCGGACCTCCCCTTGCGGGCCGGGCGGGACTGACGTGAGGAGGGGGCTGGCACGGCCCCTAGCCTGCCACGAACCGCCGACGCTGCCGCCCGCCCGTCGGTGCCCGGTCACCCGCACGCGAGGCCGATCTCGTCGTCGCGGCCGACGAGCGCCGCGGTGCCGCACTCGTCGGTGCGCACGAGGGCGGACCCGACGGAGGAGTACAGCGTCAGGGCGTCGTCGGTCGGGTGCCCGTACGTGTTGTCCGCCCCGACGCTCACGAGCGTCACCCGGGGCGAGAGCTGCCGGGCGAGCGTGGCGGACTGCGACCGCGACCCGTGGTGCGCCATCTTCACCACGTCGACGTCGGCCGCCCGCCCCGACGCGGCGAGCTCGGTCGCCAGCGCGTCCTGCCCCGCCTCCTCGAGGTCGCCGAGCGCGACGACGTCGAGCCCGCCGGCGGTGCGCAGCTCGAGCGCGACGCTGGCGTCGTTCGCCCCGTCGCCCTCGTCTCCCCCGCCCTGCCCGGCGCCGGGTGGCCCGCCCGACGCGGCGAGCACCTGCCAGGTCGCCGAGCCGGCCGTGCCGCCGTCGCCCGCGGACGCGACCTGCACCGGCACCCCGGCGGCGGCGAGCAGCGAGCGCGCACGCACCGCCTGCCCCGCGGGCTCGTCGAGCGGCGAGACGAGGGCGGCCGTCACCGTGCGGCCGCGGAGCACCGGCGCCAGGCCGCCCACGTGGTCGGCGTGGAAGTGGCTGAGCACGAGCAGGTCCACGGTCGTGACGCCGAGCCGGTCCAGGCACCGCCCGGCGGCCTCACCGTCCGGCCCGACGTCCACGACGACGGCCGACGCGGGCCCCGTCCGCACGGCCAGCGAGTCGCCCTGCCCGACGTCGCAGGCCGCCACCTGCCAGTCCGTCGGGGGCCGGTGTCCCGCGCCGGCGAGCCGGGGCACCGTCACCACGAGGACGGTGAGCAGGGCGGCCCCGGCCAGACCCGCCACCGCCGCGGTCCGGGCGCGGCCGTGGCGTGCCGCCGTGCGTCGCACCTGCCGGCGCACCCGACGCACCGCGCGCGGCGCGGCCTCCCGCCACTCGCGCCGCCAGCCCTCGCCGGGCGGCCGCCGCAGGACGAGCGCGAGGAGCGCGACGGTGAGCAGGGCGAGCGCCGCCACGCCGAACGGGCCGCCCGGCCAGGGCAGGCGGGCGCCGGGCACGGCCGCGAAGGTCTTCGCCACGGCGGCGATCCAGCCGGTGGCGAGCCCCGCGAGCCAGGCGACGGGCAGCGCGAGCGCGGGGGCCCACGGGGCGAGCAGCGTCGCCACGAGCCCGAGCACGGTCGCCGGGACCAGCGCCGGGGTCGCGAGCAGGTTCGCGGCCACCGACGTGAGCGGCACGTGCGGGTCGATCAGGAGCAGCACCGGTCCGCACGCGGCCTGCGCGGCCCACGGCACCGCGAGCGCGAACCCGAGCGGGCGACCGGTCCATGGCGCGAGGCGCCGGGCGAGCGGGCCCGCGAGAAGCACGAGGCCCGCCGTCGCCGCGCACGACAGGACGAACCCGTAGGAGCGCGCGAGCCATGGGTCGACGACGAGCAGCGCCGCGGCCGCCGCGGCGAGCGCGGGCGCCCCCGCCGACGGCCGTCCCAGCGCGAGACCGAGCAGGGCGACCGCGCACGTCCACGCCGCCCGGAGCACGCTGGGCTCCGGGCGGACGAGGAGGACGAACGTCGCGGCGGCGACCGCGATCACGACGACGCGCACGGTGCGCGGTGCCCCCGCCAGCGCACACAGCGCGGTGAGCGCGGCCACCACGATCGCGAAGTGCCCGCCGGACACGGCGGTGACGTGGGTGAGGCTCGTGACGCGCATGGCCTCGTCGACGTCCTCGGGCACCCGGCTGGTGTCCCCCACCGCGACGCCCGGCACCAGGCCGCGGGCCTGCGCGGACAGGGGCTCGGTGACGTCCAGGAGCGCCGACCGCAGGGTGTGCGTCGCGCGCAGCAGGGCCGAGGGCGGCGCCCGCTCCGCCACCGGCCCCGCCGCCGCGAGCCGGGCCAGCGGGCCGTCGCCGCCGGCGACCGGGCGCAGCACGCCCGAGACCGCCACAGTGGCGCCGAACCGCGGCGCGGGGGCGTCCGCCGTGACCTCGACGAGCCCCGCCGTGGCCGACGCGATCCCGCGCGCCGTGGCCTGCCGCACGGACACCAGCCACCGCTCACCGTCCCCGAAGACGGCGGGGCGCGCCTCCGAGGCGACCCGACCCACCAGGTCGGCGTGCGCTCCCTGGCCGGCCAGGGCCCGCAGCGGCGCCTGTCGGGCAGCCTGCGCGTGCACTCCCAGCGCGACCGCAGCCAGGCACGCCAGCGCCAGGACCGCGTGCATCCCGGCCCCCCGCGGACCTGCGCCGCGCCACCGTGCCGGAGGCCCCGCCGACCGTGCCCGTGACCGTCCCGGTGGACGCAGCGCGAGGGCGGTCACGACACCCGCGGCGACCGCGCCGGCGACCGCCACGACGGCGACCGCGCGAGCCTGGTCGAGCGCCGGTCCGGTGAGGACCCAGGCCGCCGCCCACGCCACCGCGGCCGCGGGCACCAGCCGGAGGTCGACGCGCCGCCCCGGGGGCGCGGTGGTCGGGGCCACCGGCGGGGCGGCGCTGTCCGGGTGCGACACCGGCCTCACAGGGTGACCAGGTCGCGGACCTGCCCCAGGACGGACGGGCCGATCCCGGACACCTCGTCGAGCTCGTCGACGCTGGTGAACGGCCCGTTCTCGTCGCGCCACGCGATGATCCGCTCGGCCAGCGCGGGGCCGATGCCCGGCAGCTCCTCGAGGTCCGCCGCGCCGGCGGAGTTGAGGTTCACGGCGGTGCCCGGCGCGGTGCCCGCCCCGCCCGCGCCCGGCCCAGCGGCGCCCTCCGCGCCGCCCGGCCCCGCAGCGCCGTCGGCCGAGGGCAGCTGTTCCCCCGGCCGCGGCACACGGATCTGCTCGCCGTCCACGACCGCTCGCGCCAGGTTGAGCGCCGCGGCGTCGGCGCGGCGGGTCGTGCCGCCCGCGGCCGCCACGGCGTCCGCCACCCGCGCACCGGACGGGACCGTGACGAGGCCGGGCTCGCGCACCTCCCCGACCACGTGCACGACCACCGTCCCGGGCGGCGGGTCCGCGGAGGCGGAGGACTCCGCGGAACCCTCCGCCCCGGCCGGGGCACCGGACTCCGGCGCCGAGGACGGGGCGGCGGTCGGCGCCGCGGACCCGGACGGAGCCGCGGACGGCGCGCTCGCGCCGGCGAGGGTGATCACGTCGTCGGGGCGAGCCGTCGCGACGACCGCGACGACGACGGCCACGACGAGCACCACGACGGACGCGACGACGGCCGTGCGCAGGCCGATCGACCACCGCCTCGGGCCGCCGGCGTCGTCGTGCGCCCCGAGCGGGTGCCCGTGCGCGGCGGCGTACGCGGCCGCCACGTGCCGCGCCGACCTGCGGGCCCGTAGCCGAGCCGCGAGCTCGTCCTCGTCCGGCTGCACCGGCCTCGGCGCGGCATCCGGCACCGCTCCCGGCACGGTGCCTGCCGCCTCGCCCGGCTCCCGTGCCGCCGCGACGGCGGGCCAGGGCGCCGCGTCGAGCGATCGCCCGCGGCCGCCGTCGTCCCGGGCAGGACGCTCGCCGGTGCCCGCGCGCGTGGCACGCCACGCCCGCAACCGTGCCGCGGCCTCGCCGAGCGCAGGATCCGGCTCGGGGCCGGACCCCGGCTCGTCCCACGGCCCGTCGTCCGGCACCGTGCGGTCGCCCGGCGGCGCGAGGTCGTCGGGCGGGACGTCGGCACCGTCGTGGTCGTGGGGCAGCGTGGTGGTCACGCGGCGACGCTAGGGCCGCCGCCGGCCCCCGGGCGCCGCCACCGGCACCCCTGTGGACGGCCCGCTTCTGGGGGCAGGCTCCCTAGCGCGCGATCTCGCGAGGGCGTCCGCCCAGCTCGGCGACGACCACGGCGAGCGCGCCCGGTCCGGCGTGCGCGCCGAGCACCGCGCTCACGGGCGTGACGACCGGCTCGGCCCCCGTCGCGGCCCCCAGTCGCGCCGCGAGCTCCGCGGCCCGGTCCGGCACCCCCAGGTGGTGCACGGCCACGCCGGGCCGCTCGCACTCCTCGGCACGACGCACCGCGAGCTCGACCAGCCGGTCCGTCGCCGCGCGACGCGTGCGCACGCGCTGCGACATCTCGATCACCCCGTCGCGCACGGCGAGGATCGGCCGCACGCCGAGCGCGGTGCCGAGCGCCGCCGCCGGCGCGGAGAGCCGCCCGCCGCGGCGCAGGTGGTCGAGGGAGTCCACGAGGAACACGGTCGTGCTCGACGCGGCGACCTGCCGGGCACGCTCGGCCACGGTCGCGGCGTCGTGCCCCTCGGCGGCGCAGCGGGCGGCCTCGAGTGCGGCGAACCCCAGCGCCATCGCGACGGTGCGTGAGTCCACGGCACGCACCGGAATCATGGCGCGGTGGCCGGCGCTCGCGGCGACGTCGACGGTGCCGGACAGGGCCCCGGACAGGTGCACGCCGACGACGGCACGCGCGCCGTCGGCGGCGAGGTCGCGGTAGACGCTCGCGAACTCCGCCGGGGCGGGCTGCGACGTGCTCAGCCGCTCGCCGGCGGCGATGCGCGCCGCCACCTCCTCGGGCGTGATGTCGACGCCCTCGCGCCACGACTCCTCGCCCGACACGACACGGAGCGGCACGACGACGGGCGCGGCCGCGCCGTCGGCGTCGGTATCGGCGGGCAGGCAGGCGGTCGAGTCGGTGACGACGCGGACGGCCGAGGGATCGATGGGCATCGGCGGGGAGTCTACCGACGCCGCCCGGGAGCGCCGGGCGGCGTCGGTGCGGTCACTCGTCGTCGTGCGCGCCGTGGTCGTGCGAGTCGTGCGACCCGTCGGCCCCGACGCCGCCCGGGACGCCCGAGATCTCGTTCGGGGCGACGTCCAGCCGGACCGACGTCCACACCTCACCCGACTCGACGTCGACGGCGTGCACCGACTGCGTCGCCGGGTCGGTGACGTACACGGACCCGTCGAGGGCGAGCACCGCCGGGCGGGGCTCCTGCCACTCGAGCGGCTCCTCCCAGGCGTCGATCACGGGGATCGACGCCTCGAGCTCCCCGCTCTCGGGGTCGATGACGTGCAGCGCGCCGTCGGTGCCCAGCACCAGCGCCTCGCCGTCGTCGCCTCGCGCGAGGGACCGGAAGGTGTAGCTGGCGGGCAGGTCCACGAGCGAGAGCTCGCCGGTGCGCGTGTCGACGAGCGAGACACGCGTGGGCCGCTCCAGCTCGGCGTCGGGGTCCGTCTTGTAGTCGCCGAGCACGACCGGCGACTCCTCCGACCCGGCCTGGTTGCCGATGCGGCCGTAGGCATCCGGCGCCTGGACCTTGGTCAGCTCGCCGCCCGAGTAGACGAGGACGCCGTCCTCGCAGCCCACGACCACCGCCTCGTCGGCCGCGACGGCCTCGCCGTGCACGCCCGGGCAGTCGTCGCTCGCCGCGATCTCCTGATCGTCGGCGTCCAGGACGCGCACGCCCGAGCGCGACTCCTCGGTGCCCTCCGTGACGAGCAGCGAGTCGTCGCCGAGCTCGACGGCGACCCCGTGGTGCGCCGACGGCGTCGTGAGCTCCCGCGCGGGTGTCGCCCCCTCGCCGACGTGGGCGGAGTCGAGCACGGTCACCTGCCCGGTGCCGTCGTCGAACAGGACGGTGCGCCCGTCGTGCACGACGACGTGACCGGGCTCCTCGGCCGCGTAGGTGACGTCCGTGAGGCGCGGTTCGGCGGTCCAGTAGTGGTGGTGGTCGCCGTGCGCCTCGGCCCAGGTGCCGAGGTCCAGGGCGCGGAACCCGCCGGTGGTGGAGGCGAGCAGGTGGCGCCCGTCGCCGGCGGGGTTGAGCCGGGTGAAGCCGTCGAGCGGCAGGTCGGCGACCTGCTCGAGCGTCTGGGCGTCCAGGACGACGACGCCGCCGTCGTAGGTGAGGGCGATCCGCGCGGTGGGCGCGGCCGCCTCGGTGGCCTGCGTCGTCGTCTCGGCCGCGGGCTCGGACGCGCCCGCTCCGGCGGGCTCGCCCGAGGCGCAGCCGGCGAGCGCGGCGGGGAAGGCCACGGCGAGCCCCCACGCCGGCAGGCGGCGCGCGCCGGGGGCTCGGTGCGTTCGGGTGGTGGAAGGCATGACTCTCTCCAGGTCTGGGCAGCACGAAGGGAGCACTTGAGAACGCTTCTCAGGTGCGCGACCAGTGAAGCAGATGTGAGAACCATTCTCAATCGGGCGTCCGCTCGCCGCGCACCCGTCACGGCCGCGCGCTAGCGTGCGGGCCATGGCCGAGGGGACACCGCCCACCGACGACGCCGACCTCGCCGCGCTGCGTGCGGCCGCCGCGCAGGCCGCCGCCGAGGCGGCCGAGGCGAAGGCGGCCGCCGCACAGGCCGCGCTCGAGGCGGCGGAGGCCGCGAGCCGGGACGCGGCACCCGCAGCCGACGTGCCCGACGCCGTCACCGCTCCCTCGCCGGAGGGCGCGGGGCCGGCGGAGCCGGACGCCGAGCCCGCCGCGCCGGCGTCCTACGCCGACGAGGTCCGCGCGGGGTACGCCTCCGACGCCCCGACGCTGCCGCTCGGAGCCCTGCTGTCCGGCCCGCTCGGTGGAGACCCCACCCCCGACCCGAGGGTCCAGGTCGGCTTCCCGCTGGCGACGCTCAACCGGCACGGGCTCGTCGCGGGCGCCACGGGCACCGGCAAGACGAAGACGCTGCAGGGCATGGCCGAGGGCCTGTCCGCCCAGGGGGTCCCGGTGTTCCTCGCGGACATCAAGGGCGACCTCTCCGGTCTCGCGGTCGAGGGGCCGGACGACCCGAAGGTCGCCGAGCGCGCGGCGAGCATCGGGCAGGAGTGGACGCCGACGTCGTACCCCGTCGAGTTCTACTCGCTCGGCGGGCTCGGCACCGGCGTGCCGATCCGCACGACCGTCACGGACTTCGGACCCCTGCTGCTCAGCAAGGTGCTGGGCCTCAACGCGACCCAGTCCTCCAGCCTGGAGCTGATCTTCCACTGGGCCGACACGCAGCAGCTGGCGCTCCTCGATCTCAAGGACCTGCAGGCCACCATCACGTACCTCACCTCCGACGAGGGCAAGCAGGAGCTCAAGGGCATCGGCGGAGTCTCGGCCGCGACCGCCGGCGTCATCCTGCGCGAGATCGTGGGGCTGCAGGCGCAGGGCGGCGACGTCTTCTTCGGCGAGCCGGCGTTCGAGACCGCCGACCTGCTGCGCACCGCCGCGGACGGCCGCGGGCTGATCTCCGCCCTGGAGCTGCCCGGCGTGCAGGACCGCCCCGCGCTGTTCTCCACGTTCCTCATGTGGCTGCTGGCCGAGCTGTTCCAGGAGCTGCCCGAGGTGGGCGACCCCGACAAGCCGCGGCTCGTGTTCTTCTTCGACGAGGCGCACCTGCTGTTCACGGGGGCGTCGAAGGAGTTCCTGCAGCAGGTCGTCCAGACGGTGCGGCTCATCCGGAGCAAGGGCGTGGGCGTCTTCTTCGTCACCCAGTCCCCCAAGGACGTGCCCGCCGACGTGCTCGCCCAGCTCGGCAACCGCGTGCAGCACGCGCTGCGCGCCTTCACGCCCGACGACGCCAAGGCGCTGCGGGCGGCCGCCCGCACCTTCCCCACCTCGCCCTACGACCTCGAGCGGCTGCTGCAGTCGCTCGGCACCGGCGAGGCCGTCGTCACGCTGCTCGACGAGAAGGGCGCGCCGACGCCCGTGGCCTGGACGCGGGTGCGCGCACCCCAGGCGTCGATGGATCCCGCACCGCAGCAGGTGCTCGACGCCGCCGTCGCGGCCTCCCCCGGCCAGGCGCGCTACGGCGCCGCCGTCGACCGCGAGTCCGCGTACGAGCTGCTGCAGGCCCGGGCCGCGCAGGACGCCGCGACCCGTGACGCGGCCGAGCGCGCCGCCGAGCTCGAGAAGGAGGCCGAGAAGGCGCGCCGGCAGGCCGAGAAGGCGCCTCGTCCAGCCTCCGGCTCGACGTCGCGCAGCCGCGCGCGCAGCCCGATGGACGCGATCCTCACCACGGTCGGCACGACCCTGGCGCGCGAGATCACCCGCACAGTGTTCGGCACCCGCCGGCGCCGCTGAGCCCGGCGCCGCCGGAGCCGATCCGGTCAGTCGGCCGTGAGCGGCGCGGCGTGCCAGATGCGGTCGAGGTAGTCGCGCACGGAGCGGTCGGAGGAGAAGAAGCCGGAGCGGGCCACGTTGAGCACGGCCGAGCGGCTCCACGCGTCCGGGTCGGCGTAGGCGCGCTCCACCCGCTCCTGCGCGTCGAGGTACGCCTGGTAGTCCGCGAGCACCATGAAGCGGTCCTCGGTGAGCAGGTTGGACACGACCGGCTCGAAGACCGACGCGTCGCCGCCGGAGAACGCGCCGCGCGCGATCAGGTCCAGCGCCCGGCGCAGCGAGGCGTTCTCCTCGTAGTACGACGACGGCCGGTAGCCCGCCTCCGCGACGGCGCTCGCCTCCGGCTCGGTGAGCCCGAACAGGAAGAAGTTCTCGTCTCCGACGAGCTTCCGGATCTCGACGTTCGCGCCGTCGTCGGTGCCGATCGTGAGCGCGCCGTTGAGCGCGAACTTCATGTTCCCGGTGCCGGACGCCTCCTTGCCGGCCAGGGAGATCTGCTCCGACAGGTCGGCGGCAGGGATGAGCGTCTCCGCGACCGTGACGTTGTAGTTCGCCGGGAACGCGACCCGCAGCACCCGGGACACGTCGGGGTGCGCGGCGACCACGGCGCCCACGTGGTTGATGAGCGCGATGATCTCCTTCGCCATCACGTAGCCGGGGGCGGCCTTCGCCCCGAAGACGACGGTGCGCGGCGTGACGTCGCCGAGCTCGAGCTCCCCGGAGGTGATGCGGTCGTACAGCGTCACGACGTGCAGCAGCTTGAGCAGCTGGCGCTTGTACTCGTGCAGTCGCTTGACCATGACGTCGAGCATCGTGGCCGGGTCGACCGCGATGCCGTCGCGCGCGGCCAGGAGCGAGACCAG
Source organism: Isoptericola sp. F-RaC21 (assembly GCF_038593535.1). Taxonomy (NCBI): domain Bacteria; kingdom Bacillati; phylum Actinomycetota; class Actinomycetes; order Micrococcales; family Promicromonosporaceae; genus Isoptericola; species Isoptericola sp. F-RaC21. Next base: position 342,310 of record NZ_JBCFYX010000001.1, on the reverse strand, counting down.
ACGGTCCTTGTTCGCCGCCTTGACCTCGCGGAACCGGCGGCGGAACTCGGCGTCGTCGGCGAAGGGCTCGAGCTCGCGCAGCCGGTCGAGGTCCGTGACCCAGCCGTCGCCGATGGCCTCCGTGATCAGGCCGGACAGCCCCGGGTTCGCCAGCTTCACGAACCGCCGCGGCGTCACGCCGTTGGTGACGTTGGTGAACTTCTCGGGCCAGAAGGCGGCGAAGTCGGCGAGCACCTTGTCGCGCAGCAGCTGGGAGTGGAGCTCGGCGACGCCGTTGACCTTCGAGCCGCCGACCGTCGCGAGGTACGCCATCCGGACCGACCGCTCGGGGTGCTCGGCGATGATCGACATGCGCCGCACCAGCAGCTCGTTCCCGCCCGAGCGCTCGCGCACCTGGGCGAGGAACTCGTCGTTGATGCGGTAGATGATCTCCAGGTGCCGGGGCAGCAGGCGCCCCACCAGCTCGACCGGCCACACCTCCAGCGCCTCCGGCAGCAGCGTGTGGCAGGTGTACGCGAAGCAGCGCTGCGTCACCTGCCAGGCGTCGTCCCACTCGAAGCCGCGCTCGTCCACGAGGATCCGCATGAGCTCGGGGATCGCGATGACGGGATGGGTGTCGTTGAGCTGGAAGACGATGCGGTCGGGCAGGTCGTGCAGGTCGAAGCCGTCCGGCAGCAGCTGGTCGATGAAGTCCCGGATGGAGCAGGCCACGAAGAAGTACTGCTGCTGGAGCCGCAGCTCCTTGCCCTGCGGCGTGGAGTCCTCCGGGTACAGCACCTTGGAGATGTTCTCGGCGAACGTCTGGGACCGCACGGCCTCGGCGTAGTCGCCGTAGTTGAAGATCTTGAGATCGAACGCGTGCGTGGCCCGCGCGCTCCACAGCCGCAACGTGTTGACGCGCCCGTTCCGGTAGCCCGGCACCATCGAGTTGTACGGGACGCCGAGCACCTGCCAGCCCGGCACCCAGCGCGAGCGCTCGCGGCCGTCGTCGTCGGTGTATTTCTCGGTGTGGCCGCCGAAGCCCACCGTCACCTCGTGCTCGGGGTGCGCGAACTCCCACGGGTCGCCGTTGTCGAGCCACGTGTCCGGCTCCTCGACCTGGCGCCCGTCGACGAACGTCTGCCGGAAGATGCCGTACTCGTACCGGATGCCGTACCCGATCGCGGGCACGCTCATCGTCGCCAGCGAGTCGACGAAGCACGCCGCGAGCCGGCCGAGCCCGCCGTTGCCGAGCCCCGGCTCCACCTCGACCTCGCGCAGCTCGCCGAGGTCGAGCCCCAGGCTGGCGAGCGCCTCCGCGGCCACCTCCTCCAGCCCGGTCGCGATGAGCGCGTTGTCGAGCTGGCGGCCCAGCAGGTACTCCGCCGACAGGTAGGCCACCGCCTTCGACTGCGTGCGGTACTGGCTCACCGTGGTCTGCATCCACCGGGACATGAGGTAGTGCCGCACCGTGCGCGCGAGCGCCAGGTACCGGTCGTTGGCCGTGGCCCGCTCCAGGATCGTGCCCTGGCTGAAGTTGAGCTCGTGCAGGTACTCGCGCACGAACCCCTCGACCGTCGGTTCCGGGCTCGTGATCAGCGGCGTGGTCTCGGTCACGTCACGACAGTACACACGGGTCGCGCCCGCGGCGCGGCCCGCCGCCGACCGGTCGTCACTCCCCCACGAGCGTCACCAGCCGCGACCGGCCGCCGGCGTCCTTGATGGCCTGCAGCACGACGTCGGCGTGCGGCTCCAGCGCGCTGACCTTGTCCAGCGGGGCGCCGACGATCAGCTGGAACCCGAGCCCCCGCCACGCGCCGACGGCGCGGCCGGCGAACCGGGCGTCGGCCTTGATGAACGCCTCGTCGAGGAAGACCGGCGCGTACCGGGGCCGCTCCGCGCCGGCGTCGCCGAGTTGGTAGCGCAGGGCGGCGCCGACGATGAACGCGACGAGCTCCTGCGACTCGCCGCCGGACTTGCCGGCGATGTGGTCGTAGACGCTCACGTGGTTGCCATCGAGGTCCACGCACTCCGCGCTCACCCGCACGTGGTCACGCACGTCCACCAGGCGCCGTCGCTCCGGGCTGTCCGGGCGGATGCGGTCGATGAGGCGGCGCATCCGGTCGTACCGGCGCTCGTGCTCGGCGAGCGGGACGTCGCCCGCCGGGGCGGTGGCCAGCTCGCGCAGCCGCCGCCGGAACGAGACGACGTCGGACGCCTCGACCGGGGTGGCGGTGATGCGCAGGCGGTGCGCCTCGTCGCGGAACGGCAGCGTCGCGAGGATCGCGTTCACGGGCTCCATGCGGTCGCGGATCTCGGCGACGGCCTGCGCGATGCCGTTGTTCAGCCGGGTGAGCTGGTCGCCGGACATCTGCCGCAGGTGCGCCGACCACCGGTCGCGCAGCCGGTACAGCTGCTGGTACTCCAGGTCCTCGTAGATCCGCAGGAAGTCGGCGTACGCGCCGTCGGGGTCGGCGCTGCGGTTCGGGTCGGGCCAGGTGTCGTTGAACCGCTCGAACAGGGCCGCGAGCGCCGCGCGCGCAGCCTGCTCCGCCTCCTGCGCCGCGTCGCGCTCGTGGTGCAGCTCCCGCACGACGGCGGCCACGGCGGTGGTGAGGTCCGCGAGGCCGCTGCCCGACGTGCCCGCCACGCCGGACCAGCCGACCTGGGCCATGAGCTCGGCCAGGTGCCGCTCCTGCTCGCCCGTGAGCTCGACGCCCTCGTCGTCGGCCCGCTCGACGGCGTCGGCGACCTGGTCCACCTGGTCGCTGAGCTGCTCCCACGCGGCGCCGAGCTCGGTGACGCGCTGCTGCGCGGCGGCCCGCTCGCGGTACAGCTCGTCGACGCGGGCGCGCAGGGCGTCCTCGTCGGCCTTGAGCGCGCGGAGCACGTCCGAGCCCGCGACCAGCGCCTCGAGCCGCTCCCGCCGCTCGGCGAGCCGCTCCTCGGCGCCGCGCACGTCGACGTCCTCCCACGCGGCGCGCAGCGCGTGGCTGTACGCGACGAAGTGGTCGGCCTCGCCCTTCTGCCGTAGCCGGGCGCCCGCGAGCGCCTCGGACGCCTGCCGCAGCTCCTGGTGGGCCGCGGCGATCTGCTCGGCGAGCTGCTCGAGCCGCCGGTGGTTGCTGAAGCCCAGCACCGACGCCCGCCCCTGGCCGCCGTGCGCGCCCCGACGGCCCTCCGACGTCTGGCCCGAGCGGGTGAGCGCGAGGTCGTGGCGCGCCAGCTCCGTGGCGTCGTCCACGCACACGTAGGCGAACCGCTCCGCCAGGCGCCCGGCCAGCCAGCCGCCGAACGGCCCGGCCTTGACCTCGAGCCGGCCGGGCAACAGCGTGCGGTCGGTCTCCTCGTGCAGCGCCAGGCCAGTGGGGACGCCCTCGAAGCGCACGCGCACCGGGGAGCGGACGGAGTCGATCGCGGCCCGGAACGCGTCGAGCCGTGCCTCGTCGACCAGCACGGTGACGGCGAAGCCCCCGAGGGCCAGCCCGATCGCGTCGCGCCACGGCTCGTACTCGCCGCGCACCTCGAGCAGCTCGCCCACGAACGGCACGTCCTCGGGGCGCAGGCCGGCGGCCCGGGCCAGCGCCTCGCGCGCCTCGTGCAGCTCGCGCGGCACGTTGCCGCGCCGCGCCCGGAGCGACGCCTCCTCGCGTTCCAGCTCCGCGAGGGACCGCATCGCCTCCTTCTCGCGGGCGGAGGCCTCCACGACGGCCTCGGACAGCGCGTCGGTGTGGGTGTCGCGCTCGTCGAGGTACCGACGGGCGTCGGCGTGCAGGGCGTCCAGCTCCCGGCGCGTGCCGACCTCCCGCTCCAGCGGCGCCAGGTGTCCCTCGAGCTCGGCGCGGGCGCGCCGGACCTCCGCCAGCCGCTGCTCGGCCGTGCGCACGTCACGCTCTGCGGCCTCGATGGCGTCGCCGCCGTTGCGGCGCTGGTCGGCCCGCACCTGCTCGAGCTCGCCCTGGGCGGCGGCGAGCCGCTCCTCGGCGACGGCGACCCGCTCGGCCGCGACCTTGTGCTGGGCCCGGTTCTCGGCCTCGCCCGCGCGCAGCAGGTCCAGCTGGGTGCGGTCGCGCCAGGCGGTGAACGGCGTGACCGCACCGGGGTCGGTGCCGCCGGGTCCGCCGTCCGGCCCGAGCGCGTCCACGAGCCGACGCCGCGCGACGGCGGCGTCGATCGCCGCCCGGTGCTCCAGCATCGGGCGCAGCACGTCCACCTGCCGCTGCGCCGTGTCCATCTCGGCGCGCACCTCGCTGAGCTCGTCGAAGTGCTCGACGGCGCGCTCGGCCACCCGGATCGTCTCGGGCTCCTCCAGCACCATCGCCTTGTACAGCGAGTCCACCGTGGTGATCTGCTGGCCGGCCTGGATGCGGCCGAGCAGCTGCATCGCCTTCTCGCCGTCCCCCGCGGCGCCGATGCCGAGCGCGGCGTGCAGGCGGGTCGCGAACGCCTTGTCCGTGTCGAACGTCGTCAGCCCGGCCGCCGTGAGCCCGGCCTTGCCGAACCGCTGCGCCGCGAGCGGCTCGAGGTCGCGCAGGCTGAAGTCGGCCTCGACGACGGCGCGCACGGCCACCGTCTCGTCGGCGCGCTGCGCGCCGCGCGGCACGTACCAGGCGCGCAGCGCCGTGAACCGCTCGCCCGCCTGCGAGGCCCACGTCATCGCGATCGCCGACCAGGTGTCCGACGTCTCCCCGCGCAGCACCCGGTCCTTGGCCTTCGCGGACCCGGCCGTGCGCTCCTCGTCGAGCTTGCCGCGCGCGTACGAGACGACGTTGCGCTGCTCCTGCCCACGCGCCCGCCCGCTGGTCGCCGTGTTCGACGCGCCGTTGAACGGCGTCGTGTGGCTCATCATCAGCGCGATGTACGCGTCCAGCAGCGTCGACTTGCCGGACCCGGACGCGCCCGTGAGCAGCGTCGTCGTGCCCGCGAACCGCACCTCGTGGTAGCCGTGGTAGCCGCCCCAGCTCACCAGCTGCATCGAACGGGCCGTCCACTGCCGCCCGTCCGACGCCGTGGGGATGAGCCCGAACAGCGACTGCTGCATGCGCGGCGCGGCCACCTGCTCCGCCGGGTCGCTCGTGATCGTCACGCGCGGGCCTCCTCGTCCTCGTCCACGGGCTCGGCCAGCGATTCCGGTGATTGGGCCTGTCGAAATCCAGGGACGCGGGTTTCGACGGGCTCAACCAGCGGGTCGGTGGTCTCGACGGGCTCGACCGACGGATCCCGCAGCCAGGCGGCCAGCTCCCGCAGCCGCTCCACGGGCAGCAGGATCTCCACGACCGGCTGCACGCGGTAGCGGCCCTCCGCGACCTCGTCGAGCACGTGCTCGCGCACGAGCGTCGCGACCGCGTTGTCGACCTCGCGCCGGCGCGCCGCCAGGTTGGTCTCGTCCGCGGCGAGGAAGCCGAGCGCGTAGTCGACCAGCTCCTCGGCGTCGACGTGCGCGGCCCGCTCCCCCGCGCCCTGCTCCTGCCGGAAGCGGTTGCGCGCGAACAGCATGAGCAGCGTCTCGACCCGCTTGTACGGCTCGTCCTTGAGCAGCACCGGGATGCTCAGCCCGGCCTCGCGGACCTGCCGCTTGTACGCGATCTCGTAGTCGCGGTCGACGACGAGCTCCACGAAGAGGTCGTGGCAGCGGGAGGCGAGCACGTTCTGGTGCGCCAGCAGCGCCTTCCACTCCGCCGGGTGCGCCGCCGCGGACAGGTACCGCCGCTGCAGCACGAGCGCCAGCGCGCGGCGCGCCTCGTAGGGCAGCACGCCGGTGTCGCCGGCGAACAGCGCCGCGTCGTCGTCCGCCATCGCGGGCGCCTCGACGAACACCGCGCCGTCGTCCGCCGTGTCGTCCGCGGGCTCGTTCGCGGGCTCGGTCGTCGTGCCGGTCATGCGTCCTCCTCGTCGTCAGGCAGGTCGTCGGGCGCGACATCATGCGCTGCGAGACGCACCCTCGGCAGCACCAGGTCGCGCGTGCTGCCGTCGGCGCGCACCGTCGTGACCCGGCGCAGCCGGGCGGCCGGCACGTCGCCGACCCCGTCGTCGCTGCCGGGAGCGAGCGCCGCGTCGAGCGCGTCCGGCGCGGCCAGCTCCAGGTAGCCCAGCAGCTCCACGGGCCGGCGCAGCTCCGCCGGCCCGGCCGCGAACACCTCGTCCGCCGTGGCGTCGCCGCGGTCCCGCAGCACGCGCGCCGCGTGGGCGGCGGTCTCCTCGTAGCGCGGGCCGCCCATGCCGCGCAGCCCACCCAGGACCTGCCCGGGCTCGCCGCCGGTGTCGTGGCCGGGGTCGTCGAGGTCGGCCAGCGCGTCGGGCGGCGTGTCGGGGCGCAGGTCGTGCAGCTGGGCCCGGAAGCGCCCGAGGCGCGCGCGCTCGAGCCAGCGCAGCGGCTCGACGCGCGCGGCGCGGCCCGACGTCGGGAACCACTCGGCCATGGCGGCGGTCGCCTCGCGCAGCGCGGCGTCGAGCTCGCGGTCGCGCAGCGGGTTGTGCACCGTGAGCTGCTGCGTGATGGTCCGCGAGGCGCGCGCCTGGGCGTCGAGGACGCCGTCGACGGCGGCCAGGAGCTGCGAGTACAGGGCCCGCACCGACTCCCGGCGGTCGGCCGGTAGGTCCGCGGCGAACGGGTGCGCCAGCACGGCCCGGACCCGCTCGTCGACCTTCCCGAGCAGCTCCGGGTCCCGCAGCAGCTCCATCGCCCCGGAGAAGGCGCGGCCCTCGGGCGTGCGCTGCATGAGCGAGTCGGAGGCCTCGAGGTAGGTGCCCAGCACCTCGCCCGTGGGGCGCTCGTCCTGCCGCAGGCTCACCACGATGCTGCGCTGCAGCTCCGCGATCGACTCGGCCACGCGGGCGAAGTCGGCGGGCAGCTCGCGCACGAGCGCGGCCACGTTGTCGAACTGCTCGACCAGCCGGTCCGTGGGCGCCTGCACCACGGGTCCGCCGGCCTCGAGGCGCGCCAGCTCGGCCTCCGCCTCGGCGATCTCGGCGCGGGCGCGGGCCACCTGCTCCCGCAGGGCCCGCTGCTGCGACTCCCGGTCGGGGCGAGCGTCCCGCGCGAGCCCGTCCAGGGCCACGAGCAGCGTGCGGATGCGCGACTCGCTCACCAGGGCGCGTGCGCCCTGCGTGCGGTCGACGAACGCGAGCGCCTCCGCCGCGTGCGAGCTCACCTGGTACTGCTCGACGCCGTCGTCGTCGAGCGCGCGCACCAGCCAGCGGCCCGCCACCCAGCGCGAGCACAGCGCCCGGGCGGCGTCGTCGGGCACGTCGTGGCCGGCGGCACGGGCCTCGGCGAGCAGGTCCTCGACCTCCACGTGCATCTGCTCGGTCGGCACGGTGGCGCGACCCGGCGTGAAGATCAGCGACAGCAGGGCCACGACCAGCGGCCCCTCCTTGCGGTGCAGGAGGGCCAGCGAGGGCGTGCCGAAGGCGCCCTGGCTGCGTGCCAGGGCGCCCTCGAGGCGGACGGTCGCCAACTCAGACGACGATGTTGACGAGCTTCGGCGCGCGCACGATCACCTTGCGCACCGGGGCCCCGTCGATGGCGCGGACCACGTTGGGCTCGGCCAGCGCGGCGGCCTCCAGGTCGGCGTCCGAGACGGACGGCGACACCTCGAGGCGCCCGCGCACCTTGCCCTTGACCTGCACGACGCACGTCACGGTGTCCTCGACCAGGTACTGCTCGTCGGCGGTGGGGAACGGCTCGCGCGCCAGCGAGCCGCCGTGCCCGAGCCGCTGCCACAGCTCCTCCGCGATGTGCGGGGCGATCGGCGCGACCATGAGCACCAGCGGCTCGACGGCGGCGCGCGGCACCCGCTCGAGCGACGTGAGGTGGTTGTTGTACGTGATGAGCTTCGCGATCGCCGTGTTGGGCCGCATGTGCTCCATCTCGACGCGCACGTCCGCGATCGCGCGGTGCATCGCGCGCAGCGTGGCGGTGTCGGGCTCGTCGTCGGTCACGACCAGCGCGCCCGTCTCCTCGTCCACGACGTTGCGCCACAGCCGCTGCAGGAAGCGCTGCGACCCGACGACGGCGCGCGTCTCCCACGGGCGCGACAGGTCCAGCGGGCCCATCGACATCTCGTACACGCGGAACGTGTCGGCGCCGTACTGCTCGTACATCTCGTCCGGCGTGACGATGTTCTTGAGGGACTTGCCCATCTTCCCGTACTCGCGGTTCACGGGCTCGCCCCGGTACGTGAAGCCGGACTGCTCGTCGCCCTCCACCTCGGCGGCGGGCACGTAGGCGCCGCGGGCGTCGGTGTAGGCGTACGCCTGGATGTAGCCCTGGTTGAACAGCTTGCCGAACGGCTCCAGCGAGGACACGTAGCCCAGGTCCAGCAGCACCTTGTGCCAGAACCGCGCGTACAGCAGGTGCAGCACCGCGTGCTCCACGCCGCCCACGTACAGGTCGACACCCCCGGCGGGGCCGGACGTCGGGTTGTGCTTCGGGCCCATCCAGTACGACTCGAGCTCCGGGTCGACGACGGCGGTGCCGTCCGACGGGCCGTCGGTCGAGTCGGTCGGGTCCAGGTAGCGCAGGTAGTACCAGCACGACCCGGCCCAGTTGGGCATCGTGTTGGTGTCGCGGCGGTAGGTCTTGGGCCCGTCGCCCAGGTCCAGGGTGACGTTCACCCACTCGTCGTTGCGGCCCAGCGGGGCCTCGGGCGAGGAGTCGGCGTCGTCCGGCTCGAACGTGCGCGGCGCGTAGTCCGGCACGTCGGGCAGGTCGACCGGCAGCATCTCGGCCGGGATCGCGACCGGGCGGTCGTTCTCATCCCACAGGATGGGGAACGGCTCGCCCCAGTAGCGCTGCCGGCTGAACAGCCAGTCGCGCAGGCGGTACGTGGTCGTCCCCTCGCCGGCGCCGCGGGCGCTCAGCCACGCGACGATCTTCTCCTTGGCCGCGGCCACGCCCAGCCCGTCCAGGCTGATCTCGTCGTTCGAGGAGTTCACGGCCACGCCGTCGCCCGTGTAGGCGCCGGCGAAGTCGTCCGGCAGGCCGTCGGCGGGCTCGACCGTGCGGACGACGGGCAGCTCGAACGCCTCGGCGAAGTCGAAGTCGCGCTGGTCGCCGCCCGGCACCGCCATGATCGCGCCGGTGCCGTAGCCCATCAGCACGTAGTCGGCCGTGAACACGGGGATCGTCGCCCCGTTGACCGGGTTGACGGCCAGGTGCCCGGTGAAGACGCCGGTCTTCTTGCCGGCGTCGGCCTGCCGCTCGACGGCGGTCTTGGCGGCCGCCTCGCGGCGGTACGAGGCGACGGCCTCGGCCGGGCTGGCGTGCCCGCCGGTCCAGACGCTCTTGGTGCCGTCCGGCCAGGCCACGGGGACCTCGTCCAGCAGCGGGTGCTCCGGCGCCACGACCATGAACGTCGCGCCGAACAGCGTGTCCGGGCGGGTGGTGAACACCTCGACCTGCGCGCCGGCGCCGGCCGCGTCGTCGTCGCTCGTGCCCACGACGTCGAACCGGACGTTCGCGCCCGTGGAGCGGCCGATCCAGTTGCGCTGCATCGACTTGACCTTCTCCGGCCAGTCGATGAGCTCCAGGTCGTCCGTCAGGCGGTCGGCGTACGCGGTGATGCGCATCTTCCACTGCCGCAGGGACTTCTGGAAGACGGGCATGTTGCCGCGCTCGGAGCGGCCGTCGGCCGTGACCTCCTCGTTGGCCAGCACCGTGCCCAGGCCGGGCGCCCAGTTCACGGGCGACTCGTCGACGTAGGCCAGGCGCTGCGCGTCGAGCACGTCGCGCCGCTCGTCGTCGGACAGCGCGGCCCAGACGGCCCCGCCGGCGTTGTCGCCGTCGTGGCCGGGGACGGCGCGCGCGCCCGACTCCAGCTCGGCGCGCAGCTCGGCGATGCGGCGGGCGCGGCCCGTGCCGCCGTCGGCCTCCGCGTCGTACCAGGAGTCGAAGATCTGCAGGAAGATCCACTGCGTCCAGCGCACGTACTCCGGGTCGATCGTGGCGAACGTGCGGCGCTCGTCGTGCGCCACGCCCAGGCGCCGCATCTGGCGCTTCATGGTGACGATGTTCTGCTCGGTGGTGGTGCGCGGGTGCTGCCCCGTCTGCACGGCGTACTGCTCGGCGGGCAGGCCGAACGCGTCGTAGCCCAGCGCGTGCAGCACGTTCTCGCCGTTCATCATGCGGAACCGGCCCACGACGTCCGTGGCGATGAAGCCCAGCGGGTGTCCGACGTGCAGCCCGGCCCCGGACGGGTACGGGAACATGTCCATGATGAAGAACGGCGTGCCGGCAGAGTTCTCGCCGTCGCCGTCCGTGAGCGCACCCTTCGGGTTGGCCGCCCAGAAGGTGCCCCGCTCCTCCCAGAGGTCCTGCCAGCGCTCCTCGATCTGCTGCGCGAGGGCGGGCGTGTAGCGGTGCGCGGGCTCGTGGGAAGAGGCGGTCGGAGCCTCGGGCCGGGAGGGTGCGGTGTCGGGCGTGCTCACCCGGGCGAGTCTACCGGCCGGACGTGCAGGCCCCGGCCGGTTTTCCACCCGCCCGGTTCAGGCGCCGAACGACTCGACGAGCGGGCGGCCGACGGCCAGCAGCAGCCACCCCACGGCGACGACGTACCCGATGATCAGCACCAGGCCGCGGTTGCGCACGACCGCGCGCCGCAGGCCGTCGCTCGCGGGCAGGTGGCCCTCCTGCACGGCGTGCACGATCTGGAACCACAGCAGCGGCCACAGGATCGTCCAGACGACCATGCAGGCGGGGCACAGCCGCACCAGCGCGTAGAAGCTCGACCACATGAGGAAGAAGATGAGCAGCTGCGCCGCCACCGTGACGGCGAGCAGGCTCCGGTGGTACCAGCGCGGCAGCGTGGCGCCCGTGAGCAGCACGACGCCCGTCGTGATGACCACCGGGAAGGCGGCGACACCCAGGTAGGGGTTGGGGAAGCCCAGCAGCGTGCCCTGCCACGACTGCATCGCGACCCCGCAGTCGAGGAAGATGTTGAAGCTGCAGCTCGTGACCCGGTTCGGGTCGAGCAGCTTGAGGTACTCCTCGATCGCGAGCCACGACGCCGCGCCGAAGCCGATCGCGCCCAGCACCGTCAGCAGCACGCCGTACGTGCGGGCGGTCAGGCCACGCGGGGCGGGCAGGACGGCGGCCGCGGCCGCTCCGTCGTCGTCGTGGGTCTCGTCGCGCACGCTCGGGCTCACGGGCGCGACCGTACCGCACGATCCTGGGGGCTCGGCCGCGCCGGACCTCCCGGGCGCAGGTCAGCCCGCGTGCGGCACGCGCTGCCGACCGAACGCCAGCACCATCGCCAGGCCCACGAGGGTGAGCGCGAGGCCGACCCATGCCGGCGCGAGGTAGCCGTACCCCGCGGCGATGACGAGGCCGCCGAAGAACGCCCCGCTCGCGTTGCCGATGTTCAGGGCGGAGTGGCACAGGGCGGCGCCGAGCGACTGCGCCCGCGGCGAGAGGTCCATGAGCCGGGTCTGCATCGCCAGGCCCAGGGTCTGGGAGGTGACGGCGATGAGGAACAGGCCGGCGACCGCGCCCACGGCCGACGTCCCCACCAGCGCGAACAGCACCAGCGACACCGCGGTCGCGACGAACCCGCCGATCACCGTGCGCAGCACGTGGCGGTCCACGAGCCGGCCGCCCAGCAGCGTGCCGACCGTCATGCCGACGCCGAAGACGGCGAGCACCCAGGGCACGGCGCTCTCGGACATGCCCGCCACCTTGGTGACGGTCGGCGCGACGTAGGTGTAGACGGCGAACAGCCCACCGAAACCGATGGCGCCCGCCGCGAACGAGATCCACAGCGGCCCGTTGCGCAGGGTGCCGAGCTCCTTCCGCACGCTGGAGTCCACCCGCCCGTGCTCGGGCACGAAGCGCCAGATGCCGAGCAGCGTCACGGCGCCGAGCACCCCGATCACCACGAACGCGGCCCGCCACCCGAGGCTCTGCCCCACCGCCGTGGACAGCGGCACGCCGACGACGTTCGCGATCGTCAGGCCGGTCATCATCATCGAGACGGCGTGCCCGCGGCGCCCCGGCCCGGCCACGGCCGCGCCGACGGCGGCCCCGACGCCGAAGAAGGCGCCGTGCGGCAGGCCGGCGAGGAACCGCCCCGCGACCAGCCACTCGATCGTCGGCGCCGCCGCCGACAGCACGTTCGCGACGGTGTAGAAGCCCATGAGCCACAGCAGCAGCCGCTTGCGCGACATCCGCGCGGCGGCGACGGTCAGCAGCGGCGCGCCGACGACCACGCCGACGGCGTACGCGGTGATCGCGTGGCCCACCACCGGGTCGCTGACGCCCAGGTCCGCGCCGATCTGCGGCAGCAGGCCCATCGTCGCGAACTCGGTGGTGCCGATCGTGAAGCCGCCGACGGCGAGCGCGAACAGCGCCGCCCCGACGTGCTCGGGTCGGGGTGCGCGCGCGGACGCGGCGCGCGCGGGCGTGGTCGTGGAGGCCACTCGCCTCTCCTCGGTCTCGAATCGTTTCGACGCGAGGCCGCGACGACGGCGCGCCGTCCAGCGCTCACGTCGTCGGGGAACGACGGCAGCCTACGCGGGCACCACCCAGATGCGCGAGGCCGCCAGCAGGCCGAGGTCCACGCCGACCTCGCGCCCGTCGGCCTCCCACGTGACGCCGACCGTCCCCGCGAACTCCCGGCGCGACGTCAGCCGCACCGGCAGGTCCAGGTCGATGCCGAGGTCGGCGAGGTAGCGCAGCGCCTCGGGGTCCGCGTCGGAGATCCGCGCGACCACTCCCCCGGCGCCCGCCTCGAGGTCCACCAGCGGCACGGCGTCCGGGCGCACCACGCGGCCGTCGGCGAGCGGGATCGGGTCGCCGTGCGGGTCGCGCTCCGGGTGACCGAGCCGCGCGGAGATCCGCTCCACCAGGCGCTCCGACACCGCGTGCTCCAGCACCTCGGCCTCGTCGTGCACCTCGTCCCAGGCGTACCCGAGGTCGCGCACCAGCCACGTCTCCAGCAGCCGGTGCCGGCGCACCATGACCAGCGCGTAGCGGCGCCCCAGCTCGGTGAGCCAGACGCCGCCGTACGGCTCGTGGCCCAGCAGCCCCTGCGTCGTCAGGCGGCGCACCGTCTCGGAGACGGTGGACGGCCCGACGCCCAGCCGGTCCGCCAGCAGCCCCGTGGTGACCTTCTCGTCCGACCACTCCTGCGCCGACCAGACCGCCTTGAGGTAGTCCTGGGCGACGGGGGTGAGCTCGTCCGGGTCGACGGCAGGTGCGGATGACGAGGTTTCGGGCACGGCCCCGAGCCTATCCGGGCCTAGGGGGCGGCGTCGGCGGCGGGCGGCGCGACCTCCGGCACCGGCTCCCGCTCCCCCACGGTCGCCGCGCCGTCGGGCGTCACGCTCACGACCTGCACGTCGAGCATCCGCCGCGTGGTGGGGTCGAAGCGCAGGACGGTCATCTCGGCGGTGCCGTGCAGCGGCCCGACGGTCGGCTGGTTGGGCGCCGCGCCGGCGGTGGACCCGTTGACGTACCGGATGCCCTGGCCCACCTGCTCCGGCCCGGACCGGCGGTGCGTGTGGCCGGACACCTGGAACGGCACGCACCCCGTCTCGAGGGCGTCCAGCCCCACGGGCGGCGTGTGGATGAGCAGCAGGTCGACGCCGTCCCGATCCTCGCAGGCGGTCGTGGCGAGGTCCGACGCCTGCTGCTCCGGGGTCCGCTCGCGCGCGACGTTCGTGCCCACGCCGACACGCGTCTCGAGCGCGTCCCGGTCGCCGAGGATCCGCACCCCCTCGACGTCGATCACCTGGCCGTCGAGGATCTTCTGGCCGTGCGCGGCCTCCTGCCCCGACGTGACCTGCGAGTCGTGGTTGCCGTCCGCCACCACCATCGGCACGCCGCGCGGCACGGCCGACGCGAACGAGTCCACGCACACCTTCTCGACCGAGGTGCCGTTCATGGTGGTGTCGCCCGCGTTGAGCACGACGTCGGCGCCGGAGCGCTCGATCGTCGTGCGGATCAGCGGCGTCATGCCGGTGTTGCAGTGCAGGTCGGAGATGACGACGAGCGTCACCGGCCCGTCCTCGCCGCCCCCGCTCGGCGCGACGCGCGGCGGCGCGGCCGGCGCGGTGGGCTCGGCGGGGCCGGGCGACGCGAACAGGGTGCCGGCGTCGGCCGCGGAGGCCGCCGCCTCGGAGGCGGGCCGGGCGTCCCAGGCCGCCGACAGGTCGTCGTCCGCGTCCGCGTAGAAGTCCTCGTTGTCCTGGTACAGCTTCACGAGCTGCCCGCCGTAGGTGTCGATGACGCCGGCGAGGCGCCCGGTGATCCGCGCTCCCTCGAGCGCCGTGCCGGCGAAGACGGGCGACGCGGGCTGCCCCTGGGAGGTGCTGCCGACGGCGCCGGACGAGACCGTCGTCACGACGAGGGCGACGACCGCCACGCCCGCGGTGATCTCGCCCGTCCGGGGGGCCATCGCGTCGGCGAGCTCGCGCCGTCGCGCCGGCCCCAGCAGCCACCGCACGGCGAAGCCCGCGACGACCAGCACCGCGGCGGCGCCCAGCGAGCGCCACAGGGCGTTCTCCACCAGCGCGAGCGCAACGCTGCGGACCGCGACGTCGGGGCTGGAGAAGAACTGCAGGTAGCTCTCGAGGTCCTGGCTCAGGGCGGTGAGGGTGTTGGCCGCGCCCACCGTCGTCAGGTCGGCGGGGATCTCCTTGACCACCACGTCCACGCCCAGCCCCAGCGGGAGCGGCGAGTCGATCTCGAGGGTGCCCAGCGGCCCCAGGTCGACCACGACGAGGCTGTCGTTGGTCACCGAGTACACGGCCTCGTGGGGCCCGAAGCCGAGCTCCGCGGTGGCGGTGCTCACCCCGAAGACGAGGCAGGCCAGCGCGGCGGCCACCCCGGCGAGCGTCCAGCGCAGCCAGCGCGGCGGCGTCCGGCGGGCGCGCCCGGCCCTCGCGCCGGACGACGTCGCGTCTGCGTCCGTCTCCGCGGCCTTCTCCGAGGGTGCCTCGACCGGAGCGTCCGGCGGGGAGTCGCTCGGGGTGGGCTCGTCGTGCTGGTCGCTCATCGCGTCCACCCTCGCCGAACACGGACGGCGGCGCCACCGTCCTCGCCGGTGGCGCCGCCGTCGCGGGGTGTGACCCTGCGCTCAGGACACCTCAGGCCTCCGTGCCGCGCAGGGTCGTCAGCGCGATCCCGGCCGCGACGAGCACCGCCACGAAGCCGATGGCGGACGTCACGACGACGCCGCTGCCGAACGCCGCGTGGGCGGAGTCGAGCAGGGCCTGCGCCTGGCCGGCAGGCAGGTCCGCCGCCACGCTGGTGGCGCCCCCGAGCGTCTCGGCCGCCGACGCCGCGTCGGCGGCACCCACGCCCGACGGCACCACGACGTTCGCGTGGTACGACCCGGTGAGGATCCCGCCGAGCACGGCGGTGCCCAGCACGGCGCCGACCTCGTACGCGGTCTCGGAGATCGCGGACGCCGCGCCCGCCTTGGCCGCGGGGACGGTCGAGACGATGAGGTCGTTCGACACCGTCTCGGCCGAGCCGACGCCGATCGCGAGGACGACGAACGCGAGCCCGAGCCAGCCGGCCTCGCCGCGCCCGGCGACGAGCGCCGTGACGAGGTAGCCGACCGCGGACAGCGCGAGGCCCGCGGCGACGACGTGCGACGGCCGCACGCGGCGCACGACCTTCACGACGGCCAGCCCCGCGACGACCATCGCCACGGTGCCCGGCAGCAGCACCAGTCCCGCCTGCACGGGCGACAGCCCGATGACGAGCTGGAGGTCCTGCGACACGAAGAACAGGAAGCCGACCAACGAGAACACGGACAACAGGTTCACGAGCACGCTGCCGGTGAAGGCGGGCACCGTGAAGAGCCGCACGTCGAGCATGGGGTTCCGACGGCGCAGCTGCCGGCGCACGAAGAGCACGCCCATGAGCAGCCCGACGGCGATCGCTGCGAGGCCGAGGGAGGGCAGCGCACCCTTGGCGAGGGTCTTGATGCCGAACACGATCGGCGTCATCGCGGCCATGACCAGGACGATCGAGACCGGGTCGACGGGGCCCGGCGCCGGGTCGCGCGACTCGGGCACGAAGACCGGCGCGAGCACGAGCATGAGCGCCAGCACGGGCACCGCCAGGAGGAACACCGAGCCCCACCAGAAGTGCTCGAGCATCAGCCCGCCGACGATCGGCCCCACCGCGGAGCCCGCGGCGAAGCCGGCGGCCCAGATCGCGATGGCGAGCCGGCGCTCGTCGCGGTCGGTGAACACGTTGCGCAGCAGCGACAGCGTGGACGGCATGAGGGTCGCGCCGAACAGCCCGAGCCCCGCGCGCGCGGCGATCAGCGCGCCGGCCGTGGGCGCGAAGGCGGCGACCACGGACACGACGGCGAAGCCGACCGCGCCGATCAGCAGCAGGCGCCGGCGGCCGATGCGGTCCGCGACGGAGCCCATCGGCACGAGGAGCCCCGCGAGCACGAGCGGGTACACGTCCACGATCCACAGCAGCTGGGTGCCGCCCGGGGCGAGCGCCTCCGAGATCTGCGGCAGGGCGAAGCTGAGGACCGTGTTGTCGATCGAGACGAGCAGCACCGGCAGCATCAGCACGACGAGCGCCGCCCAGCGCCGCCCGGCGCCGGCGGGGCGCGCGAGGACAGGACGGGTCGTCGTCGAGGAGGTGGGGTGCGTCGTCACCTGGGTCTGAGCCATGTCTGAACCTGAGGTGCCTTTCACACGCTGCGGACGGCCGGGGCGACATGGTGATGCCGAACTTCCGCACCGTCCAGCCGGTACAGTAACACTCCGCCACTAGGCTGGTCGACATGCCGCCTCCCCCCGCTGCCCGAGCCAAGGTCCTGCGCGCGTTCGCCGAGCTCCTCGTCGAGTCCGGGGAGCGTTCCGCGACGCTGGAGGCCGTCGCGGACCGGGCCGGGGTGTCCAAGGGCGGGCTGCTGTACCACTTCCCGTCCAAGGACGCCCTCGTGGACGGCCTCCTCGACCACCTCGCAGAGCTCACCTCGGCGGACGTCGAGATCATGCGGGGCGCGCCCGAGGGCGCCGCGGACTATCTCCTGCGCACGTCCACGGTCATCGACGGGCAGTTCGGCCTCGTCTACCTCGCCGCGTCGCGCCTCGCGCAGGGCGCGTACCCGCGCGCCCGCGACGTGCTGGACGAGGCGCAGGCCGCCTGGACCGAGACCGTGCGCGAGGAGGTCGGCGACCCGGTGCTCGCCCGCGCCGTCTCCCTCATGGGCGAGGGCCTCTACGCGCTCGCGTCGTTCGGTGCGAGCAACTTCGACGACGGCGACATCGACGACCTCCTCGTCCTCGTCCGCGAGGCCGCCGCGGCACGCTCCTCGGGGCGCACGCCGGCGTGAGGCCGCCGTCGTCGTCGGCCGGCGACGGCGGCCGTCGACCGGGCTCAGCCCGTCTTGCGCTCCGGGGCCTTCGACGACGACTTCTTGGCCGGAGCCTTCGTCGCCGGCGGCTTCTTGGCGGACGACTTCTTCGCGGCCGGCTTCTTCGCGGTCGACGACGTGCCGGACTTCTTCGCCGCCGGCTTCGTGGCCGCGGCCTTCTTCGCCGGCGCCTTCTCGTCGGACGCGCCCTTCGAGCCGGACCGCGAGCTCCCCGTCGACCCGCCCTTCGACCCCGAGACGCTGCGCCGCAGGGCCTCCATCAGGTCGATGACGTCGGCGTCCTCCTTCTCCGGCTGCTCGCCGAACGTCTCCGACGTGTCGAGCGCGTCGCCCTGCTCGATCTTGGCGTCGATGAGCTGACGCAGCTGCGCCTGGTACTCGTCCTCGTACTCCTCGGGCGCGAAGTCGGCCTCGTAGCTGGCGACGAGCTGCCCCGACATCGCCAGCTCCTTGTCGGAGACGGTGACCGAGCCGTCGAGCGACGGGAACGCGGCCTCGCGCACCTCGTCCGCCCAAAGGAGCGTCTGCATCACCAGCACCTCGTCGCGCACGCGCATCGCCGCCAGCCGGGTCCGCTGGCGCAGCGCGAACTTCACGATCGCCGTGCGGTCCGTCTCCTCCAGCGTGCGGCGCAGCAGCACGTAGGCCTTCGGGCTCTTGGAGTCCGGCTCGAGGTAGTAGGTGCGGTCGAGCATGATCGGGTCGATCTGGTCGCTCGGCACGAACTCGACGACCTCGATCTCCCGGTTCGCCTCCGCCGGCAGCGCCGCGAAGTCGTCCTTCGTGAGCACCACGGTGCGCTCGCCGTCGTCGTAGGCGCGGTCGATGTGCTGGTACGGCACCTCCTCGCCGTCCAGCTCGCACACGCGCCGGTACCGGATGCGCCCGCCGTCGGCGTCGTGCACCTGGTGCAGCGGCACGTCGTGGTCCTCGGTCGCGCTGTACAGCTTGACCGGCACGTTGACGAGGCCGAACGTCACGGCGCCCTTCCAGATCGCCCTCATGTGACCATCGTCACGCGACCTGCGGACACGCGCCAGGGCACGGCGCCGGGTCAGCCCACCAGGCCGAGCACGCCCACGACGCCGACGAGCAGGGCGAGCACCATCGAGACGCCCACCAGCACCGCGTGCACGGTGAAGAAGCGGGTCGGGCGCCCGGCGGCGTCGCGGGCGCGGGGGTCCTTGGTCACGCGCCGCCAGAACGAGGGCCACACGGCCAGGTTCCACAGGGCGGCGACGAGCAGGACGACGGACCAGACGACGGGGATCTCCACGGCGTCGAGTATGCCCCGCGCGGGAGCGACCCCGGACCGCTCAGGCCAGGAGGCCGGTCTGCAGCGCGAGCAGGACGGCCCGCGTGCGGTCCCTGGCGCCGAGCTTGAGCAGCACGTTCGAGACGTGGTTCTTCACCGTGCCCTCGGCCAGGTACAGCGCGTCGGCGATCTCGCGGTTGGACCACCCTTGCGCCAGGAGCCGCAGCACCTCGCGCTCGCGCTCCGTGAGGTCGGCCGGGACGCCGTCCGCGGGCGCGGGACCCGAGCGGACCGCGCGCAGGAGCCGGGCCGTGACCGCGGGCTGCACCAGGGTCGCGCCACCCGCCAGGGTGCGCACCGCGCCCGCGAGCTGCTCCAACGTGACGTCCTTGAGCAGGTAGCCCCGCGCCCCGGCCTGCAGCGCACGCAGCACGAGCGCGTCGTCGTCGAAGGTGGTCAGCACGAGCACGGCGACGCCTGCCCCCTCGGCCTGCAGCGTCTCCAGCGCCCAGATCCCGTCGCGGCCGGGCATGCGCAGGTCGAGCAGCAGCACGTCCGGCTCGTGCTGCCGCACCGCCGCGACCGCCGCCGCGCCGTCGTCCGCCTCGGCGACGACCTCGATGCCCCCGGCGATCTCCAGGAGGCTGCGGATGCCGTGCCGCACGAGCGTCTGGTCGTCGGCGAGGACGAGCCGCACGGGGTCCGGCGCCGCAGCGGCCGTCCCGGGCACCACGCCCGTCACGACGCAGCCCGCCCGGCGAGCCGCGCCTCGACGGTGAACCCCGACGTCGCGTCGAAGGTCGCGCCGCCGCCCAGCGCCTCGGCGCGCTCAACGATGCCGGCCAGCCCGTGGCCGAGGCGCACCGGCCCGGACGTGAGGCCGTCGTCGCGGGCCACGAACGTCAGCGCGCCGTCGTCGCCCGCGCTCACCTCGATGCGCAGCACCGTGGCCATCTCGGCGTGCCGGACGGCGTTGGTCACCACCTCCTGCGTGACGCGCACCAGGGCGGCGGTCTGCTCCTCGTCGGCGACGACGTCCTCGGCGACGCGCACCTCGACCCGCGGGGAGGGCACGGCGGCGGCGACCTCGTCGAGGGCCTCGCGCAGGTCGGGGGCGCGGCGCCGGAGCTCGCCGACCGTGGCGCGCACGTCGCCCAGCAGCTCGCGGGCCACGACGCGGGCGCGCTCGACGTGCTCGGCGCCGCGCTCGCCGGGCAGGTGGGCGGCGGACTCCAGCTCCAGGGTGAGCACGGTGAGCTGGTGGCCGATGAGGTCGTGCAGCTCTCGGGAGATGCGCAGCCGCTCCGACGCGCGGGTCGCCTCCTGGTCCAGCACGGCCGCGGCCGCCAGCTCGGCGTGCGCGACGGTCAGCTCGGTGCGCATGCGCTGCTCGCGCTGCAGCGCCACGCTCACCGCGGCGCTCGCCACCTGCAGCAGCAGGTAGAGGCCCAGTGCCAGCAGGATCTCGACGACCCGCGGCTGCCCCGGGGCGAGCAGGTAGGCGACGAGCAGGGCCGCCGTGTTCGTCGCGATCACGGCCGCCGTGACCCGCGTCGGTCCGACGTAGGTGCTCAGCGCCGCGCCGACCACCAGGAGGATGGGCAGCCACCCGATGCCGGGCACCGTGATCACGAGGGCCCCGGTCAGCAGCGTCTGGGCCGCGAGGCCGGCGTAGGCGGCCCGGGTGCGCGGCGGGCGCAGCACGGCGACGGCGGTCGCGGCGAGCCAGGCGGCCGCGGCCAGGACCCAGACGGCCAGCGGCACGAGCATCCGCTCCGGCCCGGCCACGAACGGCACGGGCACGACGACGGCCAGGCAGACGACGAGGATCGTCAGCCCGGACGTCTCCTCGGGTCCCAGCCGGCGCACGGCACCACGCTAACGGCCCGCGGGGCGTCGTGACCCGTGCCGGAAGTCACGGGTGCAGGTCGTGACCGGCGGCACGCGCGCCGGCCCACGCCGCCTCCGTAGCGTCGCCGCCATGACCGCACTCGTGGCGCAGCACCTGCGCAAGACGTACCGCCGACGCGGCCGGCCGCCGGTGGTCGCCCTCGACGACGTGAGCCTGTCCGTGGGGCCCGGCGAGGTCGCCGGTGTGCTGGGCCGCAACGGGGCGGGCAAGTCGACCATGGTGGAGCTCCTGGCCGGCGCCCGGGCCCCCGACGCGGGCCGGGTGCGGGTGCTCGGCCTCGACCCGCGCGCCGACCGGCGTCGGGTGCGGTGCGTGCTCGGCGTGCAGCTGCAGGGCGCGTACCTGCACGGTGCGCTGACCGTCCGCGAGCTCGTGCGCCTTTACCGGTCGTTCTACCCGCGCGGGCTGGACCCCGACCTGCTGGTCGAGCTCGTCGGTCTGGGCGCCTCGCGCGACACCCGCTTCGAGAAGCTGTCGGGCGGGCAGCAGCAGCGGGTCTCGGTCGCCCTCGCCCTCGTGGGGGCGCCGCGCGCCGTCGTCCTCGACGAGCTCACCACCGGCCTCGACCCCGAGGCGCGCCGCAGCATGTGGGCGCTGGTCGAGGACCTGCGGGCCGACGGCGTCACCGTGCTGCTCGTCAGCCACCTCATGGAGGAGGTGGAGCGGCTGTGCGACCACGTGACGATCCTCGACGCCGGCCGCGTCGTCGCGCGCGGCACCGCCGCCGAGCTGGTCGACCGGGCCGGGCTGCGACCCTCCGTCACCCTGCGCACCGACGACCCCCGCGCCGCCGACCTCCTGGCCCGGTTGCCCGCCGTCGAGCACGTCGACGCGGCCGGCCCGCGGCTCACCGTCACCGCCGCCGCGACCGGGACGACGACGCCGGCCGACCCGTCCCACGACGACCTGCTGCACGCGGTGGGCGCGACGCTCGCCGAGGCGGGCGTCGTCGCGACCGAGACACAGCTGCGCCGTCCCACCCTGGACGACGCGTTCCTCGCCCTCACCGGAAGCGCCCTGGAGGCCTCATGACCGCCCACCGCACCACGCTCCGCGACGACGTACCCCACGACGGGACGCCCCGCGTGCTGGAGCTGCCCGAGCCGGGCATGCCACCGCGCGCGGTGCGGCCGGGCGCGGAGGCGTGGCTCGCGCTCACGGCCGCCGAGGCCCGGATGGTGGCCCGCGACACCGCCGGCCTCGTGGTCCCGCTCGGCATGCCGCTGCTCGTCCTGGTGATGAACGGCCTGGCGCCGGGCCTGGACCAGGTGGTGCCCGGGACGGGCGGGCGCACGGCGTTGGACGTCTACGTGCTCCCGCTCACGCTGACGATGGTCGTCGCGACGGTCGGGGTGATCAACATGCCGAGCTTCCTCGCCTACTACCGGCGCACGGGGATCCTCAAGCGGCTCGGCGTCACCCCCGCCTCGCCGGCGATGGTGCTCGGGGCGCAGGCCGTCGTCGGCGTGGCGCAGATCCTGCTGGGCATCGCCCTGGCGCTCGGCGTCGCGTTCGTCTGGCTGGGCGCGTCGCCGCCGGCCGAGCCGTGGGTGGCTGCGGGCGCGCTGGCGCTGACGATCGGCGCGATGTACGCGGTCGGGATGCTCGTCGCGGCGGTCGCGCCGACGCCGGGGTCCGCCGTGGCGATCGGCCTCGTCGCGTTCTTCGCCCTGGGCGCGCTCGGCGGGCTGTTCGGCCCGCGGGAGAACCTCCCGGACGCCCTCGCCGCCCTGGGCGGCTGGCTGCCGTTCGGCGGCGCCGTCGACGCCCTCGGCGCGGCGTGGGCGGGCGTCGCGATGCCGGTGCCCGCGCTCGTCGGCCTCGGCGCGACCACCGTCCTCGCGGGCGGCGCGGCCGCGGCGTGGTTCCGCTGGGAGTGAGCCGTCAGAGGCCGACGGCGTCCAGCTTCGCGGAGAGCTCGGCGTCGGTGGGCTCGACGAAGAACTCGCCGTCGGGGAACACCACGACGGGGATGTTCTTGCGGCCGCTGATCGCCTCGGCGTCGTCGGCCCGCGTCGGGTCGGCGACGAGGTCCACGTTCACGTACTCCACGCCGCGGGTGTCGAGCACGCGCTTGGCGCGACGGCAGTCGCCGCACCACGTCGCCCCGTACATCGTGAGGGTCTGCGGGCGGCGGATGTCGGTGATGGTGTCCTCGGTCATGCGCAGCACCATACCCCCACGGGGTTAGGGCGGAGCAATCAGGTCGGGGACGAAGACCAGCCCGCGCCGCCGGACCGGCTTCAGGCCAGACTGAGCGACGACCGCCGGCCACCCCGAAGGAGACTCGATGCCCCGTCGCCAGCACCGCCGCGACACCCCGCCGCCCCGCACCGGCAGCAGCGAGGCCGAGGTCCTGCGCGGGTTTCTCGATTACCTCCGGACGTCGGTCGCCTCGAAGGTCGGGGACGCACCGGAACCGCAGGTCCGCACGGCGGGCGTGCCCTCGGGCACGAACCTGCTCGGGCTGCTCCACCACCTCACCTGCGTGGAGCGCGCGACGTTCCTCGGGGAGCGGACCACCGACTGGCCCGCGACGTTCCGGGCCGCCCCGACGGACGACGTGTCCACCGTCGTGGCGCGCTACCGGGAGGCGGTCGACCAGGCGAACGCGGTGATCGACGGGTGCACGGACCTCGGCGCGCCCGTCCCCCGCCCTGCTCATGGCCGGCCCGCTCCCAGCCTCCGCTGGGCGCTCACCCACATGATCGAGGAGACCGGACGCCACGCCGGTCACGCGGACATCCTCCGCGAGCTGATCGACGGCTCGACCGGACGCTGACTCCCGTGGGCCGCGATCGCCTAGTGGACCGAGAATCCGCCGTCCACGCACAGCGACTGCCCGGTCACGTACGCGGACGCCCCGCTCGCCAGGAACACCGCGGCGCCGGCGAAGTCGTCGGGCAGCCCGTTGCGACCGACCATCGTGCGGGCCGCGAGCGCCTCGACCCGCCCGGGGTCGGCCTGCAGGCGCGCGTTGAGCGGCGTGAGGACGAAGCCGGGCACGAGCGTGTTCGCCGTGACGCCGCGGTGCGACCAGGCCTCCGCCTGCGAGCGCGCCAGCGACTCCAGCCCGCCCTTGGACACCCCGTACACGCCCGACTGCACGAACGCGCGGTGCGCCTGCTGGGACGACACGTGGATGAGGCGGCCGAAGCCGCGCTCGGCCATGCCGGGCCCGAACCGCTGCCCCAGCAGGTACGGCGCCTCGAGGTTGACTGCCATCGTCGCGTCCCAGGTGGCGTCGTCCGTCTCGCCCAGCGGCGGGCGCAGGTTGATCCCGGCGGAGCTGACCACGACGTCGGGCTCGCCGAAGAGGGCTGCCGCCTCCTCCGCGCCCGCCCGGACGCCGTCGCGCGTCGACAGGTCCGCGCTGACGCGGTCGACCGTGCAGCCGTCGGCACGCAGCTCGGTGACGGTGGCGTCCAGCTCCGCCTCGCGCCGGGCGAGGACGACGACGCGCGCCCCGGCGCGCGCCAGCGCGCCCACGATCGCGCGGCCGATGCCGGAGCTGCCGCCGGTCACCAGCGCGACCCGGCCGTCGAGGGAGAACAGGGAGGCGAGGTAGGCGTCGGTCACGCGGACACTGTGCCACGTGCGATGTCGGCGCCCGGCCGTACGGTCGCTCCATGACGGACACGAGGGCCGACGACGCGGTCGGCGAGGTCACGGGCGTCCAGGTCAATCTCTTCTGCTCCGACGTCGAGCGGTGCGCGTCGTTCTTCGAGGCGCTCGGCCTGCGCCGGGCGTTCCGGTACCCGCCCACCGGGACGCCGGTGAAGATCGAGGTCGAGGGCGCGGGCGTGCGCGTGGGCTTCGACGCGGTCGACGTGGCGAACGAGATCGCCGACCTGGGGGTGGCGCCGCCCGGCGGCCGCTCCGCGGAGGTCGCGCTGTGGGTCACGGACGTCGACGGCGCGCACGACCGCGCCGTGGCCGCCGGCGGCCGCTCGCTGCGCGCGCCGATGGACGGCCCGGACGGGCGGCTGCGGTACGCGTGGGTGCTCGACCCCGAGGGGCACCAGGTCAAGGTGCTGCGGAAGCGCTGACCTCGCGCGACGATGACCGCATGGCACGCACGTCGTCGAGCAAGCCGCAGACCGTCACGGTCGACGACCGACGCCTGCAGCTGACCAATCTGGACAAGGTCTACTACCCGGCCACGGGGACGACGAAGGGCGAGGTGCTCCAGTACCTGGCGCAGGTGGCGCCTGCGCTGCTGCGGCACGCGTCGTACCGGCCGGCGACGCGCAAGCGGTGGCCGGACGGCGTCGCGGGGCAGATGTTCTTCCAGAAGAACCTGGACGCGTCGACGCCGTCGTGGGTGCCGCGGCGCTCGATCAAGCACCGCACGTCGACCAACGACTACGTGCTGGTCAACGACCTCGCCACGCTGACCTGGCTGGGGCAGACGGCCACCCTCGAGATCCACGTGCCGCAGTGGCGGTTCGGCCGCACGGGCACGCCGCTGCCGCCCGACCGCCTGGTGCTGGACCTCGACCCCGGGCCGGGCGCGGGGCTGGCCGAGTGCGCGGAGGTGGCGCGCCTGGCGCGCGACATCCTGCGCGGCATGGACCTCGACCCGTTGCCCGTGACCAGCGGTTCCAAGGGCATCCACCTGTACGCGGCGCTGGTCGGGCACGACGAGTCGCTCACCGCGGACGCCGTCTCTGCGGTGGCGCACGAGCTCGCGAGGCACCTGGAGTCCGAGCACCCGGACCTCGTGGTCAGCGACATGAAGAAGTCGCTGCGCGCCGGCAAGGTGCTCGTGGACTGGTCGCAGAACAACGGGTCCAAGACGACGATCGCGCCGTACTCGCTGCGTGGCCGCGACGAGCCCACGGTCGCCGCGCCCCGCAGCTGGGACGAGCTCGACGACCCGGACCTGCGCCACCTCACCTTCACCGAGGTGGTCGAGCGGCTGGAGCGGGACGGCGACCTCCTGGAGCCGCTGGCCGCGGGCCACCTGGCCCAGCTCGAGCCCACGCCCGAGCGCATGGCCACCTTCGACAAGCTCGAGACCTACCGCGCCAAGCGGGACCCGGAGAGGACGCCGGAGCCGTTCGAACCGGAGGGAGAGGGGAACCGGGTTTCGACGGGCTCGACCAGCGGGGGGCCGACCTTCGTCATCCAGGAGCACCACGCCCGCCGGCTGCACTGGGACTTCCGGCTGGAGCACGACGGCGTGCTCGTGAGCTGGGCGCTGCCCAAGGGCGAGCCCACCGACCCGAAGCAGAACCACCTGGCCGTGCAGACCGAGGACCACCCGCTCGAGTACGGGTCGTTCGAGGGCACCATCCCCGCCGGGGAGTACGGCGGCGGCGAGGTGACCATCTGGGACGCGGGCACCTACGACCTCGAGAAGTGGCGCGAGGACGAGGTGATCGCCGTCCTGCACAGCGAGCGACGGGGCTCGCGACGGCTCGCCCTCATCCGCACCGGCGGTCGCGGGGGCGACGACCAGAATTCGTGGCTCATCCACCGCACCAAGGCCCAGCCGGGCGACGACGACACGGGCGGCACCGGCAGCTCGGCCGACGACGGCGTCCCTGCCGGCAAGGAGCGACCGTCCCGCCCGACCGTCGACGCCGCGCCGGCCGAGGCGCCGCGCCCGATGCTCGCGACCACGGCCCCGCCGGGCGAGCTCGCGCGGCTGGACCCGGCCGACTGGGCGTTCGAGGTCAAGTGGGACGGGTTCCGCGCGGTGGCGGAGGTACTGCCCGGCGACGGCGAGCCCACGGTGCGGCTCACGTCCCGCTCCGGCCAGGACCTCACGGTGACGTTCCCGGAGCTCCGGGCGCTCGCGGACATGGTCTCGGCCGACGACCTGCCCCTGGCGCTCGACGGCGAGATCGTCGCCCTCGACGCCGACGGCCGCCCGTCGTTCCGCCGCCTGCAGCAGCGCGCCAACCTCACCAGGCCGCGCGACGTCGAGAAGGCACGCCGCGGCGTGGGGGTCGACCTGGTGCTCTTCGACGCGCTGGTCGTGGGCGGGCGCGCGGTGACCGACCGGCCCTACACCGAGCGCCGGGCGGAGCTGGCGCGCGTCGTGTCGCCGCGGCGGCCGGTGCACGTGCCGGACGCCCTGGAGGGCACCCTCGACGAGGCGCTCGAGGCCAGCCGGCTCATGCGCCTGGAGGGCGTGGTGGCCAAGCGACGCCGGTCGACGTACACGCCGGGGCGGCGATCGCGCGACTGGCTCAAGATCAAGCACGCCCGCACCCAGGAGGTCGTGGTCGTCGGCTGGCGCCCGCTGCACGCGGGCACGGGCCGCGAGGACGTCCGGGTGGCCGGCTCGCTGCTGCTCGCGGTGCCGGACGACGGCGGAACGCTGCGCTACGTGGGCAAGGTCGGCACGGGCTTCACGGAGGCCGACCGGCGCGCCGTGGTGCGCCGGCTGCACCCCGTGGACGAGGCCCCGCTGGACGGCGTGCCCCGCGCCGAGACGGTGCACGCGCGGTGGGCCGCCCCCGAGCGCGTGGCGGAGGTGTCCTACGGCGACTGGACGAGCGACCCCGCCGACCTGGGCGCGGCGGACGACGGTGGGGACGAGGGCCCGCGCCTGCGGCACTCCGTGTGGCGCGGGTGGCGCGAGGACAAGCGGCCCGAGGACGTGACCGTGGAGGCGTGAGCCGTCAGCGCACCGTCTGCCCACGCAGCGCGTGCGCGACGGCGGCCGCCCGCGACTCGACGCCGAGCTTGGCGTACACGTGCGCGAGGTGGGTCTTGACGGTCGCCTCCGAGATGAACAGGCGCCGCCCGAGCTCCCGGTTGCTCAGCCCCTGGGCCAGGAGCGTGAGCAGCTCGGCCTCGCGCGGGGTGAGCGCGCTGCCCGGGTTCTGCGCCTGCTGCATGAGCCGGGACGCGACCGGCGGGGACAGCACGCTGCGCCCGGCGACGGCGCCGCGCACGGCGGCGAAGATCTCCGCCGGCGGCGCGTCCTTGAGCACATAGCCGATGGCGCCGGCGTCGACGACGCGCACGACGTCGGCGTCGGTGTCGTAGGCGCTGAACACGAGCACCGGCACGCCCGGGTGGGCCGCGCGGATGCGGCGGGTGGCGGCCACGCCGTCCTCGTCCGCGCCCAGCTCGAGGTCCATGACGACGAGGGCGGGCGCGAGCCGGTCGACGGCGTCGAGGGTCTCGTCGGCGGTGCCCGCCTCTCCGACCACGCTGATGTCGGGCTGGGAGTCGAGCAGGGCGCGCAGCCCGGCGCGCACCACGTGGTGGTCGTCCACGAGCAGCACGGTGATCGGGTCGCTCATGCGCTCTCCTGGTCCTCTCGCACGGTCGCCGTCGGGCCCGCCGCCAGCGGCAGCTGCACCCCCACGACGGTCCCCTCGCCGGGGCCGCTCTCCACGGTGATCGTGCCACCGAGCTGCTCCACCCGCTGGCGCATGGCCCGCAGCCCGAACCCGCCCTGCCGCCCGGGGGCGCCCGCGCCGGCGGTCCGGGCCGCGACCTCGTCGACGTCGAAGCCGCGACCGTCGTCGAACACGTCGAGCGCGACCGCGTCCGGCAGGTAGGTGACGGTGAGCCCGAGCCGCGCGGGGCCGGCGTGGCGGTGCACGTTGGCGACGGCGCTCTGGGCGATGCGCGCCAGCGCGTGCGCGGTCTCGGCGCCCACGGGCACCGGGTCGCCCACCACGGTGAGCTCGGCGTCCGGGACGTGCCGACGTGCCGCCGTCCGGATCGCGGCCTCGACGTCGGCCGGCGCCACGCCGCCCGCCGCGGGCGACGGGTCCACGAGGTCGTGCACGAGGTCGCGCGTCTGGCCGAGGCTGGCGCGCACGGCGACGGCGGCCTGCCGGGCGTCGTCGCGCGCGGCGTCGGGGTCGGCGTCCCACCGCTGGTCGGCGGCCTCGAGCCGCAGCACCGCCGACGAGAGCGACTGCGCCACGGTGTCGTGGATCTCGCGGGCCATGCGCTCGCGCTCGGCGAGGACGGCGACCTCGCGCTGCAGCCGCACGCGCTCGCCCGCCTGCCGCACGATCGCGTCGTACGCGAGGCTGAGCAGCACGGCCACCACGAGCGGGGCGACGGCGGCCGCCCAGTCGCTGCGGCCGGACAGGTCGAACAGCGCGACGCCGGTGACGACCGCGACGGCGGCGACGAGCACGTGCGCGGCGGGCACGGGGACGAGCGTGCGGCAGACGAAGAACAGCGGGATCGCGGACCACGCGAAGCTCGGCGCGACGAGCACGAGCGCGCCCCACGCGACGAGCAGGACGCCGAGCAGGACGTCGAGCAGGACGCTCCGCGCCGTCGAGCCAGGCCGCCGGGCCAGCAGCACGAGCGCCGCGTAGGCGGCCGCGACCACCACGACGAGCGCCACGACCAGCCACCACCGGCCACCCGGGCCGTGGTTGGTGAGGTAGCGCGCGGCGGACGTCGCGACGAGCGCGGCGAAGGCGAGGTGCACGCCACGCGTGAGGGATCCCGGCACGACAAGCACGCTAGCCGGGGGCGCCCGATCCGCACCTCATCCGTTCGGATGAGCGGACCCGCCCCGGAGGCCCGATGCGGCACGGGACGGCCGACGACGAGCCTGGTCGGATGTCCCGTCTCTCAGGCCCGGCGCTCCTGGGCCGCCGCCCTGCTGGTGCCCAGGTGCTCGCGCGCCCGGCGGGCGGCGGCCTCGCCGTCGCCGTCCCGGACGGCGTCGAGGAGCTCGCGGTGCTCGTCGGCGATCGCCTGCAGGTCGACGTGCTGCCCGAGCAGCCAGCGCACGCGGCTGGCGATCACGAGGTGCAGCTCGAGGAGCACCGGGTTGCCCGCCGCCTCGACGACGCGCTCGTGGAAGTCCGCCCCGGCCCGCCGGGCCGCGGGGCCGTCGCCCGCCCTCGCGGCGGCGTCCTCCCGCTCCCACGCCTCCGTCAGGGCCGCGAGCTGCTCCGGCGAGCGCCGCTGCGCCGCGAGCCGGAAGTGCAGCGGGTCGGTCGCCTCGCGCACCTCGTGCAGGTGGGCGACGTCCGCGTCGCTGAACTCGCGGACCACGGCCCAGGTGCGCGGGCGCGGGGTCACGAGACCCTCGCCGACGAGCGTGCGCAGCGCGTCCCGGACAGGGATCCGGCTCACCCCCAGCTCCGCCGCCAGGTCGCGCTCGACCAGCCGGCTGCCCGGCGCCCGCGTGCCGTCCACGATCTGCTCGCGCACGACGCGCGCCACCCGCACGGACTCGGGCTCGAACGCGGCCGAGAGCTCGGAGGACATGCGCTCATCCTGCCAGCCACCCGGAGGACCAAATGGCATACCATCTGCCCGTGACGACGCCCCGCTCCCCACGCCGCCCCGCCCGCGCGGCCGGCGCAGCCCTGGGCGCGGGCGCCCTGCTGACCCTCGCCGCGTGCGCCGCACCCGACGAGCCCGCCGCACCCGACCCCGCGCCGTCGGCGGTCGCGACACGACCGCCGGCGACGGCCCCGGAGCCGAACCCGACCGACGACGGCACGCGCGAGGCCGGGCGCGGGCGTGGGCAGCTGCTGCTGGCCACGCAGGCCGAGCGCGACACGCTCGCCGTGGTCGACCCGTCCGTCCGCCGCGGCAACGCCGTCGTGGACGAGATCACGGTGGGCGCCGCGCCGTGGGACGTCGCGGTGGACGAGGACTCCCGCCGTGCGTACGTCTCTACCGCCGAGGGAGTCGCGGTCGTGGACCTCGAGGCCCGCGAGCGCACCGACCTCTTCGCGTACGAGCACCCGGCGACCCGCATCGCGTCCGGCGAGTACCGGCGCGGCGGCCTCGGCCTGGCCGTCTCCCCCGACGGCGAGCGGGTGCACGTCGCCGTGAGCACGGGCGACGCGGCGTCCCTCGAGACGCTCGACGCCGACACCGGCGAGGTCGTCTCCTCCGTGCCGGTGGGGCTGCGCCCCTTCGACGTCCTCGTGAGCGACGACGGCAGCGAGGTGTACACGGTCGACCACGACGGGTTCACCGTCACGGTCGTCGACCCCGAGCGCGAGCGGGCCCGCGCGATCGAGGTGGCCCCGTTCGGCCGCGAGGGCGGCCTCGCCTCGTTCGAGAAGCCGCACTACGCCGTCCTCGACTCGGGCGGCGACCTGCTGCTGCCGTACCAGGGCCGCACCCTCGCCCACGTCGACCCGGACAGCGGCGAGGTCACGACCACCGACCTGACGGCCGACTCCCACCAGCACGGCGTGGCCCGGGCCGACGACGGCACGCTCGTCATCGCCGGCAACGGCCCGTTCGGCAACGCCAGGTCGGGCCCGAGCATCGAGGTGGTCGACCCGGACGGTGCCGACGTCGTGCTGCCCACCGAGCGCCGGCACGAGACGGTGGCCGTCTGGCACGACGACGCCGGCGCGGCGTACGGCGTGCTCGCCGGCGGCTACACCCAGCAGGAGGCCTGGGACGGCGCCACCGTCGTCCCGCTCGACGCGGCGCTCGACGGCGCCGACGAGAGCTACGAGATCACCATCCCGGGACGACCGCAGGCCGTCGTCCCCTACGAGGAGGAGCGCCCATGACGCACACCACGACCAGCACCGCCGCCGTCTCCGCGATCCGGAACGTGCGCCCGTGGGGCGGCGAGCCCGCCGACCTGCACGTGGCCGACGGGGCGATCGCCGCCGTCGTGCCGCACGACCCGACGGCGGCCGCGACCCCCGGCGCCGTCGACGGGAAGGGCCTGCTGGCGCTGCCCGGCCTGGTCAACGCGCACGCGCACGTCGACAAGTCGTGGTGGGGCAAGCCGTGGGTCAGCTACGGCGGCGAGGGCGGCGTCGCGGGCCGGATCGCCTACGAACGCGCGCACCGCGACGAGCTCGGCATCCCCGGCGTGGACGTCACGCTGGCGGTGCTGCGCGAGTCGGTCCGCACCGGCACGACGGCGGTGCGCACGCACGTGGACGTCGACCTCGGCGTCGGGCTGCGCGGCATCGAGGTGGTCCGCGAGGCCGTGGCCGCGCTCGGCGGCGCCGTGCACGCCGAGATCGTCGCGTTCCCGCAGGACGGCGTGCTGCGCCGCCCGGGCGTGCTGGAGCTGCTCGACCGTGCGGCCGCGGCGGGGGCCGACCACGTCGGCGGCCTGGATCCGGCCTCGATCGACCGCGACCCGGTGGGCCACCTCGACGGGCTGTTCCAGATCGCCGAGCGGCGCGGCGTCGGCATCGACGTCCACCTGCACGACGGGGGCGAGCTGGGCGCGTTCCAGATCGAGCTCATGGTCGACCGCACCCTCCGGGCCGGGCTGCAGGGCAAGGTCAACGTGGCGCACGGCTTCGCGGTCGGCCAGCTCTCCGGGTCGCGACAGGCCGACCTCGTCGCGGCGATGGCGGACGCCGGGATCACCATGACGACCGTCGCCCCGATCGGCGCCGCTCCCCTGCCGCTGCTCGCCCTGCGCGAGGCCGGCGTCCCGGTCGGCCTGGGCACCGACGGCATCCGCGACCTGTGGTCCCCGTACGGCACGGGCGACCTTCTGGCGCTCACCACGCAGCTCGCGCGCCTCTCCGGCCTGCGGTACGACGAAGAGCTCGTCGCCGCGGCCCGCGTCGCGTCGGCGGACGCCGCCGAGTTCGTGGGCCGCGAGGTGCACGACCTCGTGCCGGGCTCGCCGGCCGACGTGGTGCTCGTCGACGCCGAGAACGTGCCCGACGCCGTGGTGCGCGCGCCACGCCGGGCGCTCGTCGTCGCGGGCGGCCGGGTGGTCGCCCGCGACGGCGAGGTGCTGGTCTGACCGGGCGCTAGCGAGCCTGCCCGGCCAGGTCGTCGGCCGACGCCACGACGACGCCGTACGCGTCCGCGACGGTCGCGAGCGCGGCGTGGTGGAGGTGCTCGGCGGACACCGGGGCGACCGCGGTGGCGAGCGGGCGGGTGGCGCATGCCTCGGCGACCACGGTCGGCCGGTTGCCCCGCAGCGCCGCGCCCTGGGAGGTGAAGGCCACGCACATGTGCGTCATGAAGCCCACGACCACGACGTCGGCGTGCCCGGCCGCGTCCACCAGGTCGCCCAGCTCCGTGCCCCGGAACGCGTCCGGCGCGGTCTTGGTGACGACGGCCTCGCCCGGGGCGGGCGCGACGCGCGGGTGGATCTGCCCGAGCTCGGTGGCCAGGTCGTACGGCGAGCCGGCGCCGCCGTCGTGCTGCACGTGGATCACGGTGGCCCCGGCCGCCCGGGCGCGCGCCAGGACGTCCGCGGCGACATCGAGCGCCGGCGCCCAGCCCTCCAGCTCCATCACGCCGCGCGTGTACGTGTTCTGGTAGTCGACGAGGATCAGCGTCGCGTCGGCGAGGCCGGCCGGCCGCTGGTCGCTGCCGCCGAGCTCGCGCAGGTTCGTGCTGGTCATGAGTGCCCTTTCGAGGTCGAGAAGGCGCCGTGCGACGCCGCCGACCACGCTAGGCATCCGGGTATCGTGTCGGCAATGTCGTGCAACCTGCAGATTCAGACATCGAGGCGGCAGTCATCATGACCGAGCGACTCGTCGTGGTCACGCTGTTCGACGGCGTCGACCTGCTCGACGTCACCGGGCCGGCCGAGGTGCTCTCCCTCGTGCCGCGCGTCACCGCCGAACCTCCCCGGTACGAGGTGATGCTCGCCGCCGAGACGCTCGACCCCGTGACCACGTCCGCGGGCGTCCGCGTGCTGCCCGACGCGACGTTCGACGACCTCGCGGGCCGCGCCGTCGACACCCTCGTCGTGCCGGGCGCGGTCGTGCTCGACGACGCGCGCCGGGTGCGCGCCGTCGTCGACCCGGACGTGGTGGCGCGCGTGCGTGAGCTGGCCCCGCGCACCCGGCGGCTGGCGTCCGTCTGCGTCGGGGCGCACGTGCTCGCCGACGCCGGGCTGCTCGACGGCATGCGCGCGACCACGCACTGGTCGACGGCCCGGCAGCTCGCCGACGAGCACCCGCGGGTCCGCGTGGACCCGGACCCGATCTTCGTGCGCGACGGCGACACCTGGACGGGCGCCGGCCTCACGGCGTGCCTCGACCTCACCCTCGCCCTGGTCGCCGACGACCACGGCCAGGAGGTGGCGCTCCGGGTCGCCCGCCAGCTCGTCATGTATCTCAAGCGGCCGGGCGGGCAGAGCCAGTTCTCCGTCTCCACCGACCCGCGGGAGACCTCACGGCGCGTCGACGACCTGCGCCACCACGTGCTGCGGAACGTCGCCGCGCCGCTGACGGTCGCCGACCTCGCCGCGCACGCGCACGTGGGCGAGCGCCAGCTCACCCGGCTCTTCACGACCGAGCTGGGCACCACGCCGGCGGCCTACGTCGAGTCGGTCCGCGTGGAGGTGGCGCGGCAGCGGCTCGAGACCACCGACGACACGCTGGAGCGCGTCGCGACCGCCTGCGGGTTCGGCACCACCGACACCCTCACCCGGGCGTTCCGGCGCCGCCTGGACACCACCCCGGCGCAGTACCGCGCCCGCTTCCGGCTCGCCGGCTGACCCAGCTCCGGGCGGCGGGAAGCCTCGCGGCCCGGTCCCTGTTGTGCCGAGCATGCGAGCCATCACCTACAGCCAGTACGGCGGCGCCGACGTCCTCGAGCTCACCGACCAGCCGGACCCCCGCCCCGGGGCGGACGTCGTCGTCGTCCGTGTGCGCGCCGCGTCCGTCAACCCCGTCGACTGGAAGGTCCGCCAGGGCTACCTGGACGGCCTGTTCGACACGCAGTTCCCCGTGGTCCCGGGCTGGGACGTGGCGGGCGTCGTCGAGCAGGTCGGCCTCGACACCCCCGAGTTCCAGGTGGGCGACGAGGTCTACGGGTACGTCCGCAAGGACTGGGTGCACGGCGGCACGTTCGCCGAGCTCGTCGCGGCGCCCGTGCGGACCCTGGCCCGCAAGCCCGCGTCGCTGAGCTTCGAGGAGGCTGCGGCCGTGCCGCTCGCCGGGCTCACCGCCTACCAGACGATCCTGCGGTCCGGCGTCCGCGAGGGCCAGACCGTGCTCGTGCACGCGGCGGCCGGCGGCGTGGGCTCCTTCGCCGTGCAGATCGCGCGCAGCCTCGGCGCGCGCGTCATCGGCACCGCGAGCGAGGCGAACCACGACTACCTGCGCTCCCTCGGCGCCGAGCCCGTGACCTACGGCGACGGGCTGGCCGACCGCGTCCGCGCCCTGGCGCCGGACGGCGTCGACGTCGCGCTCGACTACGCGGGCGGCGACGCCGTCGCGACGAGCGACGCGCTGCTCGTCCCGGGCGGCACGGTCACGTCGATCACGGACGCGACGGCGCGCACCGAGCACGGCGGGCACTACGTCTGGGTCCGGCCGTCCAGCGCCGACCTCGAGGCGCTCGGCGCGCTGATCGACGCCGGCAAGGTCGCCGTGGAGGTGGGCCAGGTCTTCGACCTCGCCGACGCCGCCGACGCCCACCGCGCCAGCGAGACCGGCCACGGGCGCGGCAAGATCGTCGTGCACGTCTGACCGCGCGCGCGGCGGCGCACCCGACCGTGGTGCAGGTCCCGGCCCGAGGCGGCACGCTGGGCGCATGACGTCCTTCTCCCCTGCCGTGTACGCCGACCGTCGCCGCCGGGCCGCCGCGCAGGCGGCCGAGGCCGGCCTCGCCGGGGTCCTCGTGACGCCCGGCCCGGACCTGCGCTACTTCCTCGGCTACACGCCGGCCGCGGACACGGAGCGGCTCACGCTGCTCGCCATCCCCGCGTCCGACACCGGCGACGACGCCGTCGCCGTCGTCCCGAAGCTCGAGGCCCACGACCTCGAGATCGGCGCCGTCGGGGGTATCGAGGCGGTGGCCTGGTCGGACGGCGAGGACGAGCACGCTGTCGCCGCCCGGCTGCTGCGCCCCGACGGCCGCTACGCGATCAGCGACGCGGCGTGGGCCCTGCACGTGCTGGGCCTGCAGCGGGCGCTGCCCGCGTCGTCGTACGCCGCCGTCACCACGGTGCTGCCGATGCTGCGCGCGGCCAAGTCCCCCGAGGAGGTCGCGCGCCTCGCCGCGGCGGGCGCCGGGGCGGACGCCGTGTTCGCCGAGATCGTCACCCGCCGGTTCGCCGGGCGGGCGGAGCGCGAGGTGTCCGACGACCTCGACGCCCTCCTGCGCTCCCACGGCCACGAGCAGGTGGACTTCACGCTCGTGTGCGCGGGCGAGAACGGCGCGGACCCGCACCACGAGGCGGGCGACCGGGTCGTCCGCGAGGGCGACATGGTGGTGATGGACTTCGGCGGCCTCGCCGACGGCTACGGCTCGGACACCACACGCACCGTGCACGTCGGCGCGCTGACCGCCCGGGAGCAGGAGGTGCACGACGTCGTGCGGGCGGCGCAGCAGGCCGGCGTCGACGCCGTCCGACCGGGCGCGACCTGCCAGGACGTCGACCGCGCGTCGCGCGCCGTCATCGCGGACGCCGGCTTCGGCGAGTTCTTCGTGCACCGCACGGGCCACGGGATCGGCCTGACCACGCACGAGCCGCCGTACATGGTGGAGGGCGAGGAGACCCCGATCGAGGCCGGGATGTGCTTCTCCGTCGAGCCGGGGATCTACCTGCCGGGCGAGTTCGGGGTGCGCATCGAGGACATCGTCGTCGCGTTCCCGGCCGGCGTGCCCGGCCTGGCCGACGCCCCGGATGCCGGCGTGCGGCTCAACACGTCGCCCCACGAGGTCGTCGTCGTCGAGTAGCCCGCTCCGCCCCGCGCCGGCCCGCCGGGATCAGCTCGGCGACGCCTTGCCGTGCCGCCAGTACCCGACGAAGTCGACCGACGCCTTCGGCCACTGCCGGTCGTTCACCAGGTGCCGCCGCACGCCCGCCGCGAGCGCCTGCTCCCCCGCGACGAGCGCGTACCCGGCGCCGGCGGGGAGCTCGGCCTCACGGACCGAGTCGCGCACGAAGGCGAGCGCCGCCCGGCCGGGGACCTCGCCGAGCACCGGGTCGTCGGCGGCGGCGCGGTCGCGCTCGACCCACCGCAGATCGACGCCGTCCGGCACGCGGAAGTCCTGCCGGTCGTCGGCGGTGGGCACCTCGACGACGGCGACGCCCCGCGCGTCGTCGGGCAGCGACTCGCAGATGCCGGCGACGGCCGGCAGGCCGCTCTCGTCGGCGACGAGCAGCCGCCACTCGCACGCGGCCTGCCGGCGGTGGTAGGTGCCCTGGTCGAGGATGCCGACGCGGTCCCCCGCCTGCGCGGCCAACGCGAAGCCCGCGCCGGGCCCCAGCGGCTCGTCGGCCGCGGCCGGGCCGTCGTGGCCGTGCAGCACGAAGTCGACGTCGATCTCCCGCAGCTCGGGCCGCGCCGCACGGATCGTGTAGTTGCGCACCAGCGGGCGGCGGGCTCGCGGCGTCGCGAGGTACTGGGCGTACCAGCCGAGGTTCGACGTGCGCGTCGGCAGCTTCAGCGCGTCCTGGCCGGGGCGCGGCAGGAACAGCCGGAACCACTGGTCGTCGCCCACCAGGGTGAGGCGGTCGATGTCCTCGATGCCGAGCGTGACCCGTTGCAGGTGCGGGCTCAGCCGCTTCGTCGTGACGACCTCGGCGACGAGGACGTGCGGGTCCACCGGCTTCGACAGGGCGCGAGTGCTCACGTCGATAAGGTTAGGCGACCCTCACTCGATTGACCAGACCCCGGCCCGCCCCATGACCCAGACTGGGAGTCGTGCCTCCCCGCCCCCGGTCGCGCGTCGTGCCGACGCTCGCCCTCCTGCTGACCCTCGGCGCGTGCACGCCCGCCGCCCCCGCGCCGACGGAGGGACCGCCCGACACCCCGTCGCCGACCACGCCGACGACAGGCGCCCCGCCAGTCCGGGCAGAGCTCGCGGCGGGCGACGTGACCCTCGAGGTGACGGCACCGCCCCCACCGGGCGACGACCCGCCGCTCGACGTCTCGACCGACGCCGGAGCCGACACGGCGACCCTGACCGTCGACGCCGCGGCGCTCGCCGACGCGGGCGACGGCCCGGGCGCGGCCGTGGCGCGGCTCGCCCTGACCTCGGCGGGCACGCTGGAGCCGCACCCCGACGGCAGCGTCACGGTGCGTGACGACGACGGCCCGGTCGGCGGGCTGTCCGCGCCGCGCGGGGCGCGGCTGGTCGCCGTCGACGCCACGCACCTCGAGCTGCGCCCCACCTCTGCCACGGCCGAGCACGACGAGGTGACGACCGTGCTCGGCACGGCCGCCGTCGCGGGGACCGACTGGGGCGACCGCGAGGGCGGCCGGTCCCTCGCCGTCGTGCCGACGGACTGGGCGCGCGAGGCGGGGCAGGCGGGAACGGACCTGGTCTGGGCCGAGCTCGTGGCCGCCGACCCGGGGGTCGACTCCGCGACGATGCACGACCAGCTCGAGTGCCACGCGATCGGCGCGCCGGACAAGGACTCGTGGAACCTCGAGCCGTGGCGGCCGGACGTCGGGCTGGTCGCGACGATGGCGGCGCGCTGCAACCCGACGCCCTGACGCCCACCCCTTGACATATTCCGATATCGGCATAGTTTGGTCGCATGGCACGAGCAGCGACGACGACGGACGCGTTCAACGCGGTGGCCGAGCCCCGGCGCCGCGAGATCCTCGACGCCCTGGCGCTGCAGGAGCGCAGCGTCGGCGAGCTCGTCGAGCTGCTCCACGTCGCCCAGCCGGTGGTCTCCAAGCACCTGAAGGTGCTGCGGGAGGTCGGGCTGGTCGAGGTCCGCGACGACGGCCGTCGTCGCCTCTACCGCGCGGACGCCCGGCCCCTGCAGGAGATCCACGCCTGGGTCGGCCGGTACCAGCGGATGTGGGAGGAGCGGTTCGAGCTCATCGACGAGCTGCTCGACGAGATGGACGAGTCACCCGATGCCCGACCGGACGAACGAGGAGATCGATCATGACCAGCACCACCACCGGCACCGCCGTCCTGACGCTGCCGAACGACACCGACATCCACGTCGTGCGCCGGTTCGCCGCCCCCGCGGCCGCCGTCTGGCGCGTGTTCACCGAGCCCGAGCTGATCGCCCGCTGGTGGGCCGGCAAGCGAGGCACCGTCACGAGCGTCGAGATCGACCCGCGCCCGGGCGGCACCTACCGCTACGCCATGCAGGCCGAGGGCGGCTTCGAGGTCGCCTTCCACGGCGAGTTCACCGAGGTGGTCCCGCCCGAGCGCCTCGTGCACACGGAGGTCTACGAGGGGATGCCCGACGGCGACTCCGCGGCCACGCTCAACACGTACACGTTCGTCGAGGAGGACGGCGCCACCACGCTCACGCTCGTCACCCGCGCGCCGAGCAAGGAGGTGCGCGACGCGATCGTCGAGTCGGGCATGGAGGGCGGGATGCAGGAGGGCTTCGACCTCGTCGACGAGCTCGCCGCCAACCTCGCCCGGGCCTGAGCGCGGGTCGAGCCTGTCGAGACCTCCGGAGCGTTCCGGGGCGACGTGCCTCGACAGGCTCGACCGGCGTCCCCGGTCAGACGGCGGTGTAGCCGCCGTCGACCAGCCAGTACGCACCGGTGACGAACGACGCGTCGTCGGACAGCAGGAATCGCACCACCCTGGCGACCTCCTCGGGCTCGCCGAGGCGACCGAGCGGGTGCTTGGCGACGAGCGCGTCGCGCGCCTCGGCGGGCAGGCTGGACTCGACCAGCGGCGTCTTGATGTACGCCGGGCCGACGGCGTTGATGCGCAGGCCCTGCGGGCCGTACTCGGCGGCGGCGTTCTTCGTGATGCCGACGACGCCGTGCTTGGCGGCCGTGTACGCGCCGCTGCCGAGGGCCGCGACCGTGCCGTGGATCGACGCCATGTTGACGATCGCGCTCTCGCCCGCGCCCTGCTCGAGCATCGCGGGGATCTGCGCCCGCATGCCGTACAGCACCCCGTTGAGGTTGATGCCGATGACGCGGTCCCAGTCGTCCAGGTCGGTCTCGCCCGCCGGCGCCTGCTTGCCGCCGATGCCCGCGTTGTTCACCGCGTAGTTGAGCCCGCCGAACGTGGCCTTCGCGAACTCGACCGCCTTGGCCGAGTCCTCCTTCACCGCGGTGTTCTGCTCGAACGCCGCGGCCTCGCCGCCGGCGGCCTTGATCTCGTCCGCCACGCGCTGCGCGGCGTCCAGCCGGATGTCGGTGACCACGACCTGGGCGCCGTGGGCCGCGAGCTCCTTGCTCACCGCCTCGCCGATGCCCGAACCGCCGCCCGTCACGAGCGCCACCCGACCCGCGAGACTGCTGCCTGCCGCCATGTCCGTACTCCTTCGCACCACGCCCCGACGAGCGGTGACGCTGGTGCGCGACGACGGCCCGGACGGGACGAACGACC
The DNA here is from genome assembly GCF_038593535.1 of Isoptericola sp. F-RaC21. Classification (NCBI taxonomy): domain Bacteria; kingdom Bacillati; phylum Actinomycetota; class Actinomycetes; order Micrococcales; family Promicromonosporaceae; genus Isoptericola; species Isoptericola sp. F-RaC21. The sequence continues at coordinate 302,619 of NZ_JBCFYX010000001.1, read as the reverse complement.
GCCCCGTCGCCCTCGTGAGGGAAGGGGCGCTGACCCTTCGACCGTAAGCCCGCGCGTCGGACGTCGGGCTCCGACCGGGCCCGAAAGTGACGCACTAGACGCCGGAGTCAGAATCCTTGGTGGCCCTGCGCAGCCCGGCCACGACGTCGGCCTCCTCCGCCGCGGTCAGGCCGGTGACGTGCGCGTCCGGAGTCGCGCGCAGCCAGGCCAGCGTGTCGCGGGCCGTGTCCTCGACCGGTCTCGGACGCAGCCCGGCGGCGAGCGCGGGGCCGGCGTCGTGCGCCGGCATCCCGTCGTACTCAGGCCGCGGCAGCCACAGCGGCAGGGACCGCTCCCCGGACCACGGCCGGACGTCGGCAGCCGCCAGGGTGGCGTCGTCCGCCCACACCCAGCGCGGTTCGGCGCCGACGCCGCGGGCCGCCGCCGCGAGCAGGTCGCCGATGGGGGTCACCGGGCCGACGGCGTCGAACGTCCCCTCGGCGCGGCGCTCGGCGAGGTCGACGGCCCAGGCCGCGAGGTCGCGCACGTCGATCACCTGGACCGGGGCAGCCGGGTCGCCGGGCGCCAGCACGTCGGCGGCCCCGTCGAGCACCCGGGCCAGTCGCGCCGGCCAGTATGCGAACCGTCCGCTGGGGTCGCCCGGCCCGACGATGAGGCCGGGGCGCACCACGGCCGCCGACGCCGCCCCCTCGCGGACGGTGTTCTCGCACGCGACCTTCATCGCGCCGTACGCCTCCGGGTTCTCCGCCCCGTCGACGTCGCCGGGCTCCGGCTCGCGCAGCCGCCCGACGCCCGGCCCGCCCGGGTCGCCGTCGTCCGCGTACACGTTGACGGTCGACACGAACACCCAGTGCGCGTCCGGCAGGGCGGCCACAGCGCGGCGCACGTGCGACGGCGTGCGCGAGACGTCGACGACGGCGTCGAAGCCCTCCGCGGCCAGGGCCTCCGGGAACGCGTCGGCGCGGTCCAGCCGCACGTGCCGCACGCCGTCGGGCACCGGACCCGACCGACCGCGGTTCGCGGCCACCACCTCGTGGCCGCGCGACACGGCGTCCGCCGCGACCGCCCTCGACAGGAACACCGACCCACCCAGCACCAGCAGCCTCATGCGCCCCAGCCTGGCGTACGCAGACGCCGCGCGCCCCACCTTCTGCCCGCGGCAGAACGCCCCGGGACGTCAGCGGCCCCGGCCTCGAGGCCCGGTGGCCACGGCTCGACTTCCGCGAGACGTTCCGCGACCGCCTTGGGGATCAGGCCGCGCGCAAGCCCGCGTCCGTCGTGGCCGGCAACGTCGCCCGGGGCGGTGCCGACCCGGGTCCGTTGACCACTCCGATCGGCTGTCCACAGATGTCACCAAGGGGTAGAACACATGTTCGAGTATCGCTAGCCTCGAGGCATGACGACGACGCACCCCGACCCTGCGACCGGCGCCGATGTCAGCGCGGGCAGCGGTGCGAGCACGTCCATGGATCTCCAGGCGACAGCCGACCGGATCGCCGCGATGCCTTGGTCGTGGACACCGTCGATCAGCGAGCTGCTCGCGGAAGAGTCCGAGCGCGTCCGCGCGTCCGCGGGGCACGACGCCACGACGTGCGACACCGACACCGGGCAGGTTCGCCAGGACGCCCCGGGAGCGTTCGACGCCCGGCCGCCGCGGCCGTCGCTGGCGGACCTGGACCTTGTGCTGGACGAGCTTGCCGCGAACGACGCCCGGCTCGCCGCCGTGCACGCCGAACGTGCCGCCCTTCTCGCGCGGGCCGCCGGACTCGCCGAGGCGCTGGAGACCGACCTGCTCGACCAGCACGACCCCACGGCCAGACGTGCACCGTCCGCCCGCAGGCTCGAGCTCGCCCGTCGCGCCGTGACTGCCGAGATCGCCACCACCTTGCACCTCGGGGAGCACGCCGCGGGCGCCCTCGCCGACCATGCCGTCACGCTGACCGGCAAGGCTCCCGCGACCCTGGCCGCCCTGCGCGACGGCCGCCTGTCGTGGGCGCACGCCGCGGCGATCAGCAAGCACCTCGCCGACCTGGCCCCCGACGACGCCGCAGCGGTCGAACGATCCGTGCTCGCCGCCGCGCTCGACCCGAGCACGGGCATGATCACCTGCACACCGACGCAGCTCAGCCGCAGGGCGGTTCACGCCCGCGAGATCTCGCACCCCACGCCCGCCGACGTCCGCCACGCCGAGGCAGCGGACCGACGCGCCGTCTTTCTCGACGAGGGACGCGACGGCATGGCGTGGCTCGTCGCCCACCTGCCCGCGCCCCTCGCGCACGCCGCACACGACCGCCTCACCCGCGCGGCCCGACACCTCCGGGCCGAGGACGACCCACGGACCCTCGACCAGGCCCGCGCCGACACCCTCGCCGCCCTCCTGCTCGACGACGGCACCCTCGACGTCGAGGCCGTCCCGACGGTCGAGCCCGTCGAGACCACGGATCGTGTCCCGACACCCGCGCCCGGCGCGACGATCTCCACCACGCTGGCGACCCTGGCACGTTCCGTCCGACCGCAGGTCACCGTCACGGTCCCGGTGCTGAGCCTGCTCGGCCTCGCCGACGCCCCCGCCACCCTCGACGGGCACGTGCCCATCGACCCTGACACCGCCCGCCGGCTCGCGGCCCTCGCACCGTCGTTCCGGCGGATCCTCACCCACCCCGAGTCCGGTGCCGTGCTGTCCGTCGGCCGTACCGCCTACACGGTTCCCACCGACCTCAAGCACCTGGTCCAGGCGCGGGACGCCACCTGCCGCTTCCCGGGCTGCACCCGCCCCGCCCAGGGTTCAGACCTCGACCACACCACGGCCTGGGCCGACGGCGGCGCCACGGCCGCCACCAATCTGGCCGTGCTCTGCCGTCGACACCATGTGGTCAAGCACCAGACGACCTGGCGGGTCAGACAGGTGGGCACCACCCGCACCGACGGCAGCCACGTCGGCTGGGGCGGCACCCTCGAATGGACGTCCCCCACCGGCCGGCGGCACGTCACTCGTCCGGACCCGATCGACGTCACCCGCCACCGGTCCATGCCCTGTGGCCACGAACCACCCGACGACGATCGCGACGCCCCGTCCGACGTGCCGCCTCCGGCGGCCCCGCCCCCGCCCGATCCAGCCAGCCCGCCCTGGCTCGACCCGCCGTTCTGACCCGGAGCCCGCCTGCTACCGTCCCGCCGTGCCCGACTCCCCCGCCTCCGCCGTCACCTTCCGCCTCGCGACCCGCGACGACCTGCCGCGCGTCGTCGAGCTCATCGCCGACGACGCCGTCGCCGCGGCCCGCACGGGGACGTTCGGCCCGGCCCACGTCGCCGGCTTCGAGGCGATCGAGGCGAGCCCGAACGACGAGCTCGTCGTGGCGGAGCTGGACGGCGCGGTCGTGGGCGTCATGCAGCTGACGTTCGTGCCCGGCATCTCGCGCAACGGAGCCACACGCCTCCTGGTCGAGGCGGTGCGCGTCGACGCCACGCTGCGCGGCCGAGGCCTGGGTCGCGCGCTCATGGAGCATGCCCACGAGCGTGGCCGCGAGCGCGGCTGCGCCCTCGCCCAGCTCACGTCCGACAAGCAGCGCCCGGACGCGCACCGGTTCTACCGGTCGCTCGGCTACGCGCAGTCGCACGAGGGCTTCAAGCTGCAGCTCTGACGTCCCGGATCCCGACCATGCTCACCAGCCCGCCGAGCACGAGCAGGCCCGCGGTGACCAGCAGCGCGCGGTGGAACGACGCGACGTCGAGCACCCCGCCGAGGATGACCCCCGCGAAGGCGACGGTCAGCAGCCCGGCGACGCGTGAGACGGCGTTGTTCACCGCCGACGCGATGCCGGCGTCCGCGGGCGGGGCCGCGCCCAGGATCGCGGACGTCAGCGGCGCGACGGTGATGGACAGGCCGAGGCCGAACACGAGCAGCCCCGGCAGCACCTGCGTGACGTACGTGGCGCTCGCGTCCATCGTGAGCAGCAACAGGTAGCCGGCGCCCGCGACCACCGGGCCGATCGTCATGAACCACCGCGCCCCGTACCGGGCGGCGAGGGTGCCGAACCGCGTCGACAGGGCGAGCATCGCGAGCGTCGACGGCAGCTGCGCCACGCCGGCGGCCGTGGCCGAGTAGCCCGCCACCTGCTGCAGGAACAGGCCGAGCACGAACCCGCCGAGCGAGAGCGCCCCGTAGACGGCGAACGTCGCGAGGTTGCCCCAGGCGAAGTTGCGGGCCGCGAACAGCCGCGGCGGCATCATCGGGTCGCGCGCCCGCCGCTCGTAGACCACGAACCCGACCAGCAGCACCGCGCCGACGGCGACCGCCGCCCAGGTCCGCTCGATGAGGCCGTACACCCCCGCAGCGAGCCCCGTGGCGGCGAGCACCGCGCCCGGCACGTCGAGCCGCCGCCCAGGGTCCGGCCGCACCTCGGGCACGGGGCGCAGCAGCAGCAGCGTGACCACGACGACGGGCAGGTTGATCCAGAACACCCAGCGCCACGACAGCAGGTCGACCAGGCCGCCGCCGACGAACGGCCCGACGATCATCGCCGTGCCGGTCCACGCGGTCCACCGCCCGATGGCTCGCCCCTGCGCCTCGCCCTCGAACGTCGAGATGATGAGCGCCAGCGAGCTCGGCACGAGCAGCGCGCCGGCCACGCCCTGCAGCAGGCGGGCCCCCACCAGCACCGGGCCGGTCGGCGCGATCGCGCACAGCACGGACGCCGCGGCGAAGCCCACGAGCCCGGCCACGAGCACCCGCTTGCGCCCGTACAGGTCCGACAGCGAGCCGGCGAGCAGGATGAGCGAGCCGAGGGTGACGAGGTAGCCGTCCACCACCCACTGCTGGAGGCTGAGCCGGGCGTCCCCCACGCCCCCGAGCTCGTCGCCGATCGCGGGCAGCGCCACGTTGACGACGGTGCCGTCGAGGAACGACACGAACGACGCCAGGATCGCGACCACCAGGACGCGGCTGCGCAGCCGGGCCTGCGTCGCGTCGGGCACGGGCGGGCTCACCGCTTCACGGTACGGCGCCGCACCGTCGAACGCCGGATTGCCGGTGACGCGCAGGGCGCGGGGCGCTAGCGTCGCCGTCGTGAGCAGCGACGCCAGACCAGAGTTCCGCCGCAGCACCTTCGCCGACGTCCCGGCCGCCCGCCGGCTCGGCGCCGAGGCGTTCGGGGTCTCGCCCCACCCGTCCCCGGAGCCCGATCCGGACTCGTGGCCGTCGCCGAACAGCCGTCCGTGGGTCGCGACGGACGACGGCGAGGTCGTGGCGGGGCTGGGCGTGCGGTCGTTCACGTCGTGGTTCCACGGCGCCCGGGTGCCGACGGCGGGCTTCGCCGGCGTCACCGTCGCCGCCGAGCGCCGCGGCTCCGGCCTCCTGCGGCCGCTCATGGAGGCCGCGCTCGCGGAGGCTCGCTCCCTGGGCGACGTCGTCTCGACGCTCTACCCGTCGTCGGCGGGCATCTACCGCGGGCTGGGCTACGAGGTGGTGGGCGCGTTCGAGGACGTGCGCATCCCGATGTCAGCGCTCGCCACCGTGCCCCGGCCCTCCGGTGACGTGCGCGCGCGGCGTGCCACCGCGGCCGACGTCCCCGCCGTCCGGCGGGTCTACGAGGCGTGGGCGTCCGCCCAGAACGGGCCGCTCTCGCGGCACGAGGCGCCGTTCACCATGGAGCCCGACGAGATGGTCGGCCCCGGCTCCGAGTACACCGGCGTCAGCCTCGCCGTGCGCGGCGCGGGGGCGGACGAGGAGGTGCTCGGCTTCGCGAGCTGGTCGCGCGGCCCGGGCGACGACCGCACCAACACCATCGACGTCGACGACCTGGTCGCGCTCACCCCCGACGCGGCCCGCGTCCTGTGGCGGGTGCTCGCCTCGTTCGCATCGGTCGCGGGCTGGGTGCAGGTCTGCACGTCGGGCGGGTGGTCGGGCGTCGACGTCGCGCGCCTCGTGCTGCCCGACCACGCCGCCACCTCGGCGCCGCGACCGTACATGCTGCGCCTGCTCGACGTGCCGGGCGCGCTCGGAGCCGCCCGGGTGGCGCCGGTGACGGCCCGGGTGCCGTTCGCCGTCGCCGACCGGCGGGCGCCGGACCTCGAGGGCGCGTGGACGCTCGAGGCCGCCGACGGCGCGGTACGCGTCATGCCCGACGACGACGCGGTGCCGGGCGACCGCCTGACCTTCACGTCCGCCGGGCTGGCCGTGACGTGGGCGGGCGCCCAGTCGACGGCGAACGCCCGGCTCGCGGGCAGCGCCTGGGGGCCCGCCGCGCACGACGCCGTCTGGGACGCTCTCTGGGGCGGCCGCCAGGTGCACGTGCGCGACTACTTCTGAGGCGCTCTGCCGTGCCCGGTCGAGCCCCCGCGTCCACCACCCTGGCCCGCGCGCTCGCGCCCCGGTTCGCGCTGCTCCTGCTCGCCGTCGTCGTCGCGCGCGTCGGGCGCCTGGCCGAGCACCGGCTGCCCGAGCCGGTCGGCGGCCCGCTCGGCGAAGTCCTGGCGGCGGCCCTCGTCGCGGTCCTCGTCCTCGTCGTCCGGCCGCGGACGCGGGCGCTCATGGCTGCTGCCGTCGGGTTCGGGCTCTGCGCGGCGGTCGAGCTGCTGCGCCTGACGCCGTGGCCGCAGGCCCTCGCCGACCGGTGGCCGCCACTGGCCCCGGTGCTCGACGCCGCCTTCTCCCCCGCAGGCCTGCTCTGGTCCGCGGTGGGCGCGGCGCTCGGCGCGGTCGCGGGCGCCGCCGTCGCGCGCGGCGTCTCTCGGGGCCGAGTGCGGGATGGCCACCATACCTAGAGGTAGGTATGGTAGCCGGCATGAGCACGCCGACCGACGCGCGCGACCGGCTCGTCGCCGCCGCGCAGGAGATGTTCGCCGCCCAGGGTGTGGGCGCCACCAGCCCGCGCCAGGTCCTGGCCGCCAGCGGCGTGGGGCAGGGCAGCCTGTACCACCACTTCCCCACCAAGCACGACCTCGCCGCCGCCGCCGTCGGCGCCACCGTCGAGAGCGCGCTCGTCGCGGCTCGTCGCGACCTCGAGGGCGCGACGCCGGCCCTGGACCGCGTCGTCGCCTATCTCGAGCGTCCCCGGGACGCCCTGGCCGGCTGCAAGATCGGCCGCCTCACCAGCGACCAGGCCGTGATGGACGACGACGGCCTGCGCGACGTCGTCACCGCCTACTTCGTCCGCCTGCTCGACGCCGTCGCCGCGACCCTGCGCGAGACCGGCCTGTCCGACGACGCCGCCCGCGACCGCGCGCACGCCGCCGTCGCGATCGTGCAGGGCGGCTACGTGCTCGCCCGTGCCACCGGCGACCCCGACGCGATGCGCGCCGCGGTGCGCGGCTTCGTCACTATCCTTCGCGACGACCCCGAGGAGACCGCGTGACCTTCCGCGAGCGCCTGCGCGCCCTGCCCACCTTCCCGCCCGGGCTGCCGCCGTTCGGCGTCGACCTGGACGACCTCGCCGCCGCCCCTGCCACGCCACAGCAGCTCTTCGCGCAGTGGTTCGACGACGCGCTCGCCGCCGGCGTCGGCGCCCCGCACGCCGCAACGCTCTCGACGGCCGACGCCGACGGCCACGTGCACGCCCGCACGCTCGTGATCAAGGACGTCACCGAGGCCGGCTGGTGGTTCGCCGGGCACGCGACCAGCCCCAAGGGCCGCGACCTCGCCGAGAACCCCCACGCGGCGCTCACCGTCTTCTGGCGCGACCTGGGTCGACAGGTCCGGGTCACCGGCCGCGCCTCCTCGGCCGGCCCCGACGCCGGGGCGGCGGACTTCCGCGCCCGCCCCGACGGCTCCCGCGCCGCCGGGCTGGTCGGCCACCAGAGCGAGCCGCTGGGCTCGCGGCAGGCGTATTGGGACGCCTTCTCCGGCCGCCTCGACGAGGCCCGCGAGCACCCCGACGCCGTCGCCCCCGCCTGGACCGCCTGGGTGCTCGCGCCCGAGAGCGTCGAGTTCTGGGCGGCGAGCGACGACCGGGGCCAGTCCCGCCTGCGCTACCGCACCGACGCCCCCGGTGCGCCCACCTGGACCAAGGAGCTGCTGTGGCCATGACCACCGACACCGACCGCACCGACCTCGCGCACGCCCTGACCGACGCGGACGCCGCGCTCGCCGCGCTGATCGACGTCGTGCGCTCCCTGCCCGAGGGCGCAGGCGCCGATCCGTCGCCCCTGGACGGCTGGAGCCGGGGTCACGTGCTGTCGCACGTGGCGAACGTGGGCGCGGCGCTCGCCCGGCAGGCGGAGCACGCCGCGCGCGGTGCCACGATCGAGCCGTACGACGGCGGGCGGGCGGGGCGCGATGCCGCCATCGAGACGGGCGCGGGCCGTACCGCATCGGAGCACGCGGCGGCGCTGGAGGCCTCGCGCGCCCGCCTCCTCGCGGCCTGGCCGGCGCCCGGCGACGCGCTCTGGGAGGCCCCGGTCGCCTACCGCGACGGCGTCCTCGCCGACGCCCTCCTGGCCTGGTGGCGCGAGGCGCGCATCCACGCGGTCGACGCGACGGCCGGCCTCGGCGACGCGTCGCTGGGGTACGAGACGTGGGACGACGCGTTCTGCGCGCACCTGCGCGACTTCCTCGCCGTCCGCCTGCCGGACCCGGACGCCGGGGCCAGCGACGGGCTGGAGCTCGCCGGCGACCCTCGCGACGTCGCGGCCTGGCTCGCCGGCCGCGCCCCGTCCGGCCCCGTCTCGGCGCTCCGCGACGGCGACGCCGTGCCGCTGCCCGAGCTCGGCCCGTGGCCGTCGTCGACGGCGCCGAAGCCCTGACCTGCGGCGGCGCCGAGAAGGCGGTGTGACCCACGTCACTGCAGGTCAGAGCCCCGTGTGAGGTTGCTCTCATTCTTTGTGACAGTTTTCACGCGCGGCGTATGGTGAGCCGGTGACTTCGAGTGCTACGACTGCTGGGGCCCCCACAGGGGCCGACGTCGACGTCGTCCTCATCGGCGGCGGAATCATGAGCGCCACGCTCGGCACGCTGCTCCAGCAGCTGGAGCCGTCGTGGTCGATCCGCATCTACGAGCGCCTGGACGACGTCGCGCAGGAGTCCTCGAACCCGTGGAACAACGCGGGCACCGGGCACGCGGCGCTCTGCGAGCTCAACTACACGCCCGAGCGCAAGGACGGCTCGATCGACATCACCAAGGCGGTGGCGATCAACGAGCAGTTCGAGATCTCGCGCGAGCTGTGGCAGCACCTGCTCGCCACGGGGCGCCTGAAGGACGACTCGTTCCTCAGCAAGACCCCGCACATGACGTTCGTGCGCGGCGAGAAGAACGTCGACTACCTGCGCCGCCGGTACGAGACGCTGCGCGTGCACCCCCTCTTCCGCGACCTCGAGTACAGCACCGACCGCACCACCATCGGCCGCTGGGCGCCCCTGCTGACCACCGAGCGCGACGCCGACGAGCCGATCGCCGCCACGCGCGCGGCGTCGGGCACCGACGTCGACTTCGGCAACCTCACCCGCCAGCTGATCGACGGCCTCGTCGCCAACGGCGCCGAGCTCAAGCTGCAGCACGAGGTGAAGAGCCTCAAGCGCACCAAGGACGGCCGCTGGCGCCTGCGCGTCAAGGACCGCGCCTGGAACGCCAGCAACCGCACCAGCACCGTCACCGCGAAGTTCGTCTTCGTCGGCGCGGGCGGCGGCGCCCTCCCCCTGCTCCAGTCGGCCCGGATCCCCGAGATCAAGGGCTTCGGCGGCTTCCCGATCTCCGGCGAGTTCCTGCGCACCGACAACCCGGAGCTCGTCGCCCAGCACCAGGCCAAGGTCTACGGCAAGGCCGACGTCGGCGCCCCGCCGATGTCCGTGCCGCACCTCGACACCCGCGTGGTCGACGGCAGGACGTACCTGATGTTCGGCCCCTACGCCGGGTTCAGCCCCAAGTACCTCAAGAAGGGCAAGTACCTGGGCCTGATCACGTCGCTGCGCGCCAACAACGTCACGTCGATGCTCGGCGCCGGCCTCAAGAACCTCGACCTCACGCAGTACCTCGTGGGCCAGCTCATGGCCGCGCCCGAGACGAAGTTCCAGGCGCTGCAGCAGTTCATGCCGACCGCCCACCCCAAGGACTGGGAGAAGCTGACGGCCGGCCAGCGCGTGCAGGTCATCAAGCGCGACGCCGACGGCAAGGGCGTGCTGCAGTTCGGCACCGAGATCGTCACCGGCGCCGAGGGTTCCATCGCCGGCCTGCTCGGCGCATCGCCCGGCGCCTCGACCGCTGCCTCCGCGATGGTCGACCTGCTCGAGCGGTGCTTCCCGTGGCGGTTCACCAAGTGGCGCGCGGAGCTCGCGAGCTTCATGCCCAGCATCGACGGCGTGCCCGCCGACGCCAGCACGATCGACGCGACGCCCGCCCCCGAGTCCCCGTCCTACCTGCACGCCGACGGCGTCCTCGACGCCGCGGTCTACGACTCGCAGGCGGACTCGCGGATCTGAGTACCTGACCCGACTCCCCTCTCGGCGGCGTCAGAGAGCCTGGACGATCTTGTCCACCTGCTCCCTGGCGTCGCCGAAGAGCATCCGGGTGTTCTCCCGGAAGAACAACGGGTTCTGCACGCCCGCGTAGCCGGTGGCGAGCGACCGCTTGAACACCACGACGTCGCGCGCCTTCCACGCCTCGATGACGGGCATGCCCGCGATGGGCGAGGACGGGTCGTCCTGCGCCGCCGGGTTCACCGTGTCGTTCGCGCCGATGACGAGCACGACGTCGGTGCCCGGCAGGTCGGGGTTCACCTCGTCCATCTCGAGCACCACGTCGTAGGGCACGCGCGCCTCCGCCAGGAGCACGTTCATGTGGCCGGGCAGCCGCCCCGCCACCGGGTGCACCCCGAACCGCACGGTCACGCCGCGCGCCCGGAGCCGCTCGGCCAGGTCCGCCACCGGGTGCTGCGCCTTCGCCACGGCCATGCCGTACCCGGGCACGACGACGACGGACCGCGCCGCGGTGAGCAGCGCCGCCACCTCGTCGGGCGACGTCTCGCGCACCTCCCCCGCCTCCTGGGTGCCCGCGTCGGGGCCGCCCGTCGCGCCCGTGCCGAAGCCGCCGAGGACGACCGACCAGAAGGACCGGTTCATCGCCTTGCACATGAGGTAGCTGAGGATCGCACCGGAGGCGCCGACGAGGGCGCCCGTGATGATGAGCAGGTCGTTGCCGAGGGTGAACCCGGCCGCCGCCGCGGCCCAGCCGGAGTACGAGTTGAGCATCGACACCACGACCGGCATGTCGCCACCGCCGATCGCGGCGACGAGATGCCACCCCAGGGCGAGCGCGACGAGCGTCATCGCCAGCAGGGCCCACGCTCCCCCGCCCGCCAGGAACCAGGCGAGCAGGGCGGCGCACGCGAGCAGCGCCACGAGGTTGAGGAGGTTGCGGCCCGGCAGCGTCAGCGGCGCCGACGGCAGCCGCCCGGACAGCTTCCCGAAGGCCACGACCGAGCCCGTGAACGTGACCGCGCCGATGAGGACACCGAGGAACACCTCGACGCGGTGCACGGTGTCGCCGCCGCCGGCCGGCGCGGCGAGGAACGAGCCGTAGCCGACCAGCACGGCCGAGAGCCCGACGAAGGAGTGCAGCAGGGCGATGAGCTCCGGCATCTGCGTCATCTCGACGCGTCTCGCCCGCCACGACCCCACGGCCGCGCCCACCACGAGCACCAGCAGGATCAGGCCGGCGGTCACCGGCCACGGGCGCTCCGAGCGGTCGAGCGCCAGCGCGACCGTCGCGACGATCGCCAGGCCCATGCCGAGCATGCCGAGCACCGTGCCACGGCGCGCGGACTCCTGGGCCGACAGCCCGGCCAGCGACAGCACGAACAGCAGCCCGGCGATCACGTACGCGGCCAGCGCCACCGACGTCACCGTCATGGCGCCGCCCTGCCCGAAGTGTCACGGCGGAACATGCCCAGCATCCGGCGGGTCACGAGGAACCCGCCGAACACGTTGACGCTCGCGAGCGCGGCGGCGAGGACGGCGAGCGTCGTGACCAGCGGCGACGAGTCCCCGATCTGCAGCAGCGCGCCGACCATGATGATGCCGCTGATGGCGTTGGTCTGGGCCATGAGCGGCGTGTGCAGGGCGTGCGTGACGTTGGAGATCACGTAGAAGCCCACGACGACCGCCAGCGCGAACACGGTGAGGTGCCCGACGGCGTCCGGCGGCGACGCGGCGATCAGCAGGCCCGCGGCGACGGCGCCGAGCGCTCCTAGCACCGTGCGGCGCGTCGTGCGACGACGGCGCTCGGCCTCGAGGTCTGCCTCGCTGGCCACGCGAGCCGGCTCCGGGGCCGGCGCGGGCGGCGCCGCGGAGACGGCCACGGGCGGCGGGGGCCAGGTCACCGCGCCCTCGTGGGCCACGGTCATGCCGCGGACCACGGGATCCTCGAGGTCGAGGACCATCCGCCCGTCCTTGGCGGGGGTGAGCAGCGTGAGCAGGTTGACCACCACGGTGCCGAGCAGCCGCGAGCTGTGCTGCGGCAGCCGTGCGGCCAGGTCGGTGTACCCGAGGACGACGACTCCGCGGTCGGTGACCACCCGCTCCCGCGGCACCGTCACCTCGCAGTTGCCGCCGCCGGGCGCCGCGAGGTCCACCACCACCGACCCGGGGCGCATCGCGTCGAGCATCGCGCGCGTGATCGTGGTGGGCGCCGTGCCGCGCACGAGGGCCGTCGTGACGACGACGTCCGCCTGCGCGGACTGCTCCGCGTACGCGCGCAGGGCGGCGGCCTCCTGGTCGGCGCTCTGCGCGCTCGCGTACCCGTCGGCGCTGACCTGCTGGACGGCGTCCTGGGCCCGCACCACGCGGGCGCCGAGCGACTCGATCTGCTCGGCGGCCTCGGGCCGCACGTCGAACGCGTGGACCTCGGCGCCCAGGCTCACCGCGGTGCCGATCGCGGCCAGCCCGGCCACGCCCGCGCCGATGACGAAGACGCGCGCGGGCGGCGTGCTCCCGGCCGCGGTCACCTGCCCGGCGAACATGCCGCCGAACTCCTCGGCCGCCTCGACCACCGCGCGGTAGCCGGCCACGTTGGACAGCGCGGACAGCACGTCGAGGGCCTGCGCGCGGGAGATGCGCGGCACCGCGTCGAGGGCCAGCGCGGTCACGCCGCGCGCGGCGAGCGCCGCGAGCAGGTCGGGGCTCGACGCCGGGGCGAGCTGCGCGACGAGCGTCGCGCCCGGCCGCATCAGGTCGAGCTCCGCGGGCCCGGGCGGGTGCAGCGTCACGACGACGTCCGCCGCCCACACGTCCGCGCGGTCCGCGACGCGCGCGCCCGCCGCCACATAGTCGTGCGCGGGCAGGCGCGCGCCGTCACCCAGCCCGGGCTCGACGACGACGTCGTGCCCCAGCGCGACGAGCCGGCGCGCGGCGTCGGGGGTGACGGCGACGAGGCGTGGGTCCGCGCCGGCCGCGCGGGGAGCTCCGATGCGCATGGCACCTCCCTCAGCGGGCGTCGCGCAGGGCGCCCCAGGCCGTCCAGCGGTCCACCTCGACCACGGCGGTCACGCGGGCGCGGTCACGGACCGCGTACCGGTCGCCGGTGTAGTGCCGCGCGATGCGGTCGGTGTCGGCGAGGTCAGCGTCGTCGCGCCAGGCGGTGACCCGGCCGAGCACGGTGACGTGCGTGTACCAGTCGTCGTCCAGCGCCGTGAGGCTCACGTGCGGGTTCGCCCGCAGGTGCTCCGCCCGCTTGCGGGTGGCGTCGAGGTTCACCAGCACGTGCCATCCGCCCGCGCCGTCCTCCTCGAGCAGGTACCACGTCGCCGCGGTCACGGGGCTGCCGTCGGGGCGGACGACGCCGATCACGGCGGGCTGGGGGCGGCGCAGCAGGTCGAGCACGGGGGCCGGGAACGGCGGACGGGGCATCGGTGACTCCTCGCTGACTTCTTCGCTGGCTTGGTCGCTCGGCGCCGACGCTACGCCGTGGACGTGCGCGGACGCACGCGATTCACCGTGTCGCGCTCCGGCTAAGGTGGCCGGCAAGCGCTTGCCCGTCACGATCCCGGAGGTCTGCATGCCCCGCACCGTCCATCTCGCCGGCGACTCCACGGCGGGCCCGAAGAGCCGCGCCGCCGCGCCCGAGACCGGCTGGGGCATGGCCCTGCCCTACTACCTCGACGACGCCGTCGCCGTGGCCAACCACGCGCGCAACGGGCGCAGCACCCGCAGCTTCGTCGCCCAGGGGCGGCTCGACGCCGTCGCGCGCGACCTGCGGCCCGGCGACGTGCTGCTGGTCCAGTTCGGCCACAACGACGCGAAGGTGGAAGACCCCGAGCGCCACACCGAGCCGTGGACGTCGTACGCCGAGCACCTGGCCCGGTTCCTCGACGTCGCGCGCGCAGCGGGCGCGCAGCCCGTGCTCGCGACGTCGGTCGAGCGGCGCCGGTTCGACGACGAGGGCCGGGCCGTCCCCGCCCACGGCGAGTACCCGGACGCGATGCGCGCCCTCGCCGCGCGGGAGGACGTGCCCCTCGTGGACGTGCAGCGCGACTCGCTGGCGCTCTGGGACCAGCTGGGGCCCGAGCGCACGCTGCACTACTTCTTCCACGCCGACGACGGCCGGCGCGATGACACGCACTTCAACCCGCCCGGCGCCGGGGTCGTCGCACGGCTCGTCGCCACCGGCCTCCTCGCCGCGGGCGTCCTCGAGAGCCACGAGGTGCGGCGGCTGGACGAGGACGTGCCCGACGAGTGGATCCGCTGGCTCGACGACGAGCCCGCCTGACCACCGGTGGTCGAGCCTGTCGAAACCCGGTACCGGGTTTCGACAGGCTCAACCACCGGGTAGGGTGTGGAACGCGCTGGAACCGGTTCCAGGCACTCCCTCGATCCCCGGAGGTCCCGTGGCCACGCTCCGCGACGTCGCGCGCGAGGCGGGCGTCTCGCTCGCCACCGCGTCGCGCGCGCTGAGCGACGCGCCGCACGTGTCGGCGGCCAACCGCGAGCAGGTGGCCCGGGCGGCCGCGGCGCTCGGCTACCGCCCCCACCCCGCGGCGCGGGCCCTGACCACCGGAAGCACCGGCACCGTCGGCCTCGTCGTGCCGGACCTCGCCAACCCGTTCTTCGCCGCCGTCGCCAAGGGCGTGCAGTCGCGGGCGCGGGAGACGGGCCGCGAGGTCCTGGTCGCCGACACCGACGAGGACGTGACGGTCGAGCCCGACGTGATCACCCGGCTCGGCGACCGCGTGGACGGGCTCGTGCTCTGCTCGCCGCGTCTGCCCGCCGACGCCCTCCCGCCGCTCCTGGGGGCGGCCGGCGGCCCGGTCGCCCTGGTGAACCGCGAGGCGCCCGACGTCCCGTCGGTGTCCTTCGACATCGCCGACGGCGTCCGGCAGGCGCTCGACCACCTGCGCGCGCTCGGCCACGACGTCGTCGCGTACGCGGGCGGCCCCCGCAGCTCGTGGTCGGACGGCGAGCGCCGGGCGGCGCTGGACGCCCTCTCGACGGCCGCACGCGGCGACGCGGTGCTCGACCTCGGCAGCTTCCGGCCGACGCACGGCGGCGGGGTGCAGGCCGCGGACCTCGCGCTCGCCGCGGGCGCCACCGCGGTGCTGTGCTTCAACGACCTCGTGGCGCTCGGCGTCCTGGCCCGGCTGCACGCCCGCGGCGTCGCGACGCCCGACGACGTCTCGGTCGTCGGGTTCGACGACGTCGCCGCTGCGGCGCTCGTCACGCCCGCCCTGACCACCGTCGCCGTGCCGCTCGCTCGGGCCGGCCGGGTCGCCGTCGACCTGCTGGCCGGCGGCTCCCCCGCGCCCGAGCACCGCCGCCTGCCCGTCGAGCTGGTGGTGCGCGCGTCCACCGCGCCGGCGGCACCCGCCCTTCCCGACTCCCGTCCCTCCGTCACAGATCCCGAGGTCGCGATCCGATGAGCACCGCCCCGCACCACCCGCTGCTGCCGCTCGCGGCGGCTCCCGCCCCCGGCGCGACGGCCGAGCCGCCGCTGCCGGGCGTCGTCGACCTCGCCGACGTCGCGCTGCTGCTGCGGCCGGCCGACGACGTCGCCGTCACGACGCGCCAGGTGCCCGCCGGCACCACGGTGCGGCTGCCCGACGGCTCCGAGGCGACCACGCGCTCGACGCTGCCGCGCGGGCACAAGCTCGCGGTGCGGCCCGTCGCCACGGGCACGGAGGTGCGCAAGTACGGCCAGTCCATCGGGCGGACGAAGCGGGACGTGGCGCCCGGCGACCACGTCCACACGCACAACCTGGGCATGGACGACGCCGCCCGCGAGTACGAGTTCGGCACGGCCCGCACCACGCTGCCCGCCCCGACCGCGCGCCGGACGTTCCAGGGCTACCGCCGGTCGGACGGCCGCTGGGGCACCCGCAACTACGTCGGCATCCTCACGTCGGTGAACTGCTCGGCGTCCACCGCCCGCATGATCGCCGACCAGTTCCGCGGCCCCGTGCTCGACGCGTACCCGCACGTGGACGGTGTCGTCGCGCTCACCCACGACACCGGCTGCGGGCTGGTGCCCACGTCCGAGGGCGCGCAGGTCACGCTGCGCACGCTGCGCGGGTACGCGAGCCACGTGAACATGGCGGGCCTGCTCGTCGTCGGGCTCGGCTGCGAGATGCTGCCGGCCACGTCGGTGCTCGACGGGCTCGAGCTGCGCGACGACCTGCCCGTGCGCACGCTGACCATCCAGGACACCGGCGGCATCCGCGCCACCGTCCGCGCGGGCGTCGCCGCGATCACCGAGATGCTGCCGGAGATCGACGCGCTGCGCCGCGAGGAGGCGCCGGCCTCGGAGCTCGTGCTGGGGCTGAACTGCGGCGGCTCCGACGGGTTCTCGGGGATCACCGCCAACCCGGCGCTGGGGCACGCGTCCGACCTGCTCGTGGCGCAGGGCGGCACGTCGATCCTCGCCGAGACGCCCGAGGTGTTCGGGGCGGAGCACCTGCTGCTGCGCCGCGCCGTCTCCGAGGAGGTCGGCCGGCGCCTGCTCGACCGGCTCGACTGGTGGCAGGGCTACGCAGCGGCCGGCGGCGGCACCCTGGACAACAACCCGTCGCCCGGCAACAAGGCCGGCGGCCTGACGACCATCCTCGAGAAGTCCCTCGGCGCCGTCGCCAAGGCCGGCACCGCCGACCTCGTGGCGGTGCACGAGTACGCCGAGCCCGTCACCGAGCGCGGTATGACGTTCATGGACACCCCCGGCTACGACCCGGTGTCCGTCACCGGCATCGTCGCCGGCGGCGCGAACGTCGTCGTCTTCACCACGGGGCGAGGCTCGGTGCTGGGCTGCAAGCCGTCACCGTCGATCAAGGTGGCCACCAACTCCGACACCTACCGCCGCATGAGCGAGGACATGGACCTCGACGCCGGCCGGATCGTCGAGACCGGGCTGTCCGTCGAGGCCGTCGGCGAGGAGCTGTTCGAGAAGATCCTCGCCGTCGCGTCCGGCGAGCAGACCGTCTCGGAGGAGCTCGACCTGGGCGCCGACGAGTTCGTGCCCTGGCAGCTCGGCGCGGTCACGTGACGCCGCGCTGAGCCGGCTCAGGCCTCGACCCGTTCGCGGACCCGCGGCAGCCCGTCGCCCGACAGCTCGTCGCAGAGTGCGCTCCGACCCGCCAGCACCATGACGAGCGCCAGGGTGCTGCCCCGGACCAGCGGCCCGTCGCCGTGCGCGAAGGGGCCGTCGGTCCCCTCCAGCCGCAGGCCGCGCGCGACGGCACGGCCGGAGACGGTGAAGTCGCGCGCGACGAAGAAGCGCGCGACCTCGGTGGTCGCGGCCACGGGCGGGACGCGCCGGATGCCGAGCGGGGTACGGACATCCTGCCCGTGCACCACGACCTCGCCCAGCCACGCGGCCGTGTGCCCGCTCGGGGCGACGGTGCTGGTCACCACGGCGCGAAAGCGTTCGAGCGTCTCGGCCGGCGTGCCTCCCCGGTGCTCGGCGAGCCTCCGCGCGTTGTGCACGTCGGCGTCGAACCGCGCCCCGACGATGCTGCGCAGCCACGCCCACCGGCCGGTGCTCGCGCCTGCCGTGAGGTGCGCGACGACGTCCTGGACCGACCACGCGCCGCACAACGACGGCGCGTGCCACGCGGCGTCGTCGAGGACGGTGAGCTCTTCGGCGAGCGCCGCACGCTCCGTGTGGATCATCGACCAGGTCCGGGCGCGCTCGGTGCTCGTCGTCACGCCCGCAGCCAAGCACGGGACACCGACAGTGCACGGCCGCGGCACGGTTAGGCTCGACGGTGCCCACGACGCCCACGAGCTGGAGGACTGCCCACGTGTCGGGTTCGAAGAGTGACGGGGCGCGGGTCGCGTTCCTGGACGTGGACGGCACCTACGCGGACCACGGCGTGGTGCCGCCCGCGCACGAGGAGGCCGTGCGGGCCGCCCGGCGGGCCGGCCACCGGGTGCTGCTGTGCACGGGTCGGCCGGAGTCGATGCTTCCCCCGTCGCTGCTGACGGCGGGCTTCGACGGCGTCGTGGCGACGGCGGGAGCCTTCGTGCGGCTCGACGGCGCGGTGGTCTCGGACCTGCGCTTCCCCGAGGCACTGGCCGACCGGGTGCGGCACGTGCTCGACACCCACGACGTCGCCTACCTGCTGGAGACGCCGGACGCCGTGTACGGCCCGGTGGGGCTCGACGCGCGCCTCGAGCGCCGCGGCGACGCCGCCCCGCGTGAGATCCTCGACGTGCTGCGCATGCCGGGCGACCTCGCGGGCGTCCGCTACGCGAAGATCAGCTACTTCGACTCCCCCGTCCCGATCGCGGCGCTGCGCACCGAGCTCGGCCCGGAGGTCGGCATCCTGCCGTCGTCGTACGCGAACACGGGCGACAACGCCGGGGAGATCCACCTGGCCGGCGTGCACAAGGCCGTCGGGATGGCGGCCGTGATGGAGCACCTGGGGCTGACCGCCGCGCAGGCGGTCGGCGTCGGCGACGGCTACAACGACGTCGAGATGCTCCAGTACGCGGGCACCGCCGTCGCCGTCGAGGGCGCGCCGCCCGCCGTCCTCGCCGAGGCCGACCTCGTCGTGCCGGGGCCCGCCCGCGGCGGCGTGGCGGAGGCGTTCGCCCGGCTGGGGCTGATCGACGGCGATAGCATCCCGACCGACGGGTACTGACGCCCGCCCCGCCGACCGACGGAGCCCTCATGGCCAACCTGGACGCCCGCACCATCCACCAGCTCGAGAAGGCCCGTGCGGCCGAGAACGGGCGCAGCGCCGAGATCGTGGTGCACGACGGCCCGCTGCGCCAGACGGTGATCGCCGTGGTCGCCGGCGTCGAGCTGGGCGAGCACAACTCCCCGCCCGCCGCGTCCATCCTGGTGCTGCACGGGCGGGTGCGTGTCACCGCCCCCGAGGGGGACGAGGAGGTCGGGGCCGGGCAGCTGCGCGTGCTGACCCACGAGCGGCACGCGGTGCTGGCGCTCGAGGACGCCGTCTTCCTGCTCACCACGGTGACGAGCATCCCCAAGCCCGAGGACGCCTGAGCCCTCGTCCGACGCGTCCCACGTCGTGAGACCTAGGGTGACGCGAGCAACCGGTTTCTGGCAGCCTCGGTCGCGAACGGTGTGAATCGTCTCAACCGGAACGGAGCAACGATGCTGCCGACACTCCGCACCACTGCCATCACCACCACGCTCACGACCGCGGTGGGCGCGCTCTGTGCGCTCACCCTCGCCTCCCCCGCCCTCGCCGCCGGCGACCCCCCGGCAGGCGCGTCCCCGACGGCGCCCGCCGCCTCGTCGCCCAGCGGGCGAGCGGTGATCAGCACGCCCACGCCCGACGGCAACCGCGTGAGCTGGCGCCTCCTGGCCGCCGACGGCGAGGACGCGGCGTTCCACGTCTACCGCGACGGCGTCCGCGTGCCCGGACCCGCCGTGACCGGCGCGACGTCCTACCTCGACCGCGGCGCCCCGACCGACGCCCGGTACTCCGTGGTCGCCGTCGGCGACGGCGCCGCGCGCGCCGCCGCGGCCCGGACCACCGGCCAGGCGGCCGGCGAGTCCCTGACCCTCGAGCCCGTCGCAGGCGCCGAGGCGAGCGCGCTCGACGTCCCGCTCGACGTGCCGCCCGCGGGCGACGGCTACACGTACTCCGCGAACGACGCGTCGGTGGGCGACGTCGACGGCGACGGCGAGTACGAGATCGTCCTCAAGTGGGACCCGAGCAACGCCAAGGACAACTCGCAGGCCGGCGTCACGGGCGACGTCTACCTCGACGCCTACGAGCTCGACGGCGAGCGGCTGTGGCGGATCGACCTCGGCCGCAACATCCGCGCCGGCGCCCACTACACGCAGTTCCAGGTGTACGACTACGACGGCGACGGTGCCGCGGAGGTCGCCGTGAAGACGGGCGACGGCACCGTCTCCGGCACCGGCCAGGTGATCGGCGACGCCGACGCCGACCACCGCAACTCGGACGGGTACGTGCTCAGCGGCCCCGAGTTCCTCACGGTCTTCCGGGGCACCGACGGCGCCGAGCTCGACACCGTCGACTTCCGCCCCGCGCGCGGGAACGTCGGCGACTGGGGCGACACCTACGGCAACCGCGTGGACCGCTTCCTCGCCGGGACCGCGTACCTCGACGGCTCGCGGCCGAGCATCGTCATGGGGCGCGGCTACTACGCCAAGTCCGCCGTGGCCGCCTGGGACTTCCGCGACGGGGAGCTCACCCGCCGCTGGACGTTCGACTCGAGCTCGTCGACCAACGGGCCCGACTGGACGGGCCGCGGCAACCACCAGCTGTCGATCGCGGACGTGGACGACGACGGCCGCGACGAGATCCTCTACGGCTCGATGGCGATCGACGACGACGGGTCCGGGCTGTGGCAGAACGGCACCCACCACGGCGACGCGTACCACGTGAGCGACCTGGTGCCGTCGAACCCCGGGCTCGAGGTGTTCAAGCCGTCGGAGTCCGGCACCGACCCGGCGCACTGGGTGGCCGACGCCGCCACCGGGAAGATCCTGTCCAGCGCGCCCGCCGCCGGCTCCGACAACGGGCGCGGGGTGGCCGCTGACGTCACCGCGGACAACCCCGGCGCCGAGGTCTGGTCGTCCAAGGTCTCCGGCCTGCGCAGCGCGACCGACGGCTCCGAGGTGGGTCGCAAGCCCGGCTCCACCAACTTCGTGATCTGGTGGGACGGCGACGGGCAGCGCGAGCTGCTGGACGACACGCACATCGACAAGTACGGGTCGGACGGCGACACCCGGCTGCTCACCGGTGAGGGCGTCGCGTCGAACAACGGCACCAAGGCGACGCCGGCGCTGCAGGCCGACATCCTCGGCGACTGGCGCGAGGAGGTCGTGTGGCGCACGACGGACTCCAGCGCGCTGCGGATCTACTCCACGGACATCCCGACCGACATCGCGCACCCGTCGCTCATGGAGGACCGGCAGTACCGGCTCGCCGTGGCGTGGCAGAACACGGGGTACAACCAGCCCCCGCACCCGAGCTTCGCGACGGTCGAGTGACGAGGTGGAGTGAGCTAGGACTTCTTCGGCCCCACCCACACCTGCTGCACGTTGACGAACTCCAGGATGCCGTGCGGGCCGAGCTCGCGCCCGTACCCGGAGCGCTTCACCCCGCCGCTGGGCAGCCGGGGGTCCGTCTTCACGATCCCGTTGACGGACACCTGGCCGGCCTCGATCTCGCGGGCCATCGCCTCGCCGCGCTCCGGCGTCGTCCACACGCTCGCCGCCAGGCCGTACTCGGTGGCGTTCGCGGCCGCGAGCGCGGCGTCGGCGTCACGCGCGGGGAGCACCGCCATCACCGGCCCGAAGGTCTCCTCGCAGGCGGCGGTCATGTCGTCGGTGACGCCGTCCAGCAGGGTGGGCGGGTAGTAGTACCCCGGGCCGTCGGGCAGCTCGCCGCCGAGCAGCACCCGGGCTCCCGCCGCAGCCGTCTCGGTGACCTGACGGTGCAGGTTCTCGCGCAGGTCGGCGCGGGCGATCGGCCCCACCTGTGTGGCGGGGTCGCGCGGGTCGCCCACCTTGAGCGCCGCGAGCCGGTCCCGCAGGCGCTCGACCAGCGCCCCGTGCACCGGCTCCTCCACGATGATCCGCTTCGCGGCGATGCACGACTGGCCCGCGTTGATGATGCGCGACAGGGCGATGGTGTCCGCCGCGGCGTCGAGGTCGGCGTCGGCCAGCACGACGCACGGGTCGGAGCCGCCCAGCTCGAGCACGGCGGGCTTGATCTCGGCGGCGGCGACGCTCGCCACCGCCGAGCCGCCGCGCGACGACCCGGTGAAGGACACCGCCTGGACCCGCCGGTCGCGGATCACGGCGGCGACGTCCGCAGTGGCCAGGGGCAGGTTCCGGAACACCCCGGCCGGAGCGCCGGACGCCGACAAGGCCCGCGCGAAGACCTCGCCGATCGCCTCCGCGCAGCCGGGCACGTGCGGGTCGTGCTTGAGCACGCCGGTGTTGCCCGCCATGAGGGCCGGCGCCGCGAAGCGCAGCGCGAGCCAGAACGGCGCGTTCCACGGCAGGATGCCGAGGACCGTGCCCAGCGGCAGGTGCTGCACGTAGCTGCGGGTGGCGTCCGAGGCGATCTCCTGCGTCGCCAGGTACGCGGCCGCGTGCTCGGCGTAGTGCTCGGCGCACCACGCCGCCTTCTCGACCTCCCCGAGCGCCTCCGTGATCGGCTTGCCCATCTCCTGCGTCATCAGGGGCGCCAGCTCGTCGGCGCGGGCGCGCAGGTCGGCCGCGACGGCACGCAGCACCTCGGCGCGCCCGTCGAGACCCCGGTCGCGCCAGGCCGCCCGCGCCGCCTCGGCGGCCGCGAGGGTCGCGTCGACCTCCCCCGGCGACGCCGCCGGGACCTCGCGGACCACCTCGCCCGTGCTCGGGTCGGTCGCGATCAGCATCGTCATGCGGTCTCCTCCTCGGTCAGGTCGGCGGTCGCGTCGGGCACGAGCGCGAGGGGCTCGCCGTCCGTCCGCTCGGCCGCGTGCTCGGGCTTGCAGGTGAAGTCCTCGGCCAGCGTGAAGAACGACTCGCAGCCGTCCGCCGTCACGCGCACCGTGTCGGAGATGCCGACCGTCTTGTCGCCGTCGACCCCCCACATCCACGGGATGATGTGGAACGTCATCCCCTCGCGCAGCACGCGCGGGTCGCCCTGGTTGAGGCTGACGATGTAGCCCTCGTCCCAGCTGGGCGGGAACGCGATGCCGATGGAGTAGCCCGACCGGGTGACCAGCCGCGCCCCGACGCCGTTGTCCGAGATGATGTTCCGCACGATGTTGTCGGCGTCGGACACCGTGAGCCCGGGCCGGATCGCCGCCTTCACCTCGGCGAGCGCGAGCTTCATCCGCTCCTGCGCCACCAGCATGCTGCGCGACAGGTCGTCGAGCACGACGGTGCGCATCATCGCCGTGTGGTACCGCCGGAAGCAGCCGCCCACCTCGAGGAAGACGTGCTCCCCCGGCTGCACGGTGCGGCCCTCCCAGGTCGCGTGCCCGATCATGCTGCGCGGCCCGGAGGTCACGTAGGGCATCACCGCGGGGAACTCCCCGCCGGAACGGAACATGGCCGACGCGATCGCCGCCGCGACGTCGTTCTCGGTCACGCCGGCGGCGACCGCCTCGATCCCGGCCGCCATGCCGACCTCCGTGGCGTGCGCCGCCCGCCGCATGATCGCGATCTCCGCGTCGGACTTCGTCACCCGCCCCTCCTCCACGATGCCGAAGCAGTCCAGCAGGCGGCCGTCGGTGAACGAGTTGTGGATGTAGTCCTGGTGGTAGGCCGGGAAGTAGTAGCTGTTGCGCTCGTACCCGACGTCCTTGGTGTCGAGGCCGAACTCGCGCAGGGACTGCACCAGGCTCTGGATCGCGTCGCCCGTGTCCGGGTAGGGCCGGGTCAGCTCCACCCAGGTGCGCGCGTGCACGTTGGACTCCTCCATGGCGCGCGTGATCATGAACGGCTCGTCCTCGAGCGGCACGACCAGCGCCTGGAAGAAGGAGTACCCCGTGGTCTGGTAGTCCGTGAGGTACATGAGGTTCTCGGGATCCGTGATGACCACGGCGTCGAGCATCCGCTCCGCCATGCGGCGGCGCAGGTCGCCGAGGCGTCTCGCGTACTCCTCGAACGGGAACGTCATGTCGTCGCGCTGCCGCATGCCGGCCTCCTTCTGCTGTCGGACGCCCCCGCCCGGGTGGATCGAGGGCGCTAGAGGGTGTCGCGCACCGCCCCCGTGAGGATCTCCAGGCCCTCGTCGAGGTCGTCGTCGGGGATGGTGAGCGGTGGGATGAGCTTGAGCACGCGGCCGCCGCTGCCGCACGGCCCGATGAGCAGCCCGCGGGCGAAGCACTCGGCGGCGACCGCCTTCGCGAACGCGCCGTCGACCACGTCGAGGCCCTGGATCATGCCGCGGCCGCGCACGGCGAAACCGCGGTCGGCCGCCTCGGCCGCCAGCCCGTCCAGCACCGACACCATGCGCTCGGCCTTGGCGTGCACCTGGGTCATCAGCTCGTCGTCGTCGAAGTAGGTCAGGGCCTCGCGCCCGGCCACGAACGACAGCCCCTGGCCGCGGAAGGTGCCGGTGTGCTCCCCCGGCGCCCAGTGCGCGTCCAGCTCGGGCCGGTTGAGGTTCATCGCCAGCGGCGTCCCGTAACCCCCGATCCCCTTGGCGAGGCACACGACGTCCGGGTCCAGCCCCATGCCGTCGAAGCTGAAGTAGCTGCCGGTGCGGCCGCAGCCCACCTGGATCTCGTCGATGACGAACAGCGCCCCGACGTCCCGGGCCAGCTGCTGCACGGCGTGCAGCCACTCGGGGCTCGCCACGTTGACGCCGCCCTCGGCCTGGATGGTCTCGACGACGAACGCGGCGGGGGGCAGCAGCCCGCTCGACACGTCGGCGAGCTGCGCCCGGTACGCCTCGAGCGACGCGAGACCGCCCCCGGGGGCGGTCTCGAACGGCAGCCGGTGCACGTTCTCCAGCGGCACGCCGGCGGCCCGGCGGAAGACGTCGTTGCCCGTGAGCGCGAGCGACCCGAGGGTCATGCCGTGGAACCCGTGCGTGAAGGCGACCACCTCGCGCCGCCCGGTCACCTTGCGGGCGAGCTTGAGCGCCGCCTCCACGGCGTTGCTGCCCGTCGGCCCCATGAACTGCAGCCGCATCGTCATGCCCCGCGGCTCGAGCACCGTGGAGACGAACTTGGAGATGAAGTCCCGCTTGGTGGTGGTCGCCATATCGAGGCTGTGCGCGACGCCGTCGGCCTCGAGGAACTCGATCATGGCGCGTTTCATGCGGGGGTTGTTGTGCCCGAAGTTGAGCACTCCTGCGCCGGCGAAGAAGTCGACGTAACTACGGCCGGCCTCGTCCACCTGACGCGCGTTCGACGCCGAGGCGAAGACCGTCGGGTACGTCCGGCTGTACCCGCGGATCTCGGACTCCCACTTCTCAAAGACCTCCATCAGCCAGGTCTAGGTGCCCGGACCGGGCCCCGTCAAGGATGACGCGGGAGTCGGCTCGTAACGTTCTGATTTCGCAGGTCCTGACCGAACGTCGCCCGGTAGGCCGCGGGCGACGTGCCCAGTGCCCGGGCGAAGTGCTGACGCAGCGACGCCCCGGTACCGAACCCGGCGCGGCGCGCGACGGCGTCGACCGGGAGCTCGGATCGTTCCAGCAGGTCACGGGCGCGCAGCAGGCGCTGCTGGAGCAGCCAGGCGCCGGGCGAGACGCCGACCTCGCGGCGGAACCGGCGCGTGAACGTGCGGGTGCTCATCGACGCGTGCCGGGCGAGATCGTCCAGCGAGAGTGTCTCGTCGAGGTGCTCGAGCGCCCACGACCGCGCGGGCCCGGTGTGGCCTCCGGTCGGCGCAGGTACCGGGACGTCCACGAACTGCGCCTGGCCGCCGTCGCGGAACGGCGGCACGACCGTCCGCCGCGCGACGTCGTTCGCGACCGCCGCGCCGTGGTCGGAGCGGATGAGGTGCAGGCACAGGTCGATCCCGGCCGCCTCGCCGGCCGACGTGAACACCCGGCCGTCCTCGGTGAACAGCACGTCCGGGTCCAGCTCGACCGCCGGGAACTCCCGCCGGAACCGCTCGGCGGAGAGCCAGTGCGTCGTCGCGCGGCGCCCGTCGAGGAGCCCGGCGCGGGCGAGCGCGAACGCACCGGTGCAGATGGACGCGACGCGCGCCTCCGGGCGGACCGTGGACAGCAGGCCCGCGACGTCGCCCCCGGCCGCGACGGTGTCGGTGCCGGTGCCGGTGTCGTCCAGCGCGTGGGAGGCCGGCACCACGACGGTGTCGGCGCGCGCGAGGACCTGCGGGCCGTGCGGGACGTCGATCGAGAAGTCGGCGTCCGTGCGCACCGGTCCCGGCACGGCCGCACAGGTGCGCACGTCGTAGAGCCGCTCGCCGTCGGACCCTCGTGCCACGCCGAAGAGCTGGTGCACCGCGCCGAGCTCGAGCGGCATCACGCCGTCGCGCACGAGCACCGCGACCAGGTGGCGACGGCGGACCGCAGCACCGCTGGCTCGCTTGCGTCCGGCAGGCATGGCTCGATCCTTGCACATCATGGCCCTCCGGCCACTGGTCGATCGTGGCAGCGCGCGGGCACCGTGGAGGGACGGGCGGCCGGTCGGCGGCAGCCCTCGACGGAAGGGACGTCCGATGCGGGTGCTGTGGGTACTCGCCCACCCGGAGCCACGGTCGCTCACGGCGCGGCTGCGGGACGAGGGGGTGCGCGCGCTGCGCGGGGCCGGGCACGAGGTGGTCCAGTCGGACCTGTACGCGATGGGGTGGAACCCGGTGGTCTCGGCCGCCGACTTCGGCGAGGCCGAGGGCGAGGGCGACCGGCTCGACGTCGCGGCCGCCTCGGAGCGCGCGCTGCGCGGCGGCACGCTCGCCCCCGACATCCGCGCCGAGCACGACAAGCTCGCGCGGGCCGACACCGTCGTCCTCCAGTTCCCGCTGTGGTGGCACGGCGTGCCCGCCATCCTCAAGGGCTGGCTCGACCGGGTGCTGGTGCAGGGCTACGCGTACGGCGTGCGCGACACGACCGGGCGCACCCGCCGGTACGGCGACGGCGGCCTGGCCGGGCGGCGCGCGCTGGCCGTGGTCACGGTCGGGGCGGGCACCGGGCTCGGGCCGCGCGGGCTGCACGGCGACCTCACCGAGGTGCTGTTCCCGCTGCTGCACGGCACGTTCTGGTACACCGGCATGGAGGTGGCCGAGCCGGTCCTCGTGCCCGGCGCCAACCGCCTGGACGACGCCGGCTTCGCGACGGCCGCGGCGAACCTGAGGGAGCGGCTGCTGGCCCTGCCCGACGGCCCCTTCGTGCCCTACCGGCACCAGGACGGCGGGGACTACGACGTGCGCGGGGAGCTGTGCGACGCGGTGGCGCCCGGTCGCGCCGGGCTCGGCGTGCACGTGCGCGGTTGACGCCCGCCGCCGCACCGCCCGCCGTCAGGGCCGCCGGCGCACGAGGTTCGCCAGCGGGGAGTAGCGCGGCACCCAGCGCGCGAGCGCCCCCGCGGAGGCCGCCCCGAGCGTCGCGGTGGCCCACACCCCCGCCGCGAGGGAGCCCAGCGCGGCGCCGGCCGACAGGATCAGCGGCCCCAGCGCGTCACCCGTGTCCTGGAAGAGCCGCCACACGCTGAGGAACGTGGGGCGCACCGCCGCGGGCGCGACGTCGGCGCCCAGCGTCATGACGATGCCCGACCCCATGCCGTTGCCGACGCCGAGCAGCGCGGCGACCACCGCGAGCGCGCCGGCGGTGTGCGCGAACGGCAGCACGGCCAGCCCGAGGGCCATCGTGAGCATGGACGGCACGGCCACCCACAGCCGGCCGAACCGGTCCATCACCTTGCCCGCCGGGTAGAAGAGCAGCATGTCCAGGGCGCCGGAGACGCCGAAGACGAGGGACGTCACCTCGGCGTCCAGGCCGAGGTGCTCGCCCCACAGCGGG
This sequence comes from Isoptericola sp. F-RaC21, assembly GCF_038593535.1. Classification (NCBI taxonomy): domain Bacteria; kingdom Bacillati; phylum Actinomycetota; class Actinomycetes; order Micrococcales; family Promicromonosporaceae; genus Isoptericola; species Isoptericola sp. F-RaC21. Next base: position 274,770 of record NZ_JBCFYX010000001.1, on the reverse strand, counting down.
ATGACGGTCTGCCGCGCGCCGCGCACGGCGCTGACCAGCAGGATCGCAACGCCGAGCGTGGCGAACAGCTGCCGGTGCTCGCGCGCGACGGCCGCGATGGACACGCGCGGCCCACCGGCGGTGCGCGGCAGCGGGGCGTCGGCCTGGGGCTCCGGGCGCACGACGGCGATCACCAGCACGGCGACCAGCGCCGAGCCGACCCCGAGCCAGAACGCCCCGTGCAGCGAGGTCGCCGCGATCACCGCGGCACCCGCGAACGGGCCCAGGAACAGCCCGATGCGATGCACGCCGGCGAGGGTCGACAGGACCCGCGCCCGACGCAGCGGCGGCGTGATCTCCGTGAGGTACGCCTGCCGGGCGAGGTTGAAGACGGCGTTCGCCGCGCCGAGCGCGAGCACCCCGGCCGCCAGGCCCCACAGTGCCGAGGAGAGCGCGATCGTCGTGAACGCGAGGACGGCGACGCTGCCGGCGACCAGCATCGCCACCCGGTCGCCGAGGCGCTGCGAGAGCGCGCCCGCGGGCAGGTCGAAGGCGATCTTCCCGAGCGGCAGCAGCGCGGCCACCAGGCCGGCGACGGTGAGGCTCGCGCCGCGGCCGGTGGCCGTGACCGCGACGACCGGCAGCAGCGCGCCGATGCCGATCTCCAGCACCAGGGTGGGGAGGAACGCCCCGAGGACGACGCTCCGCATCGGGAACAGGGGTGGGGACGGCACGCGCCATTCCTATCGCACACGGCTCGCGGGTCGCAGGGATGCTCACGCCCGCCGGGTCGTGAGGAGCAGCGCGGGCAGGTGCAGCTCGTCCTCCGCGGGGCGGGCGACGATCTCGGCGTCCGAGACCGCGGTCGACGTCCACGCCGGCCCGGCGAACGCGCCCTGCAGCACCTCGCTCGTCGTGCCCCAGCCGAGGCCGGCCGCCACGGACATCGCGAGCACGGCGACGAGCGCGCCGGGCCCGCAGATCGCCTCGAGCCCGGCCACGTAGGCGGCGCGACCGGCGTCGTCCAGCGAGTGCAGCAGGCCGGAGTCCAGGACGGTCCCGGGGCGCACGTCCAGGTGGTCGAGCCCGCGCGCGTCCGCCACCTCGAAGCGCACACTGCCCGGCCCCTCGAGGATCGCCTCCGCGACCCGCTCCCGTGCGCGCGAGATCGCGTGCGCCGCGGCATCCACCCCCACGACCCGGTGGCCGGCGCGCGCGACGGCGAGCGCCAGGACGCCCGTGCCGCACCCGACGTCGAGCACCGGGTCCGCGAGCACCGACCGCCGCACCAGCGCCAGCAGCGCAGGCTGCGGACGCCCGATCTCCCACGGGGGCGGGACGTCCGCCGCGTACAGGGCGTCGAAGTCGTGCGGCCGGCGAGTCATGCTGGCACCTCCTGGCTCGAGCCTGCTCCCGCGGCGTGGGCCTCGCCTCCGGGCCGACGGCTCAGGGCGCCGCGGCCTCCGGCGCGCCGTCGACCCCGTCGGGCCCGTCGTCCCCGTCGCTCAGGGCGGACAGGCCGGCGAGGATCCTGCGCAGCCCCCAGACGTACTGCTCGGTCGAGGTGGAGCCGGCCATCGTCACCGCCGCCGCGGCCGTGAGGGGGAACCGGTCGGACGGCACGGCCGAGAGCTCGGCCCGGCGGGCGGCGACGCGCTCCTGCTCGGGCGGCAGCGGGCCGCCCCCGTGCACCCCGGCGACCTCGCGGGACACCGACCCGAAGACGTACACCATGAGCAGGTAGGACGCCTGTGCCGCGGCGTCCGGCCCGAGCCCGGCGTCCGCGAACAGCTGCAGGAGCCGCTCGTTGAGCGCCATCGAGCTGGGCCCGTCCAGCGGCCCCCCGACCAGCAGGCCGACCGCCCCGGGGTGCGCGGTCAGGGTGACCCGCAGCTCGAGGGCGAGCGCCTCCACGCGGATACGCCAGTGCTGCTCGAGGTCGGCGAAGACGTCGTGGTCGACGCCGCCGAGCAGCCGCTCGGCGAGGGCGCGGAGGACGGCGGCCTTGTCGGGGAAGTACGTGTAGATCGCGTTGGGCGCCACGCCGACCTCGGCGGCGATGCGCCGGACGGACGCGGCGGCGGGCCCGCCCTGGTCGAGCAGCCGCAGGGCCGCGTCGAGGATCTTCGCCTCGGTCACCGCGCGCCGAGGACCACGACGGCGCGGGGCGGTCGATGTGGACATCTGCGAGCGCACCCCCTTGACGTCGACCCCCTGCAGGGTACACCGTTGCTGTACGGCGTCCAAAGTTTGTACATCGTCCAAGATGTCGGACCGCTCCTCCCGCATCCCGCGGGCAGGCGCCCGGAAAGGATCGCCATGGTCACCGTCCCGGCCTCACCGTGGCGAGGCTGGCTGCTCTGGACCGCCGGGTTCCTCGCTGTCGCCGTGGCAGGCGCCGCGGCGGCGGCCACGCCGCACGGCGCGCGCACATGAGCACCGCCCCGCGCCACGTCGTCTTCGGCACCGGCGCCGTCGGCCTGGCCACGCTCGACGCGCTCCTGCGTCGCGGCGAGACCGTCCGGCTGGTCAACCGCTCGGGGCACGCGCGCGTGCCGCACGGCGTCGAGGTCGTCGCCGGCGACGCGCGCGACGCCGCGTTCACGACCGAGGTTGCCGAGGGTGCCGCCGTCGTCTACCAGACGCTGAACCCGCCGTACGCCGAGTGGAGCGCGCAGTTCCCCCGGCTGCAGGCCGGGGTGCTGGCCGCCGCGGAGGCCGCGGGGGCGCGGCTCGTCAGCATGGAGAACGTCTACATGTACGGGCGGCCGGGCGGCATGCCGCTCACCGAGGACAGCGGCGACCACGCGCACACCACGAAGGGGCGGCTGCGCGGGCAGATGTCCCGGGAGCTGCTGGCCGCGCACGCCGCGGGCCGCGTGCAGGTGGCGATCGGTCGCGCCTCGGACTACTTCGGGCCGCGCGGGGGCGCCCAGTCCAACCTCGGCGACCGGCTCTTCCCCGCCGCGATCGCGGGGCGGACCGCCACCGTGCTGGGCGATCCCGACCAGCCGCACACCTACACGTACATCCCCGACATCGGCGAGGGTCTCGTGGTCCTCGGAGAGCACCCCGACGCCCCGGGCCGGGTGTGGCACCTGCCGAACGACCCCGACACGCGCACCACCCGCGAGCTCGTCGAGACGGCCTACCGGGGCGCCGGCCAGGCCCGCACCCGCCTGCGCGCTACACCCGGCTGGCTGGTGCGTGCGCTCGGCGTGGTCAACGCGTCGATGCGGGAGCTGGTGGAGATGCAGTACCTGTTCACCGAGCCGTTCGTCGTCGACAGCACGACGATCGCCGACAAGCTTGGCGCCACCGCCACCCCCGTCGAGCAGGCCGTCCTCGCCACGCTCCGCAGCTACCGCGACGACTGACCCGCCCGAACCCACCACCGGAGGCCACCGTGCCCACCCCGCAGCACCATGACGCACAGCCCGGCACCGACGCACGGCCCGGCACCCTGCGGGCCCCGCCGCCTCGGTCGGTCGGCGAGGGGACCATGACCGCGGTCGTGCAGGACCGCTACGGCCCGGCGCCCGAGGGTCTCCTGCGCCTCGCCCGGGTCGAGGTCCCTACGGTCGCCGACGACGAGGTGCTCGTGCGGACGCACGCCAGCAGCATCGACCGGGGCACCTGGCACATCATGTCCGGGCTGCCCTACCCCATCCGGCTCGCCGGCTTCGGCGCGCGCCGGCCGAAGTACCTCAATCCCGGCCGCGCCCTGGCCGGCACCGTCGAGGCCGTCGGCGCCGCCGTCTCGGGCCTCGCGCGCGGCTACGCCGTCTACGGCACGGGCACCAGCACCTTCGCCGAGCACGCCGTCGCCCCCGCCGACCAGCTCGCGCCGAAGCCCGCGAACCTGTCGTTCGACCAGGCCGCCGCGGTGCCGGTCTCCGGGCTCACCGCCCTGCAGGCCGTCCGCGAGCACGGACGCGTCCGGGCCGGCCAGCGGGTCCTCGTCGTCGGGGCGTCGGGCGGCGTCGGCAGCTTCGCCGTCCAGATCGCCGTCGCCGACGGCGCAGCCGTCACCGCGGTGTGCAGCGCCGGCAAGGCGAGCATGGTCCGGGCGCTCGGCGTCGACGCCGTGGTCGACTACACCCGCGAGGACTTCGTCGACGCCGGCCCGTTCGACCTCGTCCTCGACATCGGCGGCAACGCCTCGCTCTCCCGCCTGCGGCGTGCGCTCACGCCGCGCGGGCGGCTGGTCATCGTCGGCGGCGAGACCGACGGGCGCTGGCTGGGCGGCAGCGACCGCCAGCTGCGCGCCAAGGTCCTCTCGCCGTTCGTCGGCCAGCGCCTCGGCACGTTCGTGGCGTCGGAGAACTCCGCCGACCTCGAGACCCTTCGCGGCCTCGCCGAGGACGGCGCGGTCACGCCCGTCGTCGACCGCACCTACCCGCTCGCGGACGTCGTCCCGGCGATCCGCCACCTGCTGGACGGGAGGGCGCGGGGCAAGGTCGTCGTCACCGTGCTCGACGACGCCCGGCCCGTCACCCCGAGGAGCACGCCATGACCGAGAACCCCGCCGCCTATCCCCTCCGCCTCGACGCGGCACCCCGAGCCTCCGCCTCCCGCGGCCTGTGGTTGGTGAAGTGGCTGCTGCTGGTGCCGCACCTCGTCGTGCTCTTCTTCCTGTGGATCGCCTTCGCCGTGGTGACCGTGATCGCGTTCTTCGCGATCCTGTTCACGGCGCGCTACCCGCGCGGCCTGTTCGACTTCAACGTCGGCGTCCTGCGCTGGGGCTGGCGGGTGAGCTACTACGGCTACGGGGTGTTGGGCACCGACCGCTACCCGCCGTTCACGCTCGCGGACGTGCCCGACTACCCGGCGCACCTGTCCGTCGAGTACCCGGAGCGCCTGTCGCGCGGGCTCATCTTCGTGAAGTGGTTCCTCGCGATCCCGCACCTCCTCGTGCTGTCGGTCTTCGCGGGCGGAGCGCTCTGGCTCGGAGACACCTCCGGTGCGAAGGACGCCTGGGACGGCGGCACCAACTCCGTCGGCCTGATCGCCCTGCTGGTCATGATCTCCGCGATCGCGCTGCTGTTCACCGGCAGCTACCCCCGGTCGGTGTACGACTTCGTGGTCGGGATGAACCGCTGGGGGCAGCGCGTCGCCGCGTACACCTGCCTGATGACGGACCGGTACCCGCCGCTCCGCCTCGACCAGGGCGGCATCGAGCCCGGCGGCCGACCGGAACGGCCCGACCCGCGCACGCCGTCCGCCGCACCGGTCGCGTTCTCGCCGGACGCGCCCCCGGCCCCGACGGGCTGACGCGCGGACGTCACAGCTGGCGCGCCACGAGGACGGCGAACGGCAGGGCCGCCACGACCGCGCCGACGGCGAGCACGGCGGAATCCGTCCGCGACCACGGCGCCGGCTCCGCCCACGTCCGCCGATGGGCGCCCGCGAAGCCGCGGGCGTCCATCGCGACGGACATGGCGGCCGCGTCGCGCAGCGTCCCGGCCAGCACGGCGAACGTCACCGAGGACGCGTGGCGCGCCCGGGAGAGCGGGCCTCTCCCGGGCCCGACGCCGCGCGAGCGGCGTACCCGCGACGCCTGCTCCCAGACGGTGCCGAGCCGCTCGAACCGCTGCAGCGCCGCGGCCACGCCGACGACGAACCGCGCGGGCAGCCGCAGCCGCTGGCCGAGCTGGTCGGCCAGCCCGCTCGGGTCGACCAGCGGGGCGAGCGCCACGCCGGGCAGCGCGAGCACCGCGATGCGGGCGCCCGCGACGGCGGCGACCACCAGGTCGCGGCCACCCAGCAGCCAGGTCGACCACGCCACCGAGACGACGGCGAGGAGCACCGCGAGGTACCGGACCGGCGACCCGGCCCCGCGCGGCAGGAGCACCAGCCCGAACGCCACGCAGGCCACCAGGGCGACGGCGGCGCTCGCGACGTCGCGCACCCCCAGGGACGCGACCAGCCCGAGCAGCCCGAGGGCGACGAGCACGAGCGCGTTCACCCGCGCGAGAGCGCCGATCATGCCACCGCCCCCTGCAGCGCGGCGTCGTGCGCGCCGAGCGCGACCCGGTGGTCGGCGAGCGCGACGAGGTGCTCGTCGTGGGTGCTGGTCACGACCGTGGCGCCGTGCCGGGCCGCCGCCACGGCCCACCCCGCCACGGCGGCCCACGTCAGCCGGTCCTGGCCGACCGTGGGCTCGTCGAGCAGCACCGTCCCGGGGCGGTGCGCGAGCGCGGCGGCCAGCGCGAGCCGCCGCTGCTCGCCGCCCGAGAGCCGGAACGGGTGCGCGTCGGCGAGGTGGTCGAGGCGCAGCACGGCGAGCGCCTCGTCCACGTCCACCGGGACGCCGAGCCGCCGGCCGGTGAGCTCGACCTCGTCCCGCACGCGCAGCGCGAGCAGCCCGTGCTCCGGGTGCTGCGGCACCCAGCCGCAGGCCCGCGCGAGGTCCCGCGAGCGCGCGGAGTGCCCGGGGGTGCCGCGCACGTCGCCGGACGCCGGCCGCAGGTGCCCGGCGAGCGTGGCGACGAGCGTGGACTTCCCCGCGCCCGAGGGCCCGGTGACGGCGGTGAGCCGCGCCGCAGGCAGCCGCGCGTCCACGCCGTCCAGGGCGCGCGTCGTGGTGCGGCCGCGCAGGCCGCGGGTGACCAGGTCGACGCGGAGGCCGGCGACGACGACGTCCGGCCCGGGCAGGTCCGGCGCCACCAGGGCGGCGGGCACCGGCAGCGGCGGCGGCGCGGGCACGCCGGGCAGCCAGACGCCGGCGCGGGTCAGCTCGTCGCGCAGCCCCGCCGTCGCGGTGCCGTCGCGCAGCGCGGCGGGCGCGACCTCGTGCGTGACCCGGCCGCCGGGGCCGAGCACGACCACGCGGTCCAGGTGCTCGAGCCAGGGCCCGACGTGGTGGTCGACGACCACGAGCGCGGTGTCGCTGCCCGCGAGCGCCTCCACCACCGCCGCGCGCACCTCGGCCGCGGCGTCCGGGTCGAGCATCGCGGTGGGCTCGTCGAGCAGCAGCAGGCCTGGCTCGCGGGCCAGCGCCCCCGCGAGGGCCAGCCGCTGCAGCTCCCCGCCCGAGAGGGCCGACGTCGGGCGGTCGACCGGGTACCGCAGCCCGACCCGCTCCAGCGCGTGGTGGGTGCGACGCCAGATCTCCGCCCGCGGCAGGCCGGCGTTCTCGGGCCCGAAGGCGACGTCCCGGCCGATGCGCGCCGCGACGACCGCCGAGCCCGGGTCCTGCGGGACGAGCCCCACCCCGCCGGCCACCTCGACCGCGCCGGACAGGTCGCCCGGCAGCGGGTCGCCGAGCACCCCCGCCAGGGCGTGCAGCACGGTCGACTTGCCGGCCCCGCTGGGGCCGACGAGCCCGACGCGCTCCCCCACGCCGACGGCGAGGTCGAGGTCGGTCACGGTCGGTGCGCCCCGCCCGGTGGGCCGCCAGGTGAGCCCCCGCAGGCTCGCCCGGACGCCGTCGCGCGCCACGCCGTCAGGCCTTGGCGGGGTCGGCGGCACGGTCGGCGAGGTCGCGGCCCGGCCCGAAGGCGTCGAGCACGCCGGCCCGCGCCAGGGCGCGCACGAGCGCCGCTCCCCCGAGCCCCGCGAGCAGCGCGCCGGACAGCGCGAAGAGGCCGAGGTACGCCAGCCGGAAGCCCCACGCCCAGTCGGGGTAGTAGGCGAACCACTCGTACACCGCGCCGCACGCGCCGGCCGCCGCGCCCGCCAGCGCGGCGACCGCGGCCCCGAAGCGGCGGTACAGGAACAGCGCGAGCACGAGCTCGGCGCCGAAGCCCTGGACGACGCCGGAGACGATCGCCGAGAAGCCCCAGCCGGCGCCGAGCAGGGCCTCGACGCTCGCCGCGACGACCTCGGTGAGCAGCGCCGCGCCGGGCCGGCGGACGATCAGGCCGCCCAGCACGCCGCCGAGCAGCCAGCCGCCGCCGAGCAGCCCGGTGGCCGGCGGGAACGCGACGGCCAGACCGGCGGAGAGCAGGTGGTAGAGCTGCGTCCAGCCCCAGAAGACGACGCCGACGGCGACGCCGAGCATGGCCACGGTGACGAGGTCGACGGTGCGGTACCGCAGGGACGCGCTGCGCAGAGCTATGGGCGCGGACATTCCAGGTAACTCCCTTCGCCGGTGCTAACCGGAGCAGGTTCCAAGGGTCTGCGGCTGTGCCCGCACTCTCAGCGCCCCTTCGACGGCGCTCCCCTGTCATGGGTGTCTTCAGATGTGACTTCAGTGTGGCGGCCGACGACGCGGCCGCAGGTCCGACCCTAGGCGACCACGGCGCCGGCGCAAGGGGCGTCCCGCACCGTGAACCCCTTGGACGTCACACCCCTGGACATGCGAGAAGGCCCGGAACCATGGGTTCCGGGCCTTCTCGTCGGGGTGGAGCTGAGGGGACTCGAACCCCTGACCCCCTGCATGCCATGCAGGTGCGCTACCAGCTGCGCCACAGCCCCGAGAACCGACTCTCGCGGCCGACGGGCGACCAGGCGATTCGTCTGATTCGGTGCGTTCCTCCGGGCTTGCGCCCCTCGGGAACGTCGATATCTTAGGCAGACTTCGGGCCAGGTTCCAAATTCCAGTCCGGGCCCGCCTGCCACTGGTCGAGCGGGTAGCCCGCGCCCACGTTGTGCGCCACGAGGCGCCAGGCGGGCACGGCCCCCTCGCCCGCGCGGTGCAGGTGCGACCAGTGCACGTTGTGCATGCCCGTCAGCCCGCGCCAGGTGGCGGGGTCGAGCCCGAGCAGCGCCGTCACGGCCAGCGAGATGGCCGCCCCGTGCGAGACGACGACCAGGGTGGCGTCGTCGTCCAGGTCGGCCGCGTGCTCCGCCACGGCCTCCGTGGTCCGCGCCGCGACCGCCGCCTTCGTCTCGGCACCCGCGCCCGTCGGCTCGGCGCCGCGGCGCCAGGCCGCGTACTCGGCAGGCCAGCGCTCCTGCAGCTCCGCGCCGGTGAGGCCCTCCCACGCGCCGAAGCCCCGCTCGCGCAGGCGGGCGTCCGTGGCGACGGGCGCTCCCCCGAGCGCGTCCGCGTAGGCGGTCGCCGTCTCGACGGCGCGGCCCAGGTCGGAGGACACGATGCGCGTCGCGCGGTGCGACGACGCGAGCGCGGAGCCGCCCTCGGCCGCCTGCCAGCGGCCGACCTCGTCCAGCGGGATGTCGATCTGGCCCTGCAGCCGCAGCGAGGCGTTGTACGCGGTGCGGGCGTGCCGCAGCAGGACGACGGTGCCGGCCGTCACCGCTCGTCGCCCGCGAGGCGGATCGCGCCGTCGCCCTGGCTGTCCCCGTACTCGGCGGCCGCCGCCGCGCCGTCGCCGCCGCGCGCGTCCTCCGGCAGCTCGACGGCCGGGCAGTCCTTCCACAGGCGCTCGAGCGCGTAGTAGACGCGGTCCTCGGCGTGCTGCACGTGGACGACGACCTCGCCGAAGTCCAGCAGCACCCAGCGCGCCTGCGCCTTGCCCTCGCGGCGGATCGGCTTGGACCCGGCGCGGAACATCGCCTCCTCGACGGCGTCCACGATCGCGGCGACCTGGCGCTCGTTCGTGCCGGACGCGATGAGGAACACGTCGGTGAGCACGAGCTGCTCGCTCACGTCGAGCGCGATGATCTCCTGCGCCTTGCGGTCGGACGCGGCCCGGGCGGCGGCGACCGCCAGCTCGACGGCACGGGGGCTGGCGGTCATGCAGCGGCTCCAGGGTGCTCGTACGTGAGGGCGACGCCGGCCGCGGGCGCGGCGCCGTCGGTCGAGAAGTCGTTGGTGTCCGGGCCCTCGAGCAGCAGCTTCCAGACGAGCAGGCCCAGGACGAACGCGACGACCACGAGGACGATGTAGTGCAGCCAGGTGTACGACGCCTCGGGCTCGTCCCAGTCCTCGTCGTCGTCCTCCTCGACCTGCGGGGCGGCCGACCGCGCGCGGACCGGCTGTTCCGACGCGACCAGCGCGTCGAACGGGGACGCCGCGGGGCGCTCGGGCGCCGACGGCTGCGCGGCCGCCGGCCCCGGGCGCGACGGCGGCACCGACGCGGGCCGCTCCGTGCTCGGGCTCGCCCAGGGCAGCGGCGGCGCCGCGGCGGGCGCCGGGGCGGCGGACGGGGCCGACGGGGCGGCCTGAGCAGGCGGGGCCGACGCGGCGGCCTGGGCGGAGGACGCCGACGCCGCGGTCGTGCCGAACGGCGAGGAGGTGCCCGTCGTCGCGAACGGCGAGCGGCGCGCCGGTCCGTCGGGGCGCGGGGCGACCGTGGCGGGCGGCGTGGCCGCGGGCGCCGCGCTCGGCGGGGTCGCCAGCGGGGGCAACGACAGGCCGGTGGCGGCTCCGCCGACGGCGGTCGCACCGAGGTCCCGACGCGACGACGGGCGCGCGGGCGGCGCTGCGGGGGCGGCGGGCGCCGCCGGGCGCACCGTGGGCGCCGGCGCGACGGCCCGGGACATCTCGCCGGTGGGTCGCTGGATCGGGGCCAGGCGGCCCGTCTCGTCCAGGCCGCGCACGCCGGCGGAGGCGGACGGCGGGCGCACCATCGGCGCGGGGGCGGGAGCGGCCGGCGCCGGGCTCTGCTCGCGCAGCGAGCGCCGCGACGGCGCGGCGGCGGCCGGAGCGCCGGGCGACGGCGCGGCGAACCGCGAGGCGGACGGCTGACCGGCGGGCGGGCCGAACGGCGACCGTGCCGCCGCGGGTGCGCCGTACTCCGGCCCGGACGGTGCCGGGTGCCCGGCGCTCCCCTGCGCGGCGGCGGCCGCCTGCTCCCGCTCGCGGATCTCGCGGCGGGTCAGCGGGCGGGACGGGTTGTTGTCACTCATCGAGACCTCGATACAGACCGTGCTTGGCGATGTACTGGACCACGCCGTCCGGCACCAGGTACCACACCGGTTGACCGGCCTGCGCCCGGCGACGGCAGTCGCTCGACGAGATCGCGAGCGCCGGGACCTCCAGCGTCGTGACCCCGTCGTGGGGCAGTCCGTCCACCGTGAGCTGGTGCCCCGGCCGCGTGACAGCCACGAAGTGTGCCATCTCCCACAGGAGCGCGGCATCCTTCCAGGTGAGGATCTGCTCGATCGCGTCGGCGCCGCTGATGAAGAACAGGTCGGCGTCGGGCCGCGCCTCGCGCAGGTCCCGCAGCGTGTCGACGGTGTACGTGAGCCCGGGCCGGTCGATGTCGACGCGGCTCACGGTGAAGCGCGGGTTCGACGCGGTCGCGATCACCGTCATGAGGTAGCGGTGCTCCGCCGGGGACACCTGCTGGTGCTGCTTGAAGGTCGGCTTGCCCGTGGGCACGAAGACGACCTCGTCGAGGTCGAGCAGCGCCGCCGCCTCGCTGGCGGCGACCAGGTGCCCGTGGTGGATGGGGTCGAAGGTGCCGCCCATCACGCCCAGGCGCGGACGGCGCGGCTGCGACGACGGCTCGTTCACGCTGACCGGACGGGGGCCGTCAGTGGTGGCGGTTGGACACGTTGCGGAACGCGTACGTCACCACGAGCGCGGCGACCAGTCCGCCGAACGCGAGCAGGCCCATCCCCACCGGCGGGATCGCGCCGACGGACTGCTCGGGTGCCTCCTGGGCGAGCTGGATGACGGTCTGCAGCACGGGTTCCTCCTGTGTGCGGTCGTGGACTGCGGGTGCGGTCGGGGGTCAGTCTCTCACGCGGGCCGGACGTGGCCGTCGCCGTGCACGACCCACTTGGTGGTCGTGAGTTCGGCCAGTCCCATCGGCCCGCGGGCGTGCAGCTTCTGCGTCGAGATGCCGATCTCGGCGCCCAGGCCCAGCTCGCCGCCGTCGGTGAAGCGGGTCGACGCGTTCACCATCACGGCGGCCGAGTCGACCTCGGCGACGAAGCGCTCCGACGCGGCCAGGTCGCGGGTGAGGATCGCCTCCGTGTGCCCCGACGACCAGGTGCGGATGTGCTCGATCGCGTCGTCGAGCGAGTCGACGACCCGCACCGCGAGCTCCAGGGCGTGGTACTCCGTGGCCCAGTCGACGTCGGTCGCGGGGAGCACCTCGACCGACTCCGGCGCCAGCGCGACCGTGCGCGCGTCGCCGTGCAGCACCACGCCCGCGCCCCCCAGGGCGGCGAGGGCCGCCGGGAGGAACGCCTCGGCGGCGTCCGCGTGCACCAGCAGCGTCTCGGCCGCGTTGCACACCCCGACCCGCTGCGTCTTGGCGTTCATCACGATCTCGACGGCCGTCGCGACGTCGGCGGTGGCGTCCACGTACACGTGCACGTTGCCGACCCCGGTCTCGATGACCGGCACGGTCGACGACTCGACGACCGTGCGGATGAGGTCGGCGCCGCCGCGCGGGACGAGCACGTCCACCAGGCCGCGCGCCTGCATGAGCGCGACCCCGCCGGGCCGGCCGTACGCGTCGATGGTCTGCACGAGGTCGGCGGGCAGCCCCTGGGCCTCCAGCGCGCGGCGCAGCACGTCGACGATCACCGCGTTGGACGAGGCGGCCGCGCTGCCGCCGCGCAGGATCACCGCGTTGCCCGACTTCAACGCCAGGCCGGCGGCGTCGACGGTGACGTTGGGCCGCGCCTCGTAGATCATCCCGACCACGCCCATCGGCACGCGGAGCTGGCGCAGGCGCAGGCCGTTCGGCAGCGTCTGGCCGCGCACCACCTCGCCCACCGGGTCGGGCAGGCCGGCGAGCTCGCGCAGCGCGCCCGTGATGGCGCCGATGCGCGCCGGGGTGAGCGCGAGCCGGTCGAGAAGCCCGTCGCTCAGCCCGCGCTCGCGCCCGCGGGCGAGGTCCTCGTCGTTCGCCGTCACGATCTCGTCTGCCGCGGCCTCCAGCGCGTCCGCGAGCGCGTGCAGCGCCGCGTCCTTGGTCGCGCGCGTGGCGGTGGCGAGCGTCCGCGACGCGACCTGGGACCGTCGGGCGACGTCGCGCACGGCGGCCGTGACGTCGTCGCCGGTGCCGGCGCCCGAGCCGCCCGCGGTCAGGTCCTCCGTGAGGGTCGTGGTCATCCCCCGAGAGTACGACGCCGGCGCGCGCGGCGGCAGGCCCCTCTCACCAGGAGGGACGGGGCGCCGGCGGCGGCACGAACCGGGTGAACGCCGGGGCGTGGTCGAAGGTCTGCAGGGTGACGACCTCGAACGTCGCGCGGTAGTCCGGGCCCAGGGCGTCCGCCGCCCGGTTCAGCGCCCGCGGGGCCAGCGACGGCCACCGCCCGGTGTCGAGGCGACGCTCCAGCGCCCGGAGGGCCACGAGCTCCTCGCCGAGGCTCACCGACAGGTGCGCCCCGCGCTCCACGTACAGGCTCCGGAACCGCTCCGGGTGGCCCACCTGCCGCACCCGGTGAGCGAAGGACCGCTCGCCCGACGGCGGCGCCCCGCCGTCGCCCGTGGTGTGCAGCGTGAGCACCGGGGACGGCGTCGTGCCCTCGGGACGGTGCTCCACCATCGCCGCCCGGGCGCCCGGGTCGGCCTCGATCGGCTCCACGGCCTCCAGCGCCGCCAGGTCGGCCCGCAGGTCGAGGCCGGCCCGCGCGTACGCGGCCGCCACCTCGCCCGCGGCGCCCGACCGGGCGAGCCGGGCGCGCAGGTGGTCGAGGCCGGTGCGGCTCGGGTTGCCGCCCAGCGTCTCCTCCAGCCCCGCCCTCCCGGTGGGCCCCAGGCTGAGCGTGTAGGCGCCGATCAGCCACTGCGCCTGGGCGCGGGCGCGGTCCTCGAGGGTCCGCGGCCGCTCCTCGTTCATCCAGTACCAGCCGGTCACCGTGTTGAGGGAGGCGACGAGCGCGATCCGCGCCCGGCCCTCGGGCGTCTCCTGGGCCTGCGTCAGCGCGGCCACCAGGGCGTCCCGGCTCGCCACCGGGTCGTCGGGGTCGACGAGCTCGATCGGGTCGCCGTGCGCGTCGGTGCCGTCCGTGAGCAGCGCGCGGGTCGCGGCGTTCATGTCGAGGATCGCGTCGAACTGGCCCACCCAGTCCAGGACGCCGCCCACCGTGAGCACGCCGTCGATCCGGTCGGGCTCCGCCTCGGCGTGCTTCACCGCCGTGACCGCGCCCATCGACTGCCCGTACGTGATCGTGCGCTCCGGCTCGCCCACGTGCTCCTCGAACCAGTCCAGCACCCGCGACTGGTCGGCCACCGCCGTCGGCACCGTGAAGTCCAGGCCGTCGCCCTGGAACAGCGACCCGGCGACGGCGTACCCGTGGTCGGTGAGCGTGCCCTCGCTCAGCTCCTGGTTCCCCAGCAGGTGCGGGGCGGGGAAGTCCCCGAAGAACTCCGACGGGTAGTGCCCGTGGCTGAACAGCACGAGCGTGCCGTTCCAGTCGTCCGGGACGAGCACGCGGTACCGCGCGCCCGCCAGCTCCCCGCAGTACTCCGTCAGGTCCTCGCCCCGGGGCGGGCAGCCGGGCGCGGGCGCGTCGGCGGACGCCGCAGGCGCGGTGACGACCGTGGTGCCGAGCGTGGCGGCGAGGGCCACGACGCCCGCGATTGCGGCGGTGGTGGCGTGCTGCGGACGGCGCATGGCGGCCTCCCGGTCCGGTGGCACGCTCCGACGCGTGCCGCTGCACCTACGGACGGCGGCGGGCGACGGAACTCATCGCCGACCGCGCGGCCGCGTCATCGGCCGGCGAGCACCAGGTCGTCGCGGTGCACGACCTCGCGGTCGTACCCCTCCCCCAGCTCCGCCCGGAGGTCGAACGTCGAGCGGCCCAGCAGCCCCGGGAGCTCGCCCGAGTCGAACGCCACGAGCCCGCGCGCCAGGACGGCGCCGTCGGGACCCACCAGCTCCACCGGGTCGCCGGCCTCGAACGTGCCCTCGACCCGCGTGACCCCCGCCGGCAGCAGGGACGCCCGGCCGCCGAGCACGGCGCGCGCGGCGCCGTCGTCCAGGTGGAGGCGGCCGTGCGACTGGGCCGCGTGCGCGATCCACAGCCGCCGCGCCGACGTGCGCCGGCCCGTGACGGCGAAGAAGGTGCCGACGTCGTCGCCCGCCAGCGCCTCGGCGACGTGCCGCGCGCTGGTGAGCACGACCGGCACGCCGGCGCCCGTCGCGATGCGCGCCGACTCGAGCTTGGTGACCATCCCCCCGGTGCCCACGGCGCTGCCGCGCGCGGTGACCTCCACGCCGGCGAGGTCCGCCAGGTCGGCCACGTGCGCGATGCGCCGGGCGCCCGGCCGCGACGGCGGGGCGTCGTGCAGGCCGTCGACGTCGGTGAGCAGCACCATCGCGTCCGCGCGCACGAGGTGCGAGACGAGCGCCGCGAGGCGGTCGTTGTCGCCGAAGGTGAGCTCGTCGGTGGTCACGGCGTCGTTCTCGTTGACGACGGGCACGACGCCGAGCGCGAGCAGCCGCTCCAGCGAGCGCTGCGCGTTGCGGTACCGCGACCGGCGCACCGTGTCCTCCGCGGTGAGCAGCACCTGGCCGATCTGCAGGCCGTGCGCCGCGAACGCCTCGGTGTACCGGGCCACGAGCTGCCCCTGACCCAGCATCGCGGCGGCCTGCATGGTCGCGACGTCGCGCGGCCGGGAGCTGAGCCCGAGCGGCCCGATGCCGGCCGCGATCGCGCCGGAGGACACGAGCACGACCTGGCCGCCGCCCGCCACCCGCGCGGCGAGCACGTCGACGAGGGCGCGCAGCGCCTGCAGGTCGAGGTGGCCGTCCGGTCCGGTGAGCGACGACGAGCCGATCTTGACGACGATCCGACGTGCCGTGGGCAGGCTGGCGCGGGAGGTGGCGGCGTTCACGTCTGCATTCTCGCCGGGTCGGCGGTCAGGCGTCGTCGGGGTCCGTCCAGTGACCCGACTCGCGCTCGGTCCACAGCTCGCGCCGCGCCTCGGTCTTGGCGTCCATGCGCTCCTGGTGCTCGCGGCGCTTCTCCCCGCGCGTCGGGCGGGCGCTCTCGTCGAGGCGCAGGTCGGTGCCGCGCGCGCCCAGCAGCTCGGGGCCGGTGGTGAGCGTGGGCTCCCAGTCGAAGACGACGGCGTTGCGCGGGTCCCCGATGCGCACCTCGTCGCCCGCGACGGCGCCGGCCTTGAGGAGCTTGTCCTCGACGCCGAGCTTCGCGAGCCGGTCGGCGAGGAAGCCGACGGCCTCGTCGTTGTTGAAGTCCGTCTGGCGCACCCAGCGCTCGGGCTTGGAGCCGCGCACCTCGTAGTAGACGCCCTCGTGGTCCTTCTTCGCCGTGACGGTGAAGCCCGCCTCGTCGACGGCCCGCGGGCGCAGGACGACGCGCGTCGGCTCCGGCGCGGGCGCGGCGGCCCGGGCGCGCTCGACCAGCTCGCCGAGGGCGAAGGTCAGCGGGCGCAGCCCCTCGTGGCTGGCGGTCGAGACCTCGAAGACCCGCAGGCCGCGCGCCTCGAGGTCGGGGCGCACCAGCTCGGCGAGCTCGCGGGCCTCGGGCACGTCGATCTTGTTGAGGACGACGAGGCGCGGGCGCTCGGTGAGCGGCACCCGGCCGCCCTCGATGCCGAGGTCGCCCGCATACGCGGCCAGCTCCGCCTCGATGACCTCGAGGTCGCTCAGCGGGTCGCGGCCCGGCTCGAGGGTGGCGCAGTCGAGCACGTGCACCAGCACGGCGGTGCGCTCGACGTGGCGCAGGAACTCCAGCCCGAGCCCCTTGCCCTCGCTGGCGCCGGGGATGAGCCCGGGCACGTCGGCCACCGTGTAGCGGGTCTCCCCCGCCTGCACGACGCCGAGGTTCGGCACCAGGGTCGTGAACGGGTAGTCCGCGATCTTGGGCCGCGCCGCGGAGATCGCCGCGACCAGCGAGGACTTGCCGGCGCTCGGGTACCCGACCAGCGCGACGTCGGCGATCGTCTTGAGCTCGAGGACGACCTCGTGCTCCTCGCCCGGCTCGCCGAGGAGGGCGAAGCCCGGCGCCTTGCGCTTCGGGGAGGCGAGGGCGCGGTTGCCCAGCCCGCCGCGGCCACCCTGCGCGACGACGTACTCCGCGCCCGCGCCGACGAGGTCGGCGAGCACGTTCCCGTCGCGGTCCTTGACGACCGTGCCGTCCGGCACGCCCAGCACGAGGTCGCCACCGTTGGCGCCGTCGCGGTCGTCGCCCATGCCCTGCGTGCCGTTGGTGGCGCGGCGGTGCGGCGAGTGGTGGTACTCGAGCAGCGTCGTCACCTGCGGGTCCACGACGAGCTTCACCGTGCCGCCGTCACCGCCGTTGCCGCCGTCGGGGCCCGCGAGGGGCTTGAACTTCTCGCGGCGGATCGACGCGACGCCGTGGCCGCCGTCACCGCCCACGGCGTGCAGCACCACGCGATCGACGAAGCTGGCCATGGTCAGATCCTCTCAGGCAAAAGCGACGAGGGGCGCACCGCGACGGTGCGCCCCTCGTCGTCGGCTCGGGTGGGAGCCGGGGAAGTGTGTGCGGCTCAGACCTCGGCCGCGACGATGTCGATGACCTTGCGGCCACGACGCGTCGCGAAGGCCACCGAGCCGGCGGTCAGCGCGAACAGCGTGTCGTCGCCGCCGCGGCCGACGTTGTCGCCGGGGTGGAAGTGGGTGCCGCGCTGGCGGACGATGATCTCGCCGGCCTTGACGACCTGACCGCCGTAGCGCTTGACGCCGAGGCGCTGCGAGTTCGAGTCACGACCGTTGCGCGAGGAGCTCGCGCCCTTCTTGTGTGCCATCTGTCAGACCTGCTTTCTGCGAAGAACGAGGGGATCAGTGCCGCGGGCCGTGCTGCGGGGTGTCGCGCTCGGCCCGGCGGTGAGTCACTTGATGCCGGTGACCTTGAGGCGGGTCAGCGACTGACGGTGACCCTGGCGCTTGCGGTAGCCGGTCTTGTTCTTGTACTTGAGGATCGTGATCTTCGGGCCCTTCTCGTCCCGCACGACCTCCGCGGTGACCTTGACCTTCGCCAGCTTCGCGGCGTCGGAGGTCACCTTCTCCCCGTCCACCAGAAGCAGAGCGGGCAGCTCCACCGTGTCCCCGGCCTGGGCCTTGACACGGTTCATGACGACGATGTCCCCGACGGACACCTTCTCCTGTCGGCCACCGGCCTTGACGATCGCGTACACCACGTTGCTGCTCATCTCTCCTGGTCTGGGCATGTCGCACGACGTTCTTCACCGACTTGGTCTGCAACTCGGCCCGCCGCGGCGGTCGAGTGCGGTGCGTCGTGGACACACGGGACTGGCACGCCACAGGCGCGCCGACGTCCAAGACTACGTCACGGCACCGATCGGTTCAAACGACCTCGGTCGCCCGCCGCCGTGACGTGCCCCACCTCGCGGGGCCCTCGTCATTCCTCGAGCACGAACGTCACCTGCAGGTCCACCTGCCACGCGACGATGGCGCCCTCGGACACCTCCACCTTCTGCTCCTTGACCCAGGCGCCCGTGATGTGGCGGACCGTGCTGCCGGCGCGCTCGAGGCCGACGCGGATCGCGTCCTCGAAGCTCGTGTCCGACCGGGCCGTGATCTCCGTGACGCGCGCGACCGTGCCTGCCATGTCGTCCTCCGATGTCCCGGGACCGGCGCCGTCCACCGGCCGCTCCCTCGATCGTCGGCCCGTCCGGTGTCGCTCGCCCGGTGTCGCTCGCCCGGTGTCGCTCGCCCGGTGTCGCTCGCCCGGTGTCGCTCGCCCGGTGTCGGACGTGCGCCCGCGCGAGGATGAGGGCATGACGGGACGGACGGGACGCGCCGGCGTGCCGACGGGCGCCGGGGGCGTCGACGACGCGGTGACCGCGGCGCTGCGCGCCGTCGACCGCCGCGGGTTCCTCCCCCGCGCCGCCGCCCGCTGGGCGGACGCCGACAGCCCCGTCGAGATCGGCCGCGGACAGACGTGCTCGCAGCCGTCGACCGTCGCGGCGATGCTCCGCCTCCTGGACGTGCCGGTGGGCGCGGACGTGCTCGACGTCGGCTCCGGCTCCGGGTGGACGACGGCGCTGCTCGCCCGCCTCGTCGGCCCCACCGGGTCGGTGCTGGGGCTGGAGCGGCACGCCGACCTCGCCGCCCGGGGCGCGGCCAACGTGCGGCGCACCGGCATGACGTGGGCACGGGTCGCCCTGGCCGTTCCAGGTCGGCTCGGCGCCCCGCGGCCCGGCGGCTGGGACCGGGTGCTGGTGTCCGCCGCACCCACCCGGCTGCCCGACGAGCTGGTCGACCAGGTGGCGCGCGGCGGCCGGATGGTGATCCCCGTGCGGCACGTGATGGTGCTCGTCACGCGCGACGAGGGCGGCGCCGTGCGCACCTCCGAGCACGGCACGTATTCCTTCGTCCCGCTCGTCGAGGACTAGCTGGTCACGCAGCGGGGTCGCGCGGTCCCCCGACGTGCCAGGATGCCGGTCGTGACCACCGCCGAGCCCCGTCGCTCACCCGCAGCCCCGCCTGCAGGCGCGAGCGACGCCGAGATTACGGTCGCCGCCGCCCTCGCCGGCGCAGCAGCGGTCGTCGAGGCGTTCCGGCGCCCCGTGACCCGCCACGCGAAGTCGGGCCTGGACTTCGCCACCGACACGGACGTGGCGGCCGAGCGGGCGATCCGCGCCGTCCTGGCCGCGGCACGGCCGGGTGACGCCGTCGTCGGCGAGGAACTCGGCGCCTCCGGCGGCGACGGCGCCCGTCGGTGGTACGTCGACCCGCTGTGCGGCACGCTCAACTTCGCCGCCGGGGTCCCGGCGTTCGGCGTCAACGTCGCGCTCGCGGAACGACGCGACGGTGTCGAGCGCGTCCTGGCGGCGGCCGTCGCCGATCCTCTGACCGGAGAGGTGACATGGGCCGACGGCGATCGCGCCCGGGTGCGCGGGGCGGGCGCCCTCGACGTGCCCGCCTCGCCCACGCCCGTGACCCGCCTCGTCAACGTGGACGTGGACAACGGCGGCGGAGCGCCCGCGCTCGTGGCGGACGCCGTCGTGCGCGGCGCGTTCGCCGTCCGGGTGGCGTCCACGTCGCTCGCGCTGGCCTGGGTGGCCGCGGGCCGTCACGCCGCGTACGTGACCGGGGCGGACGTCGACGGCAGCGTCCACTTCCTGCCCGGCGTCGCGCTCTGCGAGGCGGCCGGCTGCGTGGTCACCGACCTCGACGGCGGGCCCGTCCGCGGCGGGACGGGGATCGTCGCCGCCGCCGACGCCGCGACGTCGCGGCAGGTGCTCGACCGGCTCCGCGCAGTGCGGGGGACATCCCCCTTGTCCTGAAGCTACGGCTCCGTAGGCTCGAGGAATCCGCACGATCGAGCGTCCGCTCATCCCTCGGCTGGGAAGTCGACCCCGACCCCTGCGAGGCACGCATGCCCACAGTCGTCCCGGCCGCCCCCGAGGCCGCCGCCGTCCCCCGCGGCGGTGCCGCGACCCGCTTCACCAGCACGTACGGCTCGCTGTCCCGGGAGGTGCGCGACGCCGGGCTGCTGCGCCGGGCGTACGGGTACTACCTCGTCAACGGGCTGGTCCTCCTCGCGGCGCTCGGCGGCGTGGCGACCGGGTTCGTGCTGCTGGGCGACTCGTGGTTCCAGCTCCTGATCGCCGCCGCGCTGGGCGTCGTGCTCACCCAGTTGGCGTTCGTCACCCACGAGACGGCGCACCGCCAGGTCTTCGCGTCCGGGCCGCTCAACGACCGCGTCGGCCGCCTCCTGGCCAACGCCGTCGTCGGCATCAGCTACTCGTGGTGGATGACGAAGCACACCCGCCACCACGCCAACCCCAACCAGGTGGGCAAGGACCCGGACGTCGCACCCGGCGTCATCTCCTTCACGCCCGAGGCCGCCGCCGACCACCGCGGGTTCCTCGGCGCGATCACCCGCCGCCAGGGGTGGCTCTTCTTCCCGCTGCTCACCCTCGAGGGGATCAACCTGCACGTGACCGCCGTCCGGTCGCTGCTCACCGGCCCGCCGGAGGACCGCGCGTCGCGGCGGCGCGAGCTCGTGACCATCGTCGTGCGGCTGACCGTGTACGTCGCCGTGGTGCTCTGGTGGCTGCCCCTCGGGCTCGGGCTCGCGTTCCTCGGCGTGCAGCTCGCCGTCTTCGGCGTCTACATGGGCGCGACGTTCGCCCCCAACCACAAGGGCATGACGATGATCCCCGAGGGCAGCCGCATCGACTTCCTGTCGAAGCAGGTCCTGACGTCGCGCAACGTACGCGGCGGCGCGTGGATGAGCGTGCTCATGGGCGGCCTCAACCTGCAGGTCGAGCACCACCTGTTCCCGAGCATGCCGCGGCCGCACCTGGCCAAGGCGCGGGTGATCGTCCGCGAGCACTGCGCGCAGCTCGGGATGCCCTACACCGAGACGTCGCTGCTGCGCTCCTACGCGATCGTCGTGCGGTACCTCAACGAGGTCGGACTCGCCGCCCGCGACCCGTTCGACTGCCCCATGCGACAGCAGCTCGGGCGCCGCTGAGCGTCCGAGCTCCCGTCAGCCCGCGCGGTGCTGCCGGCAGCGCGCCTCGTAGGACTCGGACCCGCCCACGTGCCCCGACGTCGGGGCCAGCGCGTCGTCCACGTCGGCGGGCGCCGCATCGAGGCGGACGTGGAACGCCGCGTCGCGCCCGCAGACCGCGCACACTGCGGTGAGCTTCGTGACCTGCTCGGCGAGCGCCATCAGCTCGGGGAGCGGCGCGAACGCCCGGCCGTCGAACGTCACCGACAGCCCCGCCACCACGACGACGAGCCCCGCGTCGGCCAGCCCCGTCACGACGGGCACGAGGTCCACGCCGAAGAACTGCGCCTCGTCGACGGCCACCAGCTCGGTGTCGTCGCCGACGAGCGCCGGGATCCGGGCCGCCGACTCCACGCTGCGCGACGCCACCTCGAGCCCGGAGTGCGACGCGACCCGGCCCGGGCCGCTGCGCGTGTCGAGCTCGTGCGCGACGACGAGCACGCCGCGGCGCGCGACCTGCGCCCGGTGCACCCGGCGCACCAGCTCCTCCGTCTTGCCGGCGAACATCGGGCCGGCGATCACCTCGAGCCGCCCACCGGTGCGGTCGTCCCACGTCGCCATGGCCCGAGCATCGCACGAGCGCACGGCACGAGGCCGAAATGAAGGGCCCGAGGCCGATGTCCATCGGCCTCGGGCCCTCGCTCCGACCTCGCGGTCAGCTCACCCGGTGCAGGTCACCCGGTGCCGGTCACTCGGTGCCGGTCACTCGGTGCCGGTCACGTCCGTGGCCGCAGCCTCCCCAGCACCCGACCGAGCAGGCTTCGGGGCTCCTGCTCCTTTGCGCGCCCGGCGCGGCGCCTTCTTCACGGGCTTCTCGGCGGGCTGCTCGGCCTGCTCGACCGACTGCTCGGCGGCCGCCGGCTCGGGCTTGCGCTCCGGCAGGTCGATGACGGTCTCCGGCGCGACCGGCGTCACGGCCGCGGCCCCGACGGGCTCGGGCAGCACGACCGGTGCAGGCGCCTCGGCGGCAGGGGCCTCCGCGGCAGGCTCGGCCGCCGGGGCGGCGTCGTCCGTCGCGTCGTCCTTGCCCTCGTGCTCGTGGGCATGGGCCGCCGCGGCCGCGATCGTGGCGAGCGTGGCCTTGACGGCCTCTCGCGCCTCGGACCGGTCCTCGGGCAGCGTCGGCACCTCGGCCGCGGGCGACGGCGTGGCAGGCTCGGCCTGCTTGCCGCCGCGCTTGCGGCGCGATCGCTTCGAACCCTCGCCCTGGTCGCCGTCGTGGTGCTGGTGGGCACCGTTCTTCTCGATCGGCTCGCTGTGGACGATGAACCCGCGACCCTTGCAGTGCTCGCAGGTCTCGGAGAACGCCTCGACCAGGCCCTGGCCCACGCGCTTGCGGGTCATCTGCACCAGGCCGAGCGAGGTGACCTCCGCCACCTGGTGCTTGGTGCGGTCGCGGCCCAGGCACTCGACCAGGCGGCGCAGCACCAGGTCGCGGTTCGACTCGAGCACCATGTCGATGAAGTCGATGACGACGATGCCGCCGATGTCGCGCAGCCGCAGCTGGCGCACGATCTCCTCGGCCGCCTCGAGGTTGTTCCGCGTGACGGTCTCCTCGAGGGTGCCGCCGGCGCCGGTGAACTTGCCGGTGTTGACGTCGATGACCGTCATGGCCTCGGTGCGGTCGATGACCAACGACCCGCCGGACGGCAGCCAGACCTTGCGGTCCATGCCCTTGGCGAGCTGCTCGTCCACGCGGTGCACGGCGAACACGTCGGTGTTCTCGGTCCACTTCGTGACGCGGTCGCGCAGGTCGGGAGCGAGCTCCTCGACGTACTGCGCGATCTCGTCCCACGCGCCCTGGCCCTGGATCTGCAGCGACGAGAAGTCGTCGTTGAAGATGTCGCGGACCACGCGGATCGCGAGGTCGGGCTCGCCCTGCAGCAGCGCCGGGGCGCTGGCGGACGCGGACTTCTTCTGGATCGCGGCCCACTGCGACTCGAGCCGCTCGACGTCGGCGCGCAGCTCCGCCTCGCTGGCCCCCTCGGCGGCGGTGCGGACGATGACGCCCGCGCCCTCGGGCACGACGTCGCGCAGGATCTTCTTGAGCCGGCTGCGCTCCGTGTCGGGGAGCTTGCGGCTGATGCCGGTCATGCCACCGCCCGGCACGAACACCAGGTAGCGGCCGGCGAGCGTGACCTGCGAGGTCAGGCGGGCGCCCTTGTGGCCGATCGGGTCCTTGGTGACCTGCACCAGCACCGAGTCGCCCGACTTCAGGGCCTCCTCGATGCGGCGCGGCTGGCCCCCCTCGAGGCCCGCGGCGTCCCAGTTCACCTCGCCGGCGTACAGGACGGCGTTGCGCCCCTTGCCGACATCGACGAACGCGGCCTCCATGCTGGGCAGCACGTTCTGCACGCGGCCGAGGTAGACGTTGCCCACCATCGACGCCTGCGACTGCTGCGAGACGTAGTGCTCCACGAGCACGCCGTCCTCGAGCACCGCGATCTGCGTGCGGCCGTCGCGCTCGCGCACGACCATCGACCGCGTCACGGACTCGCGGCGCGCGAGGAACTCGGCCTCGGTGATGATCTGGCGGCGCCGGCCGGCGTCGCGCCCCTCGCGGCGGCGCTGACGCTTGGCCTCGAGGCGCGTCGAGCCCTTGAGCGCCGTGACCTCGTCACGGTCGCGGGTGCGCGCCACGGCGGCCTCGGCACGCTCGGCGCGGGTGCCCCGGCGACGACGACGGCGCCGACGGCTCGAGGCGGACTCCCCGCCCTCCTCGTCCTCGCCCTGCTCGTCGGCGTGGTCCTCGCCGCTCGCGTCGGCCTGCTCGGCCTCGTCGGAGTCCGCGGGGCGCTCGTCGTCCTCGTCCGAGCCGTCCTCGTCGCCCTCGGGCCGGCGCCCGCCGCGACGGCCGCGGCCACCACGGCGGCGACGCCGGCGCGGGCGGATCTCGTCGTCCTCGCCGTCCTCGTCGCTCAGGTCCTCCGGGCCCAGGTCGACGAGCTCGACGCCCTCGGCCACGAGCTCGGACTCGATCGCGCCGACCTCCTCGACCGCGGCGGCCTCGTCCTCGCTGAGCTCGGCCTCCACCGTCGGCTGCTCGACGGCAGTCTCCTCGGCGGCCGACGACGCGGCACCGGGCTCGACGCCGGCGGCCGGCGCCTCGGCCGGGGCCTCCGGCGCCTGCGCGGCCCGGGCCGCGCGGGTCCCGCGCGTGGCGCGACGCGACCGGGGGCGCGTCGTCTCGTCCTTCGGCGCCTCGGCGGCCGGGGCCGCCTCGGTGCTCGTGCCAGTGCTCGTGCTCGTGCTCGTGGAACGCTCGGTGGCGGCTTCCGGCGTCGGCGTCGCGAAGGCCGGTGCCGTCGGCGGGGCGTCGTGCGGGCGCGGCGGGCCGGCAGGAGCCTGGGCGCGGCGCGACCGACGCGACGACGACAGGTCGGGGGCTTGGAACAGCACCGCCGTCGTCGCGAGGCGCGGGGTGACCGACCCGCCGCCGGTCGCGGCGGGCGACCGGGGCGCGGACGCCTCGGCCGCGGGCTTCTCGGTGGGCTGCTCGGCGGGCTGCTCCGCGGTCGCGTCCGCAGCGGCGGTCTTCCGCGTGGCGGCCTTCTTCTTCGCCGGGGCCTTCTTCGCGGCGCTCTTCTTCGCGGGAGCCTGCTCCGCGGCGCCGGCGGCGTCCGCCACCTCGGCGGTGGGCTCGGCAGCCGGCTCGGCAGCCTCGGTCTTCGGGGCGGCAGTCTTCGCGGCGGCGGCGCGGCGGGTCCGCGTGCTGCCGGAGGCGGCGCTCGCCTTGCGGGCCGGTGCGGCCTCGGGCTCGGGGGCCGCCGCCTCGGCGGCGGGCGTCGCGGTGGCCTGCTCGTCCGCCGGGCGCTCGGCGCCGACGGTGCGGGTCGCGCGGCGACGGGTCCGCGCGGGCTTCTCGGCGGGGGCGTCGTCGGCGGCGCGCCCGGCGGGACCCTCCGGCAGGACGATGTCCGCGAGGGACGAGGCGGGAGCGGCCGGGGCGTCGGTGCGAGCGTCGGCACGCTCCGGGAGCACGAGGTCGTTCAGCGAGGACGCGGCGCGGGCGGGTGCGGCGGGCTCCGGAGGCGTGGCGGCGGCCTGCTCGGCTGCCACCCCCTTCGGGGCGGCCGTGGGCCGGGTGGCCCGACGGCGGGCGGGCTTGCGGGCTGCGGCGTCGGTCGGGTTGTCGGACGTCACGGAAGGCGCTCCAGCTCCGGCGGCCCCGCCCCCACACGTGCGGGCCACCGGTGGTCGTCGTCGGACGGGCGCGCTGCTCAGCGCGCCGGCCGACGGAAGTCTCGGTTCCGGCTGCGGCACCGCGCTCTTCGCGGACGCCCGCCGCCCGGCCTCGTGCCTGGCGGCGGCATCGCGTGCGGATCGCGAGTGCTGCGAGCTCGTGGGCCGCCCCGGGATGTGGGCCCGGACGGCTTCGGACCAGTATCGCATCCTGCGCGCCCCACCGCGTGACCCGACACCGCACGTCGCGGCACGTCGCTCCCGGGGCGCCGCCCGGCTTGACTTGTGAAGACCTTCACGACTTAGATCGTGAAAGTCTTCACGAACCCCGTCCCGCGGCGGTGATCGCCCTGGTCGTGCGCTTCCGGGCCGGGGGTCCTACCGTCGGAAGACGACCCGGTCGAGCCCAGGAGAACCCGTGGACCCCCTCGCACTGGCCCGGTGGCAGTTCGCCATCACCACCGTCTACCACTTCATCTTCGTGCCCCTGACGATCGGCCTCGCGCCGCTCGTCGCCGGGATGCAGACGGCGTGGGTCGTCACCAAGAAGGAGCGCTGGCTCCGGCTGACGAAGTTCTTCGGCAAGCTGCTGCTCATCAACTTCGCGCTCGGCGTCGTGACCGGCATCTGGCAGGAGTTCCAGTTCGGCATGGCGTGGAGCGAGTACTCCCGGTTCGTCGGCGACGTCTTCGGCGCGCCGCTGGCGATGGAGGCCCTCGCCGCCTTCTTCGTCGAGTCCGTCTTCCTGGGCCTGTGGATCTTCGGCTGGGACCGGGTGTCGAAGAAGGTGCACCTCGCGTCCATCTGGCTCTTCGCGCTCGCCACGAACCTCTCGGCGTTCTTCATCCTCGCCGCCAACTCGTGGATGCAGCACCCCGTCGGGACGATCTTCAACGAGGAAACCGGGCGCGCCGAGATGGAGTCCATCGGCGCGGTGCTCACCAACAACACGCTGTGGGCGGCGTTCCCGCACACCATCACCGCGGCGTTCCTCACCGCCGGCACGTTCGTCTGCGGCATCGCCACGTGGTGGATGGTGCGGCTGGCGCGCAGCAAGCGGCCCGAGAACGTGGAGAAGGCCCGGACCGTCTACCGGCCGGCGGTCCTCGTCGGCGTGTGGACCATGATCATCGCCGGCGCCGGGGTGATCTGGTCCGGCGACCTGCAGGGCAAGCTCATGTACGAGCAGCAGCCCGGCAAGATGTCGTCCGCCGAGGCCCTGTGCGAGGGCACCGAGGCCGCGGAGTTCTCCATCCTCGCCGTCGGCCCTCTGTACGCCGGCTGCGAGGACGTCGACCACCTCATCTCCGTGCCGGGCGTCACCAGCTTCCTCGGCACCGGTCACTTCTCCGGCCCCGAGTCGTACCTGCCCGGCGTCTACGACGTGCAGGAGCAGTACACCGAGCGCTACGGCGACACGACGGCGTCCGGCGACCCGGTCACCTACACCCCGCCGCTGGCCATCACGTACTGGTCGTTCCGGCTCATGATCGGCCTCGCCGTCTTCTCCCTGGCGCTCGCGCTGACGGCGCTGTGGGCCACCCGCAGGGGCAGGGTGAGCGACAACGTGTGGCTCGGCCGGCTCGGCATCCTCGCCCTCCCCATGCCGTTCCTCGCCTGCTCGTTCGGGTGGATCTTCACCGAGGTCGGACGCCAGCCGTGGGTCGTGGCACCCAACCCGTCGGGCATCGACCAGGTGCGCCTGCTCACCGAGCGCGGCGTGTCCACCGCGGTGCCGGCGGGCGTGATCCTCGGGTCGATGATCGTCCTCACGCTGGTCTACGCGGTGCTCGCGGTGATCTGGTACCGCCTCATGCACCGGTACACGGTCGAGGGCGTCCCGGACACGGTCCGCGACGAGTCGCCGGAGGCGCAGGACCCCGACGACGCCGACCGCCCGCTGTCCTTCGCCTACTGAGCACCCCGAGACTGGGAGACCCCCGTGGACCTCGCGATCCTCTGGTTCGTCATCATCGCCGTCCTGTGGACCGGCTACCTCGTGCTCGAGGGCTTCGACTTCGGCGTCGGGATGCTGCTGTCGATCCTGCCGCGCGGGAACAAGGAGCAGCGCGACAAGGAACGTCGGGTGCTGATCAACACGATCGGCCCGGTGTGGGACGGCAACGAGGTGTGGCTGCTCACCGCGGGCGGCGCGACCTTCGCCGCGTTCCCCGAGTGGTACGCCACCATGTTCTCCGGCTTCTACGTCCCGCTGCTGATCATCCTGCTCGGGCTCGTCGCGCGCGGCGTCGCCTTCGAGTACCGCGGCAAGATCTCCGACGCCCGGTGGGCGCGGCGCTGCGACCTCGCCATCCAGGCCGGGTCGTGGATCCCCGCGATCATGTGGGGCGTCGCGTTCGGCAACCTGGTGCGCGGGCTGCTGCTCGACGCCGACTTCCAGTACGTGGGCGGGTTCTGGGCGCTGCTCAACCCGTTCGCCCTCGCGGGCGGCCTCACCACCCTCGTCCTCTTCCTGCTGCACGGCAGCGTGTTCGTGGCCCTCAAGACCGACGGTGACGTGCGCGAGCGCGCGGGCCGGCTGGCCTCCGTGCTGTCCGTGGTCGCGCTCGTCGTGGCCGGCGGCTGGGCGATCTGGGCGCAGCTCGCCTACTCCGTGACGTGGACCTGGGTCCCGGTCGCCGTCGCCGCCCTGGCGCTGGTGGGCGTCGTCGTCGCGGCGCGGGCGCGCCGCGAGGGCGTGGCCTTCACCCTGTCCGCGGTCGCCATCGCGAGCGCCGTGGTGCTGATCTTCGGCTCGATGTACCCCGACGTCATCCCCG
Organism: Isoptericola sp. F-RaC21; assembly: GCF_038593535.1. Lineage (NCBI taxonomy): Bacteria > Bacillati > Actinomycetota > Actinomycetes > Micrococcales > Promicromonosporaceae > Isoptericola > Isoptericola sp. F-RaC21. The sequence goes on along the minus strand of NZ_JBCFYX010000001.1, from coordinate 246,541 downwards.
CGCTCGACGGCGGCGTGCCGCTCACGGTGGCCGAGGCCTCCTCCACCCCCTACACCCTCACGGTGATGTCCTGGGTGGCGGTGGTGCTCACGCCGCTCGTCATCGCCTACCAGTCGTGGACCTACTGGGTGTTCCGGCGCCGGCTGTCCAGCAAGGACATCCCCGCCCCTGCCGGGCTGTCGTGGCAGAAGATCAAGGACGCGGCGTTCTGACCGGCATCCTGACACCGTGAGACCCCTCGACCCCCGCCTCCTGCGGCGTGCGCGCGCCGCCCGCTGGTACGTCGTCCTCACCGCGGCGCTGGGCGTCGCGGCCGCCGGCGCCGTCGTGCTCCAGGCGTTCGCCGTCGCGCACACCCTCGGCCCGGCCGTCACGGCGGGCAGCGCGGGCACGCCGCTCGCCCTGGCCGACGTCGCGCCGTGGCTCGGCGCCCTGGTGGCCGCGCTCGCCGCCCGGGCCGCGATCGCGTGGGCGCAGGAGCGCTACGCGCAGAAGGCCGCGGCCGACGTCGTCGCCGAGCTGCGCGAGCAGGTCGTCGCGCACACGGTGGCGCAGGGGCCGCGGCCCGGCGGGGAGGACGGCGCCGCCGCCACGGCCACGCTCGCCACGCGCGGTCTGGACGACCTGGGCCCGTACCTCGTGCGGTACCTGCCGCAGCTGCTGCTCACGGCGATCCTCACGCCGGCGCTGGTGCTGGTCGTGCTCGGGCTGGACTGGATCTCCGCGCTGATCTGCGTCGTGACGCTGCCACTCGTGCCGCTGTTCATGTGGCTGGTGGGAGTGATGACGGCGGGGGCGTCCGAGCGCCGGCTGCGCACCATCGAGCGCCTCGGGGCGCAGGTGCTCGACCTGCTCGCCGGCCTGCCCACCCTGCGGGCCTTCGGCCGAGAGATCGGTCCCGGCGCCCGCGTGCGGGTCCTCGGGGACGCGTCGCGGCGCGCCACGATGGGCACGCTGCGGATCGCGTTCTTGTCCGGGATGGTGCTGGAGCTCCTCACCACGCTGTCCGTCGCGATCGTCGCCGTCGGCGTCGGGCTCCGCCTGGTCGAGGGGATGATCGCGCTCGTGCCGGCCATCGCCGTGCTGGTGCTCGCGCCCGAGGTCTACCTGCCCCTGCGGCGCGTGGGCTCGGAGTTCCACGCCTCCACCGACGGCCTGGCCGCCGCCGAACGCGCGTTCGCCGTGCTGGAGCGGCCGCTGCCCGCCGCGGGCACCGTGCCGGCCCCGGCCCTGGCCGGCGCGACGCTGGTGCTCGACGGCGTGGGTGTGCGCGCGGGCGACCGCGCCCTCCTCGCCCCCGCCGGGCTCACGGCGCGCGTCCCCCTGGGCACCGGCCGCCCCGGCGGCGGCCGCGTCGTCGCGCTGCGCGGCCCCAGCGGCGCGGGCAAGTCGACGACGGCGCTCGTCCTGCTGGGCCTGCTGCGGCCGGACGAGGGCCGGGTGCTCGTCGAGCCGGCCGGCACGGCCCCGGCCGAGCCCGTGAACTTCGCCGCCGTCGACCCGGCCACCTGGTGGCCCCAGGTCACGTGGGTGCCCCAGCGCCCCACCCTGGCCCCCGGCACCGTGCGCGACGCCGTCACCGGCGGGCGCCCCGTGATCGACGCCGACCTGGCCGCAGCCGCACGGACCACCGGGCTGGACGACGTCGTCGCCGGGCTGCCGCAGGGCTGGGACACCCCGGTCGGGCTCGGCGGCACCGGGCTGAGCGTCGGCCAGCGGCAGCGCGTGGCGCTCGCCGCCGCGCTGCTCGACGGGGAGGCGGGGGGCGACGGCGCTCCCCCGCCCCTCGTGCTCCTCGACGAGCCCACGGCTCACCTCGACGCCCGCGGCGAGCAGGTGGTGCTCGACACCGTCCGCGCCTGGCGCGACGCCGGGCGCACCGTCGTGGTCGTCGCGCACCGCGCGTCGCTGCTGGCGCTCGCGGACCAGGTGGTGGACGTCGCCTCGCGCGCCGTGGGCCCGGCCGAGGCGGTGACGTCGTGAGCCGCCGGCCGGCCGACCCGCTGCGCCGGGTGCTGCCGATGCTCGAGGTGCGCTGGACGCGGGTGGCGCGCGCCGTCGCGCTCGGCACCCTCGCCCTCGGGTTCTCGGTGGGCCTGGCCGCCGCGGCGGCGTGGCTCATCGCCCGCGCGTCGCAGATGCCACCCGTGCTGCAGCTGTCGGTGGCGGTCGTGGCGGTGCGGGCGTTCGGCACCGGCCGCGGCGTGCTGCGCTACCTCGAGCGCCTCGCGTCCCACGACGTGGCCCTGCGCGGCATGGCCGCCCTGCGCACCAACCTGTACGACGCGCTGGCCCGCGGCCCCGTCACGCGCGTGATCGCCCTGCGCCGCGGCGACCTGCTCGCCCGCGTGGGCACGGACGTCGACGCGGTGGGCGACGTCGTCGTGCGGGCGCTGATCCCCGCCGGGGTGGCGGCGTGCGTGGGGCTGGGCTCCGTGGTCCTGGTGGGGGTGTTCCTGCCCGCCGCCGGAGCCACCCTGCTCGGCTGCCTGCTGCTCACGGGCGTGCTCGCGCCGTGGCTCGCCTCGCGGGCCGCGGCGTCGGTCGAGCGCCGCGGTGCGGCCGCCCGGGCCGAGGTGACCGGGCGCGCCCTGGAGCTCCTCGAGGACGGCCAGCAGCTGCGCGTCGCCGGCCGGCTCGACGACCGGCTGGCCGGGCTGCGCGCCGCCGACGCCCGGCTCACGCGCTCCACCGACGACGGCGCCCGCATCTCCGGCACCTCGGCCGCGATCGACGCCGGGGCGCAGACGCTCGCCGTGCTGTGCTCGCTGCTGCTCGGCATCCCCGCCGTCGCGGCGGGCACGCTCGCGCCCGTCGAGCTGGCGGTCGTCGTGCTCACGCCGCTCGCCGTCTTCGAGGCCACCTCGACGCTGCCCGCCGCCGCAGTCCAGCTGCGGCGGTCACGGGAGGCCGCGCGGCGGCTCGTCGCCCTGCTCCCCGACGCGCCCGAGGCCGTGCGCGAACCCGTGCCCGAGCCGGTGCGCCCGGGCTCCGACGCCCTGCTCGAGCTCGACCGCGTCGACGCCGGCTGGGCGGACCGCACCGTGGTCGCGGGCGTCGACCTCGCGCTCCGGCCGGGCTCCGTCGTCGCGCTGGCCGGGCCGTCCGGAGTGGGCAAGACGACGCTGCTGCTCACGGCGGCGGGCCTGCTGCCGGCGCGCTCCGGCGCCGTCCGCGCCGGGGGCGGCGGGGCGCTGTTCGTCGCCGAGGACGGGCACCTGTTCGGCACCACCGTGCTGGAGAACCTCCGCGTGGCACGGCACGACGTGACCGAGGACGACGCCCGCGCCTCGCTGGCCGCGGTCGGCCTCGACGGCTGGCTCGCCGGCCTGCCCGACGGCCTCGACGCGATGCTCGGCCCGGACGGCGCCGACGTCTCCGGTGGCGAGCGCCGGCGGCTGCTGGCCGCCCGGGCGCTGCTCGCGCCCGCCCGCGTGCTGCTCGTCGACGAGCCCGCCGAGCACCTCGACGCCGCCACCGCCGACGCCCTGGTCGCCACCCTCGCGGCGCACGCCCGCGACACCGGGCGCGCGGTCGTCGTCGCGTCGCACCGCCTCACGCCGCTCGCCGTCGCCGACGAGGTGCTGCTGCTCGGCGCCTCCCCCGGTGACGGGGGCGGCGCAGCACGGGTCGTGGCCCGTGGCCCGCACGCCGCGCTGCTGCACGACGAGCCGGCCTACGCGTGGGCCGCCGACCAGGAACGGACCGGGGAAGCCAGGGTCCTTCCAGGGTGATGCCTGATGCCGGGCCCCGGCCAGGGGCCCGTAGGGTCGCCGCATGATCACCATCGAGGCCCTGACGAAGAGATATCGCGGGGTCACCGCCGTCGACGACGTCACCTTCACCGCCCGCCCCGGCCGGGTGACCGGCTTCCTCGGCCCGAACGGGGCCGGCAAGTCGACCACACTGCGGATGCTCACCGGGCTGGGCGAGCCGACGTCGGGCAGCGCCCGCGTCCTGGGGCGGCGCTACGCCGACCTGCCGAACCCGGGCCTCGACGTCGGCGTGCTGCTCGACGCCTCGGCGCAGCACGGCGGCCGCACGGGCCTCGAGACCCTGACCCTCGCGCAGCGCACGCTGGGCCTGCCCGCCCGCCGCGTGGACGCGGTCCTGGACCTCGTGTCGCTCACCAGGGCGGAGGCGCACCGGCGCGTGCGCGACTACTCCCTCGGGATGCGGCAGCGCCTGGGCGTCGCGACCGCTCTCGTCGGCGAGCCGCAGGTGCTCGTGCTCGACGAGCCCGCGAACGGCCTCGACCCGGCCGGCATCCGCTGGATGCGCGACCTGCTGCGCTCCTTCGCCGACGACGGCGGCACGGTGCTGCTGTCGTCCCACCTGCTCGCCGAGATCCAGATGATCGCGGACGACATCGTCGTCATCGGGAACGGGCGCGTCGTGGCGCAGGGCACCCAGGACGAGCTGCTCGCCGGGCACGGCACGCTCGTGCGGGCCGACGATCCTGCCGCCCTCGCCGCCGCCCTCACCGGCGCCGGGTTCACCGCAGCGCGCACCACCGACGGCGCCGTGACGACGGACGCCGACCTCGCCGCCGCGGGAGCGACGGCCTTCACCGCCGGGATCGCCGTCACCGAGCTGCGCGCCGCCGACGGCGCGAGCCTCGAGGAGACCTTCCTGGCGCTCACCACCGACACCCAGCGCGACGCCCCGCGCGCGAGCACCGGAGCAGCCGCATGACCGCCGTCGACACGACCTCCCGCCCCGCCGAGACCTCCGGTCTCCCCACGCTCCGCGGCACGACGGCTCCCCCGCTGGGGCGCCTCGTCGGCGTCGAGCTCCGCAAGCTCCGCGACACCCGGGCCGGGGCGTGGCTGCTCGTCACGATCGCGGCGGTCGTCGTCGCGATGATCGCCGCCGGCACGGCCTGGGGGGTGAACAGCAGCGCGTCCCTCGGGTCGTTCGTGTCCGTGCAGGCGATGCCGATGCAGCTGCTGCTGCCGATGGTCGCCGTCCTCGGCATCACCGGGGAGTGGAGCCAGCGCGGCGCGCTCACCACGTTCGCCCTGGTCCCGCGCCGGGGCCGCGTCGTCGCCGCGAAGGCGCTCGCGGTGCTCCTCGTGACGCTCGCGGCCACCGCCCTGTCCGTCGCCGTGGCGGCCGTCGGCGTGCTCGTGGGCGGCGCCGTCCACGACGTCCCGGTCGCCTGGGACCTCACCGCCGACCAGGCGGCCCGCGCCCTGCTGATCAACGTGCTCTCCGTCGCCGTGGGCTTCGCGCTCGGCGTGCTGATCCGGTCGTCGGCGCCGGCGCTGGTGGCCTACCTCGGGTTCGTGCTGGTGCTGCCGATGCTGTCGGGGATCGCCGCGTCGTACCTCGCCTGGTGGGCCCAGCACGGCGCCTGGCTCGACCTGAGCACCACGCTGCAGATGCTCGCGGCGCCCCAGGTGACCGGCGAGACCTGGGCCCAGCTCGGCACGTCGACGCTCCTGTGGGTCGGCGTCCCGCTGGCGGTCGGGCTCCGCGGGCTGCTGCGCACCGAGATCCGGTAGCCGCTCGCCGCGAGGTCGGTCCGCGGGGTCAGTCCGCAGGGCTCGCCCCGAGCCGCGCGAGGAACAGCGCCTCGCCGACGGCCAGGTTCTCGATCTCGCTCGGGTGCACGCTCTCGTTCGGCGCGTGGATGAGGCAGGCGGGCTCCTCGACGCCGAGCAGCACGATCGCGGCGTCGGGGTACTGGCTCGCGAGGATGTTGCACAGCGGGATCGACCCGCCCTGCCCGGCGGTCACGGTGGCCTGGCCGTACGCGTCCGCGAGCGCCGCCGACAGCGTGTCGAAGACGTGGCCGTCGGTGCGGGCGGCGAAGGGCTGGCCCGGGGAGTCGCGCTCCACGGTGACGCGCACGCCCCAGGGTGCGTGCGCCTCCAGGTGCGCGGCCAGCCTGTCCTGCAGCTCGCGGGCGTCCGCCCCGGGCGGCACGCGCAGGTTGAGGCGGGCCGCGGCGCGCGGCTGGATCGCCGCCGCCGAACCGACGACGGACGGCGCGTCGATACCGAGGATCGTCACGACGGGACGCGCCCACAGCATGTCGGCCACGGTGCCGGCGCCGAGCAGCCGCGTGCCCGGCAGCGCGCCCGCGTCGGCGCGGAACTGCTCCTCGTCGTACCCGACGCCCGGCCACGTGCCCGAGGCGTCGACGCCGTCGATCGTGGTGTTGCCCTCCGCGTCGCGCAGCGAGGCGAGGACGGCGACCAGCGCGGCGAGCGCGTCCGGGGCGGCGCCGCCGAACATGCCGGAGTGGATCTCGCCCTCGAGCGCCTCCACCCGCACGACCAGGCTCGTCGCGCCGCGCAGCGACACCGTGAGCGTGGGCAGGCCGAGCGTCGCGTTGCCGGTGTCCTGGATGAGCATCGCGTCGGCCGCGAGCGCACCCGGGTTCGCCTCCACCCAGCCGTCGAGTCCGCCCGTCCCCTGCTCCTCGGACCCCTCGATCACGATCCGCACGCCCACCGGCAGGTCGTCGCCGACCAGCGACCGCAGCGCCCGCAGCGCCGTGAGGTGCGTGACGACGTTCCCCTTGCAGTCCGCCGCCCCGCGGCCGTAGTACCGGCCGTCGCGCTCCGTGAGCTCGAACGGCGGCGTGGTCCAGGCCGCGTCGTCGAGGGGCGGCTGCACGTCGTAGTGCGCATAGAGCAGCACGGTCGGCGCCCCGGGCGGGCCGGGCCGGTACCCGACGACGACGTCCGAGCCGTCCGGCGTGCGCTCGCGGCGCGCGTCGTCGATGCCCTCGGCGCGGAACGCGTCGACGACCCACTGCGCGGCGCGCTCGCACTCGGCGCGCGGGTACAGCCGCTCGTCGGCGACCGACGGGATGGCGACGAGCGTGCGCAGGTCGTCCAGCGCGCGCGGCAGCAGCGGGGCGACGGCGGCCCGCACGGCCTCGGCGTCCGGCGCACTGCCCGCCCCGGTGTCGGTGGCGGTCATGAGGCCTCCTCGGTGGTGGACTCGCTCGAGGGCTGGGTGGTGGTGTCGTCGAGGTTGAGGGAGTCGACGTACTCGTCGAACGCGGCGAGCTGGTCGGGGCAGTAGGTCTCGATCACCAGGCGGTCGCCCTCGAGGCGCCGCTCGTCCAGCACGGACGGGCGGATCCCCGGCCCGGCGGCCCCGTTGGCGGACCCCAGGTTCGCGGTGGCGTCCACGAGCGCGGCGGGATCGGTGCAGAACCCGCCGCCGTCCGACCCGAGCACGCGCGCGATGGTCTCCTGGGAGAACGCCGTGATGCCGATGTCGGCGAACGCGGCGTGCAGGGTCGCGGCCTTCTGCTCCGCCTCGCGCTCGTCCTGCCGGTCCTGGTAGCCGGCGAACTGGATCATCATGATCGCGCCGAGCACCAGGAGCAGGACGGCGGCGGCGGCGTACGTGATCCACCGGCGGCGGGCCGGCGCCACGGGCTCGTGGGACGGCGTCGTCGTGGCCATGTCACTCCCCCTCGTCCGTCGTGGCCCCGCTCTCCGCCGGCTGCCGCCACGACGGCTTGCGCAGCGCGAGGAAGAGCCAGGGGATCAGCAGCCCGATGACGCCGAGGCCGCCGCCGACGATGAGGATGTAGACCCCCACCGAGCCGCTGGAGAACTGCGCGGGCGGCACGAACCCGATGATCATCGCCGCGACCGAGGCGAGGAAGCCCACCACGCACAGGACGCCGAGGGCCGGGGCGCGGTACCCGCGCGGGTGGTCGGGCGCCGTGCGGCGCAGCCGCATCGCCGCGACGAACAGCAGCAGGTACATGATCAGGTACACCTGCGTGGTGATCACCGACAGGATCCAGTACGCGCTGGAGACGTCGGGGATGAACGCGTACAGCAGCGCGATGACCGTGGTGAACACGCCCTGCGCGACGAGGATGTTCTGCTGCACTCCGTGCTTGTTCAGCCGCTGCAGGAAGGGCGGCATGTAGCCCTCCTCGCGCGCCACGGTGAGCAGGCCCTTCGATGGCCCGGCGAGCCACGTGAGCATGCCCCCGATCGACGCCGCGATGAGCATGAGGCCGAGGATCGGGGTCAGCCACGACACCCCGAAGTTGGCGAAGAACGCGTCGAACGCCTGCATCACGCCCGCGGTGAGGCTCAGCTGGTCGGCCGGGATCACCCAGCTGATCGCCACGGCCGGGAGGATGAAGATCAGCAGCACCAGGCCGATCGCCAGGAACATCGAGCGTGGGAACTCGCGTGCCGGGTGGCGCAGCGTGGTCACGTGCACCGCGTTCATCTCCATGCCCGCGTAGGACAGGAAGTTGTTGACGATGAGCACCAGCGACGCGATGCCCGTCCACTGCGGCAGCAGGTGGGAGGCGTCCATCGGCGCGGCGGAGGTGTGGCCCTGCCCGAGGAACACCATGCCGAGCACCACGAGGATCACGGCCGGGACGAGCGTGCCGATGATCAGCCCCGCGCTGGACAGCCCGGCCACCGTCTTGGTGCCCTGGGACGACACCCAGACCCCGGACCAGTAGATGACGATGATGACGATCGCCACGTACACGCCGTTGGACGCCAGCGCCGGGTTGATGACGTAGGCGAGCGTGCTGGCCACGTACCCCAGCAGGCTCGGGTAGTAGAAGATCGTCATCGCGAACTGGCACCACACGGCCAGGAAACCGAGCGGCTTGGACAGCCCCTCCGCCACCCACCGGTAGACGCCGCCCGACCAGCCGGACGCCAGCTCCGCCGACACCAGCGACGTCGGCAGCAGGAAGACGAGCGCCGGCACGACGTACAGGAACACGGCCGCGAGCCCGTAGACCGCCATCGTCGGCGCGGCGCGCAGGCTCGCCACCGACGACGTGATCATGAACGCGAGCGTGAGCCACGTGATGTAGTTGCGCGGCGTGCGCGCGGTCATCGCCTGCCGCACCTGCTCGCGGGTCGGCGGCGCCGTCCCCGTCCCCGACGTCGTCATGCCGACCTCCTCGACACCCACCCGGCGGACGCCGGCCCTTCGCACGATAAGAGGGCAGGTCACGGACCGCACGGCGAACGACGGAGCCGGCGGGGCCGGGCTGATAGCGTCGCGAGGCGTGAAGATCCTCGTGCCCGGCAACGTGCCCTTCGACCTGACGATCGACGTCCCCGGCGTGGAGGTGGCGCGCTACGTCATGCGCGACCCGGTGCCCGAGGAGCACACGGACGCCGACGCCCTCGTCACCTGGTCGAGCCCGCAGCGCGTCATGGAGGACGCCGCCGTTCGGATGACGCACCTGCGGTGGGTGCAGACCCTCAACGCCGGCCCCGACCAGGCGCTCGCCGCCGGGTTCGCGCCCGACGTCGTCATCTCGTCGGGCCGCTCCCTGCACGACGCGACCGTCGCCGAGCACACCCTCGCGCTGGTCCTCGCGTCCGTGCGACGCCTCGACCGCACGCTCGCCGCCCAGCGCGAGCACGTCTGGGACCGCGAGCTCGGCAAGGAGCAGGCGAACCACGAGCCGCAGTTCACCCTGCACGGCGCCCGGGTCACGATCTGGGGCTTCGGCTCCATCGCCGCCGTCCTGGCCCCGCTCCTGGCGGCGCTCGGCGCGCGCGTGACCGGCGTCGCGTCGTCCGCCGGCGAGCGGTACGGCTTCCCCGTGGTGGCGTCGATCGAGGAGGTGGCGCCCGACACGGACGTGCTGATCTCCCTGCTGCCGGCCACCGACGCGACCCACCACGCCCTCGACGCGCGGCTGCTCGGGCTGCTGCCCGCCCACGCCCGGTTCGTCAACGTCGGCCGCGGCGCCACCGTCGACGAGGACGCGCTGGTCGCCGCCCTGCGCGACGGCACGATCGCCGGCGCGGCGCTCGACGTCACGGAGACCGAGCCCCTGCCCGAGGACTCTCCGCTGTGGGACGCCCCGCACCTCATCCTCACCCCGCACATCGCGGGCGGGAGGCCGCAGGGCGCCGCCGGCTTCGTCAGCGAGCAGCTGCGGGCGTGGCTGGCCGACGGCGCGGCCGGGCTGCGCAACGTCGTCCCGCGCTGAGCCGCCGACGAACGCGAGAAGACCCATGAAGCGCAACCCGTCGAGCCCCGGGGCCACGGCCCGACCCCGAGGGCGTTCGTCAGCACGAGCACGCACCACCACCCCCGGATGGACAAGGGCATCAACGCCATCCTGTTCGGGCTGGCCGCACTCGGGCCGGGCCTCTACCTGATCGTCCACGACCTGCCGGAGACATCGAGCTACCTGGCGCAGATCACGCTCAGCGGGCTGCCCACGCTCCTCGGCGGGATCCTCGCGGGCTTCGGCGTCGTGGGTGTGGTCACCGCCGCCGCCGGCATGCGACGACGCGGCGACGAGGCGATCGACCTGAAGGTCTCTGCCGACGGCCTCACGGTGCGAGGGGGTCGCACGATCCCGTGGGACGCCGTCTCCCGGGTCGTGGCCGTCCACTACCGCAACGCCGCCAACATCCGGCCGCTGTGGGAGCGGGCGGACCTCAACCGCGCTGTCGTCCTTCAGCTCGAGCGGCCGGTGGACCTGCCACGGGTCACGACGGGGCGCGGCGAGCCGTGCCTGACCGTCCGGCTGAACCCCTACCCCGCGATCGAGTACCGCGACCTGTACGACTCGATGGTCGCGGACTTCGAGCGCCGGGGGATCCCCGTCGAGCTCGAGCACCGGTCGAAGCCGACGTAGGGACGGGGCCCGCTACCAGCGCGCGGTGTCACCACCGAGTCACCGCCGAGTCACCACCGAGTCACCACCGACCGTGCCGCGGCCGCGGCTGGCAGACCGGGCACGTGTACGACGAGCGGTTCATGAACGCGTCGCGCCGCACGAGGGCTCCGCAGCGCGGGCACGGCTCGCCCTCGCGCCCGTAGACGGCGAGGCCGCGCGCGAAGTAGCCGGACTCGCCGTTGACGTTCACGTACAGCGCGTCGAAGCTCGTGCCGCCCTGCACCAGCGACTCGGCCATCACCTCGGCGGCCGCGTCCAGGGCGCGGCGCACCTCGACCGGCCGCAGCCGGTCCGTGGCGCGCGCGAAGTGCAGCTTCGCGCGCCACAGCGCCTCGTCGGCGTAGATGTTCCCGACGCCGGACAGCAGCGTCTGGTCGAGCAGCGCGCGCTTGATCCCGGTGCGCCGGCGCCGGATGGCGGCGACGACGGCGTCGGCGTCGAACGCCGGGTCGAGCGGGTCGCGACCGATGTGCGCCACCGGCTCGGGGACCGCCGGCAGGTCGCTGCCCAGGCCGCCGGGCGCGCCGTCCGGCGTGGGCTCCAGGTCCACGACGGACAGGTGCCCGAACGTGCGCTGGTCGACGAAGTCGAGGTACTGCGCCCCGCTGGGGGCGCCGGTCAGGTGCAGCCGCGCGCGCAGGTGCGGGTGCGCCCAGTCCCCCGCCACGGCGGGGTCGCGCACCAGGAGCTGACCGGACATGCCCAGGTGGGCGAGCAGAGCGGCGCCCCCGCCGGGTGAGTCGGTCGGGGTTTCGACAAGCTCAACCAGCGAGGGGTCGGCGGGTTCGTCCAGCGGGAGCCAGAGGAACTTGCCGCGGCGCACGGCGGCGGCCAGGCGCCGCCCCCGGAGCTGGTCCGCGAACCCGGCGGGGCCGCCGTCGTGCCTCCGCACGGAGTAGTCGCGGAACACCTCGACGTCGCGCACGACGGCGCCCACGACCAGGCGGTCGAGGCCGTCGCGGACGGTCTCGACCTCGGGGAGCTCAGGCACCGGCGGTGCTGTCCGCGCCGTCGGGCCCGGGCACGGGGAGCTGCTGCAGGGCGCGGTACGCCTCCTCGGCGGCGGCCTGCTCGGCGTGCTTCTTGGCCGAGCCGGTGCCGAGGCCCAGCACCGGGCCGGCGGTCACCTGGGCGTGGAAGACGCGGGCGTGCTCGGGGCCCTCGCCGGTCACCTCGTAGACGGGGGCGCCGAAGCCGCGCACGGCGGCGGCCTCCTGCAGCGACGTCTTCCAGTCGAGGCCGGCGCCCAGGCCGGCGGCCGCGTCGAGCGTCGTGTCCACAAGCCGGTGCACCAGCTCGCGCGCCGTCTCCAGGCCGTGCGAGAGGTAGGTGGCGCCGATCAGCGCCTCCACCGTGTCCGACAGGATGGAGTCCTTGTCGAAGCCGCGCGTGCGGATCTCGCCCTTGCCGAGCAGCACGTAGCCACCCAGGTCGAGGCGGCGGGCGATCGCGGCGAGGGCGCGCTGCGACACCGTCGCCGCGCGCATCTTCGCCAGCTCGCCCTCGGACTGGTCGGGGTGGCGGCGGTACAGCGCCTCGGTCACGACCAGCCCCAGCACGGTGTCGCCCAGGAACTCGAGCCGCTCGTTGGTCGGGATGCCCCCGGCCTCGTGCGCGAACGAGCGGTGCGTCAGGGCAAGCACGAGAAGCTCGGGGTCCAGGTGGACCCCGAGCTTCTCGAGAAGAGCGGTCGGCTCCGGACGCTGCCGGGTGCCGGGTGCAGGCATGTCAGCCCGCGTGCTCGGTGCGCAGCGCCTCGGCGTACTGGCGGCCCTTGTAGGCACCGCAGGTGGGGCACGCGGCGTGGGACAGCTTCTGCCCCTTGCAGCTCGGGCACGTCGTGAGAACCGCCGCGGTGGTCTTCCACTGCGAACGGCGCGCACGGGTGTTGCTGCGCGACATCTTGCGCTTCGGAACAGCCACGGCTAGCTCTCTTTCGTCTCGTCGGACACGCTCGAATCGTCGAGCATGGTCTGCAGCGCCGACCACCGGGGGTCGACGAGGTCGTGATGGTGGTCCGGGTCGTCCGCCAGCCGGGCTCCGCAGACGGAGCACAGGCCGGGGCAGTCCGGACGGCACAGCGGTTGAAATGGTAGTGCAGTCACGAGGGAATCCCGAACCGCCGGCTCGATGTCGGCCTGGTCGTCGACCAGGACGGCCTCGTCCTCGGCGTCCTCGTCGCCGGAATCCTCCGCCGCCTGCGCCCTCTCGGGGTAGGCGAAGAGCTCCTGGACGCGCACCGTCACCTGCTGGGAGACCGGGTCGAGGCAGCGCACGCACTCCCCCACCGCCGTGCCGCGCACGACGCCGGACACCAGCACCCCCTCCATGACCGACTCGAGCCGCAGGCCCAGGGTGAGGTCGTCACCCTCGGGCACGCCGATCACGGCGGTCCCCATGTCCGCGGGAGCGGGCACGACGCGCGCGACCTCCTCCATCGAACCGGGTCGCCGAGACAGCTCGTGCGTGTCGAGCACGAGCGGCGAGGACTTCGCGGTGGCGATGGCAGGCTCCGATGACAGACGTGGGCCGAGAGGCAGGAAAGGGGGCGGCCCGTAGCCGGGCCAGCGACCTAGTCTAGGCCATCCCGGCGGCCGGGTGCAGCCCGCCCGGGAGTGACCCGTCTCTCACGCGGCGGTCGCCGCGCCGGTCAGGACCGCTGCTCCTGCGGCCAGCGCGGGTCGGCGACGGCGTCCCACCGCACCCGCGGCGCCCCCCGCTCGAGGCGCTCGGCCAGCTTGTCCCGTCCGGCGCGCACCTGGTTCGACAGGGCGTCCAGGTCCTGCTGGAAGTCGGCGAGGCGGCCGTCGCAGTACGCGTCCGCGTCGGTGCGCAGCGCCGCCGCCCGGGTCTCCGCCTCGGCGACGATCTCCGCGGCGCGCGACTGCGCCTGGACCACCACCTGCTCGGCCTGCACCAGCTCGATCGCGCGGGCGCGGGCGGCGGCCACGATCTCCTCCGCCTGGCGGTGCGCGTCGTCGAGGGTGTCGCGGGCGGCCGCGAGCACCTCGTCGGCGCGGGCCACCTGCGTGGGCAGCGCGTCGCGCAGCTCGTCGACGAGCGCGAGCGCCTGGTCGCGGTCCACCTTCACGTTGGTCGACAGCGGCACCGAGCGCGCGTTCTCGACCAGCGCCGCCAGGTCCTCCAGGATGTCCAGGAGCCCGGCGGCGGGGTTGTCGCCCTGCTCGCTCCCGGTGGTGGTCTCGGTCGTCTCGCTCATCCCCTGCTCCTCGATCCTGCTCGTCTGGCCCGGCCCGTCAGCCCGGCGTCATCTGCCGAGGGCCGCTCGTACCGCGTCCGCGACGCCGTCCGGCACCAGGTCGTCGATCGGCCCGCCGTAGCGGGCCACGTCCTTGACCAGCGACGACGCGACGTGCGCGTACCGCTGCTCCCCCGGCACGAAGACCGTCTCGATCCCGGTCAGGTGCCGGTTCATGAGGGCCATCGGCAGCTCGGCGTCGAAGTCCGCGCCCCCGCGCAGGCCCTTGACCACCGCGACCGCCCCGATCTCCCGGCAGAAGTCGACGAGGAGGCCGGGCACCACCTCGACCCGCACGTCGGCGGTCTCCGGGTCGGCCGCGAGCGCGGCCCGGGCGAGCCCCACCCGTTCCTCGGGCCCCAGCAGCGCGTTCTTGGCGGCGTTGCGGGCGACCCCGACCACCACGACGTCGAACATCCGGCGCGTGCGCCGCACGATGTCGAGGTGGCCGAGCGTGATCGGGTCGAACGACCCGGGGCAGACGGCGATGCTCACGCGGTCACGCTAGTACAGCGCTGCCGCGATCCCGGGGAGCCGACGCGGGCCCGTCGCGGGCCCGTCGCGGGCCCGCCCCGGCCTGTCCCGAGCCCGTCGGCCCGTCCCGCGGCACCATGGGGACATGACCGACGAACCCGCCGTCGCACCCCTCACGTCCGACGCCCAGCTCGCGTCGCTGTGGCGCGACGTGCTGGCGCCGTCGTTCCCGCCCGAGGAGCTGATGTCCCTCGAGGACCTGCGCGCCGGGTGCCGCTCCGGGCAGCAGACCGCCTACGGCGTGCAGCGCGACGGGCGCGTGACCGCCGGCGTCGTCGCCTCGTGGTCGCCGGACACCCGGGTGCTGCTCGTCGACTACCTCGCCATCGCGCCGGGCGGTCGCGGCGGGGGCGTCGGCGGCCGCCTCCTGGACCGGTCGGTCGCCGCCTGGCGGGCCCGGCTGCGGCCGGCCGTGGTGCTCGCCGAGGTCGAGCACCCCGGCCACCACGCACCCCACCCGCAGCACGGCGACCCGGCGGCCCGCCTGCGCTTCTACGCCCGGCACGGGGCGCGCGTCCTCGCCCTGCCCTACTTCCAGCCCGGGATGGGCGGGACCGGCTCGCCGCGCGTGCCCGCGATGCTGCTCGTCGCGCTCGCCGTCGGCGACGCGCCGGCCGAGGGCACCGTGCCGCCGCCGGCCCCGGCGTCGCTGCCGGCGGACCCGGTGCGCCGCTTCCTCGTCGAGCACCTGGTCGCCTGCGAGGGGGCGCTGGCCGACGAGCCGGCGACGCGCCGGCTGCTCGACGCGGCAGGCGGCGACCGCGTCCCGCTGGTCGACCCCGCCGACGCGGACGCGCTCGCCGCGGTGCCCGTCGCGGTCCTCGACGGCCCGGAGCGCTACGCCCCGCCGGCCTCGACCGGCCCCACGGGCGCAGCGGCCTCCACGGGCTCGGCGTAGTGCACCGCCGTCTCCCCGTAGTCCTTGCGGACGAACGCCGCCAGCCCGTCGGGCCAGGCGGGCTCGGGGCTGCGGGTGGATCGCTCGACCACGACGACGGCGTCCGCGGCCAGCACCCCGGGCGCGGCGAGGTGCGCGAGGACGGCCGTGAGCGCGTCCTCGGCCAGGTCGTAGGGCGGGTCGAGGAAGACGACGTCGAACCCCCGCGCCGTGCTCGCGCCGGGCGCCGGGACGGCCCCCGCGGCGAACCGCTCCGCGGAGTCGGCCACGACCCGCACCTCGCGCTGCAGCCCCAGGGTCGCCACGTTGCGGCGGGCGACGTCCGCCGCCCGCCGGTTCGCGTCCACCAGCACGACCTCGGCGGCGCCGCGGCTCGCGGCCTCCAGCCCGAGCGCACCGGAGCCCGCGTAGAGGTCGAGCACCCGCGCGCCGTCGAGCACGTCGAGGTGGTCCAGCCGGGAGAAGATCGCCTCGCGCACCCGGTCGCTGGTGGGTCGCGTGCCCTTCGGCGGCACCTGCAGCGAGCGCCCGCCGAACCGGCCGGCCACGATCCTCGTCATGGGCCCCGAGCCTAACCAGTCGACGGGTCACGCCCGCTCGAGGAACTCCTCCTGCTCGTCGTCGAGCTGCGCCGCGATCGCCGCGCGCAGCTCGGGGTGGGAGCCGAGCTCGAGGTCGGCGTCGACGACGGCGGTCGCCTCCCGCCGCGCGTCGGCGATGAGGTCGGCGTCCTGCACGACGCGCAGCAGGCGCAGCGAGCTGGAGCGGCCGGACTGGGCGGCCCCGAGCACGTCGCCCTCCGAGCGCAGCTCGAGGTCGAGGGTGGCGAGCCGGAAGCCGTCCGTCGTCTCCGCGAGCGCCTCGACCCGGGTCGCGGCGGGGGTGCCGGGCTGCGCCGTCGAGACCAGGAGGCACAGCCCCGGCGCGGTGCCGCGCCCCACCCGGCCGCGCAGCTGGTGCAGCTGCGACAGGCCGAACCGGTCGGCGTCGAAGACGACCATCACCGTGGCTTCGGGCACGTCGACGCCCACCTCGATCACGGTGGTGGAGACCAGCACCTGCAGGTCCCCGGCCGCGAAGCGCGCCATCGCGGACTCCTTGTCCGCGGACGCCATCTGGCCGTGCAGCACGCCCACGTCGAGGCCCGCGAGCGCCGGCGTCTCGCGCAGCATGTCCGCCACCTCGAGCACCGCGCGCAGCGGCGGGCGTCCGTCGCCCGCCCCCTCGCCGTCCACGAGCTCGAGCAGGTCGGGGACGTCGTCGAAGTCCTTGGCGGCGCCGCCGCCTCCGGCCGGGAGGTCGTCGTCGGGGTGGATGCGCGGGCACACGACGTACGCACGGTGCCCCTTGTCGACCTCCTCGCGCACCCGCGCCCAGGTGCGCTCCATCCACCGAGGATTGCCGGCCGGCACCACGTGCGACGTGATCCCGGCGCGGCCGGCGGGCACCTGGGTGAGCGACGACGTCTCGAGGTCCCCGAACACCGTCATCGCGACCGTGCGCGGGATGGGTGTTGCGGTCATGACGAGCACGTGCGGCGCCACCCGCCCCTTGGCGCGCAGGGCGTCCCGCTGCTCGACGCCGAACCGGTGCTGCTCGTCGACCACGACGAGGCCCAGGTCGGCGAACTGCACCTGGTCGCCCAGCAGGGCGTGCGTGCCCACGACGATCCCCGCCTCCCCGCTCGCCGCCTGCAGCAGGGCCTCCTTGCGGGCGGCGGCGCCGAGCGAGCCCGTGAGCAGGGCGACCCGGGTGCCGTGCGCGGCGCCGCCGAGCAACCCGCCCTCGGCGAGCGGCCCCAGGAGCTGACGCAGCGTGCGGGCGTGCTGCGCCGCGAGCACCTCCGTGGGCGCCAGCAGCGCGGCCTGGCCGCCGGCGTCGACCACCTGCAGCATCGCCCGCAGCGCGACGACCGTCTTGCCGGAGCCCACCTCGCCCTGCAGCAGCCGCTGCATGGGCCGGGCCTGCGCGAGCTCGTGCGCCAGGTCCTCGCCCACCGACCGCTGCCCGTCCGTCAGCGTGAACGGCAGGGCCGCGTCGAAGTCGGCGAGCAGGCTCGCCTCCCCGGGCCCCCGCAGCGGGCGCGCCGTGGCCTCCTGCTCGGCGGCGTGCGCGCGGCGCTGCGCGAGCGCGGCCTGCAGCACGAAGGCCTCCTCGAACCGGAAGCGGTGGCGCGCCTGCTGCCACGAGCGCTGGTCGACGGGCTGGTGGATCGCGCGCAGCGCGTCGAGCCGGCTCGGCAGCCCGTGCCGGGCCCGGACCTCGGGCGGCACCGGGTCGTCGACGTCGCCCTCGGTGAGCGGGTCCAGGACCGTGCGCACGGCGCGCTGGATGCGCCAGGAGGGCACCGACGACGACGCGGGGTAGATGGGGATGGGGCGGCTCGCCTCGAACATCGCCGCCTCGGCGTCGTCCGCGTCGACGCCCACGAGGACGTAGTCCGGGTGCGTGAGCTGGCGGGTGCCCCGGTACTCGCTGACCACCCCGGTGAACAGGCCCACGCGCCCGGGCTGCAGCTTCTCCTCGTGCGGGCGCAGGGCCCCGGCGCGCTTGGCGAAGAACGTCAGCGCCAGCTCGTGCCGGCCGTCCGTGACGACCGCCTGGAGCATGGCGCCCGCGCGAGAGCGCATCGTCCGCACGGTGGCGCGGGCCACACGCGCCATCACGGTGACGTGCTCCCCGAGCGCCAGCCGGTCCATGTCCGTGAGGGTGCCCGGGTCGCCGTACCGGCGCGGGTAGTGCCGCAGCAGGTCGCCGACGGTGGTCAGGCCCAGCTTGGCCAGCGGGCCCGCGCTGCGCGCCCCCAGCACCTTGGTCAGCGCCTCGTCCTCGCGGCCGGTCATGCGGGCTCCTCCGCCGGGTCGGTGACGAGCGGCTCCACCCCGATCGCCACGTGGTCGCCGCGCCGGCCGGTGCGCATGACGACGACGTCCGCGCCGCCCGAGACGGCGGCCGCCCGAGACGCCAGCACCTCGACCGTGGCGTCGGGGACGTCGTCGTCGGGCAGCAGCGTGACGATCGCGGTCGGGCTGCCCGCCACGAGCCGCTTGACGATCGCGCCGACGGTGACGGCCGGTCCGCCGCCGACACGCAGCCCGGCGACGACCGCGCCGACGGCCGCCGGGACCCCCGCGTCCTGCTCCCCCGGGTCGTCGAGCGTCGCGGCCAGCGCGGACATCCCGGCCACGAGGTGCACGTCCCCGGGGGCCGTCACCCGCACGATCTCCGGCGCCTCGTCGGCGCCGTCCGCGGACGCCGGGACGGCGGGCTCCTCCTGCAGCGCCTCGGGCGCCAGCACGAGCACCCGCGGCGCCCCCGCGCCGACGGCCGCGGCCGCGAGGTCGTCGGCGGTGGGCGGTACGTCGAGGTCCAGGACCACGACCGCGCCGCCGCGCGCGAGTTCCGCGGCGAGCGCCGGCGCCGCGGTCGTGACGACCACGGCCCACCGGTCCGGCGGGACGGCGAGGTGCCGCACGGACACCCGCGACACCGCCCCGCGGGACGCCCAGCGCCGCGCCACGCCGAGCGCGGCGTCGAGGTCGGCGGTGTGCACGTGCGCCTGCCACAGGGCCCGGTCGGCGTCGTCGCCGGCGGGCCCGGCCGACCCGTCCGCGCCGCCGCCCACGACGACGACGGAGCTGCCGACGTCGTCCAGGTCCGCGCGCAGGGCGTCCGCCACCGCGCCAGGGCTGAAGTCGTCGGCGGACGCCGACCGCTCCAGCACGAACATGAGCTCGACGTCGTCGGTCGCCACGCCGCCGTGCTCGTGCCGGCCCGCGTCGAGGGCGCCGTCGGGGGGGACGCCCGGGTCGACCGGCGCGTCGTCGACGTCGCTCGCGGCGTCCGGCGCGTGGCCGTGCAGGTCGATGTCCAGCAGCACGGGGCCGATGCTGCCGTCCGCCTCCGACACGCCCTCGCGCCCCCGGTCCGACACGGCCCGCTGGGCCGCCGCGAGGGAGCGCAGCACGAGCACCAGCCCGCACGCGCCGGCGTCGAGCACGCCCGCGGTGCGCAGCGGTTCCAGGGCGCCCACGCTGCGCAGCGCCGCCTCCCGCGCCCCGCGGCACGCCGCGTCCGTCGTGGACAGCCGCGCCGCCGCGCCGGCGGGACCGACCATGCCGCCCGCCTCGGCCTGCCGGGCCGCGGCCGCGGCCGACTCAGCGGCGGTGAGGATGGTGCCGGGCGCGGGGTGCGCGACGGCCCGGCGCGCGGTCCGGGCCGCGACGTCGAGCGCGATGGCGAGGCTGTCGCCGCGCGTGGCCGCGACGGTGAGTCCGCGCAGCCACTCGCTGAGGATCACCCCGGAGTTCCCGCGGGCGCCGAGCAGCGCGGCCCGCGCGGCCAGCCGCAGCAGCCGCGCCCCGCCGGCGTCCTCGGGCGCGGACCGGACGGCGGCCGCGGCGTCCCGGATCGTGAGGTACATGTTGGTGCCGGTGTCACCGTCGGCCACGGGAAAGACGTTCACGCGGTCGATCTCGACGCGGGCCTCGGCCAGTGCGCGGGCGGCGGTGCCCACCCAGGCGCGGACGACGGCGGCGTCGAGGAGCTCGGGCTGGTGCACGCCCCCACGGTAGCGGTGAGGCACCCCACGTTGAGGAGCACTCCCCCGATCGGCTATCCTCGTGTGGTTGCCCGGTTGGTTCCGGGCTCCCCCAACCACCAAGCTTCACGTCCTGCTGCCCTGGCGCGGGTCGTGTCACGACGATTCAGGAGAGACCGTGGCTGCCAACTGCGACGTCTGCGGCAAGGGCCCGGGCTTCGGGCACAGCATCTCGCACTCCCACATCCGCACGAAGCGCCGTTGGAACCCCAACATCCAGCGCGTCCGTGCCGTGGTCGCGGGCACCCCCAAGCGTGTCAACGTCTGCACCTCCTGCCTCAAGGCGGGCAAGGTCACGCGCCAGGCCTGAGCCTGCGCACCGGGCGCGCTCGGTGCATCGACGCTTCCACGAGACGCCCGTCGGGATCTTCCCGGCGGGCGTCTCGTCGTCCCCGTCGCCGCCCGCATGGCCACCCGCGCGGTCCCGCGGACCGGTCGCCGGGCCAGCGGCAAAGAATTCGTGAAGGATTCACCAAACCGCCTTGGCCGGCGCGGTGCGGACGTGGCAGTCTGAGCAGATGATCGTGCAGACCGACAGCGACGTGGAGATCCGGCCCGCCGCCGTGACCGACGCCGGGCGGATCGCTCAGGTGCACCTCATCTCGTGGAAGGGCGCCTACGCCAGCGTGCTGCCGGCCGAGTACCTCGACTCCCTCGACGCCGCCGAGCGCGCCGCGCAGTGGCAGCAGATCCTCGGCGAGGGCAAGCGCACGACCCTCGTCGCCGAGGGCGACGGGCGGCTCCTGGGCTTCGCGAGCTACGGCCCCTCGCGCGACGAGGACGCCGAGGACGGCGACCTCGAGCTCTACGCGATCTACCTCGACCCCGAGTCCTGGGGGCGTGGCGTGGCGCGCGACCTCATGCGCACCGTGCTCTCGGACGTCCCCGACGGCGTGCCGATGTCGCTGTGGGTGCTCGCGCAGAACGAGCGCGCCCAGCACTTCTACCGCCGCCACGGCTTCCAGGCCGACGGCGTCGAGCGCATGGACGACATCGGCGACACCCCCGTCACCGAGGTGCGCTACCGCCGCGGCTGACCGCGGGTCCCGGCGGGCTCAGCCGCCGAAGTGGTCCCACCCGCCGCGGACGCCGGGCTCGGCGCCGTCGACGGTGACGCCGGCAGGTCCCGGGAGCACGCGACCGATCCGCCGGAACCCCTCCGGCAACGCCGCGTCACCCGGGAACGCGGCGAGCAGGCCGTGGTCCTCTCCCCCGGTGAGCGCCCAACCCAGCGCGGCCTCCCGAGCGGCGTCGGCGTGGACGTGACGCCCGGGGCCCAGCGCCCGGGCGGCGGGCAGCAGCCGCTCGACGTCCGGCGCGAGCGCCTCCGCCTCGACGTCCACCCCGACGCCGCTCGCGCGAGCCAGCCGGCCCGCGTCGCGCAGGAGGCCGTCCGAGACGTCGAGCATCGCGGTGGCGCCCGCGCGCGCCGCCGCCGGGCCGGCGGTCAGCGGCGCCACCGGTCGCAGGTAGCCGGCGACGCACGCGCCCACGGCATCCACGGCGTCGTCGACCGTGGTCGCGTCCGCGGCGGTCGCCGCACCGGCGTCGAGCAGCGCCAGGCCCGCCGCCGACAGGCCGCGGTGCCCCGCGTACGCGAGCAGGTCGCCCGGCCGCGCGCCGGCGCGCGTGACGGCCGCGCGCCCCTCCAGGTCGCCGTGCGCGGTGACGGCCACGACGACGGCGTCCCCGCCGGACAGGTCACCGCCCACCACGCCCGCGCCGACCGGGGCGCACGCGCCGGCCAGCCCGCGGGCCAGGCCGGTCACCCAGTCGACCGGGAGGTCGCCGGGCACCACCAGCGAGACGACCAGGGACGTCGGGCGCGCGCCCATGGCGGCGACGTCCGCGAGGTTCGCCGTGGCGGCCCGCGCCCCGACGTCGTCGCCGCCCGACCAGCGTCGGCGGAAGTGTCGGTCCTCGACCAGCACGTCGGTCGTGACGACGAACCGCCCGTCCGGGGCCGCGACCACCGCCGCGTCGTCGCCCGGGCCGAGGACGGTCGCCGACCCGGCGGGCAGCAGGGGGAAGATGCGGGCGAGCAGGTCCTCCTCGGACAGGTCGCGCACGAGGGGGCGGGTGGCGTCGGTCACGGGGACGACTGTAGGCGGTCGTCGGGCCGCTCCCGGCCGGTAGCGTGGTCGCCGTGCTCCGTCGTCATCCGCTGTCGTCCCGTGCTGCCCGCGCCGTCGCGCTGGGCGTCCTCGTCGTCCCGCTGACGGCCTGCGCCACGACCATCGGCGCCACGCCCGCCGAGGACGCCGCGAACCCGGACTGCGCTCCGGTGATGCTGGCCCTGCCCGACGTGCTCGCGGGCGACCTCGACAAGGCGAAGACGAACGCCCAGGCCACCGCCGCCTGGGGCGAGCCGGGGGCCGCCGTGACCCTGCGCTGCGGCGTCACGCCGCCCGGGCCGTCGCCCGACTGCCAGCGGGTCGAGTCGGCGGCGGGGGCCGTGGACTGGATCGTCGAGGCCGGCGAGGACGGCACCTGGCGGTTCACCACCTACGGGCGCGAGCCCGCCGTCGAGGTCCTGGTGCCGCCGTCGGTCACCGAGGACCACTCGACGTCGTTCGTCGGCGACCTCGCCCAGGCCGTGAGCAACGTGCCGGCGACCGCGGAGTGCAGCTGACCCCTGGCGAGGCGGATGTCGGAGCCTCGTGGCACGGTGACGGGATGGATCAGCGCCTGAGCCTCGTCACCCTCGTCGTCGCCGACCTCGCCGCCACCCGGCGGTTCTACGTGGACGGCCTGGGCTGGGAACCGCTGCTCGAGGCGCCCGGCGAGGTGCTGATGGTCCAGGTGGGCCAGCACGTCGTGCTGTCGATGTGGGACGAGGCGCACGCCACCGAGGAGATCGGCCCCGTGGTGCGGGGCGGCACCGCGCCGCTGACCCTCGCGCACAACGTCGGCGCCCCCGCCGACGTGGACGCCGTGCTCGAGGACGCCCGGCGCGCCGGGGCGCCCACCGTGCGCGACGGCGTCCAGCGGGAGTGGGGCGGCTACTCCGGCTACTTCACCGACCCGGACGGGTTCCTGTGGGAGGTGGCGCACGCGCCCGGCCCGCTCGGCGAGCTGGTGGTGCCCTGAGGTCTCGACCGGCTCGGCCGGCGAGGGTCAGCGCAGGCCGGTGGGCCGCTGCAGCGCGAGCTGGATGAGCTCGTCGACGAGCTCCGGGTAGCTCACGCCCGAGGCCTCCCACATCCGCGGGTACATCGAGAACGGCGTGAACCCGGGCATGGTGTTGATCTCGTTGACGACGACCCGCTCGTCGGGCGTGACGAACACGTCCACGCGCGAGAGCCCCTCGGCCTCGACGGCCTCGAAGGTCCGCACGGCGACGTCGCGGATCTCCTCGGCGACGGCCTGCGGCAGGTCGGCGGGGCACCGCAGGTCGACGTGCGCCTCGTCGAGGTACTTCGCCTCGAAGTCGTAGAACGCGTGGCTGTCGTGGTCCACCACGATCTCGCCGGGCAGCGACGCGCGCGCCGGCTCGCCGTCGCGCCCGCCGAGCACGGCGCACTCGATCTCGCGGCCGTCGATCCCGGCCTCGACGATCACCTTCGGGTCGTGCCGGCGCGCGGCCTCGACGGCGGCGGGCAGGTCGGCCAGGTCGTCGACGCGCGTGATGCCGAGGGAGGACCCGGCGCGGGCGGGCTTGACGAACACGGGCAGGCCGAGCGGCTCGACCGCGGCGACGCAGGCCGCGGGGTCCCGCTCCCAGTCCCGGGGACGGACGACGACGTAGGGGCCGACGGCGAGGCCCTGGCCGGCGAGCACGAGCTTCATGAAGTGCTTGTCCATGCCGACCGCCGACGCGAGCACGCCCGCACCGACGTAGTGCACGTCCGCGAGCTCGAGCAGGCCCTGCAGCGTGCCGTCCTCGCCGAACGGGCCGTGCAGCAGCGGGAAGACGACGTCCACCTCGCCGAGCAGCGCGGGCACCTGCCCGGCCTCGAGCACGCGCAGCGTCCGCTCGCCCTGGGTGAGGGACAGCACCACCTCGGCGCCGGAGTCGGCCGTGACCTCCGGCAGCCGCCCGTCGGCGATCTGCCAGCGTTCCGGGTCGTCGGCGGCGATCACCCAGCGGCCCTCGCGGGTGATGCCCACGGGGACGACGTCGTAGCGCTCCCGGTCGATGGCGCGCAGGACGCCGGAGGCGGTCGCGGCGGAGATGGCGTGCTCCCCCGACCGGCCGCCGAACAGCACGGCGACGCGGGTCTTGCGCGGGGCACCGTCGCCCGCGGCGGGGACGACAGGAACGGGGCTCGTGGACAGAGCGGCGGTGTCGGACATCGCCGCCCAACCTACCGGAGGAACGCCCCCTCGGCGGTCGAGCCTGTCGAGACCGCCGGCGGGTCTCGACAGCTCGACCAGCGACGGGCTCAGCGGGCGCGGAGCTCCTTGCGCAGGATCTTGCCCGCCGCGGACTTCGGCACCGCGTCGACGAACTCCACGGCCCGCACCTTCTTGTACGGGGCGACCTGCTCGGCGACGAAGGCCTGCACGTCATCACCGGTCAGCGTGCTGCCCTCCGCGCGGACGACGAACGCCTTCGGCACCTCCCCCGACTCGGGGTCGGGCACCCCGATCACCGCCACGTCCGCGATCCCGGGGTGGGTGAGCAGCAGCGCCTCCAGCTCGGCGGGCGCCACCTGGTAGCCCTTGTGCTTGATGAGCTCCTTGAGCCGGTCGACGACGGTGAAGGCGCCGTCGGCGTCGACGGTCACGATGTCGCCGGTGTGCAGGAAGCCGTCCGGCTCGAGCGTGTCGCGGGTGGCCTGCTCGTCAGCGAGGTAGCCGACCATGACGTTCGGGCCGGCGCACAGCAGCTCGCCGGGCGCGCTGACGCCCTCCGCGGGCTGCCCGATCGCCTCGCCGGTCGCGGGGTCGACGATCCTGGCGAGCATGTTCGGCACCAGCAGGCCGACGGTCCCCGGCGAGATGTCGGTCCGGTCGACCGGCACGACGTGCGAGACCGGCGACATCTCCGACATCCCGTACCCCTGCAGCACCCGCGCGCCCGGCAGCCGGCGGCCCACCGCCTCGGCCAGGTGCTCGTCGAACGGCGCCGCCCCCGACATGAGGATCCGCACGCTGGACAGGTCCCGGCCGGCCGCCGCGGGGTGCTTGGCCAGCGCGAGCGCGATGGGCGGCGCGACGAACAGCACGGTGGCCCGGTGCTGCTCGACGATGCGCAGGTACTCGGCGAGGTCGAACCGCGGCAGCGTGACGAGCGAGGAGCGCTGGTAGATCGCGCCGTTCATCAGCACCGTCATGCCGTAGATGTGGAAGAACGGCAGCACGGCGGGGATGACGTCGTCGGGCGCGAGCGGGAGGAAGGCCTCGGTCTGCACCACGTTCGCCACGAGGTTGCGGTGCGTGAGCATCACGCCCTTCGGCAGCCCGGTGGTGCCGGACGAGTAGGGCAGGACGGCGAGGTGGGTGCGGGGGTCGAACGCGACGTCGGGCGCCGGGTGGCCGCCCGCGAGCAGCTCGCCGAGCGACAGGTGGCCGTCCGCGCCGTCGAGCACGACGACGTCGCCCGGCGCCATCCCGACGGCGTCGGCGCCGGCCTCGGCCGCGGCCAGCAGGGCCGAGACCGTCACGAGCGCCTTCGCCCCCGACGACCCGAGCTGCTTGGCGACCTCGCGCCCGGACGCGAGCGCGTTGATCGTGGTCACGGTGATCCCGGCCCGCAGCAGGCCGTGGAAGACGGCGACGAACGCCGGCACGTTGGGGCTGTGCAGGGCCACGACGTCCCCGACGCCGAGCCCGCGGGCCGCGAACGCGCCCGCGATCGCGTCCACCTGCGCGCGCAGCTCGCCGTACGTGGTCGTGGCCCCGCTCGGGCCGTCGACCAGCGCGACCCGGTCGAGGTCGGCGCCGGAGAGCGCGGCGAACAGGAACTCGTGGAGGCTGACGTCGGGGATCTCGACGTCGGGGAGCGGGCTGCGGATGAGGCTGCGGTCGGCGGCGCTGCCGGCGCTGGTGTCGGACGGCGTGTCAGGCATGGGCGGTCCCTTCGTGCGGCACGGTCCTCGTCGACCGTGTGCACCGGAGCGTAGCGCCGGGAACCCTCGGCGTGGCGGCGACGTTGGGGCGGACGTGGACAACTCTCTGACGACGCTCGACGTCCCGGCCCCCGCGGCCGACGACGCCGCCGCGCCCGCCGACGACCCCAGTCATAGTCCGGGCTCCCCGCAGCCCCCCGCCCCTCTCGCCCCTGAGGCGGTGCGTCACCGATGACCGCCGCGCTCTCCCTCCTCCTCGGCATCCTCGTGATCCTCGTGATCACGGCGGCGACGGCGTACTTCGTCGCCCAGGAGTTCGCCTACATGACCGTGGACCGCTCCCGGCTCGCCGCCCGCGCGGAGGCCGGTGACGCGACCGCGCAGCGGGCCCTCGCCGTCACGCGCCGCACGTCCTTCGTGCTCTCGGGCGCCCAGCTCGGCATCACCGTGACCGGACTGCTGGTCGGGTACGTCGCCGAGCCCCTGGTGGGCGACGCGCTGGGCACCCTGCTGGGCGGCGTGGGCGTCCCGACCGGCGTCGGCGTGGCCGTCGGCACCGTCGCGGCGCTCGTCGTCTCGACGCTGGTGCAGATGCTCTTCGGCGAGCTGTTCCCGAAGAACCTCGCCATCGCGCGCCCCGAGCCCACCGCCCTGCGGCTGGCCGGCTCGACGACCGCGTACCTCACCGTGCTCGGCTGGCTCATCGCCGTCTTCGACAAGGCGTCGAACGCCCTGCTGCGCGTGCTGCGCATCGAGCCCGTGCACGACGTCGAGCACTCCGCCACCGCCCGCGACCTGGAGCACATCGTCGCGGACTCGCGCTCCAGCGGCGACCTGCCCGACGACCTGTCGGTGCTGCTCGACCGCATCCTCGACTTCCCGGCCCGCGACGTCGAGCACGCGATGATCCCGCGCTCCCGGGTCGGCACGGTCGACCCCGCCCTCACCGTGGGCGAGCTGCGCACCCTCATGGCGGGCGGGCACTCCCGCTACCCCGTGGTGGACGACGAGGACCGCGCCCTCGGCGTCGTGCAGCTCACCGACCTGCTGCGGACCGGGCTCGACGACGACGCGCCCGTCACCGACCTCATGCGACCGGTCGTGGTGCTGCCCACCGTCATGTCGCTGCCGGACGCGCTGACCGAGCTGAACCGCGCGCACAACCAGCTCGCCGTCGTCGTGGACGAGTACGGCGGCCTCGCGGGCGTGCTCACGCTCGAGGACCTCGCCGAGGAGCTCGTCGGCGAGATCACCGACGAGCACGACCCCGCCCAGCCCGTCACCGTGACGGCCGAGGAGGACGGCGCCTGGGTGATGGGCGGCGACGTGCACCTGGACGAGGCGGAACGGGCCATCGGGCACGACCTGCCGCGCGGCGACCACGAGACCGTCGCCGGGCTGCTCATCGCGCAGACCGGCGCGCTGCCCCGCGCGGGCGACACGGTCGTCGTCGAGCTGCCGCCCGACCCGGCGGACCTCGTCCACGACGAGCCCGTCTCCCGGCGGCTCGAGGCCGACGTCCTCTCGGTCGAGCGGCACGTGCCCCACCTGGTCCGCGTGCGCCTGCTCGAGGGCGCCGCGGAGGGCACCGCCGGGACCGCCGCCGGCGCCCCCGGCACCCTCGCGACGTCGAAGGAGGACGACCGATGAGCAGCCCCTGGGTCGTGCTCGCCGCGACCGTCGTCATCATCGCGCTCAGCGCGTTCTTCGTGGCCGTGGAGTTCGCCCTGCTCGGGGCGCGCCGCCACCGGCTGGAGGACGCCGCGCCCACCAGCCGGTCGGCGCGGGCCGCCCTGCGCAGCTCGTCCGAGCTGACGCTGCTGCTCGCCGGGTCGCAGCTGGGCATCACGGCCTGCACGCTCGCGCTCGGCGCCGTGACCAAGCCGGCGGTGCACCACTGGCTCACGCCGCTGTTCGCGGCGTGGGGCGCCCCCTACTGGGCCGCCGACGTCGCGGGCTTCGTGCTCGCGCTGGTCCTCGTCACGTTCCTGCACCTCGTGGTGGGCGAGATGGCACCCAAGTCGTGGACCATCGCGCACCCCGAGGCCTCCGCCACGCTGCTCGCCCTGCCCATGCGGGCGTTCATGTGGCTCACGCGGCCCGTGCTGCGGTGGCTCAACGCCCTGGCCAACTGGTGCCTGCGCGCCGTCGGCGTCGAACCGGTGGACCACATCGAGGCGGGTCACGACCCGACCACGCTGCGGCACCTCGTGGAGCACTCGGCGAACGTCGGCGCCCTCGACGCGGCGTACTCCGCGCAGATCGCGGGCGCGCTGGAGCTCGAGACGCTCACGGTCGACACGCTCGTGGCCCCCGGTGCGCGCCCGACGGCCGTCCCGGCGGGCGCGACCGCCGCCGACGTCCGGGCGGCGTCCGTGACCTCCGGCCACCTGCGCATCCTGCTGCGGGATGGCGGCGACGACGGCGAGGTGACCGGCGTCGTGCACGTCCGCGACACGCTGCCGCTCGACGACGACGCCCCGGTGGCGCCGGTGGCGCGCGCGCCGTTCGTGCTGGACGCGTCCACCACCGTGCACGCGGCGATCGCCCGGCTGCGCGAGGCGGGCGAGCAGCTGGCGCTGGTGCGCCGCGACGGGCGCACGCTGGGCGTCGTCACGCTGGCGGACGTGCTGCGCCGCCTGCTGCCCCAGCCGGAGGAGCCGGCAGCGGCGACCGCCGGCTGAGCGCGGGCGCCCGGGCGGCGGCGCGGCGTACGGTGAGGCCATGCCTGTGACCTCGCCGGACGCCGCGCCGTCGCCCTTCCCCTCGCCCCTCGACGAGCCCCGCCAGATCCTCACCGACGAGCTGCTGGAGACCATCCGCGGCCGCGCGGCGACGCACGACCGGGAGAACTCGTTCTTCGCGGACGACCTCGCCGACCTCCAGGCCGCGGGGTACCTGCAGGCGATGGTGCCGCAGCACCTGGGCGGCGCCGGCCTGACCCTGCGGGAGGCGGCGCGCGAGCAGGCCCGGCTCGCGGGCGCGGCGCCCGCGACCGCGCTGGCCGTCAACATGCACCACGTGTGGGTGGGCGTCGCCCGGTTCCTGCACGAGCGCGGCGACCACTCCCTGGACTGGCTGCTCGAGGAGACGGCGCGCGGCGAGGTGTTCGGCTTCGGCTACTCCGAGGCCGGCAACGACCTGGTGCTGCTCGGCTCGCGCACCGAGGCGCGCCCCGACGCGGAGGGCGGGTACTCGTTCCACGGCACCAAGATCTTCACGTCCAACTCCCCCGGCTGGACGCGCCTCGGCGTCATGGGCCTCGACGACACGACCGACCCGGACGACCCGCGCATCGTGCACGCCTTCGTCACGCGCGACGGCGGCGGCGTCGAGATCAAGGACGACTGGGACACGCTCGGCATGCGGGCGTCGCAGTCGTGCACCACGGTGCTCGACGGCGCGCACGCCCCCGCCGACCGCGTGCTGCGCCGCATCGCGCCCGGCCCCAGCATCGACCCGTACGTGCTGGGGATCTTCACCAGCTTCGAGATCCTGCTGGCGAGCGTGTACCTGGGCATCGCCGACCGCGCGCTGGCGCTCGCCGTCGAGACCGTGAACAAGCGGCGCTCGATGAAGACGGGCAAGGCGTACTCCCAGGACCCGGACATCCGCTGGCGCATCGGCACCGCCGCGCTCGCGCTGGACGGCCTGTGGCCGCAGCTCGACCTGGTGGCGGGCGAGGTCGACGCCCAGGTCGAGAAGGGCGCCGGCTTCTTCCGCTCGACGGCGGGGCTCAAGGTGCGCGTCACGGAGACGGCGCGGCAGGTGGTGGACGAGGCGATCCGCTGCTCCGGCGGGTCCACGTACTTCAACCGGTCCGAGCTCGGCCGGCTCTACCGCGACGTGCTGGCCGGCATCTTCCACCCCAGCGACGACGAGTCCGCGCACTCCACCGTCGCGCAGGCGGTGCTCGGTCCCCTCGACGACTGACGAGCCGTCAGCCGTCCGCCAGCACCCGCGCCTTGGCGCTCGCGTACTCGGCGTCGGTGAGGGACCCGGCGGCGTGCAGGGCGTCCAGGCGCTCCAGCCGGTCGACGACGTCGTCCCGACTGCTCCGAGGCTCGTCCGCCGCCCGCGGGGGCGCGGCCGGCTGCGGTGCCTCCGGGGACGCGGCGGGCTCGGGCCGGGCCGGCATCGGCCCCCGTGCGAGCCCCACCACCGCGCCGACGAGCCCGACGCCCACGGCCGCCCAGGCCAGGACCACCCGCAGGTGCACCTGCTCCGGCGTCGCGAGGTGCTGCGCGACGGCCTCGTGCCAGCCCCACAGCAGGGCGCCGGCACCGGCCACGAGCGCCAGCCCGAAGGACGCGCGCCGGGTGGCGCGGCGGCTCATCAGGGCGGCGACCAGCAGCATGCCGCCGCCCAGCAGCGGGGTCCCGGCCGCGAAGTCGTCGGAGGCGCAGCTCGCGGCGGCGCACTCCCACCGTACGAGGTTCCACTCGCGGGCCCCGTAGTGCAGCAGCAGGACGGCGCCGACGGCGGGGAGCAGCGCGAGCAACGCCGCGAGGCCGTCGTTCGTCCAGCGGAACCGCCGACCCAGCGAGGCGAACAGCGGGTCGGCCAGGGCGTGCGGGCGGGCGCGCGACGACGGGTCGGTCTGCTCGGGCATGGGTCCATTCTCCCCGCGCGCGGCGGCGCCGGGCGCCGCCCGAGCCTCAGGCGGAGGCGCCGTCCAGGCGGGCCACCTCGTCCGCGGTGAGCTCCAGCGTCATCGAGCGCAGCAGCGCGTCGAGCTGGCCCACGTGCCGCGCGCTGGCGATGGGCGCGACGACGGTGGGCTGGGCGCGCAGCCAGGCCAGCGACACGGACGCGACCGGCACGTCGTGCGCGGCGGCGACGTCGTCGAGCGCCGCGAGCACGCGGCGGCCGCGGTCGTCGAGGTAGGTGGCGGCCTTGCCCGCCCGCGGGCTGTCGGGCGACTCGCCGTCGCGGTAGGTGCCGGCGAGGAACCCGGAGGCGAGCGCGTAGTAGGGCAGCACGCCGAGACCGTGCCGCTCGGCGGCCGGCCGCAGGTCCTGCTCGAAGCCGCGCTCCACGAGGTTGTAGTGCGGCTGCAGGGCCACGGGCCGGTGCAGGCCGTCGCGCTCGGCGGCGGCGAACCAGGCGTCGATGCGCTCCGGCGTCGAGTTCGAGATGCCGATCTCGCGCACCAGCCCGTCGTCGACGAGCGCCGAGAACGCGGCGGCGACCTCCTCCACCGGCGTCGCGCCGTCGTCGTAGTGCGCGTAGTACAGGTCGATGCGGTCGGTGCCGAGCCGCTCGAGCGACGCCTCCGCCGCGGCGCGCACGGTCCCCGCCGCGAGCCCGCGGAAGTCCGGGTGCTGCGAGACCTTGGTGGCGATCAGCACGTCGTCCCGGCGGCCCGTGCGGGCCAGCCAGCGGCCGATGGTGTGCTCGCTCTCGCCTCCGGAGTTGCCGGGCACCCAGGCCGAGTAGACGTCGGCGGTGTCGACGAGCCGGCCGCCCGCGTCGGCGAACGCGTCGAGGACGGCGAACGACGCCGGGTCGTCGGCCGTCCAGCCGAACACGTTGCCGCCGAGCACCAGCGGCGCTCCGGCGAGGTCGAGAGAGCCGAGCGCGGGGCCGGCCTGGGGAGAGTTCGTCGCCTGGGTCACACGTCGCACAAGCGATCGGGCCGGAGGTTCATTCCCGGGGCGCCGGCGCCGATCGTGGTGTCTGCGGGTCGAGCCGGCCGCGCGCCTGCGGGATCGCACGTCGTAACCTGCGCCCATGACGCACGACCAGCTCTCCCCCGCCACCCTCGCCGTCACGGCGGGCCGCCCGCCCCGCGTCCAGGGCGGGCCGGTGAACCCGCCGGTCGTGCTCAGCTCCACGTACGTCAACCAGGGGGTGACCGCCCCGGGCGAGCTGCTCTACACCCGCATGGACACGGAGACCTGGCACCCGTTCGAGGAGGCGCTGGCGGCGCTCGAGGGCGCGGCGCACGGCGTCGTCTTCGGCTCCGGCATGGCGGCCGTGATCGCCGCGATCGGCGACGTGCCGGACGGCGGCGCCGTCGTCGTGCCGCGGCACGCCTACCAGGTGTCGCTGGGCTACCTCGACGACCTGGCCGCGAAGCATCGCGTCGACGTGCGCCGCGTGGACATCGCGGACACCGCCCAGGTCGTCGCGGCCCTCGACGGCGCCGACGTGCTGCTGGCGGAGTCGCCCACGAACCCCATGCTCGAGGTGGCGGACCTGCCCGCGATCCTCGCGGCGGCGCGCGAGCGCGGGGTGCGGTCCGTCGTCGACAACACGTTCGCGACGCCGCTGGGCCAGCAACCGCTGGACCTGGGCGCCGACGTCGTCGTGCACTCCGTGACCAAGTACCTGGCCGGCCACTCCGACGTCGTGCTCGGCGCCGCCGTCACGCGCGACGACGACCTCGCCGCGGGTCTGCGCGCCTACCGCACGCTGCACGGCGCCATCCCCGGCCCCCTGGAGGTGTGGCTGGCCCTGCGCGGCCTGCGCACGCTGCACCTGCGCGTGGAGCGCGCGAACGCCTCGGCCGCGGAGCTCGCCCGCCGGCTCGCCGCGCACCCCGCCGTGGCCGAGGTACGGCACCCGTCGCTGCCCACCGACCCGGGGCACGAGCGCGCGGCGGGCCTGATGAACGGCTTCGGCGCGATCCTCGGCGTCCGGCCGCACGGCGGCGCCGCCGCGGCCGACGCCGTCGTGGCCGCCGTGCGCCTCTGGGTGCCCGCCACGTCCCTCGGCGGGGTCGAGTCCACGCTGGAGCGGCGCCGGAGGTTCGCGACCGAGTCGCCCACCGTGCCCGAGGACCTGCTGCGGCTGTCCGTGGGCGTGGAGGACGTCGAGGACCTCTGGGCCGACCTCGATCAGGCGCTGGACCAGGCGCTGCGCTCCGCGGCCCACCCCGCCGCCGGCTGACCGGCGCCACGCGGTGCAGGCTCGGGCGCGCGTGCGTACCGTCGTGCCACCGCCGCACCGCGGCCGAGCACCGGGAGGGCGCCGTGACCAGCACCAGGACCACCGCCGGTCGCCGCGTCGCCGGGGCGGCCGCGGCAGGGCTGCTCGCCCTCGCGCTCGCGGGGTGCGCCGACAACGGCCCCGAGATCGACGGCCCCGGGTCCGGGCAGACCCCGTCCCCCGCCCCCTCACCGGCCGACGAGGGGTCTGCCTCGCCGGAAACGTCCCCGGCCGCGTCCCCGAGCGACGTGCCACTCGACGACACCACCGGCGACGAGCCTGCGACCGACGAGCCGTTCCTGGGCGACCCCACCCCGGACACCGCCGACCCGAGCGCCGACGCCGCGCTCGTGGTCACGGACGTCCGGGTCGGGCGGCACAGCGGCTTCGACCGCGTGGTCTTCGACCTCGAGGGGGAGGGCGCCCCCGGCTGGCGCGTGGAGTACGTGGACGCGGCCGCCGACGACGGCAGCGGCGACCCGGTGCGCGTCGACGGCGACGGCGTCCTGCAGGTGCGCCTGTCCGGGATGGCGACGCCCGGCGCGGAGCCGGACATCACCGAGTACGCCGGCGACCCGATCGAGCCGGACGGGACCGAGTCGGTCGAGGAGGTCGTCTACCGGTTCTGGTTCGAGGGGTACACGACGGCGTTCGTGGGCGTCGACGAGCCGGGCCTGCCGTTCCGCGTGTTCGCGCTGGACGACCCGGCACGCGTCGTCGTCGACGTGCAGGACCCGGCCGACGACTGATCGTCGCGCGCCGCCGGGAGCCGGCCGTCAGCCGTCGACGCCCTCCGACTTCTGCGGCCGCGAGAGCAGGCCGCGGGCCATCTCCTCCACCGGGAGGCCCTCGTAGAGCACCGCGACGACACCCGCGGTGATCGGCATGTCGACGCCGTGCTTGGCGGCGAGGTCGAGCACCGAGCGGCAGGACTTGGCGCCCTCCGCCGTCGTGCCGGTGGCGACGACCGCCTCCTCCAGCGTCATCCCCTCGCCGATGTGGCGGCCGAGGGTGTTGTTGCGCGACAGCGGCGAGGTGCAGGTCGCCACCAGGTCGCCCATGCCCGCGAGCCCGGCGAAGGTCGCCGCGTCCGCGCCGAGCTCGAGGCCGAGCCGGGTGATCTCGACGAGGCCGCGCGTGATGACGGTCGCGACCGTGTTCGACCCGAAGCCGCGTCCCTGGGCCATGCCGACGGCCAGCGCGATGACGTTCTTCACCGCGCCGCACAGCTCCACGCCGACCACGTCGTCGTTGGTGTACGGGCGGAAGTAGGCGTTCGAGCAGGCGTCGGCGACGAACCGCGCGGCGGACTCGTCGGAGCAGGCGACCACGGTGGCGGTGGGCTGCCGGCGGGCGATCTCGGCCGCGAGGTTCGGGCCCGAGACCACGGCCACGCGCGACAGCGGCACGTCCAGCGCCTCGACGATGACCTGGGTCATGCGCTCGTCGGTGCCGAGCTCCACGCCCTTCATCAGGGAGACGATCACGGCGTCGGGCTCGACCAGGTCGCGGAGGCCGGTCAGCGTGGCGCGCGACACCTGGGACGGCACGGCCACGACGACGATCTGCGCGCCGGCCAGCGCCGCGGCCGCGTCCGTGGTGCCGGTCATCGCGGGCAGCTCGACGTCGGGCAGGTACTTGCGGTTGGTGCGTTGCGTCGTGACCTCGTCGGCGACGGCGGGGTCGCGGCCCCACAGCCGGACGTCGCAGCCCGCGTCGGCGAGGACCATCGCGAAGGTCGTCCCCCAGGACCCCGAGCCCAGGACGGCGACACGGGTCGGTGCCCCCGGCTTCGCGGGCGACGGTGCGGTGGTCGGGTTCGTCATGGGCGCTCCACGGGCGGGTAGACGGTCTGCTTGCGTTCGTACTCGGGATGCTTGCGCAGGTCGAAGCGGACGGGCGGGGCCGCCTCGCCCCGGATCTCCGCGAGGTGCGCGGTGAGCGCGTCCATGACCCGGTTCGTGGCCTCGCGCAGGGTCTGCGTGTCGATCGGCCGCTCGTACAGGTCGGAGAGGTCCACCGGCGGCCCCGCGACGATCGTCACCCGCTTGCGCGGGAACGGGCGCAGCAGGCGCCCGTACCGGTGCAGGATCTTGTGCGCGCCCCACTGCGCCACGGGCACCACCGGCAGCCGGCTGGCCAGCGCCATGCGCGCCAGGCCGGTCTTGCCCTCCATCGGCCACAGGTCGGGGTCCCGCGTGAGGGTGCCCTCCGGCAGGATCGCCACGCAGGCGCCGCTGCCGAGCTGGCTGCCCGCGTCCTCGAGCGACCGGGCCGCCGCGGCGGTGCCGCGGTCCACCGGGATCATCCGGGTGGCGCGCAGCACCGAGCCGACGACCGGGGCGGTGAACAGGCCGCGCTTCGCGAGGATCCGCGGCTCGAAGCCCTTGTCGAAGAGGTAGTGCGCCAGCGTCAGGGCGTCGAACTCGGTGACGTGGTTGGCCGCCGCGATGAACCCGCCGTCGCGGGGCAGGTTCTCCTCGCCGCCGTCCCAGTCGTAGCGGACCATCGAGAACAGCAGGGGCCGCACGATGCGCGCGACGACGCGGTAACCACGGGAGTCAGGACGGGCGATCGGCACGGGGCCAGAGCCTACCTCCCGGTCCCGGGAGCCGATGCTCCTCAGCCGCGGGTGACGTCCGCGCCGAGCGCGACGAGCTTGTCCTGGAACGACTCGTATCCACGATCGATCAGGCTGATCCCCCGCACCGTGGACGTCCCCTGCGCCGCCAGCGCCGCGATCAGGTGCGAGAACCCGCCCCGCAGGTCCGGCACCACGATGTCCGCCGCAGACAACGGCGTCGGACCCGAGACCACCGCCGAGTGATGGAAGTTGCGCTGCCCGAACCGGCAGTCCCGACCCCCCAAGCACTCCTTGTACACCTGGATCGTCGCACCCATCTTCCGCAACGCCTCGGTGAACCCGAACCGGTTCTCATACACCGTCTCGTGCACGATCGACAGACCCTTCGCCTGCGTCAACGCCACGACCAGCGGCTGCTGCCAGTCCGTCATGAACCCCGGATGCACGTCCGTCTCCAGCACGATCGAGTCCAGATCCCCACCCGGATGCCAGAACCGGATCCCGTCCTCGGCGACGTCGAACCGGCCGCCCACCTTCCGGAACGTGTTCAAGAACGTCATCATCTCCGGCTGCGTCGCACCCTTGATCGTCACGTCCCCGCCCGTGGCCAACGCGGCCGACGCCCACGACGCCGTCTCGATCCGATCACCCAACGCCGTGTGCGAGTAGCCCTCCAGGCGATCCACACCCTCGATCCGGATCACCCGGTCGGTATCCACCGAGATGATCGCGCCCATCTTCTGCAGCACCGCGATCAGATCCATGATCTCCGGCTCGATCGCCGCACCCGTCAGCTCCGTGATGCCCTCCGCACGCACCGCCGTCAACAGCAGCTGCTCCGTGGCACCCACCGACGGGTACGGCAGCGAGATCTTCGTGCCCTGCAGCCGGCGCGGCGCACGCAGCTGGATCCCGTTCGGCATCTTGTCCACCACCGCACCGAACTGGCGCAGGATGTCCAGGTGGTAGTTGATCGGCCGGTCACCGATGCGGCAGCCGCCCAGGTCCGGGATGAACGCCTCCCCCAACCGGTGCAGGAGCGGCCCGCAGAACAAGATCGGGATCCGGCTCGAGCCCGCGTGCGCATCGATGTCCGCCACGTGCGCCGACTCCACGTTCGACGGATCCAGGTCCAGGATCCCCGCATCCGGGTCCGACTTCACCGTCACCCCGTGCAGCTCCAACAACCCCGTGACCACCCCCACGTCACGGATCTGCGGCACGTTCCGCAGCACGCTCGCCGACTCCCCCAACAGCGACGCCACCATCGCCTTCGAGACGAAGTTCTTCGCCCCCCGCACCGTGATCGTGCCCTCGAGAGGCGTCCCGCCGTTGACGTGCAGCAGATCGTTCATGTCGTCGTGTTCGTCCCGTCGTTACGGATGCAGTGGTCCTGGGATGCCCGATGCCGTCCATCTCGCGTGCCGTCGGTGCCGACCGGAGGTCGTCGTCCCAGCGCGCCGTCGATCCTGCCTCGCCCGGCACGGTGGTGCCAACACCCGCCCCCGCGGCCTTATTCACGTTCACCACACCTTCACGCCGCGGGCACCGGCACGCAGCGGGGCCGGATCCGTATCCTGAGACAACTGTTCATGATGCGGGACGTCGGTCGTACCGTCGGTGACCATGACCACCTCCGTCACGTCGGGCGCCCCCAGCACGCCGACGCCGGCCGTCAACTCGCGCGGCCGCGTCATCGTCGCGTCGCTCATCGGCACCTCCATCGAGTTCTACGACTTCTACGCCTACGCGACCGCGGCCTCGCTCGTGTTCCCGGCGCTGTTCTTCCCGAACCAGGACGGGACGACGGCGCTGCTCGCGTCGTTCGCCGCGTTCGGCGTCGCGTTCGTCGCCCGCCCGCTCGGCTCGGTGCTCTTCGGCCACTTCGGCGACCGCGTGGGGCGCAAGACGACGCTCGTCGCGTCGCTCCTCACGATGGGGATCGCGACGGTGGTCATCGGCCTCATCCCCGCCGCCACGAACCCGGGCTGGGCCGTCCTCGCGCCGCTCGTCCTGGTGCTGTGCCGGTTCTGCCAGGGCCTCGGCCTGGGCGGCGAGTGGGGCGGCGCCGCGCTGCTCGCCACCGAGAACGCGCCCGCGGGCAAGCGCGCGATCTGGGGCACGTTCCCGCAGCTGGGCGCGCCGATCGGCTTCATCCTGGCCAACCTCGTGTTCATCGGGCTGTCCCAGACGCTGAGCGACGCGCAGTTCACGTCGTGGGGCTGGCGGGTGCCGTTCCTCGCGAGCTCGATCCTCGTCATCGTCGGCCTGTGGGTGCGCCTCAAGCTGATCGAGACGCCCGCCTTCACCAAGGTGGTCGAGGCCAAGGCCGTGGCGAAGGTGCCGGTGGCCGAGGTCTTCCGCACCTCGTGGCGCAAGATCGTCTCGGGCACGTTCATCATGCTCGCGACCTACGGGCTCTTCTACCTGATGACCACGTTCACGCTGAACTACGGCATCGCGCCGACCGACGCCGCCCCCGCCGGCCTGGGCTACGAGAAGATCGACTTCCTCTGGATGCTCATCGTGGGCTGCGTGTTCTTCGGCCTCTTCACCCTCGCGTCCGGCCCGCTCACCGAGCGGTTCGGCCGGCGGCCCTTCCTGCTCGTCGTGACGGGCGCGATCGTCGTGTTCGGCCTGCTCTTCGTGCCGCTGTTCGCCGGGGGCACCGTGGGCGTGCAGTCGCTCCTCATCCTGGGCTTCATGCTGATGGGCCTGACCTTCGGCCCGATGGCGGCGCTGCTGCCCGAGCTGTTCCCCGCGAACGTGCGCTACACGGGCGCCTCCGTGGCGTACAACCTCGCGTCGATCCTCGGCGCCGCCGTCGCGCCGTTCGTCGCGGTGTGGCTGTGGGAGAAGGCGGGCTCCCCCGTCCTGGTCGGCGTCTACCTGTCGGTGATGGGCATCGTCACCTTCGTCGCGCTGTGGCTGCAGAAGGAGACCAAGGACGTCGACTTCGCGGGCGACATCAAGGCCTGACACCTCCGCTGGTTGAGCCTGTCGACACCCGGCGAGCCAGGTTTCGACAGGCTCAACCAGCGATCAGGCACCCTCCTGCTCGCGGTGCTGCACGGGCGACATCGCCGCCGCGCAGAGCACCCCGACGACGAGCACCACGCCCACGAGCAGCAGCGTCTGCGCCGCCGCCTCGGCGAAGCCGGTGAAGAACGCCTGCTGGGCCGCGGCCCCGACCTGCTCGGCGACCGACGCCGGCACCGAGTCGGGCAGCTGCACCGACCCGACCGCCGTCGTGCCCAGGCCGCCGCTCGCCTGCGTGATGCCGTCGACGAACGCCTGCCGGTACTGCTCGGGCAGCTGCGCGGCGACGTCCTGCGCGGCCGCCGGGACGGTGACGCCGAGGCGCGCCGAGAGGGTCGCGACCACGACGGCGGACCCGATGACGCCGCCCACCTGACGGTTGGTGTTGAACGCCCCCGCGCCCGCGCCGGCCGTGCGGGCGTCGAGCCCCGACGTGGCCAGGTTGGACAGCGGGGAGAACGTGAGCCCGGTGCCGACGCCGAACAGCGCCATGGGCCACAGCAGCGCGTACGGGGACAGGTCGCGGTCGATCACCGCGGCGAGCCACAGCACCGCGCCGGCGATGGCGGCGAACCCGGCCGCGACCACCCACTTGGCGGGCACCCGGTCGGACAGCCGGCCCGCGAACGGCGCGACGACGCCGGACACGAGCGACCCCGGCATCATCACGAGCGCCGCGTTGATC
Organism: Isoptericola sp. F-RaC21; assembly: GCF_038593535.1. NCBI lineage: Bacteria > Bacillati > Actinomycetota > Actinomycetes > Micrococcales > Promicromonosporaceae > Isoptericola > Isoptericola sp. F-RaC21. Next base: position 207,329 of record NZ_JBCFYX010000001.1, on the reverse strand, counting down.
GGCGTCAGGCCGAGGATCGACTGCAGGAAGATCGTCAGCGGGAAGAAGATGCCGATCATCGCGAACGTGACGACCATGCCGTCCACGTTCGCGAGCGAGAAGTTGCGCGAGCGGAACAGCCGCAGCGGCAGCAGCGCCCGCGGGCCCTGCCGGTGCTGCCACCAGACGAACACCGCCAGCACGAGGACCCCGAGGCCCACGACGGTCCACACCGAGAACGGCCCCCAGATGTGCCCCCAGTCGAAGTTCTCGCCCTCCTGCAGGCCGAACACCAGGGCCGCGAGGCCCACCACGGACAGGACCACGCCCAGCGGGTCCATCGTCGTGCCGTGCGACGGCAGGTGCGGCAGCCGCGCGACCGCGAACCACAGGGCCGCGACGCCCACCGGGATGTTGACGTAGAAGATCCACTCCCAGCCGATCGTCTCGACGAAGACGCCGCCGAGCAGCGGGCCGACGAGCGTCGCGACGCCCGCCGTCGCGCCCCAGAGCCCCATCGCGGCGCCGCGCTGGGTGGGCGGGAAGACGCGCGTGATCATCGACATCGTCTGCGGGGTCATCAGCGCCGCGCCGATGCCCTGGAGCACCCGGAAGCCGATGAGCCAGCCGATCTCCGGCTCCGAGCCGATGTTGCCGGAGAACCCGCACAGGAACGAGAAGGTCGTGAACACGATCAGGCCGGTGATGAACACCGCCTTCTGCCCGTAACGGTCCCCGAGCCGGCCGGCGAGGAGCATCAGCACCGCGTACGACAGCAGGTAGGCGCTGTTGACCCAGCCGACCTCGATGAGGGACGCGGAGAACTGCTCGGTCAGGGTCGGGATGGCGATGTTCACGATCGTCGTGTCGACCATGATCATGAAGAAGCCGAGGATGAGCGGCGGGAGCACGCTCCACGCCGACCGGCCGTGCAGGTCGACGAGCGGGGTCACCGGGGCGCGCCCGGGAGAGGTGGACATGCGACGAGAGTCGCACGGGCCGCCGACGCGCGCCGGTCAGGGGCAGCCTCTATCGTGGCAGGCAGGGCGGCGCGTCCCGCCCGACCCCCGGACCGGCGCTCGCGCCGCCGGGACCGCGCGAGCGGTGGGGGCAGAGGGGACCTCGAGTGCTCGACGTGGCCAGGACACCGTGTTCGAAGGTGCCCGGCCGGCGGGCGCGAGCCGCGGGCGGCGCACCGAGCGAGCACGCAGGAGTCCTCATGACCACGCAGGAGTCGTTCAAGAAGCGCGTCCGCGCGCGCATGGCCACCACCGGCGAGAAGTACGGCGCCGCGCGCCGCACCCTCCTCACCCAGGCCGGACCTCCCGGCACCACCCCCGCCCGCGCCTGGGTCTCGGAGCCCGACGTCTCCGACGACGCGATCCGCGAGAACACCGGCCGCGGGTGGGACGAGTGGGTCGCGCTCGTCGACGCCGGGCCGGGCCGCGACGCCGGGCACACCGCCATCGCCGCCTGGGTCGTCGACGAGCACGGGGTCTCCGGCTGGTGGGCCCAGTCCGTCACGGTCGGCTACGAGCGCATCACCGGTCTGCGGGTGCCGGGCCAGCGGCCGGACGGCACGTTCTCGGTCAGCCGTTCGCGGCTGCTCGACGTCGACCCCGCCGCGCTGCGGGCGCTGCTCGACGACGACGCCGACCGCGCCGACCTCGTGCCCGGCCTCACCCTCACGCCCCGGTCGCGGCCGGGCGTGCAGCGGCCGCGGTTCGGGGTGGCCGACGACGGCGGCGGGCACGGCGTCGCGATGTTCTCCATGGACCCGGCCGGCTCGCGGCTGCGGCTGACGGTCACCCACGAACGGCTGGGGTCCGCGGCCGAGGCCGAGACCTGGAAGGCCTACTGGGCCGACTGGCTGGCGGCGCTCGGCGACGCCTGACGGTCACCCGGCCGGTCGCCGGGGGCGTGCTACGCGAGCTCGGGTCGCACGCCCTCGGTGATCAGCCGCCGCCGCTCGACGTACTCGGGCAGGATCGTCACGTCGTCGTCGGCGAACCACTCGAACGGCGCGGTCGACGCGACGAGCGCGAAGTTGGCCCACGGCTCGAACGAGCCCGAGCGCACGATGACCTTGGCGCGCGGCGCCCAGTGCTCGATGAGGTGCTCGTGCGTCGTGCCGTGGAACGTGGCGCCCGAACCGGTGAAGAGGTCCTGCACGTCGCCGTACAGCCGCGGGTGGTGCGTCTTCACCTCGGTGGCGAGGTGCACCTCCTCGACGAAGACCTCCTCCAGCAGCACCCGCAGGATCGTCCGCACGTCGAGGTGCCCGCGCGTGAGCGCGAGGTCGACGCGGTACGCGTCCCGCGGGATGGGGAACCCGGCGTCGGTGACCAGCACGACGTCGGTGTGCCCCAGGGTGGCCAGCGCCCCGGCGAGCCCGGGGTGCAGGATCCGTCCGCTTCTCATGCGCTCTCCTTCGTCCCGGCCGGCTCCGCGGCCCTGTTCGCACGGTCGTCGGTGCGGTCGAGGAACTCCTCGACCTCGGCGCGCGTCCGGTAGGACGGCACCGTCTCCCAGTGCTCGCAGCACAGCGCTGCCACGACGCTCGCGAAGGCGGCGCCCGTGCGCAGGTCGCGCCCCTCCCCCAGCGCGACGGCGAGCGCCGCGTTGAAGCTGTCGCCCGCGCCGTTGGAGTCGACGACGTCGACCGCCGCGGTCGCCACCGCCGTCGGGCCCGCGGCGTCGACCACGAGCGCGCCGTCCTCGCCGCGGGTGACGACGACGGCCCGCGGCCCGAGGGCGAGCAGCCGCCGGGCGAGCTCCTCGACGGGCGTCGGGTCGCCGGGCGGCAGACCCAGCGCGACCCGGGCCTCGTGCTCGTTGGGGGTCAGCACGTCCACCGCCGAGAGGTCGGCGCCGCGCAGGTCGACGGCGGGCGCCGGGTTGAGCACGGTCGTGACGCCCGCGGACCGCGCGACGCCCAGCGCGTGCAGCGCCGAGCCGAGCGGGACCTCGAGCTGGGCGAGGACGACGTCCGCGCCGCGCAGCGCGTCGGCCGACGCGTCCAGGAGCGCCGGCAGGAGCCGGTCGTTGGCGCCCTTGTCGACGACGATGAGGTTGCGTCCCGCGGTGTCCTTGACGATGAACCCCACGCCGGTGGGCGCCGCAGGGTCGACCGTCACCCGGCTGCCGTCGATGCCCTCGGCCGCGAGCAGGGCGCGGAACTCCGCGCCGCGCGCGTCGTCGCCCACCGCCCCGACGTACGTCACCTCGGCACCGAGCCGCGCGGCCTGGACGGCCATGTCGGAGCCCTTGCCCCCGTACGTCTCCCGGTACTCGCGCCCGAGCAGCGTCTCCCCCGCCTCGGGCAGCCGGTCGACCGTCATCACGAGAGCCTTGGCGTAGCTCCCCACCACCGTGAGCCTCATCGCTCTCCTCCGTGTCGTGCCGTGCCGTGTCGTCGGTGCGTGCCGTGCGTCAGTAGGCGTCCGGGTCGCCGACGAGCCCGTCGACGATGGCCGGGCCGGAGCTGGTGCCGACCAGCTCGGCCCCCGCCTCGAACAGGCGCCGCATCTTCTCGAGCGAGTTGACCTTGCCGGAGACCTTGACCCTGCACGGCGGCTCGATGGTCGCGGCGAGCAGGCGCACGTCGTGCTCGGTGGCCTCCAGGCCACCCTTGCCCCAGCCCGACGACTGCTTCACCCAGTCGACGCCGGCCTCGTACGCGATCCGCGTGGCGCGGACCTTGAGGTCGTCCGTGGGCAGGAAGCCGAACTCGAGCATGACCTTCACGGCCACGCCCTCCGCGTGCGCGAGCCGGACGACGTCCTCGACGTCGCGGGCGTAGAGGTCCTCGTCGCCGCCGAGCAGCAGGCCCGGGTGCGGCGGGAAGTCGAACTCGTCCACGCCGGTGGCGACCAGCACCCGCAGCGCCGCCAGCCGCATCTCGGGCGTGTCGTTGGCCATGGGGAAGTTCAGCGTGGACGCGACCTTGACCCCGGTGCCCGCGAGCACGTCCTTCGCCAGCGGCACCCAGTAGGGCGCGATCATCGCGGCGTCGAAGCCGTAGGCCGCGCACGTCTCGAGGTGCTTCGTCACGCCGTCGCGGGTGAGGTCGGGGTTGACGTTCGTGTACTGGATCGCGCGGGCGACCTGCGCCGGGTCGGTGAAGTCGAGGGTCATGCGGTCCTCCTGGACGAGTGTGGGACGGGTGGGGTGCGCGGGTCAGCCCTTGACCGCGCCGGCGGACAGGCCGCTCATGACGTGCCGCTGCATGAGGACGAAGATGAGCAGGATCGGCACCACCGCCAGCAGCAGGGTGGGGAACACGATCTCGTAGTTGGTGGTGTACGAGGACACGGCCGCGTACACGCCGGTGGTGATGGTCCGGAACGACGACCCGGGCCCGAGGATGAGCTGCGGGCTGACGAAGTCGTTCCACGCGCTGAGCGCGTTGAGGATGAACGCCGTCGCGACGATCGGCTTCATGAGCGGGAACACGATCCGCCACAGCACGCGCTGCTGGCTCGCGCCGTCGATCGCCGCCGCCTCGTCCAGCGAGCGCGGCAGCATGCGGATGTACCCGGTGAAGATGAACAGGGTGAACGGGATCATCGTCGACGACATGAAGAGCACCAGCCCCGGCAGCGTCCCCATGAGGTGCAGGGCCTTGAGCACGAAGATCGCGGGCACCAGGATGATCTGCGCCGGGATGAACATGCCCGCGACGAAGAACATCAGCAGCACCCGGAACAGCACGGTCGGGGTGCGGGCGATCACGTACGCGGTGGGGACGGAGACCCCGATCGCCACGACGTTGCACGCGACGACGAGGAACAGCGTCACGGCGTAGCCCGAGACGACCGGGAAGTTCGGGTTGGTCCACGCGTCCTGGAGGAACTGCGTCGTGGCGGTGCCCAGGTCCAGCCCGAGCGGGGACAGCAGGATCTCCTGCTGCGGCTTGAACGCGTTGACGACGACGATGTACAGCGGCACGAGCATGGCCACCGACAGCACCGCGATCGCCACGGTGCGCACGGTCGCGCGCGACCTCGCCGTCCGGCTGCCCGACACGCTCATGACAGCGCCTCCGCTCCTTCTTCGGCGCGCCTGCGCAGCGCGATGATCGTGAACGACAGGATCCCGGCGACGACGATGAGCAGCATCGCCTGCGCGCACGCCAGCCCCACCTTGTTGTTGGCGAAGGAGACGGCGAGGATCTCGTAGGCCCAGGTCTGCGTGGCGTCGCCGGGCCCGCCGTTCGTGAGGCCCAGCACCACCTCGTAGGTCTTCAGCAGCGACAGCACCGACGTCACGATCGTCACCGTCACGGTGGGCGCGAGCGCCGGCCACGTGACGTGCTGGAAGACCTGCACCTTGCCGGCGCCGTCGAGCGTCGCCGCCTCCTGGAGGTCCGCCGGCACGGCCTGCAGCCCGGCCAGGTACAGCACGAGCTGGACGCCGAGCTGGGCCCACACGATGACGGCGATCATCGTCGCGAGCGCCCAGCCCGGGTCGGACAGGAACGGCAGGGCCGACCGGCCGGAGCCGGTGAGCAGGTTGTTCACCGCCCCCTGCGGGCCGAGGATCGCCTGCCACAGGAAGCCCACGATGAGCGCGGACAGCACGTGCGGGTAGAACATCACGACCCGCGCGAACGCGGTGAACGGCGTGGTCCGCCGCAGCAGCAGCGCCAGACCCAGAGCGATCGCGTTGACGGCGAACGCCCCCACCACCGCGATGACCCCCGTGACCCACAGGGACGAGTGCATGTCGCCCGTCGGGTCGGCGAAGATCCGCGTGTAGTTCTCCAGCCCCACCCACTCGGGCGACTGGCTCGGGATGCCGTTGTACTCGGTGAACGAGTAGTAGACCGCGTACCCGACCGGCACCACCATGAGCCCGATGTAGATCAGCGCCGCCGGGACCGTCATCAGGCCCCGGCCCAGCGCGCCTCGCCTTCCCAGCACGCGTGCCGTCCTCGCTCGAGCCATGTCAGCCCGCTGCCTCCGCGTCGTACCAGGACGTGAGCTGGGCGGCGGCGTCCGCCGGCGACGTGCCCTGCCACAGCCCCTGCGCGACCTCGGTGAACTTCTCGTTGAACCCGGCCACCGGCAGCGCGAAGTCGCCCACGGTCTGGTTGCCGGGCACGACGAGCGACGGCGCGGCGTCGAGCAGCTCCTGGACCTGACCCGCGTACGGGTTGTCGCCGGTGTCCAGGCCCTCGCGGTTGAAGTTGTCCATCTGGGCCTGCGCGGCGATCGCGTCCTCGTCCGTCACGAGGTACTCCACGAGCTGCGTGGCCGCGTCCTTGGCCTGCGTCCCGTTCCACACCATGTACGGGAACGCCATCGTGGCGCCCATCGGCCCGGGCTGGTCGGCGGCGTCGTCGACCGGCGGCGCGAAGACGCCGACCTCGAAGTCGGGCGGCGACGCGGCGAGCGTCGTGGTGAACCACGACCCCATCGGGTAGATGCCGACGTCGCCGGCGATGAAGTTCGCCTCCTGGGTGCCGCTGTCCGTGGCGACGTCGTCGGGCGTGGTGTAGCCGGCGTCGATCCAGTCGGCCACGTGCTCGAACATCGGCTGGAACTGGTCGCCGAGGGTCGAGGACCCGCCCGCCACGGCCTGCTGCCACCCGGGGGTGGTGAGGTTCTGCTGCGGGTGCCAGATCTCCTGCACCTGGACGCCGGTGGCCCACTCGGAGGCGAACCCGATCGGCTTCTTCACGCCCTCGTCCTGGAGGGCCTTGAGGGCGGCGTCCATCTCCTCCCAGGTGGCGGGCGGCTCGGTGATGCCGGCCTTCGCGAAGAGGTCCTTGTTGTAGTACAGGAGCGACTGGGCCTGCATGCCCACGCCGACCACGTTGATCGTGCCGTCCGTGGAGTACAGGTCGGCCATCGGGGTGTCCTGCGCCCAGTCCTGGTCCGAGAGGTCGAGGATCTCGGGGGCCGTGTCCTCGGTGGGGAAGATCGACTGGATGACGTCGGGGGCCGTGCCCGCCGCGAGCTGCGTGGGGAACGTCTCGGCGACCGACTGGCCGCTCGGCCCCTCGATCTTGACGTCGATGCCCGTCTCCTCCTCGAAGGGGGCGACGAGCTCGTCCCACTTGGCCTGCGTGAGGTTGTCCGTGATGTTCACGAGCATGCGGACCTGGTCGCCGCCGCCCGACCCACCGCCGTCGCCGGAGCTGCAGGCCGTGAGGGCCAGGACGGGGACGAGCCCGAGCGCGGAGGCGCCGATCGCGCCGCGCCGAAACCTTGCTGACATCGTTGTCTCCCTGGGTGGGTGCGTCGTCCTCGACCACGAGGACCACTTGTCATACATGCTACATGTGAGAGGTGGCGGGTCGCCAGCCCCTAGTCGAGCCGACCTCGGTATGGGACGGGGCCGACGACGGTCACGTCCGCGGGGCGGTCGGCGTCGTCGATCCGGAAGATGCCGTCGTCCGCCACGAAGAACGCCGGCGCCCCGGGGTACTCCAGCTCGGCCGGCAGCGGTTCCTTGTCCGTCCAGGAGAAGTACGACCGGGCGAACGTGTCGCGGTCCTTGCGGCCGAAGATGCTGAGGTCCCCGGCCGTGTACGGGCTGAGGATGCACCAGTGCACGCCGTCCTCGGCCCAGAACGCCCGGTCCGACAGGATCACCGCCTGCCGTTCGGGCTCGGCGAAGACCTCGTCCCAGAACGACGCGTCGACGTCGCCCCGGGCCAGCGCGTGCCGGGCCAGGAACAGCAGGTCGTGCGCGTGCCACGCCGTGCTCGGCGCGACGTCGGCCTCGTGGTGCCAGCCCGTGGCGGACACGAACGGGCCCGCGGGCGACTGGTAGTGCGCGTAGGTCCGCAGGCACGCGTCGCGGAACGCGCCCAGCTCGGGCACGTCGGCCTCGGCCAGCACCTCCTCGATCCCGTACAGGCTCAGCCCCATCCCCGCGATCAGCATCGGCGTGGTCGAGAGCAGGTGCGCGTCGCCCCGCACGTACCAGTAGCGGTGGAACCGCGTGCAGCCCGCGTCGTCGGACCAGGCGGAGCGCGCGACGTGCCGGCAGATCGCGACGGCCTCCTCGAGGAGGTCGGGCCGGCCGAACCGGCGAGCGCCCAGCACCAGCGGCACCACCATCAGCCCGTAGTACTCGGCGGGCTCGAGGATGCCGCCGCCGTCGCGGTCGGTCGGTTGGCGGAACACGCCCACGGACTCCTCGTCGGGCACGCCGCGCACGTGGCTGAGGCGCACCAGGGCGTCGAGGTCGTCCTCGAGCTCGGCGGCGTAGACGTCGTCACCGCTCAGCTCCGTGTACCGGAGCTTCGCCCAGACCCGCGCGTACTCCTGGTTCACCGTGCCGTCGGGGGTCGGGCGGCCGCCGCCGTACGCCCGGCACGCGTCGAGGTTGCGGCGCACGGACGTCAGCACCTCGGCGCGCTCGCCGTCGGGCAGCAGGTGGCCCGCGTGCCGCAGCCCCTCGACCAGGCCGAGGCAGCCCACCATGTTGTGGATGAGGCCCGCGGTGGCCGACTCCCCCACCTGGAACCCGATGTGGCGGAACTGCCCGTCGTCCTGCACGGTCCGCGCCTGGAAGAGCATCATCCGGCGCCACAGGTCGAGCCCGCGGTCGTCGGGGAACCGGCCGAGCACCTCGCCGAACGCCGCGGTGGCCGGGGCGGAGAACGCCTGGTGGCCGCTGGTGAAGTCGATGAACGTCGCCGGGTTGGTGCCCCACACGCTGTGGTTGTGGAACCCGCGGATCTGCCCCTCGTCGCCCACCCACGTGCGCATCCAGCGCGCGAGCGCCGCGACGTCGGGTCCTGCGTGTCCTGCCACCATGCGTCCTCCTGCCGGGTCGCTCGCCTCGTTGCTGCGGGTCGCATCCTCGCGCACCGTGCTCGTCACGCCGCCACCAGCTCCTCCGGGTGCGCGAACGGCAGCCCGCGGGCGAACCGCTCCACCTCGGCCACGACGGAGTCGCCGATCCGGCGCAGCTCCGCACCCGTGGAGCCCGCGAGGTGCGGCGTGAGCACCACGTTCGGCAGGTCCCACAGCTCGCCGTCCGGCGGGGGCGGCTCCGGGTCGGTGACGTCGAGCACCGCGTCGATCCGCCCCGTGCGCAGCGCGGCCAGCAGGGCGTCGCCGTCGACGACGCCGCCGCGGGCGGTGTTGACCAGCGTGGCGCCGTCGGGCATCAGCGCCAGGACCCGCGCGTCGATCTGCCCCGCCGTCTCGGGCGTGAGCGGCTGGTGCAGGGACAGGACGTCGCTGCGCGCGGCGACCTCGTCGAGGCCCGCCGCCCGAGCCCCGGGCAGGCCCGGCACCGGGCCGGGCGCCAGCTCCGGGCTGTACAGCAGCACCTCGAGGTCGAACGGTCGCAGCAGATCGACGACGCGGCGGCCGACCAGCGAGGCCCCGACGATCCCCACGGTGCGCCGGTAGTTCCCGGCGCCGGTGAGCAGGCGCTCGGCGTCGGGCGCGGTCCGCCGCTCGCGGTAGGCACGCTCGGCCGCGTGCGCCCTCTTGTTGGCGAGCAGGATCATGGCGAGCGCGTACTCGGCGACCGGGACGGCATTGGCGGCCCGGGCGTTCGACGCCGTCACGCCGCGGGCCGCGAGCGCCGCCGGGTCGGCGAGGCACGTGCGCGCGACGCCGCCCGCGTAGGCGACCGCCCGCAGCCCCGGCACGAGGTCCGCCGGCACGGGCGGGGCGCCCCAGCCGGCGACCAGGAGCTCGGCGGCGGCCAGCCGGCGTCGGGCGCCGGGGGTCGCCGCCTCGGAGACCACCTCCGGGTCGATGTCGACCGCCCTGCCGAGGCGCGCGAGGCCCTCGGCCCCGAAGATCTGCTCCACGAGCTCGGGCGGGTCGAAGGCCAGGACGGCGCGCGGCCGCGCGCCGGGCCGCTCGGGGGTCCCGGTCACGGGCGCTCGCCCGCTCGACGGCGCGCGAGGCGCAGCCCCGCGTCGACGGGCCGCACGTGCGGGCCGGAGGGCACCGCCCAGGTGCCCGACTCCCGGTTGGCGGCGATGAGCCCCTCGTCGACCTCGATGCCGAGGCCGGGCGCGTCGCCCAGCACGATCCCGCCGTCCTGGATCTCCTGGTCGACGTGCAGCCCCACGGGCAACGACAGGTCCTGCACCTCGGTGACGAGGTGGTTGGGCACGGCGGCCGACGCGTGCGCGACCGGGTTGGCGTTGTAGCCCACCGGGCTCACGGGCAGGTCCCGGCCGAGCGCCAGCACCGAGACGCGCAGGAAGTGCGTGATGCCCCAGACGCTGCCCGCCTGCACGACGCCCACGGCGTCCCGGTCGAGCAGCGGCCCGTACTGCTCCAGCCCGGTGAGGTTCTCCCCCGTGGCGACCGCAGCGCGCAGCTCCGAGGCCACGGCCCGGTGCCCGGCCACGTCCCACCGGCGCACCGGCTCCTCGATCCACATGATGTCGACCTGGTCCTCCACGCGGCGCGCGAACCGGACGGCCTGATGGCGCCCCCACGCCTCGTTGACGTCGTACATGAGGTCGGGATGGTCGGTGTTCTCGCGCAGGACGTCGCGCACGATGGCGAGCCGCTTGACGTCGCGGTCGACGTCGAGGCCGCCCTTGACCTTGGCGCCGGTGAAGCCGCGCTCGGCCCAGGGCTCGTAGAGCTCCACGAGCGCGTCGTCGGGCAGCGCGTACTCGAGGCCGGAGGCGTAGGCGGGCACGAAGCGGTCGGACGCGCCGAGGGTGCGCCACAGGGGCTCCTCGGCGAGCTTGGCCTTGAGGTCCCACAGGGCCATGTCGAAGGCGCCGATGGTGCCGAAGGTGCTGCCCGCGTGCCCGGACTTGAAGACGAACGCGAGCATCCGGTCGTAGAGCGCGGTCACCGCGCGCGGGTCCTGCCCCTCGAGGGCGCCGAAGACGAGGTCGAGATCGCCGCTCGCGCCGAGGCCGACGCCGGTGACCCCGGCGTCCGTCTCGAGGAGCACGAGCGGCACCTCGGTCACCCCGTCCGCGACGACGCCGTTGACGTCACCGACCGGACGTCCCCATCGGTGGACGGTGGTGAGGGTCCGGTATCCCGTGATGCGCATCCGCTGCTCCTGATCCGCGCGCGCCGCCGTCGGCGCGCGTCTCGAGGCCGGTCGTGGGAGGTGCAACGGCTGGGTGCCCGCGCCTCGCTGAGCCTGACGGCTGAGTCATAACTTATGATACGAGTGATGAGTGCGCAAGCCTCGGCTACGCTCGGGGTGGCCGTCAGCGCAGGCCGCGACGCAGAACGGAGCCCGGACGACATGACAACGACGCCCTCGACCGCCGGAGCGGTGCCCCGCCCCCAGCGACACCGCCCGCCGCTCGCCGCCGCGGTGGTGAAGAGCCTCGTCACGGCGATCGTCGTCGGCGAGTACCCCCCGGGCACCGCCCTCCCCCCGGCGGGCGCCCTGTGCGAGCGGTACGAGGTCAGCCGCACCGTGATCCGCGAGGCCACCACCGCCCTGGCGGAGAAGGGCCTCGTCGCCTCCCGGCAGGGGTGGGGCACGATCGTGCTCGACCAGGACCAGTGGAGCCTGCTGGACCCGCTCGTCCTCGACGCCCTCTTCCAGCGCGAGGACCGGCTCGTCTACCTGGACAACCTCATCGAGATCCGGACCACCCTCGAGTGCGCGATGGCGCGACGGGCGGCCGGTCTGCTCGACGCCGAGCAGCGCGCCGCGCTCACGGCCAAGCTCGACGAGCTGGCCGACCTGGTCGACGACCCGACCGCCTACGCCCGGGTCGACGTCGAGTTCCACGAGCTGATCCACCGCGCGTCGCGCGACGCGTTCGGCCGCGCGATCGTGTCCAGCGTGCAGGGCAAGGCGCTGCACACCCCGCAGTACAGCGGCTCCCCCAGCGTCGACGACGTCCGCTCGACGCACGAGGGCCACACGCGGATCCTCGAGGCGCTCGTCGCCGGGGACGCGGCCGGCGCGGACGCCGCGATGCGCGAGCACATCACGTCGTCCTGGGCGCGACGGCGCCCTCGGGAGTAGCGACCGCAGAGGCCCGGCCCTCCCGGTGGTGGCACCGCCACCGGGAGCGCCGGGCCTCTTCTCGACCTGTTGACTTGTACTACATGTGATGTACTACATTCGATCCATCGCGGCACCACGCTCCTGAGCACCTCGGGGCGCGAGGGCGGCCGGGCAGAGCAGCCCGGCCCCCACCGGCCGCGACAGCACTCCAGCGACACCCTGCAGTTCCGGTACCGAAGGCGACGACGCCCGGCCGCACGGGCAGCCGTTCGACCTTTCGTGACCTCGACGACGAGACGGACGACGAGAGGGATGGATGCGATGACCTCGTTCACCCGACGGGACCTGTTGAGATCGACGGGCGCCGCGGCGGCCGGTGCGGTCGTGCTGGCGGGAGGAGCGCGCCCGGGCGAGGCCCGGGCCGACACCGCCGCAGGCACCGACGACGAACCCGAGACCAACCCGCTGCGCCTCTGGTACTCCCGCCCCGCCGCCGAGTGGTTGGAGGCGCTCGCGGTCGGCAACGGACGGCTCGGCGCGATGGTCTTCGGCGGCGTCGCGGCCGAGACGCTCATGCTCAACGAGGACACGGTGTGGGCGGGCGGCCCGCACGACTACGCCGACCCGGGCGGCGCCGAGGCCCTGCCGGAGATCCGGCGGCTCCTCGCCGAAGAGCGCTGGGTCGAGGCCCAGCGGCTCGCCGACGAGCGCTTCATGGGCCGCCCCACCGAGCAGATGCAGTACCAGCCCGTCGGCGACCTGCACCTCGCCTTCCCGGGACTGACCGACGACGTCGCGGAGTACCGCCGGTCGCTCGACCTCACCACCGCCGTGACCACGACGGCGTTCGTCGCCGACGGCGTCCGGCACACGCGGGAGGTGTTCGTCAGCCACGCCGACCAGGTGGTCGTCGTCCGGCTGCGCGCCGACACCCCCGGCGCCGTCTCGTTCGACGCCACGTTCGCCTCGCTGCAGGAGACGACCACCCTGGCCCACGACGGGCGCACGCTCGCCCTCGAGGGGCGGTCCGGCGACGCCGAGGGCCTCGAGGGCGAGGTGCGGTTCGTCGCCCTGGCACGCGCCGTCGCCGAGGGCGGGTCCGTCGTGTGCGACGAGTCGTCGCTGCGGGTGCGGGGCGCCGACGCGGTGACGCTGCTCGTCACCATGGGCACGAGCCACCGCAGCTACCTCGACGTCGGCGGCGACCCGCTCGAGCAGGCCGGGCCGCCGCTCGAGCGCGCGACGGTCCGCGGGGTCGGCGTCCTGCGCAAGGCCCACGTGCGCGACCACCGGGAGCTGTTCGGGCGCGTGGACCTCGACCTCGGCACGTCGCCGTCCGTCGACCTGCCGACCGACGAACGCGTCGCGGCGTTCCGCGACGGCGGCGACCCACAGCTGGCCGCGCTGTACTACCAGTTCGGCCGCTACCTGCTGATCTCGAGCTCCCGGACGCCGGGGCAGCCGGCCAACCTGCAGGGCCTCTGGAACGCGGAGATGCTGCCGGCCTGGCAGTCGAAGTACACGCTCAACATCAACTGCGAGATGAACTACTGGCCCGCCGGCCCGTCGAACCTCGCGGAGTGCTGGCGGCCGCTGTTCGCCATGATCGAGGAGCTCGCGGAGTCGGGGGCGCGCACCGCGCAGAAGATGTGGGGCGCCCGCAGCTGGGTGGCCCACCACAACACCGACCTGTGGCGCGGGTCCGCGCCCGTCGACCACGCCTTCTACGGGGTGTGGCCGACCGGCGGTGCCTGGCTCTCGCTGCTCTTCTGGGAGCACTACGAGTACACGGGCGACCTCGACACGCTGCGCGAGTACTTCCCCGTGCTCCGGGGCGCGGTGGAGTTCTTCCTCGACACCCTCGTGGTCGACGACGCGACCGGCTACCTGGTGACCAGCCCGTCGCACTCCCCGGAGCTCAAGCACCACGACATCGACAACGAGGGCGTGAGCCTCTGCGCCGGCCCGACGATGGACTGCCAGATCCTGCGCGACCTGTTCACCGCGTTCGACAAGGCCTCGAAGGAGCTCGGCGGCGTCGACCGGGAGACGGCGGTCGCGGCCCTGGCCGCCCGCGAGAAGCTGCCCCCCAACCAGATCGGCTACCTCGGCCAGATCCAGGAGTGGCTGATCGACTGGGAGGAGGCGGCCACCGAGACCAGCCGGCACGTGTCCCACCTGTGGGGCGTGTTCCCGAGCGACCAGATCACCCCGCGCCGCACCCCGGAGCTCGCGGCCGCCGCCGACCGCTCGCTCGAGCTGCGCGGCCCGGCCGTGACCGCCGGGTGGTCGCTGGCCTGGAAGATGAACATCCGCGCCCGCCTGCTGCAGCAGGAGGCCGCGTACACCCACCTCACGCAGCTCCTCTCCCCCGGCCGCACGGCGCCCAACCTGTTCGACCTGCACCCGCCGTTCCAGATCGACGGCAACTTCGGCGGCACGTCGGCGATCAACGAGATGCTGCTGCAGTCCCACTCCGGAGAGGTCTGGCTGCTGCCGTGCCTGCCGGAGTCGTGGCCCGAGGGCCGCGTGCGCGGCCTGCGCGCCCGCGGCGGATTCGAGATCACGATGCAGTGGTCCGCCGGCCGGCTGGAGCAGGCACGCGTGCGCTCGCTGCTCGGCCGCACCGTGCGCCTGCGCACCGACGGACCGGTGCGCGTCACCGGACCGGGCGGGCCGGTCGCCGTCGAGCATCCCGAGGACGGCCTGGCCGTGTTCGCCACGCGCCGCGGCGCCACCTACGTCGTCCACCCGACGGCCTGAACCACCCACACCGCACCACCCACGAGGAGAGGACACCGATGTCCAGACGATGGATCAGGACCGGCACCGCGGCGGTCGTCGCGGTCAGCGCCGTCGCCGCGCTCGGGGTGGGGGCCACCGCCTCCGACCCGTACGCGGCCGTCACGCAGGGCGCCGGCAAGTGCCCGCAGTTCTACGTCTCGCCCGACGGCGACGACTCCGCGAAGGGCACCGCCGACGCACCGTGGGCCACGGTCGACCACGCCCGCCAGTACATCCAGGACCGCGCGCTCAACTATCCGCAGAAGATGCGGTGCGACATCACGGTGAACCTCGCCGAGGGCGAGTACGCCGTCGACGAGACCATCGAGTTCACCGAGAAGGACTCGGGCAACAACGGTCACCAGGTGATCTACCGCAGCGCCGACGGCCCGGGGAAGGCCAACCTGGTCGGCGCCGAGCCGGTCACGGGCTGGGAGCCCTACAAGGACGGCATCTACAGGACGAAGGTGGACCCGAGCGACCAGTTCTACACGCTGTTCGAGGACGGCGAGCGGTCGGAGCTGGCGCGCCACCCCAACCGCACGTCCGAGGACACGCAGGCGCCGTACCTCTTCTCCGTGCTCGGCGAGCCGGAGAAGGAGGGCGTCCGCGAGTGGCTCTACTGGAAGGACGGTGACTGGGACCCCGCCTGGGACGACACCGAGGACAGCAACCCGCTCAAGGACGCGCAGCTCACCGTGTGGTCGGGCGGCTCGTGGAGCTGGTTCACCGACACCATCCCGATCGGCGGCGCGGACTACCGCAAGAACTTCACCACGTTCAAGTACTGGCCGCGGTACGCGCTCATGAACAGCCGCAGCGGCTCGCGGTACTTCATCCAGAACGCGCTGCCGCTGCTCGACAAGGCCGGTGAGTACTACATCGACCGCGACTCGGGCGACCTCTATTACAAGCCGCGCGGCGACATCGACGACGTCACGATCATGAAGCCCACCGTGGACCGCGTCATCGACGTCAAGGGCACCTCCGCCGAGGACCGCGCCCACGACATCACGTTCGACGGCATCGGCGTGCAGTACTCCGACTTCGTCGACTGGTACCGCGCGGGCTGGGTCAGCGCGGGCGACTCCGGCGAGCCGCACAAGTACCCGCAGTACGACCGCCAGATCGAGATGCCGCGCAACCGGTTCGGCGCCGTCACGCTCGAGAACACCTCGAACATCACGCTCACCGGCATGCACCTGCGCGACACCGGCTTCACCGGCGTCTACGCCCTGTTCGCGAACGACCACCTGACCGTCGAGGACTCGCTCCTGGAGAACCTCGGCGCCGACGGCATCAAGGTCGAGGGCGGCTGGCCCGGGGAGGGCGACCTGACCCACCACCACACGTTCCGCAACCTCTACATCGACCACGTCGGGGAGCTCGTGCCCGGCGACGCATCCGGCATCGAGCTCATGGACACCGGGGACAACCTCGTCGAGCACGTCAACGTCAAGCACTCCGCCCGCTACGGCATCAGCCTCGAGTCCCGGCCCGAGGTCGTCGACGGCGACCAGTACACCGACAACAACACGTTCCGCTACATCCGCATCGACGAGGTCGGCCTGGACTCCGGCGACATGGGCGCCTTCTACACCTACGGCGTCGAGAACCAGGAACCCCACCCGGTGCAGAACACCGTGGACCAGATGGTCATCGGCGACGTCATCCCCGACCCCGCCGGCGCCATGCCCGACAGCGGCACCCGCGGGGTGCACATGGACGCCGGCGGCTGCGGCTTCGCGTTCAGCAACGTCGAGGTCGGCAAGACCACCGACCAGTCGTACCAGTCCTACCAGTGCAACGAGGTCACCAACGCCAACTGGGAGGACGACTTCGACGCCTCCCGGATGAAGTACGACCAGATCGGCGTCACCGACGAGTTCCCGTTCGACGTCGAGTAGCGCCCCAGGGCCGTGCCGCGCACCTCGTCGTGCGCGGCACGGCCCTTCTCTCCCCATCCATGTGAGCGCTCACACCAAGGAGCACGCCATGATCGACCGTCCACGCACCACCCGAACTCTGCGCCGGGCGCCCGTCGTCCTCGGCGCCGCGGCCGCGATGCTCGCGTCCGTCGCCCTCCCCGCCGGGGGCGCCACGGCCGCAGGCGGGCCACCCGACGACGTCGGGCTCCAGCGCCCCTTCGCCCTGCCCGGCTACGTCGAGCGGGACGACAACGGCGCCCTCCTGGTCGGCGAGGGCGAGAGCCGGTTCGCCCTCCGCGTCGACCTGCTGACGTCCGCCGGCAAGCTCGTGCGAGAGAACCAGGGCCTGCTGGGCAACGTCGCCCACGTCGGACCCGTGACCGTCGACGGCTCGTACTACGAGGTGGAGATCAGCAGCGACGACCGCACGATCACCCCCGACCGCCTCGGGGCGCTGCGCGAGATCCTCGCCCACCCCGACGAGTGGTCCGCCGAGCAGGTGGCGGAGGCACGCGAGCAGCTGCCCGCCCTGCAGGACCGCTACGACCAGACGCAGCGCGACAAGCAGACGATCCTCCTCCGGTTCGCGCGCACCGCGCAGAACACCCTGGTCGGGTCGGTCACCGCGCGCGACGCCGACGCGACCGTCTTCCTCGAGGCCTCGCCCCCGTGGGAGGAGGAGAACTCCTACGCGCTGTCCGACGGCGGCGTCCGCGCCACCGGCGCCGGGCTCGACGACCCGTCCGCCGTCGGCCACTTCGCGCTGCTCCCGGACCAGGCGCCGGACGACGCCGCGGCCTACGCGTCCGAGGACGACCTGGTCGCCGCCATGCAGGGCGACGCGGGCAACCCGGGCGACGCCGCGGCGGCCCTGCGGTACGACCTGGAGGAGGGCGAGACGATCACCTTCACCACCAGCGTGGACGACGAGCCGCCGACGGCGCGCCCCGGCCGCGGCAGCATCCTCGGCACCCTCGCCCGCGCCGGGGCGAAGGCCGACGACGGCACCCTCAGCGGGAGCGGGCCGGCCGGGCGGGCGGCGACCGCGATGCGCAGCGCCATGGCCCTCAACGCGAACTACGACGAGCAGTCGCGCCAGAGCTTCCTCGTGTGGGGCTGGGGCCGGGGCGGGTCGGAGAACGACACGATCTTCACCGGCTGGGACTCCGCCTGGGACGCGATCACGGCGCTCACGGTGGACCCGGACCTGGCCCGCCAGCACGAGCGCGTGCTCTTCGCCTCCGGCGGGCCGCGCTACGACCAGCTCCACGCGGGCCCGATGCACGCCTACGCCGTCAAGCGCATCTACGACGCCACGGGCGACCGCGAGCTCGTCGAGCAGGCGTACCCGGCGCTCGTGGAGTTCTTCGACAAGCTGCCCGAGTGGGACGTCAACGACGACGGCCTGCTCGAGGCGCCGTACGACGGGGACCCGAGCAAGGTGGGCAACCACCTCGGGCTCGACGACCTGCCCGTGTACCTCGCGGCCGACCGCATCGCCAAGGAGGGCGGCAGCGACGACGAACGGGACAACAGCGACCTCACCGACGTCGCGCTGACCTCCTACTACGCCCTGATGGCCGACTCGCTGACCGAGCTCGCCACCGCCCTCGACCGGCCCGACGACGCCCGCCGGTTCGCCGCCGTCCTGGAGCGGACCAAGCGGGCCGCGAACGACACGCTGTGGGACGACGAGCGCGGCATGTACCTCGACCGCAACCTCGACGGCACGTGGGGGAACGTCGTCACGCCGACGATCTTCTACCCCCTGTTCGGCGGCCTGGCCACGCCCGAGCGGGCCCGGCGGACGGTCGAGGAGAACCTGCTCGACCCGGAGCAGTTCTGGGGCGAGCACGCGATCCCGAGCATCAGCCGCGACGACCCGGAGTACTGCGCGAACGGCGACGTCTCCGCGACCTCGTCCCCGGAGTACACCTACTACGTCGGCTGGGGCGAGGAGAACACCTGCGAGCAGTGGCGCGGCGCCGTCTGGCCGCCGATGAACGCCACCGTCTACGACGGCCTCAAGCGGTACGGGCTCGACGAGGCCGCGGGCGAGCTCGCCACGAAGAGCACGAGCATGTACCTCGACAGCTGGGACGAGAACGGCTTCTTCCCCGAGTACTTCGACCCCGAGCCGGGCCAGGTCATCAACGCCTCGGCGGTGGACAGCGCGTGGCGCTACTACACGTGGTCGAACGTCATGCCCCTGATGGCGGTGCACGAGCTGGTCGCCGAGGACGCGTGGGGCAGCCCTGGGTCGGTGACCTTCGGCTCGCACGCCCTGCCGGGCCGCAACACCGTGGACGACGTCCGCGTGGGCGACCACACCTACGCGGCGACGGTCAGCCCCGCCGCGACCACGCTCGAGCGGGACGGGCGGACGGTGTTCCGGGCGACCGGCGGGCGCGTCGTCGTGCGCGACTTCGCCCTCACCCGCGACGGCGCGTGCTTCGACGTCAACGCCACCGACGCCGCGCGCCTGCAGGTGACGCCGCGCCCCGGCACCACCCTGCGCGCCACGGTGCGGGAGGGCAGCTCGCACGTCTGCCTGTGACGCCACGGCACCTCGGCGCCCGGTCGTGACCACCCGTCACGGCCGGGCGCCGTCGCCTACCAGGCGGTCGACGACGTCCGCGGCGCCGTGGAGAGCGCGCGCTACCGCGACGTGCTGGTCTTCCTGACGTCCTGACCGGGTCGGCCGACGTCGTCGAACGAGACGAGCCGGTTCCAGGTCGCGACCCAGTCGCGGCCGAGCGTCCGCGCCACCTCGCCCCGGGGCGAGAACGTCAGCGTCGCCAGGTCGAGGCCTGCTGCCTCGACCGAGCCGGGCTTGCTGAGGTTCGTGTTGATCCGGTCGCTCCAGGTGTCCAGGCGGTAGGTGGCGTCGGGGTCCGAGAACGAGCTCTGGCCGAACTCGTACTCGCCGCCCCCGATGATCACCGAACGGTCGAGGACGTTGCGCGCCGGCACGTAGACCGAGTCCGGGTCCTCCCAGACCGTGGCACGGTCGCAGCCCTCCGCGACGCCGTAGTCCGCCGCCTGGCAGTCGACGCCGGTCGCCGCCACGCGCGGCACGTACCAGTCGTCGATCTCGGGGAAGACCATCGGCGTGCCGTCGGAGTACCGGGCCTTGCCGTCCGTGTAGTGCCGGTGCCAGCGGGCCACGTCCTCGGGCGTGGCGCTGTACTTCTCCCCCTCGCGGACGTCGAGGAAGGCGTTGAAGCGGCTCTGCACCACCCACCCGTTCGGCACCGGCAGGCCGGGCTCGCCGTTGCGGTGGTAGAGCTGGTCGTCGCCGGTGCGGTCGACGTCGACGAACACGTTGTCCGTGGCCGTGTTGCTGTGGCCGGACTGGAAGAACACGCCGGAGTGCGCGTCCTTCACCACGTTGTGGTGGAACCGCATGCCGGAGACGCCGTCGTCCATGTAGAACGCGTCGTTGGAGCCGCCGATCCGCTCGAAGAAGTTGTACGCCACCTCGTTGCCCAGGTAGGTGTAGTCGCGCCCGGTGTACACCACGCCCTGGTCGCCGGCGTTCGTCACGAGGTCGGCGAAGTAGTTGCCGTTGACCTTCATGTCGTTGCCCATGATCTGCACCGCCATGTGCGGCGCGTCGTGGACGGAGTTCTTCTCGAAGCTGTTCCCGACGCCGTAGAGGTAGCCGGCGGGCGTGTACGTCGCGAGCTGGGAGAAGCGGGCGATCTCGTTGTGCCGGGCCACGTTGTCGCCGCGCTCCAGGGTGCTGCGGTCGCCGCCGCCGAGCAGCACGCCGCCGCCGCCGAGGTCGTGGAGGTACGAGTTCTGCACGACGTTCGCGTGCCCGCCGCGCACCGTCTCGTAGTCGGGCAGCGCGGTGATCGACTCGGTGGTCTCGCCGATCCGGACGGCGTCCATGCTGACGTTCGAGATCTCCACGTCGTCGATCAGCGTCTGCTCGGCGTCGAGCAGCTGGACGCCGCTGACCAGCGAGTCGGACAGCCCGAGCCCGCGGATCGTCACGCCGGTGGTGCCCTCGAGGCGGAACAGGTTGTCGTCGAAGGCGCGCAGCATGATCTGCTTGCCCTCGACGGAGTCCCCGGCCGGCTTGAAGTACAGGACGTCGTTGTCGTCGTAGCGGTCGTCGTAGTACTCGCCCTCCGCGTCCAGCTCCGACAGCACGTTCACGGCCTTGACCTTCGTGTAGTCGTCGCGCGGCCAGTACATCGACGGGTACTTCGCGTACATCGTGGTGCCGCTCCACGAGAGCATCCGCACCATGTCGTTCGCGTAGTTGTTGCCGAGGTAGCCCGAGAGCCAGCCCTCGGTCTCGTACCGGGTGTTGTCGATGTCGTCGATCCACGCCGGGTCCGCCTGGACCGGGACGTCGGAGTACTCGCCGAACCCGCGCGTGCCACGGTCCTCGACCGTCGGCACGGCCTCCGGCGCCCACCTCTGGTACCGGTCGCCGTCGAGCAGGCGGCCGCCCACCTCGTACAGCGGCGGCGTCATCGCCCGCATCTCGTCCTGCGACCAGGTGTCGCGCTGCTCCGGGTCGGGCAGCTGCTGCTTCTTGTCCTCGAACTGCGCCCGCGGCGTCGTGCCGCTGCCGGCCCAGTCGCTCTCCTCGCCGAACCGCTCCACCAGGTCCGGCTGCGTGAGGTCGCCCTGCCCGTCGACCTTCCACTTGGCGCCGTTGCCGTACAGGTAGCAGCCGTCGTCGGCGCCGGTGCACCCGTCACCGTTGGGGTACTCGGCGAGCGTCTGCGTCTCGCCGTCCACGACGAGCTCCGGGGCGAACGGCTGCGGCAGCCAGTTGAACCCGTTCTTGTAGAGAGTGCCCGGGTCGACGCCGGCGGCACCCAGGTCGTAGACCCACACGCCGTCGCGCAGCCCGGGCGTGTCGAGACGGGCGTTCGACGAGAGCGCCGGGTCGGCCAGCTCGTCCGCGGTGAGGTCGGACAGCCGCTGCCAGCCGTCCGCCGGCAGCTCGTGCGCCCCCGTCACGCGGACGTCCTCGTCGCCGTACGCCTCGTACGTGACCCACGAGTTCGCCCGGCCCTCGAGGTCGATCGCGTCGTCGAGCACGTACTCGCCGCCGCGGATCTCGACCGTGCCCGGTCGGGCCGCGCTGGTGCGGCCGGCGAGCGCGTCGCGGCCGGCCTCGATCGTGCGCAGCGGCGCGTCCTTCGTTCCTGCCGCGGCGTCGTCACCGTCCGGCGCGACGTACACGACGGGCCCCCGGCCCGCCGCCGAGGCGAGCGGAGCCGCGACCGCTCCTCCCGCCGTCGTCGCCACCATGGCGGCGGTCGCGGCCGCCGCGGCCAGTCCCTTGAGCGTCCTGCCAGCATGCATGTGAGATCCCCAATGATCAGACATATGACATGTTCATAGTGGCGGAGCGTGGTGGACGCCCGCAAGGGGGCGATGCCGCGCCGATGTCGGCCCGCAGGTGTACACACGGAGTGGCACCGTCGCCCACGACGCAAGGAGACCCCCATGACGCCCCGTCCCGACGACCCGGCGCACGACGCCGAGCTCGCCCGCAGCGTCCTGGACGACGGCCGCTACCTGGTCCTCGCGTCGGCCGACGCCGACGGCAACCCGTGGGCCACCCCCGTCTGGTTCGCCCGCGAGGGTCGCGAGCTCGTGTGGGTCTCCCGCCTCGGCACGCGGCACTCGGCCAACGTCGCGGGGCGGTCCACGGTGGGCATCGTGATCTTCGAGACCCCCGTGCCTGTCGACGGGCGGCCGCGCGCGGTCTACGCCGAGGCCACGGCCGGCGAGGTGCCGGAGGCCGACCGCGACCGCTGTCTCGCGATCTTCGACCGCCGCTCCCGCGCCGAGGGCATGAGCCCGTGGACCCTGGACCGGGTGGTCGCGCCCGCCGAGCTGCGCCTCTTCCACGCCGTCGTGTCGCGGTTCTTCGTGCTCGAGCCCGACCGTGACGTCCGGCGCGAGGTCGAGCTCGACCTGTAGCCGTGCGGCGACCACGTCACGCGGTCAGCACCAGCACCCCGAGCAGGACGGCGAGGAGCACGTCGAGCACCATGCAGAACTCGGCCAGTGTCAGGCTGACCACCCGGCGGGTGCGGTGGTGGTAGAGGTCCCAGCCGGCGTGCGCGAGCAGCCCGACGGCCACCACCAGCCCGCCCACGGTCGGGTCCGCCCGGACGGCGAGCAGCGCCGCCGCGGCGAGCACGAGCATGGCCGCGGCCTGCAGCGGCAGCGACCAGGCCGGCCGGCCGCGACCGGCCACCAGTCCGACGACCGCCAGCACGACGGCGAGGCCGAGCATCCACGGCACCGGGTCGAGGTCGGTGAGCTTGGCGGCGCCGATCAGCACGAAGGTCACGCCGAACGCGGGCCACGCGGCGCCCGGCCGGCCGAGCGCCGCGGCCGCCAGGTAGACGAACCCGGAGGCGGCGAGCACGGGCGCGACGTCGCGCGCGTCGGCGAGCCCGTACATCGTGCCCGCGGCGACGAGCACGCCCAGGGCCGCGGGCCACACCTTGCTGAAGGTCGACCGCCGGGCACCCCCGGCCGTCGTCGTGCCGGACACCTGATCCTGGGCCATGGTCTTCTCGCTCTCGTGCGTGCGAACCGCGTGAGGTGAACCGCTGACGATCGAGCGAGATAAACTGTACACACCTGTTCGAGTTAGCGGAAGGGTGAACGACGATGCCGCAGACCACCGCACCCCCGACCGGCCACGCAGAGCCCGTCGAGCTCCGTCCCGCGACGCGCGACGACGCGGCCGCCGTCGCGCGGATCTGGCGGGAGGGCTGGGCGGACGCGCACCTGGGCCACGTGCCCGACGCGCTCGCGGCGGCACGCACCCCGGGCTCGTTCGCGGAGCGCGCCCGCGAGCGCGTCGCGGACACGACCGTCGCGGCGCGCCGGGGCGTCGTCGTCGGGTTCGTCATGGTCGCCGGCGACGAGGTGGACCAGCTCTACGTCGACCGCACCGCACGCGGGGGCGACGTCGGCGGCGCGCTGCTGCGTCACGCCGAGGCCTCGATCCGGGCCGTCGGCCACGAGCGGGCCTGGCTCGCCGTCGCGACGGGGAACGCGGCCGGCCGCCTCTTCTACGCGCGGCAGGGCTGGGTCGACGAGGGCCGGTTCGCGCACCGGGCGCCCGTGCCCGATGGCGACGTCGAGGTGGACTGCCATCGGTTCGTGAGCCCGGCCCGTTAACCTGGACATCCCTGTACAACCTTGGAGGAGCCCGTGGCCACGACACCCGCGCAGACGACGGAGACGACGGCCAGGGGCGGCCGGGACCGGGCCAAGCGCGCCGACGCCGTCCGCAACGTCGAGGCGATCGTGGCCGCGGCCACCCGGGTGCTGGCGGCGGATCCCGACGCGAGCATCAACGACATCGCCAAGGCCGCGGGCGTCGGGCGGGTCACGCTCTACGGGCACTTCGACTCGCGGGCGACACTCGTGCGGGAGGTGGTCGACCGGGCCATGGCCCAGACCGACGCGGCACTGGCCGACCTGGACCTCGACGGCGACCCGCGCGCCGCGCTCGGCCGGCTGCTCGAGACGACCTGGCACCTCACGCACCGGTTCGGCGCGATCGTGATCGCCGGGACCCAGGTGCTGCCGCCTGAGGAGCTGCGGCGCGCCCACGAGGGCCCGATGTCGCGGACGCGCAGCGTGCTGGAGCGCGGGCGCGCAGCGGGCGAGCTGCGCGCCGACATGCCGCTGGAATGGCAGCTCAGCGTGATCCAGGCGATCATCCACGGCGCCTCCGCCGCGGTGCACCGCGGCGAGATCACCGCGGACGAGGCCCCGGCGCTCGTGCGTGACACCGCCCTCGCCGCCCTGACCGCCTGACTCGGGCGCTCCGGAAAGTCACCCGCACGTTCCTCTTGTCGAACATGCCTGTTCGAGTTAATTTACTCGAACAGGCATGTTCGACTTATTCGTGCTCGACTCATCGAGGGACCGTGCCATGACCACTCCGGAGAAGAACGACCGGGAGACCTCCACCCCCGCACAGCAGACCCAGGACCCCACGCCCGACCCCCGGCGCTGGCGCGTCCTCGCGCTGCTCGGCGTCGCCCAGCTCATGCTCATCGTCGACGTCACGGTCGTCGCGATCGCGCTCCCCGAGATGGGCGCGGACCTCGGCCTCGACCGCTCGGGGCTGACCTGGGTGGCCAGCGTCTACGCCCTCGTCTTCGGCGGCCTGATGCTGCTCGGCGGCAAGGCCGCCGACGTCGTCGGACCCCGGCGCGTCGTGCTCGCCGGCCTCGCGCTGTTCACGCTCGCCTCGCTGCTGGCGGGGCTGGCGGGCTCCGCGGAGCTGCTGCTGGTGGCCCGCGGGCTGCAGGGCGTCGGCGCCGCGGCGATGTCACCCGCCGCGCTGTCGGTCATCGTCCGCACGTTCAGCGGGCCCGAGCTGTCGCGCGCCCTCGGCGTCTGGTCCGCGCTCGGCGGCGCGGGCGCCGCCGTCGGCGTCCTGGTGGGCGGAGTCCTCACGTCGGGGCCGGGCTGGCCGTGGGTGTTCTTCGTCAACGTCCCCGTCGGGGCGCTGCTGCTCCTGGCCCTGTTCCGGTGGGTGCGGCCGTGGCCCGGCTCGGGCGGCCGGCTCGACGTGCTCGGCGCCGCGCTCGCCACGCTCTCGACCGCCGCCGTCGTGTACGGGCTGGTCACCGCCGGCGACGACGGCTGGCTCAGCGCCCCGACGCTGGTCGCCCTGCTCGTGGGCATCGCCGGCTACGCGCTGCTGGCGCGGCACCTGCGCTCGTCCGCCACGCCCCTCGTGGACCCGGCGCTGCTGACCCGGCGGCCGGTGCTGCGCGGGCTCGGGCTGATCTTCGTCGCCACGGCGCTGATGATCTCGGTGTTCTTCCTCGGCTCGTTCACGCTGCAGCAGCTGCACGGCTTCAGCCCGCTGGACACGGGGCTGACGTTCCTGCCCGTCGCCGTCGGCACGGTCCTCGGCTCGACGGTGGCCGGGCGCGTCCTCCCCCGCCTCGGCGTGCGCGCCGTGTCCGTCGCCGGGCTGCTCGTCGCCGCCGTCGGGCTGGCCGCGGCCGCCGGGATCTTCTCGATGACGGTGCTGGTGGCCGGCATCACCGTCGCCGGCTTCGGCGTCGGTGCCGTGTTCGTCGCGGCCTCCGCGAGCCTCTTCTCCGCCGCGCGGCCGCACGAGGCCGGCGTCGCCTCCGGCGCGCTCAGCACGTTCCACGAGTTCGGCGCCGCGACGGGCGTGTCCGCGGTGTCCAGCGTCGCCGCCGCCGCCCTGGTGGCGCCGGCGTTCGACACCTTCGCCACCGGGTACTGGTTCGCCGCCGCCGTCGCGCTCGTCGCCGCGCTGGCATCGCTCGCCCCGGCGCGGCCCGCCGCGTGACGCCCGGGTCGCTCCGGGACGTCTACCGGCCGGTGGCGCGGGCCGCCTGCTGCGCGGCGAGCTCCTGCAAGAACGCCGGGATCCGGCCGGTGCCGAAGTCGTAATACCGCGCCCAGCGGGGCGTGATCGCGATGCGCGCCATCCGGTCGTACAACTCGCGGCAGGCCCGTTCGAACTCCTCCGCGGCGGCGCCGTCCATGCCCTTGCGGGAGGCGGCGAGGTACTCCTCGACGACGCCGTCGACGATCGTCACCTCGGCCCGCCCGCGCACCGACAGCTGGTGGGCGCCCGCGGGCCCGTCGCTCGCGTCGATCGTCAGGGCGACGTCGGGGTGCGCCCGCAGTGCGGCGACCTTCGGCGCCGTGGCCGCCGTCGCGACCACGACCTGCCCGCCCGTCCAGAGGAAGCCCGCGGGGACGACCCGCGGCGTGCCGTCCAGCGCCGTGTAGGCGAGGTGCAGCGCCGACGGGGAGTCGAGCAGCTCCCTCGCGTCCGCCAGCTCGCTGTCGATGTCCTGCTGGTCCATCACGGTGTCCCTCCGTCGGTGGCGGCGCCGGTCGCTGCCTCGCCCCGGGGACGGAGCGGGCCACGCCATCTCGACATCCGCGCGCTCCCGACATCGAACCGCAGCGGCGCGCTCCGCGCCCGGTGGCATGCCGGGAGTCGCGGGGGTGCCCTGGCGGTACACCTCATGGCAGGGACTCGCCCGTGCGCGTCCGGGGGCGTTGACTGAGACCGAGCGGCGCCGGTCCGGGCGCCGACCGCCACGTGGGAGGGAATCACATGACGACGCTCGCCATCATCGGCGCCGGCCCCGGGCTGGGGCTGTCCGTCGCACGCCGCTTCGGCCGCGAGGGCTTCTCCGTCGCGCTCGTCGCCCGGGACGCCGCGAAGCTGGAGCGCCTCGCGTCAGGCCTGCGCGACGACGGCGTCACCGCCGCCGGGTTCGTCGCCGACGCCCGCGACCGCGGCGCGCTGACCGCGGCCCTCGACCGGGCGGCCGCCGAGCTCGGCCCCGTCGAGGTGCTCCAGTACAGCCCCGTGCCCGCGCGCGAGTTCATGAAGCCCACGCTCGAGACCACCGCCGACGACCTCGTCGGACCGCTCGAGATGTCCGTGCTCGGCCCCGCCGCCGCCGTCCAGCACGTGCTGCCCGGCATGCGCGAGCTCGGCCGCGGCACCGTGCTGTTCCCCAACGGAGGCAGCGCCGTCCGGCCGCGGGACGCCGTCACCGGCACGTCCGTCGCGTTCGCCGCCGAGAGCGCCTACGCCCGGCTGCTGCACGACGCGCTGGCGCCGGAGGGCATCCACGTCGCGCAGCTGATCATCCCGCTCGGCATCGGTGGCGGGGAGCCCGACCACGATCCCGACGCCCTCGCCCAGCGGCTGTGGGAGCTGCACACGGGTCGCGGCGAGTTCCGCACCTTCGTGCGGCCGCTGGACTGACGCCGCCGCGGCGGCGCGCCGTCGTCCCGGCGGTCAGTGCCGCGCCGCCGGGCGGCGGCCCCAGGTGGAGACGAACTCGTAGGACCAGGCGCTGAACCCCGGGTCCGACATCAGGTCGCCGAAACGCCGGAGCTCGGCGTCCGTGACGCCCTCCGCCCGCAGCGGCCCCTCGATCTGCGAGACCAGGCTGCCGTAGTACTGGAGCGCCGGCGAGCCGCCGCGGGCGGTGAAGACGTCCTCCAGGCCGTGGACGTCCTCCAGCCCGGCGTCTCGCATGTGCCGGCCCACCTCGCGCGCCCACCCGATGTCGATCCCGGCGGCGCGGGTCACGCGGGTCGTGCCGACCTCGAGCACGTGGTCGAACACCGCGCCGTCGTCAGGGTCGGCCGACAGCGAGGTGAAGGGGACCCGGTCGGAGATGTCCGTGACGACCAACCACCCGCCGGGCGCCAGCGCATCCACCAGCCGGCGGAGGATCTCCGCGCGCCGTGCCACGTGCATGAGGAGCAGCCGGGCGTGGATGACGTCGAACGGGCCGTCCACGGGCAGGCCGTCGTCGACGTCGTGCCGGTGGACGGTCACGCCCGGGCCGGGATCGAGGTGCGTGACGTCGATGTCGACGGCGTCGACCGTCCCCGTCGGGCCTGCCCGCCCCGACAGCCAGCGGGCCACCGACCCGTTGCCCGCGCCCAGCTCCAGGCAGCGCCAGCCCTCGCTCACGCCGACGTCGTCGAGGATGCCCCTCGTCGTGCCGTCGAGCATGCGCGAGAGGCAGTCCACCTGCACCTGGCCGGCGTCCGACGCCGTGTCGAACAGGTAGTCGGTAGCGACCGCGCCTGTCGTGAACGGGTATCTCGTGATCGTCGCGGGCTGCGTGGTCATGGGACGTTCCTCTCGTCGTCTCCGTCGATCTCGTTGATGTCGTTGATGTTGATGTCGTTGATGTCGTTGATTCCGGTGTCGTCCGGGAAGGCAGTGGTCACCAGCGGGTCGGCGTGCATGTGCACGATCCGCCACCCGGCGCCGGTGCGGCGGTACACCTTGGTGACGCGGCGCTCGCGGACCACCCGCTCCCCACCCGACGGTCGGGAGTGGATCTCCTCGACGTGCACCGTGTACGCCATGTCGCCGTGCACGTGCTCGTCGAGCTGGTCGAGCCGCTGGTAGACGCCGTTGCCGTACGTGACGGCCACGGCCGCCAGGCGGTCGCGCACCTGGTCCCAGCCGCGCGCCACTCCCCCGAACGCCCCGAGCAGCGAGACGCCCGGGGTGTGGTCCCACAGCCGCTGGAAGTCGTGCGGGTCGCCCGCCACCAGCGCGGCCAGCGCCGACCGCTGCGCGGCCTGGAATTCGGCCCACTCGGCGACCTGCCCCTCGGTCCGCGTCACCATCAGGCCCTGCCGAGGACCCACGGGGCCCCGCAGAGGCCCTGGCGGAGGACGCGCAAGGCGACCCAGCGCCCCTCGGCGAAGTCGCCGGTGCCGTCCGGGGTCTCGAGTACGCACGCTGCCGTGCCGATCCGCCGCCTCGTGCTCACCGTCATCGTCGTCATCGTCTGGACCCATCGTCGTCGATTCCGAGCGCCCGCCCCGGGCGCTCGCCGATGCACTGGTAGCCATCCACGCCACCACAGCACGTCTAATACGTCAAGACCCTTGCTACCCATTAGTCACACGCCAACGAGGGAGCGCCTACCATCAGTGGTGTGACATCGACCGAACCGCTGACCCGGCGCATCGCCAGGGTGCTGCTCGACGAGCCGCTGCCGATCGACCTGGTCAACACGCACATGTACCTCGCCGAGACCTGGGTCGACCTCCTCGACAGTCGCGACGACCGCGACGAGTGGCTGCGCACCATCGCCCCGCGGCTCGACGCCGACGGCCGCGAGACCGCCACCCTCACCGACGACGCCGCAGCCGCGCTGAAGGGCGTCCGCGAGCACGCCGCGGCCGCCATCGAGCCCGCACGCCACGGCAAGCGGCCGCCAGCACGCGCGCTGGCCGGGCTCAACGACGCCCTGCGCGCGGCACCGGTGACCACGCACGCGCGGTGGGGCGGCAGTTCCGTGGTGACGAGAGCGCGTCGGGACGGCAACCCGGCCGAGCGCCTCGCGGCCGCCTTCGCCGACGCCACCGTCCAGCTCCTCAGCGGGCCCGACATCGTCGACGTCCGCCGCTGCGACGCCCCCGCCTGCGTGATGCTGTTCCTGCCCCGCAACCCCCGGCGCCGCTGGTGCACGCCCGACGTCTGCGGCAACCGCGCCCGCGTCGCTCGGTACTACCTGCGGCACAAGTCGGAGAACGGCGACGCCGCGTCACCACGCTGACCGGGCGACGCGCTCCGGGCGCCGTCGAGGCCGCGCCTATTCGCAGCCCGTGCCGTCGCCGTCGCGGTCGAGGTGGCTGCCGTAGCCCGGATCGCCCGAGTGCACCGGCGCCGCGCCGGCAGCGCGGGCCGCGGAACAGTTCTCGTAGTAGACGGAGCCGCCGCCGGAGCCGACGGAGTCGCCGCCGGAGCTGGAAGACGAGGACGACGACGAGGACTTCTCGGTCGCCTTCTTCGTGGTGTCGTCGCCCTGGTGCGCGACGACGGCGACGGCGGGCGCGAGGCCACCCTTCGGCAACCGCTCGTCGGGGCACGTGGCGAGGATGCGCTCCATGGCGTCCTTCTCGGCCCTGGTGACCCACAGCTTGTAGGTCTTCTTCACCGCGATCTGTCGCGCGACGTACTGGCATCGGAACGCCTTGTTCCGTGGCAGCCAGGTCGCGGCGTCGCCGTCGCCCTTCTGCATGTTGGCGGGGCCGTCGACCGCGAGCAGGTTGAGCGGGTCGTTCGCGAACGACCGGCGGTCGTCGGCGCTGATCTGCTGGGCACCCTTCTGCCAGGCGTCCGAGAGCGCGACGACATGGTCGATCTGGACGGCTGTGCTGGTCGTCTGCCCGCGCTGGAACGCGATGGAGGTCGCGGTGTACGGGTCGGCAAGGGTGCCCGTGAGCACGAGGCACCGGTGGGTGCCGGGCTTGAAGGTCTCGTCGACCAGGTCGCGCGCCAGGATGTCGTTGCGCGTGTCGCAGCCGTTGCGGTCGACGTCGGACCAGGCAGCACCGAACAGCTCGCGGTCGTATCCGGTCTTCGGGGCACGGCCCTTGACCTTGAGGTCCGCGAGCGCCGCCAGCGCGGTGCCCTTGCCGGCCTTGATCCGCACGGCCTGGTCGTCGTCGCCGTCGCCCGCCCCGGCCAGGACGGCTGCCGCCGGAAGGTCCTTCTGGGGCCTACGAGGCTCAGCAGACGCCGTCGCCTCCGGCGTCGGGGTCTCGGCCTCGGGCTCGGTGGCGGCCGCGGCGGAGTCCTCGGTCGGCTGCTCCTTCACCGTCTGCTCGTCGGCCGACCGCGCCGCGACCGACGGAGCGGCGGACTGCGCGACGCTCGCCTGCTCGGGTGCGGTGCCGATCGCCACGCCCGTGACCCCGGTCGACACGACCAGCACGCCCGCCACCGACGCCGCCGCCCATGCGACGACCTTGCGGGGCAGCCGTGGCGGGGCGGGGTGCTCGGCCGCGGCCGAGGCGACGGCGTCCGCCTCCGCGAGCCTCCCCCGCACGTACGCCGGGTAGGAGGCCGCCTCCTGCACGGTGCACCGGGCGCGGTTCGCCGCCCAGTCGACCGTCGCCCGCGCGACCTCAGCCGTCTCGGCGGGGAACGCCATCCCGCACACCATCTGGCGGGTCGAGACGGCGACGTGCACGGTGTCACCGTCGTGCCTGATCCCCGTGACGGCGTCCCACCGCCACACCTTCGACCTCGACGGGCCGAGGAACCGCGCGCCCCGGTCCGTGACGACCAGGTCCCCCACCTCGATCCGCGTCGGCACCCTGGCCCCGTTGCGCGACCGCGGCTCGACCAGGGCCACGCCCGGGAACTGGATCAGCGCACGCTCCGTCGCCGGGATCCTCGCGTCCGCGTTACCGCGCTCGTTCCCCTCCATGACGGCCAGCGCGCGCAGCGCCGCACGCCTGTCGAACGGCGGCACCACGGGCGCCCTGTTCGCGCGGCGGACCAGCCCCCGCTGCAGGGCCCAGCCGACGAGCGCGAGGAACAGCAGCTCGAACGTCCACCCCAGTGCCGAGCGCGGGCCGGACGGGGACGCCGCGCCCATCGCCTCGGCCAGCGACGCCCCGATCGTGTAGGGCAGCGTCACGGCGAACAGGAGCAGGACGATCAACAGGAGCACCCCGAAGACGGCCGCGCCGCTGGAGCTCTGGTTCGAACCTCGTGCCATCGTGCTGCTTCTCCTGTGCTGGGGTGTCCGGATCGGGTGGTGCTCATCGTGGTGGGCCGACGCGCCTGCCGGAACGCTCGACGGAACGATTCACCCGCGCTCCCCGACGAACTCACCCGAGGACGGAGGGCGCTCGTCGCGGCGGCGACGGTCGACGTCTCGCCAGGTAGACTTTTGGCGACGTCGACCAGCGATCCGTCATTTATTTTCCAGTCACCACGGCGCCGGATCCATTTGACGTCCGACACGACGCTCGGTCACCTCGCGGTGTCAGGTGCGCCCGGCGAAGCCGTGACCTGCACCGACGCCGTCGTCCACAGACACCCGGGCAACTGTCTGACGTTCTGCTCTACAGTGACGCCGACGTCACCGCCGACAGGGAGCCCCGTCATGACCCGAAGCCGGGCCATTCTCGCCGCCACCTCCATCGCCGCTGCCGCCGCGCTCCTCGTCGCCGGCTGCGACGACGACCCGCCAGCGACACCGTCACCCGAGCCCAGCGCCAGCAGCACCGGCTCCGACGCCTCGCCGTCCGCGTCGCCCAGCGCCAGCTCCGTGGTCGTCGCGCCCGAGCGCCCCAAGGCCATGGACGACGACGGGCCCGCCGGCGCCGAAGCCGCGGCCGTGTACTTCCTCGAGCTCGACCCGTACATCATGGGAACCGGCGACACCACCGAGTACAAGGCGATGTCGCTCAAGAGTTGCGAGTTCTGCGCCAACAGGCTGGACCAAGCTAAGGAACTTTCAGATGAAAACCTGACGTGGGATGGAGGAACCGTCACGGCAGAGGTCACGCACACCTATGAGCAAGACGCCGTCACGGGTATCTGGCCAATCGACATTGATGCGGTCATCTCCGCCGTATCGGTAACCGACCCTTCGGGCGATGAGGTATTCGCGGATCCACAGACTCGCACTAAGTACCGAGTTGAGATCGCCAAAGCCAAGGGTAAGTGGCAGGTCGTTGGCGTCGCGGATCAACCGAAGTCATGATTGCCATCCAAACCGGTCTCGCTGCCGCAATTGCAATTGTTGTGGCGTTTTCTAGTTCAATCGAGAGCTCAACTCGGGCACCGTCGGCTAGTACGGAACCGCCCGTATCGATCGCCGGAGCGGCCGACGATGGGCGCGATTCGATCGGGACGGAAGGCATTGGCAGCGCTTGGAAGCAAGGATCGGGTGGTCGCGAACCCGCCGACGACGGCAAGCCGAAGGACCGCTACGCCCGTATGGACGCGGTGACTTGCGCGACGCTGGGCGAGAGCATCGATGCCATCAGCGGGTTCGTCACCGCACCCGGCGCGTGCCCCGAGGGCAAGGACGTCGCCGAGATCACGATGGAGTGCGACGATGGTGAGTACGCCCTCGACGCGCTCTGGGTCCAGCGCGTCCAGGACGACGGCACCTACGGCGACCCGGAGCAGGTCACGGACGACGAGTGCATCACGCCCGCCGACATCGCCGCCGAGGCGCAGCGGGAGTTCAAGTCGATGAAGATCCGAGCACCCGAGGCGACGGTGCAGGGCAACCCGCCAATGGTGGTCAACGTCCACTACCCCGCCTACACGACGGCCACGACGCAGGACCGCACGGTCTCGCTCCTGGGCGTCCCGGTCGTCATCCGCGCGGAGCCCACCGAGTACACGTGGGACTTCGACGACCCGTACTCCCCCGGCGGCAGCACGCTGATGACCACCGACCCCGGCCGCCCGTGGCACGAGGGCGACCCGACCCCGGACACGAGCTGGGTCGGGCACACCTACAGCCGCCTCGGCACACCCGGTCAGGACGCGGGCACCGCCGTCGATGACAAGGGCAACGCCTACCGCACCGGCGTCGCCGTCTCGCTCACCACGACGTGGCAGGGCCGCTTCCGCGTCCAGGGCACCAGCACGTGGACCGACATCGCCGGCACCATCTCGACCACCAGCACCACCGACCCCACGACCGTCACGGAGGCCCGCACCCGCCTGGTCTGCGAGGACCTCGGGGGCGCCGCAACCTGCTGAGCTCTGGCCGTCGAGGTCGATGCGACGCCCGAGGTCGATACGACGGCGCCGAGCCCCCGCGCCGGTGCCCCGGTGCGCCCTGCTCAGCTCGCGGGAAGAACGCGCGGCTGATCACGAGTAGCACGTCATCGGATCCCTTCTCGGCCGTGACGGGCTCGCCCCGCAGCGGCTCGTCTAGTGGACGAGTCTCGGCCGCCGACTCCTCGTCGGATTCGCCGGTGCGCTGCTCGACCGGGGCGAAGTGGCCCGCGGAGTATCCCTTCGCCCAGGTCGGGCCGCCCTGCCAGACTCCCGGACATGACATCCGACGACAGCCGGGACGACGTGCCCGGCACGACCCCCTTCCTCCGCACCGCGCGGGTGCTGCGTGTCACGGAGGAGACGTGCGATGTCTGGAGCGACGGTGCCGTCGCCGCCGTCGCGTTCGCCCCGACCGTGCCCGTGCCGCGCACCGAACGGGTCTCCCCCGGCCACCTCGTCGCGATCGCCGGGCGCGATGCCGGGCCCGACGTCGTGGTGTGGCGGTGGTACGACGCCGTCGTCCTCGGCGAGGAGGCCGACGGGTCGGTGCGCCTGTGGGAGCCGGCGCACGGCGAGGTCCTCGCACGCCGGCGGCCCGGCTGTCGCCGCCTCGACCCGGGCGTGCGCGCCTACACTTCGGCCGGGTTGCCCGGCGCGGACTGGTGGGTGGCGTCGGCCGTCGGTGCGGGCGACGTCGCCCCGTCTGTCGACCTCGAGGAGGTCGCCGAGTTCTACGCGAGCAACGACCTCTGGACGGCGGCTCTCGGGTGAGGCGGCGCGGTCACACCGCGGGCAGCTCGGCACGTCGGCCGGCGGATGGTCAAAGATGTCGAGGGTGCTGGGCGCGAGGTCCGCACCAGAGGTGAAGGTGAGGCCGAACTGATGATGAGCGAGCTGTCCCCCGGCGTGAGCGTCGCCCGCCAAGGCCCCGCATGGGTGGCGGAGGCCGTAGCGGCGGCCGACGCCAGGCTGGTCCCGACCGGGCCGGAGACGGCGGGGCTGCTCTGGTTCGGCGGCGACCTCGCCGACCTGCGGGCGGCGCTGGCGTCCGCGCCGGGAACCCGCTGGGTCCAGCTCCCGTCGGCCGGGGTCGACTCCTACGCCGACGCCGGGCTGCTCGAGGCGCCCGGCATCACCTGGACCTCCGCGAAGGGCTCCTTCGCGCGGCCGGTGGCCGAGCACGCCCTCGCGCTGACCCTGGCGACGCTGCGACACCTGCCGGAGCGCGCCCGTGCCCGGTCGTGGGGCAGGTCCGCCGGGACGTCGCTGTTCGGCGCCCGCGTGCTCGTCCTCGGCGCCGGCGGCATCGCCCGCACGTACCTCGACCTCCTGGCGCCGTTCGGCACGCGCAACGTCGTCGTCCGTCGTCGGGCAGAGCCCGTGCCCGGCGCGGAGCGCACCGTCACCACCGAGCACCTGACGGCCGAGCTCGCCCGGGCCGACGTCGTCATGGTCGCCGCGGCGCTGACGACGCAGACCCGCGCGCTGCTGGGCGCCGCCGAGCTCGCCGTCATGAAGCCCGGCGCCGTGCTAGTCAACATCGCGCGCGGTGGGCTCGTCGACACCGACGCCCTCGTGGCGGCGCTCGACTCCGGCCACCTGGGCGGCGCGGCGCTCGACGTCACCGACCCGGAGCCCCTGCCCGACGGCCACCCGCTGTGGGACCTGCCCACCGCGCTGATCACCCCGCACACCGCGGACACCGCGGAGATGGTCGAGCCGTTGCTGCGCGCGCGGGTCGAGGAGAACCTCGGCCGGTTCGTCGCGGGCCGGCCGCTCGACGCCGTCGTCGACCCGGTCGCCGGGTACTGACGTGACCCCGTGAGCGACGACGTCACCTGGCCGTCGCGGCCATCACCACGACCTGGACGGCGGCGCCCGCGGCTCCGGTCGGCGGCATCAGCGCGTCGGCCACGTTCCAGGCGGCGTGCAGCAGCACCGCGGACACGACCCCGCCCCGCAGCCGCTCGGCCAGGAACAGCGCGACGTCGAGCATCCACTGGATCCACGAGAGCGCGCGACGGTCAGGGCTCCGAACGAGGCCCGGTCGCCCCCGGGGCTGACGAGAGATGGCTCCACCGTCGTGGCCCCGCGCCGGGCTCGGCCATGAGGCCGGCCTCCGACGGGCCCGATGGTTACCCCACCGGCGGCCGGGAGGGCTGTCGGCCCGCCGCTCCGCCCGGAACGAGCACGGTCCGGTCGAACGCGCCGCCGTGGTCCGCCGCGAAAGCGACGGCGTCGTTCACGTCGTCGAGCCCGAAGGTCGTGACCATCTCGGGAGCCAGGTCCAGGGCGCCGGAGGCGATCAGGCGGATCATCGCGACGTTGTCCGCGCGGCCGGAGAGCCACTGCCCACGCACCGTCACCGAGTTCCGCATGAGCCAGGGGTAGGGCAGGGCGAGGTCGGGACCGCCGAGCATGCCCACCCCGCCCATGAGCACCACCCGGCCGTGCTCCCGCACGGTCATCGCCGCCGTGCGGACGACCGTGCTGGGCGCCCAGGGCGGCAGCAGATCGATCACGACGTCGACCGGATGGTCGGCGGCCGCGACGATCGCCACCCGGTCGGCGTCCTCGTCCCCCGTCAGGACGACGGGTCGCACCCGGTCGCCGAACCGAGCGACCAGCGCGTCCAGCGCGGCCCGGTTCCGGCCCGGGGTCACGACCTGCGCCGCCCCCATCGCGAGCGCGACGGCGACCGCCGCGCCGCCGAGGTTCCCGGACGCGCCGCTGACCACGACGGTCTCGCCGGCCTCGAGGCCGGCGGCGTGCAGCCCGCCGTACGGGACGAGGTGCACCGTGAGGGCGGCCCAGCGCGCCGGGTCCTGGGCGGCGGCCTCGGGCAGGGGGTAGACGTTCTCGGTGGGCACGCGCATCAGCTCCGCGAACGCGCCGTCGTGCAGGTGCTCGGCGAGCCTGGCTCCGCCCTCGCCGCGCGAGCTCAGCCCCTGCAGCGCGATGTCGGGGGTCCGGGCGTCGTCGCGCGACCGCACCGTCGGGTCGCACCAGACGAGGTCGCCGGGACGCAGCCGGGTCGCGTCGCGCCCGACGGTCACGACGCGTGCGACGGCGCCGGCCCCCGGCACGACCGGCGGCACCAACGGGTACCGGCGTCGGCCGCTGAACACCTCGGCCGTGTACGGCAGGATGCACGTCGCCAGCACCCGCACCAGCACCTCGCCGCCGTGCGCCACCGGGTCGTCCTGCTCACGGACCACGAGGGGACTTCCGAACCGTTCCAAGACTGCTGCTCGCACATCGTTCCTTCCGTGGGGTCCCGTGCGACGCTAGCGACCGCCCGGCCATGCGTGAAGCGACAGTTGAGCAGCATGGGTATGCTCCGGCCGCATGGACGTGACCACGGTCGGGCTGCGCACGCTCCGCGAGGTGGCGGAGACCGGCAGCTTCAGCGCCGCGGCGCAGCGGCTGGGGTACACGCAGTCGGCGGTGTCACGCCAGGCCGCGGCGCTCGAGCGCGCCGCCGCCGCCGACCTGTTCGAGCGCGGCCACGACGGCGTCAGGCTGACGAGCGCCGGGCTGGTCCTGCTCGGCCGGGCCCGGTTGGCCCTCGACGCGCTCGATGCCGCGGCCGGCGAGCTCGCGGGGCGGCCGGCGGCCGTGGAGCAGGTGCGGCTCGGGGTCTACGTCAGCGGCGGGTTCGACCTGCTGCCCGAGGTGCTCGCCCGCCTCGCCGACACGGACCCGCTCGTCGGCGTCACGTCCCGGGAGGGCACGACGCCGGCGCTGGCGCGGGCGCTGCGGTCCGGGTCGCTCGACGTCGCCGTCCTGACCTCGCGCCCCCCACACCGCTCCCCCGACGACGAGGCTCCTCCGCTGCACGTCGAGACGATCGACGAGGGCGAGCTGCGCGTCGCGGTGGCGCGCACCGGACGGTTCGCGGGGCGGGACGCCGTGCACGCCGACGAGCTCGCCGACGTCGACTGGATCGCGAGCCCGTCGCGGGCGGGCGAGCCGCTCCTCGGCGTCTGGCCCGGCCTGTCCGGACCCCCGCGCGTCACCCACAGCGTGCGCGACTGGCTCACGAAGCTGCGCCTCGTCGCCGCCGGCCACGGTGTCACCACGGTCGGGTCTCCCGTCGCCGCGCAGCTCGTGCCCGACGTCGCGCTCGTCCGCGTCGAGGGTGTGCCGCCGGAGGTCCGCCGCCGCGTGGTGGCGCGGCTGCCCGGCCGGCCCTCCCCCGCCGTCCAGGCCGTGTGCGCCGCGCTGCGTGCGACCGGCGCCTCGGCCGTCTGACCTACTCCCCCTCGGTCCGCTCCTGGGCGATCGAGACCAGGTGGGCGTGCGCGTACTCGCACACCAGCGCGTGCCGGTAGACGAGCTGCGGGACGTCCACGTTGGTGTCCATCCACAGGCTCAGGGCACCCATCTTCCAGTGCTCGAACGTCTCGTCGTCGGTCAGCACGGCGAGGATGCTCAGGAAGGAGTCGTCGAAGCGCAGCGAGTGGATCGCGCGGCGGAACTCCTCGAGGCTCAGTGCGATGCAGAACGGGATGTTCATCAGGCACAGGGCGGTCTGGATGTCGAGGTTCAGCAGCCGGCGACGACGGCGTTCGGGGTCGATGGCCGGCACGTCGAGCTGGGCGAAGTTCAGGCGCTCGGGCGCGGCGATGTCCACCCCCTCCAGCGCGATGAGCACGTCGTAGACGTTGACGTCGTGCTCGACCACCGCGTTGTCGCCCAGCCCGGACAGCGTCGTCGGCCGCAGCGTGACCGGCTCCATGGCGGCCGGGGTGTTGCGGAGGATGAAGTTCACGAGGTTCGTCTCCACCACGAAGTGGCGGATCAGCAGCTCGACGGCGTCCGGCGCCACGAAGCGGCGCAGGAACCACAGGCACAGCGCGTCCATCGTGGTCAGCGACATCCACCGGCGCGGCACTGCCCGCTTCACCACCGAGAGCACCGCCACCAGCACGCGGGAGACGATCCGCGCCACCGGGTACAGCAGCCGCCGGGAGGGCCGCTGCTGGTCCTCGATGATCATCCGCACCAGCGGCTTGTCGAGCGGGACGGAGGGGTCGGCGTAGATCGCCTCCCACATGCTCGGGTCGGACCTCACAGCCACGGCGGCGCCCTCAGATCTCGTCGAGCTCGGTCAGCTGCATGACGTAGAGCCGGGCCACCACCCGCGCGCAGGTGACGATGGCGTCGGCCGCGTCGTCGTCGATCCGGTCGGACGTGAGGATGGCGTCCAGCGTGCCGGTGTGCTCGGTGTCGGCGTCCTGGTGGTAGGCCATGAAGTGCACCTGGTTGTCCGCCAGCCCGAGCACCTCCTGGAACCGCCGGGCCCACGCCCCCGCCTTCTGCGCGCCGAGGCCCTCGATGATGAACATCGCGCCGAGGCACCCGACCGGGTT
Organism: Isoptericola sp. F-RaC21; assembly: GCF_038593535.1. Lineage (NCBI taxonomy): Bacteria > Bacillati > Actinomycetota > Actinomycetes > Micrococcales > Promicromonosporaceae > Isoptericola > Isoptericola sp. F-RaC21. The sequence goes on along the minus strand of NZ_JBCFYX010000001.1, from coordinate 168,234 downwards.
CGGCCGGCTCGCCTCGTGGAACATGTACCCCGACAACGCCTGCGAGCCAAGGTTCTTCCGGCCCGCGCGCAGCGCCTCGAGGGAGCCGCCGACGGCGACGTAGTCGCGCTCCAGGAGCAGGTGGTCGCGGTGCTCCTCCAGCGCGTGCGAGATGGCCGCCGAGCGCAGGTCGAAGTGGTCCACGTCGAAGTTGGACGCCGCCCGCGCGATCCACAGCGACCCGTCCACCACCTGCTGGCGCAGGTTGTGCAGCAGGCGCTGGTAGTCCGCCACCGTCACGTCGCCGTCGTCGAGCGCCCGCAGGATCGGGACGTCGGCCAGCCGGGCCTCGAAGTCCGTCCAGACGTCGGCGAGCCGGGCGAGCAGCCCGGACGTGCGGTCCGGCTGGGGCGGGCGGTAGCCCTCGACGGTCTCTGTCGTCATTTCGTGCTCCTTCGCGGTTCGACGACGGTCAGGTGGGCGAAGCCGAACGAGAACCGTCCGGACTCGGGAACGGCGAGGAGGATCGTGTCCCCCGGCGCGAAGCGCCCGGTGCGCCAGGCCTCCTCCAGCGCGATGAAGATGCTCGCGGCGCCGGTGTTGCCGCAGGTCTCCAGGTTGGAGAACCAGCGGCTCGTGTCCATGCCGGGGACGCGCGCGCTGAGCGCGTCGAACACGACGTCGCGGAAGGCGTTGGTGCTGTAGTGGCACAGCACGTGGTCGAGCTTCTTCAGGTCTACCAGGCCGCGGTCCACGAGCTCCTCGAACTGCGCCAGCCCGGCCGCGGCGAGCTCGTCGAGCACCGCCGTCTCCTGCCGGATCTGCAGCAGCCCCGCCTTCTCGGCGGTGGCGACGTCGTCGTAGTCCTGCCAGGTGCGGCCCGCGACGGCGGTGGGCCCGTCGAGGCCGGCGCGCATACAGACCTCGTGCTCGTGCGCGAGCGAGACCTGCCGCACCCAGTCCACCCGCAGCGACGGCCGATCCGGTCGCGGCTGGAACTCCACGATGGCCGCGCCCGCGCCGTCGGACAGCATCCACCGCAGGAAGTGCGCGTCCAGATGGTCCTCGACGCCCTCGAAGCGCCTCTGGTGCAGCCACCGGCTGGACAGCTCCGACCCCACCACCGCCGCCCGCGGGTGGTCGCCCAGCCGCACCTTGCTCACCGCCGCGTCGAGCGCGGCGATGCTCGACGCGCACACGCCGCTCGCCGTCAGCACCTGCATCGGGCCGCCGCCGAGGCGCCCATGCACCATCGACGCGAAACCCGGCACCAGCAGGTCGCCCTGCGTCGTGGCGCAGGCGAGCATGCCCAGGTCGGCGGCGGTGATCCCCCGGTCGGCCAGCGCGTCCTCGATCGCGTGGACGGCGAGCTCCTCGTTCAGCTCCGTGGTGCGGCCCTCGTCGTCCAGCGCGTAGTAGCGCTGCCGGATGCCGTTGGCGCGCTGGATGCGGGCCCGCAGACCGTCCGTGCGCTTGTCGACGCCGCCGAGGCGCCTGGCCACGTCGTCGTTGGACACCGGCTCGCCGGGGAGATACCGGCCCAGGCCGGTCACGTACGCGGTCGCTGGCATGGGGGTATTCAGCCACACCTCCGCACTCACGTCGCGGGGACGCACCAGTCGGCTCGGTGCGAATTCCCGCGACGTCTTCGCGACATCGCAGCGCCTCACAGCATCCCGCGCTCGCGGGCGACGGCGGCCGCCTCGGTGCGCGACGGCGTGCCGAGCGGGCGGTCCTGCTGGTGATCTCCGCTCTGGTGATGGCGCGCCCTTCACCGTGTGGACCATTAGCCGCACCGGCGACATCGCGACGCTCAAGGCGCTCGGCGCCTCGACCCGGTGCCTGCTGCGCGATGCACTCGGGCAGGCGGCGGTGCTGCTGGTGGGCGGCGTCGCCGTCGGCGCCAGGCTGTCCGCGGCGGCCGCAGCGCTGCTGCCCGACGCCGTCCCCGTCGTCGTCACCACCGCCACCACGCTGCTGCCCGCCGCGGGCCTCGTGCTGCTCGGCCTGGTGGGCGCCGGCGTCTCCGTCACACGCATCACCCGCATCGACCCGCACGCGGCGCTCTCTGCTCGCTGACCTGCTCGCTGACCCTGCCCGCTGACCTTCCGGAAGGAACTGCTGTGGACCTGCACCTGGAGCACATCACCCTCGTCTACCCCGACGGCGACGGCACCCTCACCGCCGTCGACGACGTCGACCTCGCCGTCCCCGCGGGGACCACCACTGCCCTGCTCGGCCCGTCGGGGGCCCGGCAGGTCCAGCCTCCTGGCCGTGGCGGCCGGCCTGACCCGGCCGACACGCGGCACTGTCCGCATCGGCGGCGACGCCGTCTTCACGTCCGACACCACGGTGGCGCAGGCGACCCGCGTGCGGCTCGAGCGCATCGGTATGGTGCTCCAGTCGCCGCAGCTGTTCGGATCGCTGATCGCCATGGAGCAGCTGGAGCTGCACGCCCATGAGCGCGGGCGCCAGCCATCCAGCGTGCGCGGGCGGGCCATGCATCTGCGCGACCCCGTCGGCATGGCCAACCACGCGCACAAGCGGCCCGCGCAGCTGTCCGGCGGCCAGCGACAGCCGTGGCAATCGCACAGGCATTGGTCGGTCGGCCCGAGGTGCTGCTGGTCGACGAGCCCACGTCCGCTCTGGATCACGAGCGCAGCACGCAGGTGGTGGAACTGATCACCCGGCTGGCGCGGGAGATGTCGGTGGCCACGCTGCTGGTGTCGCACGACGCCTCGACGCTCTCCTCCGTCGACACCGCGGTGCGATTGATCGACGGCGCGCAAGCGTCCGTCCGGGGCGCCCACCGCAAACCAGAGTCACGATCGATAGCTGCGGGATTGCGAGTTCAGAGCTCTCCCTCAACTGAGCCCTCATCGCCCCCAAACGCGGCGAACAGTTCGTCGTAGGTGATCACGATTTCACTTTCGAAGGTGCGGGAGGGGTCGAGCGCGACACCCCTCTGCGCGAACAGTCGCAGCGCTCGAATCGAGTTTGGCTCACTGTCAGCGGATACATCAGACGCTTCAGCCAGGAGCAGATTCATGCGCGCCCGCTCGACTTGAGCATCAAGATATTTGGCCCACGGTGCAAGTATCGCATACAGTGGCCTAGTAGTGAACACGCAGGACTCAATGAACTTGCGATGCCTTTCATAGCTCTGCAGATTGCCCTTTGACTCACCGCTGGCAATGCGCTTCAGGCGCTTCTCTGCAGCCTTGCGAAGGGTCTCATTCTCCCCATTGAGTCGCCGTTGCCAACTTTCCATAACTTGTGCATCTAGACGTTCGAACGCATTGCGTCGCTCGGCGTCAGTATGGAAAGCGAGTAGTGTGGGCGCGAGAATGGACGTCGCGAAATGATTCCTTTCGCCGATAAATTCCATTACTGATATCTCGGCATTCTCGCGAAGGTACATCACGGCTGCAGGCGTGTTCGGCACGTAAGCATCTGCAACGTACCCAAGGCGTTCTTGTGACACTTGCGATGTGTCCCGGTCCAGCACCCAACATGGGCGAACGTCCCCCGGATGAGGCCGCTCACCCGGGCGGTAGCTGGGAGCTGTGACAACCGCGTAGGGGACGTCAGTTCGCATGTCGACTCGCTTCACATACCCAATGTAGACACGCGAACAAGAAGGGGCGAGTGCTGAAGGATCCATAGCCAGCACTCGCGTAGACGTCACAGCGGCAGTCGGCCTCCTCGCGCATCCCTCACGCCACCAGCCCCTTGCAGCTTCGCAAGCGCGATCGTCGCAAGGTTCAGGCCGCCTCACAGAGAGGCGATGGATTGCTCGCCGGCGGCGTCGCCGCCTGGCAAAGTAGGCGTATGCCCTCCTACCTCCTCGTTATCGGCGACCGCGAGGCCCTCGGCTGGATCCTGAGCGCCGAGCGGATGGCGTTCCCGACCGCATCTCGCCGGGAGGTGGCCGCGCTCGACGTGGGAGACCACCTCTTCCTCTACACGACGCGCGGCGCGTACAAGAACCCGACGCGGGACCGCGGTCGCGTCATCGGCGCTGCAACTGTCCGTACACAGGTCGAGCGTCTGGCAGAGCCAGTCCGGTTCGGCGACCGCGAGTTCCCGGTCGGTTGCGAACTAAGCTTCGGGCCGCTCGCACCCTGGGGTGCAGGCGTCGAGTTGCACTCCCTCGTGCCCAGGCTCGAGTCGTTTCTTGGTGTCGAGGCCGCCTGGTCCACGCGGCTCCGCCGCCCCCTCGTGCACCTCCCCGAGCGTGACGCCGAACTCCTCTGGAAGGAACTCACCCCGCACGTCTCGACTTCAACCGACCTCGATCCGTACACGCGCTGGTACCGAGCCCGAACCAAGACAACGGCCTGAGGCATGCCACTTGACGATCGGCCCCGAGCGCCCACGATCGGTAGCATTCTCACGGGCACGCAAATCACACACGGCCCAGACGCTTCAGCTCTGCGGGGGGTACTCGTGACGGAGGACGACGACGCGATCGGACGGCTCCGCGCGCACCTGACCGGTGCCGGCGAGATCGCATCGCTCTCGGAGTCCTTCTCGATCTTCGCTTTCGAGGCCTTCGAAGACCTGCTCGCCGACACCGACACACGGCTCCTTCTGTGGCGCGGTGCGCTCGAGGAGCCGCTCAACGGATTCGATGGCGAACACCTGCTCCGGTCACGACTCGACCAGCACCATGTCGCACAGCGGTGCCTCACCTGGGCCGAGCGACATCTAGAAGTGCGAGAGCTCAAGCGGAGGACGCGTGAGACGTGGGTGCAGATCGATGGCCCGACGCCGTATGCACTCACGGGTGCTGGGTTCGACGCCGAAAGCATGGGTGTCGTCGCCGCTGAGAGCGTCCATCTGCTCCAAGAGCACACGGGCGCCGAGGCGGTCACGCCCATCGCCAAGCAGATGGCGCAACTGTGGGGAGACCGTGCCGTAGGCGCGCCCGTGACCGACAAATTCCTCGACCGGCTGCGCGAGCTCGTCCGGGACAACGACCCCGAGTCGGTGTATCTGCGGATCATCACGGCCCTGTTCGAGGACTTCCTCAACGACTCAGCGGACGACACCCGCCGACGCGGCCTGACTGGCTTCTACGACACGCAGGTGTGGAAGAAGCTCTACGAGTTCCAGCGCGACGGCGTCCTGGGCGCAATCCAGAAGCTCGAGCGCCACAACGGCTGCATTATCGCCGACAGTGTCGGCCTCGGTAAGACGTTTGAGGCCCTGGCGGTCATCAAGTACTACGAGCTGCGCAACGACCGCATCCTCGTCCTCGCCCCGAAGCGGTTGCGGGAGAACTGGACGATCTACCAGAGCAACGACGTGCGCAACCCTCTGGTCGACGACCGGTTCAACTACGACGTCCTGAACCACACCGATTTGAGCCGCGACAACGGGTTCTCAGGAGACATCGACCTCGCCCACATCAACTGGGGCAATTACGACCTCGTCGTCATCGACGAGTCGCACAACTTCCGCAACAACCCTCAACTTCAACGCGACACGAAGACGCGCTACCAGAAGCTGATGGAGGACGTCTTCAAAGCAGGCGTGAAGACAAAGGTCCTGATGCTCTCGGCGACCCCGGTGAACACACGCCTGGCGGACCTGAAGAACCAGGTGCTGTTCGCCACCGAGGGCAACGACGACGCCCTGGTCGGCGAGGGAATCAAGAGCATCGAAGCCACCCTGCGGCAAGCTCAGACCCGGTTCCGCGCCTGGCAGGACACCCCCGAAGCACAGCGCTCCGCCCAGTCGCTCGTGAGCCACCTTGGCCTGGACTACATCAGGCTCCTCGACCTCGTCACGATCGCCCGGTCACGCAAGCACATCGAGAAGTACTACGGCACTTCCGACGTCGGGAAGTTCCCCGATCGCCGCCAGCCGGTGAACATCAAGTCGGCCATCGACGCTCGCGACCAACTCATGGCGCTCGCCGAGATCAACCGCAAGATCTTGGCGCTCAATCTCGCCTCTTACAAGCCCATGTCATACGTCTTGACCAACCATCGTGACCGGTACGCCCAGCTCTACGATCACAAGATCGCAGGCTCGGGCGAGCGCATCTTCCGCCAGGAGCACCGCGACAACAACGTCGTCCACCTTCTGCGGGTCAACCTGCTCAAGCGGCTCGAGTCTTCGGTGAACTCGATGGCGCTGACCGTCGGCAAGATGCTCCACACGGTCCAGGCGACGATCGACAAGCTCGACGCCTACGAGGCCGACCACTCCCGCGCCATCTCGCTCGCGGAGATCGAGGGCCGCGACTGGGACGACCTCAACTTCGACGACCCAATGTTCGAGGACGCCGTCGTCGGCTCGAACGTGAAGGTCCTCGTGCCGGACATCGACCGCCCCCGCTGGCGCCAGGAGCTCGAAGAGGACCGCGACGCACTCCGCGAGCTTCTCGTCGAGATCTCGGTCGTCACCCCTGCCCGCGACCTCAAGCTCGCAAAGCTCAAGGACTATCTGCGCGAGAAGATCGAGAGCCCCTACAACACCGGCAACCGCAAGGCCCTCATCTTCACGGCCTTCTCCGACACCGCGGAGTACCTGTACGAGCACATCGCTCTGTGGGCGCAGAAGGAGTTCGACATCCACGTCGGGCTCGTGACGGGTTCAACGGCCAAGGCCACGCTGAAGATGCCGCGAACGGACATGCTCGGCGTCCTGACAGCATTCTCGCCACTGTCGAAGTCCGGGGACCCGGCCGCCGACCAGATCGATCTCGTCATCGCCACGGATGCGATCTCCGAGGGCCAGAACCTCCAGGACTGCGACACCGTCGTCAACTACGACATCCACTGGAACCCGGTTCGGATCGTCCAGCGTTTCGGCCGCGTGGACCGCCTCGGCACCCAGAACACCAGCGTGCAGCTCGTGAACTTCTGGCCGGACCTCGACCTGGAGTCGTACATCAACCTCGAGAAGCGTGTCTCGGGCCGCATGGCGCTGCTCGACGTGTCCGCTACTGGCGAGGAGAATCTCCTCACCGAGGCCGAGCAGAAGGCGATGAACGACCTCGAGTACCGGCGCAAACAGCTGGAGCAGATGCAGACCGCCGCCCCGACGATGGAGGATCTCGCCGGCGGGCTGAGCATCACCGATCTCACCCTCTCCGACTTCCGCATGGACGCTGCCGCCCGCGACGCCAACGCTCTCGCCGAACTGGCACAGTGGCCCCAGGCCCTCCATGGAGTCGCGCGGTTCGACGCCACCCTCGACGCCGAGGGCCTCGGCCCAGGGGCCGTGTTCTTGCTCCGCGTCCGCGACGAGGAGATCTCGCTCCCGCCGGCCTATCCGCTCGCCCCCTTCTTGCTGCTCTACGTCACCGACGACGGCACTGTCGCCCACGCGGTCGACGAGCCCAAGTTCGCCCTCGACGTCCTGCGGCGACACGGCATGGACGCGCCCTCAGTCGATGCCGAAGCGGTCGCGAACTTTGCCAAGCGGACACGAGGCGGCGAGCGGATGGACCACTACCGCGGCCTGCTCGACGCCGCGATCACCGCGGCGACTGGCAAGGGCACCGAGAACCGCGTGGCATCGCTCTTCACCGCAGGCCCCTCGCTCCTCGGTCAAGGCGGCGCCTCTGCCGGGCGGGCGTCGGTCGACCTCATTGCGTGGATGGCGCTCGTCCCGTGACATCCGACCCCGCCCACTCCCTTGGGCTCCCCGAGCGCGCGCTCGTCCGCGAGCGGCTCACCAAGAAGCTCCTGCTCGACATGGCCGCCGAGACCGCCAGCGACCGAAAACTCATCACCAACGCCATCGCCAGCGCGACCGTCGAAGCGGTGCTCACCCCCGCCACCACGGGCATCGCCGAACATCGCGAACCCGGGCGGCGTGTTCAGGACGTCGCGGTGATCTCGCTCATCCTCGCAGGCCAGGTCAGTAAGAAGGACCAGGCGCGCGTCCTCGGCCTCGTGCACCGCTCGATGCCACGCCTCGTAATCGTCCTGCTCAAAGCACCCGATGGCGGAGCGACGATCTCCGCCGCACTGACCCGGGTCAGCCAGACCGACGACTCACGCTCCGTCGTCGAGGCATCCATCGCCGGAGACCTCGCCTCGCTACCCGAGGGCTCACTCAACGTCGGCCAGCTTGTCCGCACCGATCTCTGGGCGTACTACCAGGATCTCGCGAAGGCGATCGCGACCGACGGCAACGGGGCTCCCGACCTGAACGCCGCGCACGCCATCGCCGATCGGCACCGCCTGAACGGCCTCGAAGCTGATCTCGCCACAGTCGCACGTCAGGCTCAGAAGGAAAAGTCCCTTCCGAAGCGCATCGACCTGAACACACGGGCCAAGACGCTGCGCGCCGAGATCGAGGATGTCAGGGGCCTCCTCTACGCTCACCACCAGCAACAACCGCCGCTAGCAGAACCGAGAGCCGGATCATGACAGAGCCGTTCGAACCCATCAACACCGTCGCAGGGCCCGGCGAAGCAAAGGCCAACGCACAGACTCTGGCACGCATCCTGAGCGAGGTGTTCCCCGAAGCCGTCACCGAAAGCGGAATCGACTTCGAGGCTCTGAAGCAACTGGTTGGTGAGGAAGCACTCCCGTCGACGGCCGAGAAGTTCGGCCTCTCGTGGCCGGGCAAGGCGGCATCGAGGCGTCTCGCCCTGCTCCCTCCGACGGGAACGCTGTTACCGCGACCCGAGGAGTCCGTCGAGTGGGACGCGACCAAGAACATCGTCATCGAGGGTGACAACCTCGAAGTGCTCCGCCTGCTCCGCCGCGGGTATGCGGGCAAGGTCGACGTCATCTACATCGACCCGCCGTACAACACCGGCAGCGATCTCGTCTACCACGACTCTCGAGTGACGCCAAAGGACGAGTTCGAGACCCAGGTCGGCGAGCGCGATGGCGAAGGCCGGCTCGTAAAGAACACTGACGCCTCGGGTCGACGCCACGCCGCGTGGCTCGACATGATGCACCCCCGACTGTGGGCGGCGCGCGACCTGCTCAAGGACACCGGAGTCGTCATCGCAGCTATCGGCGATGACGAGCACGCACACCTCCGCATGCTTCTCGAGCAGGTATTCGGTGCCGAGAACTTTATCTCTGACGTGGTCTGGCAGGGCGGACGCAAGAACGACTCACGATACGTCTCGAACGGGGCGGACTACATGCTCATCTACGCCAAGAACGAGGCTATCCTCGCTGCGAACAGTGTCCGTTGGCGCGAGCGAAAGCCTGGCGTACAAGAAGCGCTTGAGATGGCACAGCACATCTGGGATGAGGAGAATGCGGACCATGCGAACGCGCAGAAGCGCTGGCGCAAGTGGCTCAAGGAGTTCAAGGCAAGCGGTGTTCCGACGGACGCAGTGACGAGGTACACAACGCTGGACGGCACCGGACGCCCAGTCCGCAATGACGGCAACATTTCGTGGCCCGGGGGCGGTGGCCCACGCTACGACGTCCTTCACCCTGTGACGAAGAAGCCTGTAGTAGTTCCCGCGCCTGGGTGGAGATACCCGGACCCGGCGACAATGCAGCGAGAAATCCTGGCAGGCAACGTCGCGTTCGGAGTGGATCACACGACGCAGCCCGGAATGGTGAATCGACTCGAAGAGCTAGATCGCCAGGTTGCAGTCTCCGTATTCGAGCGCGACCGCAATGTCGCGACAGTCGCTCTCAACACACTTTTCGACGGAAATGCCCCCTTCACAGCCCCGAAGGATGTCAACGTCTTGGCGCGATGGATCGACCTTGTAAGCTCCGGCAACCGAGATGCGGTGGTGCTGGACTTCTTTGCCGGCTCGGGTTCAACCGGACATGCGGTCATGGACCTGAACGTGGCCGACGGCGGCGATCGCCAGTACGTGCTTGTCCAACTTGACGAGTCTGTCGATCACCCGGAGTACACCACCATCGCCGACATCACCCGGGAGCGTCTCCGCCGTGCGGGCAAGGCCATCGCGGATACGCAGGGGCTGAACGCGGGTGACCTCGATCTGGGCTTTCGCGCCTACCGCCTTGCTGAGTCCAACACTCGCAAGTGGGACGGCACGACCGGCGAGCAGTCTCTTGAGGATGCCGTTGCGTCCGCCGTCGACAACCTTCTGCCCGGTCGCACCACCGACGATCTTCTGGTCGAGATGATGCTGCGCCTTGGCCTGGAGTTGACTACGCCCGTCGAGCAGCAGGATGTCGCTGGATCTCCGCTGTACAACCTGGGCGCCGGCACGATGTTCGCCTACTTCGGGACCGACATCACCGTCGAAGAGTCGAAGCAGATCGCTCAAGCGATCCGCACCTGGCGCGACGAGGAGGGCCCGGTCACCGAGGCCGCCGTCGTTGTCCGCGACACCGGCTTCGCCGACTCCGCCGCCAAGCTCAACCTCGCGGCCGCGCTCAACCAGGCTGGCATCACCAATCTCCGGAGCATCTGAGTGGCAACTACAGCATCGTCGAGCTCCTGGAAGTTCGAGTCCGACCTCGAGTACCAGCGCCAGGCCATCGACGCCGTCACCGGCCTGTTCAAAGGCCAGGAGTCGATGGTCTCGAACTTCACCGTGCTCGCGAACGCCGGTGTCCAGGCCCGTTTCGATGAGCTGACCGACCTCGGTGTCGGCAACCGGCTCCGCCTCGACGACGAGTCCATCCTCGGCAACCTTCACAAGGTCCAGGACGCGACCGGCCTTGTGCCCGAAGACTCCCTGGAGTCGTTGAACTTCACCGTCGAGATGGAGACCGGGACCGGCAAGACGTACGTCTACCTGCGGACCATTTACGAACTCAATGAGAAATACGGGTTCACCAAGTTCGTCATCGTCGTGCCGTCGGTCGCGATCAAGGAGGGCGTTGAGACCTCGATCTCCCAGCTGCGCGAACACCTCGGCTCGCTGCACGGCAACCCGGCGATGGAGCATTTCCAGTACGACTCGGGGAACCTGTCGCGCATCAGGTCCTTCGCCGTCGCGGACTCGATTCAGATCATGATCGTGACGGTGGCGGCGATCAACAAGACGACGAACAACATCTACAAGAACGCCGAAGCCCTTGGCGGGGAGGCCGCCATCGACCTCATCAGGGCGACGCGGCCGATCATCATCGTCGACGAACCGCAGTCGGTCTACGGGGACGCCGGCTTTGGCAAGCGCAAGGGTGCCGGCCGCAAGGCGCTGGAGGAGTTCAACGCGCTGGCCACAGTCCGGTACTCGGCCACGCACCCCAAGGGTGACAAGGCGAACCTCGTGTACCGGCTCAACGCCATCGCCGCGTACGACCAGCAGCTCGTCAAGCAGATCGAGGTCGACTCCCTGGAGACAGAGGCGTCCGGGACCTCGGCCTACGTCAAGCTGATCTCGACGTCTCGCACGGGCGGCAATTTCCGCGCCAAGATCGAGGTCGATCCCCCCTCGGGTGCCAAGCGCAGGACGATCACCGTCGAGGTCGGCGACAACCTCGCTGACGAGGCAGGCCTGGAGCGCTACCGGCACCTCGACGTCGAGAACATCAGGGCTGGCGACGACCAGTGGATCGAACTATCCACGCTTGCCAAGCCCCTACGGGCCGGCGAGACGCTCGGCGACGACCTGACGGCTGAGGAGCGGGCCCGGCAGATGATCGCCCGGACCATCCGCCAGCACCTGGCTAAGGAGGTCGAGTTCGCCGAGCGCGCCAAGGCCGGTGCTCCCAAGATCAAGGTGCTCAGCCTGTTCTTCGTCGACTCCGTCTCCAAGTACCGCGTCTACGAGGAGGGCCAGGCTCAACTCGGCGAGTATGCGCGGATCTTCGAGGAGGAGTACGCGAAGATCACGGCCGAGTCGAAGTACCAAATCCTCCGCACCGTGAGGTCTCCTCAGGAGGTTGCCGCCGAGGCACACCAGGGCTACTTCTCCATCGACAGGAGCAAAAAGGGCGGGGATGTCTTAGTCGACACCGCGGAGACGACCGACAAGGGCCGCCAGCAAGCCTCCCTGGCCTACGAACAGATCATGAAGAACAAGGAGTGGCTCACCACTCCGGGCACTCCCATCCGCTTCGTCTTCAGCCACTCCGCGCTCCAGGAGGGCTGGGACAACCCGAACGTCTTCCAGATCTGTGTGCTGCGGAACATGGGCACCGAGCGGTGGCGTCGCCAGTCGATCGGGCGTGGCCTGCGCCTGGCGATGGAACTTCACCCTGACGGGCACCTCGAACGCGTCCACGGCCAGATGATCAACCGGCTCACGGTCATCGCGAACGAGGACTACGCGACGTTCGCCGACGGCCTGCAGAAGGAGCTCGCCGAAGACCTCGGTATGGTGTTCGGGCTCATCGCAGTCGACGCCCTTGCTGCACTCAAGTTCAAGGAGAGCGACGCTGAAGGTGCTGCGGTGGTACCCCTCGGCGCGGAGACCGCGAAGGATCTCGTAAAAACGCTGCGCGACGCCGGCCATGTCGACGCCAAGGGCAATGTCCAAGACTCCCTGCGCGAGATGGTCCGCAGCGAGCCCGACAAACTCGTCGAGACCATCGCGTCTGCTGTTCCCGAGGCTGCGGTGAAGATGGTCTTCGACGCCATCCGCCGCGTCGCCAGACCGATCGACATCAAGAAGGCTCGCGAACGCCGCGACGTCCCACTCGTCAAGGAACGGCTCGAAAGCCCCGAGTTCCGCGCCTTGTGGGACCGGATCAAGCACCGCACGGTCTACTCGGTCGAGGTCGACGAGGGCGATCTGCGCGCCGCCCTGGTGCAGGCAGTCGTGGATATGCCTCCGGTCCCGCGCCGCAAGGCATCCTGGGTGAGCACCAAGGTCAAACTCGACCAGATGGGTGTCGCCGAGGGCTCCGCTCAACAGTCCCGCGCCAAGGTCGAGTACGCCGATGCGAACGACCTGCCGGACATCCTGTCGGTGCTCGCGGACCGGACGCAGCTCACGCGTGCCACGCTGGCGCACGTCCTCACCGAGTCGGGGAAGCTCGACCAGTTCCGGCACAACCCCCAGAAGTTCATCGACGAGGTAGGCGCCGCGCTCACTACCGCGAAGGAGAAGGTCCTCGTTGATGGCGTGAAGTACGAGCCGATCCTCGCCGACCGCCCCGACGACGAGCGGTGGTACTCCCAGGAGATCTTCACTGACGACGACCTCGCCGGGTACGTCGGCGACGGCGGGAACATCATCGTCGACGAGCATGGGGAGCCGAGAAAGTTCGCCAAGTCGGTCTTCGAGTCGCTCGTGACGGATTCAGACGTCGAGCGCGCCTTTGCCAAGCAACTCGAGGACCAGACCGAGGTCAAGCTCTTCGTCAAGCTCCCGTCGCGGTTCCAGATCCCCACTCCGCTCGGCAGCTACAACCCCGACTGGGCGGCCGTCATCGACCGAGAGGGCGAAGAGAGCCTCTACTTCGTCGTCGAGACCAAGGGAACGACAGACAAGAGCAAGCTGCGTGCGAGCGAGCGGCAAAAGATCGACTCCGCAACCAAACACTTCGAGGCAGTCAGAGTTGCCAACTCCTACGCCGACCTCGTTTACCCGACACACCCCGTCGTCTCTGTCGCGGACCTCGGTGCCTACATAGATGGGACTGTGGTCTGAGCGCAAGCAATCTCGAGAAGCCCACTACCACAAGCCATCGGGGCGACGGCCCTCGCCGCCAGTTTCGTAATCCGGCCCGTTGAGGCGAGCCGGATCGGTCTCGCTCGACGCGGATACGGCTGTAATCCTCGCCTGGTATAGGTGCGAAAGATTGCCTTCGCGCTCGAGATTTCCAGCAACTCGGATAATCGAGCCACGATCATGTGCGCCTAGGGCACGATGGTAATCCTCGGGATCCAGGTGAACCCTTAGTTTCCTTGCCGGCGCACCGCTGACCGTCGTGACTCCGACGACGCCCGGCCCGTCAACGTCCTCACGACTCAGGAGGTGAACCACCCCCTCCAGCGACACTTCACGCTGCGGCTGCGGCGCCACGAGTTCATGCGCTGCGCGCTCCAGCACAGGCACCTGACTTGCGGAGAAGTTAAATTCCGTAGCGCTTGGCAGAGATTCAGCCAATCCTGAATCCCATGACACGTTGACGTTCGCCATCTCAGCGTTTTCAGCGAGCTTCTTGACAGCCGACACTGCTTCGTATGAAATCCCAAGCTCGGGGTCCCTGAAGGCAGACAAGCTCGCCGTCGAGCGAAAGTGATCCAATGCTTCCACCGTGTTAGACAATCCGGTAACGACAGCCTTCGAGACCGCACGACTACTCAATGCGTCAACTCCCGAAAAATGCACACCCTCCAAAGCTTCTCTGCTACCCTTCAGCGGAATCTCCGTGCTCGTTGGGACGTAGGCTCGCACCACGTAACTTCCAACTGCAGTCTGCCCCATCATGACCTCGCCAAGATACCGATTGGCGAATTGTCCATGTTTATTTCCGAAGTATGCGAGACGTTCACGTGCAGACTTTGCGCCGGCGACCAGTACACCTCGCGCTGCGGATATCAAAGACTCGCCTTCATCCCATTGGATCCAACCCTTCGGCGCCTGAGTCTCCTTGGAAAAGGAGAACTGGTCCGTGGGTGACGCGGTAAGACGGCTGAGCCACGTGTTGCCGCCGGAAGGACCAGGGATGCGACCGAGGACGTTGACAGCATCGCCAAGGAGTTCGGCGTAGTCAGGAGCGCTCGGGTCAAGGGGCACGACAACTGTCCGACGAATGGACGGTGTCCCGTGCGCCTCGGAACCCATTCCCTGGCCGACGATGACCGGCGAAGTCCGCCTTGCGAGGTCCCCAGCCTCTGGCGGCGCGTACCGGACGTACAGCCCTTCACGCCCACCTGTACGGATCCACTGGGCTTCTTCAAGCAGCCGCACGAGACGAGCGGAACTCACACTCCCCGCGTCCTGCGGCTCGGAGGTCATGGCGTGCCTCCAACTTCGATGCGGTCGAGGATCCCTGTGAGGGCTCTAGCGTCAAAGATGTTGCCAAGAGGCACCGACACGACCGGCCGCAGGGGTCGCTCGAGAGCTGCCCGTCCCTCCAGGTATGCCCAGTAGCACGCCTGCCGAGTCAGCATCGCCCGGTGGTGCACGAAGCTCCACCGATTCTGGTCCGGATGGACCAGCATCACGACCAGGATGTGCTTCACGGTCGAGCGTTGCATCGCCAGAGAGTCGAACGAGGCACGAGAGTCGAACCTGTAGTTGAAGTGCGTCGCGCCCGGCTGCACGCTGATCGTCGTGGTCGACTTGAGCTGGAGCCGAACCGACACTTCCTCCTGATCTACCGAAGGCTGCCGCACTAGTTCGAGGTCGTACTTGTGCATGTCCCGGTCGGTGTGCTGGACCGTCACACCCGCCGTCGCTGCCACGGACGTAACGTACCCCTCCTGCAACTGCTCCATCGCGTCAGTGAACGTCCTGGGTACGACTTTGACCAGCTCGGACTGCGGCAACACCCAGTCTCCTTCGTGTGCTGTGCGCGAGTCGATCAACTGCCACGTCGTGGCACCGCCACCCGGGTCGTTCAAGGTCGTCGCGCTCCTCGGCATGCTACTGGTGACGCCCGTTGTCACGCAGACAGCGGCTCGGAGTTGCCGGGTGATTCCCCGATCGAGGGCACGGCTGCCAAGGCTGTCGCTTGATCTCTTCTTGGTCGCACCCCGACCTCCCGTCTTGTCGGTGCGCCGGCTCCGGTTCTGACGTCGGCGCGAACCGGTCACTTGAGGACGGCTATCTGCCGTGCGGCACGCTTACCAGCACCGCCTGCCGCGGGTGCAGGAACAATAGTTCCGCTCGCACGTCGGCGCCGGTCGCGTCGCCCAGGCACCGGGCGTACGCCCGCAGCTGCGGGCCGTAGTACTCCACCCGGCTGGGGTACGCGCCCACAGGCACGGCGTCGGTCTTATAGTCCACGACGGCCAAGGTGCCGTCGTCGTCGTGGAAGACGAGGTCCACGTACCCCTCCAGCACGACGCCGTCATCATCGACCGTCCCGACGTACGTCTCCCTCCAGTGCTCACGCTGCGCCGCGCGCTGCACCAGATCGCAGGCCAGCGCGGACCGCACCAGCGCGGCGACCAGGTCCTCGGTGCCCAACACGCCCTCGACTACGCACTGCGCTGCCACGGCCTCCTCGACGCCGTCGCCGGTGGCAAGGTCCACCGCCTGCAACACGGCGTGCACGGCCCGGCCGATCGCCGACCCGTACCGGCCCTTCGACCATGGCGGCAGTTCCAGGTCGCGGCCGCCCTTCGCCTGCCCCTCGGCCACGTCGTCGGGCTCGGCGAGCACCAGCGCCGGCTCCGTACCCTCCAGACCGGACGCGCTCACCGCGGCGTCCCGCTCGCTGCTCGCCTGCGCTTCGGTCACGCCCGCCAGCCACTCCTCGTACGGCGGCAGGGGCCCGACGCCGCCGTCCTCTCGCGCACCGCAAGCGCCCCCGCCGCCGGAGGCACCGCCGTCCGACGCCGACGCGAACCGCTCCTCCCCCAGCGATCCGGCACCGCCTTCGTCGGCGAGCAACTTCGCGGCCGACCGCGTCTTCCCGTCGGCCCGATGCAGCGACACCACCAGGTGGTCGCGCGTCCGCGTCGCCGCGACATACAGCAGGCGCCGCTTCTCCAGCTCGTCCATCTGCTCGTCGACAGGCTGGACCACGTCGAAGTCGTCCGTCTCCACGCCCGCGCGGAACCGCACCGCGAACCCGCCGCCGTCGGGCCACAGCAGCTTCAACCCGCGCCGCCCGCCGGACCGCGACGTCATCCCGGACAGCACCACCATCGGGAACTCCAGGCCCTTGGCGGCGTGCACGGTCATGACGCGCACGGCGTCGACGTCGGTTTCCGGGAGCACGGACTCGGCCACCCGTGTGGTCTCCGTGCCCTGGTGCGCCGCCCATGCGAGGTACGCGCGCAGCCCGCCGTGCGACACCTCGCCCCAAGCCCGCGCCTGGTCGACGACGAACCGCAGCCGCCGCCACAC
The DNA here is from genome assembly GCF_038593535.1 of Isoptericola sp. F-RaC21. NCBI lineage: Bacteria > Bacillati > Actinomycetota > Actinomycetes > Micrococcales > Promicromonosporaceae > Isoptericola > Isoptericola sp. F-RaC21. Next base: position 151,358 of record NZ_JBCFYX010000001.1, on the reverse strand, counting down.
GTCTCGGGACCGAGGATCGGGCGCCGCGACCTCCAGCATCCGCCGCCCGTCGACGATCGCGCCCAGCACCTCCGACGGCGTCGCCCACCGCGACCGGAAGTACAGGTCGCGCAGCCATGCCAGCGCGTTGGCCACCGGCCCGTCCGAGACGCCGGGCGCCGTCGTGCCCTTCAGCGTCGAGAACACCGTGAACCGCCCGCCGGCGTGCTTCCACCGCCACAGGTCGTCGTCGCCGCACCCGAACAGCGGCGAGCGCAGCGCCGTGACCAGCGACAGCTCGTCGCTCGTGTCCGCGACGGCGCGGGCGCACGCGAGCAGGTCGCGCACCTCCGCCGCCTCGTAGACCAGCGAGCTCGCCTCCGCCCGGTACGGCACGCCCGCGTGGTCGAGCGCATCCTCGAGCTGCGGCAGCGACGTGCGCGCCGGCACCAGGATGGCGATATCGCCCGGCTTCACCGGCCGCCAGCCGTTGCCGTGCGCGCCAGTGGACCGGTCCTGCACCTGCCAGCCCTCGTCGATCGCCCGGCGCACGACGCCCGCGACGTCCGCCGCCTCACGCTCGCGCAGCACGGTCGCGGACGGTTTGTCGGCGTGCGCCTCCACGCCGAGGACGACGACGCCGCTGGGTCTCGACATGCTTGGTTTCGACAAGCTCAACCGGCGGTGGTGCGCCAGCGGCTCGTACTCCGGCTGCCGGTCAGCATCCGGGACGATGACATGCCCGAACACCTCGTTGACCCAGTCGAGCACCGCCGGCACGGTGCGGAAGTTGGTGGTGAGGCTGACCCGCTCCCCCAACCTCTCCTGTGCCGACAGGTAGGTGGCGATGTTCGCGCGCCGGAACCGGTAGATGGACTGCTTCGCGTCGCCGACGACGAACAGCCGGCCCGGCGGGACGACGACGTCCTGCCAGCGCTCCGCCGACGCGTCACGGCCCCCGGCGATGCGCGTGGCGAGCTCGATCTGGATGGGGTCGGTGTCCTGGAACTCGTCCAGCAGCAGGTGCGTGTACGTGTCGTGCAACGCCGCCCGCACCTCGGGGTCGCGGCGCAGCAGGCGACGCGCGAGCACCAGCAGGTCGTGAAACTCCAGCCGCCCCTCCCGGCGGCGGTCCTCCGCCGCGGCGAGTACCTGCTCGGCCGTCCAGCGGGTGAGGATGCGCAGCGTCCGGTCGACGACGCGCTTCGCCTCCACGGCGGCAACGCCGGCGACCTCCCTCCCGGCCTCACGCACCTCGTCGACCGGGATCGCCCAGTTCCCCTTGGCGCCGAGCCCGAACTTCAGCTCCTTGATCTTCTGCAGCGCCGCGAGCCGGCCGCCGTCGTCCACCGCGGCGTCGAGCGCACCCAGCAACGCCTCCAGCTGGCCCAGCTTCGCGAGCAGCTTGTCGTCAGGCTTCGTGCAGTGCTCCCGCAGCGCGAGCAGCGCCCGCGCCCGACGCGTGACGTCGTCCACCACCGGACGCACCACCGCTTCCGGCTCCCCCACCAGCACGCGCTCGTCGATGAGGTCCCAGTCGGAGCCGAGCGCCTTCGCCAGCGCCCGCACGTCGTCGAGCTTGACCCCGCCCGCGAGCGCCAGCAGCAGCGCCGGAGCGATCTCGTCGTCGTCCAGCAGCGCGATCCGCAGCGCCGACCACTGCTCCTCGAACGCCACCGACGACCCGACCTCGTCCATCCCCTCCAGCAGCGGCGGCAGCCCGGCCGCGATCGCGTGCTCGGTGAGGATGCGCTGCGCGAACGAGTGCAGCGTGCCGATGGCGGCGGCGTCCAGGTCGTCGAGGGCGTCGTCGGCGCGACGGCGGAGCTCGGAGTCGTCGGACTCGTCCGCATCGCGGCGCGCCTTCTCGAGCTCTACCCGCAGCCGGTCACGCAGCTCGGCGCCCGCCTTCTCGGTGAAGGTGACGGCCGCGACGTTCCGCAGCCGCACACCGTCGCGCAGCACGAGGGTGCGCACCCGCTGCACCAGCGCCGTCGTCTTGCCGGAGCCCGCACCGGCGTTGACGAACAGCGTGCGGTCGGTGGCGTCGGCGATGAGGTCGCGGGCGCCCTGGTCGACGACGGCAGGTGCGGTGGTCATGTGTCGCCTCCGTCCGGCGTGCCGTCCGGCGTGCCGGGCGCGGGCAGCGCGTCGGGTTCGAGGAGACCCACGAGCTCCGCCAGCTCCGGCGCGAGGCGCTTGCCCTCCCACCGGCCGCGGGCCTCGCCATGGCCGATGCTGTCGGGGTTGCAGTAGGGGCACTGGGTGTACGCGAAGTCGGGTGCGGCCGGCGGGCGGAGCGGGAACAGGCCGGCCGCGATGGACCGGGTCAGCACGCCGATCGTGGTGGCGAACCGGTCCTCGAGCTCGGGCGTGAGCGGCACCTCGATACGTCCCGGGTCCTTGCGCACGAACCAGTACGACGCCGCCACGCCCGCCGTCCCGTCGCCGAACGCGTCGCGCGCCGCCATCCCGTACACCGGCAGCTGCAGCTTGCTGCCGCCCACGAGCTCGTCGCCCGGCCTGATGTCCTTGAATTTCGTGCGAGAGCCGGTCTTGATATCCGTGACGTAGACGATGCCGCCCGCGCCGACGTCGACCTTGTCGATGCTGCCCCGAAGCCGGACGCGGCCTCGAGCACCGTCGTCCGGCCCGGTCACTGCGACCTCCACCGCGGGCGCCGAGTCACCGTCGTCGAACCCGAACCGCTGCTCGCTGGCCACCGGGCGGGCGCCGAGGTCGGCGCGCCAGGCGTCGTCGGCGTCCAGCAGAGCGAGGACGTCGGCCTCGATGCGGGTGCGCTCGTCGTCCCACATCCGCGGGTGGCCGGACAGGCCGCGACGCTCGACGTCGTCGCACAGGTCGCGCGTGATCTCGGCGAGGCGTCGGCGGGCCGGCTCGGGCCATGGCGCGCCGGGGCCGGGCAGGTCGCCGGCGTCTCGGCACTCGGCGACGAGGCGCTCGTACGCGCCGTGCACGATGTTCCCGACGTCGAGCGAGCGGACGGTGACGATCTCTTCCGGCTGCTCGATCGGGCGGACGCTCAGCAGCCGCTCGACAAAGAATGCGTGCGGGCAGGTGGCGTACTTCTCGAGGGTGGTGGGCGAGATCGTCTGCTCCTGGGCCGTGTAGTCCGGCAGGCCGGAGACCCCCGTGAGGTTGCCGTCGAACCGGGTGAGGGCGGGCGACCGGCGCGCGGCCAGGAGCTCGCGCGCCGCGGTAGCGACGTCGTCGTCGAGACCGCCAGCAAGTGCGGCGCGGACCCGCCACTCGCCGCCGGTGGCGAGGCGTGGCGTCGCGCGGAGCCCGCCGGCGAACGACGGCGCGGTCGCCATGGCGCCGCCGTAGTCGGCGTCCTCCCAGCCGGTCGCGGGCAGCGTGGGGTCGTCGGCGAGGGCGCGCAGTGAGGCGAGCAGCCACCGGCTGGGCAGCCGCTGGCTGGACGACCGCAGGTCGCCGCGCGGGAACGACGCAACGGCGTCCGGGGCGGACGCGAACGCTGCGAGGAGGTGCCGGAACTGCGTGTTGAGTCGGTCGCGCGGGGCGCGCAGCGGTTCGACGGCGGTGCGCACAACCTCCGGGAGCAGCGCGTCGGTGCGGGGGCGACCCGGATACAGATCCTCGCTGAGGCCGACCACGACGACGGTGTCCAGGTCCAGCCCGACGGCGGACGACGGTGGCGCGACGAGCACGCCGTCACCGGCCTCGCCGACGCGGGGGCGCGTGTTCTCCAGCTCGGCGCGCAACACGTCGGCGAGGGCCTCGAGCGACGCGTCGGCGCCGACGTCGTCGAGCACGACGAGTCCGCGCAGCACGCTGGTCACCGCCGTGGCGGCGTACTGCTCCTCGGGCGGGAGCTTCTGGAGTGCTGGCCCGTCGCCGATGAGGGTGGTGACCAGGTTGAGCGCCCACACCGACAGCTCGCGCCACGACGCGATCTCAGCGCCGCGGGCGAGCTCGTCGCGCAGGCGGGTAGTGAACGCGAGCAGCTCGGCGCCGGTCTCGGCGCGTCGGCGCGCTCGCTCGACTGCGCCGGGCCGGGCGTCGTCCTCGTCGGCCGCGGCGATTCGCTCCGCGGCGGCGACGAAGTCCGCGAGCCGCCCGCCCCAGTCCGGCCCGCCGACGATCCCCGCCTCACGCGACAGCCGCTCCCACCGCGAGACCGGGATGCGCGCGCCGGCAAAGTCACGGACCGGCGCGCCCGCCAGGGCGCGGAAGAGGTCCGCGCGGGGGACATCCGCCGGGCCGAGCGCGAGCAGGTCCAGCACAGTGCGGGCCAGCGCCCGATCAACGACCGGACGCGAGCCCGGGCCGTTGACACGGATGCCCGCCTCGGCCAGGTGCTCGTGGAGCAGTCGGGCGTACGGGTCGCGGGCGGTGTAGAGGACGGCGATGCGGTCGGCGCGTGCGTTGTTGCGCCGGAGGGCCGCGACGACCTCGCGCACCGCGCCGCGAACCTCATCGTCCGAGTCCGAGGCGTTGGCGATGCGGGTGGCGGTAGGGACGTGTGGCGCGTCTTCGGTGTCGGCCGCGAGCTGAGCCACCGCGAGGCGGGTGAGGTGGGCGTCGCCGCGCTTCGTGCCCGTCTCCCCCGCGATGACGACGACGTCGGTGGCGGCCGCGAGCGCGTCGACGAACCGGCGCTCCGGCAGCGTCAGGTCCTGCGGCAGATACAGAACGACGGGCTCGGTGATCGCACCGACGCCGGCGGTGGCGGCGTCGAGGAGGTCGCGGGCGTCGTACCAGTCCGAAGCGAGCAAGGCGGTGACGTCGCGGTGCAGCCGCACGAGGTCGCGGGTGGTTGCGGGGCCGTCGGCCTCGAGGGCATCGAGGTCCGCGGGGTCGACGTCGCGCAGTTCGCGATGCGCGGCGGTGAGCGCCTCGACCGTGGCGGTGTGGTCGGCGACCTCGTGGAACAGGCCGGGGTCACGGGTGAGTGCTGCTCGCCATGCTGCCGCGACCACTGGCCCGGTGGCTGGGCGTCGTGGCGCCAGCGACGGGGCGGCGAGTCGCTCGGCCAGCCGCGTGAGGGTCGTGACCTCGAGGCCGGCAATGCCGGGCCTGGATGGTGCGCCGGGACGGGCGATGCCGTAGCGGGCCAGGTGGCGGCGAGCGACCGTCCCTGCCAGATGCGTCGGCGCCACCACCACGACCTGCGTCATCGGGTCGTGGTGCTTGAGCTCCGAGACCACCGTTCTCAGCGCGTCGAGCGCCGGCGCACCGTGCGGCGTGCGGACTGTGCGGAGCACGCGACCTCCCTCGCGTCGATCTCCAGGTCATGCAAGCACGGGGGTGTGCTGATTGCTCGGGGAATGGTTCAGGACACCGGTCGTCGAGAGCTCTCGTGCGGTCACCTCTACTCTCGGGAGACATGACGACGTGGGGTGTGCACAACGATCGCCCGGAGATCGACCCAATCGCGGACGGCGCCGTCCGGATCGGCTGGGACGAGGTCGGGGACCTCACGCTGATCGAGCCGAGTCGCGACGCCTTCAAGGCAGCCGTCGCGGCCCGCATGCCCGAGGTCGGCGAACCTCAGATCCCCTCAGCTGCCGGGACCCTCTACCGCTTCGTCCACGAGCTGCACGACGGCGACGTCGTGGTGTGCCCGAACAGGAAGACGAGCACCCTCGACATCGGCACCGTCACCGGTGCCTACCAGCACCACCCCGAGAGCGCTGTCCATCAGCACTGGCGCCCGGTGTCCTGGGTGCGCACCGGTGTCCCCCGCACGGAGCTGTCGACGGCGGCTCAGAACGAGCTCGGTTCCGCGACCACGCTCTTCACCATCCGCACCGGTGCGGACGAGATCGGGCACCTGATGAGCGCACCCGCGCACGACGACGAGCCCGACTTCGCGTGGACGCGGTTCTACGCGCCGCTGGTCGACGCGCTCCTCACCTATCGAGATGACCGGACGACGCTGCTGGAAAAGTTGTGGAACGCGGCGCAGGCGTCGGGACGTCAGGAGCTGTTCAAGTATCTCCGGTCCGATCACTACGTTGACGGCACGAGAGGCCCGATCCGCGACGTCGACCCGTTCACCATCCTCGGCACGTTCAATCGCGGCATCCGTCCGGAGGCTCGCTCCGACATCGCGCGCGCTCTCGGGGACGAATTCGGCGTTCAAGCGCCGTCGCCCACGACGTTCCCGGGTGTGCCTCTGGTCAACAACTTGGCATCCTGGTTCTTCCTCCCGGAGGACGAACGCGACGAGCACGCGATTCCCGCCCTGTGGGAGCTCTGCGTCGCGGCCACAGAGTACGCAGCAGCCGCGACGGAACATTCGCGTGAACGGCTGGTCTCGGCGTTCGACGCCTGCGCCACGGGCAGCACCCGGAAGCTCACCATGGGGATCTTCTGGTCCAGGCCCGAGAGCTTCGGGGCATACGACTCGCTGAACACCTCACTGCTGAAGCAGGAGTTCCCCGAACTGGCCGCCCGGCTCTCGCTCGGGTCGCGCATCGACGGCGAGAGCTTCCTGGCGAACACGGAGGCGTTCGCTGCATGGCTCGTCGAGCCGGGAACCCCGTTCTCGACGTTCGCCGAGTTCTCGAACGCGGCGTTCGAGGCAGCGTCCGTGCCCCCTGGGAATGCCGAGACGTCGACTCCCGGCGAAACGGAGGCCGTCGAGCAACCCTCGGCCCCGAGCACCACCACCGGAGAGTCCTACGGCATCGACTCCATCCGTGAGGACGGAGGGTTCGTCACGGCGAGCGACCTGGAGACGATGCTCGAACGGTTGCGTACGAAGAAGAACATCATCCTGCAAGGCCCTCCGGGTACCGGGAAGACCTGGCTGGCGCGACGGCTCGCGTGGGCGCTGTGCGACGAGCGCGGCAGCACCCGAGTGCAGGTCGTCCAGTTCCACCCGTCGCTGTCGTACGAGGACTTCGTCCGGGGCTGGCGCCCCTCTGCCACAGGCCTCGAACTCGCCGACGGGCCGTTCCTGGACATGTGCGGGCAAGCAGCCCTCGACCCGGAGCACCCGTACGTCCTCGTCATCGAGGAGATCAACCGCGGCAACCCCGCGCAGATCTTCGGGGAGCTGCTCACCCTCATGGAGGCGGACAAGCGCTCGCCCGACTACGCGATGCGGCTGGCGTACCCGCGCGGCGACGAACAGTTCTTCGTCCCGCCGAACCTCCACGTCGTCGGGACGATGAACGTCGCGGACCGGTCGCTCGCCATCGTGGACATGGCGCTGCGTCGCCGGTTCGCCTTCGTCGATCTGGCACCGTCCTTCGGCGAGGACTGGGTCGAGCACGTCAGCGGCCTGGGTTACGACCGCGACCTGCTGGAGGTCTATGGCGCACGGGTCCTGAAGCTGAACGACTCGATCGCCGCCGACAACGCACTCGGGCGGCAGTACGCCGTCGGCCACAGCTACTTCACCCCCGCAACGCGTCTCGACGAGACAGGTCTGACCACGCAGGAGTGGTGGAGCCGCGTCGTGAAGACAGCCGTGCAGCCGCTGCTCGAGGAGTACTGGTTCGACCGCCCGGACCTCGCCGCCAGCGGGGTCACGCAGCTCCTGGGCGGGTAGCCATGCCGGTCCCGATCCCGATCCGGAACGTGTGGCTGCTCCAGCTCTTCGCGTCCTCGCTGTACCGGAGTGCTGGCAGCGACGTGGTCGCGGCGGAGGACAACCCCGAGGATCTGCCTCGGCTCGTCGCCCAGATCCTCGCCGAAGAGGTGGAGCGCCGCCTCCACACGGGGCTCACCGTCGGATTCCGGGCTGCCGGTCGCAACGTGCGCCGCGTGCGCGGGCGGATCAACCTGCTGACCACAGAGCGCCGCCAGCTGTTGCGACGTGGCCAGATCAACTGCACCTTCGACGAGGTGGTCCACGACGTGCCGGTCAACCGGCTCGCCCGGGCCGCGCTGGAGACGGCGGCCAGGCTGGTCCCCGACGAACCCAGGTACCGCTCGCTGGCCCTTCGCCTCAGGTCGGCCGGCGTGGTCGGCCCGTGCCCACCGCTCGGGTCGGTGCCCTCGATGCGACGTCAGCGACTCCTGGCCCATGACCGGCTCATGATCGCCGCGGCCGAGCTCCTGCTGACCCTGACGATCCCCTCCACGCACGCCGGCGACAAACTGTTGCCCGCCCCGCTGCTCGACGACGCCTACCTGCGAAGGCTCTTCGAGCATGCGGCGTTCGGCTTCTACCGGCACCGCCTCTCACCCGCGGGCTGGAAGGTCTCTCACGGGACGAGGCTGAAGTGGCAGACGTCGTCGCCCTCTCCGGGCATCTCGGCGATCCTGCCGGGAATGCAGCTCGACGTGGTGCTCGATGCTCCGATGACGCCGGGCGAGTCTCGGCGCCGCATCGTCATCGACACGAAGTTCACGTCCATCACAAAGCCCGGAAACTTCGGCGCGATGACGCTGCGTAGCGGCTACGTCTACCAGATCTACGCGTACCTCATGTCTCAGGAGGGCCTGGAGCCCGACGTCGCCACCGAGGGCCTCATGCTGCATCCCGCCGTCGGCGAGCACGTGGACGAGGAGGTCGTCGTCCAGGGGCACCGCATCCGGTTTGCGACCGTGGACCTCGCGGCGGATCCGCACACGCTCGCCGAGGGCTTTGTCACCGCCCTGTCCGCCGGCTGACGCGGTGCAACGACGCCTCGGGTCGAACATCTGAGAGCCCTGTTCGAGCGCACGTTTCCCTACAGGTCGAAGGCCGCGAAGATCGGGCGGTGGTCGCTGTGCAGTGGCCAGTGCGGGTCGGGGTCGGCCCAGCAGTCCCGGAGCCTCTCGCGCAGCGCCGGCGTGGCGAGGAAGAAGTCCAGCTGGTGCGGGCGGTTGGTGGGCTTCGACTGGTAGAGAAACGTGTGGACGTGCCGACAGGCAGGGTCCGGGCACGGACACCGTGCGAGGCGCGGCTCGTCGTCGCGACGAAAGGGTCCGCACGTCTCCAGCCCGTAGGCGGCGAGCCGCTCGAAGACGGTCATCCCGCGGCGGCCCCAGACGGTGCCGTCCGAGTAGGAGTAGAGGTTGAGGTCGCCGGCGACGAGCACGTAGTCGTTCGCGCGCTCCTGGAAGACCGGCGTGAGGTCGGAGATCGCGCGATGAAGCGTCGCCTCCGGGAACATCGTGCCGCTGTCGAGCATCCGGTCCCAGATCCCGTAGAGGCTGATCACCGTGACTCGCGGACCGCCGTCGATCGCGACGTCTCCGACGGCGAACTGTCCCGGGTGGCTGCAGGCGAACTCACCGTCGACCACGTCGTGGAGCTCCGTGGGTTCGCGCGGGACCACCACACCGTCCCGGCTGGCGAGAGCGGACGCGAAGTTCCGCCGGGTCGGCTTCAGCGTGCCGTCCGCCGCCCGGTACCGCCCCGGGACCGTGATGCGCCATCTCTCCTGCTCACCGATGGGCGGGTGCACCTGCCACCCGTCGAGAGCGGAGGTCGGTCGGCGGGCCTCCTGGAGCAGGGCCACCGAAACATCCTGCTCGGCGGCAAGCGCGTTCAACCTCGGCCATGCGCTGTCCCGCTGGTTCATGTTCCACGACATGATCGTCAGCACGCCTCGATCGTGACGTGCCCTCGCAACGGTGTCCATTGGTGGCGGCGGGATCTGTGAACTGTCATCGCGGCAGGCGTCGCGGATGCAGGCTCCCGCGCGAATCTCGCGGCAGAGTCTCGTAGCCTCCGAACTATGGCGAGCGGCGTAGCGTGGCTGAGTTTCGATGCAGAGCAGCAGCGTCGTACCCAGCTGATGCTCGCTGCTCTCTCAAGCCAGGGCACGGTAGACGAGCTCGGATTGGGCATCATTCGAGACCTGATCGCTCGCGCCCTCCATCCGGGATTGACCGTGCTGCACCGTCGGGCCAAGTACCTCCTCTTCATCCCCCGCGACTACCAGCGCCTTCCTGCAACGTCGGTCGAGAAGATGTTGGCCGAGGGCAGACGCGCCGAGGCGCGAACGATGAGGGCCCTCGTCGATCACTACCGCGGCCAGCCGAACGACGGCGACGACTTTGGCATCATCGGCCGGCGTCAGGGAGAGCTCACCCAGCAACTCCCGAGCGCCATGTACTGGAGCCTCCTACGCCAGTTGGGGATCCTGCGCGAGCCGGGCTCGCTCGCCGACTACTGCCGTCGCCGGGTCGACGCGGCCAAGCACCACGCCGCACGCAGCGCCCTGCACGAGGAGGGCGAGGTGCTCGAGGCTGATACCGGTCCTTGGGCGGAGCTGCCCTCAGGAGAGCTCGACGGCTTCGCGCTCAGCCGTGACGAAGCGGAGTGGCTCCGACACCGGTTCCTCGCCTCCGAGGACCGTTCCGACGACCGGCGTTCCCTGGTGTCCTGGCTGCTCGACCCCGCACGTGACGTTTGGTGGACGGACGTCGCGAACGCCTGGGAGCACCCCGATCGGGACAGGTTTCCGGTCGCCACGGCTGAGGCCATGTACCTCGGGCGCGACCTTGACGCCTTCATCCACAGCGCTCGGATCACCTACAACTACCTGTGTGCATTGGGCCGGCCGGACCAGAGCGAGAAGCGCGATGACCTGATCGCCAAGTACGAAGCAGCGATGGACGACTGGCGGGCCTCCATCCAGGCCCACCTCTTCACCCCCACACGGCTCAAGGAGCTCGACACCTGGGCAAGACAGGCACTCTCCGCCGCACGGGCTCCGGCCGCGGCTCACCAGCGCTGGGATCTCACCAATGCCTTCCTCCGCAAGTGGCTCGCAGCCGTGACCGGCACCAGCAATGTCCTCACAAGTCCGAAAGCTGCTGCCGTGCTCACAGAACGCGAGTCCTGGCTCAAGCAGAGCCGAGCGCGACTCGGAAACCCCGAGCTGCTGCGTGCCTGGGCCGGCGATTCGGGCTATTTCCATCTCGACTACAACTGGTCGATCGCCATGCTGATCTGCGGTGATATCCACGGTCACGGCAAGGATGACGGCCTCGGGACCGCCCGACGCATGAGAGACGAGGTTGCCTGATGCTGGGCCTCGATCAGACCGCCCTCCTGCTGGACGGATTGAAGCCGCCGGCCGGCATGGAGATCGACGCCGCAGTGGGAACCACGTTCACCCTCGACCTCACGGCGCTCCTGGCGATCCCGGTCGCGGCCACTCTCGCCTCCGGCGAACAGGACGGCGCCGACAGTGCAGACCTGTTGGAAGTCGTTCGACGCCACGCCGATCGCACAGTTCTGTTCTGTCAGGCCGGAGCGATCTCGGTTCCTCCGAAGTATCGCGCCGCACTGACCTTCGTCGAGCAGAGCGTGGTGGAGGCCCGCAAGCCACCCGGCGGGATCTTCCATCCGAAGATCTGGGTGGTCCGCTTTTCGAGGGCTGGCGTCTACAGCCACCGGGTCCTGGTGATGAGCCGGAACCTGACCTTCGACCGGTCGTGGGACGTGGTTGTCCGGCTCGATGAAGAACCCGACGCAGTGCGAACCATGGACAACGGGGGCGTCGTCGAGTTCGTCCGCGCGCTCCCCTCCTTCGCGGCGCGCGACGTCACCGAGGTCCAATCGAATCTGGTGGCAGATCTCAGCAGCACCCTGGCGACCGCGACGCTTGCCGTCCCGACTCCGTTCGAATCTGGGTCCTTCGCCCCCCTCCTGAGCCGCAGAGACGGCCAACCGTTCCGCGGCACTTGCGACCACGCCCTCGCCGTCTCCCCCTTTCTCTCGGAAGACGCCGCACGGTCGTTCGTCGACACGGCTACCAACCGAGCGGTGGTGATTGCGCGGCCAGCAGCACTCGACGCATCCGCCGACGGGGTGCGGGGTGCCCACCGCGTGCTCCGCATGAAGGACGCAGTGCTCGACGCTGAGCGCACGATCGATGACACCTTCGACACAACGGCCACGGATGACTCTGGCAGCGGAGCAATGCTGCAACTGCGCGGCCTGCATGCGAAGACGTATGTCCAGGACCATGGCGATTTCGCATCGTGCTGGATCGGCTCGGCCAACCTGACAGCCGGGGCGTTCTCGACGAACGTCGAGATGCTGGTGCGATTGACGGGACCAGTAGGAGACGTCGGGGTGGATTCCCTCCTCTCGCCCAGCCCGCAGAAGAACAACCTGTCGTGGTTCGTCGAGGAGCATCCATTGCCGGAGACCAGCAAGGACTCCGACGCCGAGGAGGGCCTCAGCGAGCTCGAGGGCCACGCCTTCGACGTCGCCTCCGGCCAAGTCACGCTGACCCTTACTTCAGCCGGAGAACACTGGGATGCCGAGCTGGGCATCACGCCGTGGCAGCTCCCGGCAGGCGTGTCCGTCCGTGCCCGGCTGCTGTCCCTCGGCACAGACCAGGGCGTCGAGGTGGTCCAAGGAAGTGCCTTCTGGCCTGCCATCCCGCTGTCGCTGATTACTCCATTCGTCGTGCTGGAGGCTCGTGTTGGCGGCCAGGTACGACACGTGCTCGTGCGCGCCCAACTCGTCGGCGACCCCGAGGACCGTCGACGTAGCGTGATCGCCAACGCCATCGCTTCTCGAGACGACTTTTTTCGCTACCTTGCCGCGCTCCTCGGGGCCGAGCAGGGGTTCGGCTCCGCAGGGATGGGCGAAGGACTGTTCACCGGCGGCTGGATCGGCGGCGGATCGAGCCGGGTCCTTGAGAACCTCCTCGTCACGGCGTCACGCAACCCCGACCGGTTGGCATCGCTCGATCAGACGTTGAAGCAGCTCCGTGACCGTTCCGACGTTGCCGAGATCGTCCCGGAGGACTTCCATCAGCTCTGGGACGCCGTCTACGCCGTCCGCAAGGGGGCGATCGGATGAGCAAGCGCGGAACCCTCCCTGATCGAGAGCTCGACGCGGCCACCGCTGGCCTGAAGGAGTTCCAGCACGCGACCATACGAACGGTCGTCGAAGCCCTCTACGAGCAGGGCAGACCGCGGTTCCTGGTCGCCGATGAGGTGGGCCTCGGCAAGACTAAGATCGCCAGGGGCGTCGTCACAGAGACGATCAGTCGGCTGTGGAACCGTGCCGACATCGACCGGATCGACATCGTCTACATCTGTTCGAACAGCCAGATCGCGCGTCAGAACATCGAGGATCTTCGGGTGATCGGCACCACCGCCCGCAGCGTCGACCGCATCACGATGCTGCCCAGCGCACTTGCCGACCTGGCCAAGGCACCTGTCAACGTGGTCGCGTTCTCGCCGCACACCTCTCTGAAGTTCGGGCAGGCTGGCGGACGCGTGGGAGAGCGGGCGATGCTGCTCCACCTCCTTTCACACCCGAAAGCAGCAGGCTCGATGATGTCGCGCTCCGGCGCGACACGAATCTTCGAGCTGTACGCGAAGAAGAGCTTCGACGGCGAGTATGCCTGGGCCCGCAGGGTCCACTTCCCGGACCATGTCGCCGCCGCATATCGCACGATCCTCGAACGTGACTCCCTGCTGGAGAAGCTCGACTACTACTCTGACGGCCGCCGCAACTTCGACACGACGGAGCTCGGAACGTTCGTCGGAAGATTGCGCCGCGCCTTGGCGGAGGCCTGCATCCAGCTCCTCACCCCGGACCTGATAATCCTCGACGAGTTCCAACGGTTCACCGAGATCATGCATGGTCACGGCGAGGATGCCGAACTGGCTCGCCTGCTCTTCGAGCAGCCCACCACCAAGGTGCTGCTGCTCTCAGCCACGCCCTACAAGATGCTGACCAACGCCCACGATGACGAGAGCCACTTCGAGGGCTTCGAGAAGACGGTCAACTTCCTGCTCGGCCCCGGGCAGGAGCATCAGGCCGAGCGCCTGCGCGCGGCACTGGGCGAGATGCGTCGGGGAGTACTCAGCCACCGCGACCCCGCCCGCCTTGCTCAGGCGAAGGGCGAGGCGGAATCGATCTTGCGGTCGGTGATGGTCCGCACCGAGCGCCTCGCGGTGGCTCGCGAGCACGACGGCATGCTCGATACCAGCACCAAGCCCGCCTGCCCCGTGACGAAGGCCGATGTCCACGCCTTCATCGCGACCGACCGCATCACGCAGGTCCTCGACCGGGTGCCCTCCATCGTCGAGTACTGGAAGTCCGCACCGTACCTGCTCAACTTCATGGACGAGTACAAGATCAAGTCCGAGGTGAAAGCAGCATGGGCGAACGGCGACGCCAAGGTGGTCAAGGCACTCGACGGCAAGCACATGCTCGATTGGCCGACGCTGTCCCAGTACGGCGCGGTAGACCCTCGCAACGGGCGCGCGCGATGGCTGATCGACGACCTTCAACGGCACAAGGCTTTTGATCGGCTCTGGCTGCCTCCCGCCCTGCCACAGACTGAGCTCCGCGGCGCATACGCCGACTCGGTCAGGTTCACCAAGCGGCTGATCTTCTCCGGTTGGGGTGTCGTGCCCAAGGCCGTTGCCGGACTCGTGTCCTACGAGTTCGAACGGCGCCACCACGGCGCCAACGCGACCTATCGCCAACCGCACGTTTCGCGCCTCACGCTTCCCGTGTTCTCCGAAGCGACCAGCGAGCGCTACACCACTCTCGCTCTCCTGCTGCCGTGCTTGAAACTCGCCGAGCTAGGCGACCCGCTCCGCGTCGCTCGTGACCGTGGCCTGGCGTTGCCCGTCCCGGTTGATCAGTTGCGCGAGCACGTCTCCGCGGACATCGAGGCAGAGCTGCGCCCACTGCTCGACCGAGCGCCGACCAGCGGACGCCCGCTGAACATCTGGTATGCCTCGGCACTCGCATTCTTGGACCCGGGATTGGTCGACCTCCGTCCGGAGGCCTTCTTCGGTGAGGCACCCGAAGGCAGCCGCGGCCTCGCCGACCACCTCGACGGGCTTCGGGCGGCGATGGGCGACCCGACCGGATGGGGCCCCGCTCCCGCCGACCTGATCGAGAGGCTGACCGACTTGGCGCTTGGTAGCCCTTCGGTTCTGGCGGCGAGAGGCCTGTCGCGCCTGCGAGGGCGCTTTCAGGGCGGGTTCGATGACGTCGCCGTTCGCAGCAGCGCCGCTGCCATCGGCTGGGGTTTTCGGAGCTTCTTCGACACCGCCACCAGCCACGCACTCATCACAAGCTCGTCCCCGCACGGGGACTACTGGACACAGATCCTTCGTCATAGCCTCGACGGAGGCCTGGGCAGCGTCGTCGACGAGTGGTTCCATCTCGTGCCTGACCAATGCCGGCTCGGGCCGTCGTCAGAAGGCGTCCTCCGGAAGCTTGTCGAAGCGATTGTGCGGGTGCTTCGCCTCCAAGACGGCCGCGTTTCGGCCGATTTCTTCGGAGCCGGCGAGCCCGGAGCCGAGCCGGAACGCGAGTACCTCCGAACGCACTTCGCGATGCGCTTCGGCCAAGCACAGGGCCAGACGGCCGACGGCGAGAACCCGGTCGACGTCCGCAACGCATTCAACTCACCCTTACGCCCCTTCGTTCTCGCCTCGACGTCGGTCGGGCAGGAAGGCCTCGACTTCCACCACTACGCGCACGCGATCGTCCACTGGAATCTCCCCCAAAACCCCGTCGACCTCGAGCAGCGGGAAGGCCGCGTCCACCGTTACAAGAACCACGCCGTACGGAAGAACATCGCCGCCGCGCACGGAGCCGCCGCAGAAGTGGTCGAGTCGGACGATCCGTGGACCCGGCTCTTCGAGCTCGCCGACGACGGCGCCGGCGACATGCGTCCATGGTGGGTGTACACCGGCGACGCTGCGATCGAACGGCTTGTCCCGACCTTGCCTCTCAGCGCCGAGGTCGCACGCCTTCAGGAACTCGTCAGGGCCACCAGCCTCTACCGGATGACTCTTGGCCAGCCCAGGCAGTCCGAACTGCTCGAAGTTCTTGCGGGCCTGTCCCCTGCGGAACAACAACGTGTCCGCGATGCGATCTCGATTGATCTCGCTCCATCGGCCAGATGATGGGCGGCAGCTCCGCACGGCACCACGAATTACCCGCACGCGCAGGCCGCGACAACGGCGGATCTGCCCCCTGCCTTCGGTGCCCTGCCCTCGTCGGTGGAGCGGAACTCCTCACCGGACCGTCACGCCAGGTCCGGTGCGACCGGCTCTGCGAAGACCCGGGCCTGCCGACAGCGATCTGCTCGTCTTGAGACCGTGGCGGCGGGCAATTGGACGGGGGCGGACAGCGTGCGCTTGCGCCTCGATGAGTCCCCGACGCTCTGCCAAGGCGCGGACTGTCTCCTCCGGCATGGGACCACGGGCGGCGGGAATGCGGCCGGCGATGAGGTCGGGCTCAGCACCATGGTTCGGTCGAGCACTCGCACGAGCCAGGCGCGCGGCCAGGGCCGCGGCGACATCGTCGGCGTCGAGCATGCTGCGTTGGGCGACGATCCGCGGCAGGGGGGTGTCGACGTCATGCCCGAAAGCCTCGGCACGACGCAGCCCCGCCGCGAGAACGTCGAACGCCTCCGATCGAACCGCCTGGTCCGCCTCCTTCTGCGAAAGACCTCCGGCATCACGTAGGGCGCGGCGAACGAGCCGGGTCCAACGGCCACGCTGGGCGGCGATGGCGATGGTCTCGTACTCAGCGGCGAGCTGGCGGACGCTCGCCCACTGATTCTGCTCGTCGTCGATCACCTGATGTGCCGAGAGCTCGGCGCCGGTGTGGTTCAGCACTCCGAACAGGATGCTGCACGCGGTGACGTCCGGGGCGGCCGGAGTGGCGTGCAGCGGGTCCGGCTCGTCCAACGCCACGTAGGCGGTGTTCGCGTGGCGGCCTCGGGTCATCGAGACGTAGAGGTTCTCGCGGGTGCTCGACGGCGAGACGGCGACGTGCGCGGTGTCGACGGTCAGTCCCTGCGCGCGGTGGGCGGTCACGGCGTAGCCGAGGTCAACATGCTCGGCCACGTAGCTCGATGGCAGCGCCACGCTCCCCCGCCGTCGCCCTTCGGGACTGACTTCGAGGCCACCATCGCGCCGAACGTGAGTGACGATCCAGCGGTCGCCGTTGCGCACCCAGCCGTGTGGCCCCGCGCGCAGGCGGCGATCGTTGCGGCGGGTGATGATCACGTCGCCCGCCGACGCTCGGGCGTCGTCGCGCAGAACGACGTCACGACCGGCCGAGGTCAGGCCGGTGCGGATGCGTTCGGCGCGGGCACGGTCGTTGAGGTGTCGGACATTCTCCGCCGATTCGGTGACGAGGATGCTCGCGCGGCCGGTTGCGATGTCGCGGCGCCAGGCTGTGTAGGCGGCGTCGGTCATCTCGTCGGTGCTGCCCTCCCGGATGCGGCCGTGCGTCTCGTACTGGTCGATGGCTGCCGTGTCGCCGTCCCGCAAGCGCAGCGACGCCGTCTTCTCCCAGTCGTGTACGAATCGGTGCACCTCGGTCAGCCGTGGCACGTCGTCGCCACGCGCGGCGGACAGCATGGCGAACGCTCCGCCGGCGTCGACGGACTGCAGCTGTGCCGGGTCGCCGACGAGCACCACCTTCGCGCCGACCTGCGCGGCGCGAGCCGCGATCATGTCCCGGGCCTGGGTTGAGGCGAGCGTGGCCTCGTCGACGATGACCAGCTGGTCCGGCGCGAAATCCGCCCGCCCGCGACGGTGGTCGTAGATCCACTTCGCCGTGTTGTCACAGCGGATGCCGAGATCCTCCGCCAGCACCTGGGCCGCCGCGGCCGACGGTGCCAGCCCGACGACACTGCCC
Organism: Isoptericola sp. F-RaC21; assembly: GCF_038593535.1. NCBI lineage: Bacteria > Bacillati > Actinomycetota > Actinomycetes > Micrococcales > Promicromonosporaceae > Isoptericola > Isoptericola sp. F-RaC21. Next base: position 133,795 of record NZ_JBCFYX010000001.1, on the reverse strand, counting down.
TGCCCGTAGGCCTCTGTCCATCCGCCTGCCAGAGCCCGCATCGTCGTCGTCTTGCCCGTGCCGGCCGGGCCGACGAGCAGGTCCAGCCGCCGCCCCGAGGCCAGGAGCTGCGCGACGGCGCGCGCCTGCTCAGTGTCGATCTGCCCACCGCCGTGGGTACGGCCAGCAACGACGCGCGACGCCCTCATACGGTCGACGACCCCTCCGCGGGCGTCGTCTGCGAGATGAAGAAGTCGGTCCTCCATGGCCAGCAGCTCGTGGGTGGTGAACTTCTCGCTGTGCAGCGGGCGCAGGGTGCTCGTCCCGTCGGGCCGACGCATCGCCGCGGGAGTGCTGGCCAGCTCGCCGGGCGTGAGCTGGACGGAGCGGCGCGTGGCGGCGTCCACCACGAGCGCCACGACCTGTTCGCGGTCGGAGGCGGTCGCCATCCGCCATCCCATTGTCTGCCGAGACGCCTCGGCCCACAGGTTCCAGTGCGTCCAGGTGGCGCGCTTCTGCGAGACGACGTCGACGACCTGAGCGGCGACGCCGTCGACCAGGTCCGGCGGGACGGCATCCGTGCTCAGGACCCCCGCGACGCAGCCGAGAGCCACGCGCCGGGTCCACGCCGTCGGCTCGGAGCCGAGCAACATCTCGGCACGTCGCCGCCAGTCCGAGGTCAGCTCCGCCAGGGAGTGGATGGTCTTCTCGGGTCGTGTCTCGAGCGTCGCCTGCGCGCGCAGCTTCACGATCTGCCGCGCCGACGGCCGGCGCCCGTGCGTCGCGACGGACTCGTCGATGAGCCGGTCCTTGACGACCTCGATGTCGCGGCTGCGCGAGGAGAACTCCGCGACCAGGTCCTCGGAGACGCCGGCGATCTCCCACTGCGGCGAGCGATCGGCCCCACGGCTACGACGCTCCCACCCGATGCCGGACGTGTTGGTGAGCCGGTCGGCCATGACTGCGTTGTAGTGCTCGGACAGGGCGACCACGGCGTGGTGTAGGGCGCGGGAGTCCAGGGTGCGCCACCGCCAGTCATGGGCGGCCTTCACCTTGTTCGAGATCACCAGGTGCGTGTGCAGCTGCGGATCGTTCGACCGGGAGTCCCAGTGGTCGTACGCCGTCGCCGCCACCCCCCCCACCACCGGAACCTGCGCCACTCCCCCATGACCCGTCCGTGTCGCGGCGACCTCCCGCTCGAGGAGGTCCAGCACCTGCGCGACCGCATCGTGGTGGGCGGCGACGATCAGCTCATGCGTCGTCGCGTCCGCCAACCCCACGGCACCGACACCGACTTCGGCACCGAGAACGTCAGATCGAACCCCGCGGTCGCAGCCTGACTCCCGCGCGCCGCCTCCTGCGCCTGGAACCGCGCCACCTCGGCATCGAACTCCGCCGCGGGAAGCGTGCGATCACGGCCTTGGCCCGTCGTGGGGCTCGCTCCGCCGCGGTCGGGTACTCACGGAACGGGCGGCCCAGCGGCACGCCAGTGACGGGATCTACCCCGTGGCCCAGCAACGCCTGCAACTGCGCCGGCGTCACCGTCATCCCCGGCTGCAGCGTGCCGTCACCCAGGTGCTCGAACCGCGCCCCATCCACACACCCGGCGGCGTGCCCGCCTCGGTGAAGTACCGCGTGCACGCCGATGCCTGCGGCTCGTTCCCGTCGCCGATCACGACTGATCGCAGCAGGTCGGCATACCCCTGCCCAGCCGAGATCACCCGCATCGATACCGTCACACCTGACAGGTGGGAGCAAGCCTCCAGCCGACGGCAACCTTCTGGGCGATGGGATGGTCGAAGTTAACCGGTGGCCCAACGGGCGCGCCCACTACCGCGGGCCGTGTGACAGTCGCTCGCGTGCCAGGTCCGCAAGTTCGTCGGTAAGTGTCTCGATTTCGGGAGGTGGAGGGCGCTTGCCCTTGATCTCCTGCGCGCTCACGTGCGGCCGGAGCAGGTCGAGGAGTTTGAACGCCTTTGTGCCAGTCTCGTCGTCACCAAAGGCGCGGATTCTCGCTGCAGTGCGCGCCATCTCCACGGTTCGAGGGCGCTCATACGGGTCTGGAGCACCGACGAGGTACCAGTGCTGGACCCACGCAGTCCACCGCACGAGGTCGACGTACGCCTCGGCTCGCTGCTTCCAGAGGTGCAGTTCACGCTCTCGACGTAGCGTCTCGCGTTGGGTCACGACGACACCGAGGAACGTGCCTGCCGCGCCGATGAGTGCGCCGATCACGGCCCAGACTGGAGTCAGATCCACGATCCATAATCGCCTCGCTAGAACGGCGGACCGGGTAGCCACGCCGAAGCCAACCTGGGATCTCGGGTCGCTGTGCGTCGGTTGTTGACCTCCACAGCACTGCCGCTCCGGTCGTCCAAGGCGGCAGTCAGGGTCAGCACCTTTGGCCCGGCACGCGACAGTCGCCTCATCTACGTCACCACGTCCCGCCTTGGGTGCCAGACGTGTACACGCGGAATCCTTCCTTGTAGGTCATCTGTCGAGGGATCGGCGATCACGGCCGCTGGCGGAAACTGACACGCATCAGCCGGCTGTCAGCCCAGTCGTCGAGCCGGGTCAGCCGGATGGCGCCGGGGTCGTGGGGCTGATTGAGGTCCGCGACGATCTCCGCCAGCACGGCCTGGCGTTCAGCGGGGTCGGTGACCGGCGTGGCCCGTGCAGGCAGGTCTGCGCGGACACCGTTCTTGAGGTGGAACGTGAAGCGGGGATCGGCGAGAAGGTTCGCGTGCCAGTCCGTCGCGGCGCCGCCGGCGCCGCTGCACAGGTAGGTGGCGCCAGCAGCTCGGTAGAAGAAGATCTCGATGCGGCGCGGCCGGCCGGTGCGGCGCCCCCGCGTCGTGATGTCGATGATCCGTTCCCTGGTGCCCGCGGCGGGGGCGATCGCGATGGCACGTCGGATGTGGTCGGGCAGGTGGGACAGGGACGTCTCCCATGCGGAGTCGCTCGCCCCGGTCGAGGCCGCGGGGCTCATGCGGGCTCGGCCTGGAGGGCGGGGCCGAGGGCGAGCCCACCGTCGATGACGTACTCCGACCCGGTGACGAACGATGCGTCCGAGGACGCGAGGAACAGGAGGAGCCGGGTGACGTCGGCCGGCTCCCCGAGCCGCGGGACGGCGAACGGCTCGGGTGAGTAGAAGTCGGCGATCGCCGCGGTCGCGCCGGCCGCTGGTTCGTGGATGAAGGGGGTTGCGATCACCCCGGGGTGGATGGTGTTCACCCGGATGTTGTCGCGGCCGAGCTCGAGCGCTGCCGTGCGGGTGAGTCCTCGCACGGCCCACTTGCTGGCGACGTACGGCGCGTAGTGTGCTGTGCCGCCGAGGGCCATGGTCGAGGCGATGTTGACGATGGCACCCCCTGCCGCGCGGCGCAGAGCGGGCGCGGCGACCTTGATCCCGAGGAAGGTCCCCGTGAGGTTGACGTCGAGGATGCGCGACCACGTGGCCCGGTCCGTGTCCTCGATCGTCGCCGGCGGGTTCTGCACGCCCGCGTTGTTGACGAGCACGTTCAGGGCGCCGAAGGCGCTCTCGGCGGCGTGCACGGCGTCGGACCACGAGCTCTCGTCCCTGACGTCGAGGCGAGCGAAGCGAGCACGAGACCCGAGCTCGTCGACCAGGGCGGCGCCACGGTCGGCGTCGAGGCCGCCGATGACCACGTTCGCCCCCTCCGCGTGGAAGGCACGCACGTGACTCGAGCCCTGGCCGCCGCTCCCACCGGTCACGAGCACGGTCTGGTTGTCGAAGCGAGGCATCAGTTGATCCTTCGGCACGGGGGGACTGACCCGGATCGCCGTGATGACCCGCGGCCAGTGGTGAGCCGGTCGACTCACCATCTCCTCGACGTTAGATCGGCAACAGTGGTGAGTCAAGCCACTCACCTCGTAGGCTCATGGCCCATGAGCAAGGTCGTGACGACGTATCACCAGCGCGTCGCCCAGGAGAAGCGCGCGTCGATCGTGACGGCCGCGACCGCACTGTTCCTCGAGCTGGGGTACGACCGGACGTCGCTGGCGCGGATCGCCGAGCGCTCGGGCGTCTCGCGGGCCACCCTGTTCAAGCAGTTCCCGACCAAGGCCGCCCTGTTCGACGCCATCGTCACCGAGTCCTGGGCGACCGGTGACGAGGAGGATCCTCCGCCGGCGGGCGACGTCGTCGACGGGCTCACCGCCATCGGACGCCGTTACGCCGCGCTACTAGGCCGCCCGCAGATGTCCGACCTCTTCCGGATCGTCATCGCCGAGCTGCCGCGGTTCCCCGAGCTGGCCCAGGCGCAGTTCTCACACGGGAAGATGCCCTACTTCGAGTCCGTGCGCAGCTACCTCCAGGCCGAGCACGAGGCGGGCACCGTGCGGGTCGAGGACGTGGACCTCGCGGCCACCCAGTTCCTGGGCATGATCTCCAACTACGTCATCTGGCCGACGCTCCTCGTGCCGGGCTGGGAGGTGAGCGCCGAACGCGCCGCTCAGGTGGTCGACGAGGCTGTCCGCACCATCGCCGCCCGGTACGCCGTGGCCGGACCCGGGGCGTCCACCGACGACTGAGTTCCGCCACCAACGGATCTGAGCACAGACCGCTCCGTCCCGATCCGCCGCCCTACCCGCTCGAGCAGCTCCGCCGCGTGCCGGTGGCTGCGCACGGGGTCGGGCTCGAGCTCGGCGAGCTGGTGGACGCCGGCGATCCCCGCCGCCTCGACCTGCGCTGGCGTGAGGGTCGCTCGCCCCGCGACGGCGACGACCGGCACGCCGGCCGACCGCGCCAGCGCCGCGACGGCGGCCGGCGCCTTGCCGCCGAGCGTCTGCTCGTCGAGGCTGCCCTCGCCGACGACGACGAGGTCGGCGTCGCGCACCGCGTCCGGGAGCCCCAGCAGCTCGAGCACGGCCTCGGCGCCGGACCGCACCCGGGCCCGGAGCGCGAGCAGCGCGAACGCCGTGCCGCCGGCCGCGCCCGCCCCGGGAACGTCACGCAGGTCCCGCCCCACACTCGCCGCCACGACGTCGGCCCAGCGGGCCAGCCACCCGTCGACGCGGGCGACGTCGTCCGACGCCACACCCTTCTGCGGGCCGAAGACGGCGGCCGCGCCGCGGGGCCCGAGCAGCGGGTTGTCGACGTCGCACAGCGCGTGCACCTCGACGCCGTCCAAGAGTTCCGACGCGCCCGCGAGGTCCGCCCGGCGCACCCCCGCCAGACAGCGAGCGCCCCGCGGCACGGGCGCGCCGCCGTCGTCGACCACCTGCGCGCCGAGGGCCTGGAGCATCCCGGCGCCGCCGTCGGTGCCCGCGCTGCCGCCGAGGGCGACGAGCACGGTGCGGCACCCGTCCTCGACGGCCCGCGCGATCGCCTGCCCGAGCCCGACGGTGGACGCGTCCAGGGGTGCGAGCTCACCGCCGGGAAGGACCTGCAGACCCACGAGCCGCGCGAGCTCGACGACGGCGACGTCGCCGCGCCGGGCGTAGGCCGAGTCCAGACGTACACCGGTGGGTCCGTCCACCCTGACGGGGACGGGCACGAACCCGGCGTTCGCGAGCACCTCGAGGGTGCCGTCGCCGCCGTCGGCCACGGGCGCGCAGGCGACCTCGACGTCGGGCGCGGCGGCCGCGATCCCCCGGGCCAGGGCCGCCGCGACGCCGGCGGCGTCGAGCGAGCCCTTGAACTTGTCGGGGGCGACGAGGACCCGGGTCATCCGCCGATCCCGACGAGCCCGGCCATCACGGGGATGAGCGTGATGATCAGCACGGCGCCGAGGAGGTCGAACGACGCACCGGTGCGGATCATCCGGGTGATCGGCACGGTGCCGGAGCCGTACACGATGGCGTTCTGCGGCGTCGCGACGGGCAGCATGAAGCCGAACGACGCGGCGAAGGTCGCGGCGATCGCCGGGACGAACGGGTCGACGCCGGCGGCCGTGGCCAGCGGGATGACGATCGGCACCACGACGGCGGCCGAGGCGGTGTTGCTGGTGGTCTCCGAGATCAGGATCGCCAGGACGACGGCGAACGCGGTGATCGCGAACGCACTGGTGATGCCGAGGCCGTCCGCGGCGGCGGTACCGATGGTCTCGGCCAGTCCGGTGGCGGCCAGCAGGCCCCCGAAGATGATGCCCGTACCGAACAGCAGGATGGTGCCCCAGTCGATGGTGGCGGCGTCGCCCCAGGTCATCGTGAACTCGCGCTTGCGCCAGCTCGTGGGCAGCACGTAGAGCAGGGAGGCGCCGATGACGGCGACGATCCCCTCGTCGAGCCGGTTGTCGACGAGCTCGTAGGCGGCGGACTCGGTCCCGGCCACGAGGCCGACGACGGCGGGCACCAGCCACAGCGTGACGGTCACGGAGAACGCGATGACGGTGTTGCGCTCGGCCGCGGACATCCGGCCGATCTCGGCCCGCCGTTCGCGGATGTACTCGGACACGCCCTCGATGCGGCGCACCTCGGGGCGGTTGAGCAGCAGCACGACGACGCCGAGCACCACGAACATGGCCGCGCAGATCGGCGCCGCCATCGACGTCCACTGCGCGAAGGAGATCCGCTCGCCGGTGGCCTCCTCGATGAGGCCGCGCCCGATGAGGTTCGGCGGCGCCCCGACCGGGGTGAGCAGGCCGCCCACGCTCGCGCCGTAGGCGAGCATCAGCATGAGGGCGGTGCCGACCTTGAGGCGCGTCGGGTCGAAGTCGGGCTTCACGACGCCGCGCTCCTGCAGGAGCTTCGCGATGACGGCGAGGATGCCCAGGGCCGTGGGCATGAGCATCGCGACGGTCGCCGTGTTGGAGACGAACGCGGACAGGACCGCGGTCACGGCGCCGAACGCGAGGACGATCCGCAGCGTCGAGCGGCCGACGCCGGGCAGCCCGAGCACGAAGAACGCGAGCCGCTGGGCGACGCCGTGCTTGAGCATCGCCGCCGCCAGGATGAACGCGCCGATGAACGTGAAGAGCGTCGTCGACCCGAAGTACGACAGGACGTCGCCGGCGGGTGCGACGCCGAGCAGCACGATGGCGGCCACGCCGATGAGGCCGCCGATCGGGATGGGGACGGGCTCGCAGACCCACATCACGATGACGCCGAGCAGCACCGCCCCGAGGGTCTGCTGAGTGCCGTCCATCCCGAGGGGAAGCACCCCGAAGACGATCGCGACGACGGGTGCGAGGACGAAGCCGGCGGTGCGGCGGGCGCGCTCGAACCTCTCCTCCGCCGGGGACAGCTTCTGCTCGCTGAGGCTGCGGTAGGTCTTGTTCCCCAGCAGGGCCTTCGCGACGTCGGTGCGGCGCGGCCCGGGGGCGGGTGCTTCGGCGGCGGACAGCCGTGGGCTGCTCAAAGCCATGACATCTCCTTTGACGACGTGTGCTCGCCCAGAACGATGCTCCCGCGGCTGGCCGGGCGTCCAAGACGCCTTGACGACGATCGTCATAGGGTGCGGCTATGAGTGATGGGGAGGCGTCGACGTGGACGCCCGGCAGCTGAAGTACTTCCTCGCGGTCGTGGACCACGGCGGGTTCGGCCGCGCCGCCGAGCACCTGCACCTCGCGCAGCCGTCGCTGTCGCAGGCGATGTCGGGCCTGGAGCGCGAGCTCGGGGTGCCGCTGTTCCACCGGGTCGGGCGCGGGGTGGTGCTGAGCGAGGCCGGGGCCGAGCTCGTCGAGCCCGCCCGGCAGGTGCTCCGCGACCTCGACGCCGCCCGGTCGATCGTGCAGTCCGTCAAGGGGGTGCTGCGCGGCACCGTCGACCTCGTGACGATGCCGAGCCCCGGCATCGAGCCCCTGACCACGATCATGGCGCGGTTCGGCGAGGTGCACCCCGGGGTGGTGCTCGACGTCGACGCCGCGTTCACGCCGGACGAGGTGGTCCACGCCGTCCGGTCGGGCACCCGGGAGATCGGACTGCTCGGCTACGCTGCCGGCCTCGACACGACCGGGCTGGTGCTCGTCCCGATCGAGGAGCAGCCGCTCATCCTCCTCTCTCCCCCGGACGCCGAGGGCCTGCCCGACGGCGAGGTGGTGCACCACACCGACCTCGCCGGCCGGCGGATGGTGGTCTCGCAGCGGGGCAGCCTCATGCGCCGGCTCGTCGACGAGATCCTCGCGGCCGGCATCGACGCGCGCATCGTCGCCGAGGTGGCGCACCGCACGTCGATCCTCCCGCTGGTGCTGTCCGGCTTCGGCCATGCCGTCATGCCGTCGTCGTGGACGCCGCTGGCGCGCCGCGCGGGCGCCGTCGTGCACCAGATCGAGCCCACCTCGGCCCTGCGCGTCGCGGCCGTGGTGCGCAAGGCGTCCCTCACGCCGGCGGCCCGGGCGTTCCACCGCGCTGTCACGGAGTACGCCGCCGAGGCCGCCGCTTCATAGGGACGGCCTATCGACCGGATCAGATTCCGGTCTTGGACGGCGCACCCCGCCGGTGGGTTCACTCGATGACGAACCACCCGTGCAGCAAAGGAGCCGTCCATGCCCCCCACCCAGCCCACCACCCAGACCTTCCGCATCGCCGCGATCCCCGGCGACGGCGTCGGAACCGAGGTCGTCGCCGCCGGGCGCGAGGTGCTCGACGCCGTCGCGGCCCGGTCCGGCGGCCGGATCGCGTTCGCGTGGGAGGAGTTCGACTGGGGCTCGGACTACTACGCGCGCACCGGCGAGATGATGCCCGCCGACGGCCTCGACCAGCTCAAGGACTTCGACGCCCTCTACTTCGGCGCCGTGGGCTGGCCCACCGTCCCGGACCACGTCAGCCTGTGGGGCCTGCGCCTCAAGATCTGCCAGGGCTTCGACCAGTGGGCCAACGTGCGCCCCGTGCACTTCCTGCCCGGCGTGCAGAGCCCGCTGCGCAAGGCCGACTCCACCGACCTCGACTGGGTCGTCGTCCGGGAGAACTCCGAGGGCGAGTACGCCGGCCTCGGCGGCCGCAACCTGGCCGCACGCGGCCAGGGCGGCGAGGTCGCGATCCAGTCCGCCCTGTTCACCGAGACCGGCTGCGAGCGCATCATGCGGTTCGCGTTCGACCTCGCCCGCACCCGGCCGCGCAAGAAGGTCTCCAGCGTCACCAAGAGCAACGCCCAGCAGTACGGCATGGTCCTGTGGGACGACGTCTTCAAGCGCGTCGCCAAGGACTACCCCGACGTGGAGACCGAGAGCGTCCTCGTCGACGCCATGTCGGCCAAGTTCGTGCTCAAGCCTGAGGACCTGTCCGTCGTCGTGGCCTCGAACCTCAACGCCGACATCTTGTCCGACCTGGGCAGCGCCCTCGCCGGCAGCCTCGGCCTCGCGGCCAGCGCGAACCTCAACCCCGAGCGTCGCTACCCCAGCATGTTCGAGCCGGTGCACGGCTCCGCCCCCGACATCGCGGGCACCGGCACCTGCAACCCGATCGGCGCTATCGGCAGCGCCGCGCTCATGCTGCGCCACTTCGGGCTCGAGGCCGAGGCCGGCGCCCTCGAGCGGGCGATCGAGCTCACCACGGCGTCCGGAGCCCTGACCGCCGACGTCGGCGGGTCGGCCACCACCGACGACGTCACCGCCGCCGTCATCGCCCACCTGGGGCAGGACGACGCAGACGTCGAGACCCGGCAGCCGACCACCGCGACCGTCTGAGCCGGACTGAAAGGCGGATCGCGCGGGCCCTGCACCCGCGCGATCCGCCTTCGCCGTGACCGGCTCACGCACGCTGCGTGCAGCGGCCGAAGGACCTGAGGGACTACGCCCCCGTCACCTCGCGCAGCACGCGCACGTCCCAGTCGCCGAGCGTCAGTTCGGTGCCGGCGGCGAGGACGGGCCGCTTGCCGCCGGCCCCGCGCTCGGCGAGGAGGTCCTCGACGTCGACGGGCAGGGTGACGGTCGCCGCCCCCCACGCCCAGTGGTGCACGAACCGCACGGGTCCGTGCGCACCCTCGGGGTCGCGGCCGCCGGTGACGGTCACGGACTCGGGCCGGTCGGTCGCGGCCACCCACGCGTCGGCGGCCCCGGTCGGCACGGCCCAGCGCACGAGCGCCTCGCCGAGCGCGGGGTCCGGGTGCGTGCCGACCACGGTGATCCGCCCCTCGCCGTGCGCGTGGGTCGTCGCGGCGGGCCAGCGGCCGAAGTGCGGGTGCTCGTACGACGCCAGCACCTCGGTGCCGTCGTCGACCACGAGACCGTCGATCCACCAGGTGGCGGACGCGCCCTCGGGCAGGTCGAGCACAGCGCTGGTCACGGGCAGCGCGTCGACGGTGGAGAACTCGTCGTACGAGACGCCCGCCGCGGCGGCGAGCCGCGCGGGCTGGCGGTCCTCGCGGGCGCGCGCCTCGGTGTCCGCGTACCCGGTGCGGATGCCGAGCACCAGGTGCCCGCCGGCGGCGGCGTAGTCCCGCAGCCAGTCGAGCTGCTCGTCGGAGGCCACGTAGAACCCGGGCACCACCAGCACGGGCAGGTCCGCGACGACGTCGGCGGGCGTCCGCGTGAACAGGTGCCGCGGGTGGATGACGCGCGCCTGGCGCCGGGCGTCGAAGGCCGCGCGGTACCAGGCGTCGACGATGCGCTCGTAGGAGCCGCGGTCGGGCTGGGTGCCGCCGAACGGCGGCTGGAACGCGAGCGCCCACTTGGAGTCGTTGGCGTAGAGGATGCCGAGGTCGGCCTCGGGGGTCAGCCCGACGACGTCGTCCCCCGCGCGCTTCAGGTCCTCGCCGAGCTCGGCGATCTGGTGGTACACGCGGCCGGGCTTGTTGCTGTGCGGCAGCACGCCGCCCCAGTAGGTCTCCGTGCCGTACGGGAGGGTGTGCCAGTGCCAGTACTCGATGGCGCACGCGCCGCGGGCGACCAGGGCCCAGGCGGCCTGGCGCCACTGGCCGTCGTACGCGGTCTCGTTGAGGCTCGAGCCCCAGATCGACGATGCGTCCGTCTCGGTGACGAGGAACGGCGCCTGCCGCGACGACCACATGCGGTCGGCCGACCGGTACACCGACCAGGCGCCGGTGGTGAACCACTCCTGGTCGGTGCGGGCGTGCGCCTGGTCGGGCAGCGCGAGGTGGTGCTGCATCCGGTAGTAGGGGTTGCCCGCCGTCACGTCGAGCACGTCGGCGAGCGCGTCGTCCTCGAGCGCCGGCCGGGCGTACGCCATGCAGGTCGTGACGAACTGGTCGGGGCGCGCGTACTCGCGCACGACGTCGGCCTGCCACGCGATGAGCTCCGTGGTCAGGCTCGCCTGGAAGCGGCGCCAGGCGAGGTCGTACTGCGGCTGGGCGTTGTTGTCGGGCGTCCACAGGTCGGCCCAGGTGGACAGGCGGTGCGACCAGTAGGTCAGGCCCCACTCGGAGTTCAGCCGCTCGACGGTGCCGTACTCGCGGCGCAGCTCGTCGACGAACCGCTGGAAGACGCCGTGGTTGTGGAACAGCTCATTGCCGGGCTCGTTGTCCACCTGGTAGCCGATGACGGCGGGGTGGTCGGCGTACCGCTCGACGACGCGGCGCACCACGCGCTCGGCGTGGAAGCGGAACGCCGGGTGCGTGAAGTCGGCCTCCTGCCGCGCGCCCCAGCCGATGCGGTCGCCGGTGGACCGCTCCCCCGCGATCTCCGGGTACTTGCGGGCGAGCCACATCGGCACGGCGTAGGTGGGGGTGCCGAGGATGACGGAGATGCCGCGCTCGTGCGCGCCGTCGAGCACCGGCTGCAGCCAGTCGACGTCGAACCGGCCGTCCTCGGGCTCCCACGTCGACCAGACGGACTCCCCCACGCGGATGACGGAGAAGCCGGCCTCGACCATGAGGTCGAGATCCTCCTCCAGCCGCGGGGTGCGCTGGTACTCGAGGTAGTAGGCGGCGCCGAAGAGGACCTTCGGGGGCAGGTAGTCGGTCTGCTGGTCGGGCACGTGGTCAGGCATGGTGTCCTTCGGGTCGGGATGTGCGGTGGAACGGCAGGAGCGGGGGCCTCAGCCCTTGACCGCCCCGGCGGACAGGCCCTCCAACAGCTGCTTGCGCAGCAGGAGGAAGACGATGATCATCGGCACCGACGCCAGCACGGCGCCGGGCAGCACGAGATCGATCGCGCGGTTCTCGGACGAGAACAGGATGTTCAGCCCGAGCGGCAGCGTGTAGTGGTTCACGTCGGAGACGATGACCAGCGGCCACAGGAAGCTGTTGTACGACTGCAGGAAGCTCCAGACGGCGAGCGCCCCGAGCGACGGACGCAGCAACGGCAGCACCACGCTGAGGAACGTGCGGAACTCCGAGCAGCCGTCGATCCGCGCGGCCTCGAGGATCTCGTCGGGCACGGACTGCACGATGTACTGCTGCATCATGAAGATGCCGAAGGCCGGCGCCACCCAGGGCACCACCAGCGCGAACCACGGCGTGCCGAGCCCCGTCTTGACGAGCAGCACGAACAGCGGCACGAGGATGACGGCGAACGGCACGGCCAGCGAGCTGAACATCACGGAGAACAGCACCTGCTTGCCGCGGAACCGGTACTTGGCGAAGCCGAACCCGGCCAGGGCGCACACGAAGACGGAGACGACGGTGGCCACGGTGGCGACGCCCACGCTCATGCCGAACCAGCTCCAGAACGGCTGGCTGCTCAGCAGGTTCGTGTAGTTCTCGAGCGTCACGGACGACGGGATCAGTCGCAACGGCTCGCCGAAGATGTCGGCCCGCGGCTTGAAGGACCCCGACAGCGCGAACAGCAGCGGCAGCACGAACACCGCGAGCAGCACGACGAGGACGCCGTACAGCGCGACGCGGCCCGGGGTGAGGCGGCTGGTGCCTCGCGGCCGGCGCCGACGGGCCGACGACGGCGCTCCGGCGGGCGTCGCCGGACGGGCGGGGCTGGTGACGGTGGCGGCGGTCATGCGGCCCTCCCGATCTGCAGCGCCCGGTTGAGCAGCTGGCTGACGGCGAACACGAGGACGAACAGCAGGACGCCGGCGGCCGCGGCGTACCCGAACTGCTGGCGCTCGAAGGCGGCGCGGTAGACGAACATCGCGAGCGAGAGGGTCGACTCCCCCGGGCCGCCGCCGGTGAGCAGGTACGGCTCGTCGAAGAGCTGGGCCGCGCTGATGAACGACGTGACGACGACGAACGCGGTGACCGGCTTGATCGCCGGGAGCGTGACGGTGGTGAAGCTGCGCACCGGCCCGGCGCCGTCGAGCTCTGCCGCCTCGTAGAGCTCGCGCGGCACGGCCTGCAGCCCGGCGAGGAAGAAGATGGTGAGGTAGCCGACCCAGCGCCACAGGAGCACGAAGCTCACCGACGCCCTGGCCCAGCTCGGGTCGGTCAGTCAGTCCACGCCGGGCAGGCCGAAGGCCGCGTGCAGGAAGCTGTTGAGCAGCCCGTACTCGGTGTCGAGCAGCATCGAGAAGATCAGCGCGACGACGATGGGCGAGACGACCATCGGCACGAAGTACGTGACCCGGAACAGGTCGCGGGCCCGCAGCCCCCGGGCGTTGAGCGCCTGGGCGATGAGCAGCGAGCACGGGACGACGAGGACGACGGCGACCAGCACGTAGAGGCCGGAGTTGCCGGCCGCGGTCCAGAAGCTGGAGTCACCGAGCAGGTTCCCGTAGTTGGCCAGCCCCACGAACTCCGGCGTCCCGAGCCCGACCCAGGAGGTCAGGCTGAGGAACAGCGCGGCCACGATCGGCACGATCATGAACAGCACGTACAGCAGGTAGAAGGGGGCGATGAACAGGTAGGGCGCCCGCTGGGTCGCGGCGGACGGCAGGGTGCGCCGCGGGGCGGCGCCGGGCGGCGTCGTCGTGCCGCGGACGACGGCGGTCGGTACTGCGGAAGCGAGAGACGACATCGGTGTCCCCTATCGGTCGGCCTGGCTGCGGAACGTCTCGGCCGCCTGGGTCAGCGCCTGCGCCGGCGTGCTGCGGCCGCGGTAGGCGTCGACGAGGGCTCCGGCGAGGACGGTGTTGAGGATCTGGATGTCCGGGCTGAGGTAGACGGCGGGCGCCTCGTCGACGAGGTCGGCGAAGACCTCGAAGGCCCGCTGCCCGCCCAGGTAGTCATCCTCGAGCCGGAGCAGCCGCTGGTCCTGGTACGCCGACCGGCGGGTGGGCAGGTAACCGAGGTCGGTGAAGCGGCGCACCTGCTGGTCGGGGTCGAGGTAGGCGGCGGCGACGAAGTCCGCGGACGCGGCCGTGCGCGGCGACCCGGCGACCGCCGCGAAGCCGGTGCCGCCGCCCACGCTGGTCCGCCCGCCGCCGCCCTCGAAGGGCGGCAGCGCGCCGATGCGCCAGGCGCCCGCCTGCTCGGGGACGTTGGGCTTGAGGCCGTACGACTCGTACCAGCTGGGCATCGCGAGCCCGATGATCTTGCCCTGCTTGAGAGCCGCCTGCATGGCCGGCCCGTAGACGTCCGAGACGGTCGACAGGAAGCCCGACTGCACGCCGTCGACGAGGAACCTCAGCACCTCCTCCGCCTCCGGCGTCTCGATGCTCAGCTCGCCGTCGGCGTCGAACAGCCCGCCGCCACGCTGGAGCAGCGGGATCCAGAACTGCTGCACGACCTGGCCGAGGTCGGTCCCGGTCACGACCGTGCCGAGCGACCGCCCCGTCTTGTCGTGGACCTTCGCGCCGATCCGGGCGAGCTCCTCCCACGACTCGACCTCCGTGGGGATGCCGAGCTCGGTGAACAGGTCGTCGCGGCGGTAGTACACGGTCATCGGCACGTCGGAGTCGAGGGCGTACAGGTGGCCGTCGCGCGAGAACGGGGCGAGGCGGGCCTCGATGAGGTCGTCGCGCACGTCGGCGACGGCGTCGTCCAGCGGCTCCAGGAGCTCGGGGGCGAGGTCGCCGCGCAGCAGGCGGGCGAAGTTGCCGATCTCGAGGCCGGCGACGTCGGGCGTCCCGCGGCCGGCGACGGCCTGCGCGATGAGCTTGGTGACGAGGTCGTCCGCCGCGATCTGCAACGGCCTGAGCGTGTAGTGGTACGAGGTCGCGCGGTCGGCGAGCCCGACCGCGCCGGAGAAGAAGTCGATGTAGCCCTGGTCGTGGGTCCAGAACAAGAGGTCGACGTCGCCGGACCGGACCGGTGGGGCGGCGACGGAGCTCGTCGCGCAGCCGCCCAGGGCCGGGCCGAGTGCGGCCGCGGAGCCGAGGACGAGCGCGCTGCGGAGCAGGTCGCGCCGGGAGATCGTCATGGGGAGTCCTCCTCGTTGAGGCTGCCGTGCGATGGGGGTACCGCTCGTGGTGCTAGGTCGTGGGGTCGCCCTCCCCTCCCCGGCCGCCGGGAGCGGCGGCACGGGCCGGGTGCGGCGGGGCCGTCGACTCGCGCACCACGAGCTGGAGCGGCACGGCGGCCCGCCGCTCGGGCACGGGGCGACCCTCGATCGTGGCGAACAGCAGGGCCATGCCCTGGCTCGTGATCTCGGCGAAGTCCTGCCGCACGGTGGTGAGCGGCACGTGCTGATACGCGGCGGTGGCCACGTCGTCGAAGCCGACCACGCTCACGTCGTGCGGCACGGTGAGGCCGCACGTCTCGAGCGCGCGGACGACGCCGACGGCCATCTCGTCGTTGGCGACGAAGACGGCGGTCAGGCCCGGCACGTCCGCCAGGGCGCTGCCGGCCTCGAAGCCGGAGGCCGGGCTCCAGTCGCCGCGCAGCACGTCGGGCAGCGGCCGGCCGGCCGCGGCGAGGGCGTCGGCCCAGCCGAGCCGCCGGTCGCGGGTGGTGCCCCACCCCTCCGGCCCGGCCACGTGCCAGACCGTCTCGTGGCCCAGCTCGAGCAGGTGCTCCACCGCGGCCCGCGCCCCCGAGCGGACGTCCGCCCCGACCAGGAGCCAGTCGTCGGGCTCGTCGGGGCGGTGCTCGAGGGCGAGCACGGGGACGCCCGCCGGGGCGTGGCCGAGCGGGCGCAGGCTGTCGGCCGGCTCGGACACGACGATGCCGTCGACGCCGCGGCCCGCGAGCTCGTCCAGCGCCGCGCCCACCTCCCCCGGGTCGCCCGAGCGGGTGTGCACGACGACGACCGTGTACCCGGCCGCGCGGGCCGCCTGCTCGACGCCCACGGCCATCTGGCTCGGCCCGTACAGCGCGCTGCCGGTGGACACGAAGCCGATGACGCGGGACCGGGCGGTGACCAGGGCGCGCGCGGCGCTGTTCGGGCGGAAGCCCAGCTCGTCGATCGCGGCGAGCACGCGCTCGCGGACCGCAGGCGAGACGTTGGGCTCGCCGTTCACCACGCGCGACACGGTCTTCTGCGAGACCCCCGCGTGCTGCGCGACGTCGACCATCGCCGGCGGGCGGTGCGCGCCGCGTCGTGCTCTCTCGGGCATCCCTGGCTCCTTCGCCGGACGGTCTGACTACGTAGTCACCTCGTGGTCGTGAAGGAGCCTCGCACCGACTGACTACGTAGTCAAGAGGTCGGGTCGTCCTCGACCGCTCTCGCCGCGGAGCCGGCCGCGGTTCGTCGCAGGACGCCGCGCCGGCCGCTAAGGTATTTCGCATGCGAAGTGACGACGCGACGACGGTCGACTCCGAGGACCTGCGGATCCAGATCCCGGCGGGCGGCTGGGTCGTCGGCACGGTGCGGAAGCCCGCCGACGAGTCGCCGCGCGGCGTCGTCGTGATCCACCCCGCGACGGCGGTCCCCGAGCGCCTGTACACGGGGTTCGCGGAGTTCCTCGCCTCCCGCGGGTACGTCGCCGTCACGTACGACTACCGCGGCACGGGCCGGTCGGGCAGCACCCGGGAGCATCGCGGCCTGCGCATGCGGGACTGGATGGCCGACGACGTCCCGGCGGTCGCCGCGTGGGCTCGCCCGCGGTTCGGCGACGTGCCGCAGCTCGCCGTCGGGCACAGCATCGGCGGCCACGCGCTGGCTCTGGGTCATGGGTCGCGGGGCCTGGCCGGGTTCGTGACGGTCGCGTCGCACGCCGGCGTGACGGCCACCGTCCCCGACCGCGCCGAGCGGGCGCGCGTCGCGCTGATCCTGCGGGCACTGGGGCCCGCGACGGCGCGACTGCTCGGGTTCGTGCCCGGCCGTCGGATGGGCCTCGGGGAGGACATGCCCGCCGCCGCGATGCTGGAGTGGAGCCGCTGGTCACGGCTGCCCGGGTACTTCTTCGACGACCCGACGATGAACGCCGCCGCGGACGCCGCGCGCGTGACGGGCGACGTGCTCGCCGTCGGCTTCACCGACGACCCGTGGGCCACGCCCGCGCAGATCGAGGCGATCACCGACCACCTGACGGCTGCGCACGTCGAGCGACGTACCTGGAGCCCCGCCGACGGCGGCGTGCAGACGATCGGGCACATGGGCTTCTTCCGCCGCGGCCTGCGCGACACGCTGTGGCCCGAGCTCCTCGCCTGGCTCGACGCCCGAGCCGAGGCCGCCCCGGCGCAGCAGGACGGGAACGTCAGCCTCCGTGCCAGGAAGCCGCGCCGATGACGGATGCCCGACGTCGCCCGCCGCGGCTGGTGTTCCTCGTCACCGCGGCGGAGCGCCAGATGCGGCGATGGATCGCGCGGCGCGGCGGCAGGCACGACGGCGACGCCGGGAACGGGCACGGCATCGGCGCCCCGGCCGCCGGGGTGCTGCTCCACCTCGCCGACCACCCGGGCGCGACGATCGGCGAGGTGACGACGGCGCTGCAGGCCTCCCCCGCCGGCGCCAGCGGCCTGCTGGCCCGCATGGAGCGCGCCGACCTCGTGCGCCGTCACGCCGACCCCGACGACCGGCGCACCGTCCGCCTGGACCTCACCCCCGCCGGCGCCGCCGCGCTGCACGACGCCCGCGCCGCGCTGGACGACCTGAACGACCGCCTCACCGACGGATTCAGCCCCGACGAGCTGGCCGTCGTGGCCCGCTGGCTCGAGCACGTCACGGACGCCCTGCGATAGCCCCGCGGCCTCGCTCCTCCCAGGGCGTGCGCCAGTCGTTGACAGTTAGATCTCTAATGGTTAGGGTTCTCATCATGACCGAGCAGCCCATGCCCACCAGCAGCCTCGAGCTCTTCCGCTGGATCGCGTGGGCGCAACGCAAGGCCGGCGAGGACTGGATCCGCGAGCGCGAGCTCAGCCACGAGCAGGCCTTCGTGCTCGGCTACCTGGTGCAGAACCCCGGCGCAATCCAGCGCGACATCGCCGCGGTGAGCCGCACCAGCGCCGCGAGCGTCACGAGCCTCCTCAAGGGGCTCGAGCAGCGCGGTCTCGTCGAGCGCCGCCCGGCACCCGACAACGCGCGCGTCAAGCGCGTCCATGCCACCCCGGCCGGCGCCGAGCTCGTCGCCGGCTTCCCCGAGGCGATGGTCGCCGTCGACGAGACGATCCTCGCCCCTCTCGACACGGCAGAACGCGCCACCCTGCAGCAACTCCTCACCAAGATCGTCGCGGAGCTGCCGCAGCCCACCCGGGACTGACCCGACCGTCCTGACCTGACCGACCCGACCGACCCGCGCACCGCGCGTCGGCCGCTCCCCCACACCCTGTTCCGCTCCGCCGCGCCGGCGTCCCGTCGGCGTGCGCTGGAGCCTGCCCACAAGGAGCAGCCGCCATGACCACCACAGACCTCACTGCCCCGGCCCCGTCGTCCGCGGACGCCGTCGGCACCAACCGCTGGTACCTCGCCTCCGCGCCGATCGTCCGCGCCCTCGTGCACCTGTGCGTGCCGATGGCGGCGGCCATGATCGTCGGCGCCGTCTACAACGTCATCAACGCCGGCTTCATCGGCTCGCTGCACGACAACGCGCTGCTCGCCGCGGTCACGCTCGGCACCCCGATCCTCGGCCTCGTCATGGCCGTCGGCGGCGTGTTCGGCGTCGGCGGAGGGTCGCTCGTCTCGCGCCTCCTGGGCGCGGCCGAGAAGGATCCCGCGCAGGCCGCCCAGGTCAGGCACGTCTCGTCGTTCGCCGTCTGGGGCGTGGTGATCACCGGCGTCGTGCTCGGCGTTCTCGGGCTGATCTTCCTCGGCCCGCTCGTCTCGCTGCTCGGCGCGGACGCCGCCGCGACGTCGGCCACCACGACCTACGTCGCCGTCATGCTCGCTTTCGTCCCGGTGCTCACCGCGGCGTTCTGCCTCGAGCAGCTCGTCCGCGCCGAGGGCGCCTCGCGCCAGGTCATGGTCGGCCTCGTCGCCTCCACGGTGGCGAACCTGCTGCTCGACGTGCTGTTCATCCTCGTCCTGCACTGGGGCGTGGCGGGCGTGGCCCTCGCGACCGGGCTGGCGAACCTCGGCGTCGTCGTCTACTTCGCCGCCTGGCTGACCCGGCACAGCGAGCACATGAGCCTCGCGCCGCGCTGGTTCACCCTCTCCCCCGCGGTGCTTAAGCCCGTCTTCGGCGTCGGGGTCGGCGAGCTGCTGCAGGCGTCGTTCCTCATCGTCACCTCGCTGGTGCTCAACAACCTCGCCGCCGCGTACGGCGACGGCCCGCTCGCCGCGATGGGCGTCGCCGTCCGCATCGCGCAGGTGCCCGAGTTCCTGCTCATGGGCGTGACGCTCGGCATCCTGCCGCTGCTCGCCTACGCCTACGGCAAGGGCGACCGCAGCCGCCTCGTCGCGGCCCTGCGGGTCTCCGCGATCACCGTGGGCGGCCTCGGGGTGCTGTTCTCCGCGGTCGTGATCGTGTTCCGCGACCAGGTGTTCTCCGCGTTCGTCTCCGACCCCGGCGTCCTGACGATCGGCGCCACGATCCTCACCGCCCAGCTCGTGGCGATGATCGCCAACGGATTCGCCGGGCTCATGACGTCGCTGTTCCAGGCGACCGGGCGGGCCACGCCGGCGATCGTCATGTCCGTGTCGCAGGGCGTGCTGTTCATCCCCATCGTGATCCTCGGCAACCTCTGGTTCGGGCTGGCCGGCATCATCTGGGCGCTCACCGTCAGCGAGGTCCTCGTGTGCCTGATCGGCGCCGGGCTGCTGGTCGCCTCGCGGCGCCGGATCGAGGACGGCCTCGCCGACGGCAGCCCCGAGCGCGCCGAGGCGATGCTGGAGCAGGCGGAGGCATGATCACGGCGCCTGGCCAGTCTCCTCAAGGTCAGCTCTTCGCTGCTCACCCCGTCTGGCTGGGCGCCGGTGGTCGGCAGCGGACTACCTCGAGCCGCGGGCCTGCGACGAGGTCGAGCTCGCCCGCGGCGTGCGGTACCAGCACCGTCGACCCGCGTCGTAGGTCGGTCGTCCGGCCGTCCCGGTCCACGAGCTCGCCCGTGCCATCGATCACCACGACGACGGCGAATCCCGCATCCCAGGCGCCCGGGGCGCGCCATCGCTCGGCACGGAAGAACGGCTCACCGCCGGGAAGCAGCGGCCCGTCGGTCCCTGCGGTCGCCCGGACAAGTCCACGGACCTCCGCCGCCGACCACCCGTGGGTATCGACGGCGTCGAGCGCCGCGGGGTGCCCCAGGCCGAGATGGCCGTCACGCCGTCCGTCGATGCCGTACCCGTCCCACTCGAGCAGGATCGAGAGGTCAGTGGGCTCCTGCAGCTCGACGACGAGCAGGCCGTCGCCGATCGCGTGCGGGATACCGGCGGGGACCAGCACGGCATCACCGCGAGAGAGCGTGAGGCGGTGCATCGCGCCGAGCATCGCGGGCACGTCCTGGCGCTCCACCCAGTCCCCGAGCTCGGCCCGCCCGACGTCGCGGGCGAACCCGAGGTGCACGTCGCCCGGTTCGAGGACGATCCAGGCCTCGGTCTTCCCGTGCCCCAGTCCGAGCGCATCGTGGGCGAAGGCGACGTCGGGGTGGGCGTGCACGGGCAATCGCTCCCCCGCGTCGAGGAGCTTGACCAGGAGCCCGATGTCGGCTCCGAACCGACCGACGTGCCCGGCGCCGAGCCAGTGCACCGCGTCCGCCTCGACCGCCTCGGCGAGCAGCCGCCCGTCGGGCAGCGTGCTGAGGCCCAGGCCGGTGTCGCCGAACAACGCGGTGGTCGAACCGACCCAGTCCTCGGGCACCCGCTCGGCACCGGCCTGCCGCCCCCGGAACGCGGCGATCCGGTCGCCGCCGCGATAGAACCGTTCGGGTGGCTGGTTCGGCCCGAGAACGACCGGACGCGCCAGGTCTACCGCGACGCGCGTCATCGCCGGCCTCCCCCGACGCCGCGGGCCAGCTCGGTGAGGACCCCGCCGACGAAGGTGTCGCCGAGCCCGATGGTCGTCGGGGACGGCGCCGCCAGGCTGAGCGCCGCCTCGCACACCAGGTCCGGATCGACGTCCGCAAGCCTCTCCGCGAACGCTGCGGCTTTGGGGCCGGGCGACTCCGCCCGCATCGCCTCGAGCTCGCGCACGGTGAAGACGTCACCGTGCACGTAGCGGGCCGCGGCCATCGTGATACCGCCGCGCAGCGCGGCACGCAGGTCGGCGGCGCCGTCACCGTGCGCGATCGCCCAGTGCTTGGTATGCACCATCCGTACCCGGCTGGGCACGATCTCCGCGAGCTCGTACAGCGCGGCCGCCACGCCACCGGCATCCAGCAGGTCGACGTCTCGTCCGAGCCAGCCTTGCAGCTCGTCCTCGTTCATGGCCCAGACGTCGACGGCGCCCGCGAGCGCGTCGCGGACGCGCGCTGAGAACTCGTGGACGTGGTACCCGGCGTCCTCGAAGTAGACGAGCGAATCCTCCGTCCTCCGGGCGAGGTGGCGCCGAACGTCTGCCAACCGGGACTCGAGCACGTCACGGTCCTGGATGACGTTGAACCCGGAGAGCATGACGAGGTCGGCCTCCGCGATCTCGTCCCCGAGTCCCTCGTCGATCACCAGCTCCCGGTTGGGCGGGTCGTTGACGTAGATGATCCGGTTGGCGTGCGGCGTGGTGATCTCCCCGTCGGCGAGCGCTACCCGCTCGCCCGCGGGGAACTGGACCACGAGGTGCGGGTCCAGCGAGTCCTCGTCCGCACTGCACACGTAGTCGGTGGACGCCGGCAGCAGCCGGCGCACCGTGTCGTCGATGCTCACGAGGTGCACGGTGCTGGGAAGCCCCACGCGGTCCATCGCGATGGCCGCGCGGACGCAGGTGCCGCCCAGGGTGACCCGTACGTCGAAGTGGCGGGCGAACGCCGTCACGGTGTCGGAGGACGCGACGAAGCGCTCGCCTCCGACACCGTCTCGCGCGAAGGCGAGCATCGTGCACAGCAGGTCGCGCTCGTCCGCGATCGGCCGACCAGCGTCCAGGTCGGCGCACACGATGCCGTGCTCGGCCACCAGCTTCTCCACGACCGCGGTGTCCCACACGACCTCGTAGTCGACCGTTCCTCCCAGCCCGAGCACGCAGCGTGCACCCATGCCTTCAGCTCCTTCCTTGTCTCGACGGCGTCGCCGGCGGTGACGAATCAGTACAGCGAGGCCTTGCCCGCGGCGTCGAACAGTTCGATCTTCTGCGCCGCGACCTCCTTCATGGCGGCCACGCACGCGGGCTGGATCTCGTTCGGCTCGCGCAGCCCCTGGTCCTGCAGCACTCGCCGCATCGTCTGGTGGTAGACGACCTTGATGTCGCTGGAGATGTTGATCTTGTTGATGCCCCGCTTGACCGCCTGACCGATCTCCTCGTCCGGGTTGCCCGAGCCGCCGTGCAGGACGAGCGGGATCGGCAGCAGCTCCTTGAGCTCGCCCAGCAGGTCCAGCCGCAGCTCCGGCTTCACGTGCTTGGGGTAGAGCCCGTGCGCCGTCCCGATCGCCACCGCCAGGCTGTCGACGCCCGTCCTCTCGACGAACTCGACCGCCTCCGCGGGCACGGTGTAGGCGATGTCCGACATCGCGACACCTTCCTCGGCGTGCTCGTCCAGCTTGCCGATCGTCCCGAGCTCCCCCTCGACGGAGACGCCGACGGCGTGCGCTGCTTCGACGACGCGCCGCGTGAGCGCCACGTTCTCCTCGAAGGGCAGCAGCGACCCGTCGATCATCACCGAGGTGAACCCGGTCTGGATCGCGGTCAGCATCTGCTCGTAGCTACCGCCGTGGTCCCAGTGGATCGCCACGGGGACGCTCGAGCGGTGAGCGCGCTGCACCAGCGCCGGGAGGAGGTCGTGGCCGACGTGGCTCACCTCGTCCGGGTGGATGGCGACGATGAGCGGGGCCCCGCGCTCCTCCGAGATCTCGAAGACACCCTTGCCCATCGCCCAGTCACTGATGTTGAACGCCGGCACGGCGAAGTCGTTCGCGTTGGCCACCTCGAGAATGGCGCGCCCGTCGATCAGCATGAAATTACTCCTTCGTGGTGTGGGTGATCAGATCTTGACCGCACCGGCGGTCATGCCGCCGATGAAGAACTTTTGAAAGAAAAGGAAGAGCACGAGCACGGGAATCGATCCGAGAATGCTCATCGCCATCATCTCGTTCCACTCGTAGGAGTGCTGCCCCATCAGGAGCTGGATACCGATGGGCACGGTCCGCATCTCGTCGGTACGAGTGAGCGTGAGGGCGAACAGGAACTCGTTCCACGCGATCATGAACGTGTACACGCCGACCGAGACGAGACCGGGGACTGAGATAGGGACGAGGATTTTCCAGAGAGCAGTCATGGGGCCGGCTCCGTCCACCTTGACGGCCTCGTCCAGCTCGCGCGGCAAGGTGTTGAAATACCCCGTCAGCATGATGATCGCGTAAGGCAGCGTGAACATCATGTACGTGAGGATCAGCCCGGGGTACGTGTTGTACAGCCGCAGAATGACCACGAGACCGAAGTACGGGATCAGCAGCGTGATCGGCGGCACGGCCTGGACCGCGACGATGATGACGTTGACGGACTTCTTCCCCGCAAACTCGTACCTGCTGAACGCGTACGCCGCCAGCACCGCCACCACGAGCGTCAGCGCCGTCACCGACAACGCGACGATGTAACTGTTCGCGAAGAACCGGAGCTTGACCGGGTCCGTGAGCACCGTCGTATAGGCGTCCAGCGAGAAGCCGGCGGTGACGAGCCGGGGAGGAAGGGCGAAGATCTCCGAGTTTGCCTTGAAGGAGCTTGCGAGCATCCAGAGGACCGGGAGGGCCGAGAAGCACGCCCCGAGGCACAGCGCCACGAGCAGCATGGTCTTCTGGAGCGTGCGGCGGGGTGGTTTCATTGTCCGCAGAGCCCCTGCCGCGGGCGTGGCGGTCGTCGTGACCGACGGCGTGAGCACGGCCATCGTCAGTCCCTCCCCTTCTGGTGACGCACGTAGATGACGCCGAGGATCATCGACAGCAGCAGCACGATGACGGCGGCGGCCGACGCGACCGAGAAGTCATACGTCGTGAACGCCAGCTTGTAGGTGTACGTGGAGAGCATCTCGGTCGACGTGATGGGACCACCGCCTGTCGTCATCCAGATCAGCGCGAACTGCTGAGTGGTCCAGATGAAGTCGAGGAGGGTCATCGAGATGATGATCGGTCGCAGTTGCGGGACTGTGACGTTCAGGAACTGCTGCCAGATGGAGGCCCCGTCCACCTTCGCGGCCTCGTACAGATCGCGGGGTATCCCCTGAAGGCCGGCGAGCAGACTGATCATGAAGAACGGATATCCGCACCAGACGTTGATCAGCGTGACGGCGAACAGCGCCGTGGACGGGTCGGACAGCCACTCGGTCTGACCGCTGCCGAGCCCGAGTGCTCCGAGGACATAGTTGACGACGCCGTTGGGGTTGAGCAGCAGCCGCCAGAGCACGGCGACGATCGCGACGGTGAATAGCCACGGCAGGACGTACAGGACCCGGAACAGGGCCTTGCCCCGGTTGCCCAGCAGCGGGGAGTTGAGCATCAGCGCGAAGGCGAGCCCGATGGCGAAGTGCGCGGCCACCGAGGCGCCGGTAAACACCAGGGTGTTGCGTACCGCGACGTAGAAGACCGGGTCCGTCAGCACCTCGGCGTAGTTGTCGAACCCGACGAACTGGGGGTCCATGTTGGTGATCACGCTGTCCATCAGCGAGTACCAGACGACCATCAGGACCGGCGTGACCATGAGGACGACGAGCAGGACGCCTGCGGGGCTCAGGAAGCCGTAGGGGGCGAGCCGCTCCCGGATCCGGGCGACGCTTCGACTCCTCGGTACTGATGAAGTCGGGGGCGGTGGGCCCGCGGGTTGCGAGGCCTCCGACGGCAGCGTCGGGGTCTCGGCGTGCACAGTGGTAGACACAGGTTTCTCCTCCCGTATCGGACGGACCGAAGGACTAGAACTCCTCCTCCCATCTCTCCTGTGCCGCCTCGAGCGCCTCGTCCATCGACTGCTGGCCGTCGAGCGAACGCTGGAGCTCCTCGCTGAAGTCACGCATCAGCTGTTCCGCGACCGGCATCCCCGTGAACTCGTTCTCGGGCCGCCCCTGCCGATAGATGTCGAACGCGGCGCTGAAGACCTCGTCCTCCTTGACGAAGTCCGGCACGGACTCGTTGTTGCCCGGGAAGGCATGCGCCGCCGACGCCAGGTCGGCGTTCACCTGCTTGCCCATGAGGAACTGAACCAGCTTGAACGCGGCAGCCTTGTGCTCCGAGGAGTCGGAGACACCCAGGCCCCAAGACGCGTACGGGATCCCCCGCTTGCCCGAGTAGCCGTCGGCGGCCGGGATCGCCGAGACGCTGAAGTCGAGATCCGGGTTGGCCTCGCGGATGGTGTCCACGTGGGCGAGCGAGTCGATCATCATCCCGACGCGGCCGTTCGAGAACTCCTCGACCTTGTCCTGCTCCTTCATCGTGAAGGAGCCGGGAGCGACGACCCCCGCATCCCACATGTCTTGGACGAAGGACATCCCGCTGGAGACGTCCGGGTTGCCGACCAGGTTCGGCTGCTCGCCGTCGAGCATCGACCCGCCGGACGCCCACACCCACGACATCACGTCGTTCTGCACACCGTTGGGCGCCTCGAGCGACAGCGGCAGCGTCCACCCGTGGGTCTCGCCGCCCAGGGCCGTGACCCTCTTCGCCGCCCGCATGAACTCCGACCGGTCGCGAGGCGGCGTGTCCACGCCCGCCTTCGCCAGCAGGTCGTCGTTGGTGAACATCGGGTACACGAAGTTCACCGCGGGAATCATGTAGGTCGACCCGTCGACCTTGGTCTGGCTGACGAGATTCGAGTCGTCGTACCCCGCATCGTCCATCAGCTCCGAGAGGTCGGCGATGACGCCCTTCTGGGCGAAGTCGTTGACCCAGGCCCCGTCGAGACCGACGACGTCCGGGGCCATGCGGGCCGCGGCACCGGCTATCACCTGCTCCTTCATCGAGGCATAGGGCCCCGAGAGGAGCTCGACCTGGATGCCCGGGTTGCGTGCCTCGAACTCGTCCATCAGGGCGCGGAGCTTGCCGTCCGGAAGCTCCGACTCCCACCACTGCGAGAATTCGATGACGACGTCGCCATCCTCGTCGTCGCTGCCGCCCGGCAGCGCGCCGGCGCAGCCGGAGGCCGCGGCGATGGCCGCGGCCGCCACGCCAGCGGCAAGTCCTCGTCTCATCCGAGCACCGTTGCCCATGTAACCCTCCAGTGCCGCATCGTGCGGCTTTATGCGCGTCTCTGCGATTTCGCTCAAGTTACTGCGGCACGCCCGGGATCGTCAACCGCGACCTTCGCGGCGACATCGGGGCACCGCAGCTGTTTGGACCACGTGTCAGGCGCGCGCTTGGCTCGCGTTCCGCGGCAAGTTCTGGCACGAAAATGCAAATATGTGCTAGATCTGTTGGCATGACGACCACACCCACGCAGGTCAGCGGGAGTTCCCTGCGGCGCCTGCCCGCAGGCCGCAAGGCGGAGCTCGCGGCCTTCGTCGCACAGACGGGCGAGGTCACTGTCGCCGATCTTGCGGACCGGTTCGAGGTATCGACGGACACGATCCGACGGGACCTGGACTCCCTCGACGCCGAGGGGGTCCTCGTCCGCACCCACGGCGGGGCGGTCAGCATCGACGCGATCCCCAAGCCCGACACGGGTGTCGACGTCCGCGTGCGGCTGCAGGCCGAGAACAAGGAGCGCATCGGCGTCCTGGCCGCCACGCTCGTCCACGACGACGACGCCGTCATCGTCAACGCGGGCACGACCGCGCTCACCCTCACCCGGACGCTGTCGGAGCGTCGCAACCTCACGATCGCGACCAACAACCTGCGCCTGGCGGCCGAGCTGTCTCCCGCCGTCTACCGGGACCTCTACGTCTTCGGCGGCAACCTGCGCCACAGCGCTCAGGCGACCGTCGGCCCGGTTCGCATCCCCGCGACCGCCGACGGCCCCGAGATCGACATCCGTTGCGACGTCGCACTGATCGGCGTCGGCGCCGTCTCGGTCGAGTCCGGCTACTCGACCAGCAACGTCGCCGAGGCCTCGATGATGAGCGACATGATGGACCGCGCCGACAAGGTCGCGATCCTCGCGGACCAGTCGAAGTTCGGACGGAGGTTGTTCGCGACGATCGCCGGCCTCGGGCGTGCCGACTACCTCGTGACCGATGCCGAGCCCCCGACGGAGCTGCGGCAGGCGCTGGACTCCGAGGGCGTCGAGCTCATGATTGCTCGGCGCTAGAGCTCGTCCGTGGACACGGCGACGGTGCCACTGAAGACATACCGGCGCGTCATCACGCCACGACCTGGACCTTGATGTGATCAGGGCTCTTGGCCGCCGCGAGAGCCTCCGCATAGTCCTCGAGCGAGTACGTCGCCGTGACGAGGCTGCTGAGCTGGCCCTGCAGGTCGACCATCCGCTCGGCCGACTCGGGGTACTTCTCGGCCAGCGAGTTCGACCCGATGATGCTGAGCTCCTTGGCGAACACCTCGTACGGGCTCACCGGGACCTGCGCCGCGGGCGACGCGACGCCCATCTGGATGAGCCGACCCCGCGGCCCGAGCGCGACGACCGCCTGCTCGATCGCGACCGGGTGCCCGCTGGCGTCGAGGGCGAGGTCGAACACCGAGCGGTCCAGATCGTCGGGCGAGGCCACGGCCTCCAAGGCCCCGAGCTCGAGCGCTGCGGCACGGCGCGTGGCGTTCGGCTCGACGACGCGCACCCCCGCGGCGCCCTCGGCGCGTCCGAGGATGATCGCCATCAGGCCGATCGATCCGGCACCGAAGACGACCATCTCCTCGTCGCGCCAGCCGGGTACGCGCTCGAGCGCGTGCAGCACGCAGGCGAACGGCTCGATGAGCGGGGCGGCTCGGTGCTCGATGGAACGGTCGAGCGCATGGACGATCCGCGCGGGCACCGCGACGAACTCGGCGCACGACCCGTCGACCGCGACACCGACAGGGAGCAGGTTCACGCACAGGTTGGTCGCGCCGACGCCGCACCAGGCGCACTTCTGGCAGGAGATGTTGGGGTTGACGCCGACGTAGTCGCCCTCCGCGATGCCGGCGACGCCGGGACCGACCTCGGTGACATAGCCAGCGAACTCGTGCCCCGGCACGACGGGGAACCGACCGTGCGGATAGTCCCCCTCCACGAGGTGGAGGTCGGTGCCGCAGACGCCGGTCCCGACCGGCGCGATGACGACCCACCCGTTCCTCGCCTCCGGGACCGCAAGCTCGCGGATCTCCACGTCCCCCCGCCCATCGGCGACTGCGGCACGCATGGTCTTGGTCATCTGACGGCTCCAATCACGACTGCTGGCAACCCTGCCTCGGTGCACACCGTAGCCCGCACTGTTCGGCATGTCCAGGCTGTACGGACAGACTGCTCATGCAAGACTGGACAGGCAGCCTGTACGATGACGCGCGGAAGGGAGTGTGACCTGTGTCGCAGACCATCGAGCGGGAGTCCCCCGTCCCCTACTACGAGCAGCTGTTCGGCATCCTGCGGGACCGCGTCGTCGACGGGACCATCCCGACCGACGAGCGGTTCCCCAGCGAGCTCGAGCTGTGCCGCGAGTTCGGACTGTCGCGCGCGACGGTGCGCCAGACCTTGTCCAAGCTCGAGCAGGAGGGCTATGCCCGTCGGGTCGCCCGGCGAGGCGTCTTCGCCTCCGCGCCGGGGGAGGCGTCGGGATGGGTCATCCACGACACCCAGGGGTTCCTCGAGTCACAGGTCAGCCATGGCCGGACGGGCATCACCACCAAGGTCGTCGACGGGCGTTTCATCACTCCTCCGGAGCACGTCGCCGAGGCCCTTCGCGTGGAGGGGAACGACGAGGTCTTCGCGCTCCAGCGCGTGCGTTCGCTCGACGGCAAGATCGCGATGTTCAGCACGAACTGGTTCCCCAAGGACGTCGGGCGGATGATGTCCACCGCCGAGGACGTGCTGGCCGGGACCGGCTCGGTGAACAGCACGCTCCGCGGGGCGGGCTTCGTCACGAGCGGCGCCCACCGCGTCATCCGAGCCATGCGTGCCCCCGAGGCTGTCGCCACGCACCTCCAGATCGGGCCGGACCAGCCCGTGCTGCGCGTCCGCTCCGAGTCGTGGGACCACCGCGGCTTCCGGTTCGACTACTACGAGACGTGGGTGCTCACGGACGTCGTGCCTCTCGAGGTCGACGTCTCCGCGAGCTGACACTCGCGGCCAGGGTGGCCAGCTCCCCGCCCGGCCGGCTGGTCAGGCGCCTCCTACGGCCCGCGCCGGGTCCACCGCCCATCCGCACGCCGCCGCGGCGAGCAGGGCAGCGCTCACCGCCGTGACCTCCGGCTCGACGATGGGCACGACCCGAAAGCCGTGCACCTCGCTCTTGATCCGCAGCCACCCGGGCGAGCGCGCCCACCCGCCGACGAGGCGAAGCGCGCCGGGCTCGGAGAGGCAGGCCTGCACGGCGTCGACAGCCTGCCGCCCCGTGTGGGCGAGCGCCCCGAGCACTGCGGAGGCGCGCACGTGCGGGTCGCGCGGCGCGTCCGAGGAGTAGGACGGGCTCCCGCCACCGCGATGACCGGGGAGGAAGAACCCGGCGTCGAGAACACGCCTCGGCTCGAGCGCGCCCGACAGGATCCCTTGGATGCGCCGACCGACCTCGACGTCCTGAGACGCCCACGCGACGTTGCGGGCCAGCTCTTCGACACGCAGCAGGGTGGAACCGTGCGAGAGGATCCCGGGTGCGACGTCGATCGCGCCCTGTCGGGCGGCCTCGCGGCGCGCCGACTGCGCGACCACCACCTCGGCCGTGCCCATCGAGTCCACCACGGCCCCAGGCACGAGCTGCTGCACTCCCCAGCCGCCGATCGGGTGATCATGACCGCCGGCGACCGCCACAGCGCCAGGGGCGAGGACGCCGGCCGATCGCAACCGTGGCGACTCCACCTCGCCGACGACGTCGCCGGCGCGCGCTACCGCGGGCAGCAGGCCCGCCGAGCCGAGCGTGAGCTCGACACGATCGCTCGCCCACGACCTGTCACCCGAACGCCATGCGGCGGTGCGCGAGGCCAGCGTGTCGCTGATGAACGGGCGGCGCGTCCACTGCACCGTAGCGAGGTCCGCGACCGCGATCCAGGCGCTCGGCTCCCCCGACAAGGCATGCCGGCGCGACCACGCCCACCCGACCAGGGCCCGCGCGGGGTCGGTCTCGACGTCGAAGGTCTCGTCGTCGTGCAGCCGCGGACGCAGCGCCGCGAAGACGCCTTGTCGACGTGGGTCGAACCATGCGAGGGCGGGGGTGAGCAGGCGGAGCGCGGTGTCGACGAGGACCCCGTCCTCACCGATGCCGGCCGAGCAGAGCGCGTGGACCTCGTATCCGTCCTCGCAGACCTCGAGGATCATCTCCTCGATCGTGCCGACCAGGGCGTGGACGTCGATCGAGCGCCCCGGGGTGTCGCGTGCGGTCGGCCGCGCGGCGCGAGCGACGACGTCGCCGTCAGCGTCGACGGCCACGACCTTGGAGTTGGTGCTCCCGATGTCGATGCCGCACACGACGGGACGCCGCCTCGGGCTGCGCACGCGCGCTACCCCTTTCGATACCTCGCGATTCGAGCACCGTCATCCTAAGTGCGAGTGTCCCCGCCGAAGACCTGCGGTCGCGACCCGCGACGGGGGCGTCATCGACCGGCGGATGCGCCCTCCTGGTAGCCCATCGCAGCCTTCCCTGCCTCGTGCTGCCGGGCGATCCGCGCCTCGAGCGGCGCCGACGGAAGGTCGATCATCTCGACCGGCCAGTCGGGGAAGGCGCCGGTGAGTGCCGACGCGGCCTGCATCGCGGCTCCCTTGGTCACGTACTCGTCCAGGTCGGGGACGGCGACGGGGAGCTCCACCATCTGCGTCAGGATCTGCCGGATGGCCGGGCTCTGCGCGGCTCCGCCGATGAGGATCAGGCGCCCGGGCCGCACGTCGCACGCCCGGAGCGCGTCGAGCATCGCGACCTGGCTGGCCAGCGTCCCCTCGACGACGGCACGAGCGAAGTTGGGTCGCGTGAAGTTCGACAGCGACGCCTCGAGCAGGGACCCGCGGGCACGGGGAAGATCCGGCGTCCGCTCCCCCTCGAAGTACGGCAGCAGGGTGAGGCCGTCCGCGCCGGGAGGCGCCTGCAGCGCGAGCTCGGACAGCTCGGCGTGAGTGCAGCCCAGCAGCGCAGCGCCGAGGTCGAGGTTCCGGGCGGCGTTCAGGGTCGCCACGATCGGCAGGTGGTCCCCGGTGGCGTCCGCGTAGCTGCACACGTAGCCGGCGTAGTCGTGGACCGGACGGGCGGACCGCGCGTACACGACGCCGGAGGTGCCGAGGGAGAGCACCGCGTCGCCCTCCGCGAGACCGAGCGCGAGCGCGGCCGCCGCGTTGTCACCGCTGCCGACCCCCACGGGGATGCCCTCGGGGACGCCCGGGATCCCCGGCCCTGTGACGCCGGCACGCTCGAGCGGCTTCAGGATGCGCGGGAGGTGCGCGCCGTGCCCCAGCGCGTGCTCCACCAGGTCGGGGCAGTACTCGCCGGTCTCCCCCGACCAGTAGCCGGTGCCGCTCGCCTCCGAACGGTCGGTGACCAGCTCGTCGAGGTCCGCGTTGCCGGGGCCGAACCCCATCAGCCGCCACGTGAGCCAGTCGTGGACGATCGCGACCGCGGCGGTGCGTCGCGCGCTGTCCGGGCGCTCGTCGCGCAGCCATCGCAGCTTCGTGACGGTGTCCGAGAGGGTCAGCGGGAGCCCTGTGCGCCGGATCCACTCGTCCCGGCCGAGCTCGTCGTTCAGGGCGACCATGTGCGGGTGGGAGCCCGTGTCATTCCACAGCGGGGAGTCGCACACCACCTCGCCGTCCGGGCCGAGGAAGATCGGTGTGTGCTGCTGGCCGCTCACGGAGAGTGCGGCCACGTCGTCCAGTCCTCCGGCGCGGCGAACCGCCGTGAGCAACGCGTCCCACCACGCCTCCGGATCCACGACGGTCTGGGGCGGGTGCGAAGCCTTGCCCTCCCGGACCGGCACGCCCGTGGCCAGGTCGCGCACCGTCACCTTGCAGGTCTGGGTGGACGAATCGATTCCTGCGACGAGCGTCATGCGCTCTCTCCTGTCTTGCGCTGCGGGGATCGTGCGCCCTGGCGTCGGCCGCTCATCCGGCCACGCTCTTGAGGCTGTCCCACTGCGGCCGCATCTCGGCGGCCCACTGGTTCAGGTCGTCGGCCCGCCGGTCGTCGGCCGGCACCTCCCGGGGTCGGCACGCCTCCCAGTCGAGACGCGCCTGCGAGGCCAGCGCCTGCGCTCCTCGGGACACGACCTCCGGGAAGTGCGAGACGCTCAGCGGGGCGCCCAGCAGGTCCGCCTTGAGCTGCAGCCACAGCTCGTTGCGGCTCGCCGGCCCGATGACCTTGACGGCCTTCGCGTCCACCGGGAAGAGCTCGAGCACGTCGCGGAACTGCAGGACCATCCCGGCGAAGCAGCCGAAGACGATGTCCTCCATGCTCGTGTCGGTGCCGATCCCGGAGATCACACCGCGTGCCGAGGCGTGCTTCGTCGGCGGAGGGCTGCCGCGGAACTGCGGAAGCACCAGAGGAATCCTGGTCAGGTCGATCTGGCCCAGGAGGTATCGCTCGTGCAGCTGGTCGATGCAGGCGGCGAGACGGTCGGCGGTCAGCCCCAGCATCCCCTGCAGTGCCGCGAAAGCGGCGCCTCCCGTGGGGATGGAGGCGAACAGCGTGAAGTCCTCCCCCGCACAGGCCAGGCCGTTCGCCAGCTTCGACTTCTCGGCGTCCACGTCCAGGCTCGGAGCGGCACGCAGGAAGAGCAGCCCCTCGGTGGTGCCGGTCGAGTTCAGCAGCTCACCCCGGCCCGTCCCCGCACCGACGGCGCCGACCATGTGGTCATGCCCGGCCACGTGCACCCGAACGTCAGGGGCCAGTCCCGCGTCGGTCGCGAAGCCGGGCGAGATCGTCGATCCCTCCGACGCCGGACGCAGCTCCGGAAAGAGGCTGGTGTCGAGCCCGACCAGTCCGCACACCTCGGCGGACCACGCGCCGCGGCGGAGATCCAGAGCCATCGTCCGGCTCGCGAGCGAGGGCTCCGACCAGCGCCGCCCCGTCATCCAGGCCGCGAGGTACTCGGCGACGTTCAACCACTGCGCACCGTCGGCCGCCCCGTCAGCGTGCTCCACGGCCCATGCGGCCTTCGAGAGGCCGTAGTTGGCGTTCACCGGCAGGCCGGTGACCTCGTAGACCCGCCTGCGGCCCGCCTCGCTCAACGACGCGATGTGGTCTGCCCCGCGGTGGTCGTGCCACAGGATCATCGGCGACGCCAAGGAGAGGTCCTCGCGGACCAGGCCACCGGACTCTCCGACGCCTGTGATCGCCAGGCGCTTCACGGTTGCTCGCAGGCCGGGCTCCAGGTCCTGGACGTACCGCAGGACGACGCCGGTCAGAGCGCCCAGGTCGTACACGTCGCCCCACTCGTCCTTCAGGGTCGGGGTGGGGTGGCGCGCAGAGTCGAGGGGTTCGCCCTCGGCGCTGAACAGGCACAGCTTGACGCTGGTCGTGCCGATGTCGACGGTAACGGTGGGGAGCATCGTGGCCTCGCTACGCGACCGAGGGGTTCAGGACGCGGATCCGCCGCTCCACGACCTCGGCGATGGCCACGACGGCCGACTTGGACACGCGGATGAGCGAGGTCTCGTTCCGGTTCGCCACGTAGGCCTCGCCGAAGGCACGGATCATCGCGTTGCGCAGGTCGCTCGCGACGTTCACCTTGACCACGCCGAACTCGTTCAGCCGGCCGAGCTGGTCCGCCGGCAGGCCGGAGCCTCCGTGCACGACGAGCGGGACGGGGCTCGCGTCACGGACGTCGGACAGCAGGTCGAAGTCGATCCGAGCGTTCGGCGCGTACCCGTGCACGTTGCCGACCGAGACCGCGAGCATGTCGCAGCCGACCTCGCCGACGAAGTGCCCCACCTGGCGGGGGTCGGTCGTGTCGGCGTACTCCGGCTCGACGTCGTCCTCCTTGCCGCCGATGCTGCCCAGCTCTGCCTCGAGGGCGATGCCGGCCGGGCACATCTCGCAAGCGCGCGCCGACGTCTTGACGTTGTCGTCGTACGACTCCTCGGAGGCGTCGATCATGATCGACGTGAACCGGGCGGCCAGCGCCGCCTCGACCGCGTCCAGCGACTTGCCGTGGTCGAGGTGGAGCGCGACTGGGACGTCCGTGGTCGCCAGGCGGCGGCTGACCATGTCGTAGATGTACTCGTACCCGGACAAGGACACGTTCGTCGGTGCGACCTGGATGAACGTCGGCACCCCGACACGCTCGATCGCGTCGACGATGCCCATCGTCGTCTCGATGTTCGTGGTGTTGAACGCACCGGCCACGAGGCCCCGCGAGGTGCAGGCTTCGATGACGTCGATGCCACTGACCAGAGGCATGAGGTGTCCTTTCGGTTGGAGCGCTAGAAGGGGTTCGCTGCTCGGAGTCAGCGGCCGGGGTGCGGCGCGGTGGTGGTCTCGTCCTCGACGAGCGTCTGGAGCGCTACACCCGCCTCGACCGCCTGCTGCGCCTCCTCGGGCACCTGCAGCCAGCGGACCGCGACGCCTGCCAGGACGTACAGCGCGGCGAAGATGACGGTCACCCCGCCGGCACCCAGCGGGGCGAGGAAGATCGCGACGATCAGAGGGCCGACGAAGGTCGCCGCGCCGGCGCCGAGGTTGAGCACCGCGATGGAGGCGCCCTTCTGACCGGGGGCCATGAGGGACATCAGGACGGAGATCGGGGTGAAGCCCGCGAGGGTGATCCCGAACAGTGCGGCGCAGACCGCGGAGACCCAGTACTGGTCGCCGACGTACTGCGGCAGGAAGTAGAAGAGCAGGACGGCGACGGCGGACCCGATGCAGCCGAACCAGCGCAGCGTCCGGTGCCAGCCAAGCCGGTCGCTCAGGACACCGAAGAACAGGTTGGCGAAGATGTTCGCGGCGCCGAGGATGAAGACCAGCCGGAGCCACCCCGAGGTGCCGAAGCCGAGGTCGACGGCGAACACGGTCGGGAAGAAGACGAAGAGGCCGAACTGCGGCGCCGTGTTGACGACGCGCACGAGGCAACCGAGGCCCACCCGAGGGCTGGTGAAGGCGATCGACACGCTGTTCACGAGGCTGCGTCCGGTCGTGATCTCGGGCGGGGCCTGGCGCCCTCCGCCCTGGGCGTTCCGCAGGCCCACGAGCGTGACGACCCCGCCCAGGACCACGAGGCCCAGCGCCACCCAGAACGTGGCGTACTGGCCGATGATCGGCTCGGTGCCGCTGGCCACGAGGGAGCCCAGCGTGGGAAGTCCGCCGGTGAAGGCGAAGTAGAACCAGCCGACCGCCGAACCGAGCCGGTGCGCCGGGCTCGCGCCGAGCACCCAGACGAGGAACCCGTAGGCGAAGAACGGGTACGCGATCCCGCGGAGCCCGTACACGACCAGCATGAGCATGAAGTTCTCGGTCGGGAGGGCCACGCTGAGGAAGAGGACCTGCAGCACCACCCACACGACCAGCCCGATGAGCATGACTCGCCGCGGGCCCCACACGTCCGACAGTGCGCCGGAGAGCCACGACCCGAGCGTCACCAGCAGCCCGTAGACGGAGATGATGACGGCGGCGTTCGTCTCCGTCCCCGCGCCATGATCGGCCAGGTACGGGGCGATGTAACCGGACTCCACACCGTCGCCGATCATGAAGATCAGCAGGCCGACGAAGCCCCAGATGAGCGGCCGAGGCAGCCCCAGCTTCTCGATGATGCCCTGGCTCGCCGAGCCGGAGGCGCGGACGTTTGTCGTCGCTGACACGCGAACCCCTCGTTCCTGTGAGTGATGCGTCCTTGCCGATCTGCGCATGACGCTGCGTTTGGTACGGACAGTCTGGACCGGCCGCACCAGCCTGTCAATCAGATGTTCGGACGCGCTGGACAGTACGTACAGGCCGTGCCACGATGCCACCTGCTTCGCCGCAGTCGCGACGAGTCACGCGTCCGCAGTTCGAAGGAGAATGCGCATGAGTCATCCCGCCACCGGCACCAGCGCGGGAGCACGGTTGCTCGACCGCCTGGGACTGCCGGCCCCGCTCTTCCTCGGCTTCGTCGGGGTGCTGCTGTTCATGATCGGCGACGGCGTCGAGTCCAACTACCTCTCGCCGTTCCTGGTCGACCAGGAGGGCTTCGGCGAGCAGGCCGCTGCCCTCACCATCAGCCTCTACGGCGTGTTCGTGGCCATCGGTTCATGGCTTGCCGGGACTCTCAGCGCCGTCCTCGGGCCTCGCAAGGTCATGGCCCTGGGCGCAGTCAACTGGGTGGCCTTCGAGGCGCTGTTCCTGATCGTCGGCGTGGGCCTGGACGTCCACTGGGTCGCGGTCCTCGCGTACACCGTGCGGGGCATCGGCTACCCGTTCTTCGCGTACGCGTTCCTGGTCTGGATCAACACGGCGACCCCGCCCCACCAGCGCGGCACCTCGGTCGGCTGGTTCTGGTTCGTGTTCGGCGCCGGCCTGCCGACCCTCGGGTCGCTCATCGCGAGCGCGACGATCCCCGTCATCGGCGAGGTGGGAACGTTCTGGCTCGCCACCGCTCTGGTGATGGTGGGCGCGGCCGTGGCGATCTTCGGGGTGCGCGACCGGCGCCACGCCGGCCCGGAGCCCGACGCGGCCGGGTGGGCCGAGCTCGGCAAGGGGCTCACGATCATCTGGCTGCGCCCGCGGGTCACGGCGGGCGCGGTCGTCCGCCTGATCAACACGACACCGAACTTCGCGCTCTTCGTCGTGGCGCCGTTCTTCTTCACCGAGACGGTCGGCTTCAGCCAGAGCCAGTACCTGCAGATCGTGACGATCGTCTACACCGCGAACATCTTCGCCAACCTCGCCTTCGGCGTCATCGGCGACCGGTTCGGCTGGAAGCGGACCGTCACGTGGTTCGGCTGCGTGATGTGCGCCGTCGGACTGCTGCTGCTGTTCTACGTCCCGCAGATCATCGGGCCGAACTTCGCCGTGACCGTCCTCTGCTGGGCGGTGTTCGGCATCGGCCTGGCCGGGTTCGTGCCGCTGACCGCGCTCGTCCCGTCCATGGTGCCCACGCGCGATCGCGGCAGCGCCTTGGCCGTGTACACGCTCGCAGCGGGACTCTCCTCGTTCGTCGGTCCGGTCCTGGTCGGAGTCCTCGGTGGTGCCGCCAGCATGTCCGTGCTCGTCTGGGTCTTCGTCGCGCTCTACCTCGTGGGTGCGCTGATCTGCCAGTTCCTCCGCAGCAGCGAGGACCCGGGACAAGCGACCGAAGAAGCCCTCGCGACCGAACCCGCCGTGCAGCGCTGAGCCGTCCACGACCGTGCCCACGAACCCAGCCCGGTGTCGACCGTCATCGGACGATCGACGCCGGGCTGGTGCCTTGCGCAGCGGGCCGCCCAGGAATCACCCACGCCCGCCCGACGACCGGCCGGACGCGGTGTGACAATGGGAGGGGACCGAAGGGGGTCCGACGTGCCGCTTTTCATCATCGAGCGCGAGTACGCGGAGCGCGTCGACCCGTACCTGGGCGCCTTCGACGAGATCAACGAGATCAACGCCGACGAGGGCATCCGCTGGCTGTACTCCTTCCTGTCGCTCGACCGCCGCAAGTCCTACTGCCTGTACGAGGCGCCGTCGGCGGAGATGATCCTGAGCGCGGCAGCGGCCGCGGGCCTCCCCGCGGACCGGGTGACCGAGGTGGTCGGCCGGATCCTGCCGTCCGGCGCCCTCGAGCCGGTCGTCTGACGGGACGCCGCGATTCAGTCGAGCAGCCCCTGGTCCGCGGCGTACCGCGCGGCACGGGTGCGGTTCTCGCAGCCCGTCTTGAGCAGGATGCTGCGCACATGGTTGGCCGCGGTGTTCGCGCTGATGACGAGCGAGCGCGCGACCTCGCGGTTGCTCAGCCCCTGCGCCACGAGGCGGAGCACCTCGACCTCGCGCTCGGTGAGCCCGTCGGCGCGTGGCGCTCGTGCGCCGTCGACGACGTCGAGCGCGCGCAGGACACGTTGCGACCCGAGGGACGTGGCGATGCGCCGCGCCTCGGCCGCGAGCGCGCCGACGTCGCAGCCGTCCGCGCCGGTGGTGAGGTGCGCCGTCGCGTGCGCGGCGAGGGTGTGCGCGACGTGCAGGTGCGCCCCCATCCGGCGGTCCATCGCCTCCGCCCGCGCGAAGCCCTCCTCCCACTCCGCCGAGCCGAGCAGGGCGTCGAGGGAGCCCAGGTAGCGGTCGGCGCTTCCCATCGCGCTGACGAGGGAGCCGAACATGAGGTTGAGACCCGTGTACGGGGCGAGGGCGGTGCGCACCAGCCTGGCCGCGTCCACGTCGCCGAGGGCCACCGCGGCGTCGGACAGGATGGCCAGGACCCCCGCCCGGGTGCCCGGTGAGACGTCGGTCGCTCCGGACTCGAGCACCCACCACAGGGCCCGGTGGGCGGCGTCGTGCATGCCGAGCGCGGTGTACAGCGCGAGCAGCCCGGGCACCCATCGTTCGCCGAAGTCGTCGTCGCCGAGCAGGGCGCGGGCGGCCTCGAGCTCGCCGGTCTCCCGGCGGAGCACGAACTGCTGCACCCCGTACACACCCTCGGAACCCACGTGCTCGTCGAGCTCGACGGAGGAGCCGAGCTCGAGCAGCGACTCCGAGACCTGGGCGGCTCGTGCCAGGCGGCCGGCCGCGACGTGTCGGGAGAACTCGACGCAGCCCGCGAGGTAACCGAAGTACGGCTGATGGGTGCCTTCGACCGCCTGGCGCAGGTCGGTGAGCCCGGCGTGGAGGACGACCTGGTCCCCGCGCTGATAGCCCAGCAGCGTGCGGAAGGAGCCCGCCGGGCCCAGCCGCCACAGGTCGTGCGTCCGCAGGCAGAGCTCGGTGAGCTCGCCCGCCCGCGCGAGCTTGGTGTCGGCGTCGGTGACCGAGCTGCCGAGGACGAGCGAGGCGACGAGCGTCTCCCGGAGCAGGTCGTCGTCGCCGAGCTCTCGGGCGCGCTCGATCGCCTGCTCCACCAGCAAGCGTCCCTGGTCGTCGTCGCCGTCGAAGACGAGCGCGCGGCCCAGGCCGGCCAGCGCGCGCACCTGGAGCTCGTCGTCCCGGTCGCCGGCCGCCGAGTCGAGCGCGGCCTGCAGCAGCACGACCGCCCTGCCCGCGACGAGGCTGGTGTGCCAGTTGGCCTCCTCGAAGAGGACGGCGGCCCGGAGCCGGTGGGGCGACGCCGCATCGTCCGCGATCGGCTCCGCGAGCGCCCGCGATCGGACGAACGCGCCGACGAGCAGGCGTTCCTGGGCGGCGAGCAGGACGACGTCGTCGGCACGCTCCCGGTCGTCCTCGACCGCGGCGGCACGCTCGTAGAGGTCGGCGGCCTCGTCGTGGGCCAGGCCGTCGGCCGCCACGTCACCGGCGAGACGCAGGTAGCGGGCCGCCTCGTCCCGGTACCCCAGCACGTGGGCCGCCTCGAAATGGTGGGCCACCTGGGCCATGTGCGCCGCGCTGCGGCCGCCGCGCGCTTCGAGCGCTCGGGCGACGCGCAGGTGGAGGGCGGCGCGGCGGGCGGTCGGGATCGCGCCGAGGACGACCTCCCGGGCGATGGCGTGCCGGAACCGGACCGCGGTCGGCATGTCGTCGCCGGGCTCGAGCAGGTGCGCGTCGTGCGCGGCGTCGAGGTGACCGAGCGTCTCCTCGGGTGTGGTCCCTCCCGTGGCGACCAGCAGGTCCGCGTCGAAGGAGTCGCCGATCACGGCCGCGAGCTCGACGGTCGCGCGCACCCCGGTGCTCAGCGCGGCGAGGCGGGACTCGACCGCGTCCTGGACCGACGGCGGAGCACGCCCGGAAGGGTGCACGAACCCGACCGGGCCGCGAGCGCCCAGCGTCTGCACGAGCTCGCGCACGAAGTACGCGTTTCCGCCGGTCCGGGCACGCAGGTCCGGGGCGACGGCCCGTGCCAGCGCCGCGGGCACCCTCGCCTCCCGCACGAGGTACTCCGCGACGTCGCCCGCGGCCAGCGGGGGCAGGTCGACGCGCTGCACCCCGTCGACCCTGCAGAGGCTCGCGACGTGGTCGACGAGGCGGTCGGTCCGGTCCGTCGCGGTCGTGCGCTGGGTCGCCACGAGGAGCAGCCGGAGGTCCGCCGTCTGCTCCACCAGATACGACAGGAGCTCCCACGCCGTCTCCCCCGCCCAGTGCACGTCGTCAAGCAGCAGGACGAGTGGTTCGACGGCGGCTGCCGAGCGCACGGACGTGACGACGGCGTCGAGCAGGTCGCGCCGGGACGCCCGGCCCGCCGCACGCTCGCCCGTGACGGTGTCGAGAAGGGCCACCGTCCGGGCCCGGGCGCCCTCATCGGGTGGCCTGGCCATCAGCGCGAGCTCACCGTCGGCGATCGCCGTGCGCAGCGCGGCGGCCGGTGCGACGAACGGCTCGTAGGGCGACGCGAGCGTGCTCGGGCATCGGCCGGCGAGCACGGTGGCCGCGTCGGACGGCAGGTCGTCCGCGAGCTGTGCCAGGAGTCGCGACTTGCCCGCCCCGGGCTCGCCTCCCACGAACCGGACCTGGCGCGCTCCGTCGCGGGCCCCGTCCCATGCCTGGAGGAGCTGGGCTCGCTCGGCCCGACGTCCGACGAAGCAGCTCTGTGTCGCCTCGCCCCGGCGCCCTCGCCCACGAGCCGTCCACCCGGACACGCCAACAACGCTACGCCCGGCGCTCGTGACCCGCGATGGTCAGTTCTGACCATGCCCGACGGCTCCGGAAGATGATCGGTTCCGGTCATGATCCGCCCCCGCTCCGCTCCTAGCGTCGCTGGTAAGGGCGCCCGCAGAGACGGGCCCGACCACGAAGGAGCG
Source organism: Isoptericola sp. F-RaC21 (assembly GCF_038593535.1). Classification (NCBI taxonomy): domain Bacteria; kingdom Bacillati; phylum Actinomycetota; class Actinomycetes; order Micrococcales; family Promicromonosporaceae; genus Isoptericola; species Isoptericola sp. F-RaC21. The sequence continues at coordinate 92,812 of NZ_JBCFYX010000001.1, read as the reverse complement.
GATCATGTACGGAAGGCACCCGCCTCAGGTCACGACCCTCGGCGCGGCAGCGAGGTCGGGCAGGCGGAGCAGGAAGACCAGGCACGGCGTCCGAGGGGCCCTCGTCGGCCTCCTGGCGGCGGCGTGCGGGACGTCGGTCGCGCTGGCCGGCCCGGCCGGGGCGCGGCCGTTCGACGACGAGGAGCGCGACGGACCGAGGTCCGTGCTCGACGGCCGCGCCTCGCTGTCCCGCGCCGAGCTGGGCGACGGCGGGTGGTCGATCGTCACCGACATGACGGACCGGCTCGTGCTCGTCGCAGGGCCCGCGCGTGTCCGCGTCGTCGTCGACGCCGCGCTCGGCGCCAACGCCGGCGATCCCCGCAGAGCCGTGCTCGTGGCGGCACTGGCCGACACCCCGGGAACGGCTGCGGCGAGGTACGTGACGCGGCCGGCCGGCGTCTTCGTCGTCTTCGACGCCGACCCGTCGTCGACCTTCACCCTGGGACAGAAGGAGACGTGGCCGGGGTCGACGGCGTCCGGCTGCACGGCGTTGCCGTGGCCCGGAGCGAAGACGAACGGCGCCACGCTGACAGGCGAGGGCGACGCGAAGGTGGTGCTGGGCACGCCCTGCACCGTCGAGCGCGTCTACGTCGTCGCCCGTGGCAGGGGCAACTTCCTCATCGAGGCGCAGGCCCCGCGAGGCACCGACGACGGCCGGGAGTCCCTGGCCACCATGGACGACCTGGTGATGTCGCTGGTTCCGGCCGGTGCACGGATCGACGACAACCTGTCGCCGCTCGAGTACGCGAACCGATGAGCGACGTCGTGACGGTGTCCGGCACCCGGTGCCGGGCACCGGCGCGGAGATTTCACCCGCGTTCACCAGAACGCCGAACCGCGCGGTCGACGATGCTGTCGCCATGTCGAACACTGCCGCGGGGAACGGCCGGGCGACGGCGCCCACTTCCCCCCTCGAAGGACACCCTGCGGCTCGCGGTCGTCGCGCGGCCGGCCTGACGGCATCGAGCGCGGCCGGCGCGCTGGTGCTGGCGGGCCTGGTGGCGGTCGGCCCCGCCGCGTCGGCGGCGCCCACCCCCGACTGCGCGGCGCCGTTCCCGGTCGCCGACGTAGCGAGCGGGGCACCGGTGAACGGGCTGACCGTGAGCAAGGGCACCACCCCGCAGGCGTTCACCGGCGAGGTGCTCGGCGTGCTGTCGGACGGCATCGGCCCCGACCTGGACATGATCGTCGCCGAGCTCCACTCCCCCGCGATCGACGCGGCGGGCGGCATCTGGCAGGGCATGTCGGGGTCCCCGGTGTACGCGGAGGACGGTCGGCTGATCGGCGCGGTGGCGTACGGCCTGGCCTTCGGGAGCTCTCCGGTGGCCGGCATCACGCCGTACGAGGACATGCAGGGCTACCTCGGCGCCGCGAAGGCGGCGCCCGAGGTGGCGGTGGGTTCGCGGATGGCGACGCGGATCGCCGCGGAGACGGACGTGACGCGGACCGAGGCCGCCCAGGGCCTGCGTCAGCTGCCGATGCCGATGGGCGTCGGCGGGGTGGACCTGGCCCGCGCCCGCACGACCGTCAAGGCCGCCGGCGGTAGCGAGCTGGTCACCGCGGACTCCTACCGGATCGGGCGGTCCAGCGGCACGGCGGCCGCCGGCATCGACACCGTGGTCGCCGGCGGCAACGTCGCGGCGGTGCTCTCGCACGGCGACATCACCCTCGCGGGCATCGGCACGGCGACCTCGGTGTGCGGCAACCGGGTGGTCGCGTTCGGCCACCCGATGTCCTTCACGGGCAGGTCGCGGCTGGGTCTGGCTGCCGCCGACGCCGTCTACGTCCAGGAGGACCCGCTGGGCGTGCCGTTCAAGGTGGCGAACCTCGGCGCGCTCGGCGGCACCATCACCGACGACCGTCTCGCCGGGATCGCGGGCACCTTCGGCGCCTCCCCCACGTCGGCGCCGGTCCGGTCGACGGTGTCCTACCACGGCAGGTCGCGCACGGGAACGACGCAGGTGCTGGACCCGTCCGCCCTCGGCGACGTCACCCTCCTCGCCGGCGTGGCGAACCACGACCGGGTGGTGGACGGCGTCATCGGCGGCGCGGAGATCCAGGCCTGGACGATCACCGGCACCCGTAGCGGGACCCCGTTCCGGCTGCGGTACGCCGACCGGTACCAGTCGGCCGACGACGTCGGCTCCGCGGGGGCCTTCGACCTCGCGACCGTCGTGGCCACGCTCTCGTCCCTGTCGAGCGTCAAGGTCACCGGGGTGACCAACGCCGTCAAGGTGGGCGACAACGGGCGCCGGTACAGGGTGGCGAAGATCCAGCAGCGGACGGGCGGTCGCTGGGTCGACGTGACCGGCAAGACCGTGAAGATCCGCGCCGGCAAGACCCTCGTGCTCCGGACCCAGGTGGTCGGCTCGGAGGGGGTCACGCGGTCGTTCTTCCGCGAGGAGTTCACGATCCCCAAGCGCCTCAAGGGCGCGAGCGGGACGGTCACGGTCGTGGGCGGGAACAACGACCAGGAGGAGTTCTACGGCCCGACGTCGTTCGACGGGGTCCAGAAGCTCCTGCAAGGCAACCTGCGCAACGACGAGGCCGAGCTGGGCCTCGTCATCGGCGAGGGCAAGACCGCGTTCGAGCAGACCCGCAGGTCCGACCCGACGACCCGCGTCCTGTACGGGCAGAAGTACCTGCGGATCCGCGTGACCTCCTGACCCGTTCGACCCCCTGGCGAGGCACGCCGGCGGTCAGCCCGCGGGCTCGACCGCCGCGCTCGCACCCTGCTGCGCCATGCGGCGGAGCGTGAGCAGCACGGGGTCGGTGAGGAGCGTCCCGGCGACGACCTGCCGGACGGCCCCGGCGCGCTCCGCGGGCACGGACGCCACGTCCGCGGCGGCGACGACGGCGGCGGCGTCGGCGAGGGCGGCGAGGTGCGCGTCGGTCAGGGTGATGCCCGCGGCCTCGGCGGCCCGGAGCTGGCCGGCGAGGCGAGGGACGAGGGGGTCGTCCGCGTCGCACCAGCCGCGGTCTGTGGCCAGGCCGGCGACGCGGGCCACCCACAGGTCGGGCGCCGGCGGCTCCCCCTCGGCGTCCGCCTGAGGGGGCCGCCGGCCCTCCTCGCGCGCGAGCATGACCTTCTGCGCGGCGCCGAGCAGCTCGTGCCGGGTGCGTGGCGGGTCGTCCAGCACGGCGAGGACCTCCCGCACCGCGCCCAGGTTCAGGCCCGCCGAGTCCGTGAGCGCCCGCACGAGCCGCACACGCTCGACGTGCGTCGTGTCGTAGACCGCCTGGGTGCGGGCCGTGGCCGTGCCGGCGTGCAACAAGCCCTCGCGCAGGTAGTACTTCAGCGTCGCGACCGGCACGCCGGTCCGTTCCGCGAGCCCCGAGATCCGCATGCGTCCTCCGTCCGTCACCTCTTGACATTAGAGAGTAGCACTCCCCAATATTAGGGAGTCAGACTATCTAGTTGAGTGGAGCTCATCATGGCCGCGCTGACGACCCACCAGCACGAGGACGGCCTCGCCGTCTTTCTCATCGGCGCCCGGGCGGTCAAGCTCTGGCGCCCGGACGCCTGGCTCCCGGCGTTCACGGCCATGGGGCCGATGATCGCCGAGCTGTCGCGCGACCCCGACGCCGGCCTCCTCCACGCGCGCACGACGATCGACGCCGACCTGCGCGGCGTCACCGTCGTGCAGTACTGGCGCAGCATCGAGGACATCTACCGCTACGCCAACGCCGACGAGCGCAAGCACCGGCCCGCCTGGCTCGCGTTCTACCGTCGCGCCCACCGCGTGCCCGGAGCCGTCCAGGTCTGGCACGAGTCCTACGCCGTCCCCGCGGGGCATCACGAGAGCCTCTACGTCGACGCGCCCCGTCCCTTCGGGCTCGCCCGCGCCACGGGGAGCGTGCCCGGCTCCCGCCGCGGCCGCACGGCGCAGGAGCGCCTGCGCGGCCCGGTCGCGCCGGCGTAGCGCCCGCCGCGGGTCGAGGCACCGGTCACAGCGTCCAGTCGACGTGCGCCTCCGTCGGGCCGCCGCACTCGGCGGTGCCGCCCACGCGCACCCAGCCGACGTCCACCTCCGTCCGCTCGAGCACCTCGCCGTCGTCGTCCAGGGCGCGGAGCGCGATCGGGTTCGGTGGAGAGAAGAGCGTGAAGGTCCAGGTGTTGCCGTCGTGCGACGTCGGGATCGCGGGCACCGCCGCGTCCGGCGGATACGGCGGCTGCCACCGGTCACCGTCGCGCACCTGGAGGACCGCCACCTCGGAGGTCGCTCCGTCGAGCGTCACCTCGAGCAGGCTGGAGTAGCCGATCGCCGGGCACGCCTGCTGCGGGGCGAACGAGCGCGGCCCCACGACGGCGGCGACGACGGTGAGCGCGACGATGCCCAGCGCCGCCACGGCCACCCAGAGCGGCAGCCCAAGACGCCGCGAGCGCTCCGGTGCCGGTGGTCGATCGCCGTCCGATGGCTCCATCGCTGCTCCCCAGGTGGCCCGTCATTCTCATCATGTCGCAGGGCCGGACGCTCCTGCCTGCACCCGGCCGGAAGACGAGAAGGGGCCCGGGCCTGCGGAAGATCGCAGGCCCGGGCCCCTCGCCAGGCGGTCGACGCCCGACCGACGGTGCTGTCGGTCAGAAGTTGATCATGTGCCCCACGATGCCGTGGATGGACTCCTGGATCGCCTCGGACAGCGTCGGGTGCGTGTGCACGTTGCGCGCGACCTCGTCGGCGGTGAGGTCCCACTTCTGCGCCAGGGTGAGCTCGGGCAGCATCTCGGAGACGTCCGGGCCGATCATGTGGGCGCCGAGCAGCTCGTTGTACTTGGCGTCGGCGACGATCTTGACGAACCCGGTGGGGTCGCCGAGGCCGTGGGCCTTGCCGTTGGCCATGAACGGGAAGCTCGCGACCTTGACGTCGTAGCCCTCGTCCTTGGCCTGCTGCTCGGTGAGGCCGAACGACGCGACCTGCGGGGAGCAGAACGTGGCGCGCGGCATCATGCGGTAGTCGCCGAGGGTCTGGGTCTCGGCGCCACCGATGGTCTCGGCGGCGACGACGCCCTGCGCCTCCGCGACGTGCGCCAGCATGAGCTTGGCGGTGACGTCGCCGATGGCGAAGATGTGCGGCACGTTGGTGCGCATGTGGTCGTCGATCGCGATGGCGCCGCGCTCGGTGAGCTGGACGCCGGTGTTCTCGAGGCCGAAGCCCTCGACGTTGGGCGCGAAGCCGACGGCGGACAGGACCTTGTCGACGACGATCTCGCCGGGCTTGTCGTCCTTGACGCCCTTGTAGGAGACGGTGACGGACGAGCCGTTGTCCTTGATGGTCTGGACGGCGGTCGAGGTCAGCAGCGTGATGCCGAGCTTCTTGTACTGCTTAGCGATCTCCTTGGAGACGTCCGCGTCCTCGTTCGGCAGCGCACGGTCGAGGAACTCGATGATCGTGACGTCCACGCCGTAGTTCTTCAGGACGTAGGCGAACTCCATGCCGATGGCGCCGGCGCCGACGATGGCGATCGACTTCGGCAGCTCGCGCGTCATGATCTGCTTCTCGTAGGTCACGACGTTCTCGGACAGCTCGACGCCCGGGAGCAGCTTGACCTGCGAGCCGGTGGCGATGATGACGTTGTCGAACGTCACCGTCTCGGTGCCGCCGGAGTTCAGCGCGACCTCGATCGTGTTCGCGTCGCGGAAGGTGCCGCGGCCGTCGTACTCGGTGATCTTGTTCTTCTTCATGAGGAAGTGGACGCCCTTGGTGCGGCCGTCCGCGACCTCGCGGGACCGGTCGAACGCCTTGCCGAAGTCGAACGTCACGTCACCGGACATGCCGAAGAAGTCGGCCTGGTGGTTGAAGATGTGGGCGAGCTCCGCGTTGCGCAGCAGCGCCTTGGAGGGGATGCAGCCCACGTTGAGGCAGACACCACCCCAGTACTTCTCCTCGATGATGGCGACGGACTTGCCGAGCTGGGCCGCACGGATCGCGGCGACATAGCCGCCAGGGCCAGCCCCGAGGAGGACGACGTCGTAGTGGGAAGCCATGGGCCCAGCCTATTAGCGCCCGCCACCGGTTGCGGCGTGACGTCCGTCGCACCTTCCTCGCGGCAAGCTAGCGCACGGAGTCGACGCCGAGGTTCGCGAGCTCGTCGGCGCGCTCGTTCCCCGGGTCGCCGGCGTGGCCCTTGACCCACACCCAGCGCACGTCGTGCTTGGTGACCTCGGCGTCGAGCGCCTGCCACAGGTCGACGTTCTTCACGGGCTTCTTGGCCGCGGTGGTCCAGCCGTTGCGCTTCCAGCCGGCGATCCACGTGCGCATGCCGTTCATCACGTACGACGAGTCCACGTGGATCACCACGGTGCTGGGCCGCGTGAGGGCGCGCAGGCCCTCGACGACGGCGGTGAGCTCCATGCGGTTGTTCGTCGTGACGGTCTCGCCGCCGTAGAGCTCCTTGGTGTGCTCGCCGTACCGCATCAGCGCGCCCCACCCGCCGATCCCGGGGTTGCCCTTGCACGCCCCGTCGGTCCACATCTCGACCAGCGGCGGGTCGTCGGTCACGGGCGTCTCGATCGTCTCGGCAGGCACGTGCACACCCTACGGTTCGGTCGCGGTGTCGGTGGCCGCCCGTAGCGTCGACCGGGCACCCACCACGCGAAGGAGACGCAGCGATGTCGCGCATGAAGTTCGGGTTCGTCGGGAGCTTCGGCACCCCGCAGCAGAACGTCGCCCTGGCCCGCGAGTGCGAGGAGCACGGCTGGGACGGGTTCTTCAGCTGGGACGGGATGAGCATGGCCGACTGGGGCGGCGACGCGCTCACCACCTGGGACCCCTTCGCGGTCCTCGCCGGCGCCGCGGCCGTCACCGAGCGCATCACGCTCGGCGCCATGGTCTTCGCGGTGCCGCGGCACCGGGCGTGGGAGCTGGCCCAGCGCGCCCTGACGGTCGACCACCTGTCCGGCGGGCGGCTCGTGCTCCCGGTGGGCGTCGGGGTGCTCGACGACCGGGGCTTCACCTCCGTCCCCGGCCAGCCGACGGCCCTCCGCGAGCGCGCCCAGCGCCTCGACGAGACGCTCGCCTGGCTCGAGCGCTCGTGGTCGGGCGAGGAGTTCGAGGCCGACGGCGCGCAGGTGCGCACGGGGCCGTTCCGGTTCGCCGCTCCCCCGGTGCACGGCCGCATCCCCGTGTGGCCGGTCGGCGTCTGGGACGCGACGAACCCCCCGCTGAAGAACCTGCGCCGCACCCTGCGCTGGGACGGGATCGTCGTGCAGGCCCGCGGCGCCACGCCCGAGGAGGCCGAGGCCGGGCCCGACGCCGTCCGCGAGCTCACCGCGTGGATCGCCGAGCAGCGGGACGACGACGCCGGGCCGTTCGACGTCGTCGCGTCCGGCCTGCTGTCCTCCGACGCGGGCGAGGCCCGCGACCAGGCCCGCGCCTTCGCCGACGCCGGCGCCACGTGGTACGTCGACTCCTGGTGGGACCCGGCAGCGGCGACGCCCGAGCAGCTGCTCGAGCGGGCGCGCAAGGGCCCGCCCACCCTCTGAGGATGGACGGGCCCCGACGCGGACGGTTCGAGCGGGTCAGCCGACCGGGCGCGCCGGCTCGATCGGGACGCTCGGCAGGTGCTTGGCCGGCAGCGTCTTGGGCCGCCAGGACGCGCGCTGCGCCTCGAAGGCCTGGATGTCGTCCTCGTGCTGCATCGTGAGGCCGATGTCGTCGAGGCCCTCCATGAGGCGCCAGCGGGTGTAGTCGTCGATCTGGAACGGCACGGTGACGTCGTCGGCGTGCGCGGTGCGCGCCTCGAGGTCCACGGTCACCTCGGTGCCCGGCTTGGTCTCGAGGATCTTCCAGAGGATCTCGATGTCCTCCTGCGCGACGACGCCGGCCACGAGGCCCTGCTTGCCCGAGTTGCCACGGAAGATGTCCGCGAACCGGGGCGCAAGGACGACGCGGAAGCCGTAGTCCTTGAGCGCCCAGACCGCGTGCTCGCGCGACGAGCCCGTGCCGAAGTCGGGGCCCGCGACGAGCACGGAGCCCGCCTTGTACGCGTCCTGGTTGAGGACGAACGACGGGTCGCCGCGCCAGGCGGCGAACAGCGCGTCCTCGAAGCCCGTGCGGGTCACGCGCTTGAGGTAGACGGCGGGGATGATCTGGTCGGTGTCGACGTTGCTGCGGCGCAGCGGCACCCCGACGCCCGTGTGGGTGGTGAACTTCTCCATGACAGGACTCCTCGGAAAGACGCGGGGCTCAGACGAACGACGGGGCGGACAGCGGCGCCAGCGGGGTGCCGTCGAACGTCGTGAGGTCGACCTCGCCCTCGAACTCGAGGTCCGAGACGGACGACAGCGTGCCGCGGACGGCGGTCGCGGCGGCGACGAGCGGCGACACGAGGTGCGTCCGACCGCCCTTGCCCTGCCGGCCCTCGAAGTTGCGGTTCGACGTGGACGCCGCGCGCTCGCCCGGCGCGAGCTGGTCGGGGTTCATGCCCAGGCACATCGAGCACCCGGCGTTGCGCCACTCGGCGCCGAACTCCTTGAAGATCACGTCCAGGCCCTCGGCCTCGGCCTGCAGGCGCACGCGCGCCGACGCCGGGACCACGAGCACGCGGACGTCGTCGGCCTTCTTCCGGCCCTGGAGCACCTTGGCCACGGACCGCAGGTCCTCGATGCGGCCGTTGGTGCAGGAGCCGATGAAGACGGTGTCGACCTTCACGTCGCGCAGCGGCGTGCCGCCCTCCAGGCCCATGTACTCCAGGGCGCGCTCGGCCGCGACGCGGTCGCCCGCGTCGGCGATCTCGGCCGGCACCGGCACGGAGGCCGACAGGGGCAGGCCCTGGCCGGGGTTCGTGCCCCAGGTGACGAACGGCTCGAGGTCGGCGGCCTCCAGCACGACCTCGGCGTCGAACTCGGCGTCGTCGTCGCTGCGCAGCGTCTTCCAGTACTCGACGGCGGCGTCCCAGTCCTCGCCCTCGGGCGCGTGCGGGCGGCCCTTGAGGTACTCGAACGTCGTCTCGTCGGGGGCGATCATGCCCGCGCGGGCGCCCGCCTCGATGGACATGTTGCAGATGGTCATCCGCGCCTCCATCGAGAGCTTGCGGATGGCCTCGCCGCGGTACTCGAGCACGTAGCCCTGGCCGCCGCCGGTGCCGATCTTGGCGATGATCGCCAGGATGATGTCCTTGCTGGTGGCGCCCGGGGGGAGCTCGCCGTTCACCGTGATCGCCATCGTCTTGAACGGGGCGAGCGGCAGGGTCTGCGTGGCGAGCACGTGCTCGACCTCGGAGGTGCCGATGCCGAAGGCCAGCGCGCCGAACGCGCCGTGCGTCGAGGTGTGCGAGTCGCCGCACACCACGGTCAGGCCGGGCATGGTCAGGCCGAGCTGCGGGCCCACCTGGTGCACGATGCCCTGGTCCGCATCACCCAGCGAGTGGATGCGGACGCCGAACTCCTTGGCGTTGTTGCGCAGCGTGTCGATCTGCGTGCGGCTCGTGAGGTCCGCGATCGGCAGGTCGATGTCGAGCGTCGGGGTGTTGTGGTCCTCGGTCGCGATCGTCAGGTCGGGACGACGGACGGGACGCCCGGCGAGCCGCAGGCCCTCGAACGCCTGCGGGCTCGTCACCTCGTGCACGAGGTGCAGGTCGATGTAGAGGAGGTCGGGTGCCCCGTCGCTGCCACGGCGCACCAGGTGCGCCTCCCAGACCTTCTCCGCCAGCGTGCCGGCCATCATGTGCTCCTCGTCCGCCGCGTCCCCACGGCCGTCGTGCGTGTGCTGTGTCCCGGTCGATCCCGGGCCGATACCGTCAGTCGAACCCAGATGGGCCCGGTCCGTGAGACGGTTCCGTCCCGTGAGATGCGGTCCTCGACTTGCAATCTCAGTGACTGAGACGTCAATATCGTCCTATGGACGATACTAGCGGAGTCGGCGTACTCGACAAGGCCGCGTCCGTGCTGGGCGCTCTGGAGGCAGGTCCCGCCACCCTGGCGCAGCTGGTCTCCTCGACCGGGCTCGCCCGCCCCACGGCGCATCGCCTCGCCGTCGCCCTCGAGCACCACCGCCTCGTGGGCCGCGACATGCAGGGCCGGTTCGTGCTCGGACCGCGCCTCAACGAGCTCGCGACGGCGGCCGGCGAGGACCGGCTGCTCGCCGCGGCCAATCCCGTGCTCACGGCGCTGCGCGACCACACGGGCGAGAGCGCACAGCTCTACCGGCGCCAGGGCGACCACCGCGTCTGCGTGGCCGCCGCCGAGCGACCGGTCGGGCTGCGCGACTCGATCCCTGTCGGGGCCACGCTCACGATGCACGCGGGCTCCGCGGCGCAGATCCTCCTCGCCTGGGAGGAGCCGGACCGCCTGCACCGCGGCCTGCGCGAGGCCGTGTTCACCGCGACGATCCTGTCCGGCGTCCGACGCCGCGGGTGGGCGCAGTCGGTCTCCGAGCGCGAGCTCGGCGTCGCGTCCGTCTCGGCGCCCGTGCGCGGGCCGTCCGGTCGCGTCGTGGCGTCCGTCTCCGTGTCCGGGCCGGTCGAGCGCCTCACCCGTCAGCCGGGCCGCCTGCACTCGGCCGCCGTCGTCTCCGCCGCCAACCGACTGACCGAGGTGCTGCGCCGCGCCGGCGAGTGAGCGCCGATCAGCACCCGAAGCGCACCACCAGCGCCGACACCGGGCCCGGCCCGCCGCGACTCCACGCGGCGCGCCGGGCCCGGTGCTGTCGGGCCCCCGCCCAGGTCAGTACGCTCCTGGCTGACGGGGCAGCCCTGCCCTGAGACCCGAGAGGCGTGAGGACCTGATGCCCGCGAAGGCCAAGACCCTGCTGATCTGGATCGTCGTGATCTTCCTGATCTACGCGATCGTGAGCAGCCCGGAGCGTGCGGCAAACATCGTCGAGGCGATCTGGGACTTCATCACCAACGCCTTCTCCAGCTTCGGGCAGTTCTTCTCGAACCTGACCGACTGACGGCGCTCCGGACCGCGACGTGATCACCGACGAGAGACGCCAGCGCGACGCCGTGCGTGCCCACGCGCACCTGCGCCGGTACGTGCTGCCGAACGAGCGGGTGATCGTCGCGACGCGGCACCACTGGGCGCAGCTCCTCGAGCCGATCGCGACGACGGCCGCCGCGTTCCTGCTGATCGGCACGATCGTCATGTCCACCCCGGTCGACGTGCGCCCCACCGTGGGGTGGCTGTGGGTGGCCTGGTTCGTCGTGGCCGGCCGCCTCGCCTGGAAGTGGCTCGCGTGGCGCTACGAGTGGTTCGTCGCGACCGACAAGCGCCTGCTGCTGCTGTACGGGCTCGTCGTGCACAAGGTCGCGATGATGCCGATGAAAAAGGTCACCGACATGGGGTACTCGCGCAGCCCCACGGGCCAGGTCCTCGGCTACGGCCGTTTCGACATGGAGTCCGCCGGCCAGGACCAGGCCCTGCGCACCATCAGGTACGTCCCGCGCCCGGACTCCACGTACCGCACGCTGTGCGACACCCTGTTCACGCCGGGCGGGCCCCGCCTGGACGATGACGACGACCTGGGCGGCGGGCCCACCCGTCCGGCCGACGGCGCGCCGACCGTGGTGCCCGGCCGCGAGACCTCCGAGGGCCCTCGCCCCACCACCCAGCCGATCGCCGTGCAGCCGCCGAACCCGGCGCCCCGCCCGCCTGAGGCTCAGCCCAGCGACGGGGCGCACCCGGTCTCGTGGAAGCCCACCGGCGCGAGCTACGACCCGCCGCGCAGCGACGGCGCGATCGTGCCCGACCCGTTCCTCTGACGTCCGACGCTCGACGACGCGACCGGGCGCGGCGACGAGACCGGGCGCGGGAACGTCGAAGGCCCGGTCCGTGTGGACCGGGCCTTGCCTGCTGTGTACCCCCAGCGGGATTTGAACCCGCGTTACCGCCGTGAGAGGGCGGCGTCCTAGGCCGCTAGACGATGGGGGCCTGGAACTGGTCGCGGGCCGCGAGGCCCGGACCGTGCGGCGCCCGTCGGAACGGACGACCTGCGTACCCCCAGCGGGATTTGAACCCGCGTTACCGCCGTGAGAGGGCGGCGTCCTAGGCCGCTAGACGATGGGGGCCTATGACTCGTCGGCCCCGAGGGACCGCCGTGCCGAGCACACTGTACACACCGCCTGAGGCGGGAGCAGAGCGTTGCGCTGGGGTACCAGGACTCGAACCTAGACTAAGTGGACCAGAACCACTCGTGCTGCCAATTACACCATACCCCAATGGATCAGACCTTCCGGGCAAATCCGACACAGTCGGAGCGCCCTCGTCAGGCCCAACGTCGGAAAACATTACCGGACGGGTGCCCGTCAGCCAAAACGCGCGCGAGGTGCCGTGCGTCACGCCCGCCGGCCGGCCATGGCAGGCTCCCCGCATGACCTCCCCGACGCCTCCGCCGCCCTCGTCCGCTCCCTCCCCCGCCGGGCAGGACCCGCACGACCACGCCGTCCGCGCCGCCTCGTTCGACCGCGACGCCGACGTGTACGCCCAGGTCAGGCCCACGTACCCGCGAGACGCCGTCGCGTGGCTGCTGCCCCGGGGCGCGCGGCGGGTCCTCGACCTCGCCGCCGGGACGGGCAAGCTCACCGAGGTCGTCGTCGGCGCGGTCGCGGCAGGCACGGAGGTCGTCGCCGTCGACCCGTCGGTGCCCATGCTGGGCGAGCTGTCGGCGCGGCTGCCCGACGTCTCGACCCGGGAGGGCACCGCCGAGCGCATCCCTCTGCCCGACGGCTCCGTCGACGCCGTCCTCGTGGGCCAGGCGTGGCACTGGTTCGACGCCGCGGCCGCCGCCACGGAGATCGCCCGCGTGCTGCGGCCGGGTGGACTGGTCGGGGTGGTCTGGAACGTGCGGGACACCTCCGCGGACTGGGTCGCACGGTTCGGCGACATCCTGCACCGCGGGGACGCCCTGGAGCCCGTGGAGGCGGAGCCGCGCGGGCCGGAGCTCGGCGCGGCGTTCGACGCCGTCGAGGGCGCCACGTTCCGGTGGTCCGACCGGCTCCCGCCGGCGCGCTGCGCACCCTCGCCGGCACGCGCAGCTACCTCCTGACGCTCCCCGACGACGAGCGCGCCGCGCGGCTCGCCGACGTCGACGCGCTGGCGGCCACGCACCCGGACCTCGCCGGCCGCGCCGAGGTGGACCTGCCCTACGTCACGTACGCGTACCGGGCCCGACGGCGCTGAGCGCGCGACCGTCAGCGCGCGCCCGCCACTGCGGCGAGCCGGCGCGCCGGCGCCGACAGCGACGCCCCGTCGCGCCACACCACGCGCAGACGCCGCGAGAGGTCGAGCTGGGCGATCGGCACGGTCACGAGGTGGCCCGCCGACACGTCGTCCGCCACGGTGAGCGCGGACAGGACGGTCACCCCGTCCCCGTGCCGCACCGCGGACTTCACGGCCGCCGTGGAGCCCAGGGCGGTGACGTGGGCGGGCAGCCGCACCCCCGCCTGGCCCAGCGCGTCCTCGAGCACGTCGCGGGTGCCCGAGCCCGACTCGCGCAGCACGAGCCGCCCCGCCGCGAGGGCCGCCGGGCCGACGGACCGGCGTCGCGCCCACGGGTGACCGGGCGCGACGACGGCCACGAGCTCGTCGTGGGCCACGGTGCGCGAGCGCAGCCCGCGCCGCACGGTCGGGCTCTCCACGAACCCGAGCTCGACCGCGCCGTCGAGCACGAGCTCCATGACCTCGCGGGAGTTGCGGACGACGAGCTCGACGTCGGGCGCCGCCCCGCTCGCCTCCCGCTCCCCGCGCCCGAACGCGGCGAGCCAGCGCGGCGCCAGGTACTCGGCGATCGTCAGGCTCGCGGCCACGCGCAGCCCCGGGACGGGCGCGGACCGCAGGGCGGCGGCCGCGGCCTCGAAGCGGTCCGTGGCGTCGACCACGGCGCGCGCCGCCTCCGCCAGCTGGCGCCCGACGGCGGTGAGGGCCGTGCCGCGCGGCCCGCGGGCCAGGAGCTCGAGGCCGAGGCGGCGCTCCAGGCGGTGCAGCCCGGCGGACGCCGTGGGTTGCGACACCCCGGCCGCCCGGGCCGCGGCGCTGATCGAGCCCTGCGCGTCGAGGGCGACCAGGAGCTCGAGGGCGGCCAGCGGAGGTCGTTCTGCCATAGCGTCAGTCTATGGATCGATCGGCACCTGGCGCTTCCGGGCACCGTGGCAGGCCGAGAGCCTGGTCAGGTGCCAGCTGCTCACCCCACCACCGCCCCGACCGCCTCGACGGCCCGCGCCACGCACGGTCTCGTTCCCGGCCTCGCCCTGGCCGCCGCGGCGACCGTCGTGCTCCTGGGCGTCGCCCGCCTGCTCGCCCCCGTCACCGGGGGCGCACTGTCCCCGCTCGTGCTCGCCCTCGTGGCCGGCGCGGTGCTCGGCTCCGTGCTCGGTCGGTTCGTCCCGCGGGGCGGGCGCGCGGCGCGGTTCGCGGAGCGGGTCGGGCCCGGCACCGACCGCACGGCGCGGACCGTGCTGCGCGCCGGGGTGGTGCTGCTCGGCCTGCAGCTGTCGATCCCCGACGTGCTGGCGCTCGGCTGGCGCGGGATCGCCGTCGTGGTGGTCACCGTGGCAGGCACGTTCGCGGCGGTGCTCGGCCTCGGGCGCCTGCTGCGCGTGCCGCGCGCGACCTCCCTGCTGGTCGCGACCGGGTTCTCGATCTGCGGCGCCGCGGCGGTCTCCGCCATGACGAGCGTGCTCGAACGCGACCCGCGCGCCGGCGGGGCGGGCCCCGCCCGCCTGCGCGACGACGTCGCCGCGGCGCTCGCCCTCGTCACCGTCTACGGGACCGTCGCCATCTTCGTGCTGCCGTGGCTCGCGGGCGTCCTCGGCCTCACCGACCACCAGGCGGGCCTCTGGATCGGCGCCAGCGTCCAGGAGGTCGCCCAGGTCGTCGCGGCCGCGGGCACCGTCTCGGCGGCCGCCCTGGCCACGGCGACGGTGACGAAGCTGGCGCGCGTGGTGCTGCTCGCACCCCTCGTCGCCGGCGCCGGCGCGCTGCTCTCGCGACGCGCGGCGCTCACCGCAGCCCCCGCCGACGACGCGCCGGACGACGCCGCGCCGGCTGCCGGGCGGCGCGCGCCGCTGGTCCCCGGCTTCGTGCTCGGCTTCCTCGCGGCGGTGCTGGTGCGCAGCACGGGGCTGCTGCCCGACGTCGTCACCGACACCGCCCAGCAGCTCACGACGATCCTGTTCGTCGCCGCGATGTTCGCCCTCGGCACCGGCGTCGACGTGCCGCGCCTGGCCCGCACCGCGCGTCGCCCGCTGCTGCTCGGCGCGCTGGGCACCGTCGTCGTGACCGGACTGGCGCTCGCCGCCGTCCTGCTGCTCGCCCCCTGACGGACCTGTCAGAGCCAGGCGGGTCGATACCCCCGTGTGGCTCTGACACCTCGCGGGGGTGTCAGAGGCCGAGGGCGGCAGGCAGCCCGGCGAGCCCGGGCAGCACGACGATGCCGTCGGCGCGCAGGGCGTCGGCGTCCACGTGGTGCTCGTCGTCGCGGCGGGCGCCGGGGCGGTCGAGCCAGACGCCGACGAGGCCGGCGTCGCGGGCGGCGCGGGCGTCGGTGGTGGGCTCGTCGCCCACGTACGCCGTGCGCGCGACGTCGGTACCCAGGCGGCGGGCGCCCTCGACGAAGACGTCGGGGTGCGGCTTGCCGTAGCCGAGCGTGTCCACCCCCACCAGCACCGGGACGTCCTCGAGCCCGGCGGCGCGCAGCTTGCGCTCCTGCAGCTCGGTGTACGCGTTCGTCACGACGCCGATGCGGACGCCGGAGGCCCGCAGCGCGTCGAGGGCGGCCGCGGAGTCGTCGAACGCCGCCCACGACCGCTCGAACGTGCCCCAGAACAGGGCGTCCCAGTCGGCGAACGTCTCCTCGGTGACGGGCTCGCCGCCGAACGTCCGGTGCAGCAGGTCCGCGCGCAGCCGGCGCTGGGTGAGGGCGTCCGTCTCGCCGCGCGTGAACCGCTTGTAGTAGCCGCCCGGGTCGGTGCGCCAGTGCGCCAGCAGCTCCGGGTAGCGCTCCGCCGGCACGTGCGGCAGGTACTCGACGGCCACGGCGGTCAGCGCCTTGGCGAACCCGCCCTTGGTGTCGACGAGCGTGTCGTCGACGTCGAGCAGGACGCCATGGATGCCACCGGACGTGACCGGGGTTTCGACAGGCTCAACCATCGAGGCGAACCAGCGCCGCGTCCACGCGGGCCAGCGTGCGCTCGCGGCCGAGCACCTCGAGCGACTCGAAGAGCGGGAGGCCGATCGTGCGGCCCGTGACCGCGACGCGCACCGGCGCCTGCGCCTTGCCGAGCTTGAGGCCGTGCTGCTCCCCCACCGCGGTCACCAGGTCCTTGAGCGGCTCCGCCTCCCAGGTGGCGAGGTCCGCGAGCGCCGCGCGGGCGTCGGCGAGCAGCTCGGCGGCGCCGGGCTTCATCGCCTTGGCCCACGACCGCTCGTCGTCCACGGGCTCGTCGAGGAAGAGGAAGTCGACGTTGTCGGTGATGTCGGCCAGCAGCGCGACGCGCGACTGGGCGAGCGGCGCGACCTTCGCGAACGCGGCGGCGTCGTACTGCTCCTCGGTCCACGGCGCCTTCGGGGCGTGCAGCCAGGGGTCGACGGCGGCGGTGAAGTCGTCGACGCTCATCGCCCGGATGTACTCGCCGTTGAACGCGGTGAGCTTCTTGACGTCGAAGAACGCGGACGCGCTGTTGACGTCCTCGATGCGGAACCGCCGGACGAGCTCGTCGAACGGCAGGATCTCCTCGTCGTTGCCGGGCGCCCAGCCGAGCAGCATGAGGTAGTTGACCATCGCCTCGGGCAGGTAGCCCTCGGCGAGGTAGTCCTCGAGCGCCACCTTGTCGCGGCGCTTGGACAGCTTCTGGCGCTTCTCGTTGACGATCACCGGCAGGTGCGCCCACGTCGGCGGCTGCGCGCCGAGCGCCTCCCACAGCAGCTGCTGCTTGGGCGTGTTCGGCAGGTGCTCCTCGCCGCGGATCACGTGCGTGATGCCCTCGTCGAGGTCGTCCACCACGTTGGCGAGCAGGAAGACGGGCGACCCGTCGCCGCGCGCGACGACGAAGTCCTCCATCGCGGAGTTCGGGAAGGTCGGGTTGCCGCGGATGAGGTCGACGACCTGCGTCTCGCCCTCGTCGGGGGTGCGGAAGCGCAGCGCCCGGCCCGGCTCGTAGGCGAGGCCCCGGTCACGGCAGAAGCCGTCGTAGCCCGAGTGCGCGTTGCCGGTGCGGGCTGCGACGTCGTCGCGCGTGCAGTCGCAGTAGTAGGCGCGGCCGGCCTCGAACAGGCGGGCCGAGGCCTCGCGGTGCTTCTCGACGTTCTGCGACTGGAAGTACGGGCCCTCGAACGTCGGGTCCTCGGCGTGCATGCCCAGCGCCGACAGGGCGTCGAGGATGCCGTCCACCCACTCGGGCTTGTTGCGCGCGGCGTCGGTGTCCTCGACCCGCAGCACGAAGGTGCCGCCCTGCTGCTTGGCGACGGCCCAGTTGAACAGCGCGGAGCGGGCACCGCCCACGTGGAACATGCCCGTCGGGGACGGGGCGAAGCGGACACGGACGTCGGAGCCGGCAGCGGGATTCACGGGGCACAGCCTAGTTGGCCGGGCGCGTGCTGCCGTCCGGTGGCGGCGGCGTCAGCGGCCCCGCACCCGGGCGACGGCGAGCGCCACCGGGTCGGCGAGGTCGGGGTTCGGCAGCCCGGCCACCGGCCACCAACGCACGTCGAGCGACTCCTCGCTCACCGCGTGCCGGGCGCCGTCGGGCGCGACGGCGACGAAGCGCACGTCGAGGTGGTGCGCGTCGCCGTCGGGCCCGCAGAACGGGACGGCGTGCTCGTCCAGGTGCACGGGCACCGGGTCGACGACGACCTCGAGGCCCGACTCCTCGACGGCCTCGCGCCGCGCGGCGCCGGCCAGCGTGCGGTCGCCCGGCTCGAGGTGCCCGCCGAGCTGGAACCAGCGCCCCGCCTTCGCGTGCAGCGTGAGCAGCACGCGCGACGCGTCCGCGGACAGCACCACCGTGGAGGCGGTGAGGTGGTCCGGGCGGCAGGTGCGCAGCACGCCGTCCGGGTGGGCGTCCAGGTGCGCGACGAACCGGTCGCGCAGCGCGCGCTGCGCGTCGCCGGCCACGGGCATGCGCCGCAGCGCCTCGCGGGCGTCGGCGCCCGCGCCGTCGGGCGGCACGCTCAGTCGCGCCGGAACACGGGGTTGGCGAGGACGCCGATGCCGTCGACCTCGCACTCGACGCGGTCGCCGTGGTCGATGCGCCCCACGCCGGCGGGCGTGCCGGTGAGGATCACGTCGCCCGGCAGCAGGGTCATCGCCCTGCTGATGTACGACACGAGGAACGGCACGTCGAAGACCATGTCCGCCGTGCGGCCGTCCTGCTTGAGCTCGCCGTTGACGCGCGAGCGCACGGCGACGTCCTCGGGGTTGAGGTCCGTGTCGATCCACGGGCCCAGCGGGCACGACGTGTCGAAGCCCTTGGCGCGGGCCCACTGGCCGTCGGTGCGCTGCGCGTCGCGGGCGGTGACGTCGTTGGCGACGGTGTAGCCGAGGATGTACGACCGCACGTTCTCGGGCTCGACGTCCTTGGTGACCTTGGAGATCACGACCGCGAGCTCGGCCTCGTAGCTCACCTCCCGCGTGAACTCGGGCAGCACGACCGGGTCGTCGGGGCCGACGACGGCGGTGTTGGGCTTGAAGAACAGCAGCGGCGTGGCCGGCACCTCGCCGCCCATCTCCTTGGCGTGGTCGACGTAGTTCTTGCCGACCGCGACCACCTTGGAGCGCGGGATCACCGGGGCGAGCAGCCGCACGCCGTCGCCCAGCTCGATCCGCTCCCCCGTCGGCATGGCCGGCATGTAGAGCGGGTCGCCGCCGAGGACGGCGAGGAACGTCTTCTCCCCCTCCTGCTGGACGAGGGCGAAGCGGGGGTCGTCTCCGGTGGTGAATCTCGCGATGCGCACGCGCCCAGGTTACGCGCGGGCGAGGACCTCGCCGTGCAGGATGGCGAACCAGCCGTCGGGCGCCTGGGCCCACGCCTGCCAGTCCTGCGCGATCTGCTCGAGCGCGACGTCGTCGGCGAGGCCGGACTCCTTGGCCTGCACCGCGAAGTTGGACTCCACGCAGCGCTCGGCCCACAGCTCGCCCCACCACTGCCGGTCGGTCGGGGTGGCGTAGCACCACGACGACGCCGAGGGCACGATGCCGTCCAGCCCGGCCTCCTGCACCCACGACATGAGGCGGCGGCCGGCGTCCGGCTCGAAGCCGTACGCGTGCGTCACCTCGTGGTACAGCTCGTTCCACTCGGTGAGGCCCGGGGTCTCGGGGTACCAGGCCATGCCCGCGTAGTCGGCGTCGCGCACGGCGACCATGCCGCCCGGCTTGGCCACGCGCTTCATCTCGCGCAGCGCGGCGACCGGGTCGGACAGGTGCTGCAGCAGCTGGTGCGCGTACACGACGTCGAAGGAGTCGTCCGCGAACGGCAGCTCGTAGGCGTTGGCCTGCTCGAAGCGGACGTTGCCGTAGCCAAGCGCCTCGGCGTGCTCGCGCGCCGCCTCGAGCACCTTGGGGCTCGCGTCGACGCCCACGACCTCGCCGCCGGCGAGGATCCGGCCGAGGTCGGCGGTCACGGTGCCGGGGCCGCAGCCCACGTCGAGCAGCGACATGTCGTCGCGCAGGTGCGGCAGCAGGAAGCCGGCGGAGTTCTGGGCGGTGCGGCTGCGGTGCGAGCGCAGCACGGACTCGTGGTGGCCGTGCGTGTACGACTCGGACTCCTTGCTGGGCACCGTGTGGTGGGTGCTCGGTGCCTCGATCGCGTCGTTGAGGTCGGCACCTGCGGGTTCGGGGTCGCCCTGGGGTGCGGGCTCCGCGCTGAGGTCACTCATGCTCCCACCGTAGTGACCGCGCGGCCCGCAGGCCGTGGCGTTCTCACGCACCGGGACGACGCGCGCCGTCGCGCGGTGGCATCATCGCGCCATGACCGCGGCCACCGGCGTGCCGACCTCTCGATTCCGCGCCGACCTGCGCGCCGGCCTGCACCGTCTCGTCGGCGGACCGGAGCGCGTCCCGGGCGTCGACGTGGCCCGCGGGATCGCCGTCCTGGGCATGTTCACCGCCCACGTCGGGGTCACGACGCCCGACGCCGGGCCGGCGTGGTGGCTGCTCGACCTGTCCCACGGACGGTCCTCGATCCTGTTCGCGCTGGTGGCCGGGATCTCGGTGGCGATCGTCTCGGGCGGGCCGCGTCCCCTGGACGGCGACCCCCTGCGCCGGGCCCGCACCCGACTGCTCGTGCGCGCCGTGCTGCTGCTCGCCCTCGTCGCGCTGCTCGACCTGCTCGGCACGCGCGTGCTGCTGATCCTCGGCTTCTACGCCTGCTACTTCGTGCTCGCGCTGCCGTTCCTGCGCTGGCGGCCCCGGCGGCTCGCCGCGCTCGCCGTCACGGTCGCGCTGGTGGGGCCGGTGCTCGCGTTCTGGGGGCCGGAGGCGCTCGCACGGGCGGGGCTGCGCCTCCCGCGCGACGGCTCCGGCGCCGCGACGGACTTCGTGCTGACCGGGGCGTACCCCGCCATCGTGTGGATGGCGTACGTCCTGGCGGGGATGGCGATCGGCCGCTGCGACCTGCGCTCCGAGCGGCTGCGCACGGGGCTGCTCGTCGGCGGGCTGGCGGCGTGGGCGGCGTTCTCCGTCGCCTCCGGCGCGCTCACGGACGCCGCGGGCGGTCAGGACGCGGTCGTCGCCCAGCGCGACGCGACGACCTCGGTGGACGGCGCGACGTTCGCGTGGGACGACCCGTGGCCGAGCGGGGCCGGCCTGCTCCTGGCCGGGCCGCACGACGACACCGCCTTCGAGGCGTTCGCGTCGGGCGGGTTCGCGGTGGCCGTCGTCGGCCTGTGCCTGCACGTCGGCCGGGCGGGGCGCCGGGCGCTCGCCCCGCTGGCCGCCGTCGGGTCGATGGCGCTGACCGTGTACTCGCTGCAGATCGTCGCGATCTGGCGCTGGGACCTGCTGGGATCCACGACCAACGGCCCGCTGGTCGTGATGGTGCTGGTCACGCTCGCCGCGGCGACGGCGTGGCGGTTCCTGCTCGGTCGGGGGCCGCTGGAGCGGCTGGTGGGGACGGTCGCGGAGCGGGCGGCGGGCACACCGCCTGCCCGGTGATCCGTCAGCCCGTCTGCTCGGCGTCGAGCACGAGGGTGAGCCACTCCTCGTCCCGGACGTACCCCAGGGCCTCGTTGACCGCGATGATCGCCCGGTTCTCCGACGACCCGCCGGTGCGGAACCGGCGCACGCCCGCGGCGGCGAGCGTGCCGAGGGACAGCGCCTTGACGGCCGCGGCGAGCCCACGGCCGCGCCACGACCGTGACACGACGGTGAAGTCCGTCTCCGCGCGGTCGCCGTCGACGTCGACGACCGTCATCGCGACCAGGTCGGCCCCGACGACGGCCCCGAACGCCCGCCGGTACGGCGTCGGCGTCGCGGCGTCGGCGGTCAGCGGGCGGTGCGTCGTGGCCACGTCCCCCGGGTAGTCGGTCGCCGTGTCCTGGTCGAGCCGGAGGATCGCGTCGCGGTCGTCGGGCGTGAGCTCGCGCAGCACCGCTACGTCCGCGACCGCCGCCCGGGCCCGCCCCCACACCGGCGGCTCGCCCCCGTCGACGTTCAGCCCGGCGCGCCACGACCGGGCGACGACCCGCGCGCCGGCGGCGAGCGCGGCGGCCGCCTCGGGGGTGCCGTCGCGGAGCACGACCTTGGACGTCATCGGCCCTCCCCGCTCAGAGCGCCACGGTGCCGGCGACCGTCGTGACCGCCGCGCCCCCGACCCACACCGCGCCGTCGGCGTCGAGGCGGACGTGCACGCGGCCGCGCCGGCCGAGGGCCGTGCCCTGCGAGGCGACGTACGACGCGGGCAGCAGGCCGCCCGCCAGCCACTGCCCGAGCCCGGCGTTGAGGCTGCCGGTCACCGGGTCCTCGGCGACGCCGATGTCGGGCACGAAGGCGCGCACCTCGACGGCGGCGTCCGACTCGCCCGGCGCGTAGGTGCCGACGACGCCGATCTTCAGGCCGCCGAACGCGCCGAGGTCCGGCTCGACGGCGAGCACGGCCGCGGCGTCGCGCAGGCGGGCCGCGACCCACCCCGGGCCGTTGTCCACCCACGCGGCGTCCTCGATGTCGGCCACGCTGACCCGCAGGCCGCGCGCGATGTGCGCGAGGTCCTCCGGGCCCACGGCGCCGGAGCGCCGCAGAGGGGGCGCGGCGAACGCGAGCCGGCTCGTGCCGTCCTCGGTGTCACGCCGGACGGTGACGAGCCCGACGCCGCACTCCTGCACCACGCGCTCCGCGGAGCGCGGCGTCCCGCCGGCCTCGAGCCACGCGTGCGCGGTGCCGAGCGTCGGGTGGCCGGCGAACGGCAGCTCGCCCCCGGGCGTCCAGATCCGCAGCCGGTAGTCGGCATCGGGCGTCGTGGGGCGCAGCAGGAACGTCGTCTCGGACAGGTTGGTCCACCGCGCGAAGGCGGCCATCTGCGCGTCGTCGAGGTCGTCGGCGTCGTGCACGACGGCGACGGGGTTGCCGGTGAGCGGGCCGGTGGCGAAGACGTCGACCTGACGGAACTCGTGGGTGTGCGGCACGAGTCCCACGCTAGCCCGGCACGGGGCGTGCTCGCCGCGCTCGTACCCTGGTGGGGTGCGCGCGACGACCCTCCACGACCCGGCGGCCCCCGCCGACGTCGTCGCGCCCGCGCTGGTCCCGCTCGCCGACTGGGAGCCCCGAGCCACCGCCCACGCCGCGCGGGCCGACGCGCTGACCGCCGTCTGGCGCGACGCCCGCGACCGGGGTTCGACGCACGCGATCGAGGACTTCCTGTTCACCTACTACCCGACGCGGGTCGGCCACCTGCGCCGCTGGCACCCCGGCCCGGGCGTGGTGCTCGCGGACGCCGCCGAGCACGCCGGGTGGCGCTGGTACCGCGCGGTGGACGTGCCGGACGGCGGCACGGGCGCGACGCTCGACGTCGAGGCCTTCGTCGCCGACCGCGGCGACACCGTCCGCTACGTCCGCGCGCTCGTGTCCGCCACCGCGGGGCGCCCGGGCACCTTCGGCTGCTTCGGCCTGCACGAGTGGGCGATGGTGTACCGCGACCGCGCCGCCGGTCGCGACCACCGCCACCCGCTGCCGCTGCGGCTGGGCCACGACGGCACGGACGCCGTCGTCGAGTCGCACCGCATCGGATGCTCGCACTTCGACGCCTACCGGTTCTTCACGCCCGAGGCCTCCGGCCGCAACCAGCTGCGCCCCACCCGCGAGCGCCAGCCCGCCATGGAGCAGCCGGGCTGCCTGCACGCCGGGATGGACCTGTACAAGTGGGCGCTCAAGCTCGGGCCGGCCGCGCCGGGCGACCTGCTGCTGGACGCGTTCGAGCTGGCCCGCGACATCCGGTACACGGACATGGCCGCCGCCCCCTACGACGTCTCGTCGTACGGCGTCGAGGCCGTGCCGATCGAGACGCCGGAGGGCAAGGCGGAGTACGTGCGACGGCAGCGCGGGTTCGCCGCGCGGGGCCAGGAGCTGCGCGCGCGGCTCGTCGCCGTCTGCGACCTGCTGCTGCCCGCGGACCGCGAGGGCGACGTCGGCGTCAGTGGGAGACCATCCCGCTGACCAGCGCCCGCCAGGTCACGGGACCGGCGACGCCGTCCACGAGGACGCCGAACGCCGACAGGGCCTGCTGGAACTCGCGCACCGCGGCCTCCGTCTGCGCCCCGAAGACGCCGTCGACGACGAGGTCGAAGCCGGGGCGGGTGTCGAGCTCGGCCTGGACGCCGCGGACGGCGTGGCCGCGGCTGCCGTGGCGCACGGTGACGACGATCGCGCCCCACGTGCGGGGCCCCACGACGCCGTCGACCTCCAGGCCGAAGTCGCGCTGGGAGGCGCGCACCGCGGCCTCGGTGAGCGACCCGAACGAGGCGTCGACCTCGAGGTCGTGGCCGTGCTCGTTGAGCAGGTGCTGCAGCGTGCCGACGGGGTGGAACCGGTCGCCGGGACGGACGACCGGCCAGGGGTCGAGGGCCTTGCTCGTCGTGACGGACATCGCCGCCTCCTTCGCGGGTCCGGGCCGGGCGGGTCGTCGCCCCGGGAAGCCCTGGCACCCTCGCGGGGAGGGAGCACGCCGGCCGCGGCCAGATACGTGGGCAGATAGGTCGGCCAGATACGCCGGCCCGGCGCGTCCGCCGTTCAGGCAGACCGGCGCGCTCGCAGCGCCGCCTGCGCGTTGCGGTTGGTGCACGCCGTGGAGCAGTACCGCCGCGAGCGGTTGCGCGACAGGTCCAGCACGAGGCCCTGGCAGTCGGCGTCCGCGCACACCGCGAGCCGGGAGTGCTCGTCATCACGGATGACGTCGATCATGGCCATCGCGGTCTCGACGACGATACGGGTGGCGAACGGGGCGTCGTCGGCGGTGGCGTGGACGTGCCAGTCCTCGCCCGAGTGCCGCACGAGGCGCGGGTGGACCGGAACGCCCGCGAGCAGCTCGTTGACCAGCCGGGCAGCCTCGTCGCGGTCCGCGAGGAGCAGGGCACGCAGGTGCGGGCGCAGCGCCCGCACCTGGTCGAGCTCCTGCGTGGTGCCGTCGTGGCGGCCCGTGTACTCGTGCTCGCGGAAGAAGGCGTCGAGGTCGGCCGTGGTCTCGAGCGTCTCCGGCGGCTCGCCGGAGTTCACGAGGGCGACGGCCGACCGGAGCTCCGCCACGGTGTCATGAGCGAACGGCATGTTGACACGTTACTCCAGGCGGCCGTAGCGTCATGAGCCATGTCGGAGATGACGCATGACGCGCGCGCGACGCCGCGCACGGGGCTCGGCGCGGGCCTCGCGCTCGCCGTCGTCTCCGCGGTGACGTTCAGCCTGTCCGGCCCGCTGGCCGCCGGCCTGTTCGCCAACGGCTGGAGCCCGGGCGCCGTCGTCCTCGTGCGCGTCGCCGTCGGGGCGGTCGTCGTCCTGCCGTTCGGCGTCGTCGCGCTGCGCGGCGACTGGTCGCCCGTGCGCCGCAACCTGCGGCTGCTGCTCGGCTACGGGGCGCTGGGCGTCGCCGCCACGCAGTTCTGCTACTTCGCCGCCGTGCAGCACATGCAGGTGGGCCCGGCGCTGCTCATCGAGTACTCCTCCCCCGCCGCCGTCGTCGCCTGGTTGTGGCTGCGCCGCGGCCAGCGCCCCGGCCGCACGACGCTCGCCGGCATCGCGCTCGCCGCCGCGGGACTCGTCCTCGTGCTCGACCTCGCCGGCGCCCGGCTCGACCCCGTCGGCGTCGCGTGGGCGCTCGGCGCGATGGTGGGCGTCTCCGCGTACTTCCTGCTCAACGCCCGCACGGACACCGGGCTGCCGCCCCTGAGCCTCGCGGCGGGCGGTCTCGTGGTCGGCGCCGTCCTGCTCGGGCTGCTCGGCGCCGTCGGGGTCATGCCGCTGACCGCGTCCGCCGACCCCGTGACCCTCGCGGGCGGCGTCGTGCCCGCGTGGGCGGTGCTCGCGGCGCTGGGCGTGGTGACCGCGGGCGTCGCGTACGTGACCGGCGTCGGCGCCGGGCGGCGGCTCGGCGCGCGGCCCGCGTCGTTCGTCGGCCTGCTCGAGGTGGTCAGCGCCGTGTTCTTCGCCTGGGTGTTCCTGGGCGAGCTGCCGCGCCCCGTCCAGCTGCTCGGCGGGCTCCTGGTGCTGGCGGGGGTCGTCGTGGTGCAGCAGGGCGAGGCCGCGACGCGACGCACGCCGACGGACGGGCCCACCGTCGAGCCCGTCGTCGAGCCCACCGCCGCGCCGTCGACCGGCCCCGCACGAAAGCCGTAGCCCCCCGCGCCGGGCGGGTGCGACCATCTGGGCATGTCCCGAGTGCTCGCCGCCGCCCCGTCCGACCCCGTCGTCGTGCCCGAGCGGGTGCGCCGGCTCGCCGGCGACGACGACGTCACGCCGGTGTGGCGCAACGAGCTCGGGGGCCTGACCTTCCGGCTGACGCCGCCCGGGGCGGCGACACCGGTCGGCATCGCCGGCGGCGACCGGTACGTGAAGTGGGTCCCCTCCGGCACGCCCGAGCTGGACCTCGACGCCGAGGCGGAGCGGCTCGCGTGGGCAGTCCGGTACACGCCCGTCCCGCGGGTGCTCGACCGCGGCACCGACGACGCCGGCGCCTGGCTGCTCACCGCCGGCATCCCGGGCGCGTCCGCCGTCGACCCGCGCTGGCTCGCCCACCCGGAGACGGCGGCGCGCGCGATCGGCGCCGGCCTGCGGGCGATGCACGACACCCTTCCGGTGGGCGACTGCCCGTTCTCGTGGGGCGTCGCCGACCGGGTCGCCCGCCTCTCCCCCGACGCCCGCGCCCGGGTGGGCGACGTGCCCGACGTCGACCGGCTCGTCGTGTGCCACGGGGACCCGTGCGCCCCCAACACCCTGCTGGACGACGGCGGCCGTTGGACCGCGCACGTCGACCTCGACGCGCTCGGCGTGGCCGACCGCTGGGCCGACCTCGCCGTGGCGAGCTACAGCCTGGAGTGGAACTACGGCGACGGTTACGAGCCCGCCTTCTTCGACGCCTACGGCATCGCGCCCGACGCGGAGCGCATCGCGTTCTACCGGCACCTGTGGGACCTCGGCTGAGCCCACCGCGGCTACGGGAATTCCCGTAGGCACGCCCGCGACGATCACGGCCGGATGACGCGGTTCCCCTGATGTGCGGACCGGACCGACGCCGTAGCGTCGAATTTGTCCAGTCCCCTCACGAACACAGGAGAGCAACGATGCGACTGCGTTCCACCCTCCTCGCCGCGGCGGTCGGTGCCGCCGCGATCCTCGCGCCCGTGGCCATGGCGCCCGCCGCCTCCGCCCACGGCTGGGTCACCAACCCGCCCAGCCGGCAGGACCACTGCGCCACCGGCACCGTGTCCTTCGACTGCGGCGGCGTCCAGTACGAGCCCCAGAGCGTCGAGGCGCCGAAGGGCTCGAAGCAGTGCTCGGGCGGCGGCGGGTTCTCCGTCCTCGACGACGACTCCAAGCCGTGGCCGCGCACCCGGATCGGCAGCAGCGTGACGATGCAGTGGAAGCTCACCGCGCAGCATGCGACGTCCACGTGGGAGTACTTCGTCGACGGCGTCCTGCACCGCACGTTCGACGACGGCGGCGCCAAGCCCGACGCCGTGGTCAGCCACACCCTCGAGAACCTGCCGGCCGGCGACCACACCATCCTCGCCCGCT
The DNA here is from genome assembly GCF_038593535.1 of Isoptericola sp. F-RaC21. Classification (NCBI taxonomy): domain Bacteria; kingdom Bacillati; phylum Actinomycetota; class Actinomycetes; order Micrococcales; family Promicromonosporaceae; genus Isoptericola; species Isoptericola sp. F-RaC21. Next base: position 65,630 of record NZ_JBCFYX010000001.1, on the reverse strand, counting down.
GGAACGTGGCGGACACCGCCAACGCCTTCTACGCCTGCGTCGACGTGACCGTCGGCGAGGGCGGCGGCACGACGCCGGACCCCGACCCCACCGACCCGCCGGTCGAGCCCGGTGAGTGCGAGGACGCGGCCTGGAACCCGTCGTCGGCCTACACCGGAGGCACGAAGGTCTCCTACGACGGCCGGGCCTACCAGGCCAAGTGGTGGACGCAGGGCGACACGCCGTCGTCCTCGACCGGCCAGTGGGCGGTCTGGACCGACCTCGGCGCCTGCTGAGACCGGGCCGGGACGGCCCGGAGCCTGCCGGTCGAGCCCGTCGAGACCCGCGTCTCGACGGGCTCGACCCGCGGGTACCGGTCCCGCGGGCGCGGCCTGGGACAATGGCCGGACCATGACTTCCCCCACCTCCGTCGGCTCCGCCCCCGCGACCTCGCCCGCCCCGCGTCCCGCGGGCACCCTGCTGCCGTACCTGCCCGCGCCCACGGGCGGCGCGCCGGACCCCGACGTCCTCTTCGAGAGCTTCGGCGAGTGGGCCGCGGCGGGCGGGCGACCGCTGTACCCGCACCAGGAGGAGGCGCTGCTCGAGCTCATGACGGGCTCGCACGTGGTGCTGGCGACCCCCACCGGGTCGGGCAAGTCGATGGTCGCGATGGGCGCGCAGTTCTCGGCGCTCGCGAACCGCCGGTCGGGCCGCGGCGGCCGCACGTTCTACACCGCGCCGCTCAAGGCGCTGGTCAGCGAGAAGTTCTTCGACCTCGTCGCCGCGTTCGGGTCGCGCAACGTCGGCATGATGACCGGCGACTCCGCCGTCAACGCCGACGCCCCGATCATCTGCTGCACCGCGGAGATCCTGGCGAACCTGGCCCTGCGCCGCGGGGCCGACGACGACGGCGTCGGCGCGGACGGCACGGCCGACGACGACGCCATCGCCCAGGTCGTCATGGACGAGTTCCACTTCTACGGCGACCGGCAGCGCGGCTGGGCGTGGCAGGTGCCGCTGCTGGAGCTGCCGCGCACGCAGTTCCTGCTGATGTCGGCCACGCTGGGCGACACCACCCGGCTGCGGGAGGACCTCGAGGAGCGCTCCGGACGCCCCGTCGCGGAGGTCGCGGGCGCCGAGCGGCCGGTGCCGCTGACGTTCTCCTACGTCGTCGAGCCGCTGACGGACGTCATCGCCGAGCTCGTCACGACGCACCGCGCGCCCGTCTACGTCGTGCACTTCACGCAGAAGGACGCCGTCGAGCGCGCGCAGGCGCTGCTGTCCACGAGCCTCGCCTCCAAGGACGAGAAGGCCGCCATCGCGGCCGAGATCGGCGCCTTCCGGTTCGGCACCGGCTTCGGCAAGACGCTGAGCAAGTTCCTGCGCGCGGGCATCGGTGTCCACCACGCGGGCATGCTCCCCAAGTACCGCCGGCTCGTGGAGCGGCTCACCCAGCGCGGCCTGCTCAAGGTCGTGTGCGGCACCGACACCCTCGGCGTCGGCATCAACGTGCCCATCCGGACCGTCCTCATGACGTCGCTGGTGAAGTACGACGGCGAGCGCATGCGCCACCTCACCGCGCGCGAGTTCCACCAGATCTCCGGGCGGGCCGGGCGCGCGGGCTTCGACACCGTGGGCGAGGTGCTCGTCATGGCGCCCGAGCACGTCATCGAGAACCGCAAGCTGCTCGCCAAGGCCGGCGACGACCCGAAGAAGCTCAAGAAGGTGGTCCGCAAGAAGGCGCCCGCCGGCGCGGTGAACTGGACCGACTCCACGTTCGAGCGGCTGCGCGACGCCGACCCCGAGCCGCTGACCAGCCAGTTCCACGTCAACCACGCCATGGTGCTCAACGTGCTCGCCCGCGCGGGCTCGGACGGCCGGGACGCCGACCCCGTCGAGGCCATGCGTCACCTGCTGGTCGCCAACCACGACACCGAGACGCAGCGGGCCAAGCACGTGCGCCAGACGTTCCGCATCTACCGCTCGCTGCGCGTCGCGGGCGTCGTCGAGAAGGTCCGCGTGCCCGACCCGTCGCGCCCGGCCGGGTACCGGCCCAGCGTGCGGCTCGTCGTCGACCTGCCGCGCGACTTCGCGCTCAACGCCCCGCTGTCGCCGTTCGCGCTCGCCGCGATGGACCTGCTGGACGTCGAGAGCCCCACGCACGTGCTCGACGTCGTCTCCGTCATCGAGGCGACGCTCGACGACCCGCGGCAGATCCTCTACGCCCAGCAGTCCAAGGCGAAGGGCGAGGCCGTCGCGGCGATGAAGGCCGAGGGCATGGAGTACGAGGAGCGCATGGAGGCGCTGGAGGACGTCACGTGGCCGCGGCCCCTCGCCGACCTGCTCGAGCCCGCGTTCGCCACGTACAAGCGGTCGAACCCGTGGGTGGCCGACGCCGAGCTCGCACCCAAGTCCGTGGTGCGCGACATGCTCGAGCAGGCCATGACGTTCGGCGAGCTGGTCAGCGTCTACGGGCTGGAGCGCACGGAGGGCGTCGTGCTGCGCTACCTCGCCGACGCCTACCGCGCGCTGCGCCAGGTGGTGCCCGAGGAGCACCGCACCGAGGAGGTGCAGGAGGTCGTCGAGTGGCTCGGCGAGCTGGTGCGCGGCGTCGACTCCTCGCTGCTGGACGAGTGGGAGCGGCTGCAGAACCCGGTCGACGACGACGCGGACACGATCGTCGAGGGTGAGCTCGCGGAGGCCGGGGCGGAGGCGCCGGCCCGCCCGGTCACGGGCAACCCGCGCGCGTTCCGCCGCCTGGTCCGCAACGCCACGTTCCGCCGCGTCGAGCTCGCCGCCCGCGAGGACTACGACGCGCTCGGCGCGCTCGACGGCGCGCACGGCTGGGACGGCGACGCCTGGGCCGCCGCGCTCGACCCGCTGTTCGAGGCGCAGGGCGACGACGCCGTCGGGATCGGGCCCGCCGCCCGCGCGGCCGGCCTGCTGACGATCCTCGAGGCGGGCGCCGAGCTCCCGGGCGGCGCCACGACGACCACGCGCGACGGCGTCGAGGTCGCCGAGGTGCCCGCGGGCACGTGGTGGGTGCGCCAGGTGCTCGACGACGCCGACGGCGACCACGACTGGGCGATCACCGCCGTCGTCGACCTGGCCGCCAGCGACGAGGCGGGGGCCGTCGCCCTCACCGTGGTGGACGTCGGGCGGATCTGAGCGGCGGCGGTTGCAAGCAACCCGGACCCGCCCTGTGATCGAGACAGGGCGCCGATCCCGGCTCCCCCGACGTCAGGAGCCCGTCATGGACACCACGACCATCGTCTGGATCGTCGTCGCCGTCGTCGTCGTGCTGCTGCTGGTGCTGATCGGCACGGCGCTGGCGCGGCGGTCCCGGGCCGCCGAGGCGCACCGCCGCGAGGAGCGGCGCGAGGAGGCGTCCGAGCTGCGGCGGGAGGCGGGGCACGACCGCATCGCCGTGCAGGAGCACGAGGCCGCCGCCGCCAAGCTCGACGCCGAGGCACGCATGTCGCAGGCGGAGGCCGACCGGAAGGCCGCCGAGGCCGCCCGGCTGCAGGAGGAGGCGCGCACCCGGGACGCGCGCCTCGACGAGCGGCGGGCCGACGTCGACGAACGCCTCCGGCGCGCCGACGAGCTGGACCCCGACGGCCCCCACGCGCCGGAGCACCGTGCCGACGGCCCGCCGGACGCGCCGGGGCACGGCGGTGAGGGCGGGCAGCGGGCCTGACGCTCGCGACCCCGGCCGCTCAACCGAGGTGCAGCAGGCCCTGGACGAGGGTCGCGGCGCCGCCGACGTAGGCGAGCACGATCAGCCCGCGCCGGACGGCCGCGGCGGGGACGCGCGGGGCCAGCAGGTCGCCGAGGACGAGGCCCAGGACGACCGCGCCGAGGACCACGGCCCACTGCCACACGGCGAACGGCGGGAACGACGCGTCGGTGAGGGTCAGCTTCGTGACCAGCGCGGCGAGCGCGTTGGTCGCGAAGAACGGCTGCGCCGTGGCGGCGAACCCCCGCGGGTCCCAGCCGCTGAGCACGGAGTAGATCGCCACCGGCGGCCCGCCGATGCCCGCGGCCACGCTCCCGACGCCGCTCGCGACGCCGGTGACGACGAGCGGCACGCGCGCCTCGGGGCGCACGGGGTGGTGGCCTCCGCGCCGCAGCCGGGTCGTGACGACCGCCAGCGTCATCGCGACGACGACGAAGGCGCCGACCGCGATCTCCAGCGCCGCGGTGCTGGCGCCGCGCAGCAGCAGGGCCGCGGGGATCATCACCGCCACCGAGGTGGCGGCCAGCCAGGCGTACCGCCGCCAGTCGACGTCGCGCGCGACGCGCCCCAGGATGAGGCCGGCCGCGATGGCGCCGGCGAGGTTGACGAACAGCACGCCCTCGAGCGGACCCGCGATGAGCACGATGAACGGGCCGGCGACGAGGCCGAAGCCCATGCCCGTGACGCGCTGGAGAGCCCCTCCCACCAGGATCGCGAGGACGAGAAGGAGGAGCACCGCACCACCCTACTCAGGCACAATCGGCGGCGTGCCCAAGGACAGAAAGCCGCACGCCTCGCACGGGACGCCCGCGATCGTCGCGCTCGACCGGGCGGGGATCGCCTACGGCCTGCACACCTACGAGCACGACCCGGCGTCGGAGCTGAGCTACGGGATGGAGGCCGCCGAGGCGCTGGGGGCCGACCCGGCACAGGTGTTCAAGACGCTCCTGGCCGACGTCGACGGCCGGCTCGTCGTCGGCATCGTGCCGGTGGACGGCAGCCTCGACCTCAAGGCGCTGGCCCGCGCCGTGGGCGGCAAGCGGGCCGCGATGGCCGACCCGGCAGCGGCGCAGCGCGCCACCGGGTACGTGGTGGGCGGCATCTCCCCGGTCGGGCAGAAGCAGCGGCACGCGACGGTGCTCGACGCGTCCGCCACGGGGTTCGACGTCGTCTACGTGTCGGGCGGTCGGCGCGGGCTGGACGTCTCGCTCGCCCCCGACGACCTGCTGCGCCTCACGGGCGGGACGACGGGTCCCATCGCCCGCTCGTGAGCCCGCGCCCGACGTCAGTGCTGGTAGGTCGGGTACCGGGCGTCGCTCGGGACGATGTCCTTGCCGAGCGGCAGCAGCGAGATCGGGATCATCTTGATGTTGGCGATCGCCAGCGGGATGCCGATGATCGTGATCGCCTGCGCGATGGCGGTCGTGATGTGCCCGATGGTGAGCCAGATGCCCGCGAAGATGATCCAGATGATGTTGCCGAGCACGGACCAGCCGCCGGCGCCGGGCTTGTCGACGACCGTGCGGCCGAACGGCCACAGCGCGTAGCCGGCGATCCGGAACGAGGCGATGCCCCACGGGATGGCGACGATCGTGATGCAGCACAGGATGCCCGCCGCGGCGTAGCCGAGCGCGAGCCAGAAGCCGCCGAAGACGAGCCAGATGATGTTGAGCAGGGCCTTCACCCGCTCATCCTCCCCTGCCGCGCGAGCCCGGCACCACCCGGGACACCCCTGAGCCGACCCTGGTCGGCCGGTTCGTAGACTGGCGCCATGCCCACCGATCGTCCCGGGATCCCCGCACGCCTGGCCGCCGTCCACGACCGCGTCGCCGACGCCGCCCGCGCCGCGGGACGCGACCCGCGGGAGGTGCGCGTGCTGCTGGCCACCAAGACCCAGGACGCCGAGACCGTGCTCGCCGGCGTGCGGGCCGCCGCCGACCTCGCGGAGGCCGCAGGCGACGACCGCCCGGTGCTGGTGGGCGAGAACCGCGTCCAGGAGCTGGTCGCCAAGGCCCCCGCCCTGGCGGGCCTCGTCGCCGCAGGCCGGGTCGAGGCGCACCTCATCGGGCACCTGCAGAAGAACAAGGTCAACCAGGTGCTCGGCGCCGCCACCGCGGTCGACTCCCTGGACTCCCTCGCCCTGGCCCGCGCCCTGTCCAGCCGCTGCGAGCGCGACGCCCGCACGCTGGACGTGCTCGTGCAGGTCAACGTCTCCGGCGAGGAGAGCAAGTCCGGCGTCGCGCCCGACGACGCCGCCGCGCTCGCCGTCGACGTCGCGGCCCTGCCGGGCTTGCGCCTCACGGGGTTCATGACGATCGGCGCTCGCCTGAGCGAGCAGCGCGACGAGGCGCTCGTGCGGGCCGGCTTCGCCCGCCTGCGGGCGATCCGCGACGACGTCCTCGCGAGCGGCGCGCCCGGCACCTCCGACGCCCGCGAGCTCTCCATGGGCATGACCGGCGACCTCGAGCTCGCCGTGGCCGAGGGTGCCACCGTCGTCCGCGTCGGCACCGCCGTCTTCGGCGCACGCCCCACCCCCGCGAGGTAGTCCGAAGCCCCGCGAGGTAGTTCGAAGTCTCGCGAGGTAGTCCGAAGTCCCGCGAGGTAGTCCGGATCCTGCCGAGGTAGTTCAAGCCGTGAACTACCTCGCGGGACTTTGAACTATCTCGGCAGGGCCCGGACTACCTCGCGGAGAGATGGACTACCTCGGCGGGGCGGCGCCGAGGCGAGACAGGGCGCCGCGGACGCCGTCGCCGCCGTCGAGGGCGGCGCGCGCGTGCTCGACGTCGACCCCGGCCAGCAGCATGACCAGCGCGACCTGCACCTCCCCGCCGGCGTCGGCGAGCACGGGCGCGCAGACCTCCGGCGCGAGCCCGGTCGCCTGGCTCAGCAGCCGCACGAGGCGCGCGCGCAGCTTCGCGTTCGACGCCCGGACGTCGACCATGAGGTTCGAGTACGTCTTGCCGAGCCGGATCATCGTGGCGGTCGAGAACGTGTTGAGCACGATCTTCTGCGCGGTGGCGGCCTTCATCCGGGTGGAACCGGTGACCGCCTCGGGCCCGGTGTCGAGCAGGATCGCGACGTCGGCCCGGTCGGCCAGCGGCGCGGCCGGGTTGGCGCTGACCAGCGCGGTGCGCGCCCCGCGCTCGCGGGCGAGGTCCAGCGCGCCCGCGACGTAGGGCGTCCGCCCGCTGGCGGCGAGCCCGACGACGAGGTCGTGCGGGCCCACGTCGTCGAGGTCGCGGCGCCCGGCGTCGGCGTCGTCCTCCGCGCCCTCCACGGAGAGCGTCATCGCGTCGGGCCCGCCGGCGAGGTGGGCGTCGAACCACTCGGGGCCGACGCCGTACGTGGGCAGCAGCTCGACGGCGTCCAGCACGCCCAGCCGCCCCGACGTGCCGGCCCCCGCGTAGTGCACGCGCCCGCCGGCGCGGATCGCCTCGACCGCCAGCTCCACGGCCTGAGTGACGCGGAACCGCTCGGCGCGCACCACGCTGGCGACGCCCGCGTCCTCCTCGAGGATCAGCCGCACCACGTCGGCCGCGGGGAGCAGGTCGATGTCGGTGGTGCGCGGGTTGCGCTCCTCCGTCGGCGAGACGAGGCGCGCGACGGCGAGCACGTCGTCCGGCGGGCCGGCGGGGTCGGGGACGGTCGCTCCGCTCATCGGGTGCTTCCTCTCGTCAGGTCGCGCGCAGTGGTCAGGGCGCTCGGCGCGGTGGTGAGCACGAGGCGCCGCACCGGGCCGCGGACGGCGCCCACGGGCAGCGGCGTGGGCGGGGTGAGCGACCCCAGGACGACGGGTCGGCGGGCGCCGGTGGCCTGCCGCCGGTGCGGGCCGGGCGCGGTGCCGGGGACGCCGTGCACGCCGAGGAAGCCGAGCAGCGCGAACAGGTACGCCTCCTTGCCGTCCGCGGGCAGGCCCAGGTCGTCGGCGGACACGAGCGCGGTGCCGGCGGGGAGCAGCGCGCCCAGCCGCTCACGGAGCACCGGGTTGCGCGCCCCGCCGCCGGAGATGACGACCCGCTCGACCCCCGGGCCGGGCGCGTGGTCGGCGAGCGACCGCGCCACGGTAGCGGCGGTGAGCTCGGTGAGCGTGGCGACCAGGTCGGGGGTGCTGAGCCGGTCCGCCCGCACGCCCGCGGCCGCGAGGCGCGTCGACACGTACTCGGCGTCGTAGAGCTCGCGGCCGGTGGACCGCGGCACGGGCAGGGCGTAGTACGGGTCGCCCAGCAGGACGTCGAGGGCCTCGCGGTCGACGACGCCGCGGGCGGCGAGCTCCCCGTCGCGGTCGAACGGCTGCCCGGTGAGCCGCTGCACGGCGGCGTCGAGCAGGCAGTTGCCGGGGCCGGTGTCCCAGCCGAGCACGGGCTCGTCGCGCGCGCCGACGATCGTCACGTTCGCGATGCCGCCCACGTTGAGCGCCGCGGTGTACGCCGTGCCCGCGGGCCCGTCGTGCCCGAGCCAGAGCGCGTCGAGCACGCTCACCAGCGGCGCGCCCTGCCCGCCCGCCGCGACGTCGGCGACCCGGAAGTCGTTCACGACCGGCCGCCGGGTGCGCTCCGCGATCCAGGCCGGGTTGCCGAGCTGCAGCGTGCCGCGCGCGCGACCGGCCACCACCCAGTGGTGCAGCGTCTGCCCGTGCGACGCGACGAGGTCCGCGTCGCCGCCCGCGAGGTCGTCGACGGCGCGCCGGGCGGCGGCGCCGAGCTCCTGACCGACGAGCGTGTCGAGCTGGCACACCTCGCCCAGGTCCACGGGGGCGGGCGGCAGGGCGGCGAGGATCCGGCGGCGCAGGTGGTCGGGCCAGGCGTACTCGGCATGGCCGAGCGGCCGCAGGTGCAGCGTGCCGTCCGGGCGCAGGTCGAGGTCCGCGGCCGCCGCGTCGATCGCGTCGACGCTGGTGCCGGACGAGATGCCGATGACGATCACCGTGCCGCCTCCGTGGGTTCTGGCTCGAGCTCTCCCGCGAGGAGCGCCACGGCCGCCGCGGCGTTGGCCCGGCCGGTGCCGCACGCCAGGACGGTCGCGGGCAGCCCGCCCGGGAGCGCGGCGAGCCACCGCTCCCCCGCGGCCGGCGTGCCCGTGTGCACGACGACGAGATCCGGGCGTCCCTGCTGCAGCCGCGCCAGGCGGGCGTGCTCGGGCCCGCCGGGCAGCGGCTCGCGCGTCACGACGAGCAGCGGACGGGCGGTGCCGTCACGCAGCAGCGCGTCGACGCCGTCGTCGTCGAGGGCGGGGTGCACGACGGCGCCCTGCCAGCGCGCGGCGACGGCGCGCTGCACGTGCTGCGCGGTGCGCCCGGCGGCGTGGTCGAGCCGGAGCCGCAGGTCGACCACGTCGGGCGGACCCGCGAGCACCGGAGGCGGCCCGACGGCGCGCACCGCCCGGCGGGCCGCCTCGGCGCCCACGGCCGCGAGCCGCAACCGGGCCCCTGCGACCGCCTCGGCGCCGACGTCCACCCCCGCCGCGGCCCGCCGGGCGCGCAGCCGCAGGGCCAGCGCGTTCGTCCGCTCGCGCGACGCCGCCAACCGCTCCAGCGTCAGACGCCCGGACCCGACGGCGGCGACGAGCGCGTCCGCCGCCGACCGGAACAGGTCCGCGTCGTCGCGGCCCGCCGTCGTCCCCAGGCACAACAGGTCGGCGCCACCCTCGACCGCGCGCACCGCGGCCTCGCCGACGTCCGCGCCGTCGGACACGGCGCGCATGTCGAGGGCGTCGGTGACGATCGGCCCGGCGTGGCCGAGCTCCCGGGCCAGCGCCGCGACGGCGGGCTCGAGCGACGCCGGCGCGGGTCCGAGCGCGGGGACGACGACGTGCGCCGTCATGAGCGCGTCGGCCGCCGGACCGTCGGCCCCCTCGGCGAGGGCCGCCGCGAACGGCACGAGGTCACGACCGTGCAGGGTGTCGAGGTCGGCCTCGACGACCGGCAGCGCGAGGTGCGAGTCCACGGTCGTGGACCCGTGGCCCGGGAAGTGCTTGGCGCACGTGCCGACGCCGCCGCGCTGCAGGCCGCGGGCGAACGCGACGCCGTGGCGCGCGACCGCCGCCGGGTCGGTGCCGAAGGACCGCACCCCGATGACCGGGTTGCCGGGCGTGTCGACGTCGAGCACCGGCGCGAGGTCGAGGTCGACGCCCGCGGCCGCGAGGAGGCGGCCCAGCGCCTCGCCCGCCTCCCCGGTGAGGCGCTCGTCGTCCACCGCCCCGAGCGCCGCGGCGCCGGGCAGCGAGGACCCGGCCGCGGCCTCGAGCCGCGACACGTCCCCGCCCTCCTCGTCGGTCGCGACGACCAGACCGGGGGCGGCGTCGTGCAGGCGCGCGGTGAGCGCCGCCGTCGTCGCCAGGTCCGGCGTGTTGTGCGCGAACAGCACCACCCCGGCGAGCCCGTCGCGCGCGGCGTCGAGCAGCCACCGCGGCGGCGTCGTGCCCGTGAAGCCCGGCAGCAGCACCCCGAGCACGGCCCGCCGGACGTCGGTCATCCCTTCACCGCCCCGGAGGTCAGCCCGGACGCGAGGCGCCGCTGGACGAGGATGAAGAAGATCATCACCGGCACGGTGATGATCGTCGACGCGGCCATGATCGCGCCCCAGTCGTTGGAGTGCTGGCCGAAGAACGACCGCAGGCCGATGGCCACCGTGTAGTTCTGCGTCTCGCCGCCGAGCAGCGTCATCGCGAAGACGAACTCGTTCCAGGCCGTGATGAAGCTGAAGATGCTGGTCGCCACCAGGCCCGGCGCGACCAGCGGCAGCAGGATCGACCGGAACATCCGGCCCCAGGTGGCGCCGTCGAGGTACGCCGCCTCCTCGAGCTCCACGGGCACGGCGGCGACGAAGCCGCGCAGCATCCAGATGCCGAACGGCAGCGCGAGCGCCACGTACACCACGACCAGGCCGGTCAGCGTGCCGAGCAGGTCGAGGTTGCGCACCTGCACGAAGAGCGGGATGACGAGCGCCTCGAGCGGCACCATCTGCACGACGAGCACCAGCATGAGCACCTGGGTGCGGAGCCTGAAGCGGAACCGCGCCACCGCCACCGACGCCAGCAGCGCGAGCAGCGACGAGACCAGCACGGTGGCGAGCGCCACGAGCAGCGAGTTGCGCAGGAAGACGTCGAAGCCGCCGTCGGTGAGCACGAACTCGAAGTGCTCGAGCGTCGGGTCCGCGGGCACGAACGACGACCCGCGTCCGGCCTTGCCGTCGAAGGCGGACACGAGCATCCAGTAGGCCGGGAACAGCGTGAACACCAGGAGCAGGGCGACGGCGACCCCCTTGCCGACGCGGACGGCGAGCGAGGGGCGGCGCGGGCCGCGGGTGCGGAGCGTGGCGGCCCCGGCCGTCGTCCGGACGGGCCGGTCGGTGCTGGTCGCGGTGCTCACAGCTCCTCCTCCTTCAGGATCGTGCGCACGTAGGCGACGGTGATGCCGAGCAGCAGCAGGGTGAGCAGCACCGCGATCGCGGAGCCGAAGCCGTACCGGTTCTGCCCGAACGACTCGGTGTACGACCACACGCCGAGGTTGAGCACCTCGCGGTTGCTGCCGGCGCCGCCGGGCATGAGGTAGACCTGCGCGAAGACCTTGAAGTCCCAGATGGTCGACAGGATGATCACGACGGCGAAGATCTGCTTGAGCTGCGGCACGATCACCGAGAAGAACCGGCGCCAGGCGCCGGCGCCGTCGATCTCCGCGGCCTCCAGCAGCTCCTTCGGCACCCCGAGCAGGCCCGCGAGCACGGTGATGGCCACGAACGGGAAGCCGTGGTGCACCACGTTGAGCAGCACGATCGCGTAGAACGACCAGCGGTCGGTGAACCAGTTGACGGGGGCGTCCTGCAGGCCGAGCGACTGGAGCACGTGGTTGAACACGCCGCGGTCGGCGTCGAAGATCCAGACCCACACGTACGTGCCGGTGACGGCGGGCATGGCCCAGGCCGCCATGATCGCGCTGGACACGATGGTGCGCCAGACGCGGCCGAGCGAGGCGAGCAGCACCGCCACGGCGGTGCCGAAGATCACCGTGAACGACACCGACAGCACGGCGAAGACCACGGTGTTCGGCAGCACCACGGCCCACAGCTGCTCGGAGGTGAAGATCTCGCCGAAGTTGGCGAGGCCGATCCAGTTCGGCTCGCCGGAGACGATCTCCTTCAGCCCGTAGTCCTGCAGGGAGAACAGCGCGACCCGCACCAGGGGCCACAGGAGCAGCACCGCGAGCACCAGCAGGGCGGGCGTCAGCAGCATCCACGGCCGCACCCGCGCGAGGAGGGACTTGCCGAGCGGGCGGCGCCCGCCGGGCCCGGGCTGCTGCCCGGGCCCGGCGGGGACCGCGACGGGGAGCGTGCTCGTCATGCGTCAGCTGCCACCGTTGAGCAGCGACGTCATCTCGTCGGCCGCCTTCGTGCTGGCGGTCGGGACGTCCTCGCTCCCGGAGAGGATCGACTGCATCATCGTGCTCGTCGTGAGCTTGGCCTGGACGGCGCCGAAGTTCGGCGACACCGGCACGGACGCGCCGCCCTCGACGAACTGCTTCGCGAACGGCGCCACGAGCGGGTCCGTGCTCTTCAGCGTCTCGTCCAGCAGCGACTTCTGACCCGGGAAGTACCCGGCCTGCTCGCCCCACTTCGTCGCGAACTCGCCGGTGGTCATGAGCTTCACGAACGCGAACGCCAGGTCCTTGTCCTCCGCCGTCTCGAAGACCGACAGGTGCGAGCCCCCGAGCACCGAGGGCGCCATGCCGCCGTCCTTGCCCGGGATCGGGACGGCCGCGAACTTGCCCTCCATGTCCTTGTTCGCCTCGACGATCGCGCCCGGCGTCCAGGAGCCCATGACCGCCATGCCGACGTCGCCCTGGGCGAACGCGTCGAGCACGTCCGTCTCGCGCCAGGTGGTGGCGCCCGCGGACGAGTAGCCGTCCTTCGCCAACCCGGTCCAGAAGCTCAGGCCCTCCTGCGCCTCGGGGCTGTCGAGGCCCGAGGTCCAGGTGTCACCGTCGGCCGTCGCCACCTCGCCGCCCGCGCCCCACACCCACGGGTAGACCGTGAACTCGGCGTCGCCCGGCACCGCGATCGCGGTCTTCTTCGGGAACTTCTCCTTGATCGCCTTGGCCGCCGACTCGATCTCAGCCCAGGTCGTGGGCGGCTCCACGCCGGCCTGCTCGAAGATGTCCGTGTTGTACACCAGCGAGCGGACGCCGGCGTACCAGGGCATGCCGTACAGCTGGCCGTCGTAGGTGCCCGCCTCGACGAGCCCGTCCACCAGGTCGTCGCCCAGGCCGGCGTCCGCCACGTAGTCGTCCAGCGGCGCGAGCGCGCCGGCGTCGGCGAACTCCGGCGTCCAGGTGGTGCCGGTCTCGGCCACGTCGGGCGTGGTCTGGCCGGCGATCGACGTGACGAACCGGTCGTGCGCGTCCGCCCACTCGACGAACTCGACGTTGAGCTTCGCGCCCGTCTCCTCGGTGAACGCCTTGCCGACCTCGTCGAAGAAGGTGTCGGCGCTGGGGTTGGTGCCCTGCATGATCCAGACGTCGAGGGTCTTGCCCTCGCCGTCGACCGTCCCGTCCCCGTCGCCCGAGCCGCCCCCGCTGCCGCACGCGGCGACGCCCAGCGCCACCAGCGCCGCGGTGGCCACGGCCCCCACGCTCCTGCGGGTCCACATGTGTCGACGCATCTCGTCCTCCCCCGGCGGCCCCCGTGGGCCGCCCTCCGTGGTGCGCGGCGCCGCCGTCCTCGCGGTCGCGCGCCCTCTCGCGGTCATGTCGTGCCGACGTCGTCGTCGTCCGGCGTGACGTCGTCGTCTCGCTGTCCTGCTGATCGCTGTGCGGTGATCGGGCGACACCCACCCCTGAAAGGAAGTTCCCGAGCGTCGCGCTGTGAGGGAGATTACTGACCGAACGCGGATAACGAAAGCCCCCGCACCAACTCGTGACAGGACGGTGACCTGGACGGCGCGTCGCGGCCGGGCGCGGGGGCGGCGGGCGGGAGGCTCAGGGCACCCGGTTGATCCAGGCGGGGTCGGCGAACTTCGTCTCGACCAGCTCCTGCGCCCGGGCGAGCTCGTCGGGCCGCAGCTCGGAGTCCACGGTGCGGTGGTGGGCCTTGAAGTGCGCCTCGAACGCGTCCAGGATCTCGTCGCGCGACATGCCCGTCTGCGAGCGCAGGGGGTCCACCCGCTTGTTGGCGCTGGTGGTGCCCTTGTCCGAGAGCTTCTCCCGGCCGATGCGCAACACCTCGAGCATCTTGGCGTTGTCGATGTCGTACGCCATCGTCATGTGGTGCAGCACGGCGCCGCCCGCCAGCCGCTTCTGCGCGGAGCCCGCGAGCTTGCCCGCGGGAGAGGCCACGTCGTTCATGCCGGAGAAGTAGGCCTCGACGCCCACGTCGTGCAGCGCGCCCAGCACCCACGAGTCGAGGAACGCGTAGGACTGCTCGAAGGACAGGCCGTCGACGAGCGACGCCGGCACGACCAGCGAGAACGTCACGCAGTTGCCGGCCTCCATTAACATGGCGCCACCGCCGGAGATGCGTCGCACCACCGTGACGTCGTGCTCGCGCACGCCCACCGGGTCCACCTCGTTGCGCAGCGACTGGAACGACCCGATGAAGACGGCGCGCTCGTTCCAGTCCCAGAACCGCAGCGTGGGCCCGCGCCGCCCGGCCGCCAGCTCCTCGGTGAGCACCTGGTCCAGCGCGGCGAGCGTCGCCGGGGGCAGCGGGCCCGGGCGCAGCACCTCGAACGTGTGGTCGTCCCACGTCGTGGCCAGGCCGAGCGCGCGGCGCACCGCGACCGCGACCGCCCAGGCGTCGAAGCCCACCATCGTCACCGGGCCGCCGACACGGCCGTCCTGCTCGGCGATCCGCAGCCCGTCGTCGACGGCGCGGGCCAGCTCGCTCGTGGACGTCTCGCGCGGCAGGCCGACCAGCGCGGCGTCGATGACCTCGAGGGCGTCGTCGGGTTCGAGGAAGAAGTCGCCGCTGAGCCTGACGTCGGCGAGCAACCCGTCGCGCACGTCGAGGTCGACCGTCACGAGCTTGCCACCGGGAACCTTGTACTCACCATGCACGTCTCCACGGTAGCCGCGCCGCGGCCGGGACGAAGGCGGCGTCGGTCACACCGCGCCGAGCCCGTCGCGGCGAGAATCTTTTTGTGAGGTGTCCAGCCTGAGAAAATCACTGCCACACTGGGTGCCGTGACCGGCCCCGACGCCCCGAACGCCGCCCCCGAGCACGTCGTCGCCGTGGACGTCGGCGGCTCCGGCGCCCGGCTCGTCGCGGCGCCCGTGACCGGCACCGGCGGCGCCGGGGGCCCGGCGATCACGCTCGCCGGCCGCCCCGTCCGCATCACCGCCGCCGGCAGCGACGCGGCCGACGTCGTGGCCGAGCTCGTCGGCGCGCTCGCGAGCCGGCACCCCGGGCTGGCCGTCGCCGCGGCCGCCGTGTCGGTCACCGGCCTCCCCTCGCTCGTCCCCGACCCCGGCGCCCTGCACGACGTGCTGCGCGACACCCGCGCGCGGGCCACGGCCGTCGCCGCGGACGCGCTCGCCGCCCACCTCGGCGCCCTCGGCGGCCGGCCCGGCGCCGTCGCCGCCGTCGGCACGGGCGCCATCGTCCTCGCCACCGACCTGCGGCGCCGGTGGCACCGCGCGGACGGCTGGGGGCACCTGCTCGGCGACCTCGGCTCCGGCTCGTGGATCGGCGCCGCAGGGCTGCGCGCCGCGATCGCCACCCACGACGGACGGCCGGGGCCCGCGTCGCCCACGCTGCTCGCCGCCGCGCTGGAGCAGTTCGGCCCGGTCGAGGGGTGGCCCGCCGCGCTCTACGGGCGCCCCGACCGCGCGCACGTCCTCGCCTCGTTCACGCCGGCCGTCGCCGACGCCGCCAGGGCGGGCGACCCGGTCGCCGGCGCCGTCCTGCACGACGCCGGGACGCACCTGGCGGAGAGCCTCGCGGCGGCGCTGCGGCCGGGGATCCCGCCCCTCGCGTCCGTGACCGGCGGCGTCCTGCAGATCGGCGCGCCGGTGACCGCTCCGCTCGAGGCGCGGCTGTCCGCCCTGCGCCCCGACGTGCGGCTCGTGGCCGCCGACGGCAGCCCGCTCGACGGCGCCCTGCGCCTCGCCCGTTCCCTCGCCGATCCCCGCGACGGCGCCCTCGTGGAGCCCCACGACACCTGGCTCACGGTCCGCTCCACCACCCACCTCTCGTCCCCACCCCTCGCCGGCGGCCGCCGGGAAGGAGACCCCGCGCATGAACGGTGACGTCCTCGTCCGGCTCCGCCAGACGCTGCCCACCCTCCGGCCCGCCGAGGCGCGCATCGCCGCCGTCGTGCTCGAGGACCCGCCCGGCGTCGTCGGCGCCACCATCACCGAGCTCGCCGCCCGGGCCGGGACGTCGCAGGCGACGGTCGTGCGGTTCTGCCGGGCCGTCGGGTACGCCGGCTACCCCGAGTTCCGCATCGACCTGGCCCAGGCCACGAGCCGCCGCGCCGTCGAGCTCGAGCGCTCCGGCATCGCGGAGGGCGAGATCAACCGCACGGACACCGCCACCGACGTCGTGTCCAAGATCGCGTTCCACGAGGCGCGGACGATCGAGGAGACCGCGCGCATGCTCGATCTCGACGCGCTGGAGCGCGCCGTCGACGCCGTCGCGACCGCCCCGCGCGTGGACGTCTACGGCGTCGGGTCCAGCGGCCTCACCGCGCAGGACCTCGGCCAGAAGCTCACGCGCATCGGCATCGCCTGCTTCGCCCCCGTGGACCTGCACGGCCAGCTCCAGTCCGCGGCGCTGCTGGCCGAGGGCTGCGTGGCGGTGGCCGTCTCGCACACCGGCACGACCGTCGAGACCGTCCAGGCCCTCACCCTCGCGCGCGACGCCGGCGCCACCACGGTCGCCGTGACGAACTTCCCGGCCTCGCCCCTGGCCGAGCTCGCCGACGTCGTCCTGGCGACGACCGCCCGCGAGACGCAGTTCCGCTCCGGCGCGATGTCGAGCCGCATCGCCCAGCTCGCCGTCGTCGACTTCCTCTTCGTGCGCGTGGCGCAGCGCCGGTACGACCGGACCACCGCGGCCCTCAAGGCGACGTTCGACGCCGTCCGTCCGCACCGCCTCGCGAACGGACGGACCCCGGGCTAGACGACGGACGGCGCGGTCAGCGCGGCCCGGTCAGCGCGGCTCGACGCCCGCGTGCACCAGGCCGTAGACGTACGCGTCGATGAGCGACTCCCACGCGGCCTCGATGACGTTCGGCCCCACTCCCACGGTGGACCACGAGTGCTGCCCGTCGGTCGTCTCCACCAGCACGCGCGTGGTGGCGTCGGTGCCCTGCTGCGCGTCGAGGATGCGCACCTTGAAGTCGATGAGCTCGAACTTCTCCATCTGCGGGTACACGCGCGTCAGCGCGCTGCGCAGCGCCTGGTCGAGGGCGTTCACGGGGCCGTTGCCCTCGCCGGTCGCGACGACGCGCTCCCCGCCGGCGTGCAGCTTCACCGTGGCCTCGGCGAGGGCGTCGGCGTCCCGGCTCCCGGCGTCGTGGGCGGTGCCGCGCCCGGGCCCGCCGGCCGCCGTCTCGACGATGGTCCGCCAGCTCTCGACCCGGAAGAACGCCTGCCGGGAGCCGGTGAGCTCCTCGCGCAGCAGCAGCTCGAAGGACGCGTCGGCGGCGTCGAACGTGTAGCCCTGCGCCTCGGCGTCCTTGACGCGCGTCGTGACGCGGGTGAGCAGCTCGCCCTGCCCGCTGAGGTCGTAGCCCAGCTCGCGGCCCTTGAGCTCGATCGACGCGCGCCCCGCCATGTCGGACACGAGCATCCGCATGTCGTTGCCGACCGCCGTCGGGTCGATGTGCTGGTACAGGTCCGGGTCGACCTTGATGGCGCTCGCGTGCAGGCCCGCCTTGTGGGCGAAGGCGCTCGCCCCGACGTACGGCTGCCGCGCGTACGGCGAGATGTTGGTGATCTCCGCGACGGCGTGCGCGATGCGCGTCGCCTCCTCCAGGCCGCCGCCCACGAGCGTGCGCAGCCCGTGCTTGAGCTCGAGGTTCGCGACCACGGTGACGAGGTCCACGTTGCCCGTGCGCTCGCCGTAGCCGTTCACGGTGCCCTGCACGTGCCACGCCCCGGCGGCCACGGCGGCGAGCGTGTTCGCGACGGCGCAGCCCGAGTCGTTGTGGGCGTGCATGCCCAGCAGCCGGTCCCCCGCGACGGCGTCGCGCCCGTGCGGCAGCCCCAGGGTCTCGCGCACCTCGGTGACGACGTCGGTCACCCAGTGCGGCAGCATGCCGCCGTTCGTGTCGCACAGCGTGACCACCTCGGCGCCCGCCTCGAACGCCGCCTCCGCCGCCGCGCGGGACCACACCGGGTCGAACCGGTACCCGTCGAAGAAGTGCTCGGCGTCCACCACGACCCGGCGCCCCTCGCCCACGAGGAACGCGACCGTGTCGGCGATCATCGCGAGGCCCTCGTCGGGCGTGGTGCGCAGCGCGCGCTCCACGTGCCGCACGTCGGACTTGGCCACCAGCGTCACGACCGGCGCCTCGGAGTCGAGCAGGGCGCGCACCTGCGGGTCGTCCCACGCGCGCGTGCCCGCCTTGCGCGTGGCGCCGAACGCAGCGAGCACCGCGTTCCTCAGGTCGAGCTCCTTGGCCGCCCGCCGGAAGAACTCCGTGTCCTTCGGCACGGCGCCGGGCCAGCCGCCCTCGATGAAGCCGACCCCCAGCTCGTCCAGCAACGGCGCGATGGCCAGCTTGTCCGCCACGGAGAGGTTCATGCCCTCCTGCTGCGCGCCGTCGCGCAGGGTGGTGTCGTACACGTGGAACGGGGTGGCGGTCATGCGGGACTCCCCAGGTCAAGAAGCTGAGCGTGCTGGTCAACAAAAAAGACCCCCCGGGGTACGGAAGGTCTGCGCGTCCGGCGGGTGGCCGGACGCGCTACGCAATGATGAGCGAGCGACGCTGGTGCGCGAGGCGTGTCATGGGCCACATGGTGCCACACGCACGCACCAGGCGGACAGGCCGTCCACGCCGTGGCCCCGGACGTCCCGCGACGTGCCCGGTGCTCGTGCGACCGAGCCGCGGCTGTGGTCGGCTGGCCTCTGTCCCTCAGGAGGGAGCACCGATGACCGACCCGCGACGACCTGGTGGCCCCACGACGCCGACGGGCGTGACCGGGCCGACGCCCGGCATCTCGCAGGGCGCCGCCCCGCCACCGTCCGTCGTGCCGACGTCGGAGCCCGCCGACGCCTGGGACGCGCCCGCGCCGTCGTCCCGCGGGCTGCTGGAGCTCGACCGCCGCCGCTACTGGTCCGGCGCCGCCGTGACCGTCGTGGTCTGCGCCGTCCTCGGGCTCGCGGCGTCGGTCGTGTTCGACAGCGCGTTCGACGTCGGGCTGCTCGGCCCGTCCCGCCTGGTGCCCGACGCCCCGGGCCTCGCCTGGGCGCTGACCGGCGCCCTCTTCGCCCTGCTCGCCGCCGTGGTGCTCCAGCTGCTCGTCCGGGTCGTGCCGCGGCCACGGATGTTCTTCGGCTGGCTCGTCGCGCTGGTCACCGTGATCCTCGCCGCGCTCGCGTTCACCGGCACGGGCGACGCCGCGTCGGCCGTCGTGACCGCGCTCGTGTGGGTGGTGGTCGGGGTCGCGGTCTCGGCGATGCTCACCGGCGTGCTCGGCCGGACTCTCGTGCGGTCGGCTGGCCCGACCAGGTGACCTCGCGCTCGGGGCCCTCGGGGGCGGCGAGCTCGAGCAGCGCGCCCGCCTCGGCCTCCAGCTCCTCCCGGTGGTGCGCCCAGGCGTCGCCGGTGAACGGCTCGAGGTGCACGGTGGCGCGGCGGGCGTCCACGTCCAGGGACCACGTCCCCGCCACCCGGCCGTCCACCCAGAGGGTGGGCAGCACGTCGGCGTTGCGCCGGTAGACGAGGCCCGCGTGCTCCGGGTCGACGATCCGCGAGCGGTCGTCGAGCGCCACGAGCAGCTGGTCCCAGCGCGGCAGGAGCCGCACGGGTGCCGGGGTGTCCCCGGCCACCACGTCGGCGTCGGCCAGGTCGAGCAGCTCCCGGCCGTCGGGCGCGACGTACGTCCGCAGCTCCAGCAGGGCGAGCGCCCGCTTCAGCGCTCCGGCGCCCCGGACGCCGACTCCCCGCGCGACGTCGCGCACCGACGCCGGCCCGAACGCGCGCAGGTACCTCTCGACGACGCGAGCCCGCGCCTCGTCGGGCGGGATCGCGGGCAGCGGGTGCGGCAGGCGGTCGGCCAGCCAGCGGGCGCCGTCCTGGTAGCGCACCGCCACGTGGGAGCCCCACAGCCCGCTCGGCGGCACGTGCACGAGGCCCCCGCCCGCGCTCGCGAGCCGCCACCACGCGCGGCTCACGCCGCCGGGGATCGCGGCGACGGCGTCGACGCCGGGGTACTGCTCCGCGGCGAACGCCTCCACCTCGTCCACGGTGCGCGGCTCGGCGCAGTACGCGCGCACGGCCGCGTTGAGGCCGAGGAGGTCCACCCCGGCGCGGCGCGCGCTCGCGCGCCACGCCGCCAGGCGCTGCTCGGCCGAGACCGCGTCGAGCAGCGGCCAGTCCGCGCTCGGCACGACGTGCAGCGTGGACCGCATCACGGTCGCCTTCACGACGCTGCCGCCGGTCAGGGCGTCCTCGAGCTCGGCGATCGTCTGCCCGGACCGCCGCGACCAGAGCGCGAGGTACGGCATGTCGGGATGCTGCGCCTGCACGCCGCCCACCCGTCCGACGACGGCGGTGACGTCGTCGTCGGAGCGGGCGAGCAGCCGCTGCCGCTCGAGCGTGGTGCGGTTGAGCTCGTCGGCGCTGATCCGGGTCGCCATGCGGGAAGGTGCCTCCGTCCGTGGTCGTGGCCGACCACGCCTGAGCCGTCCCGCGCCGCGGCGGACCTCGCGGCGCGGCGCTCTCAGGCGAGCCGGCGCATCCAGCCGTGCCGGTCCGCGGCCCGACCGTACTGGATGTCGGTGAGCTCCTCACGGATCGCCATGGTGAGCTCTCCCGGCTGGCCGCCCGAGACCTGCAGGTCGAACTCGTCGCCGGCGAGCCGGCCGACCGGGGTGATGACCGCCGCCGTGCCGCAGGCGAAGATCTCGCGCACGGTGCCGTCCTGGAGCCCCGCGACGACCTCGGCGAGCGGCAGCCGACGCTCGACCGCCTCGTGCCCGCGGTCCGCGGCGAGCTGCAGGATGGACGAGCGCGTGACGCCCTCGAGGAACGAGCCGGTGAGCTCCGGCGTGTGCACCGAGCCGTCCGCCATGACGACGAACACGTTCATGCCGCCGAGCTCCTCGAGAACCGAGTTGGTCGTCGCGTCGAGGTAGCAGACCTGGTCGAAGCCCTTCTCGGCGGCGAGCTGCTGCGGCAGCAGGCTCGCCGCGTAGTTGCCGCCGTACTTGGCGTCGCCCGTGCCTCCCGGCCCGGAGCGGTGGTAGTGCTCGTCGATCCAGATCGACACCGGCTTCACCCCGCCGGCGAAGTACGGCCCGACCGGCGACGCGATGACGAGGTACTCGGCCTCCGTCGTCGCGCGCACCCCGAGGAACGCCTCCGACGCGAACATGAAGGGCCGCAGGTAGAGGCTGAAGTCCTCGCCGGAGGGCACCCAGTCGATGTCGGTGCGCACCAGCGCGGCGATGGAGCCGATGAAGTCGTCGACGGACAGGGCCGGCAGCGCCAGGCGGTGCGCGGAGCGCGCGAACCGCGCGGCGTTCGCGTCCGGGCGGAAGGTCCACACGGAGCCGTCCGCGTGCCGGTAGGCCTTCATCCCCTCGAAGATCTCCTGCGCGTAGTGCAGGACGGCGGTCGCGGGGTCGAGCTGCAGCGGGCCGTACTTCTCGATGCGACGGTCGAGCCAGCCGTCGCCCTGGCGCCAGGTGATGCGCGCCATGTGGTCGGAGAACACGGTGCCGAACCTCGGCGCCTGCAGCGCCGCCTCGCGGTCGGCGTCGGAGGTCGGGCTGTCGGTCGCCCGGACGTCGAAGAGGGCGACGAGGTCCTCGAGCTCGGCCGGGAGGATGCCCGACGCGTCGCTGCTCGAGGTGGCGCTCGGGGCGGAGGGGGTGGTGCTGGAGGTGGTCATGATCGGGGGGCCTTTCACCGGGTGACCCCTGTAGTTTTCCACGACCGCGCACCCCGTGGGCACCGGCGTCGCTCCGACCACAGCGGTCACCCGGACTGACGGAGGGAGTCGGGTGATCGACAGGAGGGATGACGGCCGGGGCGGGCGGTGGCTCGGACGACACGTCCGACGGCGCGGCGCGGGTGGCGCCGCGCCGTCCGGTGACGACGCGGGGTCGTCAGCCGTTGACGCGAGCGGCGAGGTCGCGCCCGACCTCGGCCGTCGTGCGTACTCGGTCGCTCGGGTGAACAGGACGGTCGGCGAGGTCGGCCGCGACGGCCGCCTCGACGCGCGCCGCTTCCTCGGCGAGGCCGAGGTGGTCGAGCAGCAGGGAGACCGACAGGACGGTGGCGGTCGGGTCGGCCTTGCCCTGACCGGCGATGTCCGGCGCGGAGCCGTGCACCGGCTCGAACATGGACGGCGCGGTGCGGTCGGGGTTGATGTTCGCCGACGCGGCGAGGCCGATGCCGCCGGTGATGGCGGCGGCCTGGTCGGTGAGGATGTCGCCGAACAGGTTGTCGGTGACGATCACGTCGAACCGCGACGGGTTGGTCGTGAGGAAGATCGTGGCGGCGTCCACGTGCAGGTAGTCCGTGGTGACGTCGGGGAACTCCGCGTTGACGGCCTCGACGGTGCGCCGCCACAGGTGGCCGGCGTGCACGAGCACGTTGTGCTTGTGCACCAGCGTGAGGTGCTTGCGCGGGCGGGCCTGGGCGCGGGCGAAGGCGTCGCGCACCACGCGCTCCACGCCGAACGCGGTGTTGACCGACACCTCGGTCGCGATCTCGTGCGGGGTGCCGACGCGCAGGGCGCCGCCGTTGCCCACGTACGGCCCCTCGGTGCCCTCGCGCACGACGACGAAGTCGACGTCGCCCGGGTTCGCCAGCGGGCTGGTCACGCCCGGGTACAGCTTGCCGGGGCGCAGGTTCACGTAGTGGTCCAGCGAGAAGCGGAGCTTGAGCAGCAGGCCGCGCTCGAGCACGCCCGACGGCACGCTCGGGTCGCCGATGGCGCCCAGCAGGATCGCGTCGTGCCCCTTGATGGCCTCGAGGTCGGCGTCGGTGAGCGTCTCGCCCGTGGCGTGCCAGCGGCGCGCGCCCAGGTCGAACTCGGTGGTGGAGACCTTCACGTCCGAGCCGGCCACGGCCGCCTCGAGGACCGCCAGGCCCTGCTCCACGACTTCCGTGCCGATGCCGTCGCCGGCCACCACTGCCAGGTCGATGCTCCGCGTCATGAGGGCGAGCCTATGCCCGTCGAATCATGATGCGGACACAGATCTCATGATCCGGACGATGCCAGGACGACGTCAGGCGCGGTAGAGCACCTTGAAGCGCTCGCACACGACCGGCATCGTCGGGTCGAACTCGCGGCCGATCTGCGCCAGCGTGCGGCGCCAGTAGCGCTCGTGGCCCTCGCGCCAGTCGGCGAGGGAGCGGTCACCCTCGCCCTCGGCGGCGGCGTGCTCGGCGGTCACCTCCGCGAACGGGACGGTCTCCACCTGCGTGGTCCGGATCAGCACGCGCGGCACCCCCGCGCCGTCGAGCACGATCGACAGGTCACCCTTGCGGGGCAGCGGCTCGTCCGCCGCCTCGTACTCCCAGACCGCGGCGGCGGTGCCGGTCTTCACCCCGTCGAGCACGAGAGCCAGCAGCTCGTCGGCCAGCTCGGGCGAGTCCCCGAACGACCACGCCGGCGGCGGCACCACGTTCTCCGACCGCTCCCCCACCGCGCCGCCGTGGCTGGTCCGACCGGCGCTCGGGCGCGCGACGTCCCAGAACCGCGTGATGTGGTCGGCCTGCTCAGGGTCGAGCCCTCGTGCGGGGGTCGCGTCGTCGCTCATGGCGCCATCCTGCCAGGCGGCGGGGCGTGCGCGCGCCTGGGCAGGCCCGCCGTCTGGCACGATGCCGGGATGTTCACCCGCGTCGCTGCCTACGCCGTCGTGGTCGACCACGACCACCTCCTGCTCCCCCACTGGAACGAGGGCGGCGGGTCCGGCTGGACGCTCCCCGGCGGAGGCATCGAGCCCGGCGAGCACCCGGAGGCCGCCGCGATCCGCGAGCTGCGCGAGGAGTCCGGGTACGACGTCGCGCTCGACGGCCTCCTCGGCGTCGACAGCATCGTCATTCCCGCGGAGCGCCGCTTCGCGGTGAACGGCACCCCGCCCGACGAGCCGCTGCACGGCATCCGGATCGTCTACCGCGCGCACGTCGTCGGCGGCGAGCTGACCGTCGAGGCGAACGGCAGCACCGACGCCGTCGCCTGGCACCGGCTCGACGACGTCGACGCCCTCGACCGCGTGGACCTCGTCGACGTCGCCCGGCGCTGGGCCGGGCTCCTCGCCTGACCGCCGAGCCCGGAGCTACCTCGGCAAGACTCGAACTACCTCAGCCAGGTCCGAACGACCTCGCGGGGTCTCGAACTACCTCGCGGGGTCTCGAACTACCTCGGCGGGATCCGGACTACCTCGCGGGCGCACGTGCGGCCGCCGCCCCCGGGTGGGGGACGACGGCCGCGCGCGTCGCTGCTGACGGAGTGGGTCAGCGAGCGGCGCTGCCCTCCGTGTAGTCGGAGTCAGCGGGCTTGATCCACGAGAACATCTTCCGCAGCTCGCGGCCGGTGGTCTCGATCGGGTGCGCCTCGCCCTTCTCGCGCAGCGCGGTGAACTCGGGCGCGCCCGCGTCCTGGTCCGCGATGAAGCGCTCGGCGAAGGCGCCGTTCTGGATGTCCGCGAGGACGGCCTTCATGTTCTCCTTGACGTGCGGGTCGATGACCCGCGGGCCGGAGACGTAGTCGCCGTACTCGGCCGTGTCGGAGACCGACCAGCGCTGCTTGGCGATGCCGCCCTCGACCATGAGGTCGACGATCAGCTTCAGCTCGTGCAGCACCTCGAAGTACGCGACCTCGGGCTGGTAGCCCGCCTCGGTCAGCGTCTCGAAGCCGTACTGGACCAGCTGCGAGGCGCCGCCGCACAGCACGGCCTGCTCGCCGAACAGGTCGGTCTCGGTCTCCTCGGTGAAGGTGGTCTTGATGCCGCCGGCGCGCAGGCCGCCGATGCCCTTCGCGTACGACAGGGCCAGGCCCCAGGCGGAGCCCGACGCGTCCTGCTCGACGGCGACGATGACCGGCACGCCGCGGCCGTCCACGTACTCGCGGCGCACGAGGTGGCCCGGGCCCTTGGGGGCGACCATGAGCACGTCGTGGCCTGCCTCGGGCTTGATGTAGCCGAAGCGGATGTTGAAGCCGTGCCCGAAGACGAGCGCCGCGCCCTCGTTGAGGTTCGGGGCGATCTCGTCGCGGTACACGTGCCGCTGCACCTGGTCCGGCGCGAGGATGACGACGACGTCGGCCTCCTTGACCGCGTCGGCGACGGGCAGCACGCGCAGGCCCTCGTCCTCGGCCTTCTTCACCGACGCCGAGCCCTCGCGCAGGCCGACGCGGACGTCGACGCCCGAGTCGCGCAGGTTCAGCGCGTGGGCGTGGCCCTGGCTGCCGTAGCCGATGACGGCGACCTTGCGCTGCTGGATGATGGACAGGTCGGCGTCGTCGTCGTAGAACAGCTCAGCCACGGTGATGCTCCTCGGTTCTCGGTGCTGCGATTCGGTACTGCGGGTCGGTTTCTCGATGGTCACCGGCAGGGGTGACGGTACGCGCTCGGCGTCAGGCCGTGCGCACGCGCTCCAGCGCTCGGTCGGTGATGGACCGCGAGCCGCGGCCCACCGCGAGGGTGCCGGACTTCACGATCTCGCGGACGCCGTACGGCTCCAGGGCCGCGAGCAGCGCGGACAGCTTGGCGGCGGTGCCGGTCGCCTCGACGACGACCGTGTCGGGCACGACGTCCACGACGTGGGCGCGGAACAGCTCGACGACCTCGAGCACCCCCGCCCGCGCGGCGGCGTCGGCCCGCACCTTGACGAGCAGCAGCTCGCGCTGCACGGACGACTCGGGGTCGAGCTCGACGATCTTGATGACGTTGACCAGCTTGTTGAGCTGCTTGGTCACGTGCTCGAGGGGGTGCTCCTCGACGTCGACCACCACGGTGATGCGCGAGATCTCCTCGTGCTCGGTGGGGCCCACGGCCAGGGAGTGGATGTTGAACGCCCGGCGCGCGAACAGCGCGGAGACGCGGGTGAGGACGCCCGGCTTGTTCTCGACCAGCACGGACAGGGTGTGACGCGACATGGGTGGCTCCGTCTCTGCTCGTCGGCCGGTCAGTCTTCGCGGTCCCACGCGGGCGAGATGCCGCGCGCGTACTGGATGTCGTCGTTCGGCACGCCGGCGGCGACCATCGGCCACACCATGGCGTCGCGCGAGACCTGGAAGTCGATGACCACGGGGCGGTCGTCGATCTCGCGGGCCCGCTTGATCGCGGCGTCGACCTCGTCCTCGCGCTCCACGCGGATGCCCTCGCAGCCGTACGCGTCGGCAAGCTTCACGAAGTCGGGGATGCGGCGGGTGCCGTGCCCGGTGTGCAGGTCGGTGTTGGAGTAGCGCTCGTCGTAGAAGAGCGTCTGCCACTGCCGCACCATGCCGAGCGAGCTGTTGTTGATCAGCGCCACCTTGATGGGGATGTCGTTGATCGCGCAGGTCGCGAGCTCCTGGTTGGTCATCTGGAAGCAGCCGTCGCCGTCGATGGCCCACACCTCGCGGTCGGGCTGGCCCACCTTGGCGCCCATCGCGGCCGGGACCGCGAAGCCCATGGTGCCCAGGCCCGCGGAGTTCAGCCAGGTGCGCGGGTGCTCGTAGCGGATGAACTGCGCCGCCCACATCTGGTGCTGCCCCACGCCCGCGGCGTAGATGGCGTCCGGCCCGGCCAGCTCGCCGAGCCGCGAGATGACGTGCTGCGGCGCCAGGTGGCCGTCGTCGGTGGCGCTGTAGCCGAGCGGGTAGGTCTCGCGCCAGGTGTCGAGCTGGTGCCACCAGGCGCCCAGGTCGGGCTTGCCCACCTTGGCGTGCTCGGCCTCGAGGGCCGGCACCAGGTCGGCGATGACCTCGCGCAGGTCGCCGACGATCGGCACGTCCACCGGGCGGTTCTTGCCGATCTCCGCGGGGTCGATGTCGGCGTGCACGACGGCGGCGTGCGGCGCGAAGCTCGAGAGCCGGCCGGTCACGCGGTCGTCGAAGCGGGCTCCGAGGGCCACCACGAGGTCGGCCTTCTGCAGCGCCGCCACGGCGGGGACGGTGCCGTGCATGCCGGGCATGCCCAGGTGCTGCGGGTGGCTGTCGGGCACCGCGCCGCGGGCGGTGAGCGTCGTGACGACGGCCGCGCCCGAGGTGTCGACCAGCCGGCGCAGGGCCTCCGAGGCACCCGAGCGGATGACACCGCCGCCCACGTACAGCACGGGCCGGCGGGCCGTCGCGAGCAGCTTCGCGGCCTCGCGGATCTGCTTGGCGTGCGGCTTCGTCACCGGGTGGTAGCCGGGCAGCGACAGCTCCTGCGGCCAGGAGAACGTGGTGCTCGCCGTCATCGCGGACTTCGCGATGTCCACCAGCACCGGGCCGGGGCGGCCGGTCGACGCGATGTGGAACGCCTCGGCGATCGTCCGCGGGATCTCCGCCGGGTCGGTGACCAGGTAGGAGTGCTTGGTGATCGGCATCGTGATGCCGACGATGTCCGCCTCCTGGAACCCGTCCGTGCCGATCAGGTTCTGCGCCACCTGGCCGGTGATCGCGACCAGCGGGACGGAGTCCATGTGCGCGTCGGCGAGCGGCGTCACGAGGTTGGTGGCGCCGGGCCCGGAGGTCGCCATCGTGACGCCGACCTTGCCCGTCGCGTGGGCGTAGCCCTGCGCCGCGTGCCCGCCGCCCTGCTCGTGCCGCACCAGGACGTGGCGGATCTGCTGGGAGTCCATGAGCGGGTCGTAGAGCGGAAGGATCGCCCCGCCCGGGATGCCGAAGACGTTCTCGACGCCGGCCGACTCGAGCGAGCGGACGATCGACTCGGCGCCGGTGACCTCCTCGCCGGAGACGGTGCGGTCGGCTGCTCGGTCGGTGCCGCGCGGCGCGGTGCGGGCGGCCACCTGGGCGGGGGTCGGGTTCGGCTGGACCATCGGTCTCTCCTGCCGGTCGGTCTTGCGGGCGAAGGGTCTGGCGCGGGGTGTCGCTGCAATGAAAAACCCCCCGGTCCCGGGATGACGGGACTGACGAGGGGTGAGCGCGCTGACGAAGCCTGGTGCGTGGGCCTAGTCGGCGCGCCCGGGAAGAAGTACTACGAGGATCGTCTGCACGGATCGAACGTTACGCCCGCGCCCCGGCGATGTCACGTCGTGAGCCCGGTGTCCCATCATGCGGACACCGGGCTCGCGACGTGCGCACCGGGACGTCTCCCGTCAGCTCACGTCGCGCCGGCGGAACACGAGGACGGACACGAGCAGGAGCACCACGGTGAGCGCCAGCAGGTAGAGGCCGCCCTGCGTCTGCGACACCGCCTCCTCCACCCAGGGGCACTCGACGACGCCGGACTCGGCGGGCGCGCAGACCGGGTGGCTGTACACCGCCCCGCCCTCGATCCAGGCGGTGAGGTTCACCGCCGGGTTCCACCGCTGCGCGGCGTCGGCGACGCCGCTGGCGACCACCCCGAGGACGGCCAGGACGGCCCCCGCCCCGATCGCGGCGGCCGCGTTCCGGAAGAGCGCTCCGAGCGCCACGCCGATCATCGCGAACGCCGCCCCCGCGACCACGACGCGGCCCCCGAGCTCGGCGATCTCGACCCACCGCGACGCCGTGAGGTCCCCGAGCGTGCCGAAGCCCGCGTAGACGGCGTAGACCGCGGCGACCGTCGCGGCCACCCCGAGCGCGGTCAGCGGGACGGCGCCGATCCCCGCGGCCGCCGCCTTGGACCAGAAGACCCGTCGGCGGCGGGGCTCGAACGTGAGCCACATGCCGAGGGCGCCGGAGCTCGTCTCCGCGGTCACGAAGCTCACGCCGAGCACGAAGACCACCGCGAGGACGGCGAGCGCGCTGGTCGCGATCTTCGGCGTCCCGGTCTCCCAGCCGTTCCACATCGACGCGTTGACGGCTGCCACGGCAGGGTCCGTGGACGACCCGGTCTCCTCTGCCAGCGCCTCGAGCGCGGACGCGTCGCCGAGGTCCACCTCGTCCCGGACGAACGTCGGCTCGGGCGGCAGGAACCACTCGCGCCGCGGCGCGAGGTCGTCGCACCCCCAGTCCTCGGGGGTCGCGCCCTCGCTCTCGGCGCCCTCCTCGCACTGGGCGACCTGCTCCTCGCCCGTCTCCTCCCAGTTCTCCAGCTCCTGCTGGTAGGCGTCCTCGGCCCAGGCGATCTCCTGCGCGGACGGCGGCCGCGCCGACCCGTACACCGAGAACGCCGTGAGGCAGGCGACCGCCAGCAGCCCGGCCAGGGCCCACCAGGTGAGCCGGCGCGCCCCCAGCCGGCGCAGCTCGACGCGCAGCAGGCGGCTCATGCGTCCACCTCCGACGTCGTCCCCGCTGCGTCGCCCGACGCCGCCGCGTGCGCGGGCTCGGGCGACGGGCCGCCCCGCCGGGTGCGGCCGCCCTTGTGGGTGTGCCCGCCGGGCGTCTCGTGCGCGGTGAGGCCGAGGAAGACGGACTCGAGGTCCGCCTGGAGCGGGGTGAGCTCGTGCACCCAGACGCCGCGCTCGCCGAGCGCGCGATTCACCTGGGCTGCGTCGGCCGCGCCGTCGACGACGAGCGCGTCGTGCTCCCGGCGCACGAGCAGCCCGCCGGTCTCGAGCACGCTGGTGGCGATGGTCAGGTCCGGGGGCGCCACGCGCAGGCGCACCGACCGCGTGGCGGACCCGCCGCCCACGAGGTCGGCAACCCGGCCCGCGGCGACGAGCCGCCCGCGGGCCACGATCGACACCGTGTCCGCGATCTGCTCGACCTCGGCCAGGATGTGGCTGGAGACCAGCACCGTCTTGCCCTGGTCGGCGAGGCTGCGCATGGTCTGCCGGATCTCCCGGATGCCGGCGGGGTCGAGGCCGTTGGTGGGCTCGTCGAAGATGAGCAGGTCGGGGTCCTTGAGCAGCGTCGCGGCGATGGCGAGCCGCTGCTTCATCCCCAGCGAGTACCCCTTGTACCGGTCCTTCGCCCGCCCGGTCAGGCCCACCTCGTCGATGACGGCGTCCACGCGGCCCGCGGGCGCGCCGATCGCGTCGGCGAGCAGCCGCAGGTTGCGACGGGCGCTGAACGCGGGGAAGAACTTCGGGCTCTCCACGATGGCGCCCACCCGGCCCACGACCTCCGGCAGCCGCTTCGGCACCTCGTGGCCGAAGATCGTCGCGGTCCCCCGGTCGGGCCGGACCAGTCCCAGGAGCATCCGGATCGTCGTCGTCTTCCCGGACCCGTTGGGCCCGAGAAACCCGTGCACGCCGCCCACCGGCACCTGCAGGTCGAGGCCCTCGACCCCGACCGACCTCCCCCGCACGCTGCGGTACGTCTTGCGCAGCCCTCGCGTCTCGATCGCGAGCCCTCCGCCGTCGGGCACGGTCACCGCCACCTCCCTGTGGCCGCGGACGCGGCCTCCCGGTCGCGCCCGTCGGACGACGGCGCTGCCAGGGAGGATAGAGCAGGCTTGACGCTGACGAAAGGCCCTCGCTACCCGGATTTGACCCCGTCTCGGGAGTTCACCCGCCCGACGCCTCCGCGCGACCGGGGACGACGGCGATGTCCACCTCGTTGCCCTCCGGGTCGGCGACCGTGCGCCAGAACGGCGTCTCTGCCTCCCGCACGAGGGTGCCACCCGCCGCGACGGCCGCCGCCACGCGGGCGTCGGCGATGTCGGCGGGGACCATGACGTCCACGTGGATCCGGTTGCGCTGCTCGCGCGGTTCGCCCAGCGGCTGCAGGAACACCGACGGTCCGCGCAGCAGCGGGTCGTACAGGTCGGTCTCCCCGCGGGTCTCGTACCCCAGTGCCGCCGCCCAGAACCGGCGCACCGCGCCGACGTCCAGCGCGTCGAACGTGAGCTGCACGTCGCGCAGGACGGCGGGGTCGGCGCGCAGCCCGAGGTCGCGCGCGGCGGCCTGCGCCTGCTGCGCCACCCGCAGCCGGCCGGCGTCGATCCAGCCGTCCTCGGGCGGGCCGACGCGCAGGGTGGCGCCCGAGTACCGGAGGTCGGCGAACAGCGGCACGCCCGCCTCCTCGGCCGCGCGGGCCGCGCGCACGACCAGCTCGACGCCCGCGTCGAAGCCGCCGGTCGCGTAGTAGGCGCTGGCGCCCTGCAGCACGCGCCAGTCGTCCACGCCGCCCGCCGCACGGAACTCCTCGGGCGTGAGCAGGCCCTCGGCCAGGTCCTCGTCGAAGCCCTCCCAGGCCACGACGTCGGCCTCGTTCCCCTCGACGTCCGCCAGCGTCCACCAGTGCGGCACGAACTCCTCGGTCGTGACGCGGCCCCCCGCCGCGAGCGCCGCGTCCACGCGCGCCTGCCGCACGTCGTGCGGCACGAAGACGTCGAGGTGCAGCCGGTTGCGCAGCTGGCGCGGCTCGTCCATGGCCTGGAACCAGACGCCGGGCCACCGCCCGTGCGGGTCCACGAGGTCCTCGTCGGAGCGGGTGTGGCCGAGCACGGCGCCCCAGAACGGCATGACCTGCTCGCGGTCGGTGGAGTCGATGGTCAGCTCCACCTCCTGGACCCCCGCGGGGTCGGCGACGAGCCCGAGAGCGGCGGCGGCCGCGGAGACCTCCCGGGCGAGGGCGACGTCGCGCTCGCTCAGGCCGTCGACGTCGTGCGACGCGACGCGCACCACGACGCCGTCCGGCCGCAGGTCGACGTCGGGGTGGTGGCCCGCACCGTCGGCGAGCACGCGCACCCGCTCCAGGAGCACGGCGCCCTCCCCCGGGGACCGGGTGCGGAACAGGGCGCTCGCGCCCCGGCCGAGGGCCCGCCAGTCCGTGGTGCCGTCGGCGGCCTCGAACCCTGCCGCGGTGATCTCGTCGGGCATCGCCGGCACCACCCTCCCCGTCCGTCGCTGATGGCTCGCGCCTCGGTCCACCCTGCCGTGGCGGCGGGCGTCTCGCGCGGCGACGGACGGGGAGGAACGGGGGCGGGCCGGTCAGGCGTGGCGGGCGGGCGCCCAGCAGCGCGCGGTCGCGCCGACGCCGTTCCACGCGATCACGGTGACGACGAGCGCGAGGACCGCGGCGGCCGCCGCCTCCCCGACCTCGGCCACGAGGCCTTCGACGACGGGGGCCGGGACCTCGGCCGCCGAGACGCGGACGACTGCCTCGGTCAGCTCGAGCGCCGCGCGCTCGGCCGCCGTGAAGAAGCCCGACTCGCGCCACACGGGCACGGCCAGCAGGCGCTGGGGGTCCACGCCGACCTCGGCGGCGGCCCGGGAGTGCATGTCGACGCAGTACGCGCAGCCGTTGAGCTGCGACGCCCGGAGGCGCACGAGCTCGCGCAGGGCGGGGTCGACGCCCGCCCGTTCGGCGTCCAGGGCGGCGGCGGAGTCCAGCCGGCCCATCGCGGCCGAGAACTCGGGCGCGAGGCCGTCCATGTCCAGGCGGCGCGCGATGCGGACGAACCCGGTGCGAGGTTCCGTGTCGGTGGTCGTGCCGGTGCCGATGTCGGTGGTCACGTCGGTGGTGGTCATGTCCCCGACGCTACGGCGCAGTGGACCAGCGCTACAGTGCAATCCGATGACAGATTTCTGGTCCATTTCTCGGGCGACGCCGACGTCGTCCGGGCTCGACCTGCACCTCGCTCTCGGGTCGCCGCGGCCCGGTCGGGGCCTCGAGGACGCGCTGCGGGACGCCGTGACGACCGGCCGGCTCGCCCCGGGCACCCGGCTGCCGTCGTCGCGGGCGCTCGCGGCCGACCTCGGCGTCGCGCGCGGCACCGTCGCGGCGGTGTACGCCCAGCTCGCCGCGGAGGGCTGGCTCGACTCGCGCGTCGGGGCGGGGACGTGGGTGGCCCACCCGACCGGCGTCGCTCCGGCCGCCCCGCCACCGACCCGGCCGGCGCCCGACCTCCTCGACCTGCGCGCGGGCATCCCCGACGCGTCCGCGTTCCCGCGCGCGGCGTGGGCCGCGAGCGCCCGGCGCGCGGTGGTCGACGCCCCCGCCGCGCACCTCGGGTACGGCGACCCGCTCGGCGACGAGTCGCTGCGGCGCGCCCTCGCCGCCTACCTGGCCCGGGTGCGCGGCGTCCGGGCCGAGCCGGGCGCCGTGGTGGTGACGCAGGGCTTCGGCGAGCTGCTGGCGCTCGTGTGCCGCACCCTGGCCGCGCGCGGGGCGCGGCGCGTCGCCGTCGAGCGGTTCGGGCACGCCGCACACCGCGAGATCGTCGCGGCGGCGGGGCTCGACGTCGTCCCGGTCCCCGTCGACGGCGAGGGGCTCGACGTCGCCGCGCTCGCCGCCCTGTCCGGGATCGACGCCGTGCTGGTCACCTCCGCCCACCAGTTCCCGACCGGGGTCGCCCTGGGGCCCGGCCGGCGGCGCGAGCTCGTCGCGTGGGCGCGGCGCACCGGCGCGCTCGTCGTCGAGGACGACTACGACGGGGAGTTCCGCTACGACCGCCGCGCCGTCGGAGCCCTGCAGGCGCTGGCCCCGGACCGCGTCGTCTACGCGGGCACCGCCAGCAAGGCGCTCGCGCCCGGTGTCGGGCTGGCGTGGGGCGCCGTGCCCCCGGCGCTCGTGCCGGACCTCGCGCACCACCGGCGGCTGTCCGGCGTCCGGCCCGACCGGCTCGGCCAGCTCACCCTCGCCCGCTTCCTCGACGACCACGGGTACGACCGCACCGTGCGCAGCCGCCGCGCCGTGTACCGCGCCCGGCGGCGCCGGCTGCAGGAGGTGGTCGACCAGCGTCTGCCGGGCTGCCGTCTCGTCGGCATGGACGCCGGGCTGCACACCCTGCTCGCGCTGCCCGACGGCGTCGCGGAGCGGGCGGTCGCGAGCGCGGCGGCCGCGCGCGGCCTGCGGCTCCTCGGCCTCGCGGAGCTCGACGCGACGCCCGGCGACCCGGCGGCCCACGACGGGCCGCAGCACGTGGTCGTGGGGTTCGGCGCCCCTCCCGGGCACCGCTACGAGGCGGCGCTCGACGCCCTGGTCGCCGCGGTGACGGACGCCGTCAGTCCTGTGCCGGGAGCTCCAGCTCCGCGGCGGCGTCGCTGATGCGCCGCGCGAGGTCCACGTCGCGCGTGGTCAGGCCCCCGGCGTCGTGGGACGACGTGCGCACGGTCACCGTGCTGTAGCGCAGGTCCACGTCGGGGTGGTGGTTCACGAGGTCCGCGA
This sequence comes from Isoptericola sp. F-RaC21, assembly GCF_038593535.1. Classification (NCBI taxonomy): domain Bacteria; kingdom Bacillati; phylum Actinomycetota; class Actinomycetes; order Micrococcales; family Promicromonosporaceae; genus Isoptericola; species Isoptericola sp. F-RaC21. The sequence goes on along the minus strand of NZ_JBCFYX010000001.1, from coordinate 31,614 downwards.
TCTCGGCGATCGCGTCGACGAACCGCGCTCCCGCCGCGAACGACCCGGTGCGGAAGACTGCCCGGGCGGAGCCGTCGTCGGCCTGCCAGTCGGCGACGCCGTCGCTGTGCGTGAACTGCCTCGGGGTGATCGAGTCGCTCATGCGCCCAGCATCGCCCGGCGCGGCGCCTCTCGCCCGCCGGCGCTCACTCCGCGGCCGGGGCCGGCTCGGGGTCGTCGTCGAACGCGGGGAGCCCGTCGATGCTCGCGCGGTTCTTCCGCCGGCGATAGGCGGCCTGCCCCTCGACGCCCTTGCGGTCCATGTGGGCGGGCAGCAGGTCGCGCTCCCCGACGTGGTCGAGCAGCGGCACGCCGTAGCCGCAGGAGTCCGAGACGCGCTCGACGTCGACGACGATCACCGCCCGGGCCCCGCGCTGCTCGGTGAAGCGGGGCGCCCAGTCCGCGAACTCGTCGTCGTAGATCGTGACCACGCGACCTCGCCCGTGCAGCCGGACGACGTTCGGCGGCCCCTCGAAGGCGCAGAACATCAGGGTGATCCGGCCGTTCTCGCGCAGGTGCGCGATCGTCTCCGCGCCGGACGCGGTGAGGTCGAGGTACGCGACCGTGTGCTCGTCGACCACGACGAACGTCCCGTCGATCCCCTTCGGCGAGACGTTGACGCGTCCGTCCGCCGCCAGCGGGGCGGTGGCGACGAAGAAGACGTGCTGTGCCTCGACGAACTCTCGGAGCCGTCCGTCGATACGCTCGTGCACCTTTCCCATGGCGCGACCGTACCCGGCGCGCGCTCAGCCGAGGACGGCGCCCCGGGACGCGGACTGCACCAGCTTCGTGTACTTCGCGAGGACGCCGCGGGTGTACCCGTGGCTCAGGGGCGCCCACCCGTCCCGGCGGGCGGCGAGCTCGGCGTCATCGACCAGCAGGTCGAGGGTCTTGCTCGCGACGTCGAGCCGGATGCGGTCGCCGTCGCGCACGAACGCGATCGGGCCGGCGTCGACGGCCTCGGGCGCGATGTGGCCGACGCACAGGCCGGTGGTGCCGCCGGAGAACCGGCCGTCGGTGATCAGCAGCACGTCCTTGCCGAGCCCGGCGCCCTTGATCGCGCCGGTGATGGCGAGCATCTCGCGCATGCCCGGGCCGCCCTTGGGGCCCTCGTAGCGGATGACGACGACGTCGCCCGCGGTGATCGTCCCGTCCTCGAGCGCGTCCAGCGCGGCCCGCTCCCGCTCGAACACGCGCGCGGTGCCCTCGAAGACGTCGGAGTCGAAGCCCGCGGACTTCACGACAGCGCCCTCGGGCGCGAGCGAGCCGTGCAGGATCGTGATGCCGCCCGTCGGGTGGATGGGCCGGTCGAGGGCGCGCAGGATCTTGCCGTCCGGGTCGGGCGGGTCGATCTCCGCGAGGTTCTCCGCGACGGTGCGGCCGGTGACGGTGAGGCAGTCGCCGTGCAGCAGCCCGGCGTCGAGCAGCGCCTTCATGACGACGGGCACGCCGCCGATGCGGTCGACGTCGTTCATCACGTACCGCCCGAACGGCTTGAGGTCCCCGAGGTGCGGCACGCGGTCGGCCACGCGGGAGAAGTCGTCGAGCGTGAGCTCCACCTCCGCCTCGTGCGCGATGGCGAGCAGGTGCAGCACCGCGTTGGTCGACCCGCCGAACGCCATCACCACGGCGATGGCGTTCTCGAACGCCTCCTTGGTCATGATCTGCCGGGCGGTGATGCCGCGCCGCAGCAGCTCGACGACCGCCTCGCCCGACCGGTGCGCGAAGCCGTCGCGGCGGCGGTCCGCCGACGGCGGCGCGGCCGACCCGGGCAGGGACATGCCCATCGCCTCGGCCACCGACGCCATCGTGTTCGCGGTGTACATGCCCCCGCAGGCGCCCTCGCCCGGGCAGATGGCGCGCTCGATGCGGTCGACGTCCTCGGTGCTCATCAGCCCGCGGGCGCACGCCCCCACCGCCTCGAAGGCGTCGATGAGCGTGACGTCCCGCTCCGTGCCGTCGGACAGCTTCACCCAGCCGGGCATGATCGACCCGGCGTAGAGGAACACGCTCGCCAGGTCGAGCCGGGCGGCGGCCATGAGCATCCCGGGCAGCGACTTGTCGCAGCCGGCGAGCAGCACGGACCCGTCCAGCCGCTCCGCCTGCATGACCGTCTCCACGGAGTCCGCGATGACGTCGCGGCTCACCAGGGAGAAGTGCATGCCCTCGTGGCCCATGGAGATGCCGTCGGAGACGGAGATGGTGCCGAACTCCAGCGGATAGCCGCCGCCGGCGTGCACCCCCTCCTTCACCGCGCCCGCCAGCCGGTCGAGCGACAGGTTGCAGGGCGTGATCTCGTTCCACGAGCTGGCGACGCCGATCTGGGGCTTGACCCAGTCGTCGTCGGTCATGCCGACGGCGCGGAGCATGCCGCGCGAGGCGGTCGCCTCCAGGCCGTCGGTGACCTGGCGCGACCGGGGCTTGAGGTCGGGGGTGGCTGCGGCGTCAGCGCTCATGGCCCGAGCCTAGGCACGCTCGCCCGTCACGGCTCCCCGACGCGCCCGCTCACCTCGAGCAGCGCGTCGCGGACGGCCTCGACGCCGACGCGGACCTCGTCGAACGAGGTCGACAGCGGCGACAGACCGAGGCGCAGGCCGTTCGGACGGCGGAAGTCCGGGATCACCCCGCGGGACCACAGCAGCGGCAGCGTGTCGGCGAAGGCGTCGTGGTCGACGGTCACGTGGCTCCCCCGTCGCCCGTCGTCGCGCGGCGACGCGACCCGGACCCCGAGGGGCACCAGCAGGTCGTCCACGAGCTCGAGCGCGAACCGGGTGAGCGCCACCGACTTCGCGCGGACGGCGTCGAGCCCGGCGTCCGAGAGGAGGTCGAGCGTGTCCTGCATCGCGAGCATCCCGACGATCGCGGGCGTGCCGGACAGGAACCGGCGCACGCCGGCGTGCGGCGCGTAGGCGGGGCCCATCTCGAACGGCTCGGCGCTGCCCATCCAGCCCCGGATCGGCTGGACCAGCTCGTCCTGGAGGTCCGCGCGGACGTACCCGAACGCGGGCGAGCCCGGGCCGCCGTTCAGGTACTTGTACGTGCAGCCCGCGGCGAGGTCCGCGCCCCACGCGTCCAGCGCGACGGGCACCGCGCCCGCGGAGTGGCACAGGTCCCACAGCACCAGCGCACCGGCGTCGTGCGCGCGGCGCGTGATCTCGGCGCCGTCGCTCACGTATCCCGAGCGGTACGCGACGTGGCTCAGCACGACCAGCGCCGTCCGGTCGGACAGGACGGCGGACACCTGCTCGGGCGTGACGCCGCCGTCGTGGTCGGGGGCGATCCAGCGCAGCGTGGCGCCGTGCTCGCGCGCGACGCCCTCCAGCACGAAGCGGTCGGTCGGGAAGTTGCCGGAGTCGAGGACGATCTCGTCGCGCCCGGCCACCCGCGGCGACGACAGCGCGGCCCGCACCAGCTTGTACAGGATCACCGTGGTCGAGTCGCCGACGAACGTCTGGCCCGGCGCCGCCCCCAGCGCGACGTCGCCGATCCGGTCGCCGACGCGCAGGGGCAGGTCGTACCACTCCTCGTCCCAGCCGCGGATGAGCCGCGCGCCCCACACGTCGGGCGCGAACCGCGCGAGACGCTCGGCCGACGCCCGGGTGGGGCGGCCCAGCGAGTTGCCGTCGAGGTAGGCGGTCACCTCGTCCGACGCGACGAACTCGGCGCGGAACCGGGCGAGCGGGTCGGCCGCGTCCAGCGCGGCGGCGCGGTCACGGTGCGTGGTGGTCATGCGGCTCCTCCAGGGTCTGCGGGGCGTCGGTGGGCGGGACGAACGCGGGGTCGCGCAGGGCCGCGACGTCGAGGACGGTGGCGCGGGCCAGCCAGGCCGCGTGCACGGCGCCGTCGTCGGCCCGCGCGGGCGCCGGGCCGGGCACGAACGACACGAGGCCGGTGGGCGGCTCGTCGCCGACCAGCGCCACGAGCAGCGACCGCCGGCCGAGGCCCGCCGCCGCGAGCGCGGCGAGCTCGCGGTGGTTCAGGCCCACGGGCAGGGGCCCGTTGCCCAGGTCGGTGCCGTAGCGGACCCGGCCGCCCGCCGCGACGAACCGGCCCAGGTTCTCGAGCGCGACCTCGTGCTCGGTGGTGGGAGCGCCCCAGCCGTGGATGTCGAGCGTGCTGATCCACGTCATCGGCCGCCCGGTCACCCCGCCCGCCGCCGTGGACGCGAGCAGCTCGTCGGGCAGGCGCTCGCTGAAGGGGGCGTGCGCCAGGCGGTCGACGCCGGCCTCGAACGCCCGCGCCGCCTGGCCCGGGCCCTCGGCGTGCGCGACGACCGGACGCCCGTGCTCGTGCGCCCGGCCGACGACGGCGGCCAGGGTGGCGTCGTCGGGCACCGGTCCCGCCGTGGCGTGCAGGGCGACCTTGACGAACGAGGCGCCCGCCGCGACCTGCCGGTCCACGGCTGCCGCGGCGGCGGCCGGGTCGCCGACCTCCTCGACCGAGCCGGCCGGGGCCCACGGACGGTCGCTCGGGTAGCCGCCGGGGGCGGTGAGGAACGCGCCGGCGTACGCGACGCGCGGGAGCGCGGGGTCGTCGGCCGTGCTCGTCGACAGGGCGGCGACGTCGGCCGGGACGCCGCCCAGGTCGTGCACGGCGGCGACGCCGCGCGCCCGCAGGGGCGCCGGGTCCACGAGCCCCAGGTGCACGTGCGCGTCCGTGAACGGCGGCAGCAGCGTGCCCGACTCCGCCAGCCGGCGCCGCACCTGCGGCGGGACGTCGGCCGGCAGGACGACCGGGGCGATGCCCGGAGGCACGACCAGCGAGCCGGTCACGACCGGGCGCCCGGGCCGGCGGTCGCGCCGATCTCGGTGCGCACGGCGAAGAGCTCGGGGAAGAACGTCAGGTCGAGGGCCCGCTGGAGGAAGCCGACGCCGCTGGACCCGCCCGTGCCGCGCTTGGTGCCGATGATGCGCAGCACGGTCTTCATGTGGCGGAAGCGCCAGAGCTGGAAGTTGTCCTCGAGGTCCACCAGCTCCTCGCACGTCTCGTACGCCGACCAGTCCGCCTCCGGGTGCGCGTAGATGCGGCGGAAGACCTCGACCAGGTCGTCGTCGAGCGTGTGGGCCGTGGTGACGTCGCGGTCGAGCACGTGCCGGGGCACGTCGTGGCCGTGCCGGGCGAGGTAGCGCAGGAACTCGTCGTACACGCTCGGCTCGCCGAGCAGCCGGGCGAGCTCGGCGCGCGCCTCCGGCTCGGCGTCGAAGACCGCCAGCATCCGAGAGTTCTTGTTGCCCAGCAGGAACTCCACGGCGCGGTACTGCCAGGACTGGAACCCGGACGCGTTCCCGAGGAAGCCGCGGAACTGCGCGTACTCGCTGGGCGTGAGCGTGGCGAGCACCGACCACTGCTCGGTGAGCGTGCGCTGCACGTGCTTGACGCGGGCGATGCGCTTGAGCGCCGCGCCGAGCTCGTCCGCCGCGAGCAGGTCGCGGGCCGAGACCAGCTCGTGCAGCACCAGCTTGAGCCACAGCTCGGTGGTCTGGTGCTGCACGATGAACAGCATCTCGTCGTGGTGCGCGGGGGTGCTGATCGGCTCCTGCGCGGCCAGCAGCGTGTCCAGGTGCAGGTACGAGCCGTACGTCATCCGCTCCCGCAGGTCGGTGACGATCTCCGGCTCGAGCTCACGCTCGTTGGGCGTGGCTCCGGGTTCGGGCTGGTCGACCATGCCCGGAGCCTACGTCCGTCAGCGACGCGCGATGAGGGACACGTCCCGGACGGCGCCCCGGTCCGCCGACGTCGCCATCGCCGCGTACGCCTGGAGGGCCGGCGAGACGTAGCGGTCGCGGTTCAGCGGCTGCCACGGGTTCTCGCGGGCCTCCATCTTGGCGCGGCGCTCGGCGAGCACCTCGTCCGGCACGTTGACCCGGATGAGACGGGTGTCGACGTCGATCTCGATCTCGTCGCCGTCCTCGATGAGGCCGATCGTGCCGCCGGCGGCCGCCTCGGGCGAGACGTGCCCCACCGAGATGCCGCTCGACCCGCCGGAGAACCGGCCGTCGGTGATGAGGGCGCAGACCTTGCCGAGCCCGCGGCCCTTGATGAACGACGTCGGGTAGAGCATCTCCTGCATGCCCGGGCCGCCGGACGGCCCCTCGTAGCGCACGACCACGACGTGGCCCGGCTGGACCTGCTTGGTGAGGATCTTCTCGACGGCGTCCTCCTGCGACTCGCAGACGAGGGCCTTCCCCACGAAGTGGAAGACGTCGGGGTCGACGCCCGCCGTCTTGAAGACGGCGCCGTCGGTGGCGAGGTTGCCGCGCAGCACGGCCAGGCCGCCCTCCACGGTGTACGCGTGCTCGAGGTCGCGGATGCAGCCCTCGGCGGCGTCGGTGTCGAGGCTCTCCCACACGTTGGACGTCGAGAACGCCTGCGTGGTGCGCACCCCGCCCGGGGCGGCGTGGAAGAGCTCGACGGCCTGCTCGGTGGCCTTGCCGCCGCGCACGTCCCAGTCGTCGAGCCACTCGCGCAGCGAGGGCGAGTGCACCGACGTGACGTCGTGGTCGAGCAGCCCGGCGCGGTCCAGCTCGCCGAGGAGCGCGGGGATGCCGCCGGCGCGGTGCACGTCCTCCATGTGGAAGCTCGGGTGGTTCGGCGCCACCTTGCTCAGGCAGGGCACGCGGCGGCTGATCTGCTCGATGTCGGACAGGTCGAAGTCGACCTCGCCCTCCTGCGCGGCGGCGAGGATGTGCAGCACCGTGTTGGTGGAGCCGCCCATCGCGACGTCGAGGGCCATCGCGTTCGAGAACGCCGCCTTGGTCGCGATCGAGCGCGGCGCCGCGCTGTCGTCCTCGTCGTCGTAGTAGCGCTTCGCGAGGTCCACGATGGTGCGGCCGGCCTCGAGGAAGAGCTCCTTGCGGGCGGCGTGCGTGGCCAGCGTGGAGCCGTTGCCCGGCAGCGACAGCCCGAGCGCCTCGGTGAGGCAGTTCATCGAGTTGGCCGTGAACATGCCCGAGCAGGAGCCGCAGGTGGGGCAGGCGTTCTCCTCGACCTGGGCGAGCGCGCCGTCTGACACGTTGTCGTCGGCGGAGTAGTTGATCGCGTTGATGAGGTTCAGCGGGGTCTTCGCGACGCCGTCGGCCACGATCGCCTTGCCGGCCTCCATGGGCCCGCCGGACACGAAGATCACCGGGATGTTGAGCCGCAGCGCAGCGTTGAGCATGCCCGGCGTGATCTTGTCGCAGTTGGAGATGCACACGAGCGCGTCCGCGCAGTGCGCGTTGACCATGTACTCGACCGAGTCCGCGATGAGGTCGCGGCTGGGCAGCGAGTAGAGCATCCCGCCGTGGCCCATGGCGATGCCGTCGTCGACGGCGATCGTGTTGAACTCCTTCGCGACGCCGCCGGCCTCCTGGATCGCGGACGCCACGAGGTCGCCCATGTCCTTGAGGTGCACGTGCCCCGGGACGAACTGCGTGTAGGAGTTCGCGATCGCGACGATCGGCTTGCCGAAGTCCTCGGAGCCCATGCCGGTGGCGCGCCACAGCGCGCGGGCACCGGCCATGTTGCGACCGTGGGTGGACGTCCGAGAGCGCAGGGGACGGCTCATGTCAGCTCCTTCGACGAGTTCCGCGGCGCGTCGCGGGCGGCGCGCACGAGCACGCTACGCCCGGCGTCCCGCATCGCGGGCATCCGTCCGCACAGTGGTCGGTTTGCCTGCTGAAACGTTCCGAAGGTCACGGAACGGTTGCGATGCCCGGGCAACCCGGGGCATGTTGTCCACGGTTCAACCGTTTGCGGGCAAACCGGTCCAAACCGGCCCGCGCCACGACGAACCGCATCACCAGCAGCGACCCGCCTCCGGGCAGCGCCGCCACGGAGTCACCGACCTCAGCACCACGCAGCGCACCACGATCAGGGAGCTCACTCATGACCGCGACCGCCGCAGGCAGCACGATCGGCACGACGTCCACCGACCGCACCCACGCCCTGGACGACGCGTCCGCCGTGGTGACGTCCCTCCCGGCACGCCGCGCGCTGGCGCTGTGTCGCATCCTCCTGGCCGTGGTGTTCCTGTGGCCCGTGGCCGACAAGACCTTCGGCCTCGGCTACGCCACCCCCGCCGAGCGTGCCTGGGTGGCGGGCAGCTCCCCCACCGCGGGCTACCTGGGCTCGATCGAGAGCCCGCTCGCCGGCGGGTTCGCCGCGCTGAGCGGCCCGGCCGTCGACTGGCTGTTCATGCTCGGGATGCTCGGCACGGGGCTCGCCCTCCTGCTCGGCATCGGGCTGCGCGTGGCGGCCGTCGCGGGCGGGCTGCTCATGCTGACGCTGTGGCTGTCGACGTGGCCCTTCGCCGCGGGCTCGCAGAACCCGCTGGTCGACCAGCACCTCGTGTTCACCGCGCTGCTGGCCGCCCTCGCGCTCACCCGCGCCGGCGACACCTGGGGCCTCGGCCGCGCCTGGGCCGCCTCACCGGTGCCCGGCAGCGCCACCTGGCTGCGCTGACGGCGGACCCCATCGGCGCCGGCGCGGTCAGGACGCGCCGGCGCTGTGGGTGTGCTCCAGCTCGTCCGCGCGCCGGATGTGCCGCGTGACCCACGGCGCCAGCAGCAGGAGGATCCCCGCGAACACGAGCGCGACGACGCCGATCCCGCCGAAGTACGCGGTGTCGGAGACCCCCTCGGTCGCCTCGATGGTCTGCGCCGTGATCGCCTGGCCCGCGGCCGACGACAGGAACCACAGCGCCATCGCCTGGCCGCGGAACGCCCGCGGCGCCAGCAGCGTCGTCGCCGCGATGCCCACCGGCGACAGGCACAGCTCGCCGAGCGTCTGGATGACGTAGACCCCGATGAGCACCCACGGCGGGGCCTGCTCGTCGGCGAAGACGGCCGACATCCCCGCGAGGAACAGGAACGACAGCGCCGCGAGCGTCAGCCCCATGACGAACTTGTACGCCGTGGGCGGCCGGTCCCCCGTCTTCGTCCAGATCCACGCGAACACCGGCGCCAGGATGATGATCGACGCGGGGTTGATCGACTGGAAGAACGCGGGCGAGAGGTCGATGCCGAACAGCTGGAGCTGGGTGCGGTCGGCGGCGAACTGCGTCAGCGTCGTCGCCGCCTGCTCGAAGATCATCCAGAACAGCATGGCCGCGACGAACAGGGGCACGTACGCGATCACCCGGGGCCGCTCGGCGTCGGTCACCCGCTTCGACCGGTACATCACGGTGAGCAGCACGACCGGGGTGGCGAGCGCCAGGTACGACACGGCGTCGATGAACGTCTCGACCGCCCAGCCCCCGGCCAGCACCACGGCGAGCGCCGTCGCCAGGGCGATCGCCCCCACGACGATGAGCCCGAGCCGCACGACGGCCGGGCGGTCCTCGGGCGTGATCGGGTTGGGCACGTCCGTGCCGGCCTTGCCGAGATACTTGTAGCCGGCGACGAAGAAGACGAGCGCGATCGCCATGCCGATCGCCGCGACCGAGAACCCCGCGTGGTAGCCCCAGGCCCGCTGGACGAAGCCCACGACGAACGGCGAGAAGAACGAGCCCAGGTTGATCCCCATGTAGAAGATCGAGAACGCCGGGTCGCGGCGCGGGTCGTCGCGCGAGTACAGCTCGCCGACCATCGAGGAGACGTTCGGCTTGAGCAGGCCGGTGCCGAACGCCACGAGCCCGATGCCCAGCATCGAGAAGGCGTAGGTCGGCACCGTGAGCGCCACGTGCCCGGCGGCGATGACGATCCCGCCGTACAGCACGGACCGGCGGGCGCCGATCACCCGGTCCGCCAGCCAGCCGCCGACCACCGACAGCAGGTAGACCGACGTGCCGTAGATCGAGACGAACGCGGCGCCCGTCGTCGCGTCCATCCCGAGGCCGCCGTTGGCCACGGTGTCCGTCAGGTACAGCAGCAGGATGGCCCGCATGCCGTAGTAGCTGAACCGCTCCCACGCCTCCGTGGTGGCCAGCGTCATGAGCCCCCGCGGGTGCCCGAAGAACGCGCGGTCGCCCTCGTGCTCCGGGTGCGACGGCGCCGCTGCCTGATCGGTCATGCAAAAACTCTCGCACCGGCCGGGAACGACGGCGACCGGGCGCCCCTGGTTCGGGGCGCCCGGTCGTGGCCGTGCTGAGGTGCGGGTGCCGCGTCAGCGGCGGTCGAGCTTCACCTGACGGTTGACGTCCTTGTACAGCAGGTAGCGGAACGGCTTGGGGCCGCCGGCGTAGCAGGCCTGCGGGCAGAAGGCGCGCAGCCACATGAAGTCGCCCTCCTGGACCTCGACCCAGTCGCCGTTGAGGCGGTACACGGCCTTGCCCTCGAGCACGTACAGGCCGTGCTCCATGATGTGCGTCTCCGCGAACGGGATGGAGCCGCCGGGCTGGAACGTCACGATGTTGACGTGCATGTCGTGCGCCAGGTCATCGGGGTCGACGAAGCGCGTGGTGGCCCAGGCGCCGTCGGTGTCCGGCATGGGGCGCGGCTCGATGTCCTGCTCGCGGGTGACGAACGTCTTCGCCTCGTAGCCGTCGATGCGCTCGTAGACCTTGCGGACCCACTGGAACGCGGCCTTGGCGTCCGAGCGGTTGTGCAGCGACCACTGGTCGCCGGCCGCGAGGTACGCGTAACCGCCGGGCTCGAGCGTGTGCTCCTCGCCGCCCACCGTGAGGGTCAGCGTGCCCTCGGTGACGAAGACGACCGACTGCACGGTCTCCTCGATCTCGCCGCGGTCGGCGCCGCCGCCCGGGGAGACCTCGACCACGTACTGCGCGAAGGTCGTCGCGAAGCCCTCGACGGGCCGCGCGAGCACCCACAGGCGGGTCTTGTCCCAGCCGGGCAGGTTGGAGGTGACGATGTCGCGCAGCACGCCCCGCGGGATGACGGTGTACGCCTCGGTGACGATCGCGCGGTCGGTGAGGAGCTCCTCCTGGCCGGGCAGCCCGCCCTGCGGGGTGTAGTAGCGGGTGGTCTGGGGCTGGGTCATCGTCGCGCTCCTCGCTCCGCGGGCTCGGCAACAGTGCCTGGCTTCCGCATTTCGGAATTGAGATTCTGTCTAGCGACATTAGCGGCGCGACAGGGAGCCGGTCAAGCCGCCCACCCATCGTGCCCGGACGCGACGACGCCGGCGCCCGCTGGTGCGGGCGCCGGCGTCGTGGCGGAGGCTCACGGCGTGTCGGCGACGTCAGTCCGTGCCCACCGCGGCGCGGAACTCGTCCTCCAGGATGCTCATGACGACGGCGTCCGCCCAGCCCTGACCGTCGCGGAAGGCGTCGCGCAGGCGCCCCTCCTCGCGGAAGCCGAGCGAGTCGTACAGGGCCCGCGCCCGCGGGTTGATGCTGATCACCGCGAGGCTCACGCGGTGCAGGCCGGGGCCGGAGTCGCCGTCGAACGCGAACCGCAGCACCTCCCCGATCGCCTCCCGCCCGTACCCGCGGCCCCGGTAGTCGGGCATCATCCGCAGGCGCAGGTTCGCCGATCGCAGCTCGAGGTCCACCCGGTCGAGGGAGATCTCGCCGAGCAGGTCGTCGCTGACGAGCTCCCCGTCCCGCACGGCGGCGGACGTGATCGCCCAGTCGTACCGGCCGGGCAGGTCGGCCGCGGTCGCCGCCCAGGCGTCCACCTCGGCGCGCGACGACGCGGCGTTCGTGCCCATGCCCGTCAGCCGACCGCCGTCCGGGTCGCGCAACGACGCCCAGAGGCGGTCGGCGTCCCGCGCCTCGACCGGGCGCAGGCGCACGAGCTCCCCGTGCAGGACGGGCGACCGCATCAGCCGATCCTCTCCAGCACCAGCTCCCGGACGCGCTTGGCGTCCGCCTGCCCCCTGGTCGCCTTCATCACCGAGCCGATGATGGCGCCGACCGGGCCCTGGTTGCCGCCGCGCACCTTCTCGACGATGTCCGGCTGCGCCGCGAGGGCCGCGTCGATGGCCTCGAGGAGCGGGCCGTCGTCGGACACGATCTCGAGGCCGCGCGCCACGACGACCGCCTCCGGGTCGCCCTCGCCGGCGAGCACGCCGTCGAGCACCTGGCGCGCGATCTTGTCGTTGATGCGGCCGGAGTCGACGAGCTGCTGCAGCTCGCCGATCTGCGCGGGCGTGATCGCGAGGTCCGCGAGCTCGACCTCGTCCTGCTTGGCCCGACGGGCCAGCTCGCCCATCCACCACTTGCGGGCCGCGGCCGGGGTGGCCCCCGCGGCGACGGTGGACTCGATGAGGTCGAGCGCGCCGGCGTTGACGACGTCGCGCATCTCGGCGTCCGCGAAGCCCCACTCGTCGTGCAGGCGGCGGCGCCGGGCCTGCGGCAGCTCGGGCAGCGTCGCGCGGATCTCCTCGACCCACTCGCGCGACGGCGCGACGGGCACGAGGTCGGGCTCCGGGAAGTACCGGTAGTCCTCGGCGTCGGACTTCACGCGGCCGGGCGACGTCGAGCCGTCCTCCTCGTGGAAGTGCCGGGTCTCCTGGATCACCGTCTCCCCGGCGTCGAGGATCGCCGCCTGGCGCGAGATCTCGTACCGCACCGCGCGCTCCACGGAGCGGAACGAGTTGACGTTCTTCGTCTCCGTGCGCGTGCCGAGCGGGGAGTCGGGCGTCGCGCGCAGCGACAGGTTGACGTCGGCGCGGACGTTGCCGCGCTCCATGCGGGCCTCGGACACGTCGAGCACGCGGAAGATGTCGCGCAGGGCCTGCACGTAGGCGCGGGCCACCTCGGGCGCCCGCTCCCCCGCGCCGGTGATCGGCCGCGTGACGATCTCGACGAGCGGCACGCCCGCGCGGTTGTAGTCGACCAGCGAGTACTCGGCGCCGTGGATGCGGCCGGCGGAGCCGCCGACGTGGGTGTTCTTGCCGGCGTCCTCCTCCATGTGCGCCCGCTCGATCTCGACGCGGTGCACCGTGCCGTCCTCGAGCTCGACGTCGAGCCAGCCGTCGAAGGCGATCGGCTCGTCGTACTGCGACGTCTGGAAGTTCTTCGGCACGTCCGGGTAGAAGTAGTTCTTCCGCGCGAACCGGCAGCTCTCCGCGATCTGGCAGTTGAGCGCCAGGCCGATGCGGATGGCGTACTCGACGGCGGTGCCGTTGACGACGGGCAGCGCGCCCGGCAGGCCGAGCGACACCGGCGTGGTCTGCGTGTTCGGCTCCGCGCCGAACGACTGCTCGGCCGCGCAGAACATCTTGGTGCGGGTGCCGAGCTCGACGTGCACCTCGATGCCGATCACCGGGTCGTAGCGGCGCACGGCGTCGTCGTAGGCGACGAGAGCAGGGGTGGTGGTGGTCACGGTGGTCTTCTCCTGTTCTCAGCCCAGCTCGGGCGCGCGCGACAGCAGCGGGGCGCCCCAGGTGGACTCGAGGGCCGACTCGAGCGCGGCGCCGACGCGGTAGAGGCGGTCGTCCGCCTTGGCCGGCGCGAGGATCTGGAAACCGGTGGGCAGGCCGGCGCCGCCCTCCGACGTGGCGGCCAGGCCGTTCGGCACCGAGATGCCGGGCACGCCGGCGAGGTTCGCCGGGATGGTCGCGACGTCGTTGAGGTACATCGCCAGCGGGTCGTCCAGCTTCTCCCCCAGCTTGAACGCCGTGGTGGGCGCCGTGGGCGAGACGAGCACGTCCGCCTGCGCGAACGCGGCGTCGAAGTCGCGCTGGACGAGCGTGCGGACCTTCTGCGCGCTGCCGTAGTAGGCGTCGTAGTACCCGGCCGACAGGGCGTACGTGCCGAGGATGACGCGGCGCTTGACCTCGTCGCCGAAGCCGGCGCCGCGGGTCGCGGCCATCACGCGCTCGGCGGTGACCGGCCCGTCGGTGGGCTCGACGCGCAGCCCGAAGCGCATGCCGTCGAACTTCGCGAGGTTGCTCGACGCCTCCGCCGGCATGATCAGGTAGTACGCGTCGAGCGCGTAGCCGAAGTGCGGGCAGGAGACCTCGACGATCTCCGCGCCCGCCTTGGTCAGCAGCTCGAGCGACTCGTGGAACCGCGCGAGCACGCCGGCCTGGTAGCCCTCGCCCTGCAGCTCCTTGACCACGCCGACCCGCAGGCCGGACAGGTCGCCGAGCGCGCCCTGGCGCGCGGCCTCCACCAGCGGCGGCAGCGGCTCGGGGATCGACGTCGAGTCGCGGGGGTCGTGGCCGCCGATGAGCTCGTGCAGCAGCGCGGAGTCCAGGACGGTGCGGGTGACCGGTCCGGCCTGGTCCAGCGAGGAGGCCATCGCGATGAGGCCGTAGCGCGAGACGCCGCCGTAGGTGGGCTTGACGCCGACGGTGCCGGTGACGGCGCCCGGCTGGCGGATCGAGCCGCCCGTGTCGGTGCCGATCGCGAGCGGCGCCTCGAAGGCCGCGACGGCCGCGGCCGACCCGCCGCCCGAGCCGCCGGGGATGCGGTCGAGGTCCCACGGGTTGTGCGTGTTGCCGTAGGCGGAGTGCTCGGTGGAGGAGCCCATCGCGAACTCGTCCATGTTGGTCTTGCCGAGGATCGGCAGGCCCGCGGCGCGGAGCTTCTCGACCAGCGTGGCGTCGTACGGCGGGATCCAGCCCTCGAGGATCTTGGAGCCGGCCGTGGAGGGCATGCCCTTCGTCACGACGACGTCCTTGACCGCGATCGGCACGCCGGCCAGCGGGTGCAGCTCCTCGCCGGCGGCGCGGCGGGCGTCGACGTCGGCGGCCGTGGCCAGCGCGTCGTCGGAGCTCACGTGCAGGAACGCGTGCACGTCGCCGTCGACGGCCGCGATGCGGTCCAGGTGCGCGCGCGTGGCCTCGACGCTCGAGGCCTCCTTGCGCGCGAGGGTCTCGGCGAGCTCCGCCGCGCTGAGGCGGGTCAGGTCCGTCATCTCACTCCTCCCCGAGGATCTGCGGGACGGCGAAGCGCCCGTCCTGCGCGTCCGGCGCGGCGGCCAGCACGTCGGCCACGGGCAGCGCCGGGGCCGGCACGTCCTCGCGGAACACGTTCGTCAGGGGCAGCGGGTGGCTGGTGGCCGGCACGTCGGGGGTCGCGACCTCGTTCACGCGGGCGATCGAGTCGACGATGACGTCGAGCTCGCCGGCGAGCCGGTCGACCTCGTCGTCGCGCAGGTCGATCCGGGCCAGGGCGGCGACGCGCGCGACCTCGTCTCGGGAGATGGTGGACATGGCCGTCAGTCTAGTGGGCGGCACGTGTCCGGGAGGTTGTCTCCACATGACGGTGCGGACGACGAGACGGCCGGGACCACGTCACGCAGACATGGTCCCGGCCGTCACGTCCGGCGGTGCTCGGCGCCCCCGTCGCAGCCGAGCGGTGCCGGTTCCTCAGTCCATCCGCTCGTAGGCGGCCGTCGTGAGGAAGTCGATGTACTCGTCGGCGACGGCGACCTCCAGGAAGGTGGTCCGCGCCTCGTCGAAGGCGGCGGCGCCGCCCGGGAGCTTGGCCACCTCCTCCTCGACGATGCGGTCGACGAGCTCCCGCGTCACCTTCTCGCCGGTGTCGGCGAGGACGACGCCGTTGTGCAGCCACTGCCACACCTGGGACCGGGAGATCTCCGCGGTCGCGGCGTCCTCCATGAGGCCGAAGATGGCGACGGCGCCGAGGCCGCCCAGCCACGCCTGGAGGTACTGGATGCCGACGGAGACGTTGTTGCGCAGCCCGGCCTCGGTGACGGTGCCGGGCGTCTTGTCGACCGACAGCAGGTCGGCGGCCGTGACGCGCACGTCGTCGCGCGTGCGGTCGATCTGGTTCGGCCTGTCGCCGAGCACGGCGGTGAAGGCCTCCTTGCAGGTGGCGACCATGCCCGGGTGCGCCACCCACGAGCCGTCGAAGCCGTCGCCGGCCTCGCGCGCCTTGTCGGCGCTCACCTTGGCGTAGGCCTGCTCGTTCGCCTCGGCGTCCTTGCTCGGGATGAACGCGGCCATGCCGCCGATGGCGTGCGCGCCGCGCTTGTGGCAGGTCGAGACCAGCAGCTCGGTGTAGGCCCGCATGAACGGCACCGTCATGGTGATCTGGTTGCGGTCGGGCAGGAGGAACTCCGCGCCGCGGGTCCGGAAGTTCTTCACCACGGAGAAGAGGTAGTCCCAGCGGCCGGCGTTGAGGCCCGCGGAGTGCTCGCGCAGCTCGTAGAGGATCTCCTCCATCTCGAACGCGGCGGGGATGGTCTCGATGAGCACGGTGGCGCGGATGGTGCCGCGCGGGATGCCGAGCGCGTCCTGGGCGAGCACGAACGCGTCGTTCCACAGCCGCGCCTCGAGGTGCGACTCCATCTTCGGCAGGTAGAAGTACGGCCCGAGACCCTTCTCGATCTGCCGCAGCCCCGCCGTCGCGACGTAGAGCGCGAAGTCGACGAGGGAGCCCGACGTCTCCTTGCCGTCGACGAGGACGTGCTTCTCGTTCATGTGCCACCCGCGGGGGCGCATGATGATCGTCGCGAGCTCGTCGTCCGGCTTGAGCTCGTAGCGCTTGCCGTTCGACTCGTTGGTGAAGTCAATCGTGCGGTTGATCGCGTCGAGCAGGTTGAGCTGGCCGCCGACCACGCTGCGCCACTGCGGCGTGTTCGCGTCCTCCTGATCCGCGAGCCAGCACTTCGCGCCCGAGTTGAGCGCGTTGATCGTCATCTTGCGGTCCGTCGGGCCGGTGATCTCCACGCGGCGGTCGACCAGGCCGGGGGCCGGCGCGGCGACGGTCCAGGAGTCGTCGGCGCGGATGTGCGCCGTCTCCGGCAGGAAGTCGAGCGTGCCGCCGTCGGCCAGCTCCTGGCGGCGGCGCTGCCGCGCCTCCAGCAGCTCCAGGCGGCGGTCGCCCAGCTCGCGCTGCAGGGTCACGATCAGGTCCAGCGCGGCCGGGGTGAGGACCTCGGTGTCGCGCTCACCGATCTCGGCGGTGATGGTCAGGCCGTCGGGGAGCTCCACGACAGTCCCTCCTTGTTCTCGTTCTACGGGGGTGTGCTGCAGCCGTGCAGCAGCTGCACAGCGGAATTCGTATTACGCCTTGCGGAAACCTGCCAGGCCGACCCTACCGGGTCGCCGGTGCTCAGGCACCCACCAGCTGCGCGCGCAGCGCCGCCACGTGCCCCGTGGCCTCGACGTCGTACTCGGCGGAGCGGAGGGTGCCGTCCGGCTCGACGACGAAGGTGCAGCGGTGCACCCCGTCGAACGTCCGGCCGCCGATCGTCTTCGGGCCCCACGTGCCGTAGGCGTCGGCCACGGCGTGGTCCGCGTCGCTCAGCAGGGGGAAGGTCAGGTGCTCGGCCTCCACGAAGGCGCGGATGTCCTCCACCGGGTCCGCGGAGACCCCGACGACGGCGTACCCCGCCCCCGCGAGGGACGCGAGGTTGTCGCGGAAGTCGCAGGCCTCGGTGGTGCACCCGGGGGTGCCCGCCTTCGGGTAGAAGTACACGACCACGCCCTTGTCCGCCCGGGCGCGCACGTCCGCGAGGGACACCGGCGTGCCGGCGGAGTCGGGCAGGGTGAAGTCGGGGGCGGTCTCGCCCGGCTGGAGTCGCGTCATCGTGCGTCCTCGTTCGTTCTTCTCGGGGGTGACGGGGAACCGCGGCGGGTCAGGCCTCGCCGCGGCGCAGCAGGGTGCCGGTGGGCTCGTCGCCCACGGGACGCCCGCGCAGCAGCGTGCGTCGCACGACACCCGTGAGGCCACGACCGGCGTACGGCGTGACCGGGTTCTTGTGGTGGAGGCGGGCCGGGTCGACGACGAAGGTCGCCTCGGGGGCGAAGACCGCGAGGTCCGCGTCCTTGCCCACCGCGATGCCGCCCTTGCGCTCCAGGCCGACCAGCGCGGCCGGGCCGGCGGACATCCAGCCCACGACCTCGGCGAGCGGGACCTCGCGACGCCGCGCCTCGGTCCAGACGACGGCGAGGCCGAGCTGCAGCGACGCGACGCCGCCCCACGCCTCGGCGAAGTCGCCCGACGCCGGCTCCTTGAGCTCGGCGGTGGCCGGCGAGTGGTCGGTGACCACGACGTCGATGAGCCCGTCGCGCAGGCCCTGCCAGAGCCGGTCCTGGTTGTCCTGCTCGCGGATCGGCGGGCAGCACTTGTACGCCGTCGCGCCGTCGGGCACGTGCTCGGCGTCGAGCGACAGGTAGTGCGGGCACGTCTCGACCGTCAGCCGCACGCCCTCGGCGCGGGCGGCCGCGATCATGGGCAGCGAGTCGGCGTCCGACAGGTGCAGCACGTGGGCGCGCGCGCCGGTCGCGCGGGCAGCGTCGATCAGGCCAGCGATGGCGAGCGACTCCGCCTTCGCGGGGCGCGACGCGAGGAAGTCCCGGAACCGCGGGCCGGGCTGCTGCGGGGCGTCCTCGAGGGTGCCCGGGTCCTCCGCGTGCACGATCATCATCCCGCCGAACGTGGTGAGCTCGGCGAGGTCGGCGCGCAGCTCCGCGTCCTCGAGGTGACCGAACTCGGGGACCCCCGAGTCGGCCAGGAAGCACTTGAAGCCGAACACCCCGGCGTCGTGCAGGGGCTTCAGGTCCGCCGTGTTGCCCGGCACGGCCCCGCCCCAGAAGCCGACGTCGACGAACGCCTGGTCCACCGCGCGCTGCTTCTTGACCTCCAGGTTCGCGACCGAGGTCGTGGGGGGCAGCGAGTTGAGCGGCATGTCGACGATGGTCGTGACGCCGCCGGCCGCGGCGGCGCGCGTGGCGGTGGCGAAGCCCTCCCACTCGGTGCGGCCGGGCTCGTTGACGTGCACGTGGGAGTCCACCAGGCCGGGCAGCAGCACCTCGTCCTCGGCGAGCTCCAGCACCTCGGCGCCGGCCAGACCGGTGCCGAGCGGCACCACGGCCGCGATCCGGCCGTCGGTGACGCCCACCTCGACGGCGCGCTCCCCCTCGGGGGTGACGGCGCGGGCGGCGCGGACGACGAGGTCGTGGGTCATGCGATCTCCCTGATGGTGGTCGAGGCCGGCGCGTCGAGGGCCGGCAGGTGGTCGGCGAGCCGAGCGGCGAGGCCCTCGAGCAGGGGCCCGGCCTCGGCGATGCAGCGGGCGACGTCGGGCTCGACGTCGGTGAGAGCGTGCACGGTGGCGATGCCCGCGGCGGCCGCCTTCTCCGGGCTCAGGGTGGTGCGGCCGCACACCGCGACCGTGGGGACGCCGGCGGCGGCCGCGGCGGCGGCCACGCCGACCGGCGTCTTGCCGTGCAACGACTGCTGGTCGAGGCTGCCCTCCCCCGTGACGACCAGGTCCACGCCGGCGAGCCGGTCCGCGAACCCCGTGAGGGCCAGCACCTCCTCGACGCCGGGGCGGCGCTCGGCGCCGAGCAGCAGGCAGGCGAAGCCGACGCCGCCCGCCGCGCCCGCGCCGGGCTCTGCGGCGTACCCGCGGGCGCCGGTGACGCCGACGGTGGCGAGCACGTCGACCCAGGTCGCCAGGCCGAGCTCGAGCTCGGCCACGGTCGCCGGGTCGGCGCCCTTCTGCGGCCCGTAGACCGCGGCCGCGCCGTCGGAGCCGAGCAGCGGGTTGTCCACGTCGCTCGCGAGCACGATCTCGGTGTCGGCCAGCGCCGGGTGCAGCCCGGCGAGGTCGACGTCGGTGAGCTCGTGCAGGTGGCCGCCGCCGTCCGCGAGGTCGCCGGCGCCCGACGTGAGCCGCGCGCCGAGCGCGGCGAGCATGCCGGCCCCGCCGTCCGTGCTGGCGGAGCCGCCCACCCCGACGACGATCTCGCGCGCCCCCGCGTCGAGGGCGTGCGCGATCACCTCGCCGAGGCCCCGGGAGGTGGCCGCGAGCGCGGTGGCCGCCGTCGGGCGCACCATCGCGAGCCCGGTGACCGCCGCCATCTCGACGACCGCGGTCCCCCCGCGCCGCGCGTACCGGGTGGCGACCGGGTCCCCCAGGGGGCCGGTCGCCACCAGGTCCACCGCGGCGTACCCGGCGGCGAGGGCGGCCTCGAGCGTGCCTTCGCCGCCATCGGCCACGGGCAGCTCGTCGGTGACGACGCCGGGCACCGCCCGCCGCAGGCCGGCCGCCAGGTGGGCGGCCACCTCGCCCGCGGTCAGGGAGCCCTTGAACTTGTCCGGGGCGAGCAGCACGCGCGCCGTCGTCGGTCCGCTCGTCGTCACCGTCGCTGCACCCCCTCGTCCGTCGGGCCTGCCCGTCGTCGTCATCGTCTCTCCCGTCGCCGTCGTCGGGTACCGCTCGGCCGATCGCGCTCAGTCGAGCAGCGCGATCGCCGTGGGCGAGTCCTGCGCCGAGATGGCCAGGTCCTCGAACTCGTTCACGCCGTTCAGCTCGGCGCCCATCGCGATGTTGGTGACCCGCTCGAGGATCACCTCGACCACCACGGGGACGCGGAACTCCGCCGTCATCGCCTGGGCCTTGGCGAACGCGGCGCCCAGGTCCTCCGGGTCGGTGACCCGGATCGCCTTGCAGCCGAGGGCCTCGGCGACCTTGACGTGGTCCACGCCGTAGCCCTCGGGCTCCCCGTCGCCACTGCTCATGTTGATGTTCTCGAACGCCAGCGACACGTGGTAGTCCATCTCGAACGCGCGCTGCGACTGGCGGATCAGCCCCAGGTAGGCGTTGTTCACCACGACGTGCACGTAGGGCAGGTGGTGCTGCGCGCCCACGGCGAGCTCCTCCAGCATGAACTGGAAGTCGTAGTCGCCGGACAGCGCGACCACGTTGCCCTCGGGCAGGGCCCGCGAGACGCCGAGCGCGGCCGGACCCGTCCAGCCCAGCGGGCCCGCCTGGCCGGCGTTGATCCAGTGCCGCGGGTTGTACGTGTGCAGCAGCTGGGCGCCGGCGATCTGCGACAGCCCGATCGTGGTGACGTAGACGGTGTCGCGGCCGAAGGCCTTGTTCATCTCCTCGTACACGCGCTGCGGCTTGATCGGCACCTCGGTGAAGTGCGTCTTGCGCTGCAGCTTCCCCTTGCGCTCCTGGGCGCTCGCGGCCCACGCGCTGTAGTCCGGCACCCGGCCGGCGGCCTTGCGCTCGGCCGCCACCTCGAGCGCGGTGCGCAGGAACGCGCCCGCGTCGGAGACCACGCCGTAGTCGGGCGCGAACACGCGGCCGATCTGCGTGGGCTCGATGTCGACGTGCACGAAGGTGCGGCCCTCGGTGTACGTGGCCAGGCCGCCGGTGTGGCGGTTGGCCCACCGGTTGCCGACGCCGATGACGAAGTCCGACTCGAGGAACGTCGCGTTGCCGTAGCGGTGCGACGTCTGGATGCCGACCATGCCCGCGGTCAGCGGGTGGTCGTCGGGGATCGCGCCCCAGCCCATGAGGGTCGGGACCACCGGCACGCCCAGCGCCTCGGCCAGCTCGACCAGCTCGGCCTCCGCGCCGGCGTTGATGATGCCGCCGCCGGCCACGATCAGCGGGCGCTCCGCGGCCAGCAGCATGTCGATCGCCTTGGCGACCTGCTCACGCGTGGCCTGCGGGCGCTCGACGGGCAGCGGCTCGTAGGTCTCGGGGTCGAACTCGATCTCCGTCAGCTGCACGTCGATCGGCAGGTCGATGAGCACCGGGCCGGGACGGCCGGACCGCATCAGCTGGAACGCGCGCTGGAAGACGCCCGGCACCTGCGACGCCTCGAGGACCGTCTTCGCCAGCTTGGTGACCGGCGCGGCGATCGACGCGATGTCGACGGCCTGGAAGTCCTCCTTGTCGAGCTTGGCCACCGGGGCCTGGCCCGTGATGCACAGCATCGGGATCGAGTCGGCCCACGCGGCGTACAGGCCGGTGATCATGTCGGTCCCCGCGGGGCCCGACGTGCCGATGCAGATGCCGATGTTGCCGCGCTCGGCGCGCGAGTAGCCGTCGGCCATGTGCGACGCGCCCTCGACGTGCCGGGCGAGCACGTGATGGATCCCGCCGTGCTGACGCATGGCGTCGTAGAACGGGTTGATGGCGGCGCCGGGGAGGCCGAAGGCCTCGGTGGCACCCTCCTTCGCCAGGATGGCGACCGCGGCGTCGACCGCGCGCATGCGGGGCATGATGCTCTCCTTCGAGTCTTCTGACAGTGGGGGGGCGTCAGCTGCGGCCGGACAGCCGCGCGACGGCGTTGAACAGGCCGGAGTGGTCCAGCGAGCCGTCGCCCTCGGCGCGGGCCGCGGCCATGAGCTGCGCGACGACGGCACCCACGGGGGCGACGACGCCCTGCTCGCGGGCGGCCGAGGTGAAGATGCCCAGGTCCTTGTGGTGCAGGTCGATGCGGAAGCCGGGGGCGAACTCGCGGCCCAGCATCTTCTCGGCCTTCTGGTTGAGGACCGCCGAGCCGGCGAGGCCGCCGCCGAGGACCTTGACGGCCGCCTCGGTGTCGACGCCGAACGCCTCGAGGAAGATCACGGCCTCGGCCAGCAGCGCGATGTTGCCGGCCACGATGAGCTGGTTCGCGGCCTTGACGGTCTGGCCGGAGCCCCAGGGCCCCACGTGCACGACGGTCTTGCCGACGGCGTCGAACACGTCGGTGGCCGCGGCGAAGTCCTCGGCCGAGCCGCCGACCATGATCGACAGCGCGGCGTTCTTCGCGCCCGCCTCGCCGCCGGAGACCGGCGCGTCGAGGTAGCGGAAGCCGGCGGCCTTCGCCTGCTCGGCGAGCTCGACCGTCACGTCGGGGCGGATCGACGAGAAGTCGATGATCAGCGTGCCCGGCTGCGCGTGGGCGAGCACGCCGTCGTCGCCGACCAGGACGCCCTCGACGTCCGGCGAGTCCGGGACCATGACGGCCACGACGTCCGCGGCCTTGACGGCCTCGGCGACGGAGGAGGCGGCGGTGCCGCCCGCCTCGACGAGGGGCTGGGCCTTGGCCGCGGTGCGGTTGTAGCCGACGACGGAGTGACCGGCGTTCTGGAGGTGGACGGCCATCGGGCTGCCCATGATGCCGAGGCCGATGAAGGCGATGGTGCTCATTGGTCGTGTCCTTCCGGGGAGGTCAGGTGGTCGCGGTGCCGGGGCTCAGCGGGCGGAGCGCTGCTCGCGCGGGAGCCAGGCGAACGGGTCCGCGTCGGCCGTCTTGTACTCGAGGCCGACCGGGCCGGCGTAGCCGGCGGCGCGGAGGTCGCCGATCCAGCGCTGGATCGGCAGGTCGCCGCTGCCCGGGGCGCCGCGGCCGGGGGCGTCCGCAACCTGCACGTGCGCGATGCGGTCGCCGTAGGTCTTGAGGTCGAGGTCCACGTCCGAGCCGTTGACCGACAGGTGGTAGACGTCGAACAGCAGGCCGAGGTTGGTCGCACCGTGCTCGTCGCGCACACGGTCGAGGACGGCGACGGCGTCGGCCGACGTCGTCAGCGGGTAGGCGGGGGCGCCGGAGACGGGCTCCACCAGCACGGTGCCGCCGATGCGCCCGACGGCCTGCGCCGCGAGCGCGAGGTTCTCGGCGCCGAGCGCGTCCTGCGTGGCCGGGTCCTCGCCCTCCACGCGGTTGCCGTACAGGGCGTTGAACGCCCGGCACCCGGTGAGCTCGCCGATGCGGGTGACGACGTCGAGGTTGGCGCGCAGGTCGGCCGAGCGCTCGGGCCAGGAGATCAGGCCGCGGTCGCCGCCGGGCATGTTGCCGGCGTCGAAGTTGAGGCCGGTGAGCTGCACGCCGGCGTCGGCCAGGGCCCCGACGAACGCGTCGATCTCGTCGGCCGCGGGCGTCGGGGTCGCGAAGGGCCACCAGAGCTCGACGCCGTCGAAGCCGGCCGCCTTGGCGGCCGCCGGGCGCTCGTTCAACGGCAGGTCCGTGAGGAGGATCGAGCAGTTCACGGTGTAGGGGATCTGGTCCGTCATCGCTGACTCGCTTTCGCCAGATGGAAGATTGGTTCCTTGTTGTGAAAACGCTACGCCGGGCCCGCGCGATCGGTCAACCCCCGCCCGGGGCCGTCCCGCAGTGCGGTCGTGATCCGGCGCACACGACGACGGCCCGGCAGGACGTCGTCCTGCCGGGCCGTCGAGGCCGTGCGCTGCGCCGATGCCCGGGCGTCAGCCACCGA
Organism: Isoptericola sp. F-RaC21; assembly: GCF_038593535.1. NCBI lineage: Bacteria > Bacillati > Actinomycetota > Actinomycetes > Micrococcales > Promicromonosporaceae > Isoptericola > Isoptericola sp. F-RaC21. The sequence continues at coordinate 7,769 of NZ_JBCFYX010000001.1, read as the reverse complement.
GCGGGCGCGTCACGATCGCCGTGAGCTCGGCCGGCTGCAGGCCGGTGCGGTCGACGATCTCGTCGGCGCCCAGCGCGCCGCAGTCGACGCCGCGCTTGAGGTACCACGCGAGCGCCTTGGCGGTGGCGGGCTCGTCGAGCACCGCCCCCTCCACCTCGTTCACATAGTTGGACAGCCGCTCGGCCGCAGGCTCGAAGCCCTCCCGGTAGAAGGCGTAGGTCGCGGCGAACCGGCTCGGCAGCTGGGCCGGGTGCAGGTCCCAGCCCTGGTAGAAGCCGCGCTCGAGCGACCGGCGCACCAGGCGCCCGTGGTTCGCCCACGCGGCGCGGACCTGCGCGTCGTCGCCGACCGGCAGCACGTTCGTCGAGCCGTCGGACAGCCGGACGCCGGTGCCGGCGGCCGCGAGCTGCATGACCTCCTTGGCGAGGTCCGCCGCCGGGTGCTCCATGGACTGGTACGCCGCCGCGATGCCGAGCGACGCCGAGTAGTCGTAGGTGCCGTAGTGCAGGCCGCTGACCCGCCCTGCCCCCGCGTGGATCATCCGCGCCACGGTCGCCGTGCCCGCTGAGTCGAGGATCGACTGCGGCGTCTCGACCTGCACCTCGAAGCGCAGGCGCCCGGCCGGCAGGCCGTTCGCCTCCTCCAGCCGCTCGCACACGGCGACCATCGCCTCGACCTGCACGACGCCGGTCACCTTCGGCAGGGTGAGCACGAGCCCGTCGGGGAGGTCCCCCGACGCGGCGAGCGTGCTGACGAACACGTCCAGCGTGCGCAGGCCGCGGGCCCTCGTGGGCCGCTCGAAGCACTTGAACCGGATGCCGACGAACGGGGTCGCTCCCCCGGCGTCCAGCTCGGCGCGCAGCGCGCCGGCCGCGGCGGCCGTCACCTCGTCCTCCTCGGCGTCCGGGTGCGTGCCGTACCCGTCCTCGAGGTCGATGCGCAGGTCCTCGATCGGCTCGGTGGCCAGCTTGCGCTCCACCTGGGCGGCGACGGCGTCGCGCAGGTCGGCGCGGACGCCCACGGCGTCCAGCAGCGCGTCCGTGCCCTGCGCCTCGACGGCCGCACGGGCCTGGTCGCCCCAGTCCCGCGCGAGCCCCGCCGCGTAGCGGTGCGCCGGCACGTACACGGTGTGCACGGGCTGCCGCGTGCCGTCGTCGCCGGGATAGGCGCGCTCGAGGTGGGCGTCGTGCGCGGCGAGCCGGCGCTCGACGTCGTCGAGCGCCGCCTGGTCGAGCGAGGCCTTCATCGGGCCACCGCCGCGCTCTCCGCGTGCAGGGCGCGCCCCAGGTGCTGGGCCAGGTGCTCGGCGTCGTCGGCGCGGTGCTCCGCGACCGGGACCTCCTTGAGCCCCTCGGCCCGGACGGCGTCCGCGACGGCCTCGGCGACGCGGCTGTCGAACACGCCGGGGATGATGAAGGCGGAGTTGAGCTCGTCCTCGCTCACCACCGACGAGATCGCCACGGCGGCCACGCGCAGCATCTCGTCGGTGATCTGCGTGGCGCCCGCGTCGAGCAGGCCGCGGAACAGCCCGGGGAAGGCCAGCACGTTGTTGATCTGGTTCGGGTAGTCGCTGCGGCCGGTCGCCACGACGGCGGCCGTCTCGCCGGCGGCGATCGGGTCGACCTCGGGCGTCGGGTTCGCGAGCGCGAAGACGATCGCGCCGTCGTTCATCGTCGCGACGTCCGCCCCCGTGAGGATGTTGCCGGCCGAGACCCCCACGAAGACGTCGGCCCCGACGAGGCCCTCCTTGAGGGTGCCGGTGAACCCGGACGGGTTGGTGTTCTCGACGATCCACGTGCGGTTCTCGTCGCTGCCCGCCGACTCGGGCGTGAGGGCGCCGTGCCGGTCGAAGCCGATGATGTCCTTCGCGCCCTGGGCGAGCAGCAGGCGGATGATCGCCGACCCCGCCGCGCCGACGCCGGAGACCGCGATGCGGACGTCCTCGATCTTCTTGTTCACGACCTTGAGCGCGTTGATGAGCGCCGCGAGCACCACGATGGCGGTGCCGTGCTGGTCGTCGTGGAAGACGGGGATGTCCAGCTCGTCGCGCAGGCGCTTCTCGATCTCGAAGCAGCGGGGCGCGGAGATGTCCTCGAGGTTGACGCCGCCGAACCCGGGCGCGATCGCCTTGACGGTGCGGATGATCTCCTCGGTGTCCGTGGTGTCGAGGGCGATCGGCCACGCGTCGACGTCGGCGAACTGCTTGAACAGCGCCGCCTTGCCCTCCATGACCGGCATCGCGGCCTCGGGGCCGATGTCGCCGAGGCCGAGGACGGCGGTGCCGTCGGTGACCACCGCGACCGTGTTGCGCTTGATGGTGAGGCGGCGCGCGTCCTCCGGGCGGTCCGCGATCGCGAGGCAGACGCGGGCGACGCCGGGCGTGTAGGCGCGCGACAGGTCCCGGCGCGTCTTGAGCGGCACCTTCGGGGTGACGGAGATCTTGCCGCCGAGGTGCATGAGGAACGTCGAGTCCGACATCTTCAGCACGCGCACGCCGTCGAGCGCGTCGAGCGCCGCGACGATGCGCTCGCCGTGCTCGGCGTCGACCGTGTCGCAGGTGACGTCGACGACGATGCTGTCGGCGTGCGACTGGGCGATGTCGACGCCCATCACCGAGCCGCCGGCCGTGGCGATCTCGTGGACGATCTCGCTCGTCGCGCGCTGCGAGGCCGGCGCCTCGACGCGGAGGGTGATCGTGTAGCTGGGGCTGGGCATCGCCATGGCCTGGGTTTCCTTTCGGGGTGCTGATGACATGAAGTTTCGAGATGTGGAAGTATGGTTTCTAGAACCGATCGGTTCAGGAGACTTTGCGAAGGGGACCACCATGGCGAACGGCACCGGAGTCCAGTCGGTGGACCGGGCGATCGACCTGCTCGAGATCATGACCGACCTCGGCGGCGACGCCGCGCTGAGCGAGCTCGCGGCCGCCGCGGGCCTGCCGCTCCCGACGATCCACCGCCTCATGCGGACCCTGGTGGGCCGCGGCTACGCGCGCCAGCTCCCCAACCGCCGGTACACGCTCGGCCCCCGCCTCATCCGGCTGGGCGAGAGCGCGGGACGCCAGCTCGGCGCCAGCGCCCGCCCCCACCTGGAGCGGCTGGCCCGTGAGCTCGGCGAGAGCGCCAACCTCGCGATGATCGACCGCGACATGGTGGTGTACGTCGCCCAGGCCTCCTCGTCCCACTCGATGCGGATGTTCACCGAGGTGGGACGGCGCGTCTACACGCACTGCACCGGCGTGGGCAAGATGGTGCTCGCCGACCTGCCGGACCAGACGATCCGCGACATCGTCGGGCGGGTCGGGATGCCGCCCGCGACCGACCTGTCGATCACGGACGTCGACGACCTCCTGACGGAGATCGGCACCATCCGCGAGCAGGGCTACGCCGTCGACGACGGCGAGCAGGAGATCGGCGTGCGATGCTTCGCCGTCCCGGTGAAGGACGCGCCCACCCCGACCGCCCTCTCGGTGTCCGGGCCCGCGGCCCGCGTCACCTACGAGTTCGGCGAGGCCGCGCTCCCCCTGCTGCACGAGGTGGCCGACACCATCTCGAAGGAGCTGCTCGCCGCCTGACGGCGCCCGGAGGCCCGGCGCGGGGCGCGAGGCGGGGTTCCCGCCTCGCGCCCTGCGTCGTGCCGGGGCGGCCACGGTCGTCACCCGTCCCTCGGGTCGGCGCTGCCGGCGTGCACCAGCTCGGCCGGCTCGCGGGACGCGGACCGCTCGGCGACCGCGGCGCGCGCCCCCTCGCGGATCTGCAGCACGTCCGGCACGCCGTCGGCGTCCAGGTCGATCGCCGACACGCAGCCCGACCGGCGACCGTGGCCGTGGCGCACCCGCGCCCGGACGTCCGCGTTGAGGCGGGCGCGACGGCGCTCCTCCTGACGCTCGGCGTCCAGCCGCGCGAAGTACTCCGCCCGGCGCTGCTCCTGCTCCTCCGTGACGACGAGGCGCGCCGAGGAGCCGGCGGTGAAGACCGACGGGTCCTTGCTGCGCCGCCCCCAGCGGATCTCGTTGAACACGAGGTTGAGCAGGACGGCGACGACGGCCGCGGCCGCGATCCCGGAGTGGAAGATCATGCCCACCCAGGTCGGGAACTGGTCGTAGAAGTCGGGCACGGCGATCGGGATGATGCCGAAGCCCAGGGCGACCGCCACGAGCGTGAGGTTGAGGTTGCCCTCGTACTCGACGCGCGACAGCGTGCGGATCCCCGACACCGCGACCGACCCGAACAGCACGATGCCGGCGCCGCCCAGCACGGGCGACGGGATCGCCGCGACGACCTGTCCCAGCACCGGGAACAGCCCCAGCACGAACAGCACCGCGCCGCCGGCCGCGACGGCGAACCGGGAGCGGATCCCGGTGATCGCCACCAGGCCGACGTTCTGCGCGAACGCCGACGCCGGGAACGAGTTGAGGAACGGCGCGACCAGCGTGGCGGCCATGTCGGCCCGCAGCCCGTCGCCCACGCGCTTCGCGTCGACCTTGGTGTCGAGCACCTCGCCGATGGCGATGAGGTCGGCCGTCGTCTCCGTCATGATGACGAGGATGACGATCGTCATCGAGATGATCGCGCCGATCTCGAACACCGGGGCGCCGAACGCGAACGGCGTCGGCAGCGCGAACGCCGCCCCCTCGCCCACCCCCGAGAAGTCGGCGAGCCCGAGCGGCACGGCCACCACCGTCCCGATGATGATCCCGAACAGGATCGACAGTCGCGAGATCGTGCCCTGCAGGAAGCGGCTGAGCACGAGCACCACGACGAGCGTGCCCAGCGCGAGCGCGATGTTGGGCACCGAGCCCCAGTCCGCCGCCTCCTCGTCGCCGCCCATCATCCAGCCGGCGGCCGTCGGCAGCAGCGAGACGCCGATGATCGTGATGATCGTGCCCGTCACGACCGGCGGGAAGAACCGCACGACCTGCGCGAAGAACGGGCTGATCGCCAGGCCGATCACGGCGGCGACGATGATGGCGCCGAAGACGGCGGGGAGCCCGCCGTCCCCGCTCGCCACCGCGACCATCGTGGACACGGTGGCGAACGAGATGCCCTGCACCAGCGGGAGCTGCGAGCCGAAGAAGCGGATACCGAGCGTCTGGAGCGCGGTGGCCAGGCCGCTGACGAGCAACGCGGCCGAGACGAGGACGCCGATCTCCGCCCCCGTCAGCCCCGCCGCCTGCCCGACGATGATCGGCGGCGCGATCACGCCGCCGTACATCGTCATGATGTGCTGCAGGCCGTAGAGGAAGGTCTTGCCGAGCGGGTACCGCTCGTCCTCCGGTCGACCGCCCTGCGGCGCGCCGGTCGCGCTGGCCGCCTCGATGGTCGTCGTGCTCATGTCGATGCTCCTTCGAACCGACTCCACGGAGCCACGCTGATCAGCAGAACCCCGTGACGGTCGCCCACGCGCGCGGCTCGGTGTCCGCGCCCTCCCGCTTCACCTCCGCCTCGATCTTCCCGTACGGCCGGTCGGCGACGTAGAACACCTCGTTCGGGTTCTCCAGGCCGAAGGGCTCGAAGTCCACGACGAAGTGGTGCAGGTTGGGCATCGAGAACTTGATCTCCCCGATCTCCGGGTGCGCCTCGAGCACCCGCTTGCCCATCTGGTAGAGGGTCTGCTGCAGCGCGAGCGAGTGCACGTCGGCAAAGGTCTCGAGCAGGATGCGACGCACGTCGTCGTAGACCGCGTTGAAGTCGATGTCCAGCGAGGTGTAGCGCCAGCGGGCGGTCACCGAGGTCGCCAGGATGCGGTCGGTGGTCTCCTGCAGGGTCGTGTAGCGGTCCTTCGGGAAGCCGTGGAACTCCGAGCCGGTGGACTTGAGGACCTTGAGGTCCTCCAGGCCGGAGACGACGAAGACCTCGTCGCCGTCGCGCTGGACGATGGTGGTGCGCGTCTCGGTGCCGCCCTTGACGAACGCGTGGTCGTGCTCGCCGTCCGTCACGTGGCTGGTCAGGGAGGACGGGATGTGCTCCCAGGTGTACTCCTTGGCCTCCCAGCGGCCACCCTCGATCCAGTCGAAGCTCGACAGGAAGTGCTCGCCGAGGCGGAGCGCGAACTCCTCCGGCGAAGGGATGCCGTCCTTGGCGAGCGCGAACACGGTGTTCTTCTGCGTGTCCGTCGGGACCACGCGGCCCTGGTCGCCGTCGATGTGGGCGGCGGAGAAGTCGCCGCGGAGCTGCGAGGTCACCGAGAGCTCGGTGATCCGGTGGCGCGCCTGGTCGCGGTCGACCTTCATGACGCGGACCTCGGCCTTGCCGTACTGGTTGTCGCCCAGCACGATCGTGCCCGTCGAGACCTGGGCGTCGGTGGCGGTGGCGGTCATTGCTGACTCCTTCATCTGTTGGTGCGTTGTCCGGGACCGCCCCGAGGGCGGCCCCCATACGTCTCCGATGACGATGACGCAGACCGCGGCGCCTCTGCCGCGGTCGGTGATGCGGGTCTGGCGACCCGTCAGCTCCCGCGGTACGTGGAGTACGCGAACGGGCTGAGCAGGCAGGGCACGTGGTAGTGGTCGCGCCCGGCCTCGACGGTGAAGTCGATGGTGATCGACGGGTAGAACGTCGCGACCCCCTGCGCCGCGAAGTAGTCACCCGTCGCAAAGGTCACGCGATAGGTCCCCGGGTCGAGCGCCTCCGGCCCGAGGTCCTTCACCCGGCCGTCGGCGTCCGTGGTGGCGTCGGCCAGCCGCTGCGCGGTGTCGGCGCCGACGCTCCACAACGACACGGCGACGCCGGCCGCCGGCAGCCCGGAGACGGCGTCGAGCACGTGGGTGGTGATGTGCGAGGTCATGAGAGCTCTCCTTCCAGCCGGAGCACGGCGATCTCCCGCAGCTGCTGGCCGGCGATACGCCGCTCGGTGGCGGCGTCGTTGCCGAGGCGCTCCTCGAGCGACGCCAGGATCTCCTCGGCGGTGCGTCCTGCGGCGCGGATGAGGAAGACGTGGCCGAACCGCTCCTCGTACGCACGGTTGCCCGCGCGCAGACGCTCCTCGACCGATCCGCTGAGGTCACCGAGCCCGGCCTGCTCGCGCCGCGAGTGCGCCGCGTCGGCGTCGTCCCCTGCCGCGCGCTCGCCGATGCGCGGGTGGCGCGCCAGGGCGGCGTCGATCTCCTCCTCGCTCCATGGCGAGGCCTCCGTCCGGGCAGCCGCGAGAACGGCCTCGACGTCCGGGTACGGGCGACCCGCGACGACCGCGTCGGCCCAGCGGACGACCGCTGCACAGGTCAGCACCTGAGCCCTCGCGCTCTCGGCGTCCGCGGCGTTGAATGCCTCGAGACCAGCACTCGTCATCGAGCGATCCTCCTTCGGGCGATTCCACCCACCGAAAGTGGGCTTCCATTCAGTGAAGTCTCGCCCGATCGTGGTCGCCATGTCAAATGAGTCTGCGCTCACTAGGCCGCCGTTGCACAGCACCTCCCCGCCGACCGCGCAGCGCTCCGACGTCCTCCCTGGTCAGGAGCACGAAGAAGCCGACTGCGACCGGCTGTGAAGACGCTGCGAAGACCGCTGCGTGCTCGCCCGGGAGCCCCGAGCGAGCACGCGCCACCACCGGGAGGGGGTACGGAGATCGCCGAGCGGGGAAGCAGCTCGGTCTGCAAGAGCTCGCGCAGGCTCTCGCGCGGTGCTGAGCGCGCTGTGAAGCGCGTGCAGCCGCGTCGCTCGCAGTGCACAGAACGGGCCGGAGTGTCGCCTCGGGGCAGCAACGCGCGTCCTGGGCGGGCGCCTGCCCGGAGCACGCGGGCCGGCGGGGTGCCCGAAGCAGGCGGGCCAGCG